>NZ_QJUM01000035.1 GCF_004327355.1 Phytopseudomonas dryadis
TGCAGTCATGCGTAAATACCTGACTGGCGTCTGGGCTTGCCTGAAGCTCGGTGTGCCTTTCGATTCATCCGAGCTATTCAGCAATGAACACCTGAAAAACGCTTGACCACTAACAGAGTATCTACTGGTCGATCCTGACGGCATTGTGCAGTCGGCCACTGCCCACGCTCGTGTATTTCCACAGCAGCCGTTCGCCCGGCATCAGGTGCTGTTCCGGGGGGCTCAGCGATTGTGCTCGAGCAGTTTGCGCGCGGCCTCCTGACCGCTGAGCCAGGCGCCTTCGACGCGGCCCGACAGGCACCAGTCGCCGCAGACGTACAGGCCCAGGTCGGCATCGGCCAGGGCGCCCCACTGGTGGGCGCTGGACGGGCGGGCATAGAGCCAGCGGTGCGCCATGGCGAACAGCGGTGCCGGTACCGCGCAGCCGATCAGCTCGGCGAAGGCGCCGTGCAGGTGTTCGATGACCTGTTCCCTGGGCAGATCCAGGTGCTGGCGGCTCCAGCTGCTGGTGGCGTGCAGCACCCAGGTGTCCTGAGCCGCATCGCGGCCGGGCTTGCTGCGGTTGCGGGCCATCCAGTCCAGCGAGTCGCCCTGCACGAAGCAGCCTTCGATCGGGCTCTGCAGGTGTTCGCTGAAGGCCAGGGCCACGGCCCAGGTCGGCTCCATGCTGACCCCGGCGACGGTACCGGCGAGTTTCGGCGCGGCGGCCAGCAGGGTGCTGGCCTGGGGCGCCGGCGTGGCGATGATGACGTGGCTGAACGGGCCGTGGCTCGCACCCTCGGCGTCGAGCAGGTGCCAGTGCCGTTCGCCGCGAAACACCTCGGTGATGCGGCAGGAGAAACGCACCGGCAGGGCACCGAGCATGGCCCGGGTGATGGCGCTCATGCGCGGCTTGCCGACCCAGCGCACCTGCTCGTCGGCGGAAGGGCTCAGCACGCCGTTGGCGAACTGGTACAGGGTGGGCGTCCACTCCTCGACCCAGCCACGCAGTTGCCACTGCTGCACGGCGGCGGCGAAGCGGCGGTCGCGGGCGGTGAAATACTGGGCGCCGAGGTCCAGCGAGCCGACGTCGCTGCGCTTGCTGGCGATGCGTCCGCCGCTGCCGCGGCTCTTGTCGAACAATTGCACGGGCTGCCCGGCGGCATGCAGCGCTTCGGCGGCGGACAGTCCGGCCATACCGGTGCCGATGATGGCGATGGGAACCGTAGGGGTCATGGTCTACCTCACTTCGTATGGCTCCAGGCTACGCTTTGGACAAAAGCTATACAATGATCAGTTTTTGTATAAGCTTATGCGCTGTGTTTCGAGTCAAGCGATCCACGTGGTGCGCTCGTCCGGCCTGGAGGCATCTATTCTTCAGAATAGGCCTGCGCGGCAATAGTTTCCCCGATCTGTCGGACTCTGCGATCGGCAGCAGATTGTCCTTGAGCGTTACCCGCGCATTGGCGTCCAAAGCCGTGAGTCCACCAAGCGAGGAACATGCCATGCATATCCTGATCACCGGCGGCACCGGCCTGATCGGTCGCGCGCTCTGCCAGCAGTGGCTCGAACAGGGGCATCAACTGACGGTCTGGAGCCGCCGGCCGCAGCAGGTGCCGGTCGTGTGCGGCACCCGGGTGCGCGGCATCGGCCGGCTCGAGGAGTTGGGCGACGAGGCGCTGGATGCCGTGGTCAATCTGGCCGGCGCGCCGATTGCCGACAGGCCCTGGACGAAAGCCCGCAAACGCCTGCTCTGGGACAGCCGGATAAAACTCACCGAGCAGTTGCTCGGCTGGTTGCAGCAGCGCGAGCAGAAACCCGCGGTCCTGCTGTCCGGCTCTGCCGTGGGCTGGTATGGCGATGGTGGCGAGCGCGAACTGCACGAGGATTCGCCACCCGGCGTGGATTTCGCCGCCACGCTCTGCGTGGCCTGGGAGGAAACCGCACAACGCGCCGAAACCCTGGGCATCCGCGTGGTGCTGCTGCGCACCGGTCTGGTGCTGGCCAAGGACGGCGGCATGCTCAAGCGCCTGCTGCCGCCTTTCCGGCTCGGCCTGGGTGGGCGCATCGGCAATGGACGGCAGTGGATGCCCTGGGTTCACCTGGCGGATCAAATCGCCCTGATCGATTTTCTCTTGCGGCATGAGCAGGCCAGCGGTCCCTATAATGCCTGCTCGGTACACCCGGTGCGCAACGCCGAGTTCGCCAGCGAGCTCGGCCACGCGCTGCACCGGCCAGCGATCCTGCCGGTGCCGGCGTTCGCCCTGCGCGCCGGCCTCGGCGAGCTGTCCGGGTTGCTGCTGGGCGGCCAGCGCGCCCTGCCGGTGCGCCTCGAGGAAGCCGGTTTCGCCTTTCGTTTCACTCATCTGGATGTGGCTCTGGTGGATCTGCTGAGCCTTCACTAACGGGATATTGCATGACCGATCACGCCCTGCTCCTGGTCAACCTGGGTTCACCCGCCTCCACGCAGGTCGCCGATGTCCGGCGCTACCTCAACCAGTTCCTGATGGACCCCTACGTGGTCGATCTGCCCTGGCCGCTGCGGCGTCTGCTGGTGTCGCTGATCCTCGTGCGCCGCCCGGCCCAGTCCGCCCACGCCTATGCCTCGATCTGGTGGGAGCAGGGCTCGCCGCTGATCGTGCTGAGCCGGCGGCTGCAGGCGGCCATGCAGGCGCACTGGACCCAGGGCCCGGTGGAACTGGCGATGCGTTATGGCGAGCCGTCGCTGGACAGCGTACTGAGCCGCCTGGCGGCGCAGGGGATCGAGCGGGTGACCCTGGCGCCGCTGTATCCGCAGTTCGCCGACAGCACGACGACCACGGTGATCGAGGAAGCCAGGCGGGTGGTGCGTACGCGCAAGCTGCCGATCCGCTTCTCCATTCTGCAGCCGTTCTTCGACCAGCCCGAATACCTCGATGCCTTGGCCGACAGCGCCCGGCCCTATCTGCAGCAGGGGTTCGATCACCTGCTGCTGAGTTTTCATGGTTTGCCGGAGCGGCATATCCGCAAGCTGGTCAAGGGCATCGACCCGCAGCACGACCTGCGCAGCGCGAGCAGCGAAGGGGTCAGCGACGAGGTGCTCGCGGTCTGCTACCGCAGCCAGTGCCTGCGCACCGCCGAGGCGTTCGCCGCGCGCATGGGGCTGCGCCCCGGGCAATGGTCGGTGTCGTTCCAGTCGCGGCTGGGCAAGGACAAGTGGATCGAGCCCTACACCGAGACGCGCCTCGACGAGCTGGGCAGACAGGGGGTGAAGAAGCTGCTGGTGATGTGTCCGGCATTCGTCGCCGACTGCATCGAGACCCTCGAGGAGATCGGTGATCGCGGCCTGGAGCAGTTCCAGGCCGCCGGTGGCGAGCGCCTGGAACTGGTGCCTTGCCTCAACGACCACCCGAGCTGGGTGGAAGCGCTGAACCAGCTCTGCGCGCGCGCGCCGCAGCAGATCTGATCAGCCCGGACCGTCCTGCTCGGCCAGCGCCTTGCCCCGCCAGCCCTGGCCGCCCGGCAGCAGGATATTGAGCAGCAGGGCACAGATGGCGCACAGGGAAATGCCGGAGAGGGCGAAGTCGTTGCCGCCGATGACCATGCCGCCGATGCCGAACACCAGGGTGATGGAGACGATGATCAGGTTGCGCGCCTCGGACAGATCGACCTGGTGACGGATCAGGGTGTTCAGGCCGACCACCGCGATGGAGCCGAACAGCAGGCAGAGGATGCCGCCCATCACCGGCACCGGAATGCTCTGCAGCGCCTCGCCGAACTTGCCGATGAAGGCCAGGGCGATGGCGAAGAGCGCCGCCCAGGTCATGATCTTCGGGTTGTAGTTCTTGGTCAGCATCACGGCGCCGGTGACTTCCGCATAGGTGGTGTTCGGCGGTCCGCCGAACAGGCCGGCGGCCGATGTGGCCAGGCCGTCGCCGAGCAGGGTGCGGTGCAGACCCGGCTTGCGCACGAAGTTCTTGCCGGTGACGCTGCCGATGGCGACCACGCCGCCGATGTGCTCGATGGCCGGCGCCAGCGCTACCGGCACCATGTACAGGATGGCGCCCCAGTGCAGCTCGGGGGCGACGAAGGCCGGCATGGCCAGCCAGGGCGCCGCGGCCACCCGGCTGGTGTCGAAGACCCCGCAGAATGCGGCGACGCCGCAGCCGACCAGGATGCCGGCGAGGATCGGCACCAGGCGGAACAAGCCGCGGCCGAGGGCGGCCACCAGCACCGTGGTCACCAGGGCCGACATGGAGATGATCATGGCGGTCTCGTAGGGCACCAGCTGCGCGCTGGCGTCGCCGGCCTTGCCCATGGCCATGTTCACCGCCACCGGCGACAGTGCCAGGCCGATGGAGATGATCACCGGGGCGATCACCACCGGCGGCAGCAGGCGGTCGATGAAGCCCGGCCCCTTGAGCTGAACCGCCAGGCTCATGGCGATGTACACCAGCCCCGCGGCGACGATGCCGCCGAGCACCGCCGGCAGGCCGAACTCGCCCTTGGCGGCGAGGATCGGCGCGATGAAGGCGAAACTGGAGGCGAGGAACACCGGTACCTGGCGGCCGGTCACCAACTGGAACAGCAGGGTGCCGACGCCCGCGGTGAACAGCGCCACGTTGGGGTCCATGCCGGTGATCAGCGGCATCAGCACCAGGGCGCCGAAGGCCACGAAGAGCATCTGCGCGCCCGACAGCAGCTGCCGCCACAGCGGGTCGTTGAATTCGTCGCGCATCGATCAGGCGTCCTTCTGCTTGGTGCCGAAGATCTTGTCGCCGGCATCGCCCAGGCCGGGGATGATGTAGCCGTGTTCGTTGAGGCGCTGATCGATCGAGGCGGTGTAGATCTTCACGTCCGGGTGGGCGTCGCTGACCGCCTTGATGCCCTCGGGCGCGGCGACCAGCACCATGGCGCGGATTTCCCGGCAACCGGCCTTCTTCAGCAGGTCGATGGTGGCGACCATGGAGGCGCCGGTGGCGAGCATCGGGTCGATGATCATGGCCAGGCGCTCGTTGATTTCCGGTACCAGTTTCTCCAGGTAGGTATGCGCCTGCAGGGTCTCCTCGTTGCGCGCCACGCCCACGGCGCTGACCTTGGCCCCGGGGATCAGGCTGAGCACGCCGTCGAGCATGCCGATGCCGGCGCGCAGGATCGGCACCACGGTGATCTTCTTGCCGGAGATCTTTTCCACCTGTACCGGGCCGGCCCAGCCCTGGATCTCGTAGGTCTCCAGGGGTAGATCCTGGGTCGCCTCGTAGGTGAGCAGGGCGCCCACTTCCTGGGCCAGTTCGCGGAAGTTCTTGGTGCTGATATCGGCGCGACGCATGAGGCCGATCTTGTGGCGGATCAGCGGGTGGCGGATCTCGAGGATGGACATTGCGGGATCTCCGGCAAATTGGGCAAAAATCGCGTTAGATTAAAGCATTGCAGCTGCCGATGGGCGTTGTGCGGCGGGACTTTTTCCGTGGCCCGCCCGGGGGCCGCCGCCGTGCGTCGCCTGCCGGCGACAGGGCTTGCCCCGGCGCCGGCGGATGGGTACCTTTGCCGGCTTTTATTCTGACCCAGTGATCAGGTTATGGCGGCGGTTGCGCCGGCCGCCACAGGTCGCTACCCGAAGAGGACATGACATGCCCGCCGATCTCGCCCATATCCGCCAGGTGATGGCCGAAGCCGATTGCCTGTACAACGAAGCCGAGGTCGAAGCGGCCATCGAGCGCGTCGCCGCGGCCATCAACGCCGAACTGGCGCAGCGCAATCCCGTGGTGTTCTGCGTGATGAACGGCGGCCTGATCTTCTCCGGCAAGCTGCTGACCAAGCTCAACTTCCCCCTGGAAGCCTCGTACCTGCACGCCAGCCGCTACCGCAACCAGACCAGTGGCGGCGAACTGTTCTGGAAGGCCAAGCCGGAAGTGTCGTTCATCGATCGCGATGTGCTGATCATCGACGACATCCTCGACGAGGGGCACACCCTGGGCGCGATCATCGACTTCTGCCGCCACGCCGGCGCCCGCGCGGTGCACACCGCGGTGCTGATCGACAAGGATCATCAGCGCAAGGCTCGCCCGGACCTCAAGGCCGACTACGTCGGCCTGCCGTGCGTCGACCGCTACATCTTCGGCTACGGCATGGATTACAAGGGTTACTGGCGTAACGCGCCGGGCATCTACGCGGTCAAGGGGCTTTAGGGCCAGGGGGTAACTGCCCGCCTCCTGATTCTTGGCCTGCGCAACACCAGTAGGAGCGTCGCCCCCGGCGCGATGCGCTGGCAGCCATGCTGCGAGAGTCGCGGCATGGCCACGATTCGCCGCGAGGTCGCGGCTCCTACGCAACTGTGCGCTTCGCAGGGCGTATTCGCCGAACGTCTCGACAGGCTATGCCATCACCCTTGCATGCGCTCCTTGCGTAGCCCGGGTCGAGCGCAGCGACACCCGGGAAACCGCCCCCTGGGTATCGCTGCGCTCAACGCCAGGCTACGAGGCAAGCCGAAAGGCCGCTAGCGCCTTAATCGCCGCTATTTCGAAGACCTTGAAAGGCGCCTGTCAACGCCAGTCCAGGGCCATGCTCCTGGCCCGGGGCAGGTCGCGGGCATAGGCCAGTTGCCCGTGCTCGCGCTGCAGGCCGGCACGGCGCAGTTTCAGGCGCAGTTGCGCCGAGGCGCCGCTGAGGATCAGGCCGACGCCGTGCTTGCGGTAGTCGTGCAGCACGCTCTGCAGGGCGGCGAGGGCGGTCATGTCGAGCATCGGCACGGCGCTGATGTCGAGGATCACCACCTTCACCTGGGGATCGAGGCGGCGCAGCACGCTGAGCGCCTTCTCCGCCGCGCCGAAGAACAGCGGCCCGCGGATGGCATAGGCCAGGACATGCTCGGGTAGCGCCGGCAGCGCCTGGTGCGTGTGCCAGGGCAGGCTGGTGGTGTCGGTCAGCTCGCTCATGCGCTTGATGAACAGGCCGGCGGCCAGCAACAGGCCGACCCCGACGGCCAGCACCATGTCGAACAGCACCGTGAGGCTCAGGCAGGTGAGCAGTACCAGCACATCGTTGCGCGGCGCGATGCGCAGCGTGTGCACCACGTGGGGGGCTTCGCTCATGTTCCAGGCGACCATCAGCAGCAGGGCCGCCAGGGCCGCCATCGGCAGGTAGCTGAACAGCGGGGCGAGGAACAGGATCGCGCCCAGCACCACGGCGGCGTGGATGATCGCAGCCAGTGGCGAACAGGCGCCGGCGCGCACGTTGGCGGCACTGCGGGCGATGGCCGCGGTGGCGGTGATGCCGCCGAACAGCGGCGCCACCAGGTTGCCGATGCCCTGGCCGAGCAGTTCGGCGTTGGGGTCGTGCTTGCTGCCGGTCATGCCGTCGGCCACCACCGCGCAGAGCAGCGATTCGATGGCGCCGAGCATGGCGATGGCGAAGGCCGGTGCCAGCAACTGGCGGATCAGCTCGAAGGACAGGGTCAGTGGCTGGCCGTCGGCGCCCGGCAACTGCCAGGGCCAGGCGAACGTCGGCAGCATGGGGGGGATGCCCGGATGGGTGACGCCGTCGAGGCTGTAGCTGAAACGTTCGCCGAGCGTCGCCACCGGCAGGCCGCCGCGCTCCAGGAGCAGGCCGAGCAGGGCGCCGACCGTCAGCGCCACCAGGTGGCCGGGCACGCGGGGTACCCAGCGTGGCCAGAGCAGCAGCACCGCCAGGCAGGCGAGGGCGACCAGGCTGTCGCCCAGCTGGATGCCGGGCAGGGCCTGGACCAGCAGTTCGAGCTGTTCGAGGTAGTGGCTCGGCTGGCTGGCCAGCTGCAGGCCGAACAGATCCTTGATCTGCAGGGTGGCGATGACGATACCGATGCCGGCGGTGAAGCCCAGGGTCACCGGGTAGGGGATGAATTCGATCAGGCGCCCGGCGCGCAGCAGGCCCAGGGCGATCAGGATCAGCCCGGCGAGCAGGGTGCACAGCAGCAGGCCGCCGATGCCGAACTGCTGGGTGATCGGCAACAGGATCACCACGAAGGCCGCGGTCGGCCCGGAGATATTGAAGCGCGAGCCGCCGAACAGGGCGATCAGCGGGGCGGCGATCAGCACCGTGTACAGGCCGTGCTGGGGCGCCACGCCCACGGCGATGGCCAGGGCCATGGCCAGCGGGATGGCGATGATGCCCACGGTGAGGCCGGCGCCCAGGTCGCCGCGCAGGCTCGCCCAGGAATAACCGGCACGCAGAGTTTGACGCCAGGCAGCGAACAGTGGGGGCAATGACATGACGGCTCCAGATTGGCTGGGACGGAGTATACGGCCTGGACGGGATTGGCAGTGTTGACCTAAGTCGGCTACTGCGTCACCGGCTCTGCATGATAAAAGATCCGGCTGCCCCGCTTGCGCCGTGACGGGCGAAGCTGGACGCCGCGTTGAGCCGCTGCGCGGCCAGGGTTACACTGCCGCCCCGTGTGGTCTGGTCAGTTGGAGTGAACGATGCGCAAAGACAAGAAGCAGGTGATTGGCGATGAGGTGAGCGACGAGCAGATCAAGCTGTTTCTCGCCGTGGAGCCGGCGGATGCCTCGCCGCCGCCGCTGCACAAGCTGATCAAGGCCTACCGGGGCCTGCGTGCCCATGACTTCGAGCGCTTCATCGGCTTTTTCGTCGAGGCCGGCTACGACCTCGGGGCCAAGGATGCCAATGGCAATGACTTCGTCGCGCTGATCCGCGATCAACGCCAGTCCGAGCCCTACATCGAGGCGGTCGAGGCCGCCCGCCGCTGATTGCCTGTCCTCGACGCTTGGCGCGCTTTGACCGCTACGGCGGACGAGAAGCGCGCCCTCCCCCTCGGGGCGCGACAACGGTCATGTGTCGGCCAGGGTGGTAGTAGATGTGCCCGGGGCGGTGAACGGGGCAATCGTGGATGGCAGCCATAAGGCGGAAGCGGCCGTTCGTAGGGTGGACGACGCTTGCCTGCGCGGCCCGATCCGTCCACCGCCCCGCAATCGCAATGGTGGACAAAAAGAGCGTTGTCCACCCTACGTCTGAACGACAAGCAAACCGCACAGGCTCTCTCGTCCAGCTTTCCAGCCTCAAGCGCTTTTGATCGAAGGCCGAAGGCCGCTATCGCTTTTGAGGTCCACTCAGCCCGTTCGCTCTGATACGACATTTGATCTGTGATGCGGCACTAGACGGGATTCAATCTGTAGGATGGGTGATAACCCATCGGCAAATTGATGGGTTGCCACCCATCCTACATGCCTGTTTGCTGCGCTACAGGGCTGCGTGCCCCTCCCACAGTCACAGTGCCTCATCCACAAATGACCGCTTTCGCCAGCGGATTCAGTGGCAAGTGCCGCGGATGATTTTGCCGGATGGCCGCGATCGGGGGCCAGGCTCCTGCGGGTCAAGGATCGAGACATTGCCTCTCCGGGTATCTTTTGCCTACAGCACGCCGGCCTTTTTCCAGGCCAGGTAGCGGCTGACCAGCTCGGGTCCCAGTTCGCCGGGGCGGGCGTCGAGCACCGGGACGTTGTGAGCCTGCAGGCGCTCGTGCAAGGCGTTGCGCGCGTTCAGGTAATCCACCGCGCCGCAGTAGTCCAGTGCCGAGTCGTAGTGCTGCACCGGTTCCTGGCGCAGGCCGTCGAGGACCTCCTCGCGCAGGCTGGCGATCAGCACCCGGTGCTGGCGGCCGAGGCGTTTGACCGCACCGAGCAGCTCCTGATCGTCCTCGTCGCGCAGGTTGGTCACCAGCACCACCAGGGCGCGGCGGCGCTGGCGACTGAGCAGCGCATCGGCGGCGGCGCCGAAGTCGGCGGGGCGCTGGGTGCTCTGCAGGTCGTACACGGCGTTGAGCAGCACATTGACCTGGGCCTGGCCCTTGACCGGTGGCAGGAAGCGGCTGTGTTCGCCGGCGAAGGTCATCAGGCCCACGGCATCGCCCTGGCGCAGGGCCACGTAGCTGAGCAGCAGGCTGGCGTTGAGGGCATGGTCGAAGTGCGACAGCTCGCCATCCTGGCTGCGCATGCGGCGCCCGCAGTCGATGAGAAAGAGGATCTGCTGATCGCGTTCGTCCTGGTACTCGCGGGCGATGGGCGTGCGTTTGCGCGCGGTGGCCTTCCAGTCGATCTGGCGCAGCGTGTCGCCGTCGCGGAATTCGCGCAGTTGATGGAATTCCTGGCCCAGGCCCCGGCGCTGCTGCTGGCGCACGCCGAGCTGGCTGACCCAGTCGTCCACGGCCATCAACTGGGCGCCATACAGGCGGGCGAAGTCCGGGTAGACCCGCGCCTCGTCGCGCACCGGCAGGTAACGCCGCGCTTGCCAGAGCTGCAGCGGGCTGGGCAGGGCGATCTCGCACTGGGCGAAGACGAAATGCCCGCGCAGCAGCGGCCGCACCCTGTAGCTGAAGCGGGTCTGCTCGCCCGGGTGCAATGCGACGCGCTGGGGCAGGTGCTCGAAGGCCATGTCCGGCGGCACGTGATCGAACACCTGCAGCTGCAGCGCCCGGGCGTAGCCGTGATGGGCGGTCAGTTGCACCTCGCTCCAGCGCCCCAGCGGCAGGTTGCCCGGTAGCTGCCGCTCCAGGCGTGGCGAGGGTTGGCGGGACAGGCGCAGGGCGTCGACCAGCGCCGTGCCCGCCAGCACCAGCAGGGCGCCCCACCATAGCGCCTGGAGGGTCTCCGGCACGGCGATGGCGAGGGCGTCCAGAGCGCCGAGCAGGATGGCCACGGCGAGCAGGACGCCGAGCAGGGCGAGCAGAGTCGACGAAGGTTTCATGCCGCGCTATCCGGGGTCGAGGCGTTCATAGGCGCGGGGCGGGAACCTGGTCGAGCAGTTGCTGCAGCACCTGGTCGATCGACAGCCCTTCGATATCCAGCTCCGGCGCCAGGCGTACGCGGTGGCGCAGCACGGCCAGGGCGCAGCCCTTGATGTCGTCCGGCAGGACGAAGTCGCCGCCGCGCAGCAGGGCACGGGCGCGTCCCCCACGGACCAGGGCGATGGAGGCGCGCGGGCCGGCGCCGATGGCCAGGCCCGGCCAGCTGCGGGTGGCCCTGGCCAGGCGCACGGCATAGTCGAGCACCTGCTCGTCCAGCGGCAGGTCGCCGGCGATCTTCTGCATCACCTGGACGTTCTTGGCTTGCAGCAGGGTACGCAGCGGCGTGACCTCGAGCATGTCGGCCTTGGTCGAGCGGGTCACCTGGCGCACCATGCTCAGCTCTTCGTCCTGCTCGGGGTAGTCCATGTGCAGTTTGAGCATGAAGCGATCCAGCTCGGCTTCGGGCAGCGGGTAGGTGCCTTCCTGCTCGATGGGGTTCTGCGTGGCCAGCACCATGAACGGCAGCGGCACCGGCAGGGCGCGGCCCTCCAGGGTCACCTGGCGTTCCTGCATGACTTCCAGCAGCGCCGCCTGGGTCTTGGCCGGCGCGCGGTTGATCTCGTCGGCCAGCAGCAGGTTGGTGAAGATCGGCCCCTTGCGCAGCTTGAACTGCTCGCTCTGCAGGTCGTACACGGCGTGGCCGGTGATGTCGCTGGGCATCAGATCCGGGGTGAACTGGATGCGCGCGAACTCACCGCCGAAGCAGCGGGCCAGGGCGCGTACCAGCAGGGTCTTGCCGAGGCCGGGCACGCCTTCGAGCAGCACGTGGCCGCCGGCGATCAGGGCGGTGAGGACATCCTCGATCACCGCGCCCTGGCCGACCACCGCCTTCTGCAGCTCCTGGCGCAGTGCCTGGGCCAGCTGGCTGGCACGCTGACGCTGGACGGCGATGTTGCTGGCCGTCGGCGCCGCGGTGGCGGCGCTCGCGGGCGGGGTGGTCGGACTGCTCGGCTGGTCGGGCGTGTGTTCGCTCATAGGGCATTCCTGAGTGTTTGCAGGTGGGCGACCTGACGGGTGAAGTCGCTGGCGGTGAGGCGCTTTTTCGCCGGTGGCCGCATGGCCTGGCCGATGGCGCTGGAAGGCAGGCGGCTGAGACGGCCGAGTACCTGCCATTGTTCGGCGACGCCCAGGCGTTCGAAACCGGGGTGACGGCGCCGCGCACGGCGCAGGATATCCTGCTGCAGGCCCTGCAGCAGGCTGTGCTGGCCGCCATGCCGGAGGAGGAAGTCGGCACTGCCGCGCAGGTGCTCCTGCAACTGCCTGCGGCTGGGCGGCAACGGCTGTCGCAGCGGGCCCTGGCGCAGCCCGACGTGCCACAGCAGCAGGGCGACCAGCAGGGCGAAAGCCAGGAGCGCCGCCGGGAAGTGGCGTAGCAGCAGGGTGGCCAGGCCGTCGCGCTCGGCATGGTAGACCAGGGTCACGTCGCTGTCCTGGCTCAGGTACCAGAGCAGCCAGGCATTGTCGTAGTCGCCGAGTTGGTCGTTCTGCCAGATCCAGGCGTCGGTCAGCACGCTGACCAGGCCGTCGCCATGATAGATCTGCAGCAGGTGCGTGGCCCCGCCGCTGTTGGCCCAGACGTGGGCCAGGTCGTTGGCGTCGTAGAGGTGGAAGTCGGTGGCGAAGCCGATGTAGGCCGGGGCCTGTTCGTTTTCCAGGTAGAGCTTGGTCAGCTCGGGGTAGGCGTCCCGTGCCTCGGCTTCGACCTGATCCGCCTCGCTGCTGGCGGCCGCGTCGTCGCCGGCGACGCTTTCATCGTCTTCGTCGAGGTCTTCGACCGGGTACTGTTGCACGCCGAGGCTGTCGAGCAGCAGGTCGCCGCTCTTGCCTTCGTCCTCATCCCACATGCGCTCGGCGACGAACAGCAGGTGCCCGCCGTTCTCGGCCCATTGCAGCAGGCGCTCGCTCTGGCGCGGCGTGAGGTTGCTGCGGTTGCCGAGCAGCAGCAGGGTCTGCCCGCGGCTGGGCAGCGTCGACAGGCTGTTGAGATTCTCGGCGTGGCGTACCTTGAGGCCCTGCTGGCGCAGGAAGTGTTCGGCGCCGAGGTAGGGATTGGCGCGGGCCTGCGGCGAGGGGCCGTGGAGGATCACCTCATCGTAGGGCTCGGCGCGCCCCAGCAGGTAGCTGCCGAGCAGGCCGAGGGCGAGTACCAGGGCGGCACCGAGGGCGAAGCGCCATGGCCGGCTCATGGACGCCTCCCGTGTTCGACCAGGCGCCGCCAGTCGTTGCACAGCAGCGCGCGCGCTTCGCCCGGTGGCGGGCGGTGGCCATAGGCGAGGTTCTGCCAGTGGCGGGTCAGGGTCTGGCTGAAGTTGCTCAGCTCGGGATCGTCCAGGGTTTGCACCAGGGCGAGCACTTCAGCTTCGGTGTGCGCGCTTTTCAACGCCAGGCGCTGGTCGTGGATCAGCCGGCTGAGCAGGGCGCGATAGAGCAGGCCGAGCGCGGCGCGGGGATTTTCCTGCCAGAGGCGTTCGGCGCTGCCGGCAATGTCGTCGGGCAGGCTCTGCGGGGCGACTTCCAGGCCGAACAGCTGGCTCGGCGGGCTGGCCGTCTCGCGCTTCGGCAAACCGATGCGTCCGGCGAAGGTGTTGAGCCAGTCGCGGTAGCGCCAGATCAGCAGGGCGATCAGGCCGAACAGCAGGGCCCAGAGCACGGCTTCGAAGAACCGGGCGATGCCGTGCATGGCCTGCCAGTTCTCGCTCATCCTGAGCAGTTTTTCCAGACTCTCGGCGAAGTCCTTGCCGGCCTTTTCGTCGTCCTTGTCGGCGTCGCCGAGACGCCAGCGGGTGACCGTCTCGCGGTTCTCGAAGGGCGGCTCATCGAGTATCCGCATGGCGGCTTCGCGTGACGCCTGGCTGCTCAGCGGCTGAGCCAGCAGGCGCGGTGCGTCCGGGCCATCGGGGTCGTCGGCGGGGAGCGGGCAACTGCTTGGGGATGGCGCGGCCAGCGCCGGCGCGGGCGCCTGCAACGCCAGCAGCCCGATGCCCAGCAGCAGGGCATAGGCCACGCCGGTCAGGCGCTGGCGCAGTTGGCGGAACACCAGTTCGATATCCCAGGCTTCCAGCGCGGTGCGCCGGTTGAGGTACAGGCTGAACCCGCAAGCCACGTAGATCGGCTCCCAGAACACCAGGATCAGGGCGTAGGACAGGTTGGACAGGTGTTCCAGCCACAGCCAGTCGGTGGCGTCGGCATTGATCAGCGACTGCCAGCTCCACTCCAGCTCGACCTGCTGCGGCAACAGCAGGTAGGCCAGGGTGACCAGGCCGATCCACAGGGCCATTTCCAGGTGCACGCCGACCAGGGTCAGCCAGGTCGCGGCGCCGGCATCCTTTTGCGCCAGTACGCCCAGGCGCTGGCCGCGGGCCTTCCCGGCGAGGCCCTCGAGCTGCAGCACGGGCAGGTCGAAACTGCGTGTCGGGCTGAGGCGGCGCCAGGTCAGGCTGGCCAGCAATTGCGCTTTGAGCAGCCCCGGAAAGGCTCGCAACGCTTGCTTGAGCGTGGGCGTATCGCCGAACAGGGCGCGCGACAGGATATACAGTGGCAGGCGTTCGTAAGCCGGCTTCAGCCACCAGAAGACGAACACGGCCCAGGACGGCGATTGCCACAACAGCGCGCAGATCACGGCGAAGATCGGCAAGGTCACCAGCGCCCAGCTGGCCATCAGCAGGCCGGCATGACGACGGGCCATGAGCACGCCGAGATCCATGGCTTCCCAGGGATTGCGCGGGCGAATCGCCACGTCGGCGTCAGTCAGGCGCATGGCGCCCCCTGCCGGCCAGGCCCAGGTAGGCCAGTACCAGCAGCCACAGGCCGGCACCGACGATGTATTTGATATGCACGCTGGCAAAGGTCATCGATGACCAGTAGGCCTCGATGAAGGCGGCGATCAGCAGGAACAGCGTCGCGCCACCGACCAGCCGCACCGCGCGCCTGGCCGCCAGGCGCAGCGCCTCGCCGCGCGGCAGGCGGCCGGGAGCGAGCAGCGCCCAGCCCAGTTTCAGGCCGGCGGCGCCGGCCAGGGCGATGGCGGTCAGTTCGAAGGCGCCATGGCCGATGACGAACGACCAGAAGGTTTCGCTGTAGCCCAGTTGCGTCAGGTAGCCGGCCACGGCGCCGATCATCAGGCCGTTGAACAGCAGGAAGAACAGGCTGCCGAGGCCGAACAGCAGGCCGCTGGCGAAGGTCTGGAAGGCGATGCCGATGTTGTTCATGATGTAGAAGCCGAACATCATCCAGTCGTCGCCGGAGTCGCGTTCGCCGAAGCGGCCCAGGCGGCTGGTGTCGGGGTCGTACATGTTCTCCATCTCGCCGACCCGGCCGGGGTCGAGCAGGCTGTAGATCAGCTCGGGAAACAGGTAGACCAGCGTGCCCATCAGCGCCAGGCTGCCGAAGAACAGCAGGCTGGCAGCCATCACCAGGCGCCACTCCTCACGTACCAGGCGCGGAAAGCCGACGAGTACGAAACCGATCAACTGGGCGCCCAGCGGGCTGCGATGGCGATAGAACTGCTGGTGGCCGCGCAGCGCCAGTTGCTGCAGCTCGTCGATCAGGTGATTGCTGTAGCCACGTTCCCTGGCCAGGGCCAGTTGCTGGCACAGGCGCCGGTAGTCCGCGGCGAAGCCCTTGCCCTGCTCGGCTTCGCCCTTGCCGCGTTCGAGCCTGTCGAGTCGCTCGCCGAAGGCCTGCCATTCGCCCTGGTGCCTGCTTTCGAAAAGGCTCTGTTTCATGTCGGGCCCAACAAGCCGCGGGCGATGCCGTTGATCCGCGCTTCGGCCTGTTCGGCGTCGACCTGCAGGGGCTCGGCGAGAATCGCCGCCAGCTCGGCGCGGCGCGCGCTGGACAGGCCCTGGGCGCGCTCGGCGAAACCGAGCAGGGCGCGTTGTTCGCTCAGGTCGAGCGGCAAGGGCGCACGCACGGCCTCGGCCTCGGGCAGATCGGGGCGCGCGGCGGGCAGGTCGCGATACACCACCAGGGTGCCCGCGGCGATATCGCCCAGGCGCTTGAAGGCGCGGTGGCTGAGGCAACTGATGATCCCCAGGCTGTAGGCGAACGGCAGCAGGTCGACGAAGCGCAGCAGGTTGCGGGTCAGCGACGCGGCCCAGCCGACCGGGGTGCCATCGTCATGCACCACGCGCAGGCCGAGCAGTTGCTTGCCCGGCGAGCGCCCCTGATTGAGCACCTCGAACAGCACCATGTACCACCAGGTCAGCAGAAACAGCAGGATGGTCGCCAGGCCCATGCCGAACTGCCCGAGCAGGCCCAGCAACAGGTAGACGACGCCGAGAATGCAGCCGCGTATGAGCAGGTCGATGCCGAAGGCCAGCGCTCGCGGAACCAGTCCCGCCGGGCGCAGCATCAGATCGATGCCTTCGGGGGTTTCCACCTGATAACGCGTATCCAGCACCGGGCGCTGTGGTTGACGGGAATGGAGCGTCGAGGAAAAGGGCATCGTCACACTGCGCAGGGGAAAGCCCGATGCTAGGGGCTGTTGACGTTTCAGCGCAAGCCGCGTCGTCGCGAAAACAGGTCCCTGGCCAGCAGCGGGTAGAGGGAGCGGCCTGGCCGCCTGGCGGCCAGGTCACGCTACGCGGAACCTTCAGCGTGCTACGGGCAGTACGCCGAAGATGGTGCGGTACAGCACACCCATGGCCACCACGAACAACGGGATGGTCCAGATCAGGCCGATACCCAGCGGGATGGCGCTGATGGCCACGATCAGGCCGAGCAGCAGGAACAGGCCGAAGACCTTGAACCAGTGCTGGCTGAGGGCCTTGCGCGAGGTTTCCAGCGCCTGCCATGGCGACAGGCCACGCTCCACCACCAGCGGAATCGCCAGCATGTAGGCGACCGCCAGGTAGATGCCCGGGAGCAGCAGGAGGAAGAAGCCGAGGTAGACCAGCAGCATCATGACGATGGCGGTGATCAGCAGCGGTACGGTACGACCGAAGTGGCTGAAGATCTCGTTGAAGCTGAACGGCTGGCCGGCCGCGCGGCGGATGCCGACCATGTTCAGGCCCGCCATGAAGGGGTAGGACAAGGCCGAAGCGAAGAGGGTGGTGGCGATCTGGGCCAGGATGACCATGGCGACGCTTTCGCTGAGCGCGCTGAACAGGCCGAGCACGCCGCCGATGATGAACGAGGCGACGAACAGCACCACGTAGAACACCAGGAAGCCGCCGATGATGATGCCTTTGGTGCCCTTGGTCAGTTGCCAGGCTTCGCTGATCAGCTCGCCGATGCTGAAGTCGTAACCGCGGCTCAGCGCCTGTTCGATGCTCGGAACCAGGTCGGTGCCTGGCGCATCCTGCAGGGCGCTGTTGGGGATGGCGTAGGGGTTTTGCGAGATGGCGTCACTCATGAGTCATCCTTGGTTGAGTGTGGATAAGATTGTTTCGCAATGTTAGCGGCGCTGCCGGGAGCTAACAAGGGGCTCATGCCACGAGCATTCCCAGGTGTGCGGCCGGTCAAGTTTTGCCGTCGATGCTAGACTGCCGCGTCCTTTTGTCTACTGCTGCATTCTTTGCCTACAGGAAGCCACCGTGACCTCCAGCCTGTTCTGGTACGACTACGAAACCACCGGCATCGACCCGCGCCGTGACCGCCCGCTGCAAGTCGCCGGTATCCGTACCGACGAGCAGCTCAACGAGATCGGCGAGCCGCTGAACCTGTATTGCCAGCCCAGCGACGACATCCTGCCGCACCCGGCCGCCTGCATGATTACCGGTATCGAACCGCAGTTGCTGGCCAGCAAAGGGCTCGGCGAAGCCGAATTCATGACCCGCGTGCATGCCGAGCTGGCGCTGCCAGGCACCTGCGGGGTGGGTTACAACAGCCTGCGCTTCGACGACGAGGTGACGCGCTACAGCCTCTATCGCAATTTCTTCGATCCCTATGCGCGCGAATGGCAGGGTGGCAACAGCCGCTGGGACCTGATCGATCTGCTGCGAACCGCCTATGCCTTGCGCCCCGAGGGCATCGAATGGCCGCAGGAGGACGGGCGCGTGAGCCTCAAGCTCGAGCGCCTGACCGCGGCCAACGGCATCGACCACGGCCAGGCCCATGACGCCCTGTCCGACGTACGCGCGACCATCGCCCTGGCGCGCCTGCTGCGTGAGCGCCAGCCGAAGCTCTATGACTACCTCTATCGCTTGCGCAGCAAGCAGCGGGTGCTCGACCAGGTGCGTCTGCTGCAGCCCATGCTGCATGTCTCCGGACGTTTCGCCGGAGCGCGGCACTACCTGGGGCTGGTCCTGCCGCTGGCCTGGCACCCGCGCAATCGCAACGCGCTGATCGTCTGTGACCTGCATCTCGACGCGGCGCCGCTGCTCGAGGACGACGCCGAGAGCCTGCGCCGCCGTCTGTACACCCGCCGCGAAGAGCTGCCTGAGGGCGAGTCGCCGGTGCCGCTGAAGCTGCTGCACATCAATCGTTGTCCGGTGGTCGCGCCGCTGAACGCGTTACGTCCCGAGGATTGCGCGCGGCTGCAACTGGACAAGGCCGAGTACCTGGGGCGAGCCCAGCGTCTGATCGAGGCCCAGGCCGTGTGGCAGGACAAACTGGCGCAGGTCTATGGCGACGAAGCGTTCGCTTCGGCCGAGGACCCGGAGCAGCAGTTGTACGACGGTTTCATCGGCGATCGCGACCGGCGCCTGTGCGAGCGCGTGCGCAATGCCGATCCGCTGCAACTGGCTGGGGACACCTGGCCGTTCGATGATCATCGCCTGCCCGAACTGTTGTTCCGTTATCGGGCGCGAAACTTTCCCGCGACATTGAACGCGGATGAACAACAGCGCTGGCGGGATTTCTGCCGGCAGCGCCTGACCCGGCCCGAACACGGCGCGCCGAATACGCTGGCAAGTTTCGAGGCGGCGCTGAACGACGCGTTGCCGGTGGCGACGGAGCGCCAGAGAAAGGGGCTGGAAGAGTGGCGCGAGTATGCCCGGCAGTTGCGTCAGCGTTATGCGCTGTAAACGCGGCGCAATTATATCGGCGCGCTGTTCGCCGCGCTGCTTTTAGCCGTGTGCATAGGCCATGCGAGTTCCCGGGAGAAATTTTAATGTCGCGTAGCGACTTCTGCTATTCGCCCATCAGGGTGCGCAGCTTGCCTTCGCGCAGCGGGCAGGTCGCGATACAACACCAGGTCACCAGGAACGGCGCAATGGTCGCGATGCCCATGCCGAGTTGGCCGAACGAACATGCCTGGCGTCAGGTCGACGACCGCGAGAATATCGCCGCGGATCAGCAGGTCGATGCCTTCCGGAGTTTCCACCTGATAGTGCGTATCCAGCACCGGATGCTGTTGTCGTGTGAGAGGAGGCAGGCGGCATCGTCACGTCATATGAGCGAAGTCCGATGCTAGCCAGCAGCGAGGCAGGAAGCGACCTGGCCGCGAGAAGCGTGGCCAGGTAAGGAGGCGCTTAGCGTGCGACCGGCAGTACGCCGAAGAGGGTGCGATACAGCACGCCCATGGCCACGACGAACAGTGGCACGGTCCAGATCAGACCGATACCCAGCGGGATGGCGCTGATGGCAAGGATCAGACCGAGCAGCAGGAGCAGGCCGAATACCTTGAACCAGTGCTGAGTGATGGCCTTGCGTGACGCTTCCATGGCTTGCCAGGGCGACAGACCACGCTCGACCACCAGCGGGGCCGCCAGCATGTAGGCAACGGAAAAGTAGATGCCCGGCAGGATAAACAGCAGGAAACCGACATAGATAAGTACCACCATCAGAACACCGGTGATAAGCAACGGCACGGTACGGCTGAAACAGCTGAAGATATCGTTGACGCTGACGGGCTGCCCGGCCGCGCGGCGAATGCCGATCATGCCCAACCCGGTGAGAATCGGATAGCACACGGCCAAGGTGAGCGCGATGGTCACGACCAGGGAAAGGAGGATCAATATCAGGCCTTCACCCAGGCCATCGAATATGTCGAAGATGACGTTGATGGGGAACGAGGCGAGGACAAAGGCTAGGTTGAAAACCAGAAGTCCGGCGAAGATCACGCCTTTGGTGCCCTTGGTCAATTGCCAGGCTTCGCTGATCAGCGCGCCGATGCTGAAATCGTAGCCACGGCTCAGGGCTTGCTCGATGCTCGGCGCCTGATCGTTGTTGGGCGCTTCCTGCAATTCGCTGCCGGGAACGGCATAGGGGTTCGTAGAGCTGGCGTCGCCCATGATTCATCCTTGGCGAGTGTGAGTAAGACTGTTTCGTAATATTAATGGTGGAGGTGGTACGCCACAAGCGCATCGTGATCGCGACCGGCGCCTGTGCGAACGTGTGCGTAATGCCGATCCGCTGCAGCTATCAGGGACACCTGGCCGTTCGAGGATTATCCTGCCCGAACTGTTGTTCCGTTATCGGGCGCGAAACTTTCCCGCGACATTGAATGCGGATGAACAACAGCGCTGGCGGGATTTCTGCCGGCAGCGCCTGACCCGGCCCGAACACGGCGCGCCGAATACGCTGGCAAGTTTCGAGGCGGCGCTGAACGACGCGTTGCCGGTGGCGACGGAGCGCCAGAGAAAGGGGCTGGAAGAGTGGCGCGAGTATGCCCGGCAGTTGCGTCAGCGTTATGCGCTGTAAACGCGGCGCGATTATATCGGTGTGCTGTTCGCCGCGTTGAAAAAGGCACTTGCGTATCAGGGGTATTCGCACGGGGTGTGACGCGGTTCGCTTTCGCCGCGCGGTTTTTCAACCGTGAAGCCTCCGCCATGAGAAGTTTCCGGAAGACGTATTTTAACCTCGCGCCGCGATGGCCCGCCGGGTGGCCGCCCGGGATGGCTGGCCATAAAAAAACGCCAGCGATGCTGGCGTTCTTGTGGACTCATATCCCTGAGCGATGGATCAACCCAGCAGGGTGGCCCAGCCTTCGACGGTGTCGGCGCCCCACTTGGCTTTCCACTCTTTCAGCGTCTTGTGGTTGCCGCCTTTGGTTTCGATCACTTCGCCGGTGTTCGGGTTTTTGTACTGCTTAACTTTGCGTGCGCGTTTGGTGCTGGTGGCGGCCTTGGCATTGCGCGGCGCCTTGCCAACTTTGGCTTCCGGATCGAGCAGCGCGATGATGTCGCGCAGCGACTTCTGGTATTCGCCCATCAGGGTGCGCAGCTTGCCTTCGAATTCCAGTTCTTTTTTCAGTTTATCGTCTTGCGACAGGTTCTTCAGACGCTCTTGCAGCTCTTTGATGGCTTCTTCGGTGGCACGGTATTCATTGATCAGGGACATGGGCTTACCTTAATTCTGTTCAGGGGAGTGGCCAAGTGTCGCTAATAGTAGACAGGCACTAATTACAAGTAAACCAGTTTGTAAGGAATTGGCACAGTTAAACCAAATAAGCGTGCACCGCCGCGCCCGAACAACGGATTTATTGGCGGCTGTAATAGCGACACTTATTAAACCCGCCACGGCCCTCGGCGTTGCGGCGGGACGGCGAACATGCGCGACGAGCCGCGGCCCCGGCCAATTGCCACAGGAATACTGCAGTTTTTTCTTGGTGTGGCTAAAATGCGCGACTTTGCTCATTTCCTGGAGTTGCTCATGCGCACTTTTCGGCTGGTCATCGCCTGCCCGGACCGCGTCGGTATCGTGGCCAAGGTCAGTAACTTTCTGGCGACCTACAACGGCTGGATCACCGAGGCGAGCCATCACTCGGACACGCAGAGCGGCTGGTTCTTCATGCGCCACGAGATTCGCGCCGACTCGCTGCCTTTCGATCTCGATGGCTTCAGGCAGGCGTTTTCGCCGATCGCCCGCGAGTTCTCCATGGAGTGGCGAGTCACCGATTCGGCGCAGAAGAAACGCGTGGTGCTGATGGCCAGTCGCGAGTCGCACTGTCTGGCGGATCTGCTGCACCGCTGGCACAGCAACGAGCTGGACTGCGAGATTCCCTGCGTCATCTCCAACCACGACGACCTGCGCAGCATGGTCGAATGGCACGGTATCCCGTTCATCCACGTGCCGGTCGACGCGCAGAACAAGCAACCGGCCTTCGACGAGGTCTCGCGTCTGGTCGAGGAGCACCGGGCCGATGTGATCGTGCTGGCGCGTTACATGCAGATCCTGCCGCCCAAGCTGTGCCAGGACTATGCCCAGCGGGTGATCAACATCCACCACAGCTTCCTGCCGTCCTTCGTCGGCGCCAAGCCCTATCATCAGGCTTCATTGCGCGGCGTCAAGTTGATCGGCGCCACCTCGCATTATGTTACCGAGGAGCTGGATGCCGGCCCGATCATCGAGCAGGACGTGGTGCGTGTCAGCCACCGCGAAAGCATCGAGGAGATGGTGCGTCTGGGCAAGGATGTGGAAAAGATGGTGCTTTCCCGCGGACTGCGCTATCACTTGGAAGACCGGGTATTGGTGCACAACAACAAGACCGTCGTATTCGATTGATCCGTCCGACCGTTCGCATTAGGAGTTCATGTTCATGCTCAAGTCCGTCAAGGTGCGCGATTACATGACCCGTCACCTGGTGACTTTTCGTGCCGATACCGACCTGTTCACCGCCATCGACCGCTTGCTGGAGCACCGTATTTCCGGGGCCCCGGTGGTCGATGCCCAGGGCCGCCTGATCGGTCTGCTGTCGGAAGGCGACTGCCTGCGCGGCATTCTCTCGGGTGCCTACTACGAGTCGATCGGTGGGGACATCAGCTCCTACATGACCACCCAGGTCGAGACGACCTCTCCCGAGGCGGACATCATCGATATTTCCGAGCGCTTTCTGCAGGGGCGGCGTCGGCGCATCCCGGTGGTGGAGGGCGGCAAGCTGATCGGCCAGATCAGCCGCCACGATGTGCTGCGCGCGGTGAAGGAATTCGCCCAGCATGAGCAGGGCCACCGTTCGCGCGGCCATGAGTGACGCCCCCCGCGACCGCGCCGCCGCGCAGCCGCCGGCGACGCTCGGAGAAGGCTGCGTGCGCCGCTACGACCCCGAGGCCCTGACCGAGGAGGATGGCGCCGACTTCGCCGAGGCCGCCGAGCTGTGGCAGCGCCTGCAGCGCGAGCAGGAACCCGCGGGGGAGAAATAGCCCCCGCAGGCTTCTTTCCTGTCAGATGCGGAAGCTGTCGACCAGCTGTTTCAGGCGCGCGGCCTGCCGTTCCAGATCGGCGCAGGCGTGCAGGGTCGCCTGCAGGTTTTCCACGCCTTCCTGGTTGAGGGTGTTGATTTCGGTGATATCCATATTCAGGGCCTCGATCACCGAGGTCTGTTCCTCGGTGGCGGTGGCCACCGACTGGTTCATGCCGTCGATCTCGCCGATTCTCGTGGTGACGCTGCCCAGGCGTTCGCCGGCCTGGTTGGCGACTGCCACGCTCTGTTCGCTGTAGCGCTGGCTTTCGGTCATGCTGGTGACCGACTCGCGAGAGCCGACCTGCAGTTCCTCGATCATCTTCTCGATTTCCTGCGCCGACTCCTGGGTGCGGTGGGCCAGGTTGCGCACCTCGTCGGCCACCACGGCGAAGCCGCGGCCGGCTTCGCCCGCGCGTGCGGCCTCGATGGCGGCGTTCAGGGCGAGCAGGTTGGTCTGCTGGGAAATGCTCTTGATCACCTCGAGGATCTGGCCGATATCCGCCGTCTTGCCGTTGAGCATCTCGATCTTGGCGCAGGCATCGCTGACCTTGCCCGACAGCTCGCTCATGGACTGGATCGCCTGTTGCACCACCCTGCCGCCGTCCTCGGCCTGATGGCGGGCGTCGGAGGCCTGGCTCGACGCGTCGGCGGCGTTGCGGGCGATTTCCTGGGCGGCGGCGCCGAGCTCGTTGATCGCCGCTGCCACGCTGTTGGTGCGGCTGCTCTGCTCGTCGGAGTTGCTCATGGACGAGTTGGAGGCATTGAGCACCAGCCGGGCCACCTCGTTGACCTGGGCCGTCGCCGAGGACACCTCGCGGATGGAGCCGTGGATACGCTCGACGAAGTGGTTGAACGAACGGGCCAGGGCGCCGAACTCGTCGTTGGAGTGGATGGTCAGGCGTTTGGTCAGGTCGCCTTCGCCCTGGGCGATGTCCTCCATGGCCTTGCCCATGGTGTTCAGCGGCTGCATCAACACGCGGATCAGCAGGCCGAGCAGGGCGATGATCAGCGCCACGGCGATCAGCGTGGCGACGGCCGCCGACAGGCGGAATTCATCCAGGGCCGCATAGGCCAGCCCCTTGTCGACGGACAGGCCGACGAACCATTCGACGTCGGGCAGGCCTTTGACCGGGGCGAAGGTCAGCAGGCGCGCCTGGCCAGCCTGGTCGACCTCGGTGAGCTGGCTGTCGAGGCCGATGCTCGTGTCGGGATACAGTTCGCGCAGGTTCTTCATCACCAGCTCGCCCTCGGGGTGAACCAGCACGGTGCCATCCTTGCTGACCAGGAAGGCATAGCCGAGATCGCCGAGGTCGATGGCGTTGATGATCCTGACCAGGGTATCCAGGCTCACATCGCCACCGGCGATGCCGAAGGGCTTGCCGTCGGCGCCACGCACGGGGGCGATGGGCGAGATCACCAGGGTGTTGGTGATCTGGTCGACATAGGGCGGCGTGAGGATGCTGCGATTGCTGCGCGCGGTATCCTGGTACCAGGGACGCGTGCGCGGATCGTATCCGGCCGCCATCTGCGCGGGCGGGCTGGCGAGGAAGCGGCCATCGCTCTGCAGGCCGACGTAGGTGGAGAGGAACGCGCTTTTGTATACCGGCCTGGCGATGACCTCCTGCAGGTCGCCACGCTCGATGGCCAGCTCCAGGTTCTGCGCCATGCTCTCGATCAGCAGGACGCGCCCCGACAGCCAGCTCTCGATGTTGCCGGCCGCCGCCGTGCTGGCCTGGCTCAGGTTGGCCTGGAGGCCCTGGTGGATGCTGGTACGCTGCCGGGTGTCGTTGTACAGGCTGAACAGGGCGAAGGCGAGCGTGACGACCAGGGTCGCGGCCAGCAGGATTTTATGGCTGAACTGCAGGTTTCTCATCATGGTGTCTTGCGTCCGGAGTTATCTGGAATCAGTCTTGTCGTGCGCACCAGGGCCTGAGTGGCCGCCCTGTGGATGCTGCACGGAGGGGGCGAGGGTCATTCGTCCATGGTCTGGCGCCTGTATCGGCATCAGGGCGGTAAAGCTTAACTTCAGGGAGTCACAGTATGTCTTCGACGCCGCAGTTCATTTTGGGGGCCGGCAGCGATGGCCAGCCCATTGGCCAGTCGTTACGCCTGGCCAACCGCCATGGCCTGATCGCCGGGGCGACCGGCACCGGCAAGACGGTGACCCTGCAGCGCCTGATCGAGACCTTCAGCGATGCCGGCGTGGCGGTATTCGCCGCCGACGTCAAGGGCGATCTGTGCGGCCTGGGGGCGCTGGGCGCCCCCCAGGGCAAGATCGCCGAGCGCATCGCCAGCATGCCCTGGCTGGAACACCGGCCGCAGGCCTATCCGCTGACGCTGTGGGATGTGCACGGGCAGAGCGGGCACCCGCTGCGCACCACCCTGAGCGAGATGGGTCCCCTGCTGCTCGGCGCCTTGCTGGAGCTGACCGACAGCCAGCAGGCGGCGCTCTATGCGGCGTTCAAGGTCGCCGACCGCGAAGGCCTGCTGCTGCTCGACCTGAAGGATCTCAAGGCGCTGCTGAGCCACCTCAAGGATCATCCGCAGGTGCTCGGTGCGGACAGCGCGCTGTTCACCAATACCTCGGCGCAAGCGCTGTTGCGGCGTCTGGCGGGCCTCGAGCAGCAAGGCGCCGAAGCCCTGTTCGGCGAGCCGGCGCTGCAACTGGAGGACATCCTGCACCCGGATCGCGACGGGCGTGGCCGTATCCACCTGCTCGATGCCAGCCGCCTGGTGCACGAGGCGCCCAAGGTCTATGCGACGTTCCTGCTCTGGTTGCTGGCCGAACTGTTCGAACAACTGCCGGAGCGGGGGGATGCCGACAAGCCGCTGCTGGCGCTGTTCTTCGACGAGGCGCACCTGTTGTTCGCCGATACGCCGAAGGCCCTGCAAGAGCGCCTGGAGCAGGTGGTGCGGCTGATTCGCTCCAAGGGCGTCGGGGTGTATTTCGTCACCCAGTCGCCGGGGGATCTGCCGGACGACGTACTGGCTCAACTCGGTCTGCGCATTCAGCACGGCTTGCGCGCCTTCACGGCCAGGGAGCAGAAAGCCTTGCGTGCCGTCGCGGACGGTTTCCGCCCCAACCCGGCTTTCAGCAGCCTGGCGGTACTGACCGAACTCGGCATCGGTGAAGCGCTGGTGGGAACCCTGGAGGACAAGGGAACCCCGGCGATGGTGCAGCGGGTGGCCATCGCGCCGCCGCAGTCGCGTATCGGCCCGCTGAGCGAGGACGAGCGCTCCGCACTGGTGCGCCAGTCACCCTTGGCCGGCCGTTACGACAAGCCCTTCGACCGGGAGTCGGCCTACGAGATTCTCACCGCCCGGGCAGCCAGGGCCAGCGCCGAGGCGGTCGAGCAGACCACGGCCGGCAAGGCGGGCAAGGAGCGGACGGGTAGCGCTGGTACGGCCGGCGAGTTTCTTGGCGGGCTCGCCAGTCAGGCCATGAAGACCGCGGTGCGCCAGGTCGCCAACCAACTGGGTCGGCAACTGGTTCGTGGCCTCCTGGGTTCGCTGTCGGGCAGCAAGCGGCGTTAGGCAATACCGGGCCTGTGGTTGCCCGGTAGCGCTAAAGGCTGGCGTTGTCGGTCTTGGCGGACAGATCTTTTTCGATCTTCTCGATTTCTTTTTCGAATGCCTGGTCGAGCAGGCTGGCTTTCTTGCGCCACGGCTTGCGTTCCGGATCCGGTTGAGCGGCGTAGGTGATGACTTCACCGCCGTATACATCCTTGTAACGCTGCGCCTGGCGCTCGAGTTCGGCGCGCAGTTCGTCTTTCGTCACGTTATTACCCATGGTTTCTATATGGAGAGGGCGACAACGTAAGACCGGGCGGTCTTACTGCTACGGTCGCCACTTGCGTTTGAAGCGTCCAGCCCCGCCAAGTTCCGGAAATATCCTGGAAGTTATTTCGCTAACTTTGCGGGAGGGCGTCTGATTATCGCCAAAGTTCAGCGAAAGTCCAATGAGTGCAGCATTCTTTATCGGCGCTCAAGTCAAGGCGCTGTACCGCAGGCTGAAGTCGAGTTGCAGGCTCTGATCCTTGTGCAGCAGCTCGAGCCCGGGTCTCCCTGGCAGGTGGTGGGCGTTGACCGGGTGGCTGACCGGTTCGAAACAGAAAAATGCCATGTCCTTAGGGCAGAACAGCAGGTAGAAGTCGCAGCCGCTGGCCTCGATGTCCAGGCGGTAGCCGGCGTCGGCCTGGACGATACTGGCGCGCCCGTCCCAACCGCTGAAGGCGTTGTCGGTGGCGACGTCCGGCAGGGCGCGTGTCTGGCGCAAGTCCCAGTGTTCCGGCAGTTCGCTCAAGTGGGTGGGCAGGCGATCGTCGTCGCAGTGCCAGACGGCCTCGGCATGGGCCTGCAGGCGCGTATGGGGCGTGCGCGGAAAATAGGGGTGCAGACCCAGGCCGTGCCAGTTCGCCGACTCGGCCTTGTGGGTGACGCGCAACTGGATATGCAGGCGACCGTCGTGCAGATGCACACGTTGTTCGGCCTGGTAGGCGAAAGGAACCTGGCTGTCCAGGCGCAACAGGGCTTCGTGCGCCGAGTGTTCGACCACCTGCCAGGCCTGTTGCCAGGCGCTGCCATGGATCGGCAGGGGCGAGTTGTCGGCATTGGCTTCCAGGGCGAGCCAGCCGTGCGGCGTGTCGAAGCCACCCTTGGCGATGCGGTTCGACCAGGGCGCCAGGGGGTAGCAGCCCAGCCGCCGCGGCGTTCCCGCCAGCAGGGCGGCCTGGTCGCTGTGGCGCAGCAAGGGTTGGCCGCTGGCCTTGACTGTCCAGTTGACGATGCTGCCGCCGATTCCGGGAGCCAGGGTGAGGTGCGTCAGACGGTCTTCCAGTTGCAGGGTGGTGACGGGCATGGGCAGTACCTTGTGCGATCGATCGTTCATTGCGTACATCGCCTTATAGATTTTTTTCCGGACTCACTCTGTGTCCAATGCTTGCAGCTTGCAGCTTGCAGCTGAAGATGCGTGTCATCGTACAACCGCCTGATATATGATGGCGCCTTAGCCGCCAGCCGATAAGACCTGCCGATATGGATAATCAGACCCCCCCGCCACGTGTGCGCCGCAAGCATCGCAGCCTCGCTCAGGAGCTGGTGACGGAGCTTTCCCAGCGCATTCGCGATGGCGTGATCAAGCGTGGTGAGAAGCTGCCGACCGAATCGGCGATCATGGAAGAGCAGGGTGTCAGCCGCACCGTGGTGCGCGAGGCGTTGTCGCGGCTGCAGGCTTCCGGGCTGGTGGAGACCCGGCACGGCATCGGCACCTTCGTGCTGGACACGCCGAGCCCCAGCGGTTTTCGTATCGACCCGGCGACCATCGTCACCTTGCGTGAAGTGCTCGCGGTGCTCGAGTTGCGTATCAGCCTGGAAGTGGAATCGGCCGGTCTGGCCGCCCAGCGGCGCAGCCCCGAGCAGCTGGCGGCGATGCGCCAGGCGCTGGATGCGCTGAGCGACAGCGCGGCGCATGAGCGTGATGCGGTGGTGTCCGACTTCCAGTTCCACCTGCAGATTGCCGAGGCGACCGGCAATCGCTATTTCACCGATATCATGAGCCACCTGGGCACCAGCATCATTCCGCGCACACGCTTGAACTCGGCGCGCATCGCCCATGACGACCATGCCCATTACATGGCGCGCCTGGAGCGCGAGCACGAGCAGATCTTCGAAGCCATCGCCCGCCAGGATTCCGATGCCGCCCGTGCCGCCATGCGCCTGCACCTGACCAACAGCCGCGAGCGGCTGCGTCAGGCCCACGAAGCGGCGGAAGTGGTCGCCCAGCAAGCCTGAGCCTTCCAGACCAAGGGGGCCCCTTGGACTCTGTTTACGATCTTGCGGGCCAGGCTCTTCATTACAACGAGAATCGCCATCATGGAGTTGTACCTCTGGTTGACCTTTTCCCTGGCATACCTCGCCACCACGTTGACACCCGGGCCGAACGTGCTGCTGATCGTGCGTAACGCCTTGCGTTACGGGCCATATGCCATGGGGCTGACCTTCGTCGGCAACCTTGTCGCGCAACTGCTGGTGATCAGCGGGGTCGCCTTGGGCGTGGGCGCTATCCTCATTGCCGTGCCCTCGGCCTTTCTGGCCTTGAAGATCGCTGGTGCCGGTTATCTGATATACCTCGGCGTGTGCCAACTGTTCTTCCGTGCCCCAGCCACCGGGGCAACGGGCGAGGTGCCGGCGTTTCCGCCGAGCGCGAAATGGAGGATTGGCGCGGAGGCGTTTCTGGTCTCGGCGAGCAACCCCAAGACGTTGATCTTTCTTTGCGCTTTCTTACCGCAGTTCCTCGATCATGGCCGACCCATTGCAGGGCAGTTTCTGGTGATGTACCTCACCATCGCGGCTATCGTGGTCACCGTCCATTCGCTCTACTGTTACACCGCCTACCGATTCAGCAAGCGCCTCAACGCCGCCCACTGGGCGGCGATATTGAAGCGCATCAGCGGGGCCGTTTTCATTGGCCTGGGCGTGCGGCTTCTCAACACCAAGGCAGTGTGAGCCGAGGTGGCGAACCTCTGATGCCGAAGAGCCGACGTGCAGCAGCCATTGGGCGGGTTCTCAGGCGTCCTTGCGATAGGTCAGCAAGACGATGCCGGCGAGCACGATGGCGCCGCCGAGCATCTGCATGCCGCTGAGTAGCTGATCCAGCAGCAGCCAGCCGAACAGCAGCGTGGCGATGGGCTCCATGTTCATCACCGGGGCGTTCCTGGCCATGTTCAGGCGCGGCAGCGTGACGAACAGCAGGCAGAAGGCGACGCCATAGAGCAGCACCAGCGCGCCCAGGGCCAGCCAGCCGCTGTCGTTGCCCGGCGGGTTCATGCCGCCGGGGATCAGGTCGGCGCTGCCGGCGATGGCCATGCTGGCGAAGACGATCATCAGGGTCAGCATGCTGCGCACCGAACCGCGCAGGTTCGACAGTTTGTGATCGGTGATCCACAGGGCGCAGGCGAACACGCAGGCGGCGAGCAGCGACACGCTCACGCCGATCAGCCACTGCGGGCCGGCGGCTTCGCTCGATCCCAGGCGTGCCGGCAGGTCGAGGGCGAACACCAGGCCGAGCAGAATCAGCCCCATCAGCATCAGCGTGCGCCGGGATGGCGCCGAGCCGCCCAGGGCCCAGGTCAGCAGGGCGAGGATGATCGGGAAGGTGTTGCCGATCAGCAATGCCAGGGCCACGGGAATGCGTGCCACCGCCGAGTACAGGCAGATGCTCTGGGTGGCGATGAGCAGGCCCAGCAGCAGTTGCCAGCGCCAGCCACCGCTGGGCATCCGCAGCGGCTGGCGCTGCCACAGCACGATACCCAGCAGTACCAGCATGGTCACGCCCGAGCGGCAGAGGATGGCCAGCAGCAGGCCGGTGTCGTTGTCGAAGGCGATGCGCGCGGCGATATGGTTGCCGGCGAAGGAGCAGGCCAGCAGGGCGAGCAGCAGCACGGCGATATGGCGGGGGAACAGGGCAGGCGAAGACATGGCGGCAATTTCCGTATTGTTGAGCCGTGCGCGAGGCCGACGGTCAGGTGGCCGTTCTGGTCGCGCTAAAAAAACGGCGGGTCGCGTTGTGCACGCGACCCGCCGCGGGTGTAGCCGTATCAGAGGACGACGCTGGGCAGCCAGAGCGAGATCGCCGGGATGTAGGTCACGGCCATCAGCACCATGAACAGGGCGACGTAGAACGGCAGCAGCGCCTTGACGGTGGCTTCGATGGTCACCTTGCCGATCGCCGCGCCGACGAACAGCACCGCGCCCACCGGTGGCGTGATCAGGCCGATGCCCAGGTTGACCAGCATGATCATGCCGAAGTGCACCGGGTCGACTCCGATGGAGGTGACCACCGGCAGCAGGATGGGGGTGAGGATCAGGATCAGCGGCGCCATGTCCATCACCGTGCCCAGGGCCAGCAGCATGAAGTTGACGCACATCAGGATCACGTAGCGATTGTCCGAGATGGTCATGAACGCGGTGGTGATCTTCGACGGAATCTGCATCAGGGTCATGATGTAGCCGAAGCTGGCGGCGAAGGCGATCAGGATCATCACGATGGAGATGGTGCGCACCGTGCGGTGCATCAGCTTGGGCAGGTCGCGCCACTTGTAGTCGCGGTAGATGAACATGGTGACGAAGAACGCCCACAGCACCGCGATGGCCGCCGATTCGGTGGCGGTGAAGACGCCGGAGATGATGCCGCCGAGGATGATCACCATGGTGAACAGGCCCCAGATGGCGTCCACGCAGATCTTCAGCGCTTGCCTGAGCGGGATGACCTCGCCCTTGGGATAGTTGCGCTTCTTCGCGAAGTACATGCACATGCCCATCATCACGGCGCTGAGCAACAGCCCCGGGCCGATGCCGGCGATGAACAGCGAGGCGATGGACACGGTGCCGCCGGCGGCCAGCGAGTAGATCACCGAGTTGTGGCTCGGCGGGGTCAGCAGCGCCTGTACCGAGCCACTGACCGTGACGGCGGTGGAATACTCGCGCGGATAGCCGTTCTTTTCCATTTCCGGGATCAGCACCGAGCCCACCGAGGCGGTGTCGGCCAGGGACGAGCCGGAGATGGCGCCGAAGAAGGTCGAGGCCATGATGTTGACCAGCGACAGGCCGCCGCGCACGAAGCCCACCAGCACCCCGGCGAAGGCCACCAGGCGGCGGGACATGCCGCCCTCGGCCATGATCGCGCCGGCGAGCACGAAGAACGGAATGGCCAGCAGGGAGAACTTGCTGACGCCGCCGGTGACGGAAATCATCACCGCGTGCAAGGGCATGTCGATCCACCAGGCGCCGATCAGCGCGGCGAGGCCCAGGGCATAGGCTACCGGCATGCGCAGCAGAATCAGCAGTACGAAGCTGCCAAGCAGGATGAGCGCGTCCATTTACACGGCCTCCTTGCTGTCTTCGGTCTGTTCGTAGTTGGTCACCCGGCGATGGCTCTGATCGCCGAACAGCAGCCTTTCGAGGATAAAGATCAGGGTCACGAAGCCACCGATGGGAATGGGGGAGTAGGCGAGGCCTACACGCAGCGAGGTCAGCGTGCTGAGGTACTGGTTCCAGGTGGCCATGCACAGCTTGACGCCCCAGATGAGCATGAACAGGCAGACGGCGGCCATGAGCAGTTCCACCAGCAGGGTGATCGCGCCGTGCCAGGCCTTGGGCAGGCGATCGGTCAGGGAGGTCACGGCCATGTGCGCGCCTGCGCGGTAACTGGCCGCGGCGCCGACGAAGGTGAACAGGGTCATCAGCAGAATGGCCACCGGCTCGGGCCAGCCGGAGCCACTGCCGAGTACGTAGCGGGCGAAGATGCCCCAGGGGATGATCAGGGCCATGACCACGATGGACAGCCCGGCTATCCAGATACAGGTCATGTACAGAGCGTCGGAGGCACGCAAGAAGATGTTCTTCATAGACTTCACCACAGCGTGACGGCGCGGGACGCGCCGCCACGGCATTCGTCGGAGTGATCGGATTACTTGACGGCTTCGATGCGCTGGATCAGCTCGGCGTAAGGCGCGCCGTACTTCTCGCGAACCGGAGCGGTGGCGTCATAGAAGGGCTTGGTGTCGACCTCGATGAACTCCACCCCCGCGGCCTTCAGCTTCTCGACGCTGGCGGCGCTCTTCTCGTCCCACAACTGGCGCTCTTCGAGTTGTGCTTCCTTGGCGAACTTCTTCACCAGCTCCTGCTGTTCGGGCGTCAGTTGTTCCCAGGTGGTCTTGGACATCATCAGCGGTTCCGGCAGGATCAGGTGATGGGTCTGGGTGTAGTACTTGGCGGATTGATAATGGTTGTGCTCGAGCAGGGTCGGCGGGTTGTTCTCGGCGCCGTCGACCACGCCGGTCTGCAGGGCGCTGAAGATCTCGCCGGTATCCATGGCGATGCCGTTGGCGCCCATGGCGTTGAGGGTATCGATGAACAGCGGGTTGCCCATCACGCGGATCTTCATGCCCTTGAGGTCTTCGATCCTGCGTACCGGTTTCTTGGTGTAGATGCTGCGGCTGCCGCCGTCCATCCAGGCCAGGCCGACCATGTTGAATTCGGAGTCGGTGATCTTGTCGAGGATCTCCTGGCCGATTTCGCCGTCGATGACCTTGCGCATGTGCTCGACGTCGCGGAACACGAACGGCATGTTGAACACGTTGGTGTCCGGCACCACCGGGCCCACCGAGCCGAGGCTGACGCGGGTCAGTTGCACGGCGCCGATCTGGGTCTGCTCGATCACTTCCTTCTCCGAACCCAGTACGCCGCCGGAGAACATGCGGTAGGTGATTTCGCCGTTGGTGGCCTCCTCGAGTTTCTTGCCGAGGTTTTCCATGGCGACCACGGTCGGGTAGCCCGCCGGGTGGATTTCCGCGATCTTCAGGGTGGTGGCGGCCTGGGCCAGGCCCGCCAGGCAGAACGCCACGGGAAGCGCGGCGATGAGCAACTTGCGTTTGAAATTCATGGTGAATCTCCATCTTGTTGTTGTAAGTGCGTGCAGCGTTGCAAGAAACCGGAGCGATGGCCGATCAGGCCGGTCTCCGGGTGGGGTCAGAAAGCGAAAGGCGTTTCCTCCAGGCCGGTGACGCCGCTCTGCAGGGCGAACACGCCACCGGCCAGGGGCTGGTCGTGCACATCGCCGCCAGGACGAATCGAGGTGACGAACAGGGTGTCGAGGTTGCGCCCGCCGAAGGCGCACATGGTCGGTTTCTTCACCGGTACGGCGAGGGAGCGATCGAGGCGGCCGGCGGGGGTGAAGCGATGGATCAGGCCGGCGTCATTGGCGCAGATCCAGTAACAGCCATCGGCGTCCACGGCGGCGCCATCCGGGCGGCCCGGGTAATCGTTCATGTCGACGAACAGGCGGCGGTTGTGCGGCATGCCGCTGTCGATGTCGTAATCGAAAGCCCAGATGGCCTGTACCGAGGGGTGCGAGTCGGAGAGATACAGGGTGCGGCCATCGGGGCTGAAGGCCAGGCCATTGGGCACGATGAAGTCATCCAGCAGCGCCGGCAGAGTGCTCTGACCCGCGCCGCTGTAACGGTACATGGCGCCGACGTTGGCCCCCGCGGCCATGTCCATCAGCATGCTGCCCGCCCAGAAGCGGCCCTGACGATCACAGCGGCCGTCGTTGAAACGCATGTTGTCGCGCGCATGGGCCACGCCGACCAGGCGTTCGCCGGCCAGCCTGCCGTCGCTGCCGGCCGTGAGTCGGAACAGGCCACTCTGCATGCCGGCGATCCAGCGACCGTCGGCCGTGCGGGCGATGCAGGCGAGCATTTCATCGGCTTCCCAGCTCTGTGCGCTGGCGTCGGCCAGGCTCCAGCGGTGCAGGCGCCGGGCCGGGATATCGACCCAGTACAGGGCCTGTTCCTGGGCACTCCACACCGGGCTTTCGCCCGTGGCGTTGCGTGCGTCGAGAATCAGTTCGGCGTGCATGGCATATCCGTTCTACGTTGTTGTTCTTGTCGGGCGTGCGCGTCGCGTCGGCTCAGTCGTCGCCGAACGGGCCGCAAGCGACGAAGGCGCCTCCCTGGTAGATCGCTGCCGGATCGTCGGCGGCCGGCAGCGGCTGCGCTTCGATCTTGTCGCGGAACACTTCGGAGCTGTCCTTCGGCTGGAAGCCCAGGTGCGCTGCCAGGTGGTTGTCCCACCACAGTTCCTTGTTCGCCGAGGCGCCGTAGACCACGGTGTGGCCCACGTTCGGCGTGGTCAGGGAGCGCTCGATGAGCTGGGTCAGGTCATCGAAGCTCAGCCAGGTGCTCATCATGCGGCGATTCTGCGGCTCGGGGAACGAGGAGCCGATACGGATGCTGACCGTCTCGATGCCGTAGCGGTCGAAGTAGAAGCTGGCCATGTCTTCGCCGTAGGACTTGGACAGGCCGTAGTAGCTGTCCGGGCGGCGTCCGGCCTGCGCGTCGAGGGTTTCGCTCTGCTTGTAGAAGCCGATGACATGGTTGGAACTGGCGAAGACGATGCGCCTGACGCCATGTCGACGCGCCGCTTCGTAGATGTGGAACACGCCGCAGATGTTGGCGCCGAGGATTTCCTCGAAAGGGCGCTCCACCGAGACGCCACCGAAATGCACGATGGCGTCCACGCCCGCGACGAGCTGGTGCACGGCCTGCTTGTCGGCCAGGTCGCAGACCCGCACTTCGAGAGCGTCGCTGGTGGCGGGCGCCATGTCGGCGATGTCCGAGATGCGAAGAATCGTGGCCAGGGGCTGCAGGCGTTCGCGCAGTACCTTGCCCAGTCCGCCTGCCGCACCGGTGAGCAGCAGGCGATGGAAGGGTGGTTGGGCGTGGGAAGTCGTCGTCATGGCTGGGCTGATTCTCTGGTTGTTATTATTGAGAGATGGTCATCTGTTGTCGTATGACTTGGGCAAATTATCGACATCTCCCGATTCCTTGTCAATGCGCCGGGAAATCGGCCATATCCCCTCGTCATCGCGGTTCAATCGGCTGAACCACACGGGATAGAAGGGCGAACCCTCAGGTTTCGTGGCGCTCGACGGCAGCGGAAATACGCTGAAATCTAAAGGCTACGTTGTCCGACAACAGCGTGTGGCTGGCCGCATTCACCTCCTGGCGCCTTGCACGACGCTCGACGCTTACGAGCGGGCTCGACGGGCCAGCCGCCGCGCGTGGTGCGGATTGACCGCGCCTTCCGGGATTTCCCCGGCCAGGATCAGGCGTGCCTGCTGCACGGTTTGGCGAGCCTGGCAGGCGATGGCTTCCGGCACCATGCCGCCGATATGAGGAGTGGCGAGTACCTCGGCGCGATAGGCCAGCGTGGCGGTCGGCTGATCATCGTAGCCGCGTCCGACGTCGATGGCGGCCCCTGCCAGGTGGCCATCGGCCAGGCAGCTGGCCAGTGCCTCCTCGTCCACCAGGCCGCCCCGGGAGGCATTGATGAAGAACGAGCCCGGCTTCATCTTCGAGAAGAAGGCGCCGTTGGCCATGTTGTCCGTCTCCTGGCTGTAGCGGGCCAGGCAAATCACCTGATCCGCTTCGCCGAGCAGGGTCTCGAGGTCGACGCGCTCGACGCCGGGCGGCGTGTCGACCAGGTAGGGGTCATGGGTCAGCACGCGCAGGCCCAGGGCCTGCAGGACGGGGGTCAGGGTGGCGGCGATGTTGCCGAAGCCGATGATGCCTGCCGTCATGCCGGCAAGCTGTCGACCCATGCGCTGCGCCGGGGTGCGCCTGCGCCGGTAGTCGGCGAAGTAGTGGGGCAGCTCGCGGCTCAGGTTGATCATCTGGGCCACGATCAGTTCGCTGACGGCGTGTACGAAGCTCGGCCCGGCCTGGGTCACCAGTACGCCATGGCGCGAGGCGGCGGCGATATCGATGCTCTTGATGTCCATGGCGCAGCGCAGGAAGGCGACCAACGTGTGGTTTTCGCGGAACAGCCGTTCGGTTCCCGCCGTCGGCTTGTCCGAGATGATCAGCTCGCAACCGCGCGCCAGGTCGAGCAGGTCGTCTTCGCTCAAGTCCGGCTCTTGCTGGCGCAGCACCAGTTCGCCGAGCTGGGCCAGTTCGTTCAGCGCGCTATCGCCGTACCAGGTTGCCCGCGCCGAAGGCGGGTAGGTGAGAAGAATGCGGGGCATGCGCGTGTCTCCTTCAGAAACCGTAGAGCCGGGCCGGATTGCTGACCTCGATCCGCTGGCGTTGGCGGGCGTCCGTTACCCAGTCGCACAGCCGTTCGTGCAGCCGGCGCGTTGTATCGGGGTGGCGCTCGCGCAGTGCCGGATGGGGCCAGTCGGTCGCCCACAGCAGGCGTTCCGGCATCACTGCCAGGCCGTGTTCGGTAAACGCCCGGTAGTGCTCCAGGGCTGCCGGGGAGCAATCGCTGAGCAGGTAGGGCGCGGACAGTTTGATCCACAGGTTCGTCTGCCGTGCGGCCAGCTCGAACAGTGCATCGAGCGTAGCTGCAGCCGTCCTCGGCGAGCAGGAGGCGAAGTGGTCGAGTACCACCGGGCAGCCGATCGTCTCGAGCCGTTCCAGGGCCGCTGGCAGCGCATCCTCCCGCAACAGGAGTTGCAGGTGCCATCCCTGGGGCTGGATCAATTGTTCGAAACGGGGCAGCTGATCCAGCGACGGGCCGTTGGTCGCGAGCGTGTTCAGCCGGACCCCGCGCACACCCCGCTGGTGCAGGCTGTGCAGGTGTTCGAGCGGCGTATCCGGCGCTATGACGGCGACCCCTCGCGCACGGGGTGCGAGCTATTCCAGCGCGTCCAGCAGGCAGCGGTTGTCGGTGCCGTACACGCTCGGCTGTACCAGCACGCAGCGGGCGATCTGCAGGCTGTCGAGCACGGTCCGGTATTCGTCGACCGTGGCGTGGCCGGGGCTGTAGTCGGCCCCGGGCGCCAGTGGATAACGCGCCTGGTCACCGAAGACATGGGCATGGCAGTCGCAGACGCTATGGGTTTCGGGGGGCATGCACGGGCCTCCTTCGGATGCTCGGAGCGCGTCGATCGTCATGCGGGCGCCCGGCTTACTCGACCGCCTCGATGCGTTGGATCAGGTCGGCATAGGCGGCGCCGTATTTATCGCGTACCGGCACGGTGGCTTCATAGAAGGGCTGGCGGTCGACGTCGATGAACTCGACGCCGGCAGCCTTGAGCGCCTGCTCGCTTTCGGCGACCTGTTTGTCCCAGAGCTGGCGCGGTTCCATCTGTGCTTCGCGGGCGAATGTCTTCACCAGCGTCTGGTGTTCCGGCGTCAGCGCTTCCCAGGCGGTCTTGGACATCACCAGCGGCTCGGGAATGATCAGGTGGCTGGTTCTGCTGAAATACTTGGCGACCTGATGGTGGTTCTGCGCGAGCATGACCGGTGGATTGTTTTCGGCGCCGTCGATCACCCCCGTCTGCAGGGCGCTGAAGGTTTCGCCCGTGCTCATGGCAATGCCGCTGCCGCCCAGCGCGTTCATGGTGTCGAGGAACAGGGGATTTTCCATCATGCGCATCTTCTTGCCCTTGAGGTCGGCGATGCTGCGGATGGGCTGTTTGCTATAGAAGTTACGCGAACCGGCATCCATCCAGGCCAGGCCCACCAGGTTGAATTGGGAGTCGGTGATCTTGTCGAGTATCTCCTGGCCGATCTCGCCGTCGATGACCTGGCGCATGTGCTCGCCGTCACGGAACACGAAGGGCATGTTGAAGACGTTCACGTCCGGCACCACCGGCCCCACCACGCCAAGCGACACGCGCGTCAGTTGAATGGCATTCAGCTGCGCCTGCTCGATGGCTTCCTTTTCTCCACCGAGCACGCCGCCGGCGAATATCTGCAGGGTGATCTGGCCGTCGCTGGCGGCTTTCAGCTTCTCGCCCATGCGTTCGATGGCGGTGGTGGCCGGATACCCCATGGGTTGGGTGTCGGCCACTTTCAGGGTCACGGCGCTGGCCAGTGTGGGGACGTTGAAGGCCAGGGGCAGCGCCGTGGCCAGCAGCAGGTGTCTGAGTTTCATGGGCATGTTCCTTCTTGTTGTTGTTTTTGTTGCAGCTATGCATGCACGAGCGAAGCTTGGGCATATGGAACGGCAGCCGATACCGTCTGGGCCCGTTAGCAGGCAGAGGGGGGACGTTTGTAGGAGCGTCGCCCCCGGCGCGATGCGATGGCGGCCATCCCGCAAAGTCCGCGTCACGGCCACCATGCGCTGCGAGGTCGCTACACAAGCCTGGTCATCCTCTGCGCTTATCGCTGAATCCGGTGCAAGGGTGCGTCGGCCATGGGCATGCAGACGATTTATCGTCATCTGTCGTCATATGACCAAATATGCGCAGCTGTGCCGATCCTTGTCAACGCCATGCCTGTCAGGAGCGCAGCAGGGGGCTCTGGCTTCCTTTGGGTGGTGGCAGGGGTCGGCCAGGCGCGTTGAAAAGGTTGGCTTTAATCTATGTTGTACGATAACGTATCTCTACAGCTGCGGCTGACCTTTCCACCACAACTCGCGTTACAGGGTGTTCCCATAATGAATCCACAAGAACTGAAGTCCATCCTTTCTTCCGGCCTGCTGTCGTTCCCGCTGACCGATTTCGATGCCAGCGGTGAGTTCAACCCGGCCGGTTATGCACGGCGTCTGGAGTGGCTGGCGCCCTATGGTGCGACCGCCTTGTTCGCAGCCGGCGGTACTGGCGAGTTTTTCTCCCTGGCGGCCGACGAGTACGCCTCGGTGATCAAGACAGCCGTCGACACCTGTGCCAACAGCGTGCCGATCCTGGCCGGCGTGGGCGGTTCGACCCGGCAGGCCATCCAGTACGCCCAGGAAGCCGAACGCCTGGGCGCCAAGGGCCTGCTGCTGCTGCCGCATTACCTGACCGAAGCGTCCCAGGAAGGCGTGGCCGCCCACGTCGAGCAGGTCTGCAAATCGGTGAAGATCGGTGTGGTGGTCTATAACCGTAACGTCTGCCGCCTGACCGCGCCGCTGCTCGAACGACTGGCCGAGCGCTGCCCCAACCTGATCGGCTACAAGGATGGCCTGGGCGATATCGAGCTGATGGTCTCGATCCGTCGCCGTCTGGGTGATCGCTTCAGCTACCTGGGCGGCCTGCCGACCGCCGAAGTCTATGCTGCCGCCTACAAGGCGCTGGGCGTACCGGTCTACTCCTCGGCGGTGTTCAATTTCATCCCGAAAACCGCGATGGATTTCTATCAGGCGATCGCCCGTGACGATCACGCCACCGTCGGCAGGATCATCGACGACTTCTTCCTGCCTTACCTGGACATCCGCAACCGCCGCGCCGGTTATGCCGTGAGCATCGTCAAGGCCGGCGCGAAGATCTCCGGTTACGACGCCGGCCCCGTACGTGCGCCGCTGACCGATCTGCTGGCGGACGAGTACGAGCGGCTCGCCGCGCTGGTCAGGGCCCAGGGCGCCCAGTAATACGCTCAGGCGCTGCGTAACGACACGGCCCGACAGCGATGATCCGGGCTGTATCGCTGGCGTCGACCGCTTTACCCGATAACAACAAGCACAGGTAATCGGCTATGCACATCCTTTACTCACGCTTCACCCGCAGCACCCTCGACAATGCCCTGCCGCACCCTGCCGACGCCGTGCATGAACGCCCGGGTATCGATATCCGCAGACCCTGAAGCGCCGTTTTCTGCAACCTATCGACCCGTCAATTCAGGGGACAGTCATGAACGATCAAGCACAGCACGACGACGCGCCACGCATCACCGAACTGCAAGTGATCCCGGTGGCCGGCCACGACAGCATGCTGCTCAACCTGAGCGGCGCCCATGGCCCGCTCTTCACCCGTAACATCCTCATCCTCAAGGACAGCGCCGGTCACGTCGGCGTCGGCGAAGTACCCGGTGGCGAAGCCATCCGCCAGACCCTCGAGGAGGCCCGGCCACTGCTGCTCGGCCAGGGGATCGGCCACTACAACGGCCTGCTCAACCGCGTACGCCAGGCTTTCGCCGACCGTGACTCCGCTGGCCGTGGCCTGCAGACCTTCGACCTGCGCATCGCCATCCATGCCGTAACGGCGGTGGAGTCGGCATTGCTCGACCTGCTCGGCCAGCACCTGGGCGTACCGGTGGCGGCGCTGCTGGGCGAGGGGCAGCAACGCGATGCCGTGGAAATGCTCGGCTACCTGTTCTTCGTCGCCGACCGCGACAAGACCGATCTCGGCTACCGCAGCGAGGACGACGCCGATGAGGCCTGGTTCCGGGTGCGCAACCAGGAGGCGTTGAACGCCGAAAGCATCGTACGCCAGGCCGAGGCCGCCCATGCGCGCTACGGTTTCAACGACTTCAAGCTCAAGGGCGGGGTATTGCGCGGCGAGCAGGAGGTCGAAGCGGTGCGCGCCCTGGCCGAGCGCTTCCCCGAGGCGCGGGTCACGCTCGACCCGAATGGCGGCTGGCTGTTGCGCGAGGCCATTGGCCTGTGCCGCGATCTGCATGGCGTACTGGCCTATGCCGAAGACCCCTGCGGCGCCGAAAACGGCTACTCCGGGCGTGAGGTGATGGCCGAGTTCCGCCGTGAAACCGGACTGCCTACCGCGACCAACATGATCGCCACCGATTGGCGGCAGATGGGCCATGCCATTCAGTTGCAGTCGGTGGACATTCCCCTGGCCGACCCGCATTTCTGGACCCTGCAGGGTTCCGTGCGGGTGGCGCAGATGTGCCACGACTGGGGGCTGACCTGGGGCTCGCATTCGAACAACCACTTCGATATTTCCCTGGCCATGTTCACCCATGTGGCGGCTGCCGCGCCGGGCAAGGTCACGGCCATCGACACCCACTGGATCTGGCAGGACGGCCAGCACCTGACCCGCAATCCGCTGCGCATCGAAGGCGGTCTGGTGCAGGTGCCGCAGACCCCGGGGCTTGGCGTCGAACTGGACTGGGATGCCCTGGCCACCGCCCATGCGCTGTACCGCAACATGGGCCTGGGGGCGCGCAACGATGCCATCGCCATGCAGTACCTGATCGACGGCTGGACGTTCGATAACAAACGGCCCTGCCTGGTCAGGTGAGGGGAGGGCCGATAGGAGCGCTAAAGGCTGGAGGCTGAACGACAAGCAAACCGCATGGGCTCTTTCGTCCAGCCTTCCAGCCTCAAGCGCTTTTGATCGAAGGCCGAAGGCCGCTTGCCCCTTTGAGCAACCACCCAGCCCGTTCGCCCGGATACGACATTTGATCTGCGCTAGGTGTAAACCCATGTGGCCGGTAAGATGCGACTTCCCTTGTGAAGCCGTCTGCCCGCCATGGCGAAGAAAACCACCCGAACTCCATCCACACCCTCCGCCGCCACCGGGAGCCTGACCCTGATCGACGTCGCCAGAGTGGCCGGTGTATCGCCGATCACCGTGTCGCGGGCGCTGCACCGGCCCGAGATCGTCAGCGAGAAAGCCCGTAACAAGGTGCTCGAGGCGGTGCGCCAGACCGGCTACGTGCCGAACATGCTGGCTGGCGGCCTGGCTTCGAACAAGAGCCGGCTGATCGCCATCTTCGTGCCGACCATCGCCCACTCGATCTTCGCCGAAACCGTGCAGTCGCTGATGGATCACCTGACCGCCGCCGGTTACCAGACCCTGATCGGCCTCACCGGCTATAGCGCCGAACAGGAAGAGCGTCTGCTGGCGGCGGTGCTGGGGCGGCGTCCGGATGGCATCGTCCTCACTGGAACCCTGCACACCGCCGAAAGCCGCAACCGCCTGACCGCTGCCGGGATTCCGGTGGTGGAGGCCTGGGATCTGGGCAAGTCGCCCATCGACATGCAGGTCGGCTTCTCCCACGAGAAGGTCGGCAAGGCCATCGCCAGACACCTGCACCAGAAGGGCTATCGGCGTTTCGCCATCGTGTCGGTGGACGACTCGCGGGCGTTGAAACGCGGGCGCAGCGTGGTGGCGCAGTTGAAGAAACTGGGTATCGATGAGGTGCCGATGGCGGTGCTCACGGCGCCCGCGACAGTCGGCTCCGGGCGCGAAGGGCTCAGGCAGTTGCAGGCCGAAGGTCATCGGCCGCAGGTGATCGTCTGCAGTTCGGACACCGTGGCCCAGGGGATTCTCGCCGAAGCGGCCAGCCAGGGCCTGCGCATCCCCGAGCAACTGGCGGTGATGGGCTTTGGCGACCTGTCCAGCGCCGCCCATGTCTTCCCCGCGCTATCGACGGTGAACGTGGATGGCGCGAGCATCGGCAGGCATGTCGCCAGCGCCCTGTTGCAGCGTTTTCGCGAGGGGGCCATGCAGGCGTCTGTCAGCCTGGATACCGGCTTTACCCTGATCGATCGCGCCAGCACCTGAACCTCTCGTCCGCCGGGCGGAAATTGCTGCGATTCGGGCTTGAATGATTGCGCAATCATAGTAAAGTCATTGGTGTGGCACACCCAGTAGTGGCGCGTTTCAGGTTGAATTGATTGCGCAATCATCCGTGCCGTCGATCGCGACGCCGCCACTGCCGCACAATAAGGATAAGAATCGTGAAAAACGCCAGTACCCGCATCGCCTTCCGGCGTCCGCCAACGGACCCCGCACCGCGCTCCATGCCCCTCGAACCGACCACGGGGCAGGGCGCCTTGCCGCTTCCCGGCCGGGATCGTCGAACGCACTAACGCACCCCGTTCCACCCGCTCATCGCCGTCATCCGGTCGGCCTTGCCGTGCCCGATTGCGACCCACAAGAACAAAAGTCGAGGTGATACCCCATGGCAGACACCAAGAAAACCCACGTCCGCTACCTGATCCTGCTCATGCTGTTTCTGGTGACCACGATCAACTACGCCGACCGCGCCACCATCTCCATCGCCGGTTCCAGCATGCAGAAGGATCTGGGCATCGATGCGGTGACCCTCGGCTACATCTTCTCCGCCTTCGGCTGGGCCTACGTCATTGGCCAGATCCCGGGCGGCTGGCTGCTCGACCGCTTCGGCTCCAAGCGCGTGTATGCCGCCGGCATCTTCATCTGGTCGCTGTTCACCCTGCTGCAGGGGTTCGTCGGCATGATGCCGGTGGCCTGGGCCGTGGTGACCCTGTTCGTGCTGCGTTTCATGGTCGGTTTCGCCGAAGCGCCATCGTTCCCCGGCAACGCGCGCATCGTCGCCGCCTGGTTCCCCACCGCCGAGCGCGGTACGGCCTCGGCGGTCTTCAACTCGGCGCAGTATTTCGCCACCGCGCTGTTCGCCCCGCTGATGGGCTGGATCGTCTACAGCTTCGGCTGGGAGCACGTGTTCATGGTCATGGGCGTGCTGGGCATTCTCTTCGCCGGCCTCTGGATGAAGACCATCTACAACCCCAAGGAACACCCGCGCATCAGCGCCGGGGAAATCGAGCATATCGAGCGCAACGGCGGCCTGGTCGACATGGATCAGGCGAACAAGGGCGGCGGCGGGCCGAAGTGGAACTACATCGCCCAGTTGCTCAGCAACCGCATGATGGTCGGCGTCTACCTGGGGCAGTACTGCATCAACGCCATCACCTACTTCTTCCTCACCTGGTTCCCCGTGTACCTGGTGCAGGAGCGAGGCATGACCATTCTCAAGGCCGGTTTCATCGCCTCGTTGCCGGCAATCATGGGGTTCATCGGCGGTGTGCTCGGCGGGATCATTTCCGACTGGCTGCTGCGCCGCGGCCATAGCCTGACCCTGGCGCGCAAGCTGCCCATCGTCTGTGGCCTGATGCTGTCCACCAGCATGGTGCTGTGCAATTACGTGTCGGCCGAGTGGATGGTGGTCGGCTTCATGACCCTGGCCTTCTTCGGCAAGGGGCTGGGCGCGCTGGGCTGGGCCGTGGTGTCCGATACCTCGCCCAAGCAGATCGCCGGCTTGTCCGGTGGCCTGTTCAATACCTTCGGCAATATCGCCTCGATCACCACGCCGATCATCATCGGCTACATCATCAGCGCCACCGGTTCGTTCAAGTGGGCGCTGGTGTACGTCGGTGCCAATGCGCTGGTGGCCGTATTCAGCTATCTGTTCATCGTCGGCCGCATCCAGCGCGTCGTGCTCAAGGATGAAAACGGTCAAGCGCTCAACGACCCGGCTTCGCCCGCGCCGGCGTCGGCCTGAGACAGGAAAAGGAGTAGCCCGATGGAGCTCATTCAACACCAGGACTCGCCGCGTTACATCCGCCTGCACGCCGATGACAACGTGGCCATCGTCATCAACGAGCAGGGCGTCGCCGCCGGCGGGCGTTTCCCCGATGGGCTGGTCACCCGGGAGGCCGTGCCGCAGAGTCACAAGGTCACCCTGGTCGATATCGCCAGGGGGGGCGCGGTGCTGCGTTACGGCACCATCATCGGTCACGCGCTGGAGGCCATACCCCGTGGTAGCTGGGTGCGCGAGGAACTGCTGAGCATTCCCGAGGCGCCGCATCTGGATGATCTGCCCATGGCCACCGAAGGCAGCCGGCAGGTGGAGCCCCTGGAGGGTTATACCTTCGAGGGCTTTCGCAATCCGGACGGTACGGTCGGCACGCGCAACATCCTCGGCGTGACCACTACGGTGCAGTGCGTCACCGGGGTGCTCGAGCACTGCGTCGAGCGGGTGCGCAAGGAACTGCTGCCCAGGTACCCGAACGTCGACGATGTGGTCGCCCTGAGCCACAGCTACGGCTGTGGCGTGGCGATCAACGCGCCGGATGCGGTGGTGCCGATCCGCACCCTGTACAACATCAGTCGCAACCCCAACCTCGGTGGTCAGGCGCTGGTCATCAGCCTCGGCTGCGAGAAGCTGCAGGCCAGCCAGTTGATGGACGGCGATGCGCTGACCAACGGCATGGACGAGGAAGACTGGCTGTTCCGTCTGCAGGATTCCAGCAACGGTTTCAGCGGCATGGTCGAGCAGATCATGGCGATGATCGAGGAGCGCCTGAAGGTGCTCGACCGGCGGCGTCGGGAAACCTGCCCGGCCGCCGAACTGGTGGTGGGCATGCAGTGCGGCGGCAGCGACGCCTTCTCCGGCGTTACCGCCAATCCGGCCCTGGGGGTGGCTGCCGACCTGCTGGTGCGCGCCGGCGCCACGGTGATGTTTTCCGAGAACACCGAGGTGCGTGACGGCATTCATCTGCTGACGCCACGGGCGGTCAACCGCGAGGTGGCCGACGCGCTGGTGCGGGAGATGGACTGGTACGACCGCTACCTCGAGCGCGGCATGGCCGATCGCAGCGCCAACACCACGCCGGGCAACAAGAAGGGTGGCCTGAACAACATCGTCGAGAAGGCCATGGGCTCCATCGCCAAGTCCGGCTCCAGCCCCATCGCCGGCGTGGTCGCGCCGGGCGAGCGGGTCCGCGGCAAGGGCCTGTACTACTGCGCCACGCCGGCCAGCGATTTCATCTGCGGCACCCTGCAACTGGCCGCCGGCATGAACCTGCACATCTTCACCACCGGCCGTGGCACGCCCTACGGCCTGGCCATGGTGCCGGTGATCAAGGTGGCCACGCGCACGCAACTGGCCGAACGCTGGCCGGATCTGATCGACGTGGATGCCGGCCGGGTGACCTCGGGACGGCTGTCGCTGGAGGAACTGGGCTGGGAGATCTTCCAGTTGTATCTCGACGTGGCCAGCGGCAGGACCAGGACCTGGGCGGAACAGCACCGCCTGCACAACGACCTGGTGTTGTTCAACCCGGCTCCGGTGACGTGACCGCGATCCCGCGCGCCGGGATCGGCGCCCTCGGTAGCGCGCATAAGCGCTATCATCCGAGCTTTCGCCAGGAACAGAGGAGAGCAGCATGAGTCGCCCGAACGTGCTTCAGGTCGGTCGCTTCCCGAATCGTTTCAACGAGCGCCTGCAGCGTGACTACCAGCTGACCCGCCTGTGGGAGCAGCCGCAGGACTTCCTCGCCGAGCACGGCGCCACTGTCGATATCGTGGTGACCTCGGCCCGCTATGGCTGCTCGGCCGAGCAACTGGCGCAGATGCCCAACCTGCGCGCGATCTGCAGCTTCGGGGTCGGCTACGACTCGATCGCCGTGGAACAGGCCAAGGCCCGTGGCATCCAGATCAGCACCACGCCGGACGTGCTCAACGATTGCGTGGCCGATCTGGCCATGGGCCTGATCATCGACAGCGCCCGGCAGATGTCGGCGTCCGACCAGCATGTGCGCCAGGGCAAATGGCTCAAGGGCCAGTACCCGCTGACCCGCAAGGTCAGCGGCAAGAACCTGGGCATCGTCGGCTTCGGCCGCATCGGCAAGGACATCGCCAAGCGCGCTGCCGGTTTCGACATGGCGATCCGTTACCACAACCGTCGCCAGGACCCGGGCAGCGACTACGGTTACGAAGCCGATCTCAAGGCGTTGGCGCGCTGGGCCGACTTCCTGGTACTGGCCTGCCCGGGCGGCGCGGCCACCCACCATCTGATCGACGCGGCCGTGCTCGAAGCCCTGGGCGCCGATGGCATCCTGATCAATATCGCCCGTGGCAGCGTGGTGGATGAGCAAGCCCTGGTCGCGGCCCTGCAGGCCGGCACCCTGGGCGGTGCGGGGCTGGATGTGTTCGAGGACGAGCCGCGGGTGCCCGAGGCGCTGTTCACGATGCCCAACGTGGTCCTGCTGCCCCATGTCGGCAGCGCCACCGAGGAAACCCGCCTGGCCATGGAGAACCTGGTGTTCGACAACCTCGATGCCTTCATCGAGCGTGGTGAGCTGGTCACCGCGCTATAGGCGCTGTCCCTTGAGGGCATCTCTTCGTATCCGCGCGAACGGGCTGAATCCGCCGGCGCAAGCGGCCGGTCGTAGGATGGGTGCAACCCATCGGCAATTGATGGGTTGCACCCATCCTACGGGCTGCCTCGCTTCTAGCTTGAAGCTTGCGGCTTGCAGCTCAATGGCTGCCATCCCCATTACGATTGCCCCATTCGCCGCCTCGGGCATATCGACTACCCTGGCCGACATATGACCGTAGACGCCTCAGGCGCCGGGTTTGCTGTCGAGGGCCTTGCAACTGGCGGCGTAGTTCTGGCGGCAGGCGCTCTGGAACAGGCGCCTGGCCTGGTCGGGATCGCGGTCCACGCCTTCTATGCCGCGCAGATAGAGGTTGCCGAGAATGTGCTGGGCCATCGGGTTGCCGCTGCTGGCCGACTGGTTGAGGTACTTGAGCATGGCCGGCGGATTGCCGAACTCCGGATTGTCACGTCCGGTATAGAGGTAGGCGAGGCTGACGGCGGCTTCGGCATGACCCTTGTCGGCGGCCATTTTCCACCAGTACTCGGCCTGCTTGAGGTCCTTCCGCGGTTTGCCGACGAAGTAGAAACTGCCCAGTTGGAACTGGCTGTCGAGGTCGCCACGCTGGGCCTGGCTGCGCAGGCGCTCAAAGTCGCCGTCGGCGGGCTGCTGCTCCGGCGTCGTGGCCGTGGGGGCCTCGGGCGCCGGCGTCCGTTGCTGCGTTTCGTGGTTGACGCAGCCGGCGATCAGCAGCAGGCCACAGGCCAGGGCAAGCAGGGGCGTCGCGGGCATGAATCGGATCATCGGGTATCTCCTGGGGCGGTAGCCGCTGGCGCTGGGTGAGTCGGTGTCGGCTTGGCCAGCGTCAGGGCCTTGATTGTTGTGGGTCTTCGACCCGGCCGCTGGATAACGGTTCGATCCTGGGCGCTCGGATGTGTCCGCGGCGGTCCGTGGTTGGTTTAATGAAAATATTCGTGTATTTTTCATGAAATATATTCTGAATAATTTCATGGCCCGCTGCCCATGTTCAAGCAATCCGCCCAGCATGTCGGTACTTGCTACGCCGCCACCTACCCCGGTTCCATCGCCTTGCGTCCGCGCCTGGAGGCCAGCCTCGATTGCGATGTGCTGATCGTCGGCGCCGGTTTCAGCGGGTTGCACACCGGTTTGCGCCTGGCCCTGAGCGGCAAGCGCGTGGTGTTGCTGGAGGCCAGCCGGGTAGCCTGGGCCGCGTCCGGGCGCAACGGCGGGCAGGCCTTGCTGGGCTGGTCCTGCGACATGCCACCGCTGCAGAAGGCGCTCGGCCTGGACGGCGCGCGGCGCTTGTGGGACAGCATGTGCTGGGCCGCCGAAGAGCTGCGCGCGTTGCCGCAGCGGCATGGCTTCGAGGTCGACTACCGGGTGGGCAGCCTGTGGACGGCCGTGCTGCAGCGCCGCGTCGGGCAGTTGCGTGAGGCTCAGCACGAGGCACGGCAGACGTGGGGCTACCACGGTCTGCGCTTTATAGAGGGGGCGGAACTGCGCGAATGGATCGACAGCCCGCGTTATCGGGCCGCGCTCTACGATCCCCAGGGCGCCCACCTCGATCCGCTGAAGCTGGCCCACGGCCTGGCCGACGCCATCGAGAAGGCCGGCGGGCGGATTTTCGAGCAGAGCCAGGTGCTCGGCTACGAGGAGGTGGCGGGCGGCTACCGCGCCCGCACCGAGTTGGGCGAGGTACGCGCCGATGTGCTGGTGCTGGCCTGCAATGCCTATATCGATCGGCTGGATAGCCGCTTGTCCCGCCGCCTGCTGCCCGTGGGCTCCTATCAGGTCGCCACCGCGGTGCTCGATGCGCAACTGGCGCGTTCGGTGTTGCCACGCAACAGCTGCGTGATCGACAACCAGTTCGTCCCCGACTATTTCCGCCTGACCCCGGACAACCGCCTGCTGTTCGGCGGTGGTTGCACCTACCTGGGTGGTCTGCCCAGGGATGTGCCGGCGGCGACCCGGCCCTATCTGGAGCGGGTATTTCCGCAGCTCACCGGCGTGGATATCGAGTTCGGCTGGGGCGGGCATATCGACGTGACCATGAAGCGCACGCCGGATATCGGCCGGCAGGGGCAACGCTACTGGTTGCAGGGCTTTTCCGGACATGGCGTGCTGCCGACCCTGGCCGGCGCCCGTGCGGTGGCCGATGCCATTCTCGGCGACGAGCGGTTGCTGGGGCTCTACCAGGCCATCGGCAATCCGCGCTTTCCCGGCGGCGCCTGGCTGGCGGCGCCGCTCGAAGCGGCCGGCAAGGCCTGGTACCGTCTGCGCGACAGCGTCTGAAGCAGGAACGAGCCCATGGACATGCAAGACGAAATCGAAGGCCTGGCGATCCTCATCCGTGACCTGCGCAAGCACAAGAATCTGACGCTGGGCCAACTGGCGGCCCGCATCGACCGCTCGGTGGGCTTCCTGTCCCAGGTCGAGCGCGGCCTGTCGCGACCCACCGTGGCCGATCTGACCGCCATCAGCGAAACGCTCGGGGTGCCGACCACCTACTTCTACAGCCTGAGCAAGCCGCGGGCGCTGCCCTGGGTCACCCGTCCGGGCGAGCGGCGTACGCTGTACTACGCCGGGGGCATCACCGATGTGCTGGTGTCGCCGCGCATGTCGGCCGGCTTCTCCATGCTCGAGAGCCACCTGGCGCCTGGCGCCAGCAGTGGCGAAGGGCACCTGGACGACAGCTCGGAGCAGGGCGGTTTCGTCCTCGAGGGCGAGCTGAGCATCTGGCTGGACGACCAGCAGGAGCCGGTGACCCTCGGCCCCAACGACAGCTTCCAGCTGCCGCCGCACAGCCAGTTCCGCTACGCCAACCTCACCGACCAGCCCGCACGGGTACTCTGGGTGTTCCGCTGAGCGGACACAGGATCTCGACATGACCACCGACAACCTGCTCGACGAAGTCCGCACTTTTCGCGCCGCTCACCCAGACGTTCGCTATGTCGATCTGATCTGCCTGGACATTCCCGGCCATTTCTATGGCAAGCGCTATCCCATCGAGATGCTGGAGAAAGTCGCTGCGGGCAGCCTGCTCAAGCTGCCGCAGAACTGCGTGCTGCTCGGTGCCCAGGGTGGCCTGCATCCGATCGGCGACTACTGCTTCAACGATGGCGATCCGGACGCGCCGCGCCGGCTGATTCCCGGCACGCTCAAGCCGGTGCGCTGGGAAAGCCAGCCCCTGGGGCAGATGCTGATCAGTTCCGACGGCACCGAGTCGCCCATCGAGTTCGAACCCCGCGAAGTGCTGGCGTGGGTGCTGCGGCGCCTGGCCGCGCGCGGCATCCGCCCGGTGGTGGCGTTCGAGCTGGAGTTCTACCTGTTCGACCGCGCGCTCAAGGACGGTCTGCCGCAGTTCCCGCGCGACCCCCTGTGCGATGACGAGGACGATCAGCCGAACCTGCACATCGAGCGCCTGTCGCGCTTTTCCACGGTGCTGCACGAAATCGTCGACGCGGCGAACGAACTGGGCATCGATGCCAACGTGATCACCGCCGAGATCGGCCCGGGGCAGTTCGAGATCAATTTCGGCCACTGCGCCGACGGCATGCTGGCGGCCGACTGGGCCGCCCTGTTCTGCCGCAGCACCCGGGGCGTGGCGCTCAAGCACGGTCATCGCGCCAGTTTCATGAGCAAACCCTACCTGGATGCGCCGGGCAGCGGCATGCATGTGCATGTCAGTCTCTACGACGACGCCGGCAACAATCTGCTGGCCGCCGACGAGCAGCGTCCACTGCGGCACGCCGTGGCCGGCTGCCTGGAGTTGCTGCCGCACTGCATGCCGATCTTCGCCGCCAACCACAATGCCTATCGGCGCTACGGTTCCCGGGTCAATGCCGCGAGCCGCGCCAGCTGGGGCTACGAGGACCGGGACGCCTGTATCCGCATTCCCGATTCCGATGCGCGCAATCTACGCATCGAGCATCGCCTGGCCGGCGCCGATGCCAATCCTTACCTGGTGCTGGCGGCCATTCTGGTCGGCATGGAGCATGGCCTCGAGGTGCAGCGCGAACCTATCGCGCCATTGAACGAGAACCGCCAGAGCGGCATCGACTTTCCCATGGACATGCTCTCGGCCGTGGCCGCGATGCGCGATCAGCCGGTCGTCAAGCGCGGCTTGGGCGAGGAGTTCGTGATGGTCTACTGCGAAAACAAACGCCAGGATCACCTGGCGTTCATGGACGCCATCCACGCCCGGGAGTATCGCTGGTTCCTTTGAGGCAGCCCCAAGCCCAAGCTGCAAGCCTCAAGTTTGAAGCTTCCCGCGGCGCTCTTACTTGCAGCTTGAGGCTTGCAGCTTGTAGCTGCTTCTAGCGGAACAGCGACCAGCTGACCGCGTAGTCGTCGAAGCCCAGGCCCCAGAGCGCCACGGTCAGCGCCAGGATCAGCTCCAGCAGCAGCACGCCGATGGCCAGGGTGCCGCCGGAGATGGTCAGGGCTTCGTTGACCGGAATACGCAGGAAGGCCGGCATGCCCACATAGAGCAGGTAGCCGCTGTAGGCCAGGGCGATGATCCCCACCGCGACCAGCAGCCAGGCCTTGGGATACAGCAGCGACAGACCGGCGATGAACAGCGGGGTGGCGACGTAGCCGGCGAAGACGATGCAGCGGCGACGGCTTGGACGGCTGGCGAAGGAGTCCGACATCCAGTGGATGACGTTGCCCATGATCGCCACGCCGAGCAGCATCAGGATATAGAAGGTGATCCCCAGCACCGCGCCGGTGGGCATGGCGACCTTGGTGACTTCTCCACCCAGGTGCCAGCCGATCTGCGTGGTGCCGATGAAGGCGCTGACCACCGGGATCAGCGCCATCAGCAGGACGTGGTGGGCGTAAAGGTGGGTGATGCTTTCCTTTTCGCTGTCGATGTTGCGCCATTCGCGGCCCGGGTGGGCCAGCAGACCCCATATATGGTTGATCATTGCTCTTCTCCTCTGGCTCCGGCTTTGCCGCCGGCATGAGTCGTCTGAGAACTGACCCCTATGCCTCGGACGGTCGTGTCGCACCGCCAGTTTCTTCAGCCCTCACAAGGTATGAGTGAAGTTCACCCGGATAGGTTTGACCAGAAATTCGCCCGCCAGCCGATCCGCCCGTCGCTCGCCCCCGGTCGGCCCGCTGGAGCGCCCGCCATTGGCGCGGTCGCGACCTGGTAACCAGGTATGTCCGCAGGCCCCGGTGCGCCGTCGGTGAACCTCGCCTCGACGGCCGTCGGGGCCGCAGCCAGGCGGCATGTGGCGAAGGGCGGGCTAAGTCCCTGCAACTCGTGTGTGCGTTTTGGCCCCTGCCGTGACCGGAGCAAAAAATGCTATGTTCCGCACCCTCTTGAGCGAGGGTTCGGCATGAGTGGCAGCAAACGGCACAACGATTCGGCGGATCAGGGCGACAACGGCAAGCGTAGCGGTTGTCTGTGGCTGATCCTGCTCGGGATCGCCTTCATCGTCCTGGTGTTCGGCATCATCATCTATTCCATCACCCGCGATCAGACCGCAGAAGTGCAGGCCAACGAAGTGCGGGCCATCCAGGCATGCTGGGTCAAGGCCAATGACCCGTCGGCCACGCCGACCTCGCGCGCCTTCGCCACCGACAGCTGCAAGGAAATGGAAAAGCAGTTCCGCATCAAGTACGGCCGTGAGCCTGAATAGGGCGAGCATGCACAACGTGCCTTCCAAGCGTTTTCTTCTGATCCTGTGCCTGCTGGCGGCGCTCGCGGTGCTGGCCATCGCCGTGTGGAGCTGGTCGCGTTTCGGCGTGGCCTACCTGAGGCCGTTCAGCGAACAGGATCAGCAGGCCGTGTTCTTCCAGGGCGGCGGGCTCAGGCTGCCTGACGAACTGGCCGGCCCTGGGCCGATCCGTGTGGTGCACTTCTGGGACCCGCAGTGTCCTTGCCACAAGGAGACCGACGCCCATCTCAATTACCTGATCAGTCTCTACCGGTTCTCCGGCGTCGAGTTCTACAGCGTGCAGAAGCCCGGCAGCGAAGGCGAGATGCTGCCCTTCCTGCGCGGCAAGCTGACACCGCTGGAGTCGCTCGAGGGCATGCAGGCGATTCCGGCCAGCCCGGCCATCGCCATCTGGGATCAGGCGGGGCGTCTGGCCTATGCCGGTCCCTACAGCGAGGGGCTGGTATGCAATTCTTCGAACAGTTTCGTCGAGCCGATTCTCGATGCGCTGTCGGCCAATCGCCCCGTGTCCGCCGCCAATACCATGGCGGTCGGTTGCTACTGCGATTGGGCTTCTGGCGGACGTCCATGATGCAGCTCAATAACCATGCTTATTTTGTGGTTATTGGTGTGCGACATAATGCCGCGCGGTTTGTGCGGGTTGAGCCACTAATATGATCCACGAGCCGTGCGCCGGCTTGCTGCGGGCAGCCGATGGAACTTCGCGGAGGTGCTGCAGGCGTGGTCACATGGGGCTTTGCGGGAAATCATGGTGGGTGCGCACAGCGCCGTTCGAGGCGAGCCGGGCCGACGCCGCTGCGCCGGTGCGCTTGGCAGGACCGGACTATTTGTCCGTCCATCGTCGTTAGGCGGTTGGTTTTTTTGCCGCCGTAACCGAAAATGTCGCCCCCTCCGTTTAGTGGTTTCGATACGCTGAGCCGATTGCGGTGCCCGTGGCACCGTTTTCCTGGCATGCCCGGTTGTATTGGCTATCAGGCTGAACAAAACGATATGTGGGATATCACTTTGCTGAAGGTCGTGAAATGAGAGAAGAGAAGTACCACCGCTTGTTCCGCACGCTTCTGACGATTGTCGTGGCCGTCTCCCTGAGTGGCTGCGACTGGGTTCTTTTCGATTCGAAAGGACAGATCGGCATCGAGCAGCGCAACCTCATCATTACCGCCACCCTGCTGATGCTGATCGTGGTGGTTCCCGTCATCTTCATGACCATTCTGTTCGCCTGGCGCTACCGCTCCTCGAACAAGGACGCGACCTACGCGCCGGAGTGGGCTCACTCGCACAAGATCGAGGCCCTGGTATGGGGTATTCCCTGCGTGATCATCGCGGTTCTGGCCGTGATCACCTGGAAGACCACCCATTCGCTGGACCCGTATCGTCCGATCGAGTCCTCGGTGAAGCCGGTGACGGTCGAAGTGGTCTCGCTCGACTGGAAATGGCTGTTCATCTACCCGGAGCAGGGCATCGCCAGCGTCAATGAACTGTATATCCCGGACAACACGCCGATCAGTTTCCAGATTACCTCGCAATCGGTGATGAACACCTTCTTCATCCCGCAACTGGGCGGCATGGTCTACGCCATGGGCGGCATGCGCACCCAACTGCACCTGATCGCCAACGAGCCGGGCGAGTTCTTCGGCCTGTCGGGCAACTACAGCGGTCACGGTTTCTCGGGCATGAAGTTCGCCGTGCACGCGACCAGCAACGAAGAGTTCGAGCAGTGGGTGGCCCAGGCCAAGCAGTCGCCGAACACGCTGGATTTCGACAGCTACAAGCTGCTGGCCAAGGCCAGTGAAAACAATCCCGTCGAGTACTTCAACGCTCAGCCTGGTCTGTTCCGGCAGATCCTCGGCCAGTACATCGACTATACGAGCAAACATGTGAGCGAAGCCGCGCACGATTCAGGTGCGGAGGAATAAACGATGTTCGGAAAGCTGACACTAGACGCAATACCCCTGCACGAACCCATCCTGGTGGTCACGATGATTGCCGTGGCCCTGGGCGGGATCGGGCTGTTCGCCGCGCTGACCTACTTCAAGAAGTGGGGCTACCTGTGGCATGAGTGGCTGACCTCGGTCGACCACAAGAAGATCGGCGTGATGTACATCCTCGTCGCCCTGGTCATGCTGGTCCGTGGTTTCGCCGACGCCATCATGATGCGTACCCAGCTGGCCATGGCCACTGGCGGTTCGGAAGGGTATCTGCCACCGCACCACTACGATCAGATCTTCACCGCCCACGGCACGATCATGATCTTCTTCGTGGCCATGCCGCTGGTGGTCGGTCTGATGAACATCGTCGTGCCGCTGCAGATCGGTGCGCGCGACGTCGCCTTCCCGTTCCTCAACTCGCTGAGCTTCTGGCTGTTCGTGGTCGGCGTGCTGCTGACCAACATCTCGCTGTTCGTCGGTGAGTTCGCCATGACCGGCTGGGTCGCCTATCCGCCCTTGTCAGGTATCGAATACAGTCCCGGGGTCGGGGTCGACTACTATATATGGGCGTTGCAGATATCCGGTATCGGTACGCTGCTGACCGGGGTGAACTTCTTCGTCACCATCATCAAGATGCGTGCCCCCGGCATGACCCTGATGAAGATGCCGATCTTCACCTGGACCATCCTGTGCGCCAACGTCATCATTCTCGGTGCCTTCCCGATCCTCACCGCCGTGCTCGGCATGCTGACCCTGGATCGCTACCTGGATTTCCACTTCTTCACCAACGAAGCGGGCGGCAATCCGATGATGTACGTCAACCTGCTGTGGGCCTGGGGCCACCCGGAGGTGTACATCCTGATCCTGCCGGCCTTCGGCGTGTTCTCCGAGGTGACCGCGACCTTCGCCCGCAAGCGTCTGTTCGGTTATGCCTCGATGGTCTGGGCCACCGTGGCCATCACCGTGCTGTCGTTCGTGGTCTGGCTGCACCACTTCTTCACCATGGGCTCTGGCGCCAGCGTCAACGCCTTCTTCGGCATCGCCACGATGATCATCGCCATCCCGACCGGGGTGAAGATCTTCACCTGGCTGTTCACCATGTACCGCGGCCGTCTGGAGTTCACCTCGCCGATCCTGTGGACCCTGGGTTTCATCATCACCTTCTCCATCGGTGGTATGACCGGCGTGCTGCTGGCCGTGCCGGGTGCCGACTTCCTGCTGCACAACAGCCTGTTCCTGATCGCCCACTTCCACAACGTGATCATCGGTGGCGCGGTGTTCGGCTACATGGCCGGTATCACCTACTGGTTCCCGAAAGCGTTCGGCTTCAAGCTCCACGAGGGCTGGGGCAAGGCGTCCTTCTGGTTCTGGATCGTCGGTTTCTACCTGGCCTTCATGCCGCTGTACATCCTCGGCTTCATGGGCATGACCCGTCGCCTGAACAGCACCACCAACCCGGAATGGGAACCGTGGCTGCAGATCGCCGTGGTCGGCGCCGTGCTGATCGGCATCGGTATCGTCTGCACTGTCGTCCAGTTCGCCGTGTCGATCATCAAGCGCAAGGAACTGGCCGACGTCACCGGTGACCCGTGGAACGCCCGCACCCTGGAATGGTCGACCTCGTCGCCACCGCCGTTCTACAACTTCGCGGTGACCCCGCGCGGTGACCGTATCGACGAATTCCACGAGATGAAGCGTGATGGCCTGCCGGCTGCTCCGAGCAAGTACGCACCGATCCACATGCCGAAGAACACCGGCGTGGGTCTGGTCATGTCGGCCGCCGCCCTGGTCTTCGGTTTCGCCCTGATCTGGCACATCTGGTGGCTGGCGGCCCTGAGCTTCGTGGGAACCTTCGTCGTCCTGATCCGCAACAGCTACAACCAGGACGTCGACTACTACGTGCAGCCCGACGAGATCGAAAGGATCGAGAAGGCACACATTCAAGCAAAGGCTAATCAGGCGTAAACCATGTCCAGTGAAGTGATCAGCAACCACGCTGCTCATGCCGATGAGCATGAGCACGAACACCACCACGACGCGGGTGAAATGAAGGTCTTCGGGTTCTGGATCTACCTGATGACCGACTGCATCCTGTTCGCGAGTATCTTCGCAGGCTTCGCGGTGCTCAGCACCGCCTATGCCGGCGGTCCTACTCCGCAGGATCTGATCGACCTGAAACTCGTTCTGGTCGAGACCTTCGCCCTGCTGTTCTCCAGTATCACCTACGGCATGGCCATGCTGGCCATGTACCGTGGCGACAAGGCCAAGGTGCTCAGCTGGCTGGCTGCCACCTTCCTGTTCGGGGTGGTCTTCATCTCGATCGAACTCTATGAGTTCCACCACCTGATCCACGAAGGTGCCGGCCCGCAGGTCAGCGCCTACTGGTCCGCGTTCTTCACCCTGGTCGGTACCCACGGCCTGCACGTGAGCGCCGGTCTGATCTGGATGGCGGTGATGATGCATCAGGTCGCCAGCCGTGGCCTGACCCCGGTCACCCAGACCCGCCTGAGCTGCCTGAGCCTGTTCTGGCACTTCCTCGACGTGGTCTGGATCTGTGTGTTCACCGTTGTCTATCTGATGGGGGCCCTGTAATGGCGCATGATCACCACTCTTCGGCGGGGGCCGGCCACGGCAGCGTCAAGGACTACGTCGTCGGCTTCGTGCTGTCGGTGATTCTCACCGTGATTCCGTTCGCGCTCGTGATGAACCCCGTCATGTCGAAAGCGGCCACGCTGTTCACCGTCGTCGCCTTCGCTGTCGTGCAGATCTATGTACACCTGGTGTACTTCCTGCACATGAACACCTCGTCCGAGCAGCGCTGGAACACGGTCGCCTTCGTGTTCACCGTGCTGATCACCATCATCGTCGTCGCGCTCTCGATCTGGATCATCTGGAGCATGCACTACTACATGATGACCAACTAAAAGAGAGCAGCCTGATGTTCAAGCAATACCTGCTCCTGACCAAGCCGGGCATCGTCTTCGGAAATCTGATTTCCGTCGCCGGTGGCTTCTTCCTGGCTTCGCAGGGGAATATCGATCTGGCGCTGTTCCTGGCGACGGCGCTCGGGGTCGCTCTGGTGATTGCTTCCGGTTGCGTGTTCAACAACTACATCGATAGGGACATCGATCAGAAGATGGAGCGGACCAAGAACCGGGTGCTGGTAAAAGGCCTGGTTTCGCCGACTCATGCCATCGTCTACGCCTGCGTCCTCGGGATCGCAGGCGTTGCCTTGCTCTATAAAGCCACCAATGTGCTTGCAGTCGTCCTGGTCCTGATGGGCTTCGTCGTCTACGTCGGGCTGTACAGCCTGTACCTCAAGCGGCATTCGGTTTATGGAACCTTGGTTGGCAGTCTGTCGGGCGCCGCTCCGCCTGTTGTGGGCTATTGCGCCGTAAGCAACGAGTTCGACATGGGAGCGGCAATCCTGTTGCTGATCTTCAGCCTCTGGCAGATGCCCCATTCGTACGCCATTGCCATCTTCCGCTTCAATGACTACCAGGCCGCCAACATTCCGGTGTTGCCGGTGATCAAGGGCGTGCCCGCTGCCAAGCGTCACATCGTCCTGTACATCGCCGCCTTCCTGGTCGCCACGCTGATGCTCACCATCAGCGGCTATGCCGGCTACAACTATTTCGCCGTCGCTGCCGTCAGCGGCGCCTACTGGTTGTGGATGGGCGTTTCCGGCTACAAGGCCGTGGACGACAAGGTCTGGGCCAGAAAGCTGTTCGTCTTCTCCATCGTCACCATCACTGCCTTGAGCGTGATGATGTCGGTGGACTTCCAGTCGACGCCGAGCCAGATGCTGATGACTTCGGTCAACCACATCTGCGGCGCCGACAGTGTCAGTGGCTTCTGCGCGGCCTTCGCCGTGCGCTGAGCGCCGACCGGGTGGATCGAGCGGGTCCCTTCATCGACGATGAAGGGACCCGTTTTCGTTCAGGGCTGATAAGGTGTCTGCAACGAGGATTTCAGCGCGGGTGAGGATGTGGTTATGGCGATGAGCTTCGATGAGCAGGACCCCTTCATCAAGGGGCTCAAGGAACGGCTGCCCAATGACTTGAGGGAGTCGTTCAGCGTCGAGCAGCTCGAGGCATTGAAAGTGGCCTTCGGGGCGCGCAAGTGGGGGCAGCATCGTCTGGATCTGCGTGGCACCCTGAAACTATGGCGCTGGCGTTACTACTTCGTGCTGCTGGCCGGGCGCAACCAGCGCGATCTCAGCCGGGTCCAGCAGGAGTTGTCGCTGACGGCCAAGGCGGCCGTGCTCAGCCTGTTCCTGCTGCTGTCGCTGCTGGTCGGCCTGCTGTTCCTGTACCTGGCCAAGTCGGCCCTGGGCATCAACCTGTTTTCCGGTTTCTCCCTGGGGCTCTGGGACTGGTTCAGGAGCGGCTGAACAGCAGCGCCTTGAGGCCGCCTTCGGGCTGGCTGTCGGGAAATTCCGGCGGGTTTGTCAGGCGCTGTTCGAAGTGCAGCTCGGGGGCTTCGCTGGCCATCCCGGCAATCAGGAAGTCGCTGCCGACTGCCGGGTCGTTGACACAGGCCAGCACGCGTCCCCGTTCGCCGAGCAGTTCGGGTAGCTTGCGCAGGATCTTCCGATAGTCGCGGCTGAGGGCGAAACTGCCTTTCTGGAAGGAGGGCGGGTCGATGATGATCAGGTCGTAGGGGCCATGCCGTTTCACCTTGCCCCAGGACTTGAACAGCTCGTGGCCGAGAAAACTGACCCGGCTCAGCTCGTGCCCGTTCAGGCGGTGGTTGTCGCGGCCGCGGCTCAGCGCCGCCCTGGCCATGTCCAGGTTCACCACGTGCTCGGCACCGCCGGCGATGGCGGCAACGGAGAAGCCGCAGGTATAGGCGAACAGATTGAGCACGCGCTGCCCGCGGGCGTGCTCGCGCACCCAGCGCCGGCCGAGGCGCATGTCGAGGAACAGGCCACTGTTCTGTTTCCTGCCCAGGTCGAGAACGAAGCGCAGGCCTTCTTCTGTGATGACCCATTCATCCGGCAGCTCGCCGAGCAGGCATTGCATCGGGCTGTCGGCCTGATAGCGGTGCTGCAACAGCAGGCTGCGGGCCTGGCTGCGCTGCCATTGGTCTGACTGGCTCAGTCGCCGCAGCATCTGTTGCAGGCCGTCGAGCTCGGCCTGGGCCGGCTCCCTGAACAGGCACAGTAGAACGATGCCCTGCAGCCAGTCGACGGTGACGTGCTCGAGCCCTGCCCAGCAGCGGCCACGGCCATGGAACAGGCGGCGGGTCTCCGCGGGGGCGTCGGCCAGGGCGTGTTCCAGGTGCTGCTGCAGAAAGGCGAGGTTGTCCGGGGTCATGGAGCGGGATCGTGGAGGCTGGCCGCGCAGTTTAAGGTAAAGCACTCGCTCGGTGTTCCCCCCCTTCCTCTCGGCAGAGAGGCTGGGGAGGGCGGAACCTGCGACAAATCGATAAAAAAGCCCGTCGCGAGGACGGGCCGAAAAGTGCCATGACCCGGGAGTGATCGGTTACAGGAACGAGATCGGGTAGTTGAAGATCAGGCGGTTCTCGTCGAACTCGTTGCTGCTGTAGTCGCGGCGCATGCTGGAGTTGCG
>NZ_QJUM01000036.1 GCF_004327355.1 Phytopseudomonas dryadis
TGGCTGGCTGAAAGAAAGCCGAAGAATCGGCACCCGCTACGACAAGCTCGCCAGGAGTTTTAGTGCGATGGTCACGCTGGCCTGCGCACTACGATGTCTACGGCATTACTTTTCGTACAAAACCTAGAAGCCTCCGCTTGCTGTCGGTCATGGGCCGGTGTTTCACCTTGGGCCGGCTGAGACAATGGGGCCTGAACCATCACCGCAACTCGCGGTTACTCCAAATAGTCCGTTTTTGCGCCGACGCCCATTAGGGTCTGTTGACGTTTCACGCACGGCCGCGCCGGAGCCCGTTTTGCCGCGAGGCAAGGCATGAGCCGCGAAGTTTAGCGGGCTAAATGAGCCGGCGAGAAACGCAGCATTCGCGGCAAAACGGGCCCGGCCCTGCGGGTTGCGCGAAAAATCTCGCCATGCGTTGTTGGAGGACTTGGCAAGGGAACGCCATTCCCTGCGTCCTCCGCCTAGCCTGGCGAGATTTTGCGCGGCAACGCGGCTCGCGCTGAAACGTCAACAGACCCTAGGGTCTGTTGACGTTTCAGCGCAAATTCCGCGTTCTTGCCGACCGTTCCAGTCCCTCCGTGATGGTCAAACACATGCGGCGTGTGCACCGCTTCGCTGCGCTGCTTGATTCAAGCGTTGAATACTTCGTCCCACCACCCGGCATCCGCGCTTGCCGCAGCGAATACCATGTAATACATTGCATTCGACTGTATGGAGGATATCCACATGAGCGTTACGACCGTCCGGCTGCACCCTGAACTCGAAGAAAGCCTTGGAGCCATGGCCGAGAAGCTGCATCGCAGCAAGAGCTGGCTTATCAATCAAGCACTTAGAGAGTTTTTCGAGCGTCAGGATCTGGAACAGATTCGCTGGCAAGAAACGCTGCAGGCCATGGAGTCGGTGGCACAAGGCCGGATCGTGTCCAGCGAAGCAGTGAATACCTGGCTGCAGAGCTGGGGTAGTGCCGATGAGCAGTTACCACCCAAGGCAGGTCAATGAAGCTGGTCTACTCGGAGGAAGCCGTGGCAGATCTGCTTCGCCTGCGAACATTCATCGCCGAGAAAGATCCTCTCGCTGCTGCGCGCGTCGCAACAGAACTTCTTGCACGTATCGAAAACCTTCGCCTATTCCCGACCATGGGCCGTAGGGTTGAAGCCGCTCCGGATCCAAAAGCCATTCGCGACGCCATCTTCGGCAAGTACCTGATCCGCTACACAACGCATAGCGAAACCGTCGTCATTCTGCGCATATGGCATCACTATGAAGACCGGGTGCAAAGCACCTGAGCAGCGTCAAGAGCCGTCGCTGGACTCACCCGGCATGGGCTGAAGCACGCCCCCTCCCCCGTAGCCGGGAGAGGGGTGACCATCCCCATGACTGAACGGCATGACCGCACGAGCGGGGCCGAGGCCGGTCAGTGCCAGTTGCGCAGATCCCTGTCCTTGGTTTCCGGCATCAGGAACAGGCCGATGAAGAAGGTCATCACCGCCACGATGATCGGGTACCAGAGGCCGTAGTAGATATCGCCGGTCGCGGCCACCATGGCGAAGGCGGTGGTCGGCAGGAAGCCGCCGAACCAGCCGTTGCCGATGTGATAGGGCAGCGACATGGCCGTGTAGCGGATGCGCGTCGGGAACAGCTCGACCAGCAGCGCCGCGATGGGGCCATAGACCATGGTCACGAACAGCACCAGCACGGTCAGCAGCACCACCAGCATCGGCTTGTTGATGCGCTCCGGATCGGCCTTGGCCGGATAGCCGGCGTCACGGATCGCCTCGGTCATGCCGGCGTTGAAGGCATCGGTCTGCGCCTTGAACTGCTCGGCCGGCAGGCCGGCGCCGGAGAACGACTCGATGGTGCGCTCGCCGACCCTGATGCTGGCGACGGTGCCGGCCGCAGCGGCCTCGTTCGAGTAGTTAACCGAGTTGCGCGCCAGGAAGCTCTTGGCGATATCGCAGGAGCTGACGAATTGCGAGGTGCCGACCGGGTTGAACTGGAACGAGCATTCGCTCGGGTCCGCCACCACGGTCACCGGCGCCGAAGCCTGCGCCTGTTCCAGCGCCGGGTTGGCATAGTGGGTGAGCAGGCCGAACAGCGGGAAGTAGGTCAGCGCCGCGACCAGGCAGCCGCCGAGGATGATCGGCTTGCGCCCGATCTTGTCGGACAGCCAGCCGAACACGATGAAGAACGGCGTGCCGATCAGCAGCGAGAGGGCGATCAGGATATTCGCCGTCGCCCCGTCCACCTTCAGCGTCTGGGTCAGGAAGAACAGCGCATAGAACTGGCCGGTGTACCACACCACCGCCTGCCCGGCGGTACCGCCGAACAGCGCGATCAGCGCCACCTTGGCGTTATCCCAGCGGCCGAAGGCCTCGGTCAGCGGCGCCTTGGAGGTCTTGCCCTCCTCCTTCATGCGCTTGAACACCGGGCTCTCGTTCAGCGTCAGGCGGATCCACACCGAGATGCCCAGCAGGACGATGGACAGCAGGAAGGGAATCCGCCAGCCCCAGGCAGCGAAGGCTTCCTCGCCGAGCCAGGTGCGGGTGCCGAGGATCACCAGCAGCGAGAGGAACAGGCCGAGGGTCGCGGTGGTCTGGATCCACGAGGTGTAGAAACCCCGTCGGCCGTGCGGCGCATGTTCGGCGACGTAGGTCGCCGCGCCGCCGTACTCGCCACCGAGCGCCAGGCCCTGGAAGAGTCGCAGAATGATCAGGATGATCGGCGCGGCGATCCCCCATTGCGCGTAGGTGGGCAGGATGCCGACGATGAAGGTCGACAGGCCCATGATCAGGATGGTGATGAGGAAGGTGTACTTGCGTCCGACCAGATCGCCCAGCCGGCCGAAGAAGATCGCACCGAACGGACGCACCGCGAAACCGGCGGCGAAGGCCATGAGGGCGAAGATGAAACCGGCGGTGGGGTTGACCCCGGAGAAGAACTGCATCGCGATGATCGCCGACAGCGATCCGTACAGGTAGAAGTCATACCACTCGAAAACGGTACCGAGGGAAGAAGCGAAAATGACTTTTCGCTCCTCCGACGTCATGGGCCGGGCCGGTTCATGTCCGCCGTCTGTCGTTGCTACGCTCATGGCTGCCTCCATGACGCCCTGTCGGCAAGCGCGCTCATCGCCCTGTACCCGGACGTCTTTCTTGTGATTGTTGTGTCAGCAAGGCTAGACGGGCGGATGGCCGGCAGCATTAGACATTAGTCTAATGTCCCTTGAAATCATGGAAAGCGTCATAAGGAGGCTATGTCCCAGCGATGTATTGCAGGAGCCGTAGGGTGGGTGAGGCGCCTGTTACCGACCGCAAGCCAGGTACGATTTCCCGCTGCGCCGTAACCCACCATGGCCGCAATGCCGGCTATCGCCCGGCGGGTTACGCGACGTGCCAAGGGAGTAGTGCCTGAGATTGCGAGGCATGACACCGCTAACCTGCGCGCGCCCTGCGGTTTGGCCGATGAATGCAACACATGTGTGGGACATCGCCATGGAAAAGGCTCTGGAGCCGTTTCCGGATAAGCAAATGCCAAAGCGCTGACGAAAGCAGGCGCCCGCGAGCACTGGCGCTTCCCGCCTGCAAACGGAACCGCGTCTAATCGTCTTCGGACGACGCCATCAGGTAGTCCAGCAAACGCGCGGTCAGCCTCTGCCCCGGCACGTAGGCCGAAGCGTCGGCGGCCAGTTGCGCCGGGCTCTGTACCCAGGTGCCCGGACGCAGTTCGGCGGCGCATTCGTCGAGCAGGGCGGTGACGATTTCCGGGGTCATCTCCGGGTGGCATTGCACCCCGATCACCCGCCGCCCGAGCTGGAAAGCCTGATGCCGACAGGCTTCGCTGGAGGCCAGCAAGGTCGCCCCGGGAGGCAGTTCGAAGGTTTCGCCGTGCCAGTGCAGCAGCTCGATCCGTTCGGGAAAGGCGAAGCGATCTTCGGCCACGCCGTCCGCTCGCCAGAGCGGAAACCAGCCGATTTCCGCCTCGGCGTTCGGCTGCACACGGGCGCCCATGGCACTGGCGATCAGCTGTGCGCCGAGGCAGATGCCCAGCACCGCGATACCGGCCTCGACGGCCTCGCGCAGAAAGGCCTTTTCCGCCACCAGCCAGGGCAGGGAGGCCTCGTCGTTGACACTCATCGGCCCGCCCATGGCGACGATCAGGTCGCAATCCGCCACGGCGGGCAGCCGCGCATCGGGCAGAAAGAAGCGGGTGTAGCTCACCTCGGCAGCGCGCCGGGCGAACCACGACGCCATGCTGCCGACATCTTCGCAGGGAACGTGCTGCAGAACCCGTATACGCATGCCCATGCTCCTTCGCCGTCCGACACTCAGCCCTTGGCGGTGCGCTTGGTCTTCTGCGGGTCGTCGAACGGCAGGCTGTGGGCGATGGCGTTCAGCGCCAGGCTGCCCTTGACCTCCAGCTTCACCCCCTGCTCGGCATAGGGCACCTCGAGACGGGCGATGGCCATGGATCGGCCGCTGAGGCGCGAGTACATGGCGCAGGTGATCACACCGACCTGCCGGCCATCGGCCCACAGGGTGTCGCCGCCCGCGGCGGCCTTGTCGCCCTCCAGCAACACGCCGAAGATCTTGAAGCGCTCCTTGCCCGCGAGCCGGTAGTGCTCGCCCGCGCCGCGGAAATCCTTCTTGCCCGGCGACACGGTGAAGTCCAGGCCCAGTTCCCACAGGGTGTCGCCGGCCGGCTGGTCGGCGAAGGGATACATCTCGGAGTTGTCGTAGGGGAAGAACAGCAGGTAGCTCTCCACCCGCAGCCAGTCGAGGGCGGTGAAGGCGCAGGGGATGATGCCCAGGGCCTTGCCCTTGTCCAGGATGCTGTCCCAGATGAAGGGCGCGTCGGCGGCCTTGCAGAAGATCTCGTAGCCGCGCTCGCCGGTGTAGCCGGTGCGCGAGATCATCACCGGGCGCTCGAACAGCCGGGTCTGGATATGGTGGAAGTAAGGCAGCTCGCGGATGCCCGGCACGTGCTCGGCGAGGAAGTCCACCGCCAGCGGGCCCTGCAGCGACAGGTCGTGGAGGTCGTCGTCGAACAGCACGGCGACCTGGCGGCCCTGGGCCGAGCGCAGCAGCGACTCGTAGCCGCTGCCGGAACCGTGCACCACCATGAAGGCATTGGGGCCGGTGCGGTAGATCACGCAGTCGTCGATCAGCTTGCCGGCCTCGTTGAGGAAGGTGGCGTACACCGACTTGCCCGGATAGACCTTGGCGATGTCGCGGCTGGTGGCGTAGTCGAGCAGGCTTTCGGCATGGGGGCCGACGTAGTGCACCTTCTTCAACCCGGAGACGTCCATCAGGCCGGCCCGGGTACGGATCGCCTCGTGCTCGTCGGCGAGGTCGCTGGCATAGGTCCAGGCGGTGCCCATGCCGCTCCAGTCCTCGAGCAGGGAGCCCAGTGCGCGATGACGCTCGGCAAGGGCGGAAATGCGCCAGGAATTGGCCATGGTGATGCTCCTTTTCGCTGATTCGGTGGGCCCACGCAGGCGCGGGAGGGACGGACGGTTTCAGGCGGCGCAGGCCAGGGGATCGAACTGGCGCAACCAGTCGACGGCGGTCTGCCGGTAACGGCTCAGGCCCTTGTAGTCGGCGATGGCCTCGGGCAGGTCGCGCAGTACCCGGTGCAGGCGACAGGCCCAGGCCGGATTGCTGGCCAGCTCCTCGAGGCTGATCAGGTAGGTGCGGATGCCGAACAGCAGCGCGTTGCTGCGCGGCAGGCGCGGCATGAACTGCAGTTCGACGCGCAGGTGCACCAGGCGGGCGACGTTCTGCGCGGTCACCTGGCCGCGCTCGTGGCCCCATTCGTGGAAGGTTTCGGACGAGGTATCCATGCGCGGATTGACGGTCATGGTCCAGTTCAGCCGGCGCACCGGATGGCCGACCTGGATGTTCACCAGGTACTTCAGGGCACGCTCGAACACCCCGAGCTGGTGGGCCACGCCCGGCACCGGCGCATGCCACTGGCTGAAACTCATGCCGGCATCGAACTTGATCGACCAGTCCGCCGGACAGGTGACCATCCCCGCGTCCATGAACAGGTCGCCGTCGCGCTGGTCGAGCACGGCGAAGTCGCCCTGGACCTGGCGGGTGATGTATTCCAGCGGCTCACAGGGCAGCGTCGCGGCATCGCCGAAGGTGAAGCGCTGCTCGATGCCCAGCGCCCGGTTGCGCCACGTCCAGCGGTCGCCATCGCGCTGCAGGCCGAAGTGCTCGGGATAATCCGCCGCCAGGTGGCTCATCAGCATCTCCAGGGTGTCCCAGGCGGCCTGGGCCATGTGCGGCATCACCAGGCAGCGACCGGGATCGCGCTGCAGGACGTGGGCGCGTTCGGCCACTTCCGAGAGGTAATGCTCGTCGATGTCGAACCAGTGCTCGAACACCGAACCCGGCTGGCCGGCGCTGGCCGGCTCGATGTTCACCGAGTACATGTAGTTGTCCTCGGGGAACGGAAAGGGAAAGCGGGCGATGGCCTGCGCACTGTTGCTGTAGGTGAAATCGTCGCGGTAGCTTTCCAGCGCTTTGAAGGTGACGGGCATGGCAATCTCCGGGGTCTGTCGGTGTGTTCAACGGCCGGTCATAGATCCAGCAACAAGGGGCTCTCGCCAGCGCCGCGCGATACGCAGGGCATCAGCTCGCTGCAGCGCTGCTCGGCGTTGAGGAAGTGATCGCGGTGCTCCACCGCGCCGCCCAGGTAGCGCGTGACGCAGTGCCCGCATACGCCGCCACGGCACAGGTTGGGGACCTGCACGCCGGCCTGTTCCAGCGCCTCGAGCAGGCTGAAATCCCCTGGCACTTCGATGCGCCGGCCGCTGCCGAGCAGCTCGACCACGAACGGCAGGCCGGGCTCGGGCGCCGCGAAGGCCTCCCAGTGCACCCGCCTGGCGCCCCAGCCCAGCGCCGCGGCCTGGGCTCTGAGCGCATCCAGCAGGCCCTGCGGGCCACAGCCGTAGAGGTGCGCACCGAGCGGCTGCCGACGCAGCAGTTCGGCACAGTCCAGGCGTTGCCCCAGGGTCGCATCGTAGGTATGCAGACGCTGGCCAAGGCACTCGCGCAGCGTGTCGACATAGGCGTCGGTGAGTTGCCCACGGAAGGCGTAGTGCAACTCGAACGAGGCGTCGCGCGCCTGCAGTTCGGCGACATAGGAGAGAAACGGGGTGATGCCGATGCCGCCGGCCACCAGCACATGGTGGCGCGCCAGGGAATGCAGGGGAAACAGATTGCTCGGCGGCGACAATTGCAGCAGGTCGCCCGGCGCCAGCTGCTCGTGCATGAAGCGCGAGCCGCCACGCGAGTCGGCCTGCAGGCGCACGGCAATGCGGTAGCAGCCGGTGTCGGCCGGATCGCTCAGCAGCGAATAGGCATTGCGCAACACCCGCTCGCCAAGGGGCATGTGCACCTGCACGTGGCTGCCACAGGAAAAGCCCGGCAACTCGCCCTGCACGGCGGCGAAGGTGAACTCGCGCACCAGCGGCGTGAGCGGGCGGATCGCCGCGACCCGGACGGCCAGTGCCGCGCTCATGGCCGCGCCTCCCCATGGGGCGCGTCCGGATCGACGCATACGCCCATGTAGGCGCCGAGACGCTGGGAGAAATGCTCGCGCACGAAGAGCTGCACATGGCAACTGCGGCACGCCACCTCGTCGCGGCTGTCGATGGCCTGCAGGGTGCCGCAGTGCACGCAGTACAGCGTGCGCCCCTGGCCGAGGCGAACCAGCTCGATCTCCTCGCCGAGCAGGCCGGCACGCCGTCCAAGCGCCTGGATGCGCCAGAGGAAGGTCTCGTCGCCCAGCACGCACAGGCGGGTGCCGGCGCACGCCTGGTCGAGCAGCGAACGCAGATGCCGCTCCAGTTCAGGCAACTCGGCGAAGGCCTGGTGGGCCACCGCCGGCTCCAGCCCATCCCCCAGGCACAGCAGCACGTCCTGCGGTGCGAGCGCCCCGGACGGCAGCGCCTCCCCGGCACGCTGCGTGGCCTGCATCACCAGGATACGCGGGCCACCGCTGGGCGCCGCCAGTTCGCTGCGGTACACCGGTTTACTGAGCATCGCCGTGCGCTCCCGGCAGCATCGTCATGGTCGTTTTCATCCGCGCCCGCCTCCTGATAAAAATTACCCAAGGGAACTTTTTGTTCTTTTCAGGAAAGCACGGAACATGCCAGCGATTTGTCAAGAAGCTGATTTGGAAAGGATTAATTTTTTACCGGAGTCAGGCCTGCGCCCTAACGGATGAAGGCGCCCCGCCTGGTTGCACAATCGCTGAACACGGCGCTGCGGCAAGGCTCACTTTCGGAGCAGCGAGGGACTGCGCAAGGAGGGGAAAAGGTCGCCCGCCGTCTTGCACGACGGGGAAGCGTGCTCACCCCGGCCAGGATGAGCACGTTCGGCGATCAGAGCTCGTCGCCACGCAGACCGGCATAGAGACGGGTCATTTCGTTGAGCTGGCGGAACATGGAATCGGCGTTGACGGCGACGATGGTCGGCACGAATTCCTTGGAGGCGAAGGCCTTGCTGGCGAACTGCCATTGGGCGTCGGTCTTGCGCAGCGCAGCGGCGATTTCCGCGTTCGGTGCGCCAGCCGCCTGCAGCTCCCGCATGATGCTGTCGAACTCCTTGACCGCGGCCTCGAAGGTGGCATCCAGACCGGGGACGTCGACGCCCCAGGCGCGGGCCATGTAGAACATCGCGGTACGCTGGGTCAGCACGCGGTTCCAACCGCTGCGGTTGATCGCATGCGAGGCCTCGTCGCCATTGAACTGCTCGAACAGGTCGGTCACGTGCTGGCATTGCTTGACCAGTTCCTCGGCCTTGGCCAGCACGGCGGGCGCCTGGCTCTTGTCCGGGGTGGCCGCGATCATGCCGCGATAGTCGTGCCAGATGCGCTCGACCTCGGCCAGGGCGGCGCCGATCTCGGCGTTGCTCGGATAGGCCTTGAGTTGCTCGTGGTGATCCTCGAACAGGGCGATGCTTTCGTCACGCTGCTTGAGCGCCGCATCGACCTTCACGTCGGAGCCGATCATCATGTAGTCCTTGGCCAGGATCTGCCCCAGGCTGCGCTGCAGACCGGCCATGTTCATGGCTTCCAGAGGCGCCATCTGCCCCCAGCAGGCAAAGCTCAACAGGCTGCACCCCAGCAGGAGCGTACGCACACAACTTTTCATCAACACGATAATCCTTATTCGCTTCAGGGCCGACAGCCAAGGTAGGTCGCTCGCCAGCGCCGGCGGCGACAGAGCCGAGGTTCGGCCGCGGTGTAAAAACGGGCGTGCGCCGCTTGGCGGCCGCCTGCCAACATTCCGACGCCAGTGACTGGACGCCATTCTAATCGAAGCTGTCATAAATGACGCAGCGCAGCAGCAAGATAGTGGTACGTCCATCGGATCGCGACGGGAATCGGTGAATCTGGTCACACCTGTGACGTTTTTAACGTCGCGGCACCGGGCCTCTTCCCGTCACGCAAAAGACCGCTCGGGCTCACCCGCGCGGTCTTCTGGGTTCTTGCCTGGATATGTATCCGGTCTATGCCTCAGTAGCCGCCCTGCCCCGGCACCCAGTTGGTACCGGCCAGCGGCACCCGGGCCATGGCCGCGGACTCGACGGTCAGGGCCACCAGGTCCTCGGGATCGAGGTTGTGCAGGTGCGACTTGCCGCAGGCACGGGCCATGGTCTGCGCTTCCAGCACCAGCACGCGCAGGTAGTTGGCCAGGCGGCGGCCGGCGGCCACCGGATCGAGGCGCTTGGCCAGCTCCGGGTCCTGGGTGGTGATGCCGGCCGGGTCGCGGCCATTCTGCCAGTCGTCGTAGAAGCCGGCGGCCGAGCCGAGCTTCTTCAGCTCTTCGTCCAGGCGCGGGTGGTTGTCGCCCAGGGCGATCAGCGCCGCGGTGCCGATGGCCACCGCATCGGCGCCCAGGGCCATGGCCTTGGCCACGTCGGCGCCGTTACGGATGCCGCCGGAGACGATCAGTTGCACCTTGCGGTGCATGCCCATTTCCTGCAGCGCCTGCACGGCTTGCGGAATGGCCGGCAGGATCGGGATGCCGACGTGCTCGATGAACACTTCCTGGGTCGCCGCGGTGCCGCCCTGCATGCCGTCGAGCACGATCACGTCGGCACCGGCCTTCACCGCCAACTTGACGTCGTAGTACGGACGGCTGGCGCCGATCTTCACGTAGATGGGTTTTTCCCAGTCGGTGATCTCGCGCAGCTCGGCGATCTTGATCGCCAGGTCGTCCGGGCCGGTCCAGTCCGGGTGACGGCAGGCCGAACGCTGATCCACGCCGATCGGCAGGGTGCGCATGCCGGCCACGCGCTCGGTGACCTTCATGCCCAGCAGCATGCCGCCGCCGCCCGGCTTGGCGCCCTGACCGAGGACGATCTCGATGGCGTCGGCCTTGCGCAGGTCGTCCGGGTTCATGCCGTAGCGCGACGGCAGGTACTGGTAGACCAGGTGCTGCGACTGGCCGCGCTCTTCCGGGGTCATGCCGCCGTCCCCCGTCGTGGTGCTGGTGCCGGCGATGCTGGCGCCACGGCCCAGGGCTTCCTTGGCGTTGGCCGACAGCGCGCCGAAGCTCATGCCGGCGATGGTCACCGGGATCTTCAGGTGTAGCGGCTTCTTGGCGAAGCGGTTGCCGAGGATGACATCGGTGCCGCATTTCTCGCGGTAGCCTTCCAGCGGGTAACGCGACATCGAGGCGCCGAGCAGCAGTAGGTCGTCGAAGTGCGGCACCTTGCGCTTGGTGCCACCACCGCGGATGTCATAGATGCCGGTCTCGGCGGCGCGCTGGATCTCCTGGATGGTCAGGCGATCGAAGGTGGCGGACTCGCGCAGCACCGGGGGGTATTCGTTGCTCATGAGAAGCTCCTGTGGAACCGGCTATCGGTCGGTTCGGGCAATGCCTCCTGGGTATCGCGGCGCTCCACCCAGGCTACGGATAGGTAGGCCGGGTCGAGGGGCGAAGCGCCAATACCCGGCATGTCTGGATCAGTACGCCGACGCGTTGTCGACCTTGAAGTTGTACAGTTGGCGAGCCGAGCCATAGCGTTTGAAGCTGGCCGGGTCCTCGTCGAAGCCGGCGCGGTTGAGCAGTTCCCTGAGCTCGTCCAGGTGCTCGGCACGCATCTCTTTCTCGATGCAGTCCGAACCCAGGGACTCGACCTTGCCCTTGACGTAGATGCGCGTCTCGTAGAGCGAATCGCCCAGGGCGTCGCCGGCATCGCCGCACACCACCAAGCGGCCCGCCTGGCCCATGAAGCAGCTCATGTGGCCGATGCTGCCGCCGACCACGATGTCGACACCCTTCATGGAAATGCCGCAGCGCGCCCCGGCATCACCCTCGATCACCAGCAGCCCGCCGTGGGCGGTGGCGCCGGCGGCCTGGGAGGCGCTGCCCTTGACCCGCACGTAGCCGCTCATCATGTTTTCCGCGCAGCCGACGCCGACGTTGCCGTGCACGGTGATGTGGGCCTTCTGGTTCATGCCCGCGCAGTAGTAGCCGGCATGCCCCTGGATCTCGACGGCCAGGGCCTGGTCGAGGCCGACGGCGAGATTGTGCTTGCCGTTGGCATGGGTCACCCGCCACTCGCGTTCCTGCAGGTCGCGCGTCTGGTCGTGCAGCGCCTGGTTGAGGTCACGCACGCTGGCGCTGGAAAGATCGATGGTTTTCATGCGGCGTGCTCCTGCTGGCGTTCCCAGATGTACAGGGTGGCCGGCGCCGGCTCCCATACCTTGGCGTTCTCGATGCCCGGCAGCGTGGCCAGGGCCTGGTATTCCGAAGCCATGGCCACGTAGTCGTCGGTCTCGGCGAGGATCGCCGGCTTGCAGGCGATCGGGTCGCGGATCACCGCGAAGCCGTTGCGCGTGCCGATGGCGAAGGTGAAGAAGCCGTCCAGATCCTCCAGCGAGTGATCCAGGGCCTCCTTCAGAGTGTCGCCTTCCCGCAGGCGCCAGGTCAGGTAACCGGCGGCCACTTCGGTGTCGTTGTCGGTTTCGAAGGCGATGCCGTGGCGGCGCAGTTCCTGACGCAGGCGGAAGTGGTTGGACAGCGAGCCGTTGTGCACCAGGCACAGGTCCTGGCCGGTGGAGAACGGGTGGCTGCCCTCCATGGTCACCGCGCTCTCGGTGGCCATGCGGGTATGGCCGATGATGTGGCTGCCGGTCATGTTCGCCAGGCCGAAGCGCTGGGAAATCTCTTTCGGCAGGCCCATGCCCTTGAGGATCTCGATGCTCTGGCCGGCGCTCATGACGCGCACGGTCGGTGCGAACTCGGCGAGCGCGGCCCGCACCGCGGCCTCCTGCGCCTTGACCTTGAGGACCGCGGCGCTGGCATTCTGGAACCAGTCCAGGGAACAGGCCAGGCGGCCTTCCAGTTGCCCCATCAGGGCTTTCCAGTCGAAACCTTCGCTGCTGGCCTGCAGCGTCAGCTTGATCCAGCCATCGGCCACTTCATCGCCGTAGATGGCGAAGCCGGCGCTGTCCGGACCGCGGTCGGTCATGGACTCGAGCATCGGCTCGAACAGCTTGCCGAGCTGCGGCTCCAGCTGCGGGTTTTTCAGATACAGACCTACGATTCCACACATAAAAAACGTCCTCACTGCGTTCGGGGGCTGGAAGCTTGAGGCTGGACGAGAGGAGCGGACTTGCCTTGTCGTCCAGCCTCCAGCCTTTAGCCTTCAGCGGCTTCAAAAGAATTCGGTATAACGCTCGATTTCCCAGTCGCTGACATGGCGGCTGTACTCCACCCACTCCATGCGCTTGAGCTTGAGGAACTCGTCGACGATCTCGGTGCCGAGCATTTCGCGGAACAGCGGGTCGGCCTCCAGGGCGTCGCAGGCCTCCTTGAGCGATTGCGGCAGGGTGTCGATGCCGCGCGCGGCGATTTCCTCGAGGCTGAGGGTGTAGAGGTTCTCGTTGCAGGCCGTGCCCGGATCGAGCTGGCGGTCGATGCCGTCGAGGCCGGCGGCGATGATCGCGGCGCTGACCAGGTAGGGGTTGCAGCCGGCGTCCGGCAGGCGGAACTCGATGCGCCCGTAGGGGATGCGCAGCATGGCCGAGCGGTTGTTGTCGCCATAGGCGATGAACGCCGGCGCCCAGGTCGCCCCGGACAGCGAGCGCCCCACCACCAGGCGCTTGTAGGAGTTCACCGTCGGCGCGGCGAAGGCGCACAGCGCCGGGCCGTGGGCCAGCAGACCGGCGAGGAAGTGATAGGCCAGCTTCGACAGGCCCATGCCGCTCGGATCGCTGGCGTCATGGAACAGGTTCTTGTTGCTGGCGCTGGCGATGGACAGGTGGAAGTGCATGCCGTTGCCGGCGCGGCGCGGGTCGGGCTTGGGCATGAACGAGCAGATCATGCCCAGGTCGTTGGCGATCTCGCCGGCGGCCATGCGGAAGAAGGTGAAGCGGTCGGCCGACTCCAGCGCATCGCTGTAGGTGTAGTTGATCTCGAACTGGCCGCAGGCGTCTTCATGGTCGATCTGGTAGATATCGAAACCGACCGGCTGCAGCGCCTCGGTGAGTGTCTCCAGGAACACCCGCGAGCGCGACAGGCCCTTGTAGTCGTAGCAGGGCTTTTCCAGGCGATCGCTGCTGTCCACCGGCTTGAGCGTACCATCGGCGTCGCGACGGAACAGGCTGAACTCCGGCTCCAGGCCGGTGTTCAGCGTCCAGCCGCGCGCGCTCAGGCGCTGGACCTGCTGCTGCAGCACGTAGCGGGTATCGTAGGGCCAGGGCTCGCCATTGACATGACCGACGCAGACCACCCGACCATAGCCCGGCTGCCAGGGCACCGGGGTCAGCGTGGCTAGGTCGCCACGGGCCATGAAGTCGGGCCCGTGCGGCTCCATGCCCATGCCCCAGACAGCGAAACCGGCGAAACCGGCGCCTTCCTCGGCCACGGCCTGCAGGCCCGAAACCGGAACCGATTTGGTCTTGGCCGCGCCATGGATGTCGACGAACTGTGCCAGCACGTACTTGATGCCGTGCTCCTGAATGATTCGCTGGGTCTCGCTGGGCAACATGGGCGGGGGTCTCCTGTCGAGCTGCATATATTCCGCAAGGGAATTTTAATTTCCTAAAAAGAAATGCAAGCAGCTTGCCAACCCCGGCCATACCCCGACGGAGTCCTTGACGGCCCGGTTTCCTTCTATCTGTGCAGGAAAAATGCTTTCATACGGGGAAAGTGATAGCCGTCGATTGCACCAAAAAAACGCACCCTGCATTTTCCTGGTGCGAATTTTTTATTCATAAAAAGCACCCATACGAATGATCAAAAGCACCGATACCCCCCGCCTCAAGCTCGAGCAGTACCTGGGCATGCAAGTCCGCCGTCAGCGCCAGGCCCAGGAATTGAAGATCGCCGACGTGGCACGTATCGCCGGCATCAGCCAGGGCATGCTCAGCAAGATCGAGAACGCCCAGGTGTCGACCAGCCTGGATACCCTCAGCCGTCTGTGCGACGTGCTCGGCATGCCCATGTCCAAGCTGTTCAGCCAGTACGATCAGCAAGGCAGCGGCGCCCTGCTGGTCAAGGACGGCGAAGGCATGGAAGTCGTGCGCCGCGGTACCGACAAAGGCCACACCTATCACCTGCTCAACCACACCCGCGGGCCGAAGAAGAGCTTCGAGGCCTACATGGTCAGCATGGATGACGCCAGCGAGGAGTTCCCCACCTTCGCCCACCCGGGCACCGAGTTCCTGCACCTGCTCGAAGGCGAGCTGGTCTACCGCCACGGCAACCAGCTCTATCCCATGCAGGCCGGCGACAGCCTGACCTTCGACGGCGAAGTGCCCCACGGCCCGGAAAAACTGGTCAAGGTGCCGATCCGGCTGCTGTCGATCATGAACTACGGCAAGGACTGAGCGCCGGGCATGGGCTCGACCCGATATGGCCAGCGCCCGGTGGCCTGCGCCTAGCCGCCCGCCATGCCGCCTTCGAGCACCTCGGCCATCCACCGCTCCAGCTCCTCGGGGGCCAGCGGCCGGGAGAACAGGTAGCCCTGGGCCACCGGATAGCCCTGCTCGCGCAGCATCAGGTTCTGGGCTTCGGTTTCCACCCCTTCGGCGACCACGGTCAGGTGCAGGCTTTTACCGATGCCGAGAATGGCGCTGCTCAACGCCCGGGCCGCCTCGTCATGCTCGAGATCGGCGACGAAGCTACGGTCCAGCTTCAACTCGGTTACCGGCAGGCGCCGCAGGTAGCCGAGGCTGGAATAACCGGTGCCGAAGTCGTCCATCGACAGCCGTACCCCCTGTGCATGCACCTCCTCGATGGTCTTCATGGTACTGGGGTTGGTATCCAGCAGAACGTTCTCCGTCAGTTCCAGGGTCAGGTCCTCGGGCGCCAGGGCATGCCTGTGCAAGGTATCGGCGATCATCCGCGGCAGGTCGAGATTGTGGAAACTGGTGGGCGACAGGTTGACCGACACCGCCGGGATCGCCAGCCCCCTGGCCCGCCATTGCGCCAGTTGCCGACAGGCCTCGCGCACCGCCCAGCGCCCCAGTTCGGCAACCAGGCCACACTCCTCCGCCAGCGGGATGAAGCGTGCCGGCGATACCTCGCCCAGTTCCGGGTGCGTCCAGCGCGCCAGGGCCTCGACGCCATACAGGCGCCTGCCGGAAAGTTCGATCTGCGGCTGGTAATACAGCTGCAACTGACCGTTCTCCAGCGCCTGGCGCAGGGCGTTCTCCAGCGTCAGCCGCTCCTGGGCCAGCTGATTCATCTCGCTGCTGTAGAAGCTGAAACGCCCCCTGCCATGGCGCTTGGCCTGGTACATGGCCATGTCCGCCCGATGCAGCAGGGTCTCCATGTCGCGCCCATCCGCCGGGTACATGGCGACCCCGACGCTGCCGGAAACGGACACGCTGGTCCCGGCAATGGTCAGCGGTTCGGCCAGCAATGCCTGAATCCGTTCCACGCTCTCCATGACCCCTTCGCGCGCGCATTGGGGCAGCACCACGACGAACTCGTCGCCCGATTGCCGCCCGGCGATGTCCGAGGCCCGCAGCGTGCCCTCCAGGCGACTGGCGACCTGGCGCAGCAACTCGTCGCCGGCTGGATGGCCCAGGGAGTCATTGACCTGTTTGAAGCGATCCAGATCGATGAGCAGCACGGCCAGCGCCTCGTTGTGGCGGGCGGCGCCCGCGATCGCCTGATCGGCCCGGGCCTGCAGCAGACTGCGATTGGGCAGGCCGGTGAGGGCGTCGTAGAACGCCAGCTGACGTATGCGCCGGCGCGCATGTTCCTGCTCGAGCGCCAGCATGCACAGGTAGGTGCAGGCATCCACCAGGCGCTGGTGGAACAGGGTCGAGAACCTGTTGCGCGGGTGGCGGAAGTAAAACGCGAACGTGCCGATCACCCTGCCCTGGCCATTGCGCACCGGCGTGGACCAACAGCTGTTGTAGCCCAGTGGCAGAATCAGGTGACGGTAGTCCGCCCATAGCGGATCGTGGGCGATGTCATCGACCTGCACGGTTTCGTTGCGCCAGGCGGCCGTGCCACAGGAACCCACCGCGGGGCCGATGGCCACGCCCTCGAGTTTCTGGCTGTACTCGGCGGGAAGGTTGGGCGCCGCCAGTGGATGCAGCAGCCCCTGCTCGTCCACCTCGAGAATCGAGGCCGAGACATCCGGAGAGATGCGCTCCACCTCCTCGCAGATCAGCTCCAGCACTTCGCTCAGGGGGCGTTCCCGCGACATGGCCTCCAGCGCCCGTTGCTGCAGGACCTCGTACATCTTGGCGCGGGTGATGTCGGTGAGGATGGTGACCGTCAACTGCCATTGCCCGGCGCCATCCAGGATCGGATTGCTGATAGCCTTCACCCAGTAGCGCTGGCCATTCTTGCCTTCCACGATCTCCTCGCGCTCCACCGGCTGGCCGGCGCTCATGGCGTCCTTGTACGTCTGCAGGTAGGCCTCGTCCTTGCGGGCGAGCAGGGATATCGGTTTCCGCCCGCGCACCTGCTCGTCGCTCCAGCCGAACATGCGACTGAACCCGGCATTCACGTACACGATAGACGGGCTGGCATCGCTGATGATGACAGCCGAGTCGCTGGCATCCGCCACCAGCGACAGGCGTTGCAGGTGTTGCTGCCGGGCGTTTTCCCGCTGCAACCTGGCGGTGATATCCGTCGCGACCTTGAGAATCTGCAGCACCCGGCCGGACTCGTCCAGCACAGGCGCATAGGTGGCCTCCAGCCAGCAACTGCTGCCATCCTGCCGCTGCCGCTCGACCTGCCCCGAGTGGGCCCCTCCCGCGTACAGGCGCTGCCAGAACGCCTCATAGGCCTCGCTCTCGGCGAAGGCCTTCAGGCAAAAGCTGCGATGATGCCGCCCCAGCGCCTCTTCCCGGGCATAACCGAGCAGGGCCAGGTAATGGTCGTTCGCCCGGTCAAGCCGGCCATCCGGCGTGAATTCGGCGATGGCCATGACCCGCTCCAGGGCGGCTCGTTGCGCCGCCAGCGATACCGCCAAGAGAGTTTCCACGATTACCCCTCCTCCGACTCCAGAGGACACGATTGCCTGTTCGGGTTCACGCCGCCAGCATGAGCAACGCTCCCGGCCTGCAACGATCATCTACCCGCCCCATGACCACGCAATGGCATAGTGACAGCTTTCCGACAACTTTGAACCTGAACGGCATCGCCATCATCCCCGCTCCAGCCTGCCGGCGAGGCGCACCGCCTCCTCCTGCATCGCCTGCGCCAACAGCCGCCGCCGCGTCGCGCTCATGCGTGGCCGCGCCAGCGCGCAACTGAGGGCGCCGAGCGGCTGCCCGGCCACATCGAGGACAGGCACTGCCAGACCGGTATAGCCCGGTAAGCGCCGATCCACCAGGCCGCTGGCGTAACCCAGCCGCCGCACGCTGGCGAGGCTGGCGGCGAGCCGATCCGGCTCCAGCCCGTAGTCGAGGCGCAGACAGGCCGCATTGTGGCGCAGGATGTCGTTGCGCTCGGCCTTCGGCATCCACGCCAGCAGCACCTGGGAAGCCTGGCCCACGCCCATGGGAATGCGCCCGCCCACCGCGCGGCTGTAGCTCTGGACCGGCAGTTCACCCGCCAGCATGTCCAGGCACAGCACCTGGTAGCCGTCCGCCACCAGCAGGAAGAAGCTGTCGCCGAAGCCCTGCGCCAGGCGCAGCAGCACCGGGCGCGCATGCTCGCGCAGAGCGCTGGCGTTGCCGGCCTGGGCCCCCAGGGCGAACAGCTCGTAGCCCAGCACGTAATGCCCACGCCGGCGCGCCGGTCTGACGAAGCCTTCGCGGCGCAGGTACTGCAGCAGGCGGTAGGTGGTCGGCTGCGAGCAGTCGCAGAGCGCGCCCAACTGCGTCGGGGTGACGCCCTCGGCGCCGGCCGCCGCGACCCGTCGCAACAGTTGGAAGGCCCGCTCGAGGCTGTGGGTGCCGCGCAGGGTATCGGCCATTTTTCTCACCTGGTGATAAAGACTGCCCGGCGGTGACGATGCAAGTTGCGCGCCTCGACGGCACGGGCATGCTCGCCACGTGCCCAGCGAGGAACCCGCCATGTACCCACACATCGAAGCTGTCGCCAGCGCCGACCGACTGCCCGAAAGCACCGGAGTCGCCGTCATCGGCGGCGGCATCGTCGGCGTCAGTACCGCGTACTGGCTGGCCCGCCGGAACATCCCGGTGACCCTGCTGGAAAAGGGCCTGATCGGCGCCGAGCAGTCCTCGCGCAACTGGGGCTGGTGCCGCAGCATGGGCCGTGACCTCGGCGAGATCCCCCTGGCCCTGGCCAGCCTGGCTATCTGGGCGCGCTGGCAGCACGAGCTGGGCGAGGATCTCGGCTTTCGTCGCAGCGGCGTGCTCTACGCCTGCGAGAACCCACGCCAGTTGCAGCAGCAGGCCGACTGGCTGGAGGCGACCAGCGCCCATGGCGTACAGGCCCGGCTGCTGGAAGGCCAGGACCTGCGCCGCGTGCTGCCCGAAGGCGCGGCCGCCGGCTGGGCCGGCGCCCTGTACAGCCCCGGCGACGGCCGTGCCGAACCGCAGCGCGCCAGCGCCGCCATCGCCCGCGCCGCGCGCCGCCTGGGCGCGAACATCCTCACCGGCTGCGCCGTGCGTGGCCTGGATATCGAAGGCGGCCGCGTGCGCGGCCTGTACAGCGAGCGCGGGCACTTGCGCTGCAACAGCGTGGTGCTGGCCGGTGGCGCCTGGTCGACACTGTTCTGCGCCAACCTGGGTATCCGCCTGCCGCAACTCAAGGTGCTGGCCTCGGTACTGCGCACCGGCCCCATGCCCGGCGGCCCCGACATCGCGGTGGGGGCGAGCCGCTATGCCTTTCGCAAACGCCAGGATGGCGGCTACAACATCGCCCAGCGCAACGGCAACCTGGCGCCGCTCACCCCGGACAGCTTGCGCTACCTGCGCGACTTCCTGCCGGCCCTGGGCAAGCAGTTCGGCGAAGTGCGCCTGCGCCTGGATGGCCGCTTCCTGGAAGAGCTGCGCCAGCCCCGACGCTGGGCGCCCGACGCCACGAGCCCGTTCGAACGCTGCCGGGTACTCGACCCGCGGCCCAGCGCGGCGATCCTCGCCGAGGCACGCCAGGCACTGGCCGCCGCCTTCCCCTTCTTCCGCGATATCCAGGTCGAGCAGTGCTGGGCCGGGGTGATGGACGTCACCCCCGACGCCATCCCGGTGATCGGCCCGGTCGAACGCCTGCCGGGGCTGTACCTGTCCACCGGTTACTCCGGTCACGGCTTCGGCATCGCCCCCGGCGCCGGCCACCTGCTGGCCGACCTGATCGACGGCAGCACGCCACTGGTCGATCCCAGCCCCTTTCGCTTCTCCCGTCTATAGGCACGCTTGGCGCGCGCGGCAGCGGCCAGCCCAGCGTTTTTTCAAGGCGCCCCCGCTCCCCCAGCAGGCGCGCACCATGTTTCCCTTCAGGATAAAAAAATTCCCACAAGGCATAGACACGAACAATTCGTTCGCTTATAAAAATCACCAATGCGAAAGATACATTCCTGACCGTTAATTTTCTTCATTGATGAACGAAGCATTCATCGATGAACGACCGCCTGCCGCCGCCCCTCGCCGAGGACTCGACATGCAACACAGCCAGAACCAGTACGTGATCAAGATCAGCTGCCCGGCCACGTCGGGCATCGTCGCCGCGGTGGCGTCCTTTCTCGCCGAGCATCAGTGCTACATCAGCGAGATGTCGCAATTCGACGACGAGGTCAGCAGCACCTTCTTCATGCGCGCGGTGTTCCGCTTCAACACCGGCGTGGCGGATGACCTGGCGAAGGTCGAGCAAGGCTTTGCCGAAGTCGCCGACGCCTTCGCCATGAGCTGGGCGCTGTACAGCGTCAACCGACCGATGCGCGTGCTGTTGATGGTCAGCAGGTTCGACCATTGCCTGGCCGACCTGCTCTATCGCCACCAGAAGGGCGAGCTGAACATGCAGATCACCGCGCTGGTGTCCAACCACCTCGACCTGCGGCCGATGGCCGAGCGCGAGGGCATCCGCTTCATCTACCTGCCGGTGAGCAAGGACAACAAGGCCCGCCAGGAAGCCGAGCTGATGAGGATCGTCGAGGAAACCGGCACCGAGCTGGTGGTGCTGGCGCGCTACATGCAGATCCTCTCGGACGAGCTGTGCCAGCAACTGTCGGGCCGGGCGATCAACATCCACCACTCCTTCCTGCCCGGCTTCAAAGGGGCCAAGCCGTACCACCAGGCGTTCGAGCGCGGCGTGAAGCTGATCGGCGCCACCGCCCACTACGTCACCTCGGATCTCGACGAAGGCCCGATCATCGAGCAGGAAGTGCAGCGTGTGGATCACGCCCTGAGGCCCGACGACCTGGTCGCCATCGGCCGCGATACCGAAACCGTGGCCTTGTCCCGCGCGGTGCGCTACCACACGGAACACCGGGTCTTCCTCAACGGCGATCGCACGGTGATTTTCAAATGAACGGCAAATTGATCGACGGCAAGGCCGCGTCCGCGCGGGTGCTCGCCGAAGTCGCGGCGGATGTCGGCGCACTCAAGGCCCGGGGCATCGATCCGGCGCTGGCCGTGGTGCTGGTCGGCGACGACCCGGCCAGCCACGTCTACGTACGCAACAAGGTGCTGCGCGCCGGCGAGGTCGGCATTCGCTCCCTGGAATATCGCCTGCCGGCCGCAGCCAGTGCCGAGGCGGTGCTGGAGGTGGTGGCCGGGCTGAATGCCGATGCCTCGGTGCACGGCATCCTGGTGCAGCTGCCGCTGCCGGCGCATATCGACGAAGTGCGCGTGCTGCAGGCCATCGATCCGGCCAAGGACGTCGATGGCTTCCACAGCGAAAACGTCGGCGGTCTCAGCCAGGGCCGGCCGGTGCTGACGCCCTGCACCCCGGCCGGCTGCATGCGCCTGTTGCGCGACACCCTGGGCGACCTCAGCGGCAAGCACGCCGTGGTGGTCGGCCGCTCGAACATCGTCGGCAAGCCGATGGCGGCGCTGTTGCTGGCCGCCGACTGCAGCGTCAGCGTGCTGCATTCGCGCAGCGTCGAGCCGGAGAAACTCTGCGCCCTGGGCGATATCGTCATCGCCGCCGTCGGCCGGCCACGGCTGATCGGCGCCGACTGGCTCAAACCCGGCGCGGTGGTGATCGACGTCGGCATCAACCGCATCGAGGACAACGGCAGGAGCCGCCTGGTCGGCGACGTCGATTTCGACGCCGCGCTGCCACTGGTCTCGGCCATCACCCCGGTACCCGGCGGCGTCGGCCCCATGACCATCGCCATGCTCATGCACAACACCGTCCTCGCCGCCCGTCAGCAGACCGGGCAGGCCAGCCAGGAGGCGCACTGATGCCTTTCTCCCTGCTCAAGTACGGCCTGTCTTCGGAGTACCCCGTCGAGGTCGACCTGCCCGCGCCGAAGGAGCTGAAAGCCGCCTACGACGTGGTCATCATCGGCGCCGGCGGCCATGGCCTGGCCACCGCCTACTACCTGGCCAAGTACCACGGCATCAGCAATATCGCGGTGCTGGAGAAGGGCTACCTGGGCGGCGGCAACACCGCGCGCAATACCGCGGTGATCCGCTCCAACTACCTGACCAGCGAAGGCGTGAAGTTCTACATCGAGTCGGTGCGGCTGTTCGAGAACCTGTCCAACGAGTTCGACTTCAACATCATGTACTCGCACCGTGGCCAGCTGACCCTGGCCCACACCGACGCCACCGTGCGCGCCTTCCGCCAGCGCGCCGAAGTGAACAAGCACTTCGGCGGGCACACCGAGATGATCGACCGCCAGCAGATCCGCGAGCTGGTGCCGAGCCTCAACCTCGACCCCGGCCATATCCCGGTGCTCGCCGGCCTCTGGCACATCGATGGCGCTACCGCCCGCCACGACGCCGTGGCCTGGGGCTACGCCAAGGGCGCGGCCAAGCGCGGGGTGGAAATCCACCAGCTCACCGAAGTGCAGGACTTCGTCGTGGAGAACGGGCGCATCCGCGCGGTGCAGACCAACCGCGGCACCATCGCCTGCGGTTGCGTGGTGCAGGCGGTGGCCGGCACCAGCTCGCTGCTGCTGAACAAGCTGGGCATCCGCGCGCCGATCCACACCTACCCGCTGCAGGCCATGGTCACCCAGCCGTTCAAGCCGTTCCTCGACCCGCTGGTGAGCTCCTCGGCCCTGCACTGCTACGTGCAGCAGACCAGCCGTGGCGAGCTGGTGTTCGGCGGCGGCTCCGACCCCTACCCGCTGTACAACACGCGCTCGACCCTCGACCTCAAGGAAAGCCTGCTGGCCCACGCCATCGAGATGTTCCCGTTCATGGCCAACGCCAAGCTGATGCGCCAGTGGGCCGGGATCACCGACATGACCCCGGACTACAGCCCGATCATGGGCCTGTCGCCCATCGAGGGTTACTACCTCGACGCCGGCTGGGGCACCTGGGGCTTCAAGGCCACGCCGATCTGCGGCAAGACCATGGCCGAACTGGTGGCTAGCGGCGGCAAGGTGCCGGAGCTGATCGCACCGTTCGGCCTGGATCGCTTCAGCCGCTTCCAGCAGGTCAACGAAATGGGCGCCACGGCGGCCAGCCACTAAGACGGCTTGCCGGCGATCAATCCAATAGGCACTGCGCTCTTCAGACCTGATCGCCGGCAAGCCGGCTCCTACAGACAACGATCAGCTTCACCTTGCTCGCCAAGGAGTCCAGTTAAATGAAGATCATGACGTGCCCGCTCAACGGGCCACGCAACATCAGCGAATTCACCTACGGCGGCGAACTCAAGCACATGCCCGACCCGGCCACTTGCAGCGTCGCCGAATGGGCCGACTACGTGTTCAACAGCGAGAACCGCCTCGGTGTGGTCACCGAATGGTGGATGCACACACCGTCGAGCTACTGGTTCCTGGCCGAGCGCCACACCGGCAGCGACGAGATACTGCGCACCTTCGACCCCCGCGAACTGTTCGACCAGCGGGTCGATTTCGCCGCACCGGAGGCCGACCAATGAACCGCCTGCCCGCCCCCATGGGGCTGTTGATCGACCGCAACCAGCCGCTGACCTTCCGCTTCGACGGCAGCGCCTGCCAGGGTTTCGCCGGCGACACCGTCGCCAGCGCCCTGGCCGCCGATGGCCGCTGGCTGCTGTCGCGCTCGTTCAAGTACCACCGTCCGCGCGGCCCGCTGACCATGGCCGGCCAGGACGCCAACACCCTGGTGCAGTTGCCGGACGAGCCCAACGTGCTGGCCGACGAATGCCCGCTCGAAGCCGGACTCGAGGTCACCCCGCAGAACGTCAACGGCAGCCTGGAGAAGGATCGCGACGCCCTGCTCGGCAGGTTCTCCAAATTCATGCCGGTGGGCTTCTACTACCGCGCCTTCTACAAGCCCAAGGGCATGTGGAAGCGCTGGGAACCGCTGATCCGCAGGAAGGCCGGCCTCGGCGTGCTCGACCTGACGTTCGAGCCGACCTACCACGACAAGGCCTACCTGTTCTGCGACCTGGCGGTGATCGGCTCCGGCCCCGCCGGGCTGTCCGCCGCCCTGCATGCGGCCAACGGCGGTGCCAAGGTGCTGCTGATCGAACAGAACCCGGTGCTCGGCGGCTCGCTGACCTATGCCCGCTTCGGCGTGGACGGCAATGCCGCCCAGGGCCTGCGCGAAGAACTGGTCGCGGCGGTGAACGGCCACGGCAATATCCGCGTGCTCAATGAAGCGCTGTGCAACGCCTGGTTCGCCGACAACTACCTGCCGGTGATCCAGGGTAACCGCCTGTACAAGGTGCGCGCGAAACAGTGCATCGTCGCCAGCGGCTCCTTCGACCAGCCGGTGATCTTCCGCAACAACGACCTGCCGGGCGTGATGCTGACCAGCGCCGCCCAGCGCCTGATGCGCCTGTACGCGGTCAAGCCGGGCCAGCGCGCGGTGGTGCTGACCGGCAACGACGACGGCTACCTGGCCGCCCTCGACCTGTTTGACGCGGGCGTTGAAGTGGCCGCCGTGGTCGATATGCGCGAGCACGTCGACACGCCGGGCCTTGCCACCACCCTGCTGGCGCGCGGTATCGCCTGCCATGCCGGACACACCGTCTACGAAGCGCTGCCCGACAAGGGCGGGCGTCACCTGGCCCGGGTCGACGTGCGGCGCATCGTCGGCCGGGGCAAGGTCGCCGACGGCAGTATCCACATCGACTGCGACCTGCTGTGCATGTCCGCCGGCTACATGCCGGTCTACCAGTTGCTCTGCCAGGCCGGCGGCAGCCTGCGCTACGCCGACGAACACGCGGCGTTCTCGATCCAGAACCTGCCGAAGATCCTCCGCGTCGCCGGCTCGGTGAACGGTCGCCACGACCTGCAGCGGGTGCTCGCCGATGGCCGCAGCGCCGCCGCCGAAGCCCTGGCCGACCTCGGCCTGGACAGCGCCCCGGAGGAAGGCGCGGACAAGGACGACAGCCGGGTCAATTTCCCCTGGCCGATCTTCCCTCATCCGCAGGGCAAGGAATTCGTCGACTTCGACGAAGACCTGCAGATCAGGGACATCGTCAACGCCACCCGCCATGGCTACCGCGACGTACAGCTGGTCAAGCGCTTCTCCACCGTCGGCATGGGCCCGTCCCAGGGCCGCCACTCGGCGCTACCCACGGCGCGCCTGGTGGCCGACGCCACCGGGCGCAGCGTCAGCGAAACCGGGGTGACCACCGCGCGCCCGCCGTTCGCCGCGGAGAAGCTGGCCCATGTCGCCGGGCGCGCCTTCGACCCCTATCGGCAGACCGCCATGCATCGCCGCCATGTCGAGCTGGGCGCCAGGCTGATGCCCGCCGGCGCCTGGCAGCGTCCGGCCTTCTATGGCAAGGCCGAGGAGCGCGAAGCCTGCATGCAGGCCGAAGCCCGCCAGGTGCGCGAGAAGGTCGGCCTGATCGACGTATCCACCCTCGGCGGCCTCGACGTGCGCGGGCCGGATGCCGCCGAGCTGCTGGAGCGCATGTACACCTTCGGCTTCAAGAAGCTCGCCGTCGGCCGCACCCGCTATGCGCTGATGACCGCCGAGGATGGCGTGGTGATCGACGATGGCGTGGCCTGCCGCCTCGGAGAACAGCACTTCTACGTCTCGGCCACCACCAGCGGCGTGGACCGCGTCTACCGCAGCCTGCTCAAGTGGAACGCGCAGTGGCGCCTGAACGTCGACATCGCCAACGTCAGCGCCGCCTTCGCCGCGGTCAACCTGGCCGGGCCGCTGTCGCGCCAGGTGCTGGAAAAGGTCTGCACGGACGTCGACCTGTCCGCCGAGGGCTTCCCCTACCTCGGCGTACGCGAAGGCCGCGTTGCCGGTGTTCCGGCGCGGCTGCTGCGGGTCGGGTTCGTCGGTGAGCTGGGCTACGAAATCCACGTGCCGGCGCGCTTCGGCGAACACCTGTGGGACGCCCTGATGGCAGCCGGCGCAGCCTTCGGCATCCGCCCGTTCGGCGTGGAGACCCAACGCCTGCTGCGCCTGGAAAAAGGCCACGTGATCATCGGCCAGGACACCGACGGCATGACCCATCCGGTGGAGATCGACATGGGCTGGGCCATCGGCCGCAAGAAGCCGTTCTTCGTCGGCAAGCGCAGCATCGAGATCCTCGAAGCGCAGCCGCTCAAACGCAAACTGGTCGGTTTCACCCTGCCCAAGGGCAGCCGCCAGCCGCTGGAAGGCCACCTGGTGCTCAAGGGGCCGGATATCAGCGGCAACGTGACTTCCTGCGAGTACTCCGAGACCCTGGGCGCGATCATCGGCCTGGCCTATGCCGGCGCCGACCAGGCCGAGCCGGGCATGCGGATTCCGATTCGCGTGGAAGGCGGCGAGGTGGTGCAGGCCACCGTGGTGAAACTGCCATTCTTCGATCCAGAAACCCGGCGCCAGGAGCTGTGACCATGAACCTGACCCTTCGCGACCATGCCGAGCGCAGCCCGATCCACGACCTCTACGGCAACGCCGCGCTGACCCGGATCGGCGAGCGTGTGTTCGTCGCCCGTCATGCCAGCGGCGATGAAACCGAACAACTGCAACGCTGCGCGCTGATCGACCTGAGCAACCTGCCCCGCGTGGGTTTTCGCGGGGCGGACAGTGCCGGCTACCTGCAGGGCAAGGGCTACCAGTTGCCGGACGCGCCCAACCAGGCCAGCGTCCAGCCCGGCGGCGAGCTGGTGCTGCGCCTGTCGCAGAGCGAATACTGCCTGCTCGGCAGCCTGGCCGATGGCGGCGCGCGCATCGCCGCCGAGGAAACCGCCTGGCAAGCGAGCGACCAGGCCTGCTACCTGCTGCCGCGCCAGGACAGCCACGCCTGGCTGGCCCTGACCGGCGCGCACCTGCCGGAGCTGCTGGCCAAGGTCTGCGGCGTCGACCTGCGCGCCGAGGCCTTCCCGCCCGGCGCCGTGGCGCAGACCTCGGTGGCGCGCCTGAATGCCATCCTGGTCAACGCCGGCACGGACGCCCTGCCGATCTTCCACATCCTCTGCGACCGCGCCTCGGCCCACTACCTGTGGGGCGCGCTGCTGGATGCCATGGACGAGTTCGGCGGCAAGCCGGCGGGGGTCGAGGCGCTGGCCTGAAAAACATCTGTAGGAGCCCGCTTGCGGGCGATGCTTCGATGCCAGGATCGCCCGCAAGCGGGCTCCTACGGTAAACGCGCCACACAGGTGTTGTATGTAATGCGGGGGAGTCACCATGAGCGCCGACAAAGAAGAAAGCGACTACCGCGTGCCCGCGCTGCAGCGTGGCCTGAGCATCGTGCAGATGTTCAATGCCGGCGAACGCAGCCTGAGCAGCAACGTCATCGCCGAGCGCCTCGGCGTCAGCGTCTCGGCGATCTACCGCATCCTGGTGACCCTCACCGAGATGGGCTACCTGAACAAGCTCGGCAGCAACAGTTACGAGCTCGGCCCCCAGGTGCTCTGCGACGGCTTCGCCTACCTGGCCAGCCGCGACCTGGTGGACATCGCCATGCCCCACCTCAACGCCCTGCGCGACCGCACCTCGCTGTCCTGCCACCTGTCGATCCGCGAGCAGACCGACAGCCTGTACATCGGTCGCGCCTTCGCCGCCCAGCGTCTGTCGGTGAACATCCCCATCGGCACGCGCATCCCCTGCCACTGCACGGCCATGGGCCGCATGCTGCTCAGCGGCTTGATGCCCGGCGAGCTGGATGCGCTGTACCAGCATGTGCGCCTGGACGACTACCCGCCACCCGCGCCCAAGACCCTGCCGGAACTGCACCAGTTGCTCGAGCGTGACCGTGAGCGCGGCTGGGTGCTGCACCGCTCCGACTACTCCACCGCCATCGCCTGCGCGGTGTACGACCACCGCGGGGGCGTGGCCGCGGCGATCAACCTGTCCGGCCCGGAGGCGGTGATGGACAGCCCGGTGGCCCGCGAGCGCTACCGCGACAATCTGCAGCAGTGCGCCCGGGCCATCTCCCGCGAACTCGGCGCCCGGCAACCAGGCTGAGCCCCTGTGTCGCCCGCCCCGGCCTTGCAAACGGGGGGGCGGAGCCGGCCGCCAGACTTGTATTGGCAGGCTCACGGGCCTAAAGTCGCGCGCTTGTTTTCAACCAGAGAGAGCGGGAGAGGCGTGGATAGCCACGTGATCGCACCGCCGCTTCAGCACCCCATGCGGTGCTCTTCCTTCACGTCCAGAGATACGCTGCCCATGCCACACAAGCCGAACGCCTTCCTGCACCTGTTCGACCGCCTCACCCTGGTATCGCAGATCTTCATCGGCCTGGTCGCCGGCATCGCCCTGGCGGCCTTCGCGCCAGCGGCGGCGGCGGCCGTCGGTTTCCTCGGCGAAGCGTTCATTTCCGCGCTGAAGGCGGTCGCGCCGGTGCTGGTACTGGTGCTGGTGGCGGCGTCCATCGCCAACCACCGGCATGGCCAGCAGACCCATATCCGGCCGATACTGCTGCTGTATCTGATCGGCACCTTCAGCGCCGCGGTGGTCGCGGTGATCGCCAGCAGCCTGTTTCCCTCGACCCTGGTGCTGGCCACCGAGGGCGCCCAACTGGTGCCGCCGGGCGGCATCGCCGAAGTGCTCAAGAACCTGCTGCTGAGCGTGGTCGACAACCCGGTCAACGCCCTGCTCAGAGGCAACTTCATCGGCATCCTGGCCTGGGCCATCGCCCTGGGCCTGGCCTTCCGCCACGCCGCCGAGGGCAGCAAGCAGTTCCTCGGCGACCTCGCCGGCGCGGTCACCTCGGTGGTGCGCCTGGTGATTCGCCTGGCGCCGCTAGGCATCTTCGGCCTGGTCGCCGGCACCCTGGCCGCATCCGGCCTGGGCGTGCTGCTCGACTACCTGCACCTGCTCACGGTGCTGATCGGCTGCATGCTGCTGGTGGCGCTGGTGGTCAACCCGGCCATCGTCTACTGGAAGATCCGCCGTAACCCCTACCCGCTGACCCTGACCTGCCTGAAGGAAAGCGGCATCACCGCCTTCTTCACCCGCAGCTCGGCGGCCAACATTCCGGTCAACCTGCAACTGAGCCAGCGCCTGGGCCTGCATGAGGAGACCTACGCGGTATCCATCCCCCTGGGCGCGACCATCAACATGGCTGGCGCGGCGATTACCATCACCGTGCTGACCCTGGCGGCGGTGAACACCCTGGACATCCACGTCGACCTGGGCAGCGCCATCCTGCTCAGCGTGGTGGCGGCGGTCTGCGCCTGCGGGGCCTCGGGCGTGGCCGGCGGCTCGCTGCTGCTGATCCCGCTGGCCTGCGCCATGTTCGGCATCCCCAACGACATCGCCATGCAGGTGGTGGGCGTCGGCTTCATCATCGGCATCCTCCAGGACTCGGCGGAAACCGCGCTGAACTCCTCCACCGACGTGCTGTTCACCGCCGCGGCCTGCGAGGCCCAGGGCGACCTTCGCCAACCGCTGGTCTGACGCGCCAGCCGTGGCGCTCAGCGCCATGCCTTCCAGGTCTTGTCGGCGCTTGCACTGTCGCAATACAGCCTGGTAGCCCGGGTCGAGCGCAGCGATACCCGGGAGCCGTGGCCGCTTGCGGTCCCGGGTATCGCCGGCGTCCAACCCAGGCTACGGGCGGGAGGTCCTGGCCCGTCTTCGAGCCTCGCCATGGGCGGCGTTGCCAGGATTCCCTGGCTGAAATCGGCCAACCTGTTGAAAGGCATGGTGCTCAGCGCGCCACGGCGATTTCCACGGTGTCGCCATTGAGGCGCGCCGGCCACACCCGCAGGCGCTGCTCGGGGTACTCCAGGCAGGTGCCGTCGTTCAAGCGGAAATGCTGCTTGTAGAGGGGCGAGGCGACCACCAGATCGCCCTTGATCTGGCCGACGATGCCCCGCCCGATGACGTTGGCGCCGGACTTCGGGTCGCGGTTGTCGATGGCGAAGATCCGCTCGCCCGCCTCGCCGTGCGGCAGGTGGAACAGGGCGACCTGCGCGCCGTCGAGCCAGGCCACCACGCCCGAGTTGGCGATCAGATCCTGGCGGCGGCACAACGGCCGCCAGTGATGGGCGGCAGGCGCCTGGGCAGGCACGGCGCTGGACTGGCTCATCAGAGCACCTCCTCGGCAACGGCAATCAGCGGTAACTCACTGGCGGACAGGGGCCGACGCTGGCCACGCTCCCTGACGAACTGGATGTCCGGGTCGGCGCGCTGGTCGTTGACGAAGGTGCGGAAGCGCTTGAGCTTCTCCGGGTCCTTGAGCGCGCCGGCCCACTCACACTCGTAGCGGTCGACCACCCGTTGCATCTGCGCTTCCAGCTCAGTGCCGAGGCCAAGGCTGTCGTCGAGGATCACCGCCTTGAGGTAGTCCAGGCCGCCTTCCAGGGACTCGCGCCACACCGAGGTGCGCTGCAGCTTGTCGGCGGTGCGGATGTAGAACATCAGCACGCGGTCGATGGTGCGGATCAGCGCCGCGTCGTCCAGGTCGGTGGCGAACAGCTCGGCGTGCCGCGGGCGCATGCCGCCGTTGCCACACACATACAGGTTCCAACCCTTGTCGGTGGCGATCACGCCGATGTCTTTGCTCTGCGCTTCGGCGCACTCACGGGTGCAGCCGCTGACCGCGAACTTGATCTTGTGCGGCGCGCGCAGGCCCTTGTAGCGACTCTCCAGGCGCAGCGCCATGCCGACGCTGTCCTGCACGCCGTAGCGGCACCAGGTGCTGCCCACGCAGGACTTCACCGTGCGCAGCGACTTGCCGTAGGCATGGCCGGTCTCGAAGCCGGCTTCGATCAGCTCGCTCCAGATGTCCGGCAGTTCGTGCAACTGGGCGCCGAACAGGTCGATGCGCTGGCCGCCGGTGATCTTGGTGTAGAGGTCGTATTTCTTCGCCACCGCGCCGATGGCGATCAGCCCGTCCGGGGTGATCTCGCCACCGGGAATACGCGGCACCACCGAATAGGTGCCGTTCTTCTGCATGTTGGCCATGAAGGTGTCGTTGGTGTCCTGCAGCGGGATCAGCGCCGGGTCGGTGATCGGCTGGTTCCAGCACGAGGCGAGGATCGAGGCCACCGCCGGCTTGCAGATATCGCAGCCGGTATGGCCACGGCCATGCTTGGCCAGCAGCTCCTCGAAACTGAGCACGCCTTCCACCCGGACGATGGCGTAGAGCTCCTGACGGGTGTGGGCGAAGTGCTCGCACAGGCTCTTGTCCACCACCACGCCGCGGGCAGCCAGCTCATGCTCGAAGACCTGCTTGAGCAGGGCGCTGCACCCCCCGCAGCCGGTGCCGGCCTTGGTCGCGGCCTTCAGCTCGCCGAGGTCGGTGATGCCGGCGTCGACCTGGCAGCACAGCGCGCCCTTGCTGACGTTGTGGCAGGAACAGAGGGTCGCGCTGTCCGGCAGCGCATCGACGCCCAGGGTCGGCGCGCCCGAGGACAGCGGCAGGATCAGGCTCGACGGATCGGCCGGCAGCTTGATGCCGTTCTGCGCGTACTGCAGCAGGGTGTCGTAGTAGCTGTTGTCGCCGACCAGCACCGCGCCGAGCACCTGCTGGCCGTCGGCCGAGACCACCAGGCGGCGGTAGCTGGCGCTGGCTTCGTCGATATAGCGGTAGCTCTTGGCGCCCGGCGTGGCGGCCTGGGCGTCGCCGATGGAGCCGACGTCGACGCCGAGCAGCTTGAGCTTGGTCGACATATCGGCGCCGGTGAACGGCTCGTGGGCCTGGCCGGCCAGCTGCGCGGCGACATTACGGGCCATCGAGTAGCCCGGTGCGACCAGGCCGAAAACCATGCCATTCCAGGACGCGCATTCGCCAATGGCATAAATGGCAGGGTCACTGCTGCGGCAATCGTTGTCGACCACCACACCACCGCGCGGCGCTATCTCCAGGCCGGCGGCGCGGCCAAGGGCGTCCTGCGGGCGGATGCCGGCGGAAAACACGATCAGATCGGTTTCCAGGAATTCGCCGTCGGTGAAGGTCATGCGGTAGGCGTATTCCTCGCCGCTGCCGATCTGCTGGGTAGCGCGCGACAGGTGCACGGCCACGCCCAGGGCCTCGATGCGGGCCCGCAGGGCTTCGCCGCCCTCGGCGTCCAGCTGCACCGGCATCAGCCGCGGCGCGAACTCCACCACATGGGCCTCGAGGCCCAGGGACTTGAGGGCGTTGGCCGCTTCGAGACCGAGCAGGCCGCCGCCGACCACCACCCCACGGCGGGCGCTGGCCGCCGCCTCGCGGATCGCGTCGAGGTCATCCAGGGTGCGGTAGACCAGGCGCGAATGGCCCTCGGCGCCGGGAATCGGCGGCACGAAGGGATAGGAGCCGGTGGCCAGCACCAGGCGGTCGTAGGCGCTACGCCCCTTGGTGGTGACGACTTCCCGGTTCTCGCGGTCGATCGCCAGCACCGGCTCGCCGAGGTGCAGCTGCACGCCATGGCGGGCGTACAGACCGGCATCGCCCAGCGCCAGCGCTTCGGCATCCTTGCCGGCGAAGTACTCGGACAGGTGCACGCGGTCATAGGCACGCTGGCGCTCCTCGCCATACACATGCAACTGATAACGCTGCAGGGCGCCGAGCTCGATCAACTGTTCGACACAGTGATGGCCGACCATGCCGTTGCCGATGACGATCAGGGTTTCGCGCTTGATCGGAGTGACGCTGGAGTTCATAGCCTGCCCTCGGTCTTCGCTGCTGTTGCCAGGGTTTGAAAAACGCAAAAAAAAACGCCTGGAGCTGGCGAGCAGCTTCAGGCGTCTTTGCCTTGGATTCAGTGATGTGTGATGAGCACGGCCCCGGGGCCTGGCGCATCGGCCCCATGGGAGCCCATGACGGCTCGGGGCGCCTGCGCGACGGTGCGACAGGCTGTGCGGTGGTAATTAGCAGATTGCATGCCAGGGTCCGAGCAGAACGGTCAAGGCCGCGACGGCTCTGGGTTTGCGGGTAAACGGCGGGCCTTTTCAGCAGGCGCGCAATGAACCCAAACAGCGCACGACCACGATCGGCTCACCATTTCAAGGCATCAAAGTCCCGAGCACGACGATGCTGGAACGGACCAGGGCTCGGCACGGAAGAAGCCCCATAGCGGCTGGGGACGACCATCAACCGCGGGCCCTCTCCCCCGGCCCCTCTCCCGGAGGGCGAGGGGAGCAAAGCAGACCTTGCCTGAACCCGACCGGCGAGGGCACACAGAAGACTTGAGGCTGACACAAGCCCTGGAGCCACCACGGATCGGCCCCTCCCGGCGGACGCGAGGAGCAAAGCAGGCCCTGCCTGAATCCGGTCAGCGAGAGTACGCCGAAGACTCGAGGCTGACACACCCCCGGAACCACCACGGATCGGCCCCCTCTCCCGGAGGGCGCGAGGAGCAAAGCAGGCCCTGCCTGAATCCGACCGACGAGGGCGCGGAAAACTCGAGGCTGACACAAGCCCATGAACCACCACGGATCGGCCCCCTCCCGGCGGACGCGGGGAGCAAAGCAGGCCCTGCCTGAATCCGACTGGCGAGGGCGCACGGAAAACTCGAGGCTGACACAAGCCCTGGAGCCACCACGGATCGGCCCCTTCTCCCGGAGGGCGCGAGGAGCAAAGCAGGCCCTGCCTGAATCCGACCGGCGAGGGCGCACGGAAAACTCGAGGCTGACACAAGCCCTGGAGCCACCACGGATCGGCCCCCTCTCCCTCCGGGAGAGGGCTGGGGAGAGGGGCTTCGGAACGATCGGCGGCCTACCGCTCCCAGGGCGGAGGCGGCTCCTGATCCTTGGGCTCGTCGTCGGCGTTGAGCAGCGCCTGGCGGCGCGCCTCCTCGGCCAGGGCGGCCTTGATCTCGCGCATCACCGCATCGACGTCGGCGCTTTCCTCGGGGTCGTCGAACTCGCCGGTCAGCACGCTATCGGGGGTCAGCTTGCCGTCCTCGTAGAGCGCCCACATTTCCTTGGCGTACTTGCTGAACTTGAGCTCCGGGGCGAACTGGCCGAAGTAGGCGGCCATGTTGCCGACGTCGCGTTCGAGCATCTTGAACGCGTGGTTGTTGCCCGCCGCATCCACCGCCTGGGGCAGGTCGATGATCACCGGACCGTCCGGGCCGAGCAGCACGTTGAACTCCGAGAGGTCGCCATGCACCAGGCCGGCGCAGAGCATCTTGACGATCTCGTCGATCATGAAGGCGTGGAATTCGCGGGCGTCCTCGGGCAGCAGGTCGACGTCGTTGAGACGCGGCGCCACGTTCCCCTCGCCGTCGGTGACCAGTTCCATGAGCAGCACGCCTTCGAGAAAGTCATAGGGCTTGGGCACCCGTACCCCGGCGTTGGCCAGGCGGAACAGGGCCGCCACCTCGGCGTTCTGCCAGGCGTCTTCCTGTCCCTTGCGACCGTACTTGGAACCCTTGGCCATGGCCCGGGCATCGCGGCTGTTGCGTACCTTGCGTCCCTCCTGATACTCGGCCGCCTGGCGGAAACCGCGCTTGTTGGCTTCCTTGTAGACCTTGGCGCAGCGCAGTTCGGCCCCGCAACGCACCACATAGACCGCTGCTTCCTTGCCGCTCATCAAAGGGCGTATCACCTCGTCCACCAGGCCGTCCTCGACCAGGGGCTCAATGCGTTTTGGCGTCTTCATCAGGTTTTATTAGGGTCCTCAATGGGCTATGCGGCCCTTTTATACGGCAATCCTCGGGCAGCGCACAGCCTCTATGGCAAATGTACCGACTCATGGACTTTGAAAGCGTGATTGGCACTGGCGCAAAACCGGGCGGATATCGACAATCGACGTACGCCTACAGGAGATCGACATGTCGGAAGAACGCCGCTGGCAGGCCGTGTGCGAGCGCGATGCCACGCAGGACGGTCAGTTCGTCTTCGCCGTGCGCTCCACCGGCATCTACTGCCGGCCCAGTTGCCCGGCCCGCCGGCCGCGCCGCGAGAACGTCACCTACTACGCCGACCCGGCGGCGGCCGAGGCCGCCGGTTATCGCCCTTGCAAACGCTGTACCCCGCAGGGCGCCAGCCCGGGCGAACAGCTCGACGCGCTGGTCGTCGCCGCCTGTCGCCTGCTCGACGTGGCCGACAAACCACCGTCCCTGCAGCAACTCGCCGCACGCATCGGCCTGTCGCCGTCGCACCTGGCGCGGGCGTTCAAGGCCCGCACCGGTCTGACCCCGAAGGCCTGGGCCAGCGCCCGCCAGCGCGAACGCCTCGAGGCCGCCCTGCCCCGGGCCGGATCGGTGCTGGAGGCGGCCCTGGCCAGCGGCTACTCGGGTACCCGCGCGCTCTATGAGGAGCGCGGCAGCCTCAGCCCGGCGCGGCGTCGGCAGCGTGGCGCCGGGGAAGTGCTGCGCGTCGCCGTGGCGCCCTGCGCCCTCGGCTACCTGCTGCTGGCCGGCAGCGAGAAAGGCCTGTGCGCGCTGTGGTTCGGTGATTCGCCGGCGCAACTGGAAGAACAGCTGCGCCAACGCTTCGCCGCCGCCACCCTGCTGCGCGATGACCCGACGCTGCATGACTGGCTGCTGCAGGTGCTGCAACAGCTCGAGGCGCCCGCCCGTGCCGCCCACCTGCCGCTGGATCTGCGCGGTACGGCCTTCCAGCGACAGGTGTGGCAAGCCCTGCAAGGCATCCCGCCGGGCCAGACGCGCAGCTACGGCCAGCTGGCCGCCAGCCTCGGCAGCCACCCACGGGCCGTGGCCCGGGCCTGCGCCAGCAATCCCCTGGGCCTGCTGGTGCCCTGCCACCGGGTGACCGCCACCGATGGCAGCCTCGGCGGCTACCGCTGGGGCGTGGCGCGCAAGGCCGCATTGCTCGAGGCCGAAACAGCTAGTCGCGAAAATTGATCGCGTCCTGACCGGGGCTACCTTCGCTGGCCATTGGTGGAACGATGAAGCGTGAGCCAAATCCGTAGCCTGGGTCGAGCGCAGCGATACCCAGGGGCAGCTTCCCGGGTGTCGCTGCGCTCGACCCGGGCTACTTTTGGGATCGGGGCGCATGGCTGACGCTCTTCTCGGCCACCTTCAACCTAACCAGCGGATGACTACTGCTGGAACGATAAAGCGTGTTCCACCCTACGCAGCCAAATCCGTAGCCTGGCGTTGAGCGAAGCGATACCCAGGGCAACTTCCCGGGTGTCGCTGCGCTCGACCCGGCTACTTTTGGGATCGGGGCGCATGGCTGACGCTCTTCTCGGCCACCTTCAACCTAACCAGCGGATGACTACTGCTGGAACGATCAAGCGTGTTCCACCCTACGCAGCCAAATCCGTAGCCTGGGTTGAGCGCAGCGATACCCAGGGCAGCTTCCCGGGTGTCGCTGCGCTCGACCCGGGCTACTTTGGGATCGGGGCGCATGGCTGACGCTCTTCTCGGCCACCTTCAACCTAACCAGCGGATGACTACTGCTGGAACGATCAAGCGTGTTCCACCCTACGCAGCCAAATCCGTAGCCTGGGTTGAGCGAAGCGATACCCAGGGCAACTTCCCGGGTGTCGCTACGCTCGACCCGGGCTACTTTGGGGCCGGTGCAGCCTCAGCGCTCGAGAATCGCGGTAACGCCCTGGCCGCCCGCGGCGCAGATGGAAATCAGCCCGCGCCCCTCGCCTGCCACCGCCAGCAGCTTGGCCAGGTTGGCGACGATGCGCCCGCCGGTGGCGGCGAAGGGGTGGCCGGCCGCCAGGGAGCTGCCCTTGACGTTCATGCGCTCGCGGTCGATGGCGCCCAGCGGCTGCTCCAGGCCCAGCCGCGTGCGGCAGTATTCGGCGTCTTCCCAGGCCTTGAGGGTGCACAGCACCTGGGCGGCGAAGGCCTCGTGGATCTCGTAGTAGTCGAAGTCCTGCAGCCTCAGGCCATTGCGCGCCAGCAGGCGCGGTACGGCATAGACCGGCGCCATCAGCAGGCCCTCGGCGCCCTTGACGAAATCCACCGCCGCCGCTTCGCCATCGCGCCAGTAGGCGAGAATCGGCAGGCCGCGGGCCTTGGCCCAGTCCTCGCTGGCCAGCAGCACCAGCGAGGCGCCATCGGTCAGTGGCGTGGAGTTGCCCGCGGTCAGGGTGCCACGGGCGCCACGCTCGAACACCGGCTTGAGGCCGGCGAGCTTTTCCAGGTCGATATCGGGGCGCAGGTTCTGGTCACGGGTCAGGCCGAGGAACGGCGTCAGCAGGTCGTCCTGCCAGCCCTCGGCATAGGCGGCGGCGAGTTTGCGATGGCTCTCCACCGCCAACTGATCCTGTTCGTCACGGGGAATGGCCCAGTGCTGCGCCATCAGCTCGCAATGCTGGCCCATGGACAAACCGGTGCGTGGCTCGCCATTGCGCGGCAGCGACGGCGCCAGGTGCCGGGGGCGGATCTGCAGCAGCGCCTTGAGCTTGTCGCCGGTGCTCTTGCCACGGTTGGCTTGCAGCAGGATCTTGCGCAGCCCCTCGTTGACCCCGATCGGTGCGTCGGAAGTGGTGTCGACGCCGCCGGCGATGCCGCACTCGATCTGCCCCAGGGCGATCTTGTTGGCCACCAGCAAGGCCGCTTCCAGGCCAGTGCCGCAGGCCTGCTGCAGGTCGTAGGCCGGCGTCTCGGGCGCCAGGCGCGAGCCGAGCACGCATTCGCGGGTCAGGTTGAAATCCCGCGAGTGCTTGAGCACCGCGCCGGCCACCACCTCGCCGAGGCGCTCGCCATGCAGGTTGTAGCGCTCGATCAGGCCTTCCAGGGCACTGGTCAGCATGGCCTGGTTGCTCGCCGTGGCATAGACGGTATTGGAGCGGGCGAAGGGGATACGGTTGCCGCCAACGATGGCGACCCGGCGTGGCGGGGTCATGGACAGCTCCTTACAGGATAGGATAAGCAGCACTGTAGCCTGGCGGCCTTGCACCTCGACACAGCCTGATGCCGGACAGCCGGCCCGTGGTCGATGCATGAAACGAGTGACGGCGTACAGTGGTCAACCTCTTTGAGTTTCAGCCCTGGAGTCTGTTCCATGTCCGATCGCTACCTCAACTTCGCCAATACGCCTACCGGACGCCGCCTGGTCGGCGCGCTCGGCCTTCCCGCGCCGCTGCCCCTGGAACGCTGGGTGGCCGGACGCACGCGGGCGCTGGAAGGCGCCTTGCTGATCGGCGGCGACGGCGCGCTGGCGGCGAGCGTGGCGGACTTCGCCAAGCGCCTGACCGACGAAACCTTCAGCGACCGCGACGAGCAGCCCGGCCGGCCACGCTGGACGGCCGAGCACGGGCCGAAGCTCAAGGCGCTGGTGTTCGATGCCAGCACCCTGAGCCGCTTCGATGAACTCAACGCCCTGCGCCTGTTCTTCCAGCCGGCGCTCAAGGGCCTTGGCCATTGCCCCCACGTCGTGGTGCTCGGGCGCCCCCCGGAAACCCTGCAGGACCCACAGGCCTCCAGTGTCCAGCGTGCGCTGGAAGGCTTCACCCGTTCCCTGGCCAAGGAGATCCGTCGCGGCGGCACCGTGCAACTGGTGTATGTCGGCGCAGGTGCCGAACCCCAGCTCGAAGGAGCGCTGCGTTTCCTGCTCTCGCCCAAGAGCGCCTATGTATCCGCCCAGGTGCTGCGCCTGGCACCCTGCGCCGAGCAGGTGCGTGACTGGACGCGGCCGCTGGCCGACAAGAAGGCCCTGGTCACCGGCGCCAGCCGTGGCATCGGCGCGGCCATCGCCGAAACCCTGGCCCGCGACGGCGCCGAGGTGGTGCTGCTCGACGTGCCGCCGGCCAAGGACGCCCTCGATGCCCTGGCCGCACGTCTGGGCGGGCGCGGCCTGGCCCTGGACATCGGCGACAACGACGCCCCCGGCAAACTGGTCGAAGCGCTGCCCGAGGGCATCGATATCGTCGTGCACAACGCCGGCATCACCCGCGACAAGACCCTGGCCAAGATGAGCGAGGCGCTGTGGGAGTCGGTGATCGACGTCAACGTGCGGGCGCCGTTGCTGCTGACCGAGGCGCTGCTGCAGGCCGGCACCCTGCGCGACAACGGCCGCGTGGTGCTGATCGCCTCGCTCAGCGGCATCGCCGGTAACGTCGGCCAGACCAACTACGCCACCAGCAAGGCCGGGGTGATCGGCCTGGCGCAGAGTTGGGCGCCGCTGCTGGCCGAGCGCGGCATCAGCATCAACGCCCTGGCGCCCGGCTTCATCGAAACCCGGATGACCGCGGCCATGCCCCTGACCCTCCGGGAAGCCGGCCGGCGCATGAACGCCATGAGCCAGGGCGGCCTGCCCCAGGATGTCGCCGAAGCCGTGGCCTGGTTCGCCCAGCCCGGCTCCGGGGCGATCAGCGGGCAGGTCATGCGCGTGTGCGGCCAGAGCCTGCTCGGCGCGTGACCGTCGGACGGCCGGCCTGGACGCACGGCTGTCCCGGACGTCGCGGCTGAGGCCGCGCCCACGGCCAGCGGCCGATCCGATCCATGGCCGGGCACCAATGCAGCCTGGCCAATGTCCTATCCCCAGTACGCTGGCAATCATCTGTACAGGAGCGCGCAATGGCCACTGACTGGCTCGATCTGCACACCTCACCGTCACTGCCCGGCCTGTTCCTGCGCGCGGCGCTGCGCCGCGGCATCAGCGGCAAGAGCCTGCCGCACCGCGGGATGCGCTGTCCGGTCAGCGTCGACCCCGACAACCTGGCCCGTTACCGCAGCCTGTGCGGCTTTCGCGACGATGGACGGCTGCCGGCCACCTACCCGCACCTGCTGGCCTTCGCCCTGCTGATGAAACTGCTCACCGAGCCGGGTTTCCCCTTTCCCCTGCTCGGCCTGGTGCACCTGGAAAACCGCATCCGCGTGATTCGCCAGCTCGGCGGCCTGGGCCCGTTCACCGTCAGCGTCGAAGCGACCAGCCTGACGCCCCACGACAAGGGCGCGGTGTTCAGCGTCATCACCCGCCTGGAGGATCAGCTCGGCCTGCTCTGGGAGGGCGACAGCCGGCTGCTGTGCCGCGGGGTCAGGCTCGACGGCCCGGTGGTCGGCCGCAGCGAGCAGCCACGCCTGCCGCGCGAAGAGATCGACCGCTGGCAGGCGCCGGCGAACATCGGCCGGCGCTATGCCCGTATCGCCAGTGACTACAACCCGATCCACCTGTCGGCGCTCAGTGCGCGCCTGTTCGGCTTTCCCCGCGCCATCGCCCATGGCCTGTGGAGCAAGGCCCGCGCCGTGGCCGCCCTGCAGGATCACCTGCCGGCGTCCGGCTACAGCATCGAGGCGCGCTTCCAGAAACCCGTGCTGTTGCCGAGCCAGGTGCGCCTGCTGGCCAGCGCGGTGGCCGCCCAGGGGCAGTTCGACCTGCTCGGCAAGGACGACATCGCGCATATGGCCGGGCACTGGCAGGTGATCTGAGGCACCGTTCACGATCGGCTGCGCGCCGACTCGCGGGCGCGCCTGGCTCCAGGCTGGCGAACCTTTGAACTGGATCCGGACGTCGTGAAACAATGCGCGCCCACCGTCTGCTCCCCCGGGGAAGCGCATGAACCTGCCCGAACTTATCGCCCGCATGCACGTCATTCGCGATCACAACGATTGGCGTCGTTTCCAGAGCCCGAAGAACCTGGCTATGGCCGCCAGCGTGGAAATGGCCGAGCTGGTGGAAATATTCCAGTGGCTGAGCGAAGAGCAGTCCCGCCAGTTGCCACCAGAAAAGCTCGCCCACGCCGGACAGGAAGTGGCCGACGTGGTTCTCTATCTCCTGCAAATGTGCAGTGAGCTGGGCATCGACATGAATCAAGCGGTACTCGACAAGCTCGCCGACAACGAACGGCGTTTCCTCAAATGAGCGACCGCCATTTCGACGAGTTGGCCAGCCGTTTCGCCGAAAAGATCTATGGCGGCGCCAAGGGCGCCATCCGTCTCGCGGTGCTGCAGGCCGACCTGGCCGAAACCCTGCCCGGGCGACCGCTGCGGGTGCTCGACGTCGGTGCCGGCCTCGGCCATATGGCGCTGTGGCTGGCGCAGCAGGGCCATGCCGTGACCCTGGCCGAGCCCGCCGAAGCGATGCTGGCCAGCGCCCGCGAACGCTTCGCCCAGGCAGGCTTGCCGGCCACCTTCATCCAGGCGCCCTGGCAGGCGCTGCCCGGGCGACTCGAGCAACCCTTCGACCTGGTCATCTGCCATGCCGTGCTCGAGTGGCTGGCCGAACCCGCCGCCATCCTGCCCGCCCTGCACCGCCTGACCCGCGCCGATGGCTGGCTGTCGCTGGCGTTCTACAATAAGGATGCCTTGATCTACCGCAACCTGCTCAAGGGCCACCTGCGCAAACTGCGCAAGGCCGAGTTCGCCGGCGAGAAACACAGCCTGACCCCGCAACGGCCACTCGACCCGCGCGAACTGGCGGCGCAACTTGCCACGCACTGGCAGGTCGAAACACAAAGTGGCGTGCGCGTATTCCACGACTACATGCCACGGGAATTCCAGGCCAGGGCCGAACTCGTCGACCTGCTGGAAATGGAGTTGGCGCACCGACGGCATCCTGCCTTCGCCGGGCTCGGCCGTTACCTGCACTGGATCTGTCGGCCACGCTCAGAGCCTGTATGAAGAGACAGGAGAGCTAACATGAAACGCGTTACCCTGCTGCTGCTCGCCACCGCCCTGGCCGCCTGCCAGAGCCAGAACCCCTATACCGCCAGTTCGTTGCCGTTGCCACCGGCCCCTGCGGCAGCGGCCGACCACCTCGACCTCAGCGCCTACCCCGCGCCGTCCAGGGACTATGGCGCCTACCGCAGCTGGAGCTGGCAACGGCAGCCGGCCGGCAGCGCCTGGGCCAGTTCCGAGCTGGTACAGGAAGCGCTGACCAACGCCCTCGACCAGCGCGGCCTGCGCCCCGCGCAGAACAGCGCGGCAACCGACCTCAAGGTCAGCGCCGACACCCGCCTGGAACGCCGCGTACGCCAGGTGGCCGACCGCTACGATCCCTACTACGGCGGCTATGGCGGTGCCTACGGCCACCGCGGCTACTACGGCAGCGGGGTCGGCCTGGGCGCCCGGGTGCCGTTGACCCGCACCTATGAAGAAGAGGTGGTGGTGGTGCGTATCGACCTGATCGACGCCCGCGACGGCCAGCCGGTGTGGAGCGGCCACGCCGAAATGCGCAGCAGCGGCAGCCAGTCGGAACGCGCCGACGCCCTGCGCAAGGCCGTACAGAACGCCCTGAGCAACTATCCGCCGGCCTGACCACGCCCACTACCCCGGCCTGCCACCGAATCCAGGAGAACCACCATGCGCCTTCCTCTGCTGCTGATCCCCTTGCTGCTGGTGCTCAGCGCCTGCCAGAGCATCCAGGTGAACCGCGATTTCGACGCCAACCGCGACTTCGCCGCCTACCGTACCTGGAGCTGGAAAGAACCGGCCATGCAGTACAAACCCGACGATCCGCGCATCAGAAGCGACCTGACCGAACAACGCATGCGCACCGCCGTGGCGCAACAGCTCGACCAGCGCGGCCTGCGTCCCGCCGCAGCCGGCGCCAGGGGCGACCTCGGCGTGCAGGTATGGCTGGTGGTCGACGAGCGCCAGCAGCAGATCAGCACCGGCTACGGCGGAGGCTGGGGTGGCTACTGGGGCAATTACTGGGGCGGCCCGGTCTACAACGAAACGCGCACCATCGATTACAAGGTGTCGACCGTGCAGATCGACCTGTTCGACGGCCGGGACGGCAAACTGGTCTGGCGCGGCAGCGCCGAAGAGGCGAGGCGTAGCGACCTGTCCACCCCGGCCGCACGGGAAGCGGCGATCCGCGAAACGGTCGGCAAGGTGCTCGGCCAGTACCCACCGCACTGACACGCGGGGAGCACGCTGCCCAAGACCAAACCGGGCGACCGAAGCCCATCGCGCCGGTCGCCGCCCCTGCCCGGGCGCTGGCTTGCCACGCTCCCGTGGGAGCCGCGACCCTGCGGCGAATAGCGGCCACGATGCGGATTCTGTGGGATGGCTGCAATCGCATCGCGCCGAGGTCGACGCTCCTACACGGCCGCTGGCTTGCCACGAACCTGTGGGAGCCGCGACCCTGCGGCGAATAGCGGCCACGATGCGGATTCTGTGGGATGGCTGCAATCGCATCGCGCCGAGGTCGACGCTCCTACACGGCCGCTGGCTTGCCACAAACCTGTGGGAGCCGCGACCCCGCGGCGAATAGCGGCCACGCCGCGGATTCTGCGCGATGGCCGCAATCGCATCGCGCCGAGGGCGACGCTCCTACCCGAGCCGTGGCTTGCCACGAACCTGTGGGAGCCGCGACCCCGCGGCGAATAGCGGCCACGATGCGGATCGGCGAAATGGCCACCATCGCATCGCGCCGAGGGCGACGCTCCTACACGGCCGCTGGCTTGCCACGATCCCGTAGGAGCCGCGACCCCGCGGCGAATAGCGGCCACGCCGCGGATTCTGCGGGATGGCCGCAATCGCATCGCGCCGAGGTCGGCGCTCCTACCCGTACGCGGGCTTGTCAGGCCGCCTGCGAAAGACCCTCGCTCAACCGCGCCCGAAACGGTAGAACAGGTTCGGCTCGCTGACGATATACAGGTTGCCCTGATCATCGAAGGTCATGCCTTCGCCCTGCGGCACGCCGTCCGCCAGGTCGGCGAAACCGCGACTCAGGTTACGCATGGCGACCAGCTCGCCGCTGTCGCCATCGAGCTCCATGAGCCGCTGCGACTCGTCGCTGAGCAGCACCAGGTGGCCGGTCTTTTCGTCGAAATGCACGGACGACAGATCGCTGGCGAACACCGAATCGCGGATCCAGTCGTCATGGTCGATGATCTCCAGACCGAAACGGCCCTGCACGCTGGCCTTCAGCCCGCGGATCTCGTAGAGCTTCATCGGTGAATGCTCCTTGACCACGAACAAGCGGTCGCGGGCGCGATCGTAGCCGACCCCTTCGAAGCCCTGATTGCCCTCGCGCTGGATACCCAGCGTCAATGCGCGGTAGTCCTCGCGAAACAGCGCGCCCGAGGCTGCGGGCACCGGCACCACGACCAGCGCATGGGTACGCTCCTCGGCCAGCACCAGCAAGCCATCACCCAGGTAGGTGACACCCTCGACGTCGCCGAAACCGCTCAGTGGGTAGCGCGCCAGCACCTCGCCCTCCTTGCTCATGGCCAGCAGCTCTTCGGGGTTGTTGAGCACGGCCCAGAGTTGGTCGCGCTGCTCGTCGTAGCTCAGCCCGGACAGGTTGGCGTCGACACCGACCACCGCCTTGGCGTCGATCTGCACCCGGTAGCCGGGCAGCAACAGGCTGTCCGGCGCCCACCCGGTCTCGGTGGGCGCGGTCAGCCAGTGGTACAGGCGGTCATCCAGATGCAGGGCGCGCACCTGATAACCCGTGACCAGCATGATCAGCAACAGCACCCAGACCCATGGGCGCATGGCAGGCAGGCAGGCGGGCGAGCGTCTCCTTGGCAGCAGATGGCATAACGGCATTCTCGGGCTTTACGGGAAGGCAAACAGTCTGCCTGGCGAATATTGCACTTCATCGCGACGATGGCCCCGTCAAGGGAGCGGCTTTCAGAGGGGACGAATCGGGCGAAGTTCCCCAACGCCCCCAATTACGGGTACTTGCCCCCGCGCGACTCGGCTACACTGGCGCGCCGCCTGGCCAGCCGGCCCTCGCCCAGCCGCGTCGAAAGCGGATACCCCGTGGGCGGACACGCGGATGGATAGGATTTCACCGCACCGTTGTCATAGCCTTTATCGTTCCTGCCATTCGTAGACGAATGCCCGTCACCCAGCCCGAATCCACTCATGGAGAGTTGGCTCGAACTGAAGGAGAATCCCTTGGCCTCGAGCGAAGCCCTTACATCGCTGAATCACGCGATCGACAACTGCGCCAAAGAGGCCATCCATACCCCCGGCAGCATCCAGCCGCAGGGTTTCCTCATGGTATTCGACGAGCCGAGCCTGCGGCTCCTCCAGGTCAGCGAGAACGTCAACACCTGGCTCGAGCTGCCAGCCGATGCCTGGCTCGGCCAGCACCTCGAAGCCTTGCTCGAGGACGGCGACCTGCTGGCCAGGCGCCTGGACCAGTTGTCCCACGAAGAGACCACGCCGTTCCACATCGGCGACGTGCGCTTTCGCCGCGGCAGCCGGGCCGGGCAAACGATCGCCATGATGGTGCACCGCCACGACGGCGTGCTGATCGCCGAGTTCGAGCCGGCCAGCAACGTGATCGCCGCCTACAGCAACCTCTACCCGCTGGTGCGCACCTTCATCGGCCAGTTGCAGGATGCCGAGAGCGTCGATGAACTGTGTCGCCTGTCTGTGGACGAGGTCAAACGCATCACCGGCTTCGGTCGGGTCAAGGCCTACAGCTTCGATGGCGAAGGCAATGGCCTGGTCCTCGCCGAGCGTACCGACCCCGGCTACCCGAGCTACCTGGGCCTGAGTTTCCCGGCCTCCGACATCCCCGCTCAGGCCCGCGCCCTGTACGTGGCCAACCGCATCCGCGTGATCGAAGACGCCAACTACCAGCCTTCGCCGCTCTGCCCCGCGCTCAACCCGAACAGCGGACGGCCGCTGGATCTCAGCTATGCGGCGCTGCGCAGCGTGTCGCCGGTGCACCTGCAATACATGCGCAACATGCAGACCATGGCCTCGATGTCGATCTCCATCGTCGTGCGCGGCCAGCTCTGGGGGCTGATCTCCTGCCATCACGCCGAGGCCCGCTCGGTGGGCTTCCAGACCCGCACCGCCTGCGAGCTGCTGGGACGCATGCTGTCGCTGCAGATAGAAGCCAGGCAGGCCCAAGCCCGTACCCAGCGCCTGCTCGGCCTGCGCCGGCATATCGTGCAGATGCTCTCGGCCATGGCCGACCGCGACAGCGTCAGCGAAGGCCTGCTGGCCCTGCCGCAGACCTTCATCGATTTCACCCGGGCCAGCGGCGCGGCAATCATCTCCGCCGCGCGCTGCGACCTGCTCGGGCAGACCCCGCCCCAGCAGGAAGTCGACGCCCTGGTGCAATGGCTGGCCAGACGACAGAGCGACGAGGTGTTCGTCACCGACAACGTCGGCCGCGACATCCCCGAACTGCCGGCACTGGCCCGGCATGTGGCCGGCGTGCTGGCCGTGGCGATTTCCGAACTGCACTCGCACTACCTGATCTGGTTCAAACCCGAGCAGACGCGCATCGTCAACTGGGCCGGCAAACCGGAAAAATCGATCAGCGCCAGCGGGACGCTCAATCCGCGCAACAGCTTCGAACGCTGGCAGGAAAACATCGGCGGTTTCTCCACGCCCTGGGACGCCGAGGAACCGGAAAGCGCCCTGGAACTGCGCAACGCGGTACTCGGCATCGTGCTGCGCAAGGCCGAGGAAATGGCGCAACTGGCCGGCGAACTGAAAAAGACCAACAAGGAGCTCGAGGCCTTTTCCTACAGCGTGTCCCACGACTTGCGCGCCCCGTTGCGGCACATCGCCGGCTACGCCGAGCTGCTCGGCGACTTCGAAGGCAGCAAGCTGTCGGAACGCGGCCTGCGCTTTCTCGACCATATCGGCGAGTCGGCACGCTTCGCCGGCACGCTGGTGGACAACCTGCTGAGCTTCTCGCAGATGGGCCGCTCGGCGCTGCGCCTGTCCGACGTCAACCTGCAGGCGCTGGTCGAGGCGATCCAGCGCGAGATGAAGCCGGATTACGAGGGGCGCAACCTGCAGTGGCACATCCAGGCGCTGCCGGCGATCATCGCCGACGCGGCCTTCATCCACCTGGCCCTGCGTAACCTGCTGTCCAATGCCATCAAGTACAGCCGCGGGCGCGATCCGGCGATCATCGTCGTCGGCGCCTACGAGCGCGATGACGAAGTGGTGGTGTTCGTCCGCGACAACGGCGTCGGCTTCGACATGGAATACGCCGGCAAGCTGTTCGGCGTGTTCCAGCGCCTGCACCGCATGGAAGAGTTCGAGGGCACCGGCATCGGTCTGGCCAGTGTGCGGCGTATAATCGAGCGCCATGACGGCCGCGTCTGGGCCGAAGGCGCACTCGACGAAGGCGCCACCTTCTACTTCTCCCTGCCCAAACGCCATCACCCCGCTGTCTCTTGAACCCGGGACGAGGACATACATGCTCAAACCCATTTTGCTGATCGAAGACAATCCCCACGACCTGGAACTGACCCTGATCGCCCTCGAACGCAGCCAACTGGCCAACGACGTCATCGTCCTGCGCGACGGTGCCGAAGCCCTCGACTACCTGTTCCGCCGCGGCAACCACGCCGAGCGCCTGGAAGGCAATCCGACGGTCATGTTGCTCGATCTCAAGCTGCCCAAGGTGGACGGGCTCGAAGTGCTCAAGATCGTGCGCGAATCGGAGCAGCTGCGCAGCATCCCCATCGTCATGCTGACCTCCTCGCGGGAAGGGCCGGATCTGCAAAGCGCCTACGAACTGGGGGTGAACGCTTACGTGGTCAAACCAGTCGAATTCAAGGAATTCGTATCGGCCATTTCCGATCTCGGCATATTCTGGGCCTTGCTCAACGAGCCGCCACCCGGCTCCCTGCGCCTGCAACGGCGCCCTATCGCCCCTGATTCCCACTGAAACACGGGTATTTCATGGTTTCATCCGCACCTGCGCGGCGGAACCCGACAGTGACCGACGACAGCCACTTATGCCGCCAAAGCCGTTGAAAATTCTCCTCATCGAAGACAGTCCCCACGACGCGGAACTGGCCCTGCTGACGCTCGAGCGCAGCGGCCTGAACGTCCACGCCACCCTGGTGCAGCACCACCAGGGCGCCGATGAGGCATTGCTCAACGACAGCTTCGACCTGATTCTTTCCGACTACCTGCTGCCCGGCTCCTCCGGCGCCCAGGCGCTGCAGGTGGCCCGGCGCCTGGCGCCGCATACGCCGTTCATCTTCCTGTCCGGCATGTTCGGCGAAGAGCATGCCGTGGAAATGATGCGCCTGGGCGCCGTCGACTACGTGCTCAAGCAGAACCTGGCCTTCCTGCCCAAGGCCGTCGAACGCGCCATCGCCGAGGTCAACGAGCGCCGTGAACGGCGCCGCGCCGAAGACGCCCTGCAGGAAGTCGAAGTACGCGCCCGCCTGGCCATCGGCGCCGCGCGCATGGGCATGTGGGATTACGTCCCGGCGAGCGACACGCTGATCTGGGACGAACGCTGCCGGGCACTCTACGAACTGGACGCCGATGCCAGCGTCGACATGCGCCTGTTCCTCGAACACTGTCACCCCGACGACCGCCAGGCGCTCGAACAGCGCGTGCGCGAAGCGCTGTCGCTGGACACCGGCAACGAGTTCCAGGCCGAATACCGCCTGCCCCAGCCCAGCGGCCGTGAACGCTGGCTTTCGGCCCGTGGCCGGGCCTTCTTCGAAGACGGCCGGTGCACCCGCTTTCTCGGCGTGCTGCACGACATCACCGAACAGAAGCAGGCCAACGAAGCGCTGCGCCGGCTCAACGACATGCTCGGTGAGCGCGTCGAGAAACGCACCCGCGAGCGCGACCGCACCTGGGAACTGTCCCGCGATCTGCTGGCCGTGCTGCGCTTCGACATGCTGCCCACCGCGCTCAATCCGGCCTGGGAGGAAACCCTGGGCTGGTCGCGCCAGCAACTGAGCCTCGGCCCGCTGTGGGAGCTGGTACACCCCGACGACCAGGCCAACACCCTGGGCCAGGTCGAGCAGATCACCAGCAGCAACGTATCGGTGCGCTTCGTCAACCGTATGCGCCATGCCAACGGCGAATACCACTGGCTGTCCTGGATCCTGGTGGCCGATGACGGCCTGCTGTACGCCGCCGTGCGCGACATCACCCACGAGCGCAGCGTGGTCGACGAACTGGCCGCCACCAACCAGCGCCTGCGCGAGCAGATCGAGGAACGCGAACGGGTCGAGGCCACCCTGCAGCAGATGCAGCGCCTGGAAGCCGTCGGCCAGCTCACCGCCGGGGTCGCCCACGACTTCAACAACCTGCTGACCGTGATCCTGACCAGCACCAGCTTCCTCATTCGCGATCTGGAACGGGGCAACCTGGACAAGGCCCGCGGCCGCCTGCAGAACATCAGCGATGCCGGCGAGCGCGGCGCCAAGCTCACCGGCCAGTTGCTGGCCTTCTCGCGGCGCCAGCGCCTGGCGCCGGAAGCGGTCAACCTCGGCGAGACCGTGCTCGGCATGCTCGAGCTGCTGCAGAGCACCCTGGGCGGCAGCGTGCTGATCGAAACCGCCACCGAACCGGGCCTGTGGCATGCGCGGGTCGACCCGACGCAGATCGAACTGATCATCCTCAACCTGGCGATCAATGCCCGCGACGCCATGGCGGTGGGCGGCACCCTGCGCCTGAGCACCGCCAACGAGGTCGTCAGCCTGCCACCGCAGCGACCGGAAGAACCCGAACCCGGCGACTACGTGGTGCTGTCCGTGCAGGACTCCGGTAGCGGCATGAGCGAAACGGTGCTGGCCAAGGCCTTCGAGCCGTTCTTCACCACCAAGGAAATCGGCAAGGGCTCGGGCCTGGGCCTGGCCCAGGTATTCGGTTTCGCCAAGCAGTCCGGCGGCGGCGCCAGCATCCATACGGAAATGGGCGTCGGCACCACGGTCAAGGTGTTCCTGCCCGGCCTGCGCAACATCGTCGAACCGGCAGGCGAGTTCCCCCACCTGCCGCCGCCGGCCACCGAAGGCGGGCAACAGCGTCATATCCTGCTGGTGGACGACGATGCCCGCGTGCGCGAAGTGACCGCGCTGATGCTCGATGCCCTCGGTTACCAGGTGATCGAAGCCGACAGCGGCAGCGACGCCCTGGCCAAGATCGATGACAGCATCGACCTGCTGCTGGCCGACTTCGCCATGCCCGGCATGAATGGCGCCGAGTTGGCCCGCGCCGTACGCCAGCGCCATCCGACGCTGCCAGTGGTCTTCGTCACCGGCTACGCCGAACTCGGCGGGCTGGATGCCGATGAAGCCTTCATCGTGCAGAAACCCTATCGCGGCGACGAACTGGCGGAGAAGCTGCAACACGCCTTCGCCAACAGCGCCAGCCTGCACGAAACGAAAAAAACCTGAGCGTACGCAGCCTGGCGGCTCACGCACGCGCGCTGTTTCTCGCCGCTGCCAACACCGAGGATGCCCGGCACGCCTGATCCACCGCAGGCGGGGTGAGCGCCGCCGGATACGCGCGAAATGACCCGCCGCGTAAAAAGGATGGATCCACGGCCTTTGCCGATCATGCAAGCCGACCGCAGTTACGGTAGCCTTCCCCTCTCATTGCCCGCGACCTTTGCCATGCCTCCAGAACCCTGCCTGTTTGCCGGCCAGTCCGGCGAAGCCGTCGACCTCATCCGCGGTTTCGATTGGGCCAGCACCTCACTCGGGGCCGTCGCGCAATGGCCGAGCGTGCTGCTCGGCAGCGCCCGTCTGATCCTCTCCTCACCGACGCCCATCGTGCTGCTGTGCGGCCAGGAGGGCCGGCTGATCTACAACGATGCCTACGCCACCTTCGCCGGCCAGCGGCACCCGCGGATCTTCGGCCAGCCGGTGGAAGCGGCCTGGCCGGAAATCGCCGAATGGAACCGTCAGGTGCTCGACCTGGGCCTGAGCGGACAGTCCCTGTCGCGGGAAAACCTGTACATGCCCCTGCACCGCCCCGGCCTGCCCGACGGCGCGTGGATAAACCTCTACTACAATCCGCTGCTCGACGAGCACGGACGTTCGCACGGCATGATGTGCATCGCCGTGGAAACCACCCACCAGATACTCGCCATCCAGCAACGTACCAAGGTCGAAGCCGAACTGCGCAGCGCCAACGAGCGTATCGAACTGGCGCTCGATGCCGGCGCCGTGATCGGTACCTGGGTATGGGACATTCCCAACGACAGCTTCACCGCAGACGAACGCTTCGCCCGCACCTTCTCCATCGATCCCCGGGACGTGGCCGCGGGCAACGGCCTGTCGCTGGCAAGCATCACCAGCGCCATCCACCCCGAGGACCGGCTGAGCGTCGATGCCATGATCCAGCAGACCATGGCCAACGGCGGCCCCTACCGGGCCGAATACCGTGTCCAGCAGGCGGACGGCAGCTACCGCTGGCTCGAAGCCAATGGCCGCTGCGAACTGGCCGAAGACGGCACGCCGCTGCGCTTTCCCGGCGTGCTGATCGATATCGACGAACACAAACAGACGGAAATGGCCCTGCGCCAACTGATGCAGACCCTCGAGGAACGGGTCTGCGAAGCCGTATCGCAACGCGTACAGGCCGAAGAACAACTGCGCCAGGCGCAGAAAATGGAAGCCATCGGCCAATTGACCGGCGGCATCGCCCACGACTTCAACAACCTGCTCGCCGGCATACTCGGCAGCCTGGAGCTGATCCAGCGCAAACTGCCGGCCGGACAGGACGCCAGCCTGGCCAGATTCATCGACGCGGCCATCGCCTCGGCCAAGCGCGGCGCGTCCCTGACCCACCGCTTACTGGCCTTCGCCCGCCGCCAGTCGCTGGATATGCGTCCCACCGAAGTCAACGCCCTGGTGCGTGCCATCGAGGAACTGCTGGTGCGTACCCTGGGCGAGCACATCACCCTGGAAACCCGCCTGGCCGACGACCTGTGGCCGACCCGCACCGATGGCCACCAACTGGAAAACGCCCTGCTCAACCTGGCGATCAACGCCCGCGACGCCATGCCCGCTGGCGGCACATTGCGTATCGAAACGCGCAACATGCAGCTCCTGGAGTCCGCCGCCCATGACCACCAGGTGCCGCCGGGCGACTACCTGCACATCGCGGTGGGCGACAACGGCTGCGGCATGGCCCCGGAAACCACCCGCCACGCCTTCGAGCCGTTCTTCACCACCAAACCCATCGGCCAGGGCACCGGCCTGGGCCTGTCGATGGTCTACGGCTTCATCAAGCAGACCGGCGGCTACCTGCACCTGGACAGCCAACAAGGCAAGGGCACCACCCTGCACCTGTATCTTCCGCGTCTGGAAACCATCCCTACCGTGACGGCACAAGCCCCATTGCGACAAGCGCCTCGCGGCACGGGAGAAACCATCCTGGTGGTCGAGGATGACAGCGTGGTGCGCATGCTGATCGTCGAAGCGCTCGAAGAACTCGGCTACCAGTTGATCCAGGTCGCCGATGCCCAGGCCGCTCTGGCCCTGCTCGACCGCCACCCCGACATCGACCTGCTGCTGACCGATGTCGGCCTGCCCGGCATGAACGGCCGCCAGTTGGCCGAAGCCGCGCGACAACGCCGGCCCGACCTGAAGGTCCTGTTCGCCACCGGCTACGCCGAAGGCGCAGAAGTGCGCAACGGCTACCTCGGCACGGACATGCACATGATCGCCAAACCCTTCTCGCTGGAAGCGCTGGGCAGCAAGATCAAGGCGATGCTCGACGGCTGATGGCCAGTGGCGGCGCTGCAGCCATTCAGCGAACCGGCTTCGCCGCCGCCCGCCAGTGCACGACCATCCCCATCAGGGCGACCACGATGGCAGCCGCACCGGTCGAGATAACCAGCACCTGATACTCCTCGACAAAGGCCATGGTCACCAGACAGACCACGATGAAGGCGATCACCAGGTAGGTCAGCCAGGGGAACAGCCACATCTTCAGGCGGATATCCTTGCCTTCGGCTTCCAGCTTGCGGCGCATCTTCAACTGCGAGAAGGCGATCACCAGATACACCAGCAGGGCGATCATGCCGGTGGTGTTCATCAGCGTATCGAGTACATCCTTCGGCCGCAGGGTTTCGCTGAAATTGATCAGCGCGACGAAAATCGCCACCGCGCAGGAGCCGATGATGGCGAACACCGGTACGCCAGTACCGGCACGGGTGATCTTCAGGAACGACGGCGCATCACCGCGGGCGGACAGGGAAAACAGCATGCGCGACGCGGTGTAATGCGCCGAGATCATGCAACTGCTCACCGAAGTCAGCACCACGAAATTCATCAGCAACTCGGCGCCCGGAATGCCCAGCAACTCCAGGGTACGGCGGTAGGAGCCATAGCCCGACTGAGCCATCAGCGGGTCGTTCCAGGGCACCAGGCAGACGATCAGGAAGATCGAGCCGATGTAGAACAGACACACGCGCCAGACCACCGAGTTGGTCGCCTTGACGATCTGCGTCGACGGGTCCTTGGCTTCCGAGGCGGCGATGGTGACGATCTCGGCGCCGAGGAAGGCGAACATCACCCCGAGGATGGCCACCACCACGGCTTCGATACCGTTGGGCATGAAACCCTGGGCGGTCAGGTTGCTGAAGCCACGCACTTCGCCGGTCGGCCACAGGCTGAGCACAGCCATGCTGCAGACCACCAGGAAGCAGATGATCGCCACCACCTTGATCAGCGCGAACCAGAACTCGAACTCCCCGTAGTGCTTGACGTTGAAGAAGTTGATGCTGATCAGCAGCAGGGTCGTGGCCAGCACGAAGACATTGACGCTGACCTCGGGAAACCAGCCATTGAGGATGGTGCCCGCCACGTAGGCCTCCCAGGCCATGAGGATGACCCAGAACCACCAGTACAGCCAGCCGATGGTGAAACCGGCCCAGCGACCGATGGCGCGCTCGGCGTAGGTGGAAAAGGAGCCGGTGTCCGGCGAGGAAGTGGCCATTTCGCCGAGCATGCGCATGATCAGCACCACCAGGATGCCACCGGCCAGATAGGCCAGCACTGCAGCCGGACCGGCGCTGTTGATGACACTGCCGGAACCGACGAACAGCGCGCCGCCGATGACGCCGGCGATCGACATCATGGTCAGGTGCCGGGACTTCAATGACGCACTGAGCTTGCTCTCGTGCTCCTGCCGTGCCTTATCGGCCGCTACTGCATCCATAGATGGACTACCTCGTTTATTTTGCTGAAAACCGTTGGAGCCGGGCCGCCGTCGGACCGATCGATGCAGGAAACACGGCAACAGGATGACCACTGCAGGCCATCCTCCTGAAGGGTTGCCCTATGAACGTTCCCCGAACCGGGTTGGCCTGCTCTCGTGCAATAGCCCTTGCCGAGATCCATCCGGGGATCAGAGGACAACCCGGCACCACTCAAGCGGCGTTCCGGGCCATTACCACAGCGGCGCGACCTGAAAGCGCCATGCGCGCCGGATCGAATGTTCGATTTACTCCACAAAGGGCTTCGCTCGAACAGAGCCTATCCACCCCCGCACCGAAGGCTCTATGCGCCATGCTAGAGAGCTCCACATCAAAAAAACCGATAACCGGAAGGAGCCAGCAGCGGCGACGCAGGCGAATGAAACCCGTTCATAAAATTAAACGCGGCGGATGGTAACGGAAAATGGCCTTCCGGGAATACTCCCCAGGCCGGGCATCGACAAAAGGCATGGGAAATCAGGTAGCGACCACCCGGCTCGAGCCGTTGGGCGTGGCGGGATTCGGCTGGGCCTCATCCCAGGCCAGCGCCTGCTCGATGGAGGCGAACCAGTTCTCCGGCCTATGCCGGGAACCAGTGGTTCGGATGGCTGTGCAGGATGGCGTCGGCCCCCTGGGCTTCGCTCACCTCGCTGAACAGGGCGTCGAGGCGCTCGTCCTCGTTGCGACGGTGGTCGGCCAGTATCTGCCGGAAACCGTCGAACTCGAAGAAGTTGGATCCCACGCCCCACATGAAATAGAGGAACTTCGCCTGGTTGGAGGCCTTCTCGATGTGCAGGCGTCGAGCGATGCCGCGGCCATTGCGGCACATTTGATGAAGTTCTTCCTCCCCCATGCCCCGCATGTGTTCCGGCAGGACGCTCGGCATGACGCTGCGCACGAACCAGTGGGCGAACGCCTGATCGTCCATCTCGGCGCACGTGTCGATATCGAATACGCCGGGTGCCGGCAGGCCGCTGGCGTCGAATGCTTCGAGCTCCTGCTCGGTCATCAGCGAATGGAGGAAGGCTTTCAATGAACCCGCGAGCAGGCCGAGGCCCTGCCCGGGCACCAGATCGTCGCCGTAGTAGCGCCAGTGGAACAGGTGTCCGTAGGTCGGTGAGTCCACGCGCACATCGTAGATGATGTAGGCATCGCCGTCGTCGTCATAGTCGCTGCCCAGAGCGATCAGGCCATTGGGCAGCAGGGTTCGGTGGTCGTAGATGGACTCCTGCAACAGGAGCGTGTAGTTGACGATCGACGCACAGCAGTGCAGGACGCTGACGAGTATGCCGCGGTTGAACCCGGCATAACGCGCCAGCATGTTTTCGCGTGTGTCGAGTAGACCGAGCGCTCGATCGTTGGTCAGCGCAAGGAGCTCTTTCAGTTCATCCGGCAGGCGGATGCCAAGAGTCGCCTCGGTGGTTTCGATGGCCCGGCGCACCCGCTCCGGGTCCGGTGTGAAGTCCGGCTCACTCAGCGTCCAGTGGACGAGGTCGGCTGCATCGATAGGCATGTCAGTATCCAGAAAAGGGGACAGACTCCGAGGAATCCTCAGGAGGTTTCCGTTCAGATCGGCAGGATGGCTTGAAGCTGCCTGAATGAGCCAGCAGTCTGGTAGTCGCCGAACCGACCCACTGTCCGATACTCATGCAGGCCGTACGATTCGTGGAATGGGGACTCCTCAGGTACAGACCACGATTTACTGAAAATTGATCGTGGTCAGTCCCTTTAATACTGAAAGCCGCGCAGTGCGCGGCTTTCGTCTTTCCGGCCATTGGTGCTGGACTGAGTGCGAAGGCGTAAGTGGTATTCAGCCTGGTACTCGACACAGCATCGACCATGCTCAGTTCAGGTTGCCTCCTCCACCTGCTGGCGGTGATTCAGCGGGTTGCTGGACGAACACCGTCGAGTCACGATCCTCCTTGGCATTGGACCAGCCTGCGCCCAGCGCGAAGTTGACTGATTGAGTTTTCATTGTATAGCCCACGTTGGCATCCCCAAAGTAATCAGAACCCTGGTAGGCGACACCGACATTAGGTCGGAGCGACTGTTTGGAAAACACATAATCTAACCCCAAGGACAAGGCACCTCTTTTCTCCTCATCACTGGAAAAAGCCTTGACTCCCAAAGCTGGACCTTCCCCGAAGACGTAGCTGACACCAATGCCAAACCCAATGTCATCAGCGTCGGCACCCAATGAAAGCGAGGCAAGAACTGCGACTGCCGCCACCTTCCCTGATACATGATGCAATTTTTTCTTCATGATATAGCTCCATTGATTACGACCGTGACAGTACTTGAGAGCAGGAGATCACCGGGTGGGTTCAAGCAAAAAAATGGCGATTCAGAGGAATTCCCAAAAGACATAAGGGGACAGATTTGAATGGCACTTACTTAGCCCTTCTTGGATGACCGCTTCTCCTGATTTTGGCGCGTTCAGATTGGCGTGCTTGGGTCAGCAATGGATAAGGTTTCGGTCTTCGCTTGAGAGCCCGAGGCTCAACCCGCCCAGGCCGCCTGCCAACACGCTGCTGGGCGATTAGCATGAGCAACCTCTGAAGGCTTTCGTCCATATCCGAACCATCGAACTGTCGCCACGCCAGCCATAGCTGCAGACTGTGCT
>NZ_QJUM01000037.1 GCF_004327355.1 Phytopseudomonas dryadis
CCTGAACCCCACCCAGCCCCCGACAGTCCTTTCAGAACCTCTTAATATTTCAAATTATTTCCAAAATTGATATCGAGTATTACGAAATGTAATTGGGCGTTTATCTGCCTAGGCAGTAATCTGCGCGGCATCAACTGCCTGGGCAGGTAATCCGATGCCACATTTCGACCGCGAGCGGTTCTCGCTCCAGCATTCCCCCGGTCATCTCATTGCGCTGATCAACCAGCTCAAGGACCGGCTGCTGGAGCGCCATCTGGTGGACCACGGCGTCACCGCCGCACAGTTCAAGGTGGTGCTGTTGATCAGCCAGGGCCGGGCCAGCACGCCGGCCGACCTGGTACGCCTGCTCAGTCTCGACAGTGGGGCGATGACCCGCATGCTCGACCGCCTGGAGCAGAAGGCGCTGATCACCCGCGAGCGCAGCAGCGAGGACCGCCGTCAGGTGCGCCTGGCCCTGACCGAGAGCGGGCATGCCCTGGGCGTGCGGGTTCCACAGATCGCCGCGGACGCCACCAACGATCTGACCGGCTGCCTGAGCCGCGCCGAACTCCACGAGCTGGAACGCCTGCTGAAAAAAATGCTGATGGCCGCCGATGCCTTGCCGCACGAGCCAGGAGAATGATGAACACCATGCCGTTGCGTACCCCTCTGACCCTGCTTTTCGGCGCCTGGCTGCTGGCCGCCTGCGCCTCGCCCGATGGCCTGCACACCGAAGGCCATACCTTGGATGCGGCCAGCCTGCGCGGTGAACACACCTTCGCCGGCAATCTGTCGCCTGCGGCCTGGCCCGCCAGTGACTGGTGGAACCGCCTGGGCGATCGGCAATTGAACGGCCTGATCGAAGAGGCGTTGCGCGCCAGCCCCGATCTGCAGGTCGCCGACGCCCGGGCCCGGCAGGCCGATGCCGCGGCGCTGGCCGCCGATGCGCAGCGTCAGCCGACGCTGGACGCCAATGCCGGGGTGACCCGTTCGCGTTCCGCGCGGGTCGACGATCCCAGCGGCCAGGGTGGGCGTTACGGCACCCTGCGCAGCCTGTCGCTGGACGCCGGCTATCGCTTCGATCTCTGGGGCGGCCAGCGCGCGGCCTGGGAAGCGGCCCTCGGCCGCGCCCGCGCCAGCGAAGTGGATCGCCAGGGCGCTCGCCTGACCCTGGCCGCCGATGTGACCCGGGCCTACAACGACCTCGGCCTGGCCTACGCCACCCGCGATCTGGCCGAGCAGGATCTCAAGCGCAGCCGCGACATGCTCGACCTGGCCAGCAGTCGGGTCGATGCCGGGCTCGACAGTGAGTATCAGCTGCAGCAGACCCAGAGCCTGGAAGCGGCCGCCGAGGCCAGCCTGACCGCTGCCGCGCAGCAGGTGGACGGTGCGCGCATCCGCCTGGCGGTATTGCTCGGGCAGGGGCCCGATCGCGGTGAAACGCTGCCGCGCCCGCAGTTGATCGCGCCCACGGCGCTCAGCCTGCCGGCCAATCTGCCTGCCGAACTGCTCGGTCGCCGTCCTGATCTGGTCGCTGCACGCTGGCGCGTCGAGGCTGCCACCCGGGACATCACCGCCAGCAAGGCCGATTTCTACCCCAACCTCAATCTGACTGCCGCGGCGGGCAGCAAGTCGCTGCTCGGTGACGCCCTGTTCGGCGGCGCCAGCCGTTTCTTCAGCGTCGGTCCGGCCCTGAGCCTGCCGATCTTCGACGGCGGCAGTCGCCGCGCCGCCCTGGCCGGGCGCAACGCCGACTACGACGTGGCCGTGGCGCAATACAACCAGACCCTGGTCACGGCCCTCGGCGATATCGGCGAGGGCATCAGCCGGGTGCGCTCGCTGGAGCAGCAGATCCAGCAACAGCAGCGCGCCCGCGACATCGCCCGCAACTCCTACGACATCGCCATGCAGCGTTACGCCGATGGCATCGGCAACTACCTCGATGCGCTGAGCGTCGAGCAGCAACTGCTGCAGAGCGAACGCCAACTGGCCAGCCTGCGTGCCGAGCGCATCGACGCTTCGGTACTGCTGATGCAGGCCCTCGGTGGCGGCTTCGAGGCCGCCGCTCCGTCATCGGCTCCCGCCGTCACTTCCGCCCGCTGAGTACTCGCCATGACCGAATCTCAAGCCACTCCCGCTGCCCCGAACCCGGGCAAACGCAAACGCCTGTTGCTGGGCCTCGGCGCCCTGGTGCTGCTGTGCGTGGTGGCGGTCTTCGCCTACCACGAACTGTATGGGCGCTTTTACCAGGAAACCGACGACGCCTACGTCAATGGCAACCTGGTGCAGATCACCCCGCAGATCACCGGCACGGTGACGCGCATCGCCGTCGACGACGGTGACTACGTCGAGGCCGGGCAGCCGCTGGTGTGGCTGGACCCCGCCGATACCGAAGTGGCCCAGCAGAGCGCCGAGGCCAACCTGGCCAAGACGGTGCGCCAGGTGCGTGGCCTGTTCAGCAATGTCGACAGCTACAAGGCCCAGGTGGCTTCGCGCAAGATCGACGTGCAGCGGGCCCGGGCGGATTACCAGCGCCGCGTGACCCTGGCGCGCAACGGAGCGATCTCCCGCGAGGAGCTGGCCCATGCCCAGGACACCCTGAGCAGCGCCGAGAGCGCGCTGATCTCGGCCCAGCAGCAACTGGACACCAACCAGGCGCTGATCGACGACACCGTGGTGGCGTCCCATCCGGATGTGAAGAGCGCCGCCGCGCAGTTGCGCCAGGCCTTTCTCAACCATGCGCGCAGCACCCTGGTGGCGCCGGTCAGTGGTTACGTGGCGCGCCGCTCGGTGCAGCTCGGCAGCCGGGTCCAGCCGGGCAGCGCGCTGATGGCCGTGGTGCCGCTGCACGAGATCTGGATCGACGCCAACTTCAAGGAAACCCAGTTGCGCGACATGCGCATCGGCCAGCCGGTGACCGTCGAGGCCGACCTGTATGGCGACGAGGTGACCTATCGGGGCCATGTCGAGAGCCTGGGCGTGGGGACCGGCAGCGCCTTCTCCCTGCTGCCGGCACAGAATGCCAGCGGCAACTGGATCAAGATCGTCCAGCGCCTGCCCGTGCGCATCCGCCTGGACGAGGAGGCGCTCGAGCGTCATCCGCTGCGCATTGGCCTGTCCACCGCGGTGACCGTCGACCTGCATGACCAGAGCGGCGTGCAACTGGCCGAACGGACACCGGCCGAGGCGCGCTTCGCCACTGCCGTGTACGACGCGCCCTTGGTCGAGGCCAATGCCCTGATCGAACGCATCATCCACGCCAACGGCCCGGCCCAGGTCGGCGCGGCGCGTGGCTGAGGCGCAGATCCCATGAGCGATGACCTGTTCCGCCCGGCCAGCATGCTGCTGGCCACCATCGGCATCTCCCTGGCGACCTTCATGCAGGTGCTCGACACCACCATCGCCAACGTCGCCCTGCCGACCATTTCCGGCAACCTGGGGGTCAGCGCGGAGCAGGGCACCTGGGTGATCACCTCGTTCGCCGTGTGCAACGCCATCGCCTTGCCCCTGACCGGCTGGCTGGCGCGGCGCTTCGGCGAGGTGAAGCTGTTCCTCGCCGCGGTGGTGCTGTTCGTCGTCACCTCGTTCCTCTGCGGCATCGCCCGCTCGATGCCGGAACTGGTGGTGTTCCGCGCCCTGCAGGGCTTCGTCGCCGGGCCGCTGTATCCCATGGCGCAGACCCTGCTGCTGGCGATCTTTCCCAGCGCCAAGCGCGGCATGGCCCTGGCGCTGCTGGCCATGGTCACGGTGGTGGCGCCGATCATCGGGCCCATCGCCGGCGGCTGGATCACCGACAGTTACAGTTGGCCGTGGATCTTCTTCATCAACGTGCCGATCGGCATCTTCGCCACCCTGGTGGTCTGGACGCAGTTGCGCAAGCGCCCGGAAAGCAGGGTCCGCCAGCCCATCGACTACGTCGGCCTGACCCTGCTGGTGCTGGGCGTCGGCATGCTGCAGGTGGTGCTCGACAAGGGCAACGACATGGACTGGTTCGAGTCCACCTTCATCTGTGTCGCCACCGCCGTATCGGTGGTGGCGCTGATCGCCCTGGTGATCTGGGAGCTGACCGACCAGCACCCGATCATCAACCTGCGCCTGTTCATGTACCGCAACTTCACCTTCGGCACCCTGGCCCTGGTGCTGGGCTATTCCGGCTTCTTCGGCATCAACCTGCTGCTGCCGCAGTGGTTGCAGACCCAACTGGGCTACACGCCCATCTGGGCCGGGCTGGCGGCGGCGCCCATCGGCATCCTGCCGGTGTTCCTCTCGCCCCTGGTGGGCAAGTACGCGCACAAGTTCGACCTGCGCCTGCTGGCCGGCGCCTCCTTCCTGGTGATCGGCGCCTCGTGCTTCATGCGCGCCTCGTTCAATACCGAGGTGGATTACCGGCACATCGCCGAGGTGCAGGTGTTCATGGGCCTGGGGATCGCGCTGTTCTTCATGCCCACCACCAGCATCCTGCTGTCCAGCCTGCCGCCGAAGGACATCGCCGATGGCTCCGGCCTGGCGACCTTCCTGCGCGTGCTGGGCGGCAGCTTCGCCTCGTCGCTGACCACCTGGATCTGGCACCGCCGGGAGATTTATCACCACGCCCAGCTCACCGAGCACGTCACGCCCTATGACCCGGCTACCCAGCACTACCTGGAACAGCTGGGCGGCGCCTCGCAATCGGCCTATGCGCAGATCGACCGTGTGGTGGAAAGCCAGGCCTACATGCTCTCGACGGTGGATTACTTCACCCTGATGGGCTGGCTGTTCTTCGGCCTGATCCTGATCATCTGGCTGGCCAAGCCGCCGTTCTCGGCCAAGGGCGCCGCGGAGTCCGGCGGCGGGCACTGAAGTGCGTGCTGGGTGTGATCCTGTAGGACGGCGATTGCTGGCCTCGATGGGGTTCTGCGCGATGGCTGCAAGCGCATCGCCCCGAGGTCGGGGCTCCTACAGGTTGTCGGCAGGCCGCGATTGCATCGCTAGCGGGTGTAGCCCGGCGTTGAGCGCAGCGATACCCGGGAACGCTTGCCCTGGGTATCGCTGCGCTCGACCACAGGCTACGGTCGTGCGATAACAGCCTTCCTTGCATCGCCGCGATCAGGCGTCCGCTTTGCTCATCCATTTCGGCTTGGGGTAGCGCCGCTCCGAGGTGCCGGCCTTGAGAATGGCGCCGGGCACGTCGTGGCCGATCAGGCCGGGCAGGGTGGCGGCGACGGCCAGCAGGGCATCGAGATCCACGCCGGTATCCAGGCCCATGCGCTGGAACATGTGCACCAGATCCTCGGTGCAGATATTGCCGCTGGCGCCTGGCGCATAGGGGCAGCCACCGAGGCCGCCGAGGGAGGCGTCGAAGCGGTCGATGCCAGCATTCAACGCCGCCAGGGCATTGGCCAGGCCCATGCCACGGGTGTTGTGGAAGTGGGCGGTGAACACCGCCTCGGGCCAGCGGCGCAGCGACTCGCGGTAGATACGTTCGACCTGGGCCGGGTCGGCCATACCGGTGGTGTCGCACAGGGTCACGCCCTGCACGCCGATATCCAGCAACTGCTGAGTCAGTTCGTACACCCGTGCTTCGCTCACTACGCCTTCGAATGGACAGCCGAAGGTAGTCGACAGCGAGGCATTGATGAACACGCCGCTGCCGCGGGTGACCTCGATGATCTCGCGAAACTGCACCAGGGACTGCTGCGGGGTCATGCGCAGGTTGGCCAGGCCGTGGGTGTCGCTGGCCGACATCACCAGGTTGATCTCGTCCACCGAGCACGACAGCGCCCGTTCGCAACCGCGCACGTTGGGTACCAGCACGGTGTATTCCACACCGGGGGCGCGGCTGATGCCACGCATCACCTCTTCGGCGTCGCGCAGGTTGGGAATGGCCTTGGGCGAGGTGAACGAGGTGACTTCGATCTTGGCCAGGCCGGTCAGGGACAGGCGGTCGATCAGGGCGATCTTGTCTTCTGTGGGCACGAAGGCCGACTCGATCTGGAAGCCGTCGCGGGTGGCGACGTCCTGGATGTAGAGGCGTTTGCTCATGGTTGAATCCTACGATTAAAGCGGCAAGCTACAAGCTGCAAGTAAGAGCTCTACGCTGTTGGCTTGAAGCTTGAAGCTGCCTTAGATGATTCCGCGTTTAGCTCGTAGGGTGGATGACGCTTTATCCATCCACCATAGCGATTGCATGTTGTAGGTTGGCTCAAGCGTGCTTTGCTCTGCGGTGCAACTGGTGGACAAGCTTCGCGTTGTCCACCCTACGGGGAGTGGCTGAGCGTTCACGCGGAGCGTGAGAGTTATCGGTACCTGACTTCAGATTATCCCGCGTTCGCGCAGGCCCTTGACCTGCTCGTCACTCAGGCCCAAGCCGGCCAATACGTCATCGGTGTGTTCGCCGAGCTGCGGGCCGCCAGCGCCGATCCGCCCTGGCGTGCGGCTGAGCTTGGGCAACACGCCCGGCACCTTGAGTGGGCCGGCGCTGGTCTGCACCGTCTCGATCATCTGCCGCGCCAGGTAATGCGGGTCGTTGACGATATCGGCGGCGGTGTAGGGGTAGCCGGCCGGTACGCGGGCGCCCTTGAGCGCTTCGATTACTTCGTCGCGGCCACGCTGCCCGGTCCATTCGCCGATGGCTTCATCGATCATCCCGGCGTGCTGGCTACGGCCATCGTTGTGCGCCAGGCGCGGGTCGTCGGCCAGATCCTGGCGACCGATCAGGTTCATCAGGCGCTTGTAGATGCTGTCGCCATTGCCGGCGATCAGCACGTAGCTGCCGTCGTTGCAGGGGTAGGAATTGGACGGGGTGATGCCGGGCAGGGCGCTGCCCGCCGGTTCACGGACATAGCCGAAGGCGTCGTATTCCGGCACCAGGCTTTCCATCATGGCGAACACCGACTCGTACAGGGCCACGTCGATCTGCTGGCCCTGGCCGCTGCGCGCCCGTTCCTGCAGGGCGAGCAGCACGCCGATCACCCCGTACAGCGAGGACAGCGAGTCGCCGATGCTCACGCCGACCCGTACCGGCGCCTGGCCGGGGTAGCCGGACAGGTGGCGCAGGCCGCCCATGGCCTCGCCGATCACGCCGAAGCCCGGCAGGTCGCGGTAGGGGCCGGTCTGGCCATAGCCGGAGATGCGCAACATGATCAGCCGCGGGTTGATGCGCGACAGCTCGTCCCAGCCCAGGCCCCATTGTTCCAGGGTGCCGGGGCGGAAGTTCTCCACCAGGATATCGGCTTCGGCGACCAGCCGGCGGACGATGTCCTGGCCCTCGGGCTCCTTGAGATTGAGCGTCAGCGACTGCTTGTTGCGCGATTGCACGTGCCACCAGAGCGAGGTGCCGTCCTTGATCTTGCGCCATTTGCGCAGCGGATCGCCGATGCCGGGCGGCTCGATCTTGATCACCTCGGCGCCGAACTCGGCAAGCATCTTGCTGGCGAAGGGACCGGCGATCAGTTGGCCCATTTCGATGACCTTGAGCCCGGCCAGGGCCATGGGTGGAGCGGTTGAATCGGCAGACATGAGCGAATTCCCGATGACTTGGGTCGATGGCGGCGAGCATCCCCCATGGCGGGCCTGGCCGCAATCAGTCAATCGCCAAGTCTGGCTTCGCGTCTCACGAAGACTTATGGTGTGGCCGCCGGTCCGCAGCGCCAGCTGCGGTAGCGCGTCTTTCGCCAATCACGAAGCGGAGCCTGTCATGCGCGTGGATTTTCTCACCCTGAAGCTGTTCGTGGCCATCGCCGACGAGCGCAGCCTGACCCGCGCCGCCGAGCGCGAGCACCTGGCGCTGGCGGCGGTGAGCAAGCGCATCAGCGACCTCGAAGCGCACCTGCGCATTCCCTTGCTGTACCGCCAGCCCAAGGGTGTCGCCCTGACGCCGGCGGGCGATGCGCTGCTGCATCACGCGCGCAACCTGCTGGACAACATCCAGCACATGCAGGCCGATCTCAGCGAGTTCAGCGAGGGCATCAATGGCCATGTGCGCATCCACGCCAATACCTCGGCGGTGATCGCCTTCCTGCCCGAGGACCTGAGCGCCTTCGCTGCCCAGCATCCGCAGATCCGCATCGACCTGGAGGAACGCGTCAGCAGCGACATCATCCATGCCGTGCGCGAGGGCCTGACCGACATCGGCATCTTCGCCGGGCATGTGGCGGCCGAGGGCCTGCAGCTGTTTCCCTACCGCAGCGACCGCCTGGTGCTGGTGGTGCCCAGGGCTCATCCGCTGGCCGGGCGTGACAGCGTCGCCCTGAGCGAGACCGTGGGCTACGACTACATCGCCCTGCAGAAGGAGGCGTCGCTGCACAGCCTGATCACCCAGGCCGCCCAGCAGCTGGGCGCGCACCTGCGGGTGCGCATCCAGGTACGCAGCTTCGAGGCGATCTGCCGGCTGATCCATACCGGCATGGGCATCGGCATCCTGCCGCAGCAGGCGGTCGGCACCTACCTGCCGCACATGGGGGTGAAGGCCATCGCCCTGAGCGATGACTGGGCGCAGCGCGAGCTGAACATCGGCGTGCGCCAGTACGACGCCTTGTCGCTGATCGCCCGGCAGATGGTCGATCACCTGCGCGGTCAGGGTTCCTGATATCAGTGGATCGCCGCCCGCTTGCGACCTGTTCGGCGTGGCCGGCGCTTCGGCGGCGCTTGGCGGGCGAGGGGGGCTGGTTTTCCGGCGGCGGGACCGGGGCTGCGCGTCGCTCCAGGCGCTTGCCTTCGCGATTGCCGAAGACAGGCTTGCCCAATTAAGAATTTGGCTGGCCGAAGCGCTGGCGTAGAGTTCGCGGGAAATCAAGGCAAGGGCCCTGGCCGGTATCCTCCGATGTCGGTCAGGGCTCACACCAATAACAACAGGAGTTTGCCTCATGTCCCGCGTCTTTCGCCGCCGTCTGACCTGCGCCTTGCTCAGCGCTTCCCTGCTGCTGAGTGCCGGCGCCTTCGCCGAAGAAATCGTCATCAAGTTCGCCCATGTGGCATCCGACCAGACCCCCAAGGGGCAGGGCGCGCGCATGCTGCAGAGGCTGGTCAAGGAACGCCTGGCCGGCAAGGCCCGGGTCGAGGTCTATCCCAACTCGTCGCTGTTCGGCGATGGCAAGGAGATGGAGGCCCTGTTGCTCGGCGACGTCCAGCTGCTGGCGCCGGCGCCGGTGAAACTGGAGAAGTATCAGCCGCGGGTGCAGATCTTCGACCTGATGTTCCTCTTCGACGATGCCGCGGCCTCCCAGCGTTTCGAGCAGTCGCCCAAGGGCCAGGAACTGCTGCACAGCCTGGAGAACAACGGCATCATCGGCCTGGCCTACTGGCTCAACGGCATGCGCCAGTTCACCGCCAACAAGCCACTGCACCTGCCGAGCGATGCCCGGGGTCTGAAATTCCGCGTGCAGCCCTCGGACCTGCAGGCGGCGCAGATCAGCGCGCTACGCGCCGTACCCCGCAAGATGGCCTTCGCCGAGATCTATCAGGGCCTGCAGACCGGCGTGATCAACGCCTCCGACAACCCCTGGTCGAACATCTACAGCCAGCGTCACCATGAAGTGCAGCAGTACATGATCGAGTCCAATCATGCGGTCGGCAATTACATGCTGATCACCAATGCGGCATTCTGGAACGGGCTGCCCGAAGACGTGCGTGGCGAACTGAAGACCATCATCGACGAGGTCACGGTCGAGGTGAATCGTCAGGCCCTGGCGCTCAATGAGAAGGACAAGCAGCAGATCCTCGCGGACGGCAAGCGTGAGCTGATCGTGCTCACGGACGAGGAACGCCAGCGGTGGCGCGAGGTGATGCGCCCGGTGTGGAAGCAGTACGAAAACCGGATCGGCAGCGACCTGATCGAAGCGGCGCAGGCGGCCAACGGCGCGGCGCAGTAACCCGTCGATCGACTACGGAGACCCCTCATGCTCGACCATCTGGATCATCTGGTGCTGACCGCCACCGACGCCGAGGCGACCACGCATTTCTACACCCAAGTGCTGGGCATGCGCCTGGAAACCTTCGGCAACGGGCGCTCGGCCTTCTGTTTCGGCGAGCAGAAGATCAACCTGCATGTGCGGGGCCAGGAGTTCGAACCCAAGGCCCACCTGCCGGTACCCGGGGCGCTGGACCTGTGCTTCATCGCCAGCCAGCCCCTGGACGCGGTGATCGCGCACCTGCAGCGAGTCGGCTGGCCGATCATCGAAGGGCCGGTGCTGCGCACCGGCGCCACCGGACCGATCCGCTCGATCTACCTGCGTGATCCCGATCTGAACCTGATCGAGATCGCCGAGCCGGCCTGAGCCTCGGAAGGCCATTACAAGGCGAAAGCGGACGCTCACCCTGTAGGGTGGATGACGCTCTTTTCATCCACCATTGCGATTGCGGAGCGGTGGACGGATGAAGCGTCGTCCACCCTACGACAGGCCGCTTTAACTTGCCGCTTGAAGCTTGAAGCTTGAAGCTTATGGCTGCCCCTACGCTATTCGCCCAGGCCGAAGGCCGCGTTTACCAATCGCGAATATCTGCACGCGAGCAGGCGAGGTTAGAGTCGCTGCGTCAGAACAATTACAACAACGCTCTCTGGGAGACCGCCGATGACTGCTTTGCGGAACCTGTGGGATCGCCTTGAGGAAATCGCCGTCGCGTTTCTTCTGGCGGCGATGACCCTGGTCACCTTCTCGTACGTGATATTCAACAACCTCTACGGAATTTTCTATTCCCTGGGCGATACGCTGCCTTTCGCCAACGATGCCCTGTTCAGCATCGGCGACGGCATCCTCTACGTCGCCCAGGAAATGACCTGGAGCGTGGCCCTGACCAAGGCCATGTTCGGCTGGCTGATCTTCGTCGGCCTGGCCTGGGGCGTACGTATCGGCGCGCACATCGGCGTCGATCTGCTGGTGCGCCTGTTCAAGCCCTCCCTGCAAAAGGCCGTGGCGATCCTCGCGCTGGTCATCTGCCTGGCCTACTGCGTGCTGATGGCCTACTCCAGCGAGCAATGGGTCGCCACCCTGATGCGCGCCGGTATCGGCGCCGAGGATCTGGATCGCTTCGGCGTCCAGCAGTGGCACATCGTGATCATCGTGCCGATCGGTTTCACCCTGATGTTCCTGCGTTTCGCCCAGGTGCTGGTGCGTGTGATTCAGAACAAGCAACTGGGTTTTGGTGGCCACGGCGAAGTCGAAGACGCCATCAAACTCGCCGAAGAAACGGAGGCTAAACGATGACCATCGCATTTTTGTTCGTCGCCCTGTTCGCGCTGATGTTCATCGGCATTCCGGTGGCGATTTCCCTGGGTCTGTCCGGGGCCATGACCATCCTGCTCTTCAGCAACGACTCGGTGCGTTCGCTGGCGATCAAGCTGTTCGAGACCAGCGAGCACTACACGCTGCTGGCGATTCCGTTCTTCCTGCTCTCCGGCGCCTTCATGACCAGTGGCGGCGTGGCCCGTCGCCTGATCGATTTCGCCAACGCCTGCGTCGGTCATATCAAGGGTGGCCTGGCTATCGCGGCCATTCTGGCCTGTATGCTGTTCGCGGCACTGAGCGGCTCGTCGCCGGCCACGGTGGCGGCGGTCGGTTCGATCGTCATCGCCGGCATGGTGCGTTCGGGCTACAAGAAGGAGTTCGCCGCCGGCATCGTCTGTAACGCCGGTACCCTGGGTATCCTGATCCCGCCGTCGATCGTCATGGTGGTCTACGCCACCGCGACCGAAACCTCGGTGGGCAAGCTGTTCATGGCCGGTGTGGTGCCGGGCCTGCTGCTGGGCGTGTTCCTGATGGTCACCATCTACATCATCGCCCGGGTGAAGAACATGCCGTCGCTGCCGCGAGCGTCGATGGCCGAGATCATGGTAGCCGGGCGCAAGGCTGGCTGGGGCCTGGCGCTGATCGTGATCATCCTCGGCGGTATCTACTCGGGCATGTTCACGCCGACCGAAGCCGCTGCGGTGGCCGCGGTGTACGCGGCCTTCGTGGCGATCTTCATCTACAAGGACATGACCGTTCGCGAGTGCCCGAAGGTGTTCGTCGAGGCCGGCAAGCTGAGCGTGGTGCTGATGTTCATCATCGCCAACGCCATGCTCTTCGCCCACGTGCTGACCACCGAGCAGATCCCGCAGTCGATCACCGCCTGGGTGGTGGAGCAGGGCTTTTCGCCGATCGAGTTCCTGATCGTGGTGAACATCGTACTGCTGGTCGCCGGTACCTTCATGGAGCCGTCGGCGATCATCCTGATCCTGGCGCCGATCCTGTTCCCGATCGCCATGCAACTGGGCATCGACCCGATCCACCTGGGCATCATCATGGTGGTGAACATGGAGATCGGCCTGATCACGCCGCCGACCGGGCTCAACCTGTTCGTCACCTCGGCGGTCACCGGCATGCCGCTGACCCGCGTGGTGCGCGCGGTGTCGCCATGGCTGCTGGTGATGCTGGCGTTCCTGATCCTGGTGACCTACGTGCCGTTCATTTCGCTGGGCCTGCCGAACTGGCTGGGCATGAACTGACGACTCTCGCGTTAAAACGAGCCCGGCCGATGTGCCTAATGCCGATCAGATAAGGTTTCTGTAGGAACAGGGAGGCCTACAGAAAAGCGATCCCCGCGCGTAGGAGCGTCGACCTCGGCGCGATGCGAGAGTGGCCATACCGCAGAAATCGCGGTATGGCCACGATTCGCCGCGGGGGCGCGGCTCCTACAGGGACAGGGCAAACTGTCGTTTTGCGGGCCAAGCGCTTAACTGACTGGCATTAGCCGATGTGCCGGGTTTTTTCGTGGCTGGAGCTGGAAAACGTTCTGGTCGGCCTTACCACAGTCAAGCTTTTTCGTTCAGCCTTCAGCGCCTTTATCGGCTTCTACCCCGTAGCCTGGCTTTTCGTCCAGCCTTCAGCCTCCAGCGCCTTTATCGGTCCCCATCCTGCTCAAGCGCCTCCTGCGCAAGAGCGATGACGATCCGCGCTTCGACCGCCGGCCCCGTGCCGGGTTTTTTCGCCTGCTCAGCCAGGCGCGGGCGGGCTTTCCAGGGTCTTGAACAGGGCCTCGGCCGGCATCGGTCTGGCGTACAGGTAACCCTGCAGGATCTGTACGCCGCGCTGGGTCAGGTAATCGCTCTGTTCCAGCGTTTCCACGCCTTCGGCGACCAGCGCCAGTTCCAGGCGCACGGCCAGGTCGAGGATATTGTCGAGGATGTGTCGCGACAGGGCGTCCGAGCCGATCAGGGCGATGAAGCTGCGGTCGATCTTCAGGCAGTCGACGCGGAACTCGCGCAGGTAGGCCAGGCTGGAGTGGCCGGTGCCGAAGTCGTCGATGGCGATGCGCACGCCGAGGCGCCGCAGTTCGGCGAACACCTGCTCGGTCACCGCGGTGGCGGCGATCATCTGGCGCTCGGTGAGTTCCAGCACCAGGGTGATGCGCCCGGGCGGAAAGGCGTCGAGAAAGTCGCGGCATTCCTCGAGCAATTGCAGGTCCAGGCAATGTGCGGCGGTGATGTTGATACCGACGTGGAAGCCCTCGGGCAACAGTTCGGCGTGGCTGGCCAATTGCTCGCGTACCTGGTGCATCAGGGTGCGGGTCATGGGCACGATCAGGCCCAGGCGCTCGGCCAGGGGAATGAACTGATCCGGTGGCACCAGGCCTTCGCTGGGATGCTGCCAGCGCATCAGCACTTCCACGCCTTCCCAGCGGCCATTGCCCGTGTCCACCAGGGGCTGGTAGTAGGGCACGAACTCGCCGGCGTGCAGTGCACGCTTGAGTTCCGAGCTGGGAGAGGCCGAGCGCAGGCTGAAACGGTAGGTAGCGGCCCCGGCCAGCGCACCCAGCAGTAGAAACAGCAGAAACTGCGGCGAGTAGTGCTGGCGTATGTACTGCAGCGAAGCGCCGGTCGGGTAACTGGCCAGCACCGTGAACGGGTAGCGGGTCGAACGGGTGCTGAAGGGGTAATCCGTGTAGCCCGCCACGGGAGCCTGGCTGACATGGCCGTCGTCGCTCATCCAGTTCGTGCCGACCGACAACTGCAGAGGGACTTCCTGGCCATTGATCTGCAACAGGTCGCTCAGGTGCTGACCGTCGATAGCGACCAGTACGCCGCCGTTTCCCCGGGGCTGCCGGTACACCAGTACCGCACGTTCCGGTGTAACGACATTGCCGTCCATCAGGAGCAAGCGGCCGTCGCTGTAGGCCGGGGCCTGCTCGGCAGTGTCGTAGGGCCCCATCATCGAGGTGCAATAGATGACGCCATCATGGACCAGATTGACCGAGCGGGCAAAGGGGCTGACGGTGGCCTGATGGCGCAATGGCTGTTCGACCTCGGCGCAGGGCTGGCCGGACAGCTCGACCACGGCATCGGCTACTTGAGCGGTGTGGTCGAGTATGACCTCGAGCTGTGCCTGCGCCTCACTGGCGCTCTCCCGCGCCTGCGACTCCAGCAGGCTCGCCGCTTGCCAGTACATCAGCGGAGCGCCCAGCAACAGCGGTAGCGCGGCGGCGCCCAGGGCGGTGCATAGGCGCAGGGGACGCCCGCGGGAGTGGGGGGTGGAGAAGGGCATGCGCGGTGTCACCTTGTCTATGGACTGTGCCGAGCTTAACGAAAGTTGCCGGTCGCAGGAGGCCCGATCCGTCTGGGCCCGGGCAAATCCCTGTGGCGTCGCGCTGGCCGACGGCGGGCGCCGCGACCCGGGTCTGGACTCGGTAAGACCATGGTCGTATGGTTGTCGGCAGGGGGGATGGTTACAAATGTGAGCATAGAAAAACAACATCAAAGCCGAGGTGATTCAATGAGCGCTGCGTCCCTGTATCCCGTGCGCCCCGAGGTGGCGGCCAATTCGTTGACCGACGAAGCCACCTACAAAGCCATGTATCAGCAGTCCGTGATCAACCCTGACGGCTTCTGGCGCGAGCAGGCTCAGCGCCTCGACTGGATCAAGCCGTTCACCAAGGTCAAGCAGACCTCCTTCGACGATCACCATGTCGATATCAAGTGGTTCGCCGACGGCACCCTCAACGTCTCCTACAACTGCCTGGATCGACACCTGGAAGAACGTGGCGATCAGCTCGCCATCATCTGGGAGGGCGACGACCCCTCCGAGCACCGGGAAATCACCTACCGCGAGCTGCACGAGCAGGTGTGCAAGTTCGCCAACGCCCTGCGTGGCCAGGACGTACACCGCGGCGACGTGGTGACCATCTACATGCCGATGATCCCGGAAGCCGTGGTGGCCATGCTGGCCTGCGCGCGCATCGGCGCCATCCATTCCGTGGTGTTCGGCGGTTTCTCCCCGGAAGCCCTGGCCGGGCGCATCATCGATTGCCGCTCCAAGGTGGTGATCACCGCCGACGAAGGCCTGCGCGGCGGCAAGAAGATCGCCCTGAAGGCCAACGTCGACGACGCCCTGACCAACCCCGAGACCCGCAGCATCCAGAAGGTCATCGTGGTCAGGCGCACCGGTTCCGGGATCAAGTGGAACCAGCACCGCGACATCTGGTTCGAGGACCTGATGAAGGTCGCCGGCAGCGTCTGCGCGCCGAAGGAAATGGGCGCCGAGGAAGCGCTGTTCATCCTCTATACCTCCGGTTCCACCGGCAAGCCCAAGGGCGTGCTGCACACCACCGGCGGCTACTTGGTGTACGCCGCGCTGACCCATGAGCGGGTGTTCGACTACCGGCCGGGCGACGTCTACTGGTGCACCGCCGACGTCGGCTGGGTCACCGGCCACAGTTATATCGTCTACGGCCCGCTGGCCAATGGCGCGACCACGCTGCTGTTCGAGGGTATTCCCAACTACCCGGACGTGACCCGGGTGTCGAAGATCATCGACAAGCACAAGGTCAATATCCTCTACACCGCACCCACCGCGATCCGCGCCATGATGGCCCAGGGCACCGCCGCCGTGGAGGGCGCCGACGGTTCAAGCCTGCGTCTGCTCGGTTCGGTCGGCGAGCCGATCAACCCCGAGGCCTGGGACTGGTACCACCGCAACGTCGGCAAGGAGCGCTGCCCGATCGTCGACACCTGGTGGCAGACCGAGACCGGCGGCATCCTGATCAGCCCGCTGCCGGGCGCGACCGCGCTCAAGCCGGGCTCGGCCACCCGTCCGTTCTTCGGCGTGGTGCCGGCGCTGGTGGACAACCTGGGCAACCTGATCGAAGGCGCCGCCGAGGGCAACCTGGTGATCCTCGATTCCTGGCCGGGCCAGTCGCGCAGCCTGTATGGCGACCACGACCGCTTCGTCGACACCTACTTCAAGACCTTTAAGGGCATGTACTTCACCGGTGACGGCGCCCGTCGCGACGAGGATGGCTACTGGTGGATCACCGGCCGTGTCGACGACGTGCTCAACGTGTCCGGCCACCGCATGGGCACCGCCGAAGTGGAAAGCGCCATGGTCGCCCATCCCAAGGTCGCCGAGGCCGCGGTGGTCGGCGTGCCGCACGACATCAAGGGGCAGGGCATCTACGTCTACGTCACCCTGAACCAGGGCGAAGAGCCGTCCGAGCAGTTGCGCCAGGAGCTGAAGAACTGGGTGCGCAAGGAAATCGGCCCGATCGCCACGCCGGACATCATCCAGTGGGCGCCGGGCCTGCCGAAGACCCGTTCGGGCAAGATCATGCGCCGCATCCTGCGCAAGATCGCTACGGCCGAATACGATTCCCTCGGCGACATCTCCACCCTGGCCGACCCGGGTGTGGTGCAGCACCTGATCGAAACCCACAAGACCATGCAGTCGGCCTGCGCCTGACCGCCGCCCGGATGCCAACGCCCCACCCGGGTCGATCCGGCGTGGGGCGTTCGCGCTTTGCTGGGTAACAGCCGTGCGCCGATCTGGGGTGTGCGGGAACAGTCTGCCCCCTCAGTGGGCCGCGGCAGGCGCCAGGGATGCCCGGAAGGTCGCTGCAGCCCAGTGTTCACGGGGTTTGCATGGAAATGGCCTGGTACTTGCTGTAAATCAAGGTTGTGGAAAATTCCCTTATTCACATCCCCTCCGTTCTGTCAATATGCCTTCGGCGGCCATCCCGGGCTTTTGTAATTACTTGTCGCATTGAGGAAATATCGGTATTCGGCCTGTCGCTAGAATGCCGCTCTCTCAGGCGCAGCCCCTCGAACGACGGCGACCCTCTCTACATTCGACCCATTCATGGCCTGCGGCCAACCTGCATCGCGCCATCGAAGCCTTTCCATTGCTAGGAGTTTTCCTGATGAACAAGATCGCACTGCTCGGCGCGCTGGCACTATCCCTGCTCTCGCCGCTGACCATGGCCCAAGAAGCCAAGGCGCTGCGTATCGGTATCGAAGCGGCCTACCCGCCGTTCGCCTACAAGACCCCGGATGGCAACATCACCGGCTTCGACTACGACATCGGCGTGGCGCTGTGCGAGGAAATGCAGGTCGAGTGCAAGTGGATCGAGCAGGAGTTCGATGGCCTGATCCCGGCGCTGAAAGTGCGCAAGTTCGACGCCGTGCTGTCGTCGATGTCGATCACCGAGGAGCGCAAGCGCGCGGTCGATTTCACCGGCAAGTACTACGCCACGCCGGCCAAGCTGGCGATGAAGGCCGGCACCGTCATGAACGATGTGGCGGATCTCAAGGGCAAGAAGATCGGCGTGCAGCGCTCCTCGGTGTATGACCGCTACGCCACCGACGTCTTCACCCCGGCGGGGGCGCAGATCGTGCGCTACACCTCGCAGAACGAGGTGTTCCTGGATCTGAGCGCGGGCCGCCTGGACGGCACCATCGCCGACTCGGTGAACATCGATGACGGCTTCCTCAAGACCGACGCCGGCAAGGGCTTCGCCTTCGTCGGCCCGGATTTCACCGAGGAGAAGTACTTCGGCGAAGGCCAGGGCATCGCCGTGCGCAAGGGTGACAAGGCGCTGGCCGACAAGATCAGTGCGGCGATCCTGGCGATCCGCGCCAACGGCACCTACAAGGCCGTGCAGGACAAGTATTTCAGCTTCGACGTCTACGGCGAGTAAGGCGTCCTTCATCGAAAGTGGCGCGCGTCGGGGCAACCGGGCGTGGGCCGCTTCTTCGTTAGCATTTCGGCGCTGCATGGCGCGCGCATGAGGTAAGCGGATGCTCAACGGCTACGGCTCGTCCATTCTCGATGGCGCCTGGCTCACCCTGATCCTGGCGTTGACCTCGATGGCGCTGGCGATCGTGCTCGGCCTGATCGGCGCGGCCTTTCGCCTGTCGCCGGTGCGCTGGCTGGCGCTGCTGGGCGAGACCTATTCGACGGTGATCCGCGGCATTCCCGACCTGGTGCTGATCCTGCTGATCTTCTACGGCGGCCAGGATCTGGTGAACCGGGTCGCGCCGCTGCTCGGCCATGACGACTACATCGACATCAACCCCTTCGTCGCCGGCGTGTTCACCATGGGCTTCATCTTCGGCGCCTACCTGTCGGAAACCTTCCGCGGCGCATTCCTGGCCATTCCCGGGGGCCAGGCGGAGGCGGGCGCCGCCTATGGCATGAGCGGCCTGCAGGTGTTCCTGCGCATCCTGGTGCCGCAGATGATCCGTTTCGCCATCCCCGGGTTCACCAACAACTGGCTGGTGCTGACCAAGGCCACGGCCTTGATCTCGGTGGTCGGTCTGCAGGACATGATGTTCAAGGCCAAGAGCGCCGCCGACGCCACCCGCGAGCCGTTCACCTTCTACCTGGCCGTGGCGGCGCTCTACCTGGTGATCACCAGCGTGTCGCTGCTGGCCCTGCGTTACCTGGAAAAACGCTACTCGGTCGGCACCAGGGCCGCCGAACTGTGAGCGGGGGCAAGCGATGATCTTCGACTACACCGTTATCTGGGACAACCTGCCGCTGTATTTCGGCGGGGTGCTGGTGACCCTCAAGCTGCTCGCCATCGCCTTGTTCTTCGGCCTGCTGCTGGCCGTGCCCCTGGCCTTGATGCGGGTGTCGCGCTCGCCGCTGGTGAATGCCCCGGCCTGGCTGTACACCTATGTGATCCGCGGCACGCCGATGCTGGTGCAGCTGTTTCTGGTGTACTACGGCCTGGCCCAGTTCGAGGCGGTGCGCGACAGCGTGCTGTGGCCCTACCTGTCCAACGCCACCTTCTGCGCCTGCCTGGCGTTCGCCATCAACACCAGCGCCTACAGTGCCGAGATCCTCGCCGGCAGCCTGAAGGCCACGCCCCATGGCGAGATCGAGGCGGCACGGGCCATGGGCATGTCGCGCAGCAAGCTGTACCGTCGCATCCTCCTGCCCTCGGCGCTGCGCCGGGCGCTGCCGCAGTACAGCAACGAAGTGATCATGATGCTGCACACCACCAGCCTGGCCTCGATCGTCACCCTGATCGACATCACCGGTGCGGCCCGTTCGGTCAATGCCCAGTACTACCTGCCGTTCGAGGCCTTCGTCACCGCCGGCCTGTTCTACTTGTGCCTGACCTTTATCCTGGTGCGCCTGTTCAAGCTGGCCGAGCGGCGCTGGCTGGCCTACCTGGCGCCGCGGCGCGCATGAGCGCTGGATTCGAGAGAGTGAAAAGCATGTACAAGCTTGAAGTGAAGGACCTGCACAAGCGCTATGGCAGCCACGAAGTGCTCAAGGGCGTGGCGCTGGCGGCCAGGGCCGGCGACGTGACCAGCATCATCGGCTCCAGCGGCTCGGGCAAGAGCACCTTCCTGCGTTGCATCAACCTGCTGGAACAGCCCCATGCCGGCGAGATCCTGCTCAACGGCGAGGCGCTCAAGCTGGTGCCCGGCAAGGACGGCGCCCTGCGCGCCGCCGATGCCAGGCAACTGCAGCGCCTGCGTTCGCGCCTGGCCATGGTGTTCCAGCACTTCAACCTGTGGGCGCACATGAGCGTGCTGGAAAACGTCATGGAGGCGCCGGTGCACGTGCTCGGCATGAGCAAGCAGCAGGCCCGAGAGAAGGCCGAGCATTACCTGGCCAAGGTCGGCGTGGCGCACCGCCGGGATGCCTATCCCGCGCACATGTCCGGCGGTGAGCAGCAGCGCGTGGCCATCGCCCGGGCGCTGGCCATGGAACCCGAGGTCATGCTGTTCGACGAGCCGACCTCGGCGCTCGATCCGGAACTGGTTGGCGAAGTGCTGAAAGTCATGAGGGATCTGGCCGACGAAGGCCGTACCATGGTGGTGGTCACCCACGAGATGGGCTTCGCCCGCGAAGTGTCCAACCAGCTGTTGTTCCTGCACCAGGGCGTCGTGGAAGAGCGCGGTGATCCGCGCGAGGTACTGAGCAATCCGCGATCCGAACGCTTGCAGCAGTTCCTCAGCGGTAGCCTCAAATAGTTGGCAACAACCCTGTGCATGCCCTCAATCGTCTCCAGAGCTTAAACTGCCTGCCATGACTGCCCACCGAATCGGCTTCCTGCTGTGGCCCAACACCAAGCCCCTGACCCTGGCGTTGGCGGAGGAAGCCCTGAGCGTCGCTCAGCGCGTCCATCCGGAAGTGGTCTACGAGTTGTCGTTCCTGCAGGTCGAAACACCGCCCGAGGGCGGCTGGCGCCTGCCGGGCGGTTCCTGGGTCGGTGCGCTGGAAAACTGCCAGAAGCTGTTCCTGCTGGCCGACGAGCCGCCGCTGAGCGTGGCGCCGCCACTGGCCGCGGCGCTCAAGCAACTGGTGCGCAGCGGCTGCACCATCGGCGCGGTTTCCGCTGGCGTCTACCCGCTGGCCCAATTGGGCCTGCTCGACGGCTACCGTGCCGCGGTGCACTGGCGCTGGCAGGACGACTTCGCCGAGCGCTTTCCCAAGGTGATCGCCACCAGCCACCTGTTCGACTGGGATCGTGACCGCCTGACCGCCTGTGGCGGCATGGCCGTGCTCGACCTGCTGCTGGCGCTGCTGGCGCGCGATCACGGCGCCGAGCTGGCTGGTGCGGTGTCCGAAGAGCTGGTGGTCGAGCGTATCCGCGAGGGCGGCGAGCGCCAGCGTATTCCGCTGCAGAATCGTCTGGGTTCCAGCCATCCGAAGCTGACCCAGGCGGTGCTGCTGATGGAGGCGAACATCGAGGAGCCGCTGACCACCGACGAGATCGCCCAGCACGTGTGCGTATCCCGCCGGCAACTGGAACGCATCTTCAAGCAGTACCTCAACCGCGTGCCCAGCCAGTACTACCTGGAGCTGCGCCTGAACAAGGCGCGCCAGCTGCTGATGCAGACCAGCAAGTCGATCATCCAGATCGGCCTGTCCTGCGGTTTCTCGTCGGGGCCGCATTTCTCCAGCGCCTATCGCAATTTCTTCGGCGCCACGCCGCGGGAAGACCGCAACCAGCGGCGCAACAACAATCCCTTCGAACTGACCTCGGCGCCGGTCGAGCGCGGCTGAGCGCCTTGCAACAAAGGCTGTGCGCCGGTGGCGCACGGCGCCATGGCGATGTGAAGATCAAGACGGGATCGCCACATTCGCGCAGGAGCCGCGACCCCGCGGCGAACAGCGGCCATGCCTCGGATTCTGCGGGATGACCGCCATCGAATCGCGCCGGGGGCGACGCTCCTACGGGTGAACCCTGTGGCTGCGAACGGCTCTTGCAGGCCAGGGATCGAGACGGTATCCACGCGGTTTCAATAGTGTTCGTCGAGCCCGTGTTGCCCGGCCTGGCGTCGCCAGATGCGCGTCAGCCAGCGCCAGGCGATCCAGCCTGCCGCCGCCAGATACACCAGCCCGCACGGCACCCACATCAGCAGGCCGGCCAGTTGCTGGTCGGCCAGGTCGCGGGCGTCGCCGTAGAAGGGCGTATTGCCGAATGTCAGCAGGGCCCCGAGCAGGCCGGTGTGCATCAGGGTCAGCAGCATCGCCATCAGTGCCTGGGGCACCTGCTGCGGCGTGGCACGCAGGCAGGACCACCAGAACAGCCAGGCGCTGAGCAGGAAGCAGGCGTGTTCGAAGGCATGCCACCATGGGTTTTCCAGGGCCAGGCGATACAGCGAGGGGGTGTGCCAGATCCAGATGACCGCGCCGTGCAGCATGGCCAGGGGCAACGGGTGCCGGCCGCAGCGCAGCACGCCGTTGTACAGCGGCTGCAACCCGCGGCCGAGGGCCGCACGCCATTGCGGCAGAGGCCTGGCCAGGGCCCACAAGGGTGCGATGACGACGATGAACAGCATGTGCTGGAGCATGTGCAGGCTGGTGCTGGTTTCCGCCCAGTCATCGATGGGGCCGAACACCGCCAGCACGGTGATGAGCATGGCCGTGTGCATCCACAAGGGCTCCCAGCCATGGGGGCGCAGGCGTCGCGCGCCGATGACGTAGAGCAGCCAGGCCGCGGCGAGCAGCACGGCGCTGATGAACAGCGCTATGCGCTCGTCGGGAGGGGCGTCGAACAGGCCATGGGCGGCCAGCGGCAACGGCAGCAGGAGAAGACCGGCAAGGACGCTCAGGCGCATGGTGGCAGGCCCACGATGGGCAGGGCGATGAACAGGGTGGCCAGCGCGGCGATCAGGTTGATCCAGGCGGCGATGCTGGCGACGAAGCGCTCGCGCTCGCTGCGCTGGGCGTGCCGTGCCGCGCGCCAGAACAGGCGGGCGAGGGCGCCCAGCAGCACCAGGGTCAGCGCCGTGCCGACGCCGAGGGCCAGGTTCAGCCAGGTCCAGGCACCGTCCTGCAACGCCGGGGGCGCCACGGAGCAGGCCACGGACTGGCCCCCATAGAGGGCGACGAACCACAGGCTCCAGATGATCAGGCCGAGGATCATGTGCATCGGGTTATAGGGTGAGCGCAGGCTTTGCATCAGGCGCCTCCGAAGGTCGGGGGAAACAGCACCAGGGCGAAGTAACTGCACCAGAGCACACCGAGGCTGTAGTTCCACCACTGCTCGACCACCAGCGGCTCGTAGGGCGAGGTCGCGCTGACATAGCCATAGCGCACGCGCAGGGCCTGCAGGGCGCTGAGCACGGCGGCCAGCAGGCCATGGCCGAGGCTGTAGACGAGCAGGACGAAGATCACCGCGTCGTGGGCCGTCGCGCGTGGCGCCAGATCGCCCGCCAGCAGTGCCCAGAACAGCAGCGCCGAGTGCCCCAGGCCGAGCAGCGTCAGGCCGACGAAGCAGGTCGTCAGGCCGCTGTCGTCGCCCCGGCGCAGGCGCTTGAGCACCTGGCGTTGCCACACGGCGGCGACCGACAGCAGCACGGCGCTGGCCAGCAGCAGGCGCTGGTCGAACACCGGCGCGTCGGGCACCTGCCAGTTGGGCGCCACGGTCCACAGGTAGAACCAGCCGAACAGCAGCGACAGGTACAACGCGCCGTTGGCCAGCAGGGTCACGCCCATGCCCCACAGGCCCGGGCCGTCGCAGGTGCGCGAGTGCAGGGGCGGCTCACCGGGCTGGGTCCTGGCGTCCGGCGCGGCCTTGGGATGGGCGCCGTTTTCCCAGCTCCAGCGCAGCAATACCAGGGTCGAGGCGACGCACGCCAGGATCGCCAGCCAGTAGACCTTGCCCAGCAGGCTCAGGCACAGCAGGGCGATCAGGCAGGCGGCGATGAACGGTAGCCAGCTGTTGCCGGGCAGGTGGATGATTTCGCGCACCTTGCCGGTCAGCGGATCGACCCCCCAGGTTTCCCGGCGGCCATGGTCGATCACCGTCAGGGCATGCTCGCCGCGGGCGATGCTGGCCGGCAGATCGGGGTCGTGCCACAGCGGATGACGATCGGTGATCTTGGCCAGGCTGACGAAGTTGTACGGGTTGGGCGGCAGGCTGGTGGCCCACTCCAGGGTGTCGGCCTGCCAGGGGTTGGCCGTGGCCCGCTTGCCGTGACGAAAATGCAGGATCAGGTCCAGCAGCAGTGTGGCGATCCCGATGGCCAGGATGAAACTGCCGACCGAGGAAATCAGGTTGGGCAGATCCCAGCCCAGCCCGCTCTGGTAGGTGTAGACCCGCCGCGGCATGCCCAGCAGCCCCGTCCAGTGCATGATCAGGAAGGTGATGTTGAAACCGCTGAATACCAGCCAGAAGCCCCATTTGCCCAGGCGCTCGGACGGCATGCGCCCGGAGAAGTGCGGCAGCCAGTAATACAGGCCGGCCACCAGTGGAAAGAACATGCCGCCGACCAGCACGTAGTGCAGGTGGGCGACGACGAAGTGGGTGTCGTGCACCTGCCAGTCGAAGGGCACCAGGGCCAGCATCACGCCGGTCAGGCCGCCGCAGACGAAGATGATCAGAAACCCCACCAGCCACAGCATCGGCACGTTGTACACCGGGCGGCCGAGCCACAGGGTGGCGAGCCAGGCGAACACCTGGATCGCCGTGGGAATGGCCACCAGCATGCTCGCGGCGGAAAAGAACGCCTGCGCCAGTTGCGGGATGCCCACCGTGAACATGTGGTGCACCCACAGGCCGAAACTGATGAAACCGGTGGTCAGCACCCCCAGCACCACGGCGCGATAGCCCACCAGCGGGCGTCGGGCGAATACCGGCAGCAGGGTGGAGACGATGCCGGCGGCCGGCAGGAAGATGATGTACACCTCGGGATGGCCGAACAGCCAGAACAGGTGCTGCCAGAGCAGTGGATCGCCGCCGCGCGCCACTTCGAAGAACGGCAGGCCGGCGGCGCGTTCCAGTTCCAGCAGGATGCTGCCCAGGATCAGCGGCGGGAAGCCGACGACGATCATCACCGCCATGGTCAGGATGTACCAGGCGTAGATCGGCATCTTGTTCAGCGCCATGCCCTCGGCGCGGGTGCGCAGGATGGACACCACCAGCTCGACGCCGGCGGACACGGCGGAAATCTCGACGAAGGTGATGCCCAGCAGCCAGAAGTCGGCATTCGGTCCCGGCGAATGGGCGGCGCTGGACAACGGGGTGTACATGAACCAGCCGGCGTTGGGGGCGACGCCGAAGAACAGGCTGGAACAGAGGATCAGGCCGCCGAACAGGTAGCACCAGTAGCCCAGCGCCGACAACCGCGGGAACACCAGATCCCGGGCGCCGAGCATCTTCGGAATCAGGTACACGGCCAGGCCCTCCATCATGGGCACGGCGAACAGGAACATCATCACCGTGCCGTGCATGCTGAAGACCTGGTTGTAGACCTCCGGCCCCATGAAGTCGTTGTTCGGCAGCGCCAGCTGCGCGCGCATCAGCATCGCCAGCAGACCGGCGAACAGGAAGAAGCCCAGCCCGGTGACCATGAAGCGCAGGCCCAGGGTGGTGTGATTGACGATGGTCAGCGCCTTCCAGCCGCGCGGGTTGCCCCAGACGTCGTTGAACTGGTCGTGCAGCGACCCGGCATCGTCCTGGCGCGGCGTATTGTCAGCATTGCTCATGGTTCGAGGGTCTCCAGCCAGGCGGCGATGGCTTGCAGCTGTTCGGCGTCGACATCGTCGGTCAGCGGCATGCCGCTGCCCGGTTTCAGGCGCTGGTGCTCGCGCAGCCAGGTGAGCGTGGCGCCGGGGGCGTTGGCTAGTACGCCGCTGCCCAGGTTGCGCCGGCTGCCCAGGTCGCTGAGATCCGGCGCGCGCGTACCTGCGCTGACGCCCGCCACGCGGTGACAACTGCCGCAGTAGCTGGCGAAGGTCTCGCCGGCAGCGCCGGACAGGGCCTCGATCCGCGGTTCCCGGCGGGCATCGAGCCAGGCGCCGAAGTCCTCTTCGGCATGGGCCTGCACGTCGAGAATCATGTTGCTGTGCTGGGTGCCGCAGAATTCCGAGCATTGCCCGCGGAAGATCCCCGGCTCGTCCGCCTGCAGGCGGATGGTGTTGTGGCGGCCGGGAATCATGTCGATCTTGCCGCCCAGGCGGGGCACCCAGAACGAGTGGATCACGTCGGCGCTGCTGACGCTCAGGTCCACCGGGCGGCCAGCCGGCAGGTGCAACTGGTTGGCGGTGACCACGCCGCTGTCGGGGTAGCGCACTTCCCACCACCACTGGTGGCCGATGACCTCGATGCGCAGCGGCTGTTCGCCGATCAGCGGCAGGGGCAGCATGCGCTGGCCCACGGGAATGCCGAACAGCAACAGCAGCACGATGCTCAGCGAGGGCAGGACGATGCCCCCGCCGATCAGCCAGCGGCGTTGAATCCGGCGCGCCTGTTCGGCATCGAAATCACGTGGCCTGCGGTGCAGGGCGTAGATCCACAGAGCGCTGACCGCGACCAGCACCAGACCGAAGAAACCGCACATGGCCCACCACAGCAGCGCCACATCGCGGGCCATGGGGCCGGCCGGGGCGAGGGTGGACTGGGCGCCGTCGCAGGCAGATATAAACGGAACTGCCAGCGTCAGCGCGGTCAACTTGCTTAACCACCCATTCAACGTTCCACGGAGGCCGCCATGGCTGAACAACAGGAATCCATCGTCAGCCGTGCCGCGATCGCCGGCCACCCACTGCACCCGATGATGATCCACTTTCCCGTGGCGGCCTTGCTCGGCCTGGTCGCCACCGATTTCGCCTACTTCTGGAGCGCCGATGAGTTCTGGGCCCGGGCCAGCCTGTGGCTGGCCGGCGTCGGCGCCCTGGGTGGCTGGGTGGCGAGCATCGCCGGCATGATCGACCTGCTCGGCGTGCGCGAAATCCGCCAGAAGATCAGCGCCTGGTGCCATGCCATCATCGCCGTGATGATGCTGTCCCTGGCGTCGCTGAACTGGCTGCTGCGCTATCGCCATGGCGACCAGGGCCTGGAGCTGTGGGCCTTCTACCTGTCCGTGCTCACGGCAGGCCTGATCGCCATCGCGGCCTACCTGGGCGGGCGCCTGGTCTACGAACACGCGGTCGGTGTCGACATCGACTGAGTGAGAGAGGGAATGTCGCCCGGCGGCATTCATGGACATTGGACTCCTTGATCAGAACGGCTTGGCCAGTACCAGCCACAGGGTGATGGCGATCATGCCGACGATCAGCGTGCCGAGGCCGGCACAGGCGCCGCCCATGGCCGGGCGGGGCGTACGTTCGCCACGCAGGATGAGCAGGCCGCACAGGCCATGGCAGATGACCAGCGCCGCCACCGAGGTCAGCTTGAGGATCAGCCAGATGCCGACGGTGTCGTCGCGCAGGAACAGGACGGTGCCGCTGCCGATGGCGACGATGGCCGCTGGCGTGGCGATCAGGTTGAACAGCGTGCGGATCAGTTCGCCGTGCTGGCGCAGCGACGAGGCCGCGCTTCGCCGTCCGCCCGCGGCGATCAGCGCCGGCAGATAGAGCAGGGCACCGCACCAGCCGATCAGGGCGATGAAATGCAGCAGTTTCAACAGTGGCATCAATGCCCTCCATTGCCAGTTGTCCCCCTGGGGCTGTGCGTGTGACTGCTCGGCCGAAGGCGCGGTTCGACCTTTTCGCGCACATGGCGAGGGGCCGCTGGCGGTGAGCGCGGCTGTGCGCGGAAAGGCCTCCAGAGCCCGTGAAACGGGGCACCGGCGAGCCGGGATGGACAGGCGGGCGACCCCTGGTGGCGCAGCGGGGCGCGGCTGGTTATGTCACTGAATGTGTGGTCAGGCGCCGCTGACCTGTTGCGAGGCTTCGCCCTGGTGTTCCTGGACGCCGCAGCCGGTGATCACCATGCGGGTGATGGTGTCGATGGCCGCTTCATAGTCGGCATCGTTGAGCCTGGCCTTGCCGGTGACATTGGCGATCTGCCAATCGAAGTCGGCGTAGGTCTGGGTCGCGGCCCAGATGCTGAACAGCAGGTGGTGGGGGTCCACGGGGGCCATCAGGCCCTGCTCGATCCAGCGTTGAATGCACGACACGTTGTGCCGGGCCTGGGCATTGAGTTGCTCGCTCTGGGTCGCGCTCAGGTGTGGCGCGCCATGCATGATCTCGCTGGCGAATACCTTGGAGGCCGCCGGCAGATCCCGGGAAATGCGAATCTTCGAGCGGATGTAGCCGCGCAGCACATCGGCCGGATGCCCGGCCTGGTTGAACGGCGCGGAGGCGGCGAGCAGGGGTTCGATGATGCTTTCCAGCACCTCGCGGTAGAGGTTTTCCTTGGACTTGAAATAGTAATAGACATTGGGCTTGGGCAGGCCGGCCCTGGCTGCGATGTCGCTGGTCTTGCTGGCGGCGAAGCCCTTGCTGGCGAACTCCTCGCTGGCCGCTTGCAGAATCAGTGCCTGGTTGCGTTCGCGGATACTGCTCATGGGCTGGGTTCGTGTGCTGTTTGCCGGGCGCCCGGGCGGGCCAGGACAGGGCATGGTAGCATTGGCTTCAGGACTGGCTCAAATCGAAGCGCCCCGCCTCCTCTGGCCTGGCTTGCGCTTCGCTGGCGACGTTGGCCGCGTCGCGTCGCTTCGGTCGCGGGCAGCATCGCCGCAGCGATCCCCACATGCACAGCTTGGCTCGCCAGTGAGCCGGGAGAAGCGTTCCATGCACGATACGCAGTTGGTCGACCCGTTCGGCCGACGCATCACCTACCTGCGGCTCTCGGTGACCGATCGCTGTGATTTTCGCTGCACCTATTGCATGAGCGAAGACATGGTGTTTACCCCGCGGGCGCAGATCCTCACCCTCGAGGAGCTGTACAGCGTCGCCGATGCCTTCATCGGCCTGGGGGTCAAACGTATCCGTATCACCGGCGGCGAGCCGCTGGTGCGCAAGAACCTGCTCAGCCTGTTGCAGCGCCTCGGCGCGCGCAGCGAACTGGAAGATCTGGCGATCACCACCAACGGCTCGCAACTGCACGAGATGGCCGCCGACCTGCGTGCGGCCGGGGTGCGCCGGCTCAACGTCAGCATCGATTCCCTGCGCCGCGAGCGTTTCGCCGCCTTCACCCGCCGCGACAAGCTCGATCAGGTGCTGGCCGGCATCGATGCCGCGTTGGCCGCGGGCTTCGAGCGGATCAAGCTGAATACCGTGGTCCAGACCGGACGCAATGACGACGAAGTGCTCGAACTGGTCGAGTATGCCGTCGCCCGTGGCCTGGACGTCAGCTTCATCGAAGAGATGCCGCTGGGCAACATCACCAGTCATCGGCGCGAGCAGACCTTCTGTTCCAGCGATGTGGTGCGTGCGCGTATCGAAGCGCGTTATCCGCTGGTGCGCAGCAGCCATGTCACGGGCGGCCCGTCGCGTTACTGGCAGGTGGCGGGGAGTGGCAGCCGGGTGGGCTTCATTTCGCCCCACAGCCACAACTTCTGTGGCGACTGCAACCGGGTGCGGGTGACGGCCGAAGGCAAGCTGGTGCTGTGCCTGGGGCACGACAATGCGCTGGATCTGCGGGCCCTGATGCGGGCCCACCCCGGCGATGGCGAGCGCCTGCGCAACGCGCTGCTCAAGGCCTTGCAGCTCAAGCCCGAGCGTCATCACTTCGACGCCGACGAGCAGGTGCAGGTGATCCGCTTCATGAGCATGACCGGCGGCTGAGCATCTGGCGCGATCAAGGCCTCCCCGGTCAGGCGACGAGTGGCGGCGGCCCAGGCGTGGCAAGTCTTTTTCGTTGTTTCTCAGGCCGTTCCGCTCGCCTGCCGGCGATAAACTTCCTGAACCTCCTCGACAGCGCTCCACTCCACTCAAGGGCACGGCACCTGCCTGCATGGTGCCCCTTTGGTAAATGCGATAGAGGACTATCCAGTGGATAACAAAGACGTCATTTCGGTACTCAACGACCTGATCGAAACCAGCAAGGATGGCGAGAAAGGCTTCCAGGAGTGCGCCGAGGATGTGAAGAACCCGCGTCTGAAAAGCTTCTTCGTGCAGCACGCCCAGGATTGCGCCGGTGCCGCCGCCGAACTGCAGCAACTGGTGCGTTCCCTGGGCGGCGATCCGGAAACCAGCTCCAGCGTTGCTGGCGCACTGCACCGCGGCTGGGTCGACTTCAAGAGCCTGATCACCGGCAAGGACGACGAAGCCATCCTCAACGAATGCGAGCGCGGTGAAGACGTGGCCCTGAAGAACTATCGCAAGGCCCTGGAGAAAGACCTGCCGGCCAACGTGCGCAGCGTGCTGGAAACCCAGCTGCAAGGCGTGCAGCGCAACCACGACCAGGTCAAGGCGCTACGCGATACCGCTCGCGCCAACTGAGTCAGCGCTACACCCCGTCCGGAAGGGATGCTGAACAAGCATCCCTTCTTGCATTGCGGGATACCTCATTCGATCTTCGCCCCGGCCGCTATCCAGGCGCCGATCAGGTCGCGCTCCGCCTGGGTCATCTGGGTGATATTGCCCAGCGGCATGATCACCGAATCCACCGATTGCGCCTTGATCTTGGCCGCCTGTTGCTGCATCTGCTGCGGCGTGTCGAGCACGAAGCCCAGCGGCGCGACACTGAACAGCGGGCTGCTCGGCGTGGCCGAATGGCAGACCGTGCAGCGCTCGTGAAGCACCTTCTCCACCGCCGCGAAGCTTGCCGTCGCGGGTGCTGAAGGCGCCGGCTCGGCTGCTGTTTCCGCGGGCTGTTGGCGTTCGATCGGTTTGCCCGGCAGGCCTGTCGCCGGCACCGGTGCGTAGGTGATGGCAGGCGCCTTGCCCGGCGCTTCGCTTCGCGTGCTCGGGCCGCTGACGAAGGCCAGGCAGAGCATGCCCAGGGCGGCGGCGGGCAGGGCCCAGGCGAAGCGGTTGCTCTGGTGGCGGGTGTTGAAATAGTGCCGCACCAGCACGGCGAACAGGGCGATGCCGGCGAGGATCAGCCAGTTGTAGCGGCTGCCGTAGGTGCTGGGGAAATGGTTGCTGATCATGATGAACAGCACCGGCAGGGTGAAATAGTTATTGTGCCGCGAGCGCATCAGGCCCTTGGCCGGCAGCGACGGATCGGGGGCGGTGTTCTGTTCGATGGCCCTGACCAGGGCGCGCTGGGCCGGCATGATGATGCGCAGCACATTGCCGACCATCAGGGTGCCGATGATGGCGCCGACATGGATATAGGCGCCGCGCCCGCTGAACACCTGGTTCAGGGCGTAGGCGGCGGCCACCAGCAGCAGGAACAGCACCAGGCCGAGCAGGGCCGGGCGTTCGCCCAGCGGCGAATCGCAGAGCACGTCGTAGACGAACCAGCCGACGATCAGCGAGCCGATGCCCAGGGTGATGGCCACGCCAGGGGTCAGGCCGCTGCCCGGGGCGATCAGGTACAGCGACGGGTTGAGGTAGTACACCACGGTGAGCAGGGCGACGCCCGAGAGCCAGGTGGAATAGGCCTCCCATTTGAACCAGTGCAGCTTCTCCGGCATTTTCTCCGGCGCCAGCTTGTACTTTTCCAGGTGGTAGATGCCGCCACCGTGAATCGCCCACAGATCGCCGGACAGGCCCTCGCGCGGGTTGCGTCGATCCAGGTGGTTTTCCAGCCAGACGAAATAGAACGAAGCGCCGATCCAGGCGATACCGACGATCATGTGAATCCAGCGGATGATCAGGTTCAGCCACTCGGTCAGGTGTGCTTCCACGGCAGTTACCTCATTGCACCGCGCAGGCGCTCGTCACTCAGGCTTGGTTCGGGTCGAGAAGCAGGCGCTGCGTCTCGTCGAAGAAATATTCGTCGCAGTTGTCGCCCGCGCCGCGGCGGTCGACCACCAGGAACTCGTCCTGCGCCTGCAGGGCCAGGATCGGGTGGTGCCACACGCCGCGGTGATAGTTGACGCCCTGCCGGCCATCGCTGCGGAAGGCGCGCGCCTGCTGCGGGTCCGGCGTGTCGCCGGGCGGCGCGACCAGGATCAGGAAGGGATGGCCGAGCAGCGGCATGAAGGCCTGGCTGCCCAGCGGGTGGCGTTCGAGCATGCATACCGTCAGCGGCATCGGCAGGCCCTGGGCGACGAAGATGCTGATGATCGCCTGATCCTCCGGCGCACTGGTCTGTACGCTGGCCAGTTGGTGATAGCGGCGGGTGGAGCCGTTGTTGATCAGGAAGAAATCGCGGCCCTGGCTTTCGATGACGTCACCGAAGGGGGCGAAGGCTGCCTGGGTCAGGGGTTCTATCTTCAGGGTGCGCATGGCTGCTCTGTCTGTCTGGTTATGGCCGCCCCGCCTCGCTGAGGAGGGCGATCCGCTTGGGGTGCTCTAGCGCGCGACCTTGCCGAACAGGCGCAGGCGGCTGACTCCGCCATCGGGGAAGACGTTCAGGCGCACATGGGTGATCGGGCCGAGGCGGGCGATCTGCCCGGCGAATTCATGCTCGGCGTGCATCGACAGCTTCTGGCTGGGCAGTAGTTCGCGCCAGAACAGGCTCTGGGTTTCGATCTGGGCATCGGTGCCGCCCTTGACGAACGCCGCCTGGATCGAGCAACTGTCCGGGTAGTTGCCCTTGAAGTGCAGGGTGTCGACGACGATGCGCTCGATTTCCCCCGGGTGGCCCAGGGCGATGATCACCCAGTCGTTGCCGGGGGTGCGCCGGCGTGCGGTTTCCCAGCCGTCGCCCATGTTCACCCCGCGGCCCGGGTTGAGCAGGTTGCCCATGTGCCCGTAGTGCTGGTCGGAGCAGGCCAGGGCACGACCGCCATTCAGGGCGGCGGCCAGGTCGAGCGATTCGTCGGCGGTGACCGTCGCCCAGTCGCGATAGGGAATGCCGTGCACGCGCAGGCGCGCGACGCCGCCATCGGGGTAGATGTTGAAACGCAGATGGCTGAACGGACGCGCATCGTCGATGGCGTGGTAGTGATGGCTGTCGCCCTGCAGCGCCACGGCGGGCAGGATCTCGATCCACTCGCTGGTGTCGTCGGGGTCGCCGTCGGCGACGAAGCAGGCTTCCAGGGACGCCGAAGGCGGGTAGTTGCCGGTGAAGTGGCTGGTGTCGATGTCCACGCCCTTGATCGAGCCCGGCACGCCCAGGCGGATCACCGCGCTGTCGTAGCCCTCGAAGCGCTTGCGCCGCGACTCCCAGCCGTCCATCCATTTGCCGTTGTCGTCGAATACGCCTTCCTTCCATACCGCCGCCGTCGGCTGGAACAGGCGGTTGACATCGGCGAACCAGTCGTCGGTCACGGACAGCGCCCGTGTGCCCAGGCGGGCATCGGCGAGGTTGACGTATTTCAGAAAGGGAGCGGCGTATGCGGTCATGGAAACGGCCTTGCTGGAAGTGGGTGAGGGCTCACAGAGCCTGCAGGCGGAACAGGGCGATCCGGTTGATTTCGCCCAGGGCGCGGGCGAATTCCTGTTCCTCGGTGTTGTGCAGGCGTTCTTCGAAGGCCGCCAGAATGCGTTTTCGGTCGCTGCCTTTCACCGCCATGATGAAGGGAAAGCCGAAGCGCTGTCTGTAGGCCTGGTTGAGTGCGGTGAAGCGGGCGTACTCCTCGGCGGAGCAGGCATCGATGCCGGCCCCGGCCTGCTCGGCGCTGCTGGCGGCGGTGAGCTGGCCGGCCAGGGCCGCCTTGCCGGCCAGGTCCGGGTGCGCCTGGATCAGTGCCAGTTGCCGCGCGCGATCCGCCCCCAGCATCTGGGCGCACATGCGCTGGTGCAGGGCCTCGATATCGTCCGGTATCGCGCCGCTGGCCTGATCGAAGGTCTGCTCGGCGATCCAGGGCGAGTGTTCGTAGATGTCGGCGAAGGCCTCGATGAAGGCCGTGCGTTCCAGCTGCGACGGGGTCAGGCTCTGGAAGCGGCTCATGTCGCGGGCTCCGCTGTGAAGGGGTGAGTGGCGTGCCAGTGACGGGCGATGTCCACGCGGCGGGCACACCAGACCTTGTCGTGCCCCTGCACGTAGTCGAGGAAGCGGGCCAGGGCCGCGAGGCGCGCCGGGCGGCCGAGCAGGCGGCAGTGCATGCCGATGGAGAGCATCTTCGGCGCCCCCGCGACCCCCTCGGCGTAGAGCACGTCGAAGGCATCCTTGAGGTAGGCGAAGAAGTCGTCGCCGGTATTGAAGCCCTGCACCTGGGTGAAGCGCATGTCGTTGGTGTCCAGGGTGTAGGGGATGACCAGGTGGGGCTGCTCGGCAGTGCTGGCCGGGTCCCAGTAGGGCAGGTCGTCGTCGTAGCTGTCGCTGTCGTAGAGGAAGCCGCCTTCTTCCCTGACCAGGCGCCGGGTATTCGGGCCGGTACGGCCGGTGTACCAGCCCAGCGGGCGTTCGCCGGTGATCTCACTGAGGATGCGGATCGCCTCGTGCAGGTGTTCGCGCTCGCGCGCTTCGTCCATGTACTGGTAGTCGATCCAGCGGTAGCCGTGGCTGCAGATCTCATGGCCATCGGCGAGCATGCTCCTGATCACCTGCGGGTGGCGCTGGGCGGCCATGGCCACGGCGAACACAGTCAGCGGGATGGCGCGCTTGCGGAACAGCTCGAGCAGGCGCCAGACCCCGGCGCGGCTGCCATACTCGTAGAGCGATTCCATGCTCATGTTGCGCACGCCCGGGAGGGGCTGTGCGGCGACCATTTCCGAGAGGAAGGCTTCCGACTCGGCATCGCCATGCAGCACGTTGCGCTCGCCGCCTTCTTCGTAGTTGAGCACGAACGACAGGGCAATGCGTGCCTCGCCCGGCCAGTGCGGGTGCGGCGGGGTGTTGGCGTAACCGATCAGGTCGCGGGGGTATTCGGCGTTCACGGCGTCGTTCCTGTACAGACATGAAGTGGCAACGGCGAGGGCGGGGTGTCAATGATTGTATACAAAACAATATGCATATTGTAACCCGTATCTTGCGTCGTGCCTTGGGCCATTTCAAAGCAAAAACCTTGCCTGATTGGTCAGCTTTTATTGCTGAATGCTTTTTCTGGCGCCCACTGCAGGAAAAATGAACGGAGCGGTCGGCATTGCCTGAATGGTTGCCGAGGCGGGAAATTGTGTACAGTTCTTGCTTCGCAGATAGCCAGCGTATCCGCTAGCGCTGGACGCATTGATCGCCGGTCACGCGAGCGTGGCCGGCCAGGCAGGGAGTGGTGAACAAGATGGGTCGATTGACCACGCATATTCTGGATGCCGCCCACGGTTGTCCGGGCAGTGCCATTCGCGTCGAGCTGTACCGGATCGAAGGCGAGCAGCCGACGCTGCTCGGGCATCAGCTCAGCAACCAGGACGGCCGCTGCGACGCGCCTCTGCTGGAAGGGGAGGATTACCGCAGCGGCGTTTACCAGTTGCATTTCCATGTCGGCGACTATTATCGGGCGCGCCAGGTGGCGCTGGCGGAGCCGGCCTTTCTCGACGTGGTGGTGCTGCGCTTCGCCATCGACGCGGCGCAGGCCCACTATCACGTGCCGCTGCTGGTGTCGCCGTACAGCTATTCCACCTATCGCGGCAGTTGAACGCCTGGGGTGAAAGCTCTATCTCGGCACAATGACCATCGCCCCGGGGAACTGTTCATTCTGTGGGAGCCGCGCCCCCGCGGCGAATGGTGGTTGCGACGCGGATTCGGCCGAATGGCCACGATCACATCGCCCCGAGGTCGGGGCTCCTACCTGGGCGGTGGTCCGCCGCGTTCCTGTGGGAGCCGCGCCCCCGCGGCGAAGGGTGGTTGCGACGCGGATTCGGCCGAATGGCCACGATCGCATCGCCCCGAGGTCGGGGCTCCTACCTGGGCGGTGGTCCGCCGCGTTCCTGTGGGAGCCGCGCCCCCGCAGCGAATGGTGGTTGCGACGCGGATTCCGCCGAATGGCCATGATCGCATCGCCCCGAGGTCGGGGCTCCTACCTGAGCGGTGGTCCGCCGCGTTCCTGTGGGAGCCGCGCCCCCGCGGCGAAGGGTGGTTGCGACGCGGATTCGGCCGAATGGCCACGATCGCATCGCCCCGGGGGCGGGGCTCCTACACGGGGCCGTTCATTCTGTGGGAGCCGCCGCCCCCACGGCGATCGAGGGTCGCGACGCGGCCTGGCGTGACAACGTATCTTTCATCATCCGGGGCGGCCAGCGCTCATGACCGTTAGCGGCTCAACAGCGAGGCGCCGCCGGCAGCGCCGAAAAGCGCGGCGCTGACCCGGTTGAACCATACCTGCCCCTTGCCCGAGCGCAGGTAGCGCGCGGCGCCATGGGCACCGAGGGCGTAGAACAGCTTGCAGGCCAGGTCGAGCACGGCCCAGGTGGCGATCATCACCAGCAGTTGCTGGAGCATCGGCTGCTGGGCGCTGATGAACTGCGGTAGAAAGGCGGCGAAGAACAGGATGTCCTTGGGGTTGCTGGCGCCCAGGCCGAAGGCCTTCCAGAACATGCCGCTGGCGCTCGGATCGCTGACCAGGGGCTCGCCGCTGGCCGGGCGGGCGGCCTGGCGCGAGGCTTGCCAGCTTTGCCAGGCGAGGTAGAACAGGTACAGGGCGCCGACCAGCTTGAGCAGGCTGAACACCTGCTCGGAGGCCAGCAGCAGGGCGCCGAGGCCCAAGGCCGAGGCGCTCAGCAGGCAGAGCGAGGCCGACACGCCGCCGAGAAAGGCGGGCGCCGAGCGGCGCAGGCCGTAATTGAGGCTATTGCTGACCATCAGCAGGGACAAGGGGCCGGGGATGAGAATCACGACCAGCGCCGCAGCGCTGAACAGCAACCAGGTTTCCAGGCTCATCGAGCGACTCCGAAGGGACACGGCCCCGTTGCGTCGGGGCCAACGCGGCGCACCTTACAACAGCGGCGAAGGGGCGGACAGGTACAGTCAGCGGGCACTTTCCTGCACCGATTGCGTGCGCAGAACGTCGATTTGCGCGGAAAGCGTGCGCGAGAGGCTGATTGTGTACAATCGTGGCGTCCGTGACGGACGGAGGCGTCGAAGACGCTCCGACGAATTTTCCCGAGGCGAGGCGGTATGAGCGAAGCAAACACTGCAACAGCACAACCTGGCGCCAGTGCCCGCGGTGGCAACCAGGATGAAGGAGTCTACGCGCATATCTTCGATGCCATTCTCGAACAGCGCCTGGCTCCCGGTACGCGTTTGAGCGAGGAGGCGCTCGGCGAGATATTCGGCGTCAGCCGCACCACCATCCGCCGTGCATTGTCGCGCCTGGCCCATGAGGGCGTGGTGCTGTTGCGGCCCAACCGCGGCGCGGTGGTGGCCAGCCCCGGCATAGACGAAGCCCGCCAGGTCTTCCATGCGCGGCGCCTGGTCGAGCGGGCCATCACCGAGCTGGCGGTGGCGCATGCCAGTGCCGAGGAACTGGCCGGGCTACGGCAGATGGTGGCCGATGAGCGCAGCAGTTTCGCCCGCGGCGACAGGGGCACCGGTATACGCCTGTCCGGCGAGTTCCACCTGAGGCTGGCCGAGGCGGCGAAGAATGCGCCGCTGGTCAGTTTCCAGCGCAGCCTGGTGTCGCAGACCTCGCTGATCATCGCCCAATACGAAAGCGGCCAGCGCAACCACTGTTCCTTCGACGAGCACAACGCCCTGCTCGATGCGCTCGAGGCGCGCAATGCCACCCTGGCGGTGAGCCTGATGATGCAGCACATGGACCATATCGACAGCAAGCTGGACTTCGATCAGGACAATGGCCGCGACGATCTGAAAGCGGTCTTTTCGCACCTCGTGAGCCGCTGACAGGGCCCGCTCATCCGCCCAGGCCTGTCAGCCTTTGAATGCACGCCCGGTACGCGCTCAGCCGTCGCGCCGGTGCACGCTGCGCCCGGCGGCGAAGGTTTCCTTGACCACGCGGTCGTCGCCCAGGGTGATCAGGGCGAACAGCCGTTCCGCCAGGCTGGCGCTCTGCTGCAGGCGATAGCGGATCAGCGGGGTGGCCTGGTAGTCGAGGACGACGAAGTCCGCTTCCTTGCCGGGGGCGAAGTTGCCGATGCGTTCGTCCAGGTACAGGGCCTGGGCGCTGCCCAGGGTGGCCAGGTACAGCGACTTGAACGGGTCGAGTTTCTGCCCCTGCAACTGCATGATCTTGTACGCCTCGCTCAGCGAGCGCAGTTGCGAAAAGCTGGTGCCGGCGCCGACGTCGGTGCCCAGGCCCACGCGCACACCGTGGCGTTCCATGGCGCGCAGGTCGAACAGGCCGCTGCCGAGGAACAGGTTGGAGGTCGGGCAGAACGCCACCGCCGAGCCGGTTTCCGCCAGGCGCCGACATTGCGCATCGCACAGGTGCACGGCGTGGGCGAACACCGAGCGTGGGCCGGTCAGCCGGTGCTGGTGGTAGACATCCAGGTAGTCGCTGCTCTCGGGGAACAGCGCCTTGACCCACTCGATTTCCTGGCGGTTCTCCGACAGGTGGGTGTGCAGGTACAGCTCGGGGTACTCGCGCAGCAACTGCCCGGCCATGGCCAGTTGCGCCGGCGTGCTGGTCGGGGCGAAGCGTGGCGTCACCGCGTAATGCAGGCGGCCCTTGCCGTGCCAGCGTTCGATCAGTTCGCGGCTGTCGGCATAGCCGGACTCGACCGTGTCGGTCAGGGCCTCGGGCGCGTTGCGATCCATCAGCACCTTGCCGGCGATCATGCGCAGGTTCAGGGCTTCGGCGGCCTCGAAGAAGGCGTCCACCGACTGCTTGTGCACGCTGGCGAACACCAGCGCGGTGGTGGTGCCGTTGCGCAGCAGCTCCTTGAGGAAGATAGCCGCCACTTCGCTGGCGTGGGCCTTGTCGGCGAAGCGCATTTCCGTGGGGAAGGTGTAGGTGTTCAGCCAGTCGAGCAGTTGTTCGCCATAGGCGCCGATCATGCCGGTCTGCGGGTAGTGGATGTGGCTGTCGATGAAGCCCGGGGTGATCAGCGCGTCGGGGTACTCGGTGAGCGCCACGCCCTGCAGTTGTGGCAGCAGTTCGGCGGCGTGGCCGAGCTGGCGCACATGGCCGTCTTCCACCAGCAGGATGCCATCTTCGAAATAGGCATAGGACGCCTCGCTGCCGACCACGGCGGGATCGGCGAGGCTGTGCAGGATGGCGGCGCGGTAGGCATGGCGGTGGTTGGGCATGGAATCCTCGTGTGACGGTAGAGGGTATTTACAAAAGTAGTGGGAAGGTCAGGCAAGGCGAAATCAGGCGAAAAAGCGCAGTGCACGTGATTTTTGCCTGCTTGCAACGCAGCATGGCCGAGCGCAGTAATGGGGAGATACTTCTCAGCTGTGGGCGCGCCGCGAAGCGGGCAGCAGACGGCTGATGCCGTCGTGCTGGGCCTGCCGTTCGGCGAAGGTGGCATTGTAGGTGGCGATCACTTCGCCGGCGATGGACACGGCGATTTCCAGCGGCAGCTTGCCCTTGACCTGGGGCAGGCCCAGGGGGCAGCGCATGCGCGCCAGGCTGTCGGCGGCGACGCCGCGTTCACGCAGGCGGTGCTCGAACTTCATGCGCTTGGTCTTCGAGCCGATCAGGCCGAAGTAGGCGAAATCGTCCCGCGCCAGGATCGCCGCGCTCAGGGCCAGATCCAGGGCGTGATCGTGGGTCATGACGATGTAGTAACTGCCGGCGGGCAACCGCTCGACTTCCTCGACCAGGTCGTCGTTGACGATGCGCTCGATGCGCGGGTCCAGGTGCGTGGGAAATTCGTCGGCGCGGGCGTCGATCCAGCTGACCCGGCACGGCAGGCCGGCCAGCAGCGGTACCAGGGCGCGGCCCACGTGGCCGGCGCCGAACACGGCGATGCGCGCCTGCGGGCGGCCCATGGGCTCGAACAGCAGCAGGGTGGCGCCGCCGCAGCACTGGCCGAGGCTGGCGCCGAGGCTGAAGCGCTCCAGGCGGGTCTCCCGGGTCTGGCTGGCGAGCATCTCCCGGGCGATCTGCATGGCCTTGAATTCCAGGTGGCCGCCACCGATGGTGTCGGCGCACTGCTCGGCGCTGACCACCATCTTCGAACCGGCATTGCGCGGCGTCGAGCCGCGCTCCTCGATGATGGTCACCAGCACGCAGGGGCGGCCCAGGCGTTGCCACTCGCCCAGGGCGCTCAGCCAGTCGTGGCTGGCGCCGTGGCCTTGCAGCGGGTCGTCGTGGCTCATGCCGGTTCCTCCCGTGTGCTGATCTCCGGCGCTGGCTGCTGCCGGGCCGCTTTCATCTGTTGCACGCCCCACAGCACCCGTTCCGGGGTCGCCGGTGCGTCGATCCGCGGTTGCAGGCGGTAGTCGGCCAGGCTCGCCACGGCATCCTTGAGCGCGCACCACACGGCGATGCCGAGCATGAACGGCGGCTCCCCCACGGCCTTGGAGTGGAAGACCGTGTCCTCGGGGTTCTTGCGGTTCTCCACCAGCTTCACCCGCAGGTCGGCCGGCACGTCGGCCACGGTCGGGATCTTGTAGCTGGCCGGGCCGTTGCTCAGCAGCCTGCCCTGGTCGTTCCACACCAGTTCTTCGCAGGTGAGCCAGCCCATGCCCTGGACGAAGGCGCCTTCCACCTGGCCGATATCGATGGCCGGGTTCAGCGAGGCGCCGACGTCATGCAGGATGTCGGCGCGCAGCAGGCGGTATTCGCCGGTCAGGGTGTCGACCAGCACCTCGGCGCAGGCGGCGCCATAGGCGAAGTAGTAGAACGGCCGGCCGTTGGCCTTGTCGCGGTCATAGTGGATCTTCGGTGTGCGGTAGAAGCCGGTGGAGGACAGCGACACCTGGTTGAAATGGGCCTTCTGCGCCACGGCCTCGAACGTCAGGCAATGCTCGCCGGCGCGCACCAGGCCGTTGCGGAACTCGATCTCGCTGTGTGCCACGCCGTACTCGCCGGCGAGCATGGCGACCAGCCGCTGCTTGATGATCTCGGCGGCGTTCCTGGCCGCCATGCCGTTCAGGTCGGTGCCGCTGGAGGCCGCGGTGGGCGAGGTGTTGGGCACCTTGTCGGTGTTGGTGGCGGTGATCTGGATGCGGGCGATATCGACCTGGAACACTTCGGCGACCACCTGGGCGACCTTGGTGTTGAGGCCCTGGCCCATCTCGGTGCCGCCGTGGTTGAGGTGGATGCTGCCGTCGGTGTAGATGTGGATCAGCGCGCCGGCCTGGTTGAGGAAACTGGCGGTGAAGCTGATGCCGAACTTCACCGGGGTCAGGGCCAGGCCCTTTTTCAGGAGCGGGCTGCCGGCATTGAAGCGGCGGATGGCCTCGCGGCGCTGTGCGTAGGTGCTGCTGGCTTCCAGTTCGGCGGTCATTTCCTGCAGCAGGTTGTGCTCCACCGTCTGCCCGTAGTGGGTCAGGTTGCGTGTGTGCTTGCCGTAGTAATTGCGCTTGCGCACGGCCAGCGGGTCTGTGCCCAGGTGGCGGGCGATGACGTCCATGATCTCCTCGATGGCGAGCATGCCCTGGGGGCCGCCGAAGCCGCGAAAGGCGGTGTTGGAGGCGATGTTGGTCTTGCAGCGGTGGCCATTGATGGTGGCGTTGCCGAGAAAGTAGGCGTTGTCGGCATGGAACATGGCGCGGTCGACGATGGAACCGGACAGGTCCGGGGAGTAGCCGCAGTTGCCGGCCAGCTCCAGTTGCAGGCCGTGGAGCCGGCCGCTGGCGTCGAAGCCGACGTCGTACTCGACGTAGAACGGATGGCGTTTGCCGGTCATCAGCATGTCGTCGAGGCGGGGCAGGCGCATCTTGGTCGGCCGACCCGTCAGGTGCGCGATCACCGCGCACAGGCAGGCCGGGCCGGCGGCCTGGGTCTCCTTGCCGCCGAAACCACCGCCCATGCGGCGCATGTCGATCACCACCTTGTGCATGGCGATGCCGAGCACCTCGGCCACCAGCTTCTGCACTTCGCTGGGGTTCTGCGTCGAGCAATGGACCAGCATGGCGCCGTCTTCGCCGGGCATCACCGAAGACACCTGGGTCTCCAGGTAGAAGTGCTCCTGGCCGCCGATATGCAGGCTGCCCTGCAGGCGATGCGGCGCGCTGGCCAGGGCCGCGTCGGCGTCGCCGATGCGCTGCTGGTGGCTGTCGAGGACGAAGTGGCGCTTGCCCAGGGCTTCGACCACGTCCAGCAGCGGCGGCAGCTCCTCGTACTCGATGAGCGCCGCCATGGCGCCCTTGCGCGCGTTGTCCAGGCTGTCGGCGGCCACCGCGAGGACGACCTGGCCGACATACTCGACCTTGCCGTCGGCGAGCAACGGATCGCCGGCCAGCACCGGGCCGATATCCAGTTGCCCGGGCACATCGACGCTGGTGATGACGCGGGCCACCCCGGGCACGGCGTAGCAGGGCGCGGTGTCGATGCCGAGGATGCGCGCGTGGGCGCGGTCGCTCAGGCGGGCGTAGACGTGCAACTGGTTGGGAAACTCCAGGCGATCGTCGACGTACAGCGCCTCGCCGGACACGTGCTTGTCGGCGCTTTCGTGCTTGACGCTCCTGCCCACGCCGGTGCTGATGTCGTGGCGCAGGCGCTGGGCCAGTTCGGCCTGGCTCGCCGAGGGCTTATGCATGGTCGATCACCCGTGTTTGCCATTCGGGGCATTGCAGTTCGAAGAAGCACTTGCGCAGCAGGTTCTGCGCCACCAGCAGGCGGTAGGCCTTGCTCGCCCGCAGGTCGCTGAGCGGCGCGAAATCCTCGGCCAGGGCCTGGCAGGCGCGCTCGATCGTGTCGTGTTCCCAGGGCGCACCGAGCAGCACGGCCTCGCAGGCAAGGGCGCGCTTGGGCGTGGCGGCCATGCCGCCGTAGGCGATGCGCACACCGTGCACCAGGCCGGCGTCGATGCGCAGGTTGAAGGCGGCGCAGACCGCGCTGATGTCGTCGTCCAGGCGCTTGCTGACCTTGTAGGCGCGAAACTGCTGGCCGGCCACGGCGCGCGGCACCCGCACCCGCTCGATGAACTCGCCCGCCTGGCGCGCGGTGACCTTGTAATCGACGAAATAGTCGTCGAGGTCCAGGGTTCGGCGTCGCTCGCCCTGGCGCAGCACCAGCTGGGCGCCAAGGGCCAGCAACAGGGGCGGGCTATCGCCGATGGGCGAGGCGTTGCCGATATTGCCGCCCAGGGTGGCCTGGTTGCGGATCTGCTGGGAGGCGAAGCGCTGCAGCAGTTCGCCGAAGTCCGGGTATTCGGCGGCCAGCAGCGGCAGGCAGTCGCTCAGCGCGGCGGCGGCGCCGATCTCGATATGGCTGTCGCCGACCTCGATGCGCCTGAGCGCCGCGACCTGGCCGAGGTGAATCATCAGCGGCAGCTCGCGCTGCTGCTGGGTGACCTCCAGCGCCAGGTCGGTGCCGCCGGCGAGCAGGCGCGCATCGGGGTGGGTCAGGTACTGCTCGGCCAGTTGTTCCAGGCTGTGCGGCAGCAGGCAGCGCTGCTCGCCATGCTGCAGTTCCCGGGGCGGGCCTGCCTCGGGGCGGGCGCCTATGGCGTTGAGCTGGGCGACGGTGGCCGGCTCGCTGGCATCGAACTGATCCTGGTAATCGAGGCGGCAGGCCTGCTCGGCGGCATCGACGATGGGCCGGTAGCCGGTGCAGCGACACAGGTTGCCGGCCAGGCTCTCGAGCGTCGCCTCGCGGGCCGGGCCGCGGTCGCGGCGTTGTTTGCTCAGGGCGAACAGCGACATGACGAAGCCCGGTGTGCAGAAGCCGCACTGCGAGGCGTGGCAGTCGACCATGGCCTGTTGCACCGGGTGCAGCGCACCCTGGTGCTTGAGCGATTCGACGCTGATCAATTGCTTGCCGTGCAGGGCCGGCAGGAAGGTCAGGCAGGCATTCAGGGTGCGGTAGCGCAGGCGCTCGTCGACCACCTCGCCGACCACCACGGTGCAGGCGCCGCAATCGCCCGAGGCGCAGCCTTCCTTGGTGCCACATTTGCCGGCGCGCTCGCGCAGGTAGCGCAGCACGGTCAGGGTCGGGTCGATGTGCTGCTCGCTGTGCAAGCGCCCCTCGAACAGGAACTGGATCAAGATCGGCCTCCGGGCACGCTCAGGTGTAGTGCGGGCAATCGACATCGCCATAGCGCGAATCTAGAAGTGCCCGCCAGCTCGGTCAACCGAAAAGCTGACTTTTGAGTCAAGCTATTTTCATGCCAGCCACCGCGGGCGCCGTGGTCAGCGCGACGGCAGGCGCTCGGGGCGCCGGTGGGCGACGATTCGTGCTTCCTATTGGTGCGCTGCGCGTCGTTTCAGGGCTACCCTCATCCTGTGGGGCAGGCTTGGCCGGGCAGGGCGCTGTGTTACACTTTCGCCCTGTTTTCGCCGGGATATGCCCGGTCTCCGGCACTTTTCGCCACACCGCGGCTCGCCCTCCACAGGACAACAGCGCCTTAAGGAAAACCATGACGCCCAGGGCTTTTCAGCTATCCCGGCCTTTTCGCGTGGGCACATCGCGACGCGCGCCATCGATGAGTGCCGCTGCATGCGTCTGAAGTCCATCAAGCTGGCCGGCTTCAAGTCGTTCGTCGACCCGACCACGGTGATCTTCCCCAGCAACATGGCGGCCGTGGTCGGGCCCAACGGCTGTGGCAAGTCCAACATCATCGATGCGGTGCGCTGGGTGATGGGCGAAAGCTCGGCGAAGAACCTGCGCGGCGAGTCGATGACCGATGTCATCTTCAACGGCTCCAACACGCGCAAGCCGGTGACCCAGGCCAGCATCGAGCTGATCTTCGACAATGCCGACGGCACCCTGACCGGCGAGTACGCCGCCTTCGCCGAGATATCCATCCGCCGCCGGGTCACCCGCGACAGCCAGAACACCTACTTCCTCAACGGCGTGAAGTGCCGCCGGCGCGACATCACCGACATCTTCCTCGGCACTGGCCTGGGGCCGCGCAGCTATTCGATCATCGAGCAGGGCATGATCTCCAAGCTGATCGAGGCCAAGCCGGAGGACCTGCGCAATTTCATCGAGGAAGCGGCGGGCATCTCCAAGTACAAGGAGCGCCGCCGCGAGACCGAGAACCGCATCCGCCGCACCCACGACAATCTGGCGCGGCTGACCGACCTGCGCGAGGAGCTGGAGCGCCAGCTCGAACGCCTGCACCGCCAGGCCCAGGCCGCCGAGAAATACCAGGAATACAAGGCCGAGGAGCGTCAGCTCAAGGCCCAGCTCACCGCCCTGCGCTGGCAGGCCCTGAACCAGCAGGTCGGCCAGCGTGAAGCGGTGATCGGCGATCAGGAGGTCGCCTTCGAGGCGCTGGTCGCCGAGCAGCGCAACGCCGACGCCAGCATCGAGCGCCTGCGCGATGGCCACCACGAGCTGTCCGAACGTTTCAACCTGGTGCAGGGGCGTTTCTATTCGGTGGGTGGCGATATCGCCCGGGTCGAGCAGAGCATCCAGCATGGCCAGCAGCGCCTGCGCCAGCTGCAGGACGACCTGCGCGAAGCCGAGCGCGCGCGGCTGGAGACCGAGTCGCACCTGGGCCACGACCGCACGCTGCTGGCCACCCTCGGCGAGGAGCTGGCCATGCTCGAACCCGAGCAGGAACTGACCGCCGCCGCCGCCGAGGAATCCGCGGCGGCGCTGGAAGAATCCGAAAGCGCCATGCACGGCTGGCAGGAACAGTGGGACAGCTTCAACCAGCGCAGTGCCGAGCCGCGTCGCCAGGCCGAGGTGCAGCAGTCGCGCATCCAGCAGCTGGAACTGAGTCTGGAGCGCCTGGCCGAGCGTCAGCGTCGTCTCGCCGATGAGCTGCAGCAGTTGGCCGCCGACCCGGAGGACGCGGCGATCCTCGAATTGAGCGAGCGGATCGCCGCCGGTGAATCGCACTTCGAAGAGCTGCAGGCCAGCGAAGCCGAGCAGGGCGAACGCCTGCAGCGCCTGCGCGATGAACTGCAGCAGGCCGGGCAGGCCCAGCAGCAGGCCCAGGGCGAGCTGCAGCGGCTCAATGGTCGGCTGGCCTCGCTCGAAGCCTTGCAGCAGGCCGCGCTGGACCCCGGCAAGGGCGCCGGCGACTGGTTGCGCGAACAAGGCCTGGAGGCGCGCCCACGGCTGGCCGAAAGCCTGCGCGTGGAGCCGGGCTGGGAGCTGGCGGTGGAAACCGTGCTCGGTGCCGACCTGCAGGCGGTGTTGCAGGACGATTTCAGCGGCCTGGATTTCTCCACCCTGGTCCAGGGCGATCTGCGCCTGGCCAACCCGCAGAGGGGCGGCACGCGGGTCGCCGGCAGCCTGCTGGACAAGGTCGACTCGGCGCTGGATCTGGCGCCCTGGCTGGCCCGGGTGCGCCCGGTCGAGTCGCTCGACGAGGCCCTGGCCGCCCGCGCGTCGCTCGGCGAAGGGCAGAGCCTGATCAGCCGCGATGGCTACTGGGTCGGTCGGCATTTTTTGCGCGTGCGCCGGGCCAGCGAGGCGGAAAGTGGCGTGCTGGCGCGTGGCCAGGAGCTGGAGCGCCTGGGCCTGGAGCGTGACGAGCGCGAAGCGGCCCTGGCGCTGCTCGACGAGCGCCTGCTGGGCCTGCGCGAAACCCGGGGCCGCGAAGAGGAACTGCGCGAGCAGCAGCGTCGCCAGCTCCAGGAGCAGGGCCGCCGTCTCGGCGAACTGAAGGCGCAACTATCCGCTGGCCAGGCCAAGGTCGAGCAGTTGCTGCTGCGCCGCCAGCGCATCGAAAGCGAACTGCAGGAACTGGGCGAGCAGCGCGAGCTGGAGCACGAGCAACTGGGGGAGGCCCGCCTGCAGCTGCAGGACGCCCTGGACGGCATGGCCCTGGACAACCAGCAGCGCGAAACCCTGCTGGCCAAGCGCGATGCCCTGCGCGAGCGGCTCGACCGGGTGCGCCAGGAGGCCCGCCAGCACAAGGACCACGCCCATCAACTGGCGGTGCGCCTGGGCTCGCTCAGGGCCCAGCACGACTCCACCCGTCAGGCCCTGGAACGGCTCGAGTTGCAGGCCGAGCGCTTGCACGAGAAGCGCGAGCAGCTCGACCTGAACCTGGAGGAGGGCGCCGCGCCGCTGGAGGAGCTGCGCCTGAAACTCGAGGAACTGCTCGAGCGGCGCCTGGGCGTCGAGGAAGAACTGCGCCTGGCGCGCCTGGCCCTGGAGGATGCCGACCGCGAGCTGCGCGATGCGGAAAAACGCCGTACCCAGGCCGAGCAACAGGCTCAGCTGCTGCGCGGGCAACTGGAGCAGCAGCGCCTGGAGTGGCAATCGCTGAACGTGCGGCGCAAGGCATTGCAGGATCAGCTGCAGGAGGATCAGTACGATTTGCACGGCGTGCTCGCCGGCTTGCCCGAGGGCGCCGGCGAAACCGCCTGGGAAGAAGAGCTGGAGCGCCTCGCCGGGCGCATCCAGCGGCTGGGCGCGATCAACCTGGCGGCCATCGACGAGTACCAGCAGCAGTCGGAGCGCAAGCGCTACCTGGATGCGCAGAACGCCGATCTGGTCGAGGCCCTGGAGACCCTGGAAAACGTCATCCGCAAGATCGACCGGGAAACCCGCAACCGCTTCAAGGAAACCTTCGACCAGATCAACGCCGGCCTGCAGGCCCTGTTCCCGAAAGTTTTCGGCGGGGGCAGCGCATATTTGGAACTCACCGGCGAAGATCTACTCGATACCGGGGTGACCATCATGGCGCGCCCGCCGGGCAAGAAGAACAGCACCATCCATTTGCTGTCCGGTGGCGAGAAGGCATTGACGGCGCTGGCACTGGTGTTCTCCATCTTCCAGCTCAACCCGGCGCCGTTCTGCATGCTCGACGAGGTCGATGCGCCGCTGGACGACGCCAACGTCGGACGCTATGCGCGACTGGTCAAGGAGATGTCGGCGACGGTGCAGTTCATCTACATCACCCACAACAAGATCGCCATGGAAATGGCCGATCAACTGATGGGGGTGACGATGCACGAGCCGGGCTGTTCGCGTCTGGTGGCGGTGGATGTGGAAGAGGCGTTGGCCATGGTCGACGCTTGAGGCGGACAAACGGACCGCGCGCACAGATTCTGTTGCGTAAAAACTGTCCCGGGCGGCGCTTTTACGGCGTGTTGGCGGTGTAAAGTTGTCTTTCGTCGTGCTAGCTTAACGCCCACTTTTGTTGCACGTGGAAAACGCCAGTCAGAACATGGAGTTGGCGCCACGTTTCAGGGTCATCGAGAGAGGGGCAGGACGCCTTTTTTCATCAATTTTTGGTTAGGGGTCAGGACATTTCATGGAATTCGGTCTACGCGAGTGGCTGATCGTCATCGGTATCATCGTCATCGCCGGCATCCTCTTCGATGGCTGGCGCCGTATGCGTGGCGGCAAGGGCAAGTTGAAGTTCCGGCTCGATCGCAGCTTCTCCAACCTGCCGGATGACGACAGCGATCCCGACCTGCTCAGTCCGCCACGGGTGGTCGAGCGTCATCAGGAGCCGTCGCTGGACGAAGAAGACCTGCCTTCCCTGAGTGCCCGCGAGCTCAACCGCCGGCGCACTGGCGAGCCGCAGCAGGGCGATCTCAACCTGGGCCTGGACGAGCCGGTTCCCACCCTGCTCAATCCGGTCGACGACGCCGAGAGCCCGCGCGAAAACAGCCCGGCCAAGGAGCAGGCGCCGGTCGACGAGGTGCTGGTGATCAATGTCATCGCCCGCGACGAGCAGGGCTTCAAGGGGCCGGCGCTGTTGCAGAACATCCTGGAAAGCGGCCTGCGTTTCGGCGAGATGGACATCTTCCACCGCCACGAGAGCATGGCCGGCAATGGCGAGGTGCTGTTCTCCATGGCCAATGCCCTGAAGCCGGGCACCTTCGACCTCGACGATATCGAAGGCTTCAGCACCCGCGCCGTGAGCTTCTTCCTCGGCCTGCCCGGGCCGCGCCATCCCAAGCAGGCCTTCGACGTGATGGTCGCTGCCGCGCGCAAGCTGGCCCACGAGCTGAACGGTGAGCTGAAGGACGACCAGCGCAGCGTGCTCACCGCCCAGACCATCGAACATTACCGTCAGCGCATCGTCGAGTACGAGCGCCGTCTGCTGACCCAGAAACGCTAGAAAAGAAGAAGCTGCAAGCGACAAGCCCCAAGCTACAAGCCAAGCGCTTGGTCTGGGGCTTTGTCGTTTCTTGCCGCTCAAGTATGCCGCTTGAGATTTTTGCAATGACCGACGCCGCCCAACGCATCCTCGAATTGCGCACCGAACTGGATGTGCACAACTACCGCTACCACGTACTCGACGAGCCGAGCATCCCGGATGCCGAGTACGACCGCATGTTCCGCGAGCTGAAGGCGCTGGAAGCCGAGCATCCCCATTTGATCACTCCGGATTCGCCGACCCAGAGGGTTGGCGATCTGGCGCTGTCGGCCTTCAGCCAGGTGCGACACGAGATCCCCATGCTCAGCCTGGGCAATGCCTTCGAGGAGAACGATCTGCGCGAGTTCGACCGCCGCGTGGTCGAGGGGCTGGACGCGCCCGCGGGCGAGCTGTTCGCCACGGTGGAGTACAGTTGCGAGCCCAAGCTCGATGGCCTGGCCGTCAGCTTGCTCTATGAGCAGGGCCAACTGGTGCGTGGGGCCACCCGCGGCGACGGCACCACCGGGGAAGACATCAGCGTCAACGTGCGCACCATTCGCAACGTTCCGCTCAAGCTGCACGGCACGGGCTGGCCCGATGTGCTGGAAGTGCGCGGCGAGGTGTTCATGTCCAAGGCCGGCTTCGAGCGGCTCAACGCCAGCCAGGCCGAGAGCGGCGGCAAGACCTTCGCCAATCCGCGCAACGCCGCGGCCGGCAGCCTGCGGCAACTGGATTCGAAGATCACCGCCAGCCGTCCCCTGGAGTTCTGTTGCTATGGTATCGGCCGGGTTTCCCACGACATCGCCACGAGCCACATCGACAACCTCAGGCAATTGCGCGAGTGGGGGCTGCCGATCAGCCGCGAGCTGAAGGTGGCGAAGAACGTGGAGGAATGCCTGGAGTACTACCGTGACATCGGCGCCCGGCGTAATACGCTGCCCTACGAGATCGACGGCGTGGTGTTCAAGGTCAACAGCATCGCCGCGCAGCGCGAGCTGGGCTTTCGCGCGCGGGAGCCACGCTGGGCCATCGCCCACAAGTTCCCCGCCACGGAAGAGCTGACCGAACTGCTGGGCGTCGAGTTCCAGGTCGGCCGCACCGGCGCGGTGACCCCGGTGGCGCGTCTCAAGCCGGTCAAGGTGGCCGGCGTGACGGTGTCCAACGCCACCCTGCACAACATGGATGAAGTGGCGCGCCTGGGGGTGATGATCGGCGATACGGTGATCATCCGCCGCGCGGGTGACGTGATTCCCCAGGTCATGCAGGTGGTGACCGACCGCCGTCCGGCCGATGCCCGCACGGTAGAGGTGCCGCAGCAGTGCCCGGTGTGCGGCTCTGCCGTCGAGCGCACCCAGTTGATCAAGCGCAGCAAGGGTCGCGAAACCGTCAGCGAGGGCGCGGTATACCGCTGTGTCGGCCGTCTGGCCTGCGCCGCCCAGCTCAAGCAGGCGATCATCCATTTCGTCTCGCGCCGGGCCATGGACATCGAAGGCATCGGTGAGAAGAGCGTCGAGCAACTGGTCGACGAAGGTCTGGTCGCTTCGCCGGCCGACCTGTACACCCTGCAGTTCGAGCAGATCGTCGGCCTCGAGGGCTTCGCCGAAGTCTCCAGCCGCAAGCTGCTGCAAGCCATCGCCGACAGCAGGCGTCCGGCCCTGGCACGCTTCATCTACGCCCTGGGTATCCCCGATGTCGGCGAGGAAACGGCCAAGGTGCTGGCGCGTTCCCTCGGCTCGCTGGAGCGGGTCATGCAGGCGCTGCCCGAGGTGCTGACCTACCTGCCGGATATCGGCCTGGAAGTGGCCCACGAGATCCACAGTTTCTTCGAGGACGAGCACAACCGCAGCGTTATCCGGCAACTGTTCGAGCGCGGCCTGGAGCTGCAGGACCAGGGCGAGCTGGGCGCCGAGTTCGCCGCCAGCACCACCCTGGCCGGTTTGCTCGACAAGCTGAACATTCCTTTCGTCGCGGCGACCGGGGCGAAGAACCTGGCCGAGCGCTTCGAGACCCTGGACGGCGTCATCGCTGCCGACTGGCTCGACCTCAGCGCGATGAAGGGCCTGAACGAAAAGGCCAAGCAGTCGGTGCGCGAGTTCTTCGGCAATGCCGAGAACGCCGAACGTGCGCGGGCCATCGAGGCGCAATTGCGCGCCTTCGGCATGCACTGGGAAAGCGCGAAAAAGGCCGTCGAAGGCCTGCCGCTCGCCGGGCAGACCTGGGTCCTGACCGGCACCCTGGAGCTGATGAGCCGCGATATCGCCAAGGGCAAGCTGGAGTCCCTCGGCGCCAAGGTCTCCGGTTCGGTTTCGGCCAAGACCACCTGCGTGGTGGCCGGCCCCGGCGCCGGTTCCAAGCTGAGCAAGGCCAACGAGTTGGGCATCAGCGTGCTGGACGAGCCAGCCTTTATCGCCAGGCTGGCCGACTACGGCATCGGTGCCGAGTAGGCCCCTGCGGGCGTGGGAGGGGCTTTAGCCGCGAGCTTTTTTGGGTGGCTGGCCATCCTGCGGGCCGTCGCGAGCGACGTCGAAATTGGCTCCCGATCCATTCTACGGGATTCAACAGTAAGCACAGAATTGCCAGACTCGTGTAGAAGCCGCGCCCTCGCGGCGAATCGTGGCCATAGCGCGATGTTTGCAGCATGGCCGCCATCGCATCGCGCCGGGTCGACGCTCCTACACGGCCTGCGGTTTGCCGCTTTTCTGTAGGAGCCGCGCCCTCGCGGCGAATCGTGGCCATAGCGCGATGTTTGCAGCATGGCCGCTATCGCATCGCGCCGGGGTAGACGCTCCTACGTGCGAACCCAGACTGCGAACGGGCTCTTGCAGGCCAAGGAGCAAGACGGTATCCACAGGCTGCCGCCGAGCTACGGCAGCGTCGCTTCCGCGTGCGGGACCGCCAGGTCGTTCAGCCACCGGCGAACATCATCCAGAACGAAGCGCCGACCCCGACGATGCTTTCACCCGCCACCAGGCCGGCGGCCGCGGCGATGCCGAAGCGTTCGCCCAGGCTGCGCCAGCGTGACTGCAGCACCCAGGCCAGCAGGGCGCCGAGGGTCATCATCAGCGAGATCGAGGCGGGAATGATGAAGGCCAGGCCGAAGGCTGCCGAGCTGGGTAGCAGGCGGGCGAAGGCCGATTGCGGCGGCAAGGTCGCCTCCAGCACACCGAAGGCCGCACCGACCAGGCCGCCGACCAGCATGGCCCAGCGAATGCTGCTGTCGAGCGAGTCGATGCCATAGCCGAGCACTTCGGCCACCGCCTTCCAGGTGGCGACCGCCGGCGCCGGCCATTGCGCGCTGATCAGCATGGCCTGTGGATCGGGAATCAGGATCTGGTACACCAGCACGCCGACGATGCTGCCGGTGACGATGCCCAGGCATTGGGCGATCAGTTGATGGTAGGGCCGGGCGCCAATGGCGTGGCCGACCCGGAAGTCGTTGAGCAGGTCGGTGCACTGGCCCGCGGCCCCGCCGGCGGTATTGGCGCTCATCAGGTTGATGCCGATCTGGCCCGGGGCGATGAGGCCGAAGGTCAGCTGCGACAGCTGGCCGGTGGCGCCGATCGGCGGAATGCCGGTGGCGCCCACCACCCGGGCGGCCATGCAGGCGAGCACCAGCGCCAGGGGGATGCTCAGCAGGGCCATCAGCGGGTCGATATCGAACATCAGCACCTGCAGGATGATCACCAGCAACGAGGACAGGCCGAGCATGGCCAGGGGCAGTTTCGCCGGGGCCTGAAAGCCGGCCCCGGCGCCTGTGCGGGTGATGTTGCGGCTACGCCGGTAACGCACGGCGAGCGCCGTCAGGGTGGCGCTCACCAGCAGGGCGACGCCTGGCCACAGCAGCCACTCCACCAGGACACCGAACTGCGGGCCACTGGCCGCCGCATCCAGTTGCACGAGCCCGCTGGCCAGCAGCCAGGGCGCCAAGCCACCCCAGGCCAGCAGTGCACCGAGCAGCAGCGACAGACCGACGCGGATACCGATGATGCCGCCAAAGCCGATCAGCAACGGCGAGGGATCGAGGTTGAAGGTCAGGCGCTCCAGAGTCGCCGTCGGCGTCCAGCGCGGCAGGCTGAACACGAAAGTGTCGGCCCACTTGATCAGGCCGCCGAGCAAGGCGGCGGCGCCCAGCACGTAGAGGCGCTGCAGCGCATCGCGGCCATGGCTGTAGACCTGCTGCATGGTTTCCAGGGTGGCCACCGCTTCGGGGAAGCGCAGGCGCGTGTCCTCGACCATGCTGCGGCGCAGGTACCAGGCGACCCAGATGCCGAGGAAACTCACCGAAAACACCCAGGCCATCAGCGCCGCGGCGTCGAGTCGTTCGCCGGTGAGCAGGGTATAGGCCGGAATCGGCGCCACCAGGCCGCCGGAGATGATCGAGGCGGCGGCCGAGGCGGTGGTCTGGTTGATGTTGCTCTCGCGCATGCTCCATGCCGTACCCAGGCGCCAGCGCTGCAGGCTGCGCCACAGGCCATAGCTGACCAGCAGGGCGATGATCGACATGTTGAACGACCAGCCGATCTTCAGTCCGGAATAGATGTTCGAGGGGGTCAGCAAAGCACCGAGTACGACGCCACTGAACAGCGAGCGAAAGGTGAGTTCGCGGTCGGTGGACATACGCAGCGTCCTGCAGAGAGAGAAGGGGCAACGCTGTTTTTGAGGGTGATGGCCGGCGAGGGTTCAGCTTGATGGGGCAGCGCGGACGGCTGGGGTGGCTCTGTGCGAAAGCGCGGAGCGGGGGCGTCATGGGACGTTCGGCACGAACGCCCCATGGCGAGAAATCAGTTGATCGCGTCGGTCAGGGCCTTGGCCGGTACGAACTTGACCACTTTCTTGGCCGCGATCTCGATCGCCTTGCCGGTCTGCGGATTGCGGCCGGTACGCGCCGGGCGCGCGCTGACTTTCAGTTTGCCGATACCAGGAAGCGTTATTTCACCACCATTTTCCAGTGCATCGCTGACGATTTCGCTGAGTTGATCGAGGGCCGAGCGAACGGTGGTCTTCGGCGTGTCGATGGCTTCTGCGATGTCACCGATCAGTTGGTCTTTGGTTATGGCCATGTGTAGCTCCTTGGAGGATAAAAAGTGTGGCATTGAGGGCGCCCGCGCATGCTCTGCGCCTGGCTGAACGGCTTTGCCAGCGACTGCCGGCAACCCCGGGCCACATTGTGACCCATTGGCGGGCGGTAAATTCCCGCTTTACTGCTCAATTACGGGGGGCGGCGCAGTTTTTTGCAGTGCTGCACAGTCCCTTCAGCGCTGTTTGCGGGTCGCTCGGCACCATTATTCCTGCGCTGACGAAGATTCCAGCTGGAGGTGGTGGCGGTTTGCCGCAGCGTACAAGTCAATCGCGGCTATGCTGCTTGGAAGCGGTGCCCCCGTCGATTCGTTTCTGAGGGTATCGGGAGCCCATCCGCTGAACCTTACATAAAAGAACCAATGGCTGTGCTGGGGGGCTGCTCAATGCTGCGTCTATTCGTTGACCTTGGATTCCGTTCGAAGATTGCCCTGCCGATCATCCTTCTGGCCTTGCTGCTGGTGTCGATGGGCGCGCTGGGCATGTGGGGCATCGGCCAGGTGGCCGACTCGAGTACGCGCCTGACCAACCGCTATCTGCCCGCGGTCAGCCTGCTGCTCAACGCCGATCGCGATCTGTACCAGGCGCTGGTGGCCGAGCGCAGTCTGCTGGATGAGGAAGCCCAGGCCCATGTCGCCGAACTCAGGGCGATGCAGGCGGAGAACGTCAAACAGGCAGCCGACCGGGTAAAGGCCTACGCGCAGATGCAGCCGGGTGACGAGGCGTTGCGCCTTGTCGCCGAGTTCGAGCGTAGTTTCGCCACGTGGAAGAGCACCGCCGAACAGGTCGTCCAGTTGACGGCCACGGATCCAGTGGCTGCGTCTCGCCTCAGTTTCGGTGACAGCGAAGCGCGGTTCGACAGCATGCGCGCTGTGATCGACAAGCTGGGTGAGCTGGAGGATCAGGCCGCTAACGAGCTAGGGGGCGCGGCCATCGAGCGCGGCAAACGTGTGGCCTGGCAACTGGGGGCGGTGATTGTCTGCGGCCTGTTGGTCTGCCTGTTGCTGGTGGTCGGTTTTCCCGTGCTCATCACCCGGCCGTTGCACCGGCTGCTCAATCGTATCGAGCAGATCGCCGACGGTGATGGGGACCTGCGGGGGCGCCTCGAGGTAGCCTCACGCGATGAGCTGGGGCGCCTGAGCCAGGCGTTCAACCGTTTTCTCGACAAATTGCAGCCTTTGATCAAGGAGGTCGGGCGGGTCACGGAAGAGGTCGCCGATTCGGCGCAGAGCCTGGCTGGCATGGCCGCCGCCAATGACCGCCTGATCCACAGCGAGCATGCCGCGGTCGATCAGGTCAGCACGGCGGCCACCGAGATGAGTGCGGCGGTGCACGAGGTGGCGCGTAGCGCACAGGGCGCTGCGGATGCCGTGCGCAGCGCCGAGGCGCAGTCCCGTGACGGCGCCCAGGTCGTGGGCGCCACCATTCATTCGATTCGGCAACTGGCGCAGGAAGTGGAAAGCGCCTCGGGCACCATCCAGGCGCTCGAGCAGGAAGCGGGCAGGATCGGCGAAGTATTGTCGGTGATTCGCGGCATCGCCGAGCAGACCAACCTGCTGGCGCTCAACGCCGCCATCGAGGCGGCTCGTGCCGGCGAGCAGGGCCGCGGTTTCGCGGTGGTCGCCGATGAGGTGAGGGCGCTGGCGGCGCGTACCCAGGAGTCGACCAAGGACATCCAGGAGATGATCCAGTGCTTGCAGAGTGGGGTGCAGAATGCCGTCAAGGTCACTCACTCCGGCAGCCAGCGTGCGCGCGACAGCGTGGAGCAGGCGGCGGGTGTCGATCAGGCGCTGAGCGACACCAGTGAGTCGCTGCAGCGCATCAACGACATGGCTGCACAGATCGCCACCGCCTGCGAGGAGCAGAGCAGCGTCACCGAAGAAATCGCCCGTAACATCAGCGATATCCGCGAACTGTCCAACGAGGCCGCGCAGACCTCGAAACAAAGCACGCAGGCCAGCCAGCGCCTGTCCGAGCTGTCCACTGGCCTCGCGCAACTGGTTGGGCGTTTCCGCGTATAGCCCTGAGAAAACGCTAAGTGCTTGAAGCAGTTGTAAGTTCGGCGCAAGCCGGTACAATGGCGCCGGCTCGCTGCATGGCGAGCCGCGTTATGGTGGCCCTGCCGGTCCCCCGCAACGATTACCCGTGAACCTGGTCAGATCCGGAAGGAAGCAGCCACAGCGGGAACATTGTGTGCCGGGGTGTGGCTGGTAGGGTCGCCTCCATTTCAACGCCCGTTCGGGTGTCCTCTGTCAATCAATCTGCCTGCCTGTCCACGCTCGGTGTCGCCGCAGCGGCGTTTGCGCTCGTCCGTGTGCACCCGCGATAAAAAATGGCCGGGAGCCATTTTTAACGTCGCTTGCGATGGCCCGAAGGGTGGCCGCCGCCAGGGATGGCAGGCCATAAAAAATAGCCGGGAGCTATTTTTAACGTCGCTTGCGACGGCCCGGAGGGTGGCCGCCAGGGATGGCAGGCCATAAAAAAGCCCGTCGTGAGGACGGGCCGAAAAGTGCCATGACCCGGGAGTGATCGGTTACAGGAACGAGATCGGGTAGTTGAAGATCAGGCGGTTCTCGTCGAACTCGTTGCTGCTGTAGTCGCGGCGCATGCTGGAGTTGCG
>NZ_QJUM01000038.1 GCF_004327355.1 Phytopseudomonas dryadis
GTAGTGGTAATGAGGCGGGGGGCCACTCTACAGACGAGGTCACGCAAGGTGCCTCCAGGAGCGAACGGCCTCCCCGGTAACTGCTTCCGTCATGGTTGTTGACAGACAAGCTCAACATACAAGGAGCCTGCTCGCGGGCGATTGGTGGCCACGCTGCACGTTGTACTGAAGGACTGCAATCACCTGGCACACGCCCAGCGGCCTCCCCGAGAATGTTGGCATGCAAAGCGCATCCCTGTTGCACTCACCGTTATCGATAAGCCCTGCCCATGAACAAACTGGACAACGCGCTGCTGAACATCCTGATCAAGGATTCGCGCACCTCTTTCGCCGACATCGCCCGGCAACTGAACATCTCCCGCGCCCACGCCCGTACCCGGGTGCAGGCGCTGGTGGAAAGCGGGGTGATCGAGAAATTCACCGCCGTGGTCAACCCGGAGAAACTCGGCAAGGGCATTTCCACCTTCGTCGACCTGACCGTCGCGCCGCACGCCATCGAGGCCGTCGCCGAGCGGCTTTCAGCGACCATGGAAGTGGTCAGCCTGTACATCATGAGCGACCTGAAAAGCCTGCACATCCATACCCTCACCGACAGCTACGAAACCTTCGATGCCTTCGTCCGCCAGCACATCTTCAACCACCCGGAAATCCTCACCGTCGACTGCAAGGCGCTGATGACCCGGGTCAAGCATCGCCGCGGCGGGGCACGCCTCTGATGGCGGCAGGTCGAGCCGCCGCCCTGCCTTAAAAACGTGCCCTCGGTACGTTTTGGTGCACAGCTGACATTCGTTCGCTCAGTGCAGCCCTGCTTGTCGGAAGGCAAGCAAATGGTTCTCGTCACCTGACAAATGTTCACTGCCAACCCCCTCCCCTGACGATCCGTCAGCCCACGGCCCCGGCAAACGCCTGCTTTTCGTGCGCCCGGATTTGCGGAAGGCGTTCCAGCCTAAATTAAATAATCAATAAAATCATATAGTTAAAATAATTTTCTGCTGGCATGACAGTTGCTGAAGGCATCCAACAGCGACTTTACATCCGGCAGGCACGCGCCTGCCGCAATGGCCACCGTGACAGGAGAACCCCCATGAGCCTCAATCGACGTAACTTCATCGGCGCCGGCGCCCTCGCGGCAGGTGCAGGTCTGGCCCTGGGAGCGAGCAGCATCGCCCGCGCGGCGGACGGCAAGACCTTCAACTGGAAGATGACCAACGCCTACGCCCCCGGCTCGCCGTTCTACGTGCAGGGCCCGGGCAGCCCCACCGACTTCTGCAAGCGCGTCGAGGAAATGTCCGGCGGCCGCCTGAAGATCCAGCACTTCGCCGCCGGCGAACTGATCCCGGCCCTGGAGGGCTTCGACGCGGTGTCCAGCGGCATGGTCGAGATGAACGCCGCCAACGCCTTCTTCTGGGCCGGCAAGATTCCCGCCGCGCAGTTCTTCACCGCGGTGCCGTTCGGCATGAACACCCAGGGCATGAATGCCTGGCTGTACAACGGCGGCGGCCTCAAGCTCTGGGAAGAGCTCTACGAGCCCCATGGGCTGGTGCCGATGCCGATGGGCAACACCGGTACGCAGATGACCGGCTGGTTCCGCCAGCCGCTGGAAAACGTCGCCAGCCTCAAGGGCCTGAAGATGCGCATCCCGGGTCTGGCCGGCAAGGTCTACAGCGAACTGGGGGTGGCCGTGCGCCTGCTGCCGGGCGGCGAGATCTTCCCGGCCCTGGAGCGTGGCGTGATCGACGCCGCCGAATTCGTCGGCCCCTATCAGGATCGGCGCATGGGCCTGCACAAGGCGGCGAAGAACTACTACACCACCGGCTGGCACGAGCCGACCAACGTCACCGAGCTGATCATCAACAAGCAGGCCTGGGACAGCCTGCCCGCCGACCTGCAGGGGATCGTGCGCACCTGCGCCCAGGCCTGCAACAACGACAGCTGGTCGTGGTGCGACGCGGTCAACGCCGAGGCCCTGCAGGACCTGGTGAACAACCAGGGGGTGATCGCCCGCCCGCTGCCGGACGACATCATCGCGCGCCTGCGCGAGGTCACCCGCGACACCCTGTCGAGCATGGCCGTCGCCGACCCGGCGACCAAGAAGGTCTACGAGCACTTCTTCGCCTTCCGCAAGCAGTACATTTCCTGGTCGTCGGTGAGCGAGAAGGCCTTCATGAACATCGGGATGGACGAGGCATGATGGTCGTCGTCACCCGTATCGAGCAACTGGTCGAGGCCCTGGGCGCCATTGCGCGCGCCTGCGTGCTGCTGCTGGTGCTGCTGGTGTCGTTCGACGTGCTGATGCGCTACCTGTTCGATATCAGCCCGGTGGCGCTGCAGGAACTGGAGTGGTACCTGATCTCGCCCATCGCCCTGCTCGGCATCGCCTACACCCTCAAGCACCGCGCCGACGTGCGCGTGGACTTCCTCTACGAGAAGTTCGGCGTCAAGACCAAGGCGGCGGTCGACCTGTTCAGCGGCATCGCCACGGCGGCGATCGGCTTCTACATCGCCCGGCTGGCGTTCAACTACACCCTGCAGTCCTACAACATGGGCGAAGGCTCGCCGGACCCGGGCGGCCTGCCCTATCGCTTCCTGGTCAAGGCCTTCCTGCCCCTGGGCTTCGCCCTGTTCGGCCTGCAGGGCCTGGCCGACAGCCTGCGTGCGCTGTGCACCCTGCTGCAGCCCACCCAGGCCCGGGAGGTGCGGCCATGAGCCCCAACGAATGGCTGGCCATCGCCATGGTCATCGGTTTCTTCGCCATGATGATGGCCGGCGTGCCGGTGGCCATTTCCCTGGCCGTGTCCGGCTTCGTCGCCGGCATGCTCGGCTTCGGCCCGATGCTCTTCGCCCTGCTGCCGGCGCGCATGTTCGGCGTGGTCAGCAACTACACCCTGCTGGCCATCCCCTTGTTCACCTTCATGGGGGTGATGCTGGAGAAATCCAGGGTCGCCGAGGACATGCTCGACACCATCGGCCGGGCCATGGGCGGCCTGAATGGCGGCATGGGCCTGGCGATCATCCTGGTCGGCGTGCTGCTCGGCGCTTCCACCGGCATCGTCGGCGCCACCGTGGTGACCATCGGCCTGCTGACCCTGCCCACCCTGCTGCGCCGTGGCTACAACAAGACCATCGCCTGCGGCACCATCTGCGCTTCCGGCACCCTGGGCCAGATCATCCCGCCGAGCCTGGTGCTGATCCTGCTGTCGGACATTCTCGGCCAGTCGGTGGGTTCGATCTTCGCCGCGGCCTTCATTCCCAGCCTGGTGCTGGCGCTGATCTACGTGGCCTACATGCTGGTGCTCGGCTGGCTGCGCCCGGACTGGGTGCCGGCGATCCCCGCCGAGGAGCGCGCCCTGACCAGCCGCAAGCAACTGCTCAAGGACATGGCGCGCAGCGTGCTGCCGCCGCTGCTGCTGGTGATGGCGGTGCTCGGCTCGATCATCGGCGGTGTCGCCGCGCCCACCGAAGCAGCCTCCATGGGCGCACTCGGCGCACTGCTCATCGCTGCGGTTTCAGGTCGCCTGAGCTGGCCGACCCTCAAGGCCACCCTGCACGGCACCCTGACCATCAGCGCCATGATCTTCCTCATCCTGCTCTGCTCGCAGCCGTTCTCCCTGGCCTTTCGTGGCCTCGGCGGCGAGGCGCTGGTACACGACATGTTCACCCTGCTGCCGGGCGGCGAGCTGGGGGCGATCCTGTTCCTCATGGCGGTGCTGTTCGTGCTCGGCTTCTTCCTCGAGTGGATCGAGATTTCCTACATCGCCCTGCCGATGTTCCTGCCCGTATTCATCGCCTACGACACCAATCTGGTGTGGCTGGGCATCCTGGTGGCGCTGAACCTGCAGATGTCGTTCCTCACCCCACCCTTCGGCTGGGCGCTGTTCTTCCTCAAGGGCGTCGCGCCACCGGGTATCAGCACGCGGGACATCTACATTGGCGCCTTGCCGTACGTGTTCCTGCAGATGCTCGCCGTGGCCGTGGTGTTCTGCTTCCCGGCCCTGGCCACCTGGCTGCCGGCCGCCATCGGCTGGTAGTGCCCCCTGCCGTGGCCGCGCCGGTTATGATCGGCGCGGCTATCACAAGAACGACAAGGATACCCCCATGCTGAAAAGCACCCACGCCACCGGTGGCCTGTTCGTCGCGCCCCACCATCTTGCCGCCCAGGCCGGGCGCGACGTGCTCAAGGCCGGCGGCAACGCCGTACAGGCGATGGTCGCCGCGGCCGCGACCATCGCCGTGGTCTACCCGCACATGAACGCCATCGGCGGCGACGGCTTCTGGCTGATCCACGAGCCGGGCAAGCAGCCCCTGGCCATCGATGCCTGCGGCAGCAGTGCCGCCCTCGCCGATCGCGATTTCTACGCCGGTCACGCGCAGATTCCCAGCCGCGGCCCGCTGGCCGCGCTGACCGTGGCCGGCACCATCGGCGGCTGGGCCGAAGCCCTGGCGCAGACCGCCCACTGGGGCCCCGGCATGCCGCTGCCCGAGCTGCTGGCCGACGCCATCGGCCACGCCCGTCGCGGTATCGTGGTCAGCCGCAGCCAGGCGCAGCTGACCCGCAGCAAGCTGGCCGAACTGCAGGATGTACCCGGTTTCGCCGAGGTCTACCTGAACGACGGCCAGGCGCCCGAGGAGGGCGATCTGCTGCGCCAGCCGGCCCTGGCCGACACCCTGCAGCGCCTGGCCGACGCCGGGCTGGACGACTTCTATCGCGGCGAACTGGCCATGCGCATGGCCGCCGAGCTCGAACGCCTGGGCAGCCCGTTGCGCCTGGCCGACCTGCAGGCCTACCGGGCGCGTGCGGTCGCACCGCTGAGCGTGCGCCTGCACGACGCCACCCTGTACAACATGCCGCCGCCGACCCAGGGCCTGGCCTCGCTGCTGATACTCGGCATCTTCGAACAGCTCGGCATCACCCAGGCCGAGGGTTTCGCCCATGTCCACGGGCTGGTCGAAGCGACCAAGCAGGCGTTCCTGATCCGCGACCGCGTGGTGACCGATCCCGGCCGCGTCCCGGAGGATCCACAAAGCCTGCTCGAGGCCGCCAACCTGCAACGCCTGGCTGCCGCCATCGACCCGCGGCAGGCGTTGCCCTGGCCACAGCCGGCCGCGCCGGGCGACACCATCTGGATGGGCTGCATCGATGACCAGGGCCGCGCCGTCAGCTTCATCCAGAGCGTGTACTGGGAATTCGGATCCGGCGTGGTGCTGCCCTCCACCGGCGTGACCTGGCAGAACCGTGGCATCAGCTTTTCCCTCGACCCCGCCGCGCTGCAGAGCCTGGAGCCAGGACGCAAGCCGTTCCACACCCTCAACCCGGCCCTGGCGCTGTTCGACGATGGCCGCACCCTGAGCTACGGCACCATGGGCGGCGAAGGCCAGCCGCAGACCCAGGCGGCGATCCTCAGTCGCTACCGCCTGGGCAGCGACCTGCAGGCCGCGGTCAGTGCACCGCGCTGGCTGCTCGGGCGCACCTGGGGCGACGTCAGCACCACGCTCAAGCTGGAAAACCGCTTCCCCGCCGAGCTGGTCGAACGGCTGCGCCAGGCCGGGCATGTGGTGGACGTGCTGGACGAGGCCTTCAGCGACACCATGGGCCATGCCGGCGCCCTGCTTCGCCATCCCAACGGCGTGCTGGAAGGCGCCGCCGACCCGCGTAGCGACGGCAGCGTCTGCGGACTTTGATAAAGGACTCGCCAGACAGGCGACCGTTGGTTGCAGGCACGCGATAGGAAGGCTGAAGGCTGAACGAAAGAGCATACGCGGTTTGCTTGTCGTTCAGCCTCCAGCCTCAAGCGCTTTTCATCGAAGGCCAAAGGCCGATCAGCCCCGTAGGGTGGACGTCGCTTTTCACGTCCACCGCAACGGTGGATCGATGAAGCGTGATCCACCCTACACGCTACGAAAGACCGCTAACACCTTCCAGGAGCGCGCAGATTCTTTCGTTCAGCTTTCCAGCCTCAAGCGCTTTTCATCGAAGGCCAAAGGCCGATCAATCCTCGGTCTTCCAGTTCTTGCGGCTCATGTAATCGCGGGTTTCCTTGACCACGATGCCGGAGAGCAGCAACAGGCCGATCAGGTTGGGCAGGGCCATCAGGCCGTTGGCGATGTCGGAGAAGGTCCACACCACTTCCAGCGAGGTGACCGCGCCGACGAACACCACCATCGAGAAGATCAGCCGGTACGGCATCACCGCCACCCGGCCCATCAGCCGCTCCATGCAGCGCTCGCCGTAGTACGACCAGCCGAGGATGGTGGTATAGGCATAGACCAGCACGCCGATGGTCACCGTGTAGATGCCCCAGCCGCCGCCCAGGCCCTGCTCCAGGGCCCAGGCGGTCATGGGCGCGCCTTTCAGGCCTTCCTGGGTCCAGGCGCCGGTGACGATGATCGCGAAGGCGGTGAAGGTCACCATCACCAGGGTGTCGAGGAAGGTCTGGGTCATCGAGACCATGGCCTGGCGCACCGGCTTGTCGGTCTTCGCCGCCGCCGCCGCGATGGCGCCGGTACCCAGGCCCGATTCGTTGGAGAAGATGCCGCGCGCCACGCCCATCTGCACCGCGAGGATCACGCTGGAGCCGAGGAAGCCGCCGGCCGCCGCGCTACCACTGAAGGCATCGGTGAACACCAGGACGATGGCATCCGGCAGACGGTCGGCGAACACCACCAGCACGGCGATGTTGCTGATGATGTAGAGCACGATCATCACCGGCACCACACTGGCGGCGAAACGGCCGATGCTCTTGATCCCGCCGATGATCACCACCGCGGTGCCGATCGCCAGCACCAGGCCGCTGAGGGTCGGCGAGATGCCCCAGGTGTCGTACAGCTGGTGGGCCGCGGTATTGGCCTGCACCATGTTGCCGATGCCGAACGACGCCACCGCGCCGAAGATGGCGAAGGCGATGCCCAGGCTCTTGCCCAGGGTGCCGCCGACGCCGCGGCTCAGGTAATACATCGGCCCGCCGCTCTGCTCGCCCTTGGCATCGGTGACCCGGTACTTCACCCCCAGCAGCGCCTCGGAATACTTGGTGGCCATGCCCACCAGGCCGGTCATCCACATCCAGAACAGCGCACCCGGGCCGCCGATGCCGATGGCCGTGGCCACCCCGGCGATGTTGCCGACACCGATGGTCGCCGCCAGCGCGGTGGCCAGGGCCTGGTAGTGGGACACGTCACCGGGTACGTCGCCCTTTTCCGTGCGCTTGACGAAGGCCAGCCAGAAGGCATGGCCGAGCACGCGGAACTGGATGCCACGCAGGCGAATGGTCAGGTACAGGCCGGTCAGCAGCAGCAGGGGAATGAGCAGGAACGGCCCCCAGATAAAGCCACTGATGGCCGAAAGCACAGCGAGAAGTTGTTCCATCGAAGGATGTCCTTTTTGTTATATCCATTGCGGCTCGTGGCCGGCAGGAACGACTGCAGGGCGGGTGGTGCCCGGCATGCCGAGGGGATAGGCGCATGGCGCCCGGACAGCGTCGCGACACTGTCCTTATGGGTTGCACGCCAGAATCGATGCCGTCGCATAGCGCCGCGAACACCGGGATCGAGGCGAAATGTGAGCCGAATCAATCGATTGCGACGCGCAGGATTGTCGCCAGGGGGACAAGGCTATAACAACTTGCTGTCGAAGGGTGCGAGAAAAAAAGTAAATTCTACCGCCGTTACCCGCCAAATCAGACGATCACCGCGTATAAACGCGGCAATGCAGGGATAGCGGCTGCCCGTGGGCGAGAGCGCCTGCGGATAATACGGAATGGCCGGGAGCCGTTTCTAATGTCGCGCAACGACGGCCCGCCCGACGGCCGCCAGGGATGCCAGGCCAAAAAAAGGGAGCCTTGCGGCTCCCTGCAGAGGCAATCGGTGACGCTCAGCCTTCGATCTCGATCAACACCTCGCCCGGATTGACCCGGTCGCCCTTGGCCACGTGCACCGTCTTCACGGTACCGGCGATGGGCGCCTGCACTTCGCTCTCCATCTTCATCGCCTCGGTGATCAGTACCGCCTGACCGGCCTTGACCGTATCGCCTTCCTTGACCAGGACGTCGACGATGTTGCCCGGCATGCTGGTGCTGACGTCCCCCGGCGCGCTGGCGCTCTTGCGCTTGCTGCCGCCACCGGCGACGTAGTCGTTGAGCGCCTCGAACACCACCTCTTCCGGCATGCCGTCGATGGACAGGTAGAAGTGGCGCTTGCCGTCACCCTTGACGCCCACGCCGGTGATATCCACCCGATAGCTTTCGCCGTGCACATCGATGACGAACTCGGTGGGCACGCCTTCGCCGCCGGCCGCCGAGGCCGCACCGGCTTCGGGAATGGGCAGCAACACCTCCGGAACCAGGCTGCCGGCTTCGCGCTCCTCGAGGAACTTGCGCCCGATATCCGGGAACATGGCGTAGGTCAGCACGTCCTCCTCGGACTTGGCCAGGGCGCCGATCTCGCCGCGCAGCTTGTCCATTTCCGGCTTGAGCAGGTCGGCCGGGCGCACGTCGATCACCTCCTCGTTACCGATGGCCTGCTTGCGCAGCTTGTCGCTGACCTTGCCCGGCGCCTGGCCGTAGCCGCCCTGCAGGTACAGCTTCACCTCGTTGGTGATGGTCTTGTAGCGCTCGCCGGCGAGCACGTTGAAGAACGCCTGGGTGCCGACGATCTGCGAGGTCGGCGTCACCAGCGGCGGGAAACCGAGGTCTTCGCGCACCCGTGGAATCTCCGCCAGCACTTCGTTCATGCGGTTCAGGGCGCCCTGTTCCTTGAGCTGGTTGGCCAGGTTGGAAATCATCCCGCCCGGCACCTGGTTGACCTGCACCCGGGTGTCGACGGCGGTGAATTCGCTTTCGAACTGGTGGTACTTCTTGCGCACGGCGTGGAAGTACATGCCGATCTCCTGGATCAGCGCCAGGTCCAGGCCGGTGTCGTATTCGCTGCCCTTGAGCGCGGCGACCATCGACTCGGTACCCGGGTGGCTGGTGCCCCAGGCGAAGCTGGAGATGGCCGTGTCGATATGGTCGGCGCCGGCCTCGATGGCCTTGAGCTGGCACATCGAGCCCAGGCCCGCGGTATCGTGGCTGTGAATGAACACCGGCAGGTCGATCTCGGCCTTCAGCGCCTTGACCAGGTCGGCGGTGGCGTAGGGCGTGAGCAGGCCGGCCATGTCCTTGATGGCGATGGAGTCGATACCCATGGCCTGCATGGCCTTGCCCTGGGCGACGAAGGCGTCGACCGTGTGCACCGGGCTGGTGGTGTAGCTGATGGTGCCCTGGGCGTGCTTGCCGGCCTTCTTCACCGCCTCGATGGACACCTGCAGGTTACGCACGTCGTTCATCGCATCGAAGATGCGGAACACGTCGATGCCGTTGTCCGCCGCCTTGGCCACGAAGGCGCGCACCACGTCGTCGCTGTAGTGGCGATAGCCGAGCAGGTTCTGCCCGCGCAGGAGCATCTGCAGGCGGGTGTTGGGCAGCGCCGCACGCAGCTCGCGCAGACGCTCCCACGGGTCTTCCTTGAGAAAGCGCACGCAGGCGTCGAAGGTGGCGCCGCCCCACACTTCCAGCGACCAGTAGCCGACCCGGTCGAGCTTTTCGCAGATCGGCAACATGTCTTCGGTGCGCATGCGCGTGGCCAGCAGCGACTGATGGGCGTCGCGCAGGATGGTGTCGGTGACGGTGATTTTGCGGTGGCTCATGGGTCGTGCTCCTCGCTGGAGGCTTGAGGCTGAAGGCTGGACGAACGGCAGATCCCGTTCAGCCTCAGGCTTTCCAGCCTTCAGCGTCTTTTAGTTGTCAGAGGCCGGCATGGGCGGCGATGGCGGCGGCGATGGCCAGGGCCAGTTCGCCCGGCTTGCGTTTGATCGAGTAGTTCAGCAGCTCGGGATGGTTATCGACGAAGCTGGTGTTGAAGCGCCCGCTGCGGAATTCGTCATTGGCGAGAATCTGCTGGTAGTAGGTGGCGGTGGTCTTCACCCCCTGCACGCGCATGTCGTCCAGGGCGCGGGAACCGCGGGCCAGGGCCTCTTCCCAGGTCAGCGCCCAGACGATCAGCTTCAGGCACATGGAGTCGTAGTACGGCGGAATGGTGTAGCCGGTGTAGATCGCCGTATCGGTGCGCACACCGGGGCCGCCGGGCGCGTAGTAGCGGGTGATCTTGCCGAACGACGGCAGGAAGTTGTTGCGCGGGTCCTCGGCGTTGATGCGGAACTGCAGGGCGAAGCCGCGGTACTGGATGTCTTCCTGCTTGACCGACAGCGGCAGACCGGAGGCGATACGGATCTGCTCGCGGACGATGTCGATGCCGGTGATTTCCTCGGTGATGGTGTGCTCCACCTGCACCCGGGTGTTCATCTCCATGAAGTACACCTCGCCCTCGGCGAGCAGGAACTCCACGGTACCGGCATTCTCGTAGCCCACCGCCTGGGCGGCGCGCACGGCGAGGTCGCCGATATAGGCGCGCTGCTCGGGCGTCAGTTGCGGGCTGGGGGCGATCTCGATGAGCTTCTGGTTACGCCGCTGGATCGAGCAGTCGCGCTCGTACAGGTGCACGGTATTGCCGTGGCTGTCGGCGAGGATCTGCGCCTCGATGTGCTTGGGGTTGACGATGCACTTCTCGAGGAACACCTCGGCCGAACCGAAGGCCTTGGTCGCCTCGGAAATCACCCGCGGGAAAGCCTGCTCCAGTTCCTCACGGCTGTTGCAGCGCCGGATGCCGCGGCCACCGCCACCGGACGTGGCCTTGAGCATCACCGGATAACCGATACGGTCGCCTTCGCGCAGCGCCTCCTCGATACCCGCAACATTTCCCTCGGTGCCCGGCGTTACCGGCACGCCGGCCTTGATCATGCTGCGCCGCGCTTCGGTCTTGTCGCCCATGCGGCGGATCACCTCGGCACTCGGGCCGATGAACCTGATCCCGCGGGTGGCGCAGATTTCCGCCAGCTCGGCGTTCTCGGAGAGAAAGCCGTAGCCGGGATGCAGCGCGTCGCAACCGGTTTCCACGGCCAGATTCACCAGCTTGCGCGGGTTGAGGTAGCCGGCCAGGGGATCGTCGCCGATGCCGTAGGCCTCGTCGGCGCGCTTGACGTGCAGGGCATGGCGATCGGCGTCCGAGTAGATGGCCACCGAACGGATGCCCATCTCGGCGCAGGCCCGCACGATGCGCACGGCGATCTCGCCGCGGTTGGCTATCAGGATTTTCTTGATCACGAACCAGCATCCTCGATCACGTGAACAGGCGACCCGATGCGGGTCGGCGTATGGCCGCGATGGCCTTGCGCTTCACCCTACGCCCGCTGATGGATTAACCAAAATCAATAATTATTGGGTCAGGCATTAGCAAAACCTTATACTTGCCCGAAAGCCATCGCCAAAGGAGTGAAGAAAATCCGCAAGTCATTGCTGCGTATGACATTCCGTCAGCTCCAGGTATTCCGCTCGGTGTGCGACAACCGCTCGTACAGCCGCGCCGCCGAGGAAATGTCCCTGACCCAGCCGGCGGTCAGCCTGCAGATTCGCCAGCTCGAGGAGCTGCTCGGCCAGCCGCTGTTCGACTACGTGGGCAAGAAGCTGTACCTGACCGAGGCGGCCGAAGCGCTGCAGCGCGCCAGCGCCGACATCTTCGGCCGCCTGGAGAGCCTGGACATGCAGCTGGCGGATCTGCAGGGTTCGCTGCAGGGCCAGTTGAGCCTGGCGATCGAGTCCAGCGCCAAGTATTTCATGCCCCACCTGTTCGCCGCCTTTCGCCGCGAACACCCGGAAGTCAGCCTGCAACTGACGGTGGTCAACCACGCCCAGGCGGTCAGGCGCCTGAGCGCCAACCGCGACGACCTGTTGATCATGTCCCAGGTGCCGGCGGACATGGCCCTGGAATTCCTGCCCTTTCTCAACAACCCGATCATCGCCGTGGCGCCGCCGGAACATCCACTGTGCGCGCGAACCACGCTGCACCTGCAGGACCTGAGCGCCTGGCCGCTGCTGGTGCGCGAGCCCGGCTCCGGCACGCGCCGGGCCTGCGAGGAGTATTGCCACCAGAAACGCGCGCATTTCGCCCAGACCCAGGAAGTCGGCTCCATGGAAGGGCAGCGCGAGGGGGTGATCGCCGGCCTGGGCCTGGCGCTGCTGCCGCGCCATGCGGTACGTCGCGAACTGCAGATGGGCGTGCTGCGCGAGCTGCCGGTGGTCGAGCTGCCGCTGCTGCGCAGCTGGTGCGTGGTGCATCCGCGGAGCAAGTACCTGTCGCCGGTGGCGCAGGCGTTCTTCGCCTTCGTGCGCAACCAGCGCGCGCAGATCGGCGCCCTCGCCGAGCATTTCAGCGGCGCGACGAATCCGCCCTGACGGTTTCGTATATGATATCCAAAAACCCTCTTCCATTCGGTGCAACCGCGTGCCCCTACCTCGATTCAATGCACCCAATCTGGGTATCGCGCCCTCCGCCTCGGAGGTCATCACCAAGCACCTGCGCGAGGCCATCGTCGCCGGGCATTTCGCCGAAGACGAGCCGGTGCGTCAGGACGACATCGCCAAGCTGTTCAACGTCAGCAAGATCCCCGTGCGCGAGGCCCTCAAGCGCCTGGAGGCCGAGGGGCTGGTGGTGTTCCAGCGCAACAAGGGCGCGGTGGTCACGCGCATTTCCGAACCCGAGCTGGCGCAGATGTTCGAGGTGCGCATCCTGCTCGAGGACAAGGCGCTGCGCCTGGCCATTCCCAATATGACCGAGGAAACCTTCGCCCGTGCCGAACGCATCTGCGAGGAGTTCATCGGCGAAGACAACATCGGCCGCTGGGCCGAACTGAACTGGCAACTGCATGCCTGCCTGTACGAGCCGGCACAACGGCCGTTCCTGGTGAACCTGATCCGCTCCATCCACGACAAGCTGGAACGCTACCTGCGCCTGCAGATGAGTCTTTCCGAAGGCAAGGACCGCGCCGATCGCGAACACCGCGAGATCATCGCCGCCTGCCGCGCCCGCGACATAGAACGAGCCGTCACCCTGCTCGACGAACACATCATCGGCGTCTGCCGCACCCTCTACGAGCACCTGCCGGAACATCGCTGAACCGCTGGGCGATAGCGGCCGCTCGGGGGGATCGGGGAGCGCTTGTGAGAAGGAATACCGCGTGCACTTCGCCCCTCTCCCGGAGGGCGAGGGGAGCAAAGCAGGCCCCGCCTGAATCCGGCAGACAAGGGGGCGCGAAAGACTCGATGCCGGCACAAGCCCCGGAACCACCACGAGTCTGCTCCCTCTCCCTCCGGGAGAGGGCTGGGGAGAGGGGCTCTTCAGGAGTCAGGCCGACCATCCTACGACCTAGCAGCGAGTCATGCGCAACGCCTCAGCCTCTCGCTTGTGGCTTGTGGCTTGTGGCTTGTGGCACCTCAGCCTAGATCCGGTTGGAAGCCTCCAGCGCCTTGAGCAGGCGCGCATCGTGGCCGTAGATGTCCGGGCGGAACTGCAGTTGCCCGTCACCGCCAACCTGCGCCGTCCAGTAGGCCATGAGGATCGGCACTGGTCGCGGCAGATCGGCGCGCAGCGTGCGACCACTTTCCCACTGCCTGGCGATACGCGCGCGCTCGGCGGGTGTGGCTTCGGCGAGTAGCTGATCGACCAGTTCGGTTACCCGCTCGATGCGCACGCAACCCGAGCTGAACAACCGCGGCAGGTTGTCGAACAGGCGCTGGCTCGGCGTGTCGTGCAGGTACACCGAGAAGGGATTGGGGAAGCGGATCGCCACCCGGCCCAGCGGGCTGTGCGGCCCGGCATCCTGGCGGATCATCACGCGACCGGGGCGCTCCCAGTCGACGCCGCGCGGGTCGACCGTATTGCCGTCGTAGTCGATCACTCGCATATGGTTGGCCGCCAGGTAACCGGCCGCATCGCGGCGCAGTTGCGGCAGCTTGTCCTCGCGCAGGATGGTCGGCGGAATCGTCCAGGTCGGGTTCAGGGTCAGGTGGGTGATACGCGAACGCAGCAGCGGCGTGGGCCGTGCCGGGCGGCCGACCTGGGTACGCGCCTGCCAGGCCACGGCACCGTCGCGCAGGAACATCACCTCGGCGCCGGCGACGTCGATCAGCACGCTGGTCGGCTCGAGCTCACGAGACAGCCAGCGCAGGCGTTCCAGGTTGATGCGCAGCTGATCCATGCGCTCGCTGGCCGAGCGGTTCAGTTCGGCCAGCGTGCCAGGGCCGACGATGCCATCGGGCTTGAGCAGGTGATTACGCTGGAAGGCCTTGACCGCCTCGACCAGCGCCGTGGCGTACACCGGGCTGTCCTCGGCGACGAGCGCCGGCGCGCCCTGGGACAGGTCGCCGTGCAGTTGCAGGCGCTGCTCCAGCAGCGGCACCCGCCCGTCCACCGCGCCAGGACGCAGCAGTGTTCCACCCGGAATCGCCAGCCACTGCGGCAACGCCTGGCGGCGCAGCTCGGCATAGCGCTGGCGCAACGCGCGATAGGGGCTGAAATCCGGGCGCGCCTGCTCGAAGGCCTGTGCCGGGTCCGTCAGGCCGGCCTGGGCGATGGCCAGCAACGGCGCCTGGCTCGGTTGTTCGACCATGTCTTCGGGCTGCCAGAGCGGCTCGACGCGGGCCTGATCCAGCCGCCCATGGGCCAGGTCGCGCAATGCCTGCAGATAAGCCGTGGTGGCCAGCACTTCGACGCACGCCGACAGGCGCGGCGAGGGCCGCTCGACCGCCGCCAACTCACGCAGCGGTTCCAGGTGATAGGCCCGCGGCTCGAGGCCGTCGTCCGCCAGAGCATCCAGTTGAGCGAACAGCCCCGGCAGGTTCTCCTCGCTCCACACCGGCTGCGAACCACGCAGCAGATAGAAGGGCTCCAGCCATTCGCGATCCTTGGCAGTAAGGTTCAGGGCGGGCGATACACAGGTCAGGCTGGGTTCGGCGAGCTGCTGTTCGAGGGGGCTGGGCGGCATGGCATCGGCCAGCGCCAGTGGGGCGATCAGGGCCAACGCCCAGGCAACGGATGAAGTGGGAGAAAACAAGACGCCGCTCCAGATTACGACAAAGTGAATGACAGCCCGTCGGATTCGCCCGCGGGTCGGAAGATTCCGGCTGCTAGAATCACGAGCTTTGTTGTGCCCGCAATTGCCTGGCGTCGGCTCGACATATCGATGGCCGAAACTCAGAGACTTGAAATGATGACCACGATTCAGCGGATTTGCTTAGCCTTTCTTTGCCTGGCATTGCCGACTCCACCCCTGATGGCCGCCACCCTGGCGCCCGATCCCCTGCTGGAAAGCCTGTCCGCCGAGGCACCGGCGTTGCAGCGCAAGGTGCTCAACCATGCCATCGATGCCATGCGTTGCGCCATCAACAACGGCGCCGTACCGGCACAACGGCTGGCGGTCATCGACTTCTCCAAGCCGTCCAGCGAACGCCGCCTGTGGATCTTCGACCTGACCAGCAAACGCCTGCTGCTGCACGACCTGGTCGCCCACGGCCAGCAGTCCGGCGACAACTTCGCCACCCGCTTCTCCAACCGCGAAGGCAGCCACCAGTCCAGCATCGGCCTGTTCCGCACCCAGGAAAGCTACACCGGCAAGCACGGCTACTCGCTGCGCATGGACGGCCTGGAACCGGGCTTCAATGACCTTGCCCGCCAGCGCGCCATCGTCATCCATCCCGCCGACTACGTGAACCCGGCCTGGATCAAGACCCAGGGCCGCATCGGCCGCAGCCAGGGCTGCCCGGCCGTACGCCCGGAAGTCGCCCGTATGGTGGTGGACAGCCTCAAGGGCGGGCAATTCATGTTTTCGTACTACCCGGACAAGCGCTGGCTGCAATCGTCGGCGTTCATCAACTGCAAACCAGGTCTTGTCGCCGGTATCTTCAGCGCGAAAGAAGGCTGAGACGGCGCACAGGCGCAAGCGGACGGCCGATAGGAGCGCTAACAGGCCGTTGAAAAATGTTGGCGAGGCAGCCAGCGCAAGGCAAAAACAGGCGAAAAAGCGGAGTTTACGTGTTGTAAATGAGCATTTTGAGCCTGTTTTTAACGCCGCGATGGCAACGCAGGTAGTTTTTCAACAGCCTGCTAAAGGCTGGAGGCTGAACGACAAGCAGACCGCATAGGCTCTTTCGTCCAGCTTTCCAGCCTCAAGCGCTTTTGATCGAAGGCCGCTATCGCTCTGTTACGGCCGCTTATGGAATCCCCCTGCCTTAAAGGCTATGCTGATTTCGTCATCCGGCTCATGCAAATCCCTCAAGCCCGATAGACCCGGCCACGGCACTCTGTAACCATCCCAATGGCCTACAGGCGCAGCTCCCATGAAACGCATCGAGGTTATCGACTCCCACACCGGCGGCGAACCGACCCGCCTGGTGACCAGCGGCTTTCCAGAGCTGGGCACCGGCAGCATGGCCGAGCGCCGGCAACGCCTGGCCAGCGAGCATGACGCCTGGCGCGCCGCCTGCATTCTCGAGCCACGCGGTAGCGACGTGCTGGTCGGCGCCCTGCTCTGCACCCCGGTCGATCCCCAGGCCTGTGCCGGGGTCATCTTCTTCAATAACACCGGCTACCTGGGCATGTGCGGCCACGGCACCATCGGCCTGGTGGTGTCGCTGGCGCACCTGGGACGCATCGGCCCGGGCGTGCACAGGATCGAAACCCCGGTGGGCACGGTGGAGGCGACCTTGCACGCGGATCGCTCGGTGAGCGTGCGCAACGTACCGGCCTACCGCTATCGCCAGGCCGTCGAGCTGGAGGTGCCGGGCCATGGCCGGGTCACCGGCGATATCGCCTGGGGCGGCAACTGGTTCTTCCTGATCGCCGAGCATGGCCAGCGCATCGCCGGCGACAACGTCGAAACCCTGACCGCCTATACCTATGCCGTGCAGCAAGCCCTGGAGGCTCAGGGCGTGCGTGGCGAGGACGGCGGCCTGATCGACCATATCGAGCTGTTCGCGGACGACGATGAAGCGGACAGTCGAAATTTCGTGCTCTGCCCTGGCAAGGCCTACGACCGTTCCCCCTGCGGCACCGGCACCAGCGCCAAGCTGGCCTGCCTGGCCGCCGACGGCAAGCTGCAGCCCGGCGAGGTCTGGCGCCAGGCCAGCGTGATCGGCAGCCAGTTCGAGGGCTCGTTCCAGTGGCAGGGCGACACCATCGTCCCGACCATCCGTGGCCGCGCCCACATCAGCGCCGAAGCCACGCTGATCCTCGAAGCGGACGATCCCTTCGCCTGGGGCATCCGCCTGTGAGATCCGGGCGGGTCGCCGATGTCATCGTCATCGGTGCCGGCATCATCGGCGCCGCCTGTGCCCGCGAGCTGGCCCGCCGTGGCCAGCAGGTGCTGGTGATCGATGCCGGCCTGCACGGCGCCACGGCCGCCGGCATGGGCCACTTGCTGGTACTCGACGACAACCAGGCCGAGCTGGACATCAGCCGCTACTCGGTACGGCGCTGGCGCGAGCTCGGCCCGCAGTTGCCGGACAACTGCGCCTACCGCGGCAACGGCACCCTGTGGCTGGCGGCCAATGGCGAGGAAATGGCCGTGGCCGAAAGCAAGTTCGCCAACCTGCGCGCCGAAGGCGTCGCCTGCGAACTGGTGCCCGGCCATGCCCTGCAGGCGCTGGAGCCGATCCTGCGCGACGGCCTCGATGGCGCCCTGCGCCTGCCCGACGACGGCATCCTCTATGCGCCGAATACCGCGCGCTGGCTGCTCGACGACCCACGCATCGCGCAACGTCGCGGACGGGTGGTGGAGCTGGATGGCAAGCGCCTGCGCCTGGACGACGGCCAGTGGCTGAGCGCCGATGCCGTGGTGCTGGCCAACGGCATCCAGGCCGTGGAGCTGTGCCCGGAACTGCCCATCGAGCCGAAAAAGGGCCACCTGCTGATCACCGACCGCTATCCGCAGCGGGTCACCCACACCATCACCGAACTGGGTTATGTCACCAGCGTGCACAACGCCAGCGGCCCCTCGGTGGCCTGCAACATCCAGCCACGGCCCACGGGGCAGCTGTTCATCGGCACCTCGCGCCAGTTCGATACCGACGACCCGCAGGTCGAAGGCTGGCTACTGGCGAAGATGCTCAAGCGCGCCGTCGATTACGCGCCGGGGCTGGCGCAGCTCAACGGCATCCGCGCCTGGGCCGGCTTCCGCGCCGCCACGCCGGATGGCATGCCGCTGATCGGCGAACACCCGCAGCAGCCCGGCCTGTGGCTGGCGGTGGGGCACGAAGGCCTCGGCGTCACCGCTGCGCCGGGCACCGCCGATCTGCTCGGCGCCCTGCTGTTCGGCGAACACCCACCCCTGCCGGCTGCCGCCTATGCGCCCGGCCGCTACCTCGGAGAACCCGCCCATGCCTGATCTGCAGCTCGACGGCCGGCCGCTGCGCGTGGCGCCGGGTACCACGGTGGCCGCCGCCCTGGCCCTGGGCGGCGATGGCAGCAGCCGCACCTCGGTGAACGGGCAGCGCCGCGCCCCGCTGTGCGGCATGGGGGTCTGCCAGGAATGCCGGGTGACCATCGACGGCATGCGCCGCCTGGCCTGCCAGACCCTGTGCCGCGACGGCATGCAGGTGCAGACCCGACCATGAACCAACACGCGGACATCCTCATCATCGGCGCCGGCCCCGCCGGCCTTGCAGCAGCCCTGGCGGCGGCCGGCAGCGGCGCCCGCATCGTCCTGCTCGACGACAACCCCCTGCCCGGCGGACAGATCTGGCGCGACGGCGCCCAGGCCAGGCTGCCCGCGCAGGCCCGGCGCATGCGCGAAGCCGTGGAGAACCACGCCAACATCCAGCGCCATGCCGCCACCCGGGTGGTCGCCCAGGCGGGTAGCCGCGCACTGCTGGTGGAAAGTCCCGAGCGTGGCTGGGTGATCGACTACCAGCGGCTGATCCTGTGCACCGGGGCGCGCGAGCTGTTGCTGCCCTTCCCCGGCTGGACGCTACCCGGCGTTACCGGCGCCGGCGGCCTGCAGGCACTGATCAAGGGCGGCCTGCCGGTAGCGGGGCAACGCATCGTCATCGCCGGCAGCGGCCCGCTGCTGCTGGCCAGCGCGGCCACGGCGAAGCAGCATGGCGGCCGCGTGCTGCGCATCGCCGAGCAGGCCCCGCTCGGCGCGCTGGCCGCCTTCGCCGCCCAGTTGCCGCGCTGGCCGCACAAGCTGCTGCAATCCTTCGGCCTGTTCGACAGCGGTTACCGCAGCGCCAGCCATGTGGTCGCCGCGCTGGGGCATGAGCGCCTGGAGGGCGTGCGCCTGCGGCACAACGGGCAGGACGTGGAGCTGGAGTGCGAGCGCCTGGCCTGCGGTTTCGGCCTGATCGCCAATGTGCAGCTCGGCCAGGCGCTGGGTTGCCGCCTGAGCGACAGCGCCATCGCCGTGGACACCTGGCAGGCCACCAGCGTCGCGGGCCTGTATGCCGCGGGAGAATGCACCGGTTTCGGCGGCAGCGAGCTGGCGCTGGTCGAAGGCGCCATCGCCGGGCATGCCGCGGTGGGCGAGCGCGCCGCCGCGCAGCGCCTGTGGCCCAGGCGCCAGCGCTGGCAGCGTTTCGCCGCGGCGTTGCGCCAGACCTTCGCGCTGGACCCGGCACTCAAGCGCCTGGCCGAGCCGGATACGCTGCTGTGTCGCTGCGAAGACGTGCCCTATGCCGCCGTGGCCGCGCACGACAACTGGCGTGAAGCCAAGCTGGCCACACGCTGCGGCATGGGCGCCTGCCAGGGCCGTATCTGCGCTGGCGCCGCACAGCAGCTGTTCGGCTGGCAGCCCGCCCCACCACGACCGCCGTTCGCCCCGACGCGCATCGAAACCCTGCTGCACCTGGAAGCCGCGCAACAGACGGAACAGGCAGTGCAATGAGAAATCGCCGGCCATCCCGGATGGCCACCCTCCAGGCCGCCGCAACATCCCTGTGCGCGCAACGGTAACAAATCGGGTAGAGCGGTAACGCTTTACCTGCCCGATCGAGCCCACGGAAATACCCGGAAAAAATCAAGTAATTGAAAAGTAAGGTAATTTTTAAATTGGCACAGGATATGCTTTCTCTGTCGCACAACAAAAATAACAAGACGTACCCAATAACAAAAACAAGACATCACGACTCCAGCACAAAAAAGACAAGATCGCGGGAGGCGCAGCTAACTGATTTCTTTGGAGAGGAACGCCCTCGGGCTCGTACCGCAACCGGCTCAAGAACAATAAAACTGCTTCGAAGCAGCGGCAGAACTGGTTGGATCTCAGGATCACGGCAATATCAGCGTCCAAACAAATCCGTTCGCTCTTGGCTCCCCTCTGGGAGCTGCGGCCAAAACAAGAACAATGGGCCGAGCACTAACAAGAACGATGATACCGACAAGAATTGGGGGAGCTCCGGCTCCCCTTTCTGCTTTCTGGCGTTCAGCCCTTTCCCCCTCCGCATGTAGCACAATCCAGCGTCGCCGCATGCCTGTAGATCCTGGCCTCTCTGACTAAGAATGCGCTGGCGGTGGCTCACCGTGAGCTCGCGATCGTGGGAGGCGCTTTAGCGGCGATCGGTGGTAATGGAGCGTCGCGGCTGAAGACCTTCCCATCAAACATCAGGTAACCCATTGATTTATAATAGTGTAAAAAATGCATGAAGGGCGTGCCGCGTAGGATGGGTGGCAACCCATCGGAATATTGATGGGTTGCCACCTACGCGGCCCGACCCATCCTACGGTCTGTTTGCTGCGCGACAGCGCTGCGTCGAAGACGCGGAGACGGCTCCCATGGCGCAGCTAACAGAGTGATCACCTCCCTGCATGACAGGCAGAAAAAAGGCCGCATCCCTCGCAGGGACACGGCCTCGGCTGCAGCGCCAGCTAGATGTGCTTACGGCAATGCATAGGCGATCACGTAATCGCCACGGTCCGGCGACTGCCGTGCACCGCCGGCGGTCAGCACGATGTACTGCTTGCCGGTCTTCGGCGAGACATAGGTCATCGGCGTGCCCTGGCTGCCCACCGGCAGGCGCTGCTTCCAGATTTCCTTGCCGGTACCGCTATCGAAGGCGCGCAGGTAGTAATCCTGGGTACCGGCGAAGAACACCAGGCCGGACTGGGTGACCAGGGAACCGCCCAGGGTCGGCATGCCGATCGGCATCGGCAGGTGCATCTTGATGCCCAGCGGGCCGGTGTCTTCGACCGTGCCAACCGGCACTTGCCAGGCGATCTTCTGGGTTTTCATGTCGATGGCGGTGAGCGTGCCGAACGGCGGCGCCTGGCAGGGAATGCCTGCCGCCGACAGGAAGCGGTTCTTGTTGACCGCGTAGGGCGTGCCCTTGAGCGGTACCGCGCCCATACCGGTATTGACGGCTTCGCCGCCCGACGAAGCCTCGCCCTGGGTGGTCGCCGGGATCATCTGCACCCACAGGCCCAGGCGCATGTCGTTGACGAAGATGTAGTCGTTGACCGGGTCGGTGGACAGACCGCCCCAGTTCATCCCGCCCAGAGAGCCAGGGAAGCTCAGCGACAAATCGGTGCCCGGTGCGGTGTACAGGCCTTCATAGCGCATCTGTTTGAAGCCGATGCGGCACAGCATCTGGTCGAAGGGCGTGGCGCCCCACATGTCCGATTCGGTCAGACGCTGCGCGCCGATCTGTGGCATGCCCACCGACAGCGGCTGCTTGTGCGCATACTGCTCGCCGGCAATGTCCGCGCCCTTGACCGCCACTTCCTCGACCGCGGTCAGCGGCTGGCCGGTAGCCCGGTCGAGCACGTAGATCTGCCCGGCCTTGGTGCCGATCACCACGGCCGGCACCTTGCTGCCGTCCGCCTTGGGGAAGTCGATCAGGCTGGGCTGCATCGGCAGGTCGAAGTCCCAGAGGTCGTTGTGCACCGTCTGGTAGACCCATTTCTCCGCGCCGGTGCTGGCATCCAGCGCCAGTATGGAGGCGCCGTACTTGTGGTTCAGCGCGGTGCGCTCGGCACCATAGAGGTCGGTGGACGGACTGCCCATGGGCAGGAACACGGTGTTCAGCGCCGGATCGTAGGACATCGGCGCCCAGGAGTTCGGCGTGCTGCGCACGTAGCTCTGGCCATCGGCCGGTGCCTGACGCTCCTCGGGGTTGCCCGGGTCGAAGGCCCAGCGCATGGCGCCAGTGACCACATCGAAACCACGGATCACACCGCCCGGCATATCGGTCTGCACATTGTCGGCCACGCGCCCACCGACCACCACGGTGGTGCCGGCCAACAGCGGCGGCGAGGTGAGCTGGTAGAAAGGATCGGGCGCATCGCCCAGGCCGGCCTTGAGGTCGACCTGGCCGTTGTCGCCGAAGCCCTGGCACAGCTCGCCGGTATCGGCGTCGACCGCGATCAGGCGGGCATCGATGGTGTTGGTCAGCAGGCGACGGCGACAGTTGGCGCCTTCGGCCAGCGCCACGCTCGGCACCGGGGCGGCGCCCGCCGCGCTGGGCTGCTGCAACGGCGCGTCGGCGTCGAAGTAGGCCAGGCCACGGCAACGTTGCCACACCGAAGACTGGGCGTTGATCTCGTTCTTCCACAGCTCGCGCCCGGTGTCGGCATCGAGGGCGATGAGATTGTTGTGCGGCGTGCACAGGAAGACCTTGTCGCCGACCTGCAGCGGCGTGAGCTGATCCTCGGCGCCATTGCCGTTGCTCTGCGCGATGTCACCGGTGTTGTAGGTCCAGGCGACCTCGAGGTCCTTGACGTTGGCGCGGCTGATCTGGTCCAGCGCCGCGAAGCGGCTGCCGCCAGCGCTGTTGCCATAGTGTTCCCAGTTCTGCTGCGCCTGTTCGGGGTCGACCGGCGTCGGCGCCGGACCGTCGCCCGTCGCCACCACGGTGGGATGGGGCACGAAGGTGGCGGCGAAACCCGCGAGCAGCGCCACGCCCAGCACACCCGCCAGGCCATAGGCGCCACGTCCGCCGCTGCCACCGGCGGCCCGCTTGAGCGTCGGATAGATCAGCGCGACGACCAGGGCGATTGCGCCAAAGGTGAACAGCCGCGAGAACAGCGGCCAGAACACCAGGCCGACATCCGCCAGCGCCCAGACCAGGGTGCCGAGCAGTGCGGCGGCGAACAGCCAGGCGCCCTGGGTCTTGCGCCTCGCGATCAAGGCACCGCTGGCCAGTACGGCCACCCCCATGATCAGGAAGTACCAGCTGCCGCCCAGGGTCGCCAGGTAGCCACCGCCGACCACCAGCGCCAGGCCCGCCAGGGCGATCAGCACACCGACGATCAGCAGCAGTGCATGTGCGCCACGCGAGGCGCCTTTACCATCATTCATGGTTCCATCCCGTTTTTTTACAGACACGAAGACGCAGTATCGACGCCGCTATGGCAAGCATAGCCAACGGTACTGTTTGTAATATTTTGTATGGTGTCAGTGTGCACCGAAATGGAACCAATCGCACCTGTAAATTAACCAGGTGGTACATTTTCCTGCCTGTCAGCAACGCGTTAGGCTGCGTGGCTACCTGACCAGCGCGCCTTTTCCATCATGCACACCCTGCTGCCTACCGCCCGCCACCATGACCTGCCGAGCCTGATCGACAGCCTCAGGCAGATCGAACCCTTGTTCGATGCCTTGCCCGACGTGGTGTTCTTCATCAAGGACGCCCAGGCCCGCTACGCGCTGGTCAACCAGACGCTGGCCCAGCGTTGCGGCATGAAGCACAAGGCCGACCTGCTGGGCCTCACCGCCGAACAGGTATTCCCCGCCCGTTTCGGCCCGTCGTACACCGAGCAGGATCGGCGCCTGCTGCGAGACGGCGGACAGCTCAGCGATCAACTGGAACTGCACCTCTACTACGGCAACCAGCCGGTCTGGTGCCTGACCCACAAGCTGGCCCTGCGCGACCCCGGCGGCGCGATCATCGGCGTGGCCGGGATTTCCCGCGACCTGCAACTGCCGCAATCCAGCCACCCGGCCTACCACAGGCTGGCGGCGGTGGACGCCCATATCCGCGAGCACTTCGCCCGGCCCATCAGCCTGGCCGAACTGACCGCCCTGGCCGGGCTCTCGGTGGCCCAGCTGGAGCGCCACTGCAAACGCATCTTCCAGCTCACGCCCAGGCAGATGATTCACAAGGCCCGTCTCGGCGAAGCCAGCCGGTTGCTGCTGCAGCCGCTGCCGATCACCGAGATCGCGCTACGCTGCGGCTATACCGACCACAGCGCCTTCAGCCGCCAGTTCCGCGCCCTCACCGGCCTGACCCCGAGCCAGTTCCGCGACTCGCACCGGGACTGAGCGCCTGTTCACGATCTTTAGTCGATAGGTTGCTTGCGATGACTGCAAACAGGCGGAAGCGGCCTTCGGCCTTCGATCAAAAACGCTTGAGGCTGGAAAGCTGGACGAAAGAGCCTATGCGGTCTGCTTCTCGTTCAGCCTCCAGCCTGTAGGATGGGTGAAACCCATCAATCGCCGATGGGTTTCACCCATCCTACGAGAGTCTGCTATCGCCTTGCTGCCGTCCATTTGCCTGCAAAGATCGTGAACAGCTTCTGAGAGCCGCCGGCGTTCCAAAACGGGGCGCCCGAACTGATACAACGCTCCCTTATGTAACACCCCCGCTTGCGGCGAGTCGCGCGCGCTCCAGCGATTCCGTCCTCCATCCCTCGTCCCCTGGGCCGCTCAGCGATGAGGCAGGGAACAGGCATAGCTGTTGCATATGAAATATCGTATACGAAATCTCCTATAACGTTTTTTGTCTGCACACTTTCGAGGCCCCTATGAAAAACCCCGCTTTTGCCGTAGCCCTCAGCGCAGTACTCAGCACCACCCTGATCGGCACCGCACACGCCGACAAACTCGACTCGATCATCGAGTCCGGCAAGCTGCGCTGCGCCGTGACCCTGGACTTCCCGCCGATGGGCTCGCGTGACGACAAGAACCAGCCGATCGGCTTCGACGTCGACTATTGCAACGACCTGGCGAAAGTCCTCGGCGTCGATGCCGAAGTGGTCGAGACGCCCTTCCCCGATCGTATCCCGGCCCTGGTATCCGGTCGCGCCGACGTGATCGTCGCCTCCACCTCGGACACCCTGGAGCGGGCCAAGACCGTGGGCATGACCGTGCCCTACTTCGCCTTCCAGATGGTCGTGCTGACCCGCGAAGACACCGGCATCAACGGTTACCAAGACCTCAAGGGCAAGCCGGTGGGCAACACCAGCGGTACCTACGAGGCCATCGCCCTGGAGAAGGACGTCAAGGCCTGGGGTGGCGGCAGCTTCCGCGCCTACCAGTCGCAGAACGACACCATCCTCGCCGTCGCCCAGGGCCATATCGCCGCCACCGTGGTGACCAACACGGTCGCCGCCGCTACGCTCCAGTCCGGCAAGTACAAGGGCCTGAAAGTGGTCGGTGATGCGCCCTATGTCGTCGACTACGTGTCCCTGGCGGCCAAGCGCGACGAGTATGGCCTGATCAATTATCTCAACCTGTTCGTCAACCAGCAGGTGCGCAGCGGCCGTTACGAAGAGCTGTGGAAGAAGTGGGTCGGCGACGACATCAAGCCGGCCAACCTGACCGTGCCGGGCGTGTATTACTGATCTGACCACCATGGTCGCAACGCCGACTATCGCTTGGTGGGTTACGCGGCGCGCCGAGGGAACGGCGTCTGAGATTGCGAGGCATAGCGCCGCTAACCCATCCTACGTCGGCAACACCTAACCGGAACAACGCTCGACCTTATTCCTATCTGGAGCTCATCGATGCCAGCAGCCGTGGAACCCACCTCGCTCAGCCCCGACGCCTGCGCCCTCCAGGGCCGCAGCCTGGTCGCCGGCTGCACCGAGGGTGAGTTGCTGTTCGCCGAGATGGGCCTGAGCTTCTGGGGCGGCGTCGATCCATTCACCGGCGAGGTGATCGACCGTCACCACCCACTCAGCGGACAGAACCTCGCCGGCCGCGTGCTGGCGATTCCCAGCGGCCGCGGCTCCTGCACCGGCAGCAGCGTGATGATGGAGCTGCTCAGCGGCGAGCACGCACCGACCGCTCTGGTGCTGGCCGAGGCCGATGAGATTCTGACCCTTGGCGTGCTGGTGGCCGAGCTGCTGTTCCAGCGCTCTATCGCCGTATTGAGCATCGGCCACGACGCCTTCTCCCGCCTGCGTGGCCAGGCCTATGCGCGCCTGGAGGGCGAGCGCCTGACACTTTATCCACAACGTCCCGCCGATGCCCGACCGACTACGGTGGCGTCGCTACGCGAACAACGACCGTTCAGTACCGCGTTGCACCTCAATGAAGGTGACCGAGCCCTGCTCGATGGCGCTCATGGCAAGGCCGCGCAGATCGCCATGCAACTGGTGCTGCGCATGGCCGAGCTGCAGGGTGCCCGCGAGTTGCTGGATGTCAGCCAGGCGCATATCGACGGCTGCATCTACACCGGCCCGGCCAGCCTGCGCTTCGCCGAACAGTTGGTGGCCTGGGGCGCCAAGGTACGGGTACCGACCACCCTCAACTCGATTTCCGTGGATCAGCGCCGCTGGCGCGCCCTGGGCATTGATGCCGCATTCGGCGAACCGGCCAGCGCGCTCGGCGATGCCTATATGGCCATGGGTGCGCAGCTCAGTTTCACCTGCGCGCCCTACCTGCTGGACAGCGCGCCAGTCGAGGGCGAGCAGATCGTCTGGGCCGAATCCAATGCGGTGGTCTACGCCAATAGCGTGCTCGGCGCGCGCACCCTGAAATACCCGGACTACCTGGATATCTGCATCGCCCTCACCGGCCGCGCGCCCAGGGTCGGCTGTCACCTCGACGAACAGCGTCTGGCCAGCCTGCAGGTCGAGCTGCCGGCGCTCGCCGGGCTGGACGATGCCTTCTACCCGCTGCTCGGCTACCACGTCGGCCTGCTCTGCGGCAGCCATATTCCACTGGTGCGCGGCCTGGAAAATGCTCGGCCGGATCTGGACGACCTCAAGGCCTTCGGCGCCGCCTTCGCCACCAGCTCGGCCGCGCCGCTGTTTCATATCGCCGGCGTTACCCCGGAAGCCTTGCAACCGGAGCACGTTATCCACAACTCGCCGCCGCCCCGCACGGAGCGGATCAGCCTCGACGATCTGCGCCGCAGTTGGGACGAACTCAACAGCGCCAGCGAGACCGAAGTCGGCCTGATCGCCCTGGGCAACCCGCATTTCTCGCTGAGCGAATTCGCCCGCCTGGCCACACTTTGCCAGGGCCGCAGCAAGCATGCCGAGGTGAGCCTGGTGATCACCTGCGGTCGGGCGATTCTCGAGCAGGCTCGCGCCGCCGGTCACCTGACCGTGCTGGAAGCCTTCGGCGCGACCCTGGTGACCGATACCTGCTGGTGCATGCTCGGCGAGCCGGTGGTGCCGACCCACTGCCGCACGCTGATGACCAATTCGGGCAAATACGCCCACTACGCGCCGGGGCTGGTCGGCCGTGCGGTGCACTTCGCCAGCCTGGCCGAGTGCGTCGACACCGCCTGCTCGGGCCAGGCCAGCGGCCGCCTGCCGGACTGGCTGCAACCCGCTTCCCCTGTGGAGATCGCCACGCATGTTTGATTACACCTTCCATTGGCGCCAGGCGTTCAGGGCCCTGCCGGACATGCTCGCCGGGGCCTGGGTGACCTTCGAGACGGCCGCCCTGTCGATGATCTTCGGCGTGCTCATCGCCCTGGCCCTGACGGTGCTGCGCGAAGTGAAGAATCCACTGGCCCGCGGCTTCGCCAACGGCTGGGTGTCCATCGCCCGCAACACGCCGTCGCTGTTCCAGATCTACATCCTCTATTTCGGCCTGGGCTCCCTGGGCCTGCACGTCAGCTCCTGGGTCGCCCTGCTGGCCGGCATCACCTTCAACAACGCCGGCTACCTGGCGGAGAACTTCCGCGGCGGCCTCAAGGCGGTGCCCGACACCCAGGTGCGGGCGGCCCGCTCGCTGGGCATGAGTGCCTTCCAGGCCTACCGCCTGATCGTCGTGCCGCAGTTGCTGCGCATCGTCTTCTACCCGCTGACCAACCAGATGGTCTGGGCCGTGCTGATGACCTCCCTGGGGGTGATCGTCGGCCTCAACAACGACCTCACCGGGGTGACCCAGGACTACAACGTCAAGACCTTCCGCACCTTCGAGTTCTTCGCCATCGCGGCGGTGCTGTATTACCTGATCGCCAAGGCGATCGTAGCGGTAGCCCGGCTGCTGGCCTGGCGCCTGTTCCGTTACTGAGGAAGCGCTCACCATGTTCGATACCAGCTTCACCTGGAACGATTTCCTCTTTCTGCTCGAGGGCGCCTGGGTCACCCTGCAGCTGACCTTCTGGGCCATCCTGCTGGGCTCCTTCGCCGGCCTGCTGTTCGGCCTGCTGCGCGCCCTGCTGCCACGCACGAGCCTGCCGCTGGCCTGGCTGCTCGACGTGTTCCGCAGCGTGCCGCTGCTGATCCAGTTCGTGCTGTTCAATTCGTTCAAGAGCATCGCCGGCATCGATATCAGCGCCTTCGCAGTGGGCTGCATCGTGCTCGGCATCTACGCCGCCGCCTACTTCACCGAGATCGTGCGCAGCGGCGTGCTCTCGGTGCCGTTCACCCTGCGTCGCGCCAGCCGTTCCCTGGGCCTGAGCTATATGCAGGATCTGCGCTACATCGTCCTGCCGATGGCCACGCGGGTGGCCTTCCCCGGCTGGTTGAACCTGGTGCTGAGCGTGATGAAGGACACCGCGCTGGTGATGTGGATCGGCATCGTCGAGCTGCTGCGCGCCTCGCAGACCATCGTCACGCGCATTCAAGAGCCGCTGCTGGTGCTGTGCATCGCCGGCCTCATCTACTACGTCATGAGCCTGGTGGTCGCTCGCCTGGGCGCCCGTCTGGAAAGAAGGTGGCAGGAAAATGATTGAGATCGACAACGTACACAAATCCTTCGGCGACCTCGAAGTGATCAAGGGCGTCAGCCTGACCGTGAACAAGGGCGAGGTGGTGTCGATCATCGGCGGCTCCGGCTCCGGCAAATCGACCCTGCTGATGTGCATCAACGGCCTGGAGTCGATCAAGAGCGGCAGCATCCGCGTCGACGGTACCGAAGTGCATGCGCCGGGCACCGATATCAACAAGCTGCGGCAGAAGATCGGCATCGTCTTCCAGCAGTGGAACGCCTTTCCGCACCTGACCGTGCTGGAGAACGTCATGCTGGCGCCGCGCAAGGTGCTCGGCCTGAGCAAGCAGGAAGCCGAGGCCATCGCCGTGCAGCAACTGACCCATGTCGGCCTGGCCGACAAGCTCAAGGTATTCCCCGGCAAGCTCTCCGGTGGCCAGCAGCAGCGCATGGCCATCGCCCGCGCCCTGGCCATGAGCCCCGACTACATGCTGTTCGACGAGGCCACCAGCGCCCTCGACCCGCAACTGGTCGGCGAGGTGCTGGACACCATGCGCATGCTCGCCGAAGACGGCATGACCATGGTGCTGGTGACCCACGAGATCCGTTTCGCCCGTGACGTGTCCGACCGCGTGGCGTTCTTCCGCAACGGCCTGGTGCACGAGATCGGCACCCCGGATCAGGTGATCGGCAACCCGCAGAAGCCGGAAACCGCCGACTTTCTCAAATCGGTTCATTAAGCGCTGCGCCGCAAACGAACCGTAGGATGGGTCGGGCCGCGCAGGTGTAACCCATCAACAGCCGATGGGTTACACCCATCCTACGGATTTATAAGATTTTTAGAGAGGGGCCGGGTAATGCGCTCGAGCAAAGTCATCCATGTGGTCAGCTGCCATGCCGAAGGTGAAGTCGGCGACGTCATCGTCGGCGGTGTCGCGCCACCACCCGGGGAGACCCTGTGGCAGCAGTCGCGCTGGATCGCGCAGGATGATTTCCTGCGCCACTTCGTGCTCAACGAACCGCGCGGCGGGGTGTTCCGCCACGTCAACCTGCTGGTGCCGGCGAAGGATCCGAAAGCGCAGATGGGCTGGATCATCATGGAACCCGCCGATGTGCCGCCGATGTCCGGCTCCAACTCGCTGTGCGTGGCCACCGTGCTGCTCGACAGCGGCATCCTGCCGATGACCGAGCCGCAGACCCGGCTGACCCTGGAAGCACCCGGCGGCCTGGTGGAAGTGGTCGCCGATTGTCGTGACGGCAAGGCCGAACGGGTCGAAGTGAAGAACGTCCCCTCCTTCGCCGACCAGCTCGACGCCTGGATCGAGGTGGAAGGCCTGGGTTCGCTGCAGGTCGATACCGCCTACGGTGGCGACAGCTTCGTCATCGCCGATGCGCGCCACCTGGGTTTCGCCATCCAGGCCGATGAAGCGGCCGACCTGGTCGCCGTGGGCCTGCGCATCACCCAGGCGGCCAACGAACAGCTCGGTTTCCTGCACCCGCTGAACCCGGACTGGCGCCATATCTCCTTCTGCCAGATCGCCGCCCCGGTGGTGCACGAGCACGGCATCGCCACAGGCGCCAATGCGGTGGTCATCCGCCCCGGCAAGATCGACCGTTCGCCCTGCGGCACCGGTTGTTCGGCGCGCATGGCGGTGCTGCATGCCAAGGGCCAGTTGGCGGTGGGCGAGCGCTTCATCGGCCGTTCGATCATCGGCTCCGAGTTCCATTGCCGCATCGACTCGCTGACCGAAGTCGCCGGCCGTCAGGCGATCTACCCCTGCCTGTCCGGCCGCGCGTGGATCACCGGCACTCACCAGCACCTGCTCGACCCGAGCGACCCCTGGCCGACGGGCTACCGCCTTTCGGACACCTGGCCGGTGGAACTGAAACTTTGATAGCTCGCATATGTAGGGTGGATGACGCTTTTTTCATCCACCGTAACGATTGCAGAGCGGTGGATGGGTGAAGCGTCATCCACCCTACTGCCTGAAAGTTTGAAATCCGCCGGTTCGCCGGCGCAATGAACCGGGCGTTACGCCCAACAACGGGAAAACGGACGGCCGACTACGGCTCTTTCCTTTCGTATACGAAATACCTTTACTCTGCCCAGGAGGCAACACCATGAGCAGCAACATCTTCACCGGCACCATCCCCGCCCTGATGACTCCCTGCACCGCCGAGCGCCAGCCAGACTTCGACGCCCTGGTGCGCAAGGGCCGCGAGCTGATCCAGGCCGGCATGAGCGCCGTGGTCTACTGCGGTTCCATGGGCGACTGGCCGTTGCTCACCGAGGCCCAACGCCAGGAAGGGGTGGCGCGCCTGGTCGCTGCCGGCATCCCGACCATCGTCGGCACCGGTGCGGTGAACAGTCGCGAAGCGGTGTCCCACGCCGCCCACGCCGCCAAGGTCGGCGCCCATGGCCTGATGGTCATCCCACGCGTCTTGTCCCGTGGCGCTTCGCCAGCCGCCCAGGAAGCGCACTTCGCCGCCATTCTCGAAGCGGCGCCGAAGCTGCCGGCGGTGATCTACAACAGCCCCTACTACGGCTTCGCCACCCGCGCCGAGCTGTTCTTCAAGCTGCGTCGCAAATACGCCAACCTGATCGGCTTCAAGGAATTCGGCGGCGCCGCCGACATGCGCTATGCCGCCGAGCACATCACCTCGCAGGATGACGAGGTGATTCTCATGGCCGGCGTCGATACCCAGGTGGTGCACGGCTTCGTCAATTGCGGTGCCACCGGCGCCATCACCGGTATCGGCAACGCCCTGCCGCGCGAAGTGCTGCAACTGGTCGAACTGAGCAAGCAGGCCGCCAAGGGCGACGCCGTTGCCCGCCGCCGCGCCCTGGAGCTGTCCGAGGCGCTGAACGTGCTGTCGTCCTTCGACGAAGGCACCGACCTGGTTCTCTACTACAAGCACCTGATGGTGCTGGGCGGCGACCAGGAATACACCCTGCACTTCAACGAAACCGATGTGCTCAGCGACGCCCAGCGCAACTACGCCGAGACCCAGTACCAGCTGTTCCGCCAGTGGTACGCCAACTGGTCGGTCGACGCCTGATCGCTGTACTTCGGCCGGGTGCTTCCAGCGCATCCGGCCGACCTGGTGCAGTGCATCAAGCTGTGCGATGCCATCGCCGGTCGCGGCGGCGAAGACCGCACCTGCCGGATGCCTGCCTGTAACAACCGCTACAGCTGCATGGATGCGGGAGGCCACCCTCCCGCTCTTTGGCTTCACCTGCCTTGCCTGACAAATGCGCAAGCCGCGCACCTGGCAAACACATAAAGACCAAGGGGAACAGGATGATCAACAAGACCACTCAGCTTTTCGCCGCCCTCGGCCTGGCGCTTTGCTGCGCCACCACCCAGGCGGCCAGCTACAGCTACTCGGTACCGACTTCAGTGCCGGAAGGCAGCTTCTTCTTCGACAACTTCCTCAAGCGTTTCGCCAGCAATGCCGCCCTGCTCACCGATGGCGAGGTGAAGATTCGTCCGGTCGGCGCCGGCGTGATCGTGCCGCCGTTCCAGGTCTATGAGTCGGTGCAGAACGGCGTGCTCAAGGCCGGCCATTCCACGCCCACCTACCTGGTCAACCAGGATCCGCTGAACAACGTGTTCGCCGGCTACCCGGGCGGCATGTCCGGCGAGGAAACCCTGGCCTGGCTGTACGAAGGCAACGGCCTCAAGTACTTGCAGGAATTCCGCCGCAAGAACATGGGCCTGCACAGCCTGGTAGTCGGTGTCGGCAGCACCGAGGTGCTCGCCCATGCCAACAAGAAGATCGAGAAACTCGAAGACTTCAAGGGCCTGAAATTCCGCACCGCCGGTGCCTGGGCCGAGGTGATACAGCAGGTCGGCGCATCGCCGACCGTGGTGCCGCCAGGCGAGATCTACACCCTGCTGCAGCGCAAGGGCGTGGACGCCGTGGAATGGGCCACCCCGGGGGCCAACCTGACCGAGGGCTTCCATGAAGTGGCGCCTTACCTGCTCACCCCCGGGGTGCATCAGCCATCGTTCGTCTGGGAATTCTTCATGACCGAAGAGAACTGGAACGCCATCGACGAGAAGACCCGCGCCAAGCTCGAAGCAGCGGCCAAGCTGACCACCCTGCAGAGCTACTTCCACTTCCTCGATAGCGACATGAAGGCCATGGATACCTACCGCAAGGCGGGTATCGAGATCATCGAGCTGGACAAGAGCATCACCGATGACCTGGCCCAGCGCGGCAATACGCTGATCGCCGAGAAACTCGAAGCGCGCAAGGCCGACGACATCGACGCCAAGGCCATCTTCAAGGACTACAGCGACTACCTGCAGCGCTGGTCGAACAATTCCTCCTATCTCTACAGACACTGATCGGTTGAGCCGACCGCCTGCGTGCGGTCGGCTCCAGGAGGCGTTATGAAAAACAGATGGTACAACTGGCCGGCGCAGTCACTGCTCGCCGTGGCCTCGAGCATGGCGTTGATCATGGTGCTGGTGATGATCTACGAAGTGTTCGCGCGCTATGCCCTCAACAGCCCGACACTCTGGGCCTTCGACATTTCCTACATGCTCAACGGCTGCATCTTCCTGCTCGGCTGCGCCTATGCGCTGAAGGAAGAAACCCATGTGCGTGTCGACTTCCTTTCCTCGCGGCTCAAGCCGGCCGTACAGCGCGGGCTCAACGCGGCCTTCTACCTGCTGGTGCTGGTGCCGACCATCGGCGGCCTGGCCTTCATCGCCAGTCGCCGTGCCTGGCACGCCTTCGTCACTGGCGAGGTCGAGCACGTCAGCCCCTGGGCACCGGTCATGTGGCCGTTCTACCTGGCCCTGGCGGTCGGCCTGGCGGGCCTGACCTACCAGCTCATCGTCGATGCCGTGCTGTTCATCGGCAACCGCAAGCAGCCCGGCTCCAAGGAACACTGACCGATGATGGAATACATACCCCTGCTGATGTTCGTCCTGCTGTTCCTGTTCATCTTCCTCGGCATCCCGGTGTCCTTCTCGCTGATCAGCGTGTCGTTCCTGTTCGGCATGCTGCTGTTCGGCGACAACATCCTGCAGCAGATGTACGGCTCGCTGTTGCAGGCCTCGACCAACTTCGCCCTCTCGGCCATTCCGCTGTTCGTGCTGATGGGCGCGATCCTCGAGCGCACCGGCCTGGCGCAGCGCCTGTTCAGTGCCCTGCAGCTGTGGCTCGGCGGCTTTTCCGGCGGCCTGGCGATTTCCTCGATGCTGATGTGCGGCATCTTCGCCGCCAGCTCCGGCGTGGTCGGCGCGGTGGAGATCGTGGTCGGCATGATGGCCATTCCGGCCATGTCCAAATACAACTACGACCGCGCGCTGATCTCCGGCACCATCTGCGGCGGCGGTTCGCTGGGGGCGATCATTCCGCCGTCGGTGATCGTCGTCGTGTATGCCTCGATGGCCCAGCTGTCGATCGGCCAGCTGTTCGCCGCCACCCTGTTCCCGGGGCTGCTGATGCTGGGCATGTTCCTGCTCTACATCATCGTCGTCTGCTGGCTGAAACCCTCGCTGGCGCCTGCCGTGCCGGAAATGAAGGCCACGCCGCTGGGCGAGAAGCTGAAGATCACCATCAGCGCACTGATCCCGCCGCTGCTGCTGATCTTCGCCGTGCTCGGCTCCATGCTGGCCGGCATTGCTTCGCCGACCGAGTCGGCGGCCGTGGGCGCCTTCGGCGCAGGGCTGCTGGCCGTGTGGTTCAGGGAGCTGAGCCTCACACGGCTGATCGAAGCCCTGGTCGCGACCATCAAGATCACCTCGATGATCATGCTGATCGTCGCCGGCGGCATCATGTTCACCGCCATCTTCGCGGCCAGCGGCGGCGGCTGGATGATCGGCGAGTTCATGGAAGAAATGAATTTCAGCCCCTACCTGCTAATCCTGATCCTCATGACCATGGTGTTCTTCGCCGGCATGGTGCTGGACTGGATCTCCCTGGTGCTGATCTTCGTGCCGATCTTCACCCCGCTGATAAAGGCCGCCGGCATCGACCCGGTGTGGTTCGCGGTGATGTTCATGGTGGTGGTGCAGACCTGCTACCTGACGCCGCCCCTGGCGCCCTCGGTGTTCTACCTCAAGTCCATCGCCCCACCCGGTTACGGCTACGGCGTGATGTACCGCGGCGTACTGCCCTTCATCGCCATTCAGCTGCTGCTGTTCCTGCTGATCCTGGCCATGCCCGGCATCGCCACCTGGTTGCCGAGGCAGCTGTTCTAGGAACCTGGCCTGCAGATGTTTCATGCACGACCAAAAAGGCACAAGCGGCCTTCGATCAAAAACGCTTGAGGCTGGAAAGCTGGACGAAAGAGCCTATGCGGTTTGCTTGTCGTTCAGCCTCCAGCCTTTAGCGCTCCTATCGGCCGTCCGGCAAGGGCTGACTGACTGCAGACTTGCGCAACTTATCAGACATCGTACAATCAAAACCTTTCCGTACGTATTCATACGTCCCAACAGGAGCTAACAATGCCCGCTACCATCGGCCACAACATCATCGGCGGCGCGTTCAGCGCAGCCGGCTCCGTCGTTCACAAGAGTCATGACGCCAGCACCGGCGAAGCCCTGTCCTACGATTTCATCCAGGCCACCCCCGAGGAAGTCGATGCCGCCGCCAAAGCCGCCGCTGCCGCTTACCCCGCTTACCGCAGCCTGCCGGCAGCCAGGCGCGCCGATTTCCTCGACGCCATCGCCGACCAGCTCGATGCCCTGGGTGACGAGTTCGTCGCCACCGTCTGCCGCGAAACCGCCCTGCCCAGCGCCCGTATCCAGGGCGAGCGGGGCCGCACCAGCGGCCAGATGCGCCTGTTCGCCAAGGTGTTGCGCCGCGGCGACTTCTTCGGCGCGCGCATCGACCGCGCCCTGCCGGATCGCCAGCCACTGCCGCGCCCGGATCTGCGTCAGTACCGCATCGGCCTCGGCCCGGTCGCCGTGTTCGGCGCCAGCAACTTCCCCCTGGCCTTCTCCACCGCCGGTGGCGACACCGCCGCGGCCCTGGCCGCTGGCTGCCCGGTGGTGTTCAAGGCCCACAGCGGCCATATGGCCACCGCCGCCTTCGTTGCCGAAGCCCTGCTGCGCGCCGCCGACAAGACCGGCATGCCCAAGGGCGTGTTCAACATGATCTACGGCAGTGGCGTCGGTGAGGCGCTGGTCAAGCATCCGTCCATCCAGGCCGTCGGCTTCACCGGTTCGCTGAAAGGTGGTCGCGCCCTGTGCGACATGGCCGCGGCGCGCCCGCAGCCGATTCCGGTGTTCGCCGAGATGAGCAGCATCAACCCGGTCATCCTGTTGCCCGAAGCCATCAAGGCCCGTGGCGAGAAAATCGCCGGCGAACTGGCTGGTTCGGTGGTCATGGGTTGTGGCCAGTTCTGCACCAACCCGGGCCTGGTGATCGGTATCCGTTCGCCGGAGTTCAGCGCCTTCCTCGAGGCCTTCACCGCCAAGATGGCCGAGCAGCCGCCGCAGACCATGCTCAACACCGGCACCCTGAAGAGCTACGTCAAAGGCCTGGAAGCGCTCGACGCCCATGCCGGTATCACCCACCTGACCGGCGCCAGGCAGGAAGGCAACCAGGCCCGCCCGCAACTGTTCAAGGCCGACGTCAGCCTGTTGCTGAACGGCGACGAGCTGCTGCAGGAAGAAGTCTTCGGCCCGACCACCATCGTCGTCGAAGTGGCCGACAAGGCCGAGCTACTGGCCGCCATCGATGGTCTGCACGGTCAGCTGACCGCCACCCTGATCAGCGAACCGGGCGACCTGGCTGGCGCCGGCGAGTTGTTCGCCCTGCTCGAGCAGAAGGTCGGCCGCGTGCTGTTCAACGGCTACCCGACCGGCGTGGAAGTCTGCGACGCCATGGTGCATGGCGGCCCGTACCCGGCGACCTCCGATGCCCGTGGCACCTCGGTGGGTACCCTGGCCATCGACCGCTTCCTGCGCCCGGTGTGCTACCAGAACTGCCCGGACGCGCTGCTGCCCGACGCCCTGAAGAACGCCAACCCGCTGGGCATCGCCCGCCTGGTGGATGGCGTCAGCAGCCGCGATGCGCTCTGAGGGGCAGCGGCAAGCTACAAGCCACAAGCCACAAGCCACAAGCGGCAAGTAAAAGCAGAAGGTAGCCCGGGTCGAGCGTAGCGACACCCGGGAGATGGTGCCCTGGGTATCGCTGCGCTCCACCCAGGCTACGGTTCGTGTCAGCCACGGGCAGCCGTCTGTTCGGTGGATCGGTCGGCTGAGGGCGAATCGCGCTTCGCCTCGGCGGGATGGCCGCAGGGATTTCACTTCAGGTAGCCCGGGTCGAGCGCAGCGACACCCGGGAGCTGGCGCCCTGGGTATCGCTGCGCTCCACCCAGGCTACGGTTCGCGTCAGCCACGGACAGCTGTCTGTTCGGTGGATCGGTCGGGCCGCGTCTGCGCCAGCGACTCGCGCTTCGCCTCGGCGAGCTGGCCGCAGGGATTTACACCTCCTTTACAACGGCCTGACGTCAGCTTGCGCAGGCTTTCCGATAATGCAACCTGCCCGACCGATCGACCGGGCCAGCGCATTTCTCGGAGTCCATGATGAAGTCATCCCACGCTCGCACTGCCATCGCCGCCTTGCTGCTGGCGGCCCTTTCCTTCAATGCCCTGGCCGGCCCCGGCGGGCCTGGGGGTGGACCTGGCGCCCGCCATGGCGGCCCCGGGCCGGGCTGGGGCGGGCCGGGGCCGCGTCAGGGCCACGGCTTGCCGGACTTCGCCCGGGAGCTGTGGATCGGCAGCGCCCTGTACTTCGTCGCGGCGGGCACCTATTACATGTGGAACGCCGACCGCAAACAGTACGTGGTGGTCGAAGCACCGCCGGTGGCCAGCACCGCACCGACGGCCAACTACAACGTCATCGCCTACCCGGCACAGGGGCAGAACGCCGACCTGCAGGCGCGTGATCGTTATGAATGCCACACCTGGGCGGTCAGCCAGAGCGGTTTCGATCCGGCCACCGCCACCAGCGCCCCGGCACCGAGCGCCACCGATTACTACCGGCGCGCCCTCGGCGCCTGCCTCAGCGGGCGTGGCTACAGCATCAACTGATCGCTCAGGCCAGCAGCGCCTTGAGATCGTCGTACAGCGCCTGGGGAATCTGCACCCCCTCGCTCAGGCTGCGGGCGCGCGCGTCGTAGCGCCGCTGCGACGGCAGGCGCGCGCCCTGGCCCTGGATGCTGTCGAACAGCGCTTCGGCCCTGGCCAGGTGTTGGTCGGTGGCGGCACCGAGAAAGCGCTGCGGATCGAGGGCGATGATCAGTTCGCCGTGATAAGGCGAGGATTTGCTGCCGGCGTCGTAAGCCAGCGACTCGGCACTGGTGAGGTCGCCGATCAGTGGGCCGGCGATCAGTTCGACCATGGCCGCCAGCGCCGAGCCCTTGTGCCCGCCGAAAGTGAGCATGGCGCCGTTCATCACCGCCTCGGCGTCGGTGCTGGGCCGGCCTTCGGCATCGATACCCCAGCCTTCGGGGATGGCCTTGCCGGCGCGCCGATGCAGCTCGATATCGCCACGGGCGATGGCACTGGTGGCGAAATCGAAAATGAACGGGTGCTTGCCCGCCCGCGGCCAGCCAAAGGCGATGGGATTGGTACCGAACACCGGCTTGCTGCCACCCGCCGGGGCCACCCAGGCATGGCTGGGGTTGCAGGCCAGCGCGACCAGCCCCGCGTCGGTGAGCTGTTCGATTTCCACCCACAGGGCGGAGAAGTGCACGCAACGGTTGATCGCCAGGGCGGCGATGCCATTCCCCCGGGCCTTCTCCTGCAGCAGCGGCAAGCCGGCCTGAAAGGCCAGCTGCGAGAAACCGCCACGGGCATCCACTCGCACGATCGAGGGCGCCTGGTCGATCACCTCGGGCTCGGCATCGGCCACCACCTTGCCGGCCTTGAGCGAACTGACGCAACCCAGCACCCGATAGAGGCCATGGGAGGCGCAGCCATCGCGCTCGCCAGCCAGCACCGTCGCGCTCACGGCGCGGGCCTGGGCCTCGCTGAAACCGTTGTGACGCATGATGGACAGCGCCAGTTCACCCGCCTCGGCCAGGGTCAGTCGAATCATAATCAGCTCCTTTCATGATGCCTCTACACTGGCGCCCGCCGCACGCGCTGGCTTGATGCCTTTGGTCGGCGTTCATGACGAATTCGGCACAGCGCGCAGGTGGTCCGGGCAGCCTGTCCCGAGAGCATGGCCGAGGCGCCGTGAAACGCGCTTCTACTCGCCGCCTGCGGCTTGTCGCTCGTGGCTGCCGGGCGCTGGCGCCTGTACCGGCGCCAGGCCCAGGGTGCGGTAGATCTGCACCCAGCGCAGGGCCACGTCGGTGCTGGCGCGCACCTGGTCGAGCTGGGTATCGAACTGGGTGCGCTGGGCATCCAGCACCTCGATCAGCGACACCGTGCCGGAATCGTATTGCCGCTGCGCCAGTTCGGTGGCGTTGGCGGCGGAACGCCCGGCGCCATCGAGCAGGCGCTGGCGCTCCAGGCCCTGGGCGTAGGCGGCGATGGCACTGCGCGTTTCCCGCAGGGCCTGGATCAGGGACGCCTGATAGGCCAGCCAGGCCTGCTCGCGGCGGGCGTCGCCGGCTTCGATGCCGGCACGGATACGCCCGAAGTCGAACAGCGGTTGCAGCGCCTGGGCGCTGAGCGTCCAGGCCGGCACGCCGACCCCCTGCTCGAAACCGACCAGCGCCCCCAGGGTCAGCTGTGGATAACGCAGCGCCTTGGCGGCATCCAGCTCGTGGTCGGCGGCGAGCAGGCGCAGTTCGGCGGCGCGCACATCGGCCCGGGCCCGCAGGCTGCTGGCCGGCAGCGCCAGCAAGGGCAGCAGTTGTTCGTCGTGCGGGGCGCTGGGCGTGGCCTGGCCGGCAAGAATCGCGTCGATGCGATCCTGCTGCGCATTGAGCAGATAGGCCAGATCGTAGCGCGCCGTAGCGGCACGCTCGCGGGCCTCGGGCACGGCGGCGCGGGTGATGGCGAGCTGGGTGTCGAGGCGCTCCACATCGAAACCGCTGGCGGTGCCCTGGTCGAAACGAACCCGGGTGATCCGGGCGATCTGCGCCTGACTGTCGGCCGCCTGCTGGGCGATCACTTCTTCGCGCTGGGCCAGGCGGTATTGCAGGTAGGTGCCGGCGACCTCGCCGATCAGGCTGACGCGCAACGCCTGATAGTCCGCATCGGCGGCGCGCAGGTTGGCCTCGGCGGCGCGCTCGATGGCGCTCAGGCGCCCGAACAGATCGAGCTCCCAGGCCAGGTCGAGGCCATAGAAGTAGTCCTCGTCATGGCCGTCTCTGGCGCTGCGGCCTTTCTCGTGGCGGCCGCTGACGTTGACGCTGGGCAACAGATCGCCCCGCGCCTGCCGGCGCAACGCACGCTGCTCGCGGATGCGCTGGGTCGCCGCGGCCAGATCCAGGTTGTCGCGCAGGGCCAGCTCGACCAGTTGGTTCAGCGCCGGATCGTCCAGGCTCCGCCACCAGGCCAGCGGCAGCCCGGCCAACGCCTGCGGCGGCAGTTCGGCCAGCGGTGGCGGCGTACGCCCGGCACAGGCCGACAGCAGCAGCAGGCACAGGCCGAGCAGCAGCCACAGGCGCTTCATGACGCCTCCTGCGCGGGGGCGGGCGCTTGCCGGCGACGCTGGATCAGGTAGTGGTCCAGGGTCAGGTACACCACCGGCGTGGTGAGCAGGGTCAGCAACTGGCTGAACAGCAGGCCGCCGACCACCGCCACGCCCAGCGGCTCGCGCAGTTCGGCGCCGGTGCCGAAGGCGAGCATCAGCGGTACGGCGCCGAACATCGCCGCCAGGGTGGTCATCAGGATCGGCCTAAAACGCGCCATGCAGGCCTGGTGGATGGCCTCGCGCGGGGCCAGGCCCTGGCGCTGGGCCTGCAGGGCGAAGTCGACCAGCAGGATGCCGTTCTTCTTGACGATGCCGATCAGCAGGATCAGCCCGATCAGCGCCATGATGGAAAAATCCAGGCCCCACAGCCAGAGCAGCAGCAGGGCGCCGATGCCGGCCGAGGGAATGGTCGAGAGGATGGTCAGCGGGTGCACGAAGCTCTCGTAGAGCACGCCGAGAATGATGTACACCGCCACCAGGGCGGCGAGGATCAGCAGCGGCTGCGAGGCCAGGGTCTGCTGGAAAGCCTGGGCGGCGCCGCTGAAACGCCCGCTGATGCTGGCCGGCATGCCAATGTCGCGCTCGATCTGGCGCAGCACCGCCACCGCGTCGCCCAGGGCCACGCCGGCGGCCAGGTTGAACGACAGGTTGGCCGACGGCAGCATGCCGCTGTGGTTGATGCTCACCGGCGCCGGCTGCTGCGCCTGCACGCTGGCGAAGGTGCTCAGCGGCACCAGTTGCCCGGTGGTCGGCGAGCGCAACTGGAACAGCTCCAGGCTCTGCACCCGCTGACGCTGGCTGCTGCTCAGCTCGAGTACCACCTGATACTGGTTGGCAGCGGTCTGGATCTCGTTGATGCGGCGTTGGCCGAAAGCGTCGTAGAGGGCGTCGTCGACATCGCTGGCGGAAAAGCCGTAGCGCGCCGCCGCATCGCGATCGATGCGTATCGGCGTCACCGAGGCATCGAACTGCAGGTCGTTGTTGACGTCGCGAAACAGTGGATGGGCCTGCAGCCGTTCGGTCAGCTGCGGCGTCCAGACGGCCAGTTCCTCCAGCGAGCGGCTGCGCAGCACGTACTGGTACTGGGCACGCGAGGCGCGCGAGCCGAGGTTGATGTCCTGGGCCGCGCGCAGGGTCACCCGCAGGTCGGGAATGGCGGCGAACTGCGGACGCAGGCGGTCGATGATCTGCTCCACCGTGGCGTCGCGGTCGTCGGGATCGCTGAGCACCACGGCCATGCCGCCGACGCTGTAGCTGCCGTCGTTGCCGATGTCGGCGTTGAAGGCGATCACGTCCGGATCGTTGCGCAGGATCTCCACCAACTGACGGTTCTTGGCGCGCATGGCCTCATAGGAAATGTCCGCCGAAGCCTGCACCGTGCCGTTCATGAAACCGGTGTCCTGCAGCGGGAAGAAGCCCTTGGGCATCAGGGCGAAACCGCCCACGCTGATGACGATGCAGGCGAAGAACACGCTCAGCGTGCTGCGCGGGTGATCCAGCGCCCACACCAGCGCGCGCTCGTAGCCGCGCAGCACCCGGCCCATCACCGGGCCTGGGCCGGTGTGGGCCGGTAGCGGGCGCATGAACAGCGCGGCCAGGGCCGGCGCCAGGGTCAGGCAGATCACCACGGAAATCAGGATGGCCGAGGTGGCGGCCAGGGCGAACTCGCGGAACAGCCGGCCGACGTAGCCACTCATGAAGAACAGCGGAATGAACACCGCCACCAGCGACAGGCTGATGGAGACCACGGTGAAGCCGATCTCGCGCACCCCGTCGAGCGCCGCCTGCATGCGCCCGGCGCCACGCTCGAGGTGGCGGTGGATGTTCTCCACCACGACGATGGCGTCGTCGACGATGAAGCCCACCGCGACGATGATCGCCACCAGGGTCAGGTTGTTCAGCGACAGGCCGAACAGCAGCATGGCGGCGCAGGCGCCGATCACCGAGGTGGCCAGCACCGAGAACACTACCAGGGTCGCCGACCACTGACGCAGGAACAACGCCATGATGCCGATCACCAGGCCCACGGCGATCAGCAGGGTCAGCTCCGCTTCGTGCAACGACGCGCGGATGGTGCGGGTGCGATCATTGAGCACCTTGACCTCGAGGTCGGCCGGCAGGCCTGCGGTGAGCTCGGGCAGGGCCGCGGTCACGGCTTCGGCGGTGGCCACGATGTTGGCGCCGGGCTGACGGCGTATGACCACCGCCACCCCCGGCTGGCCATTCGGCGTGGCCTGGGTATAGGCGTTTTCGGCACCGGCCACGACGCTGGCCACGTCGCCCAGGCGCACCGGCGCGCCGCCGCGATAAGCGACGATCAGTTCGGCATAGTCGCCGGGCTCGAACAACTGGCCGTTGCTGTCCAGGGTCGACAGGCGATGCTCGCCGACCAGCGCGCCGGTGGGCCGGTTGCCGCTGGCACGCTGCACCGCCGCGCGCACGTCGGCCAGGGTGACGCCGGCCGCCACCAGCGCCTCGGGCCGGGCCTGGATGCGGATCGCCGGCCGCTGCAGACCGTTGAGGCGGATCATGCCGACGCCCTCGATCTGGCTCAGTTGGCGGGCGATGGCGGATTCGGCGAGGTCGCTGACCTCGAAGGGCGAGAGCGTGGGCGAGGTCACCGCGAGAATCAGGATCGGCGTATCCGCCGGGTTGATCTTGCGCCACACCGGCAGTTCCGGCAGATCGTCCGGCAACCGCGACGACGCGGCGTTGATCGCCGCCTGGACTTCCTGGGCGGCGGCGTCGATGTCCTTGTCCAGATTGAACTGCAGGATCAGCTCGACCCGGCCGAGGGAACTGGTGGAAGTCATGTCGTCGACGCCGGGAATCGCGCTGAACTGCACCTCGAGCGGGGTGGCCACCGCCGACGCCATGGTTTCGGCGCTGGCGCCGGGCATCTGCGCGGTCACTTCGATGGTCGGCGCGTCCACCTCCGGCAGCGGCGCCACCGGCAGGCGGATGAAGGCGATCACCCCGCAGAGCACCAGGGCCAGGGACAGCAGCACGATGCCGATGGGGTGGCCGATGCACAGCGCGTAGAAACCGCGCGGCTGCATCAGCCCGCTCCCCCGGCCAGGGCGGGCGCGGCGTCGGCGGCCCTGACCTCGACCCCCTCGCGCAAGCGCGACTGGCCATCGATGACCACCTGATCACCCGCCTCGAGGCCTTCGACCACCGCCAGCGCATCGGTCTCATGCAGCACCTTCACCGCCACCGGCGCCGCCTTGCCGTCCTCGACCCGCCAGACGAAGGTGCCATCGGCGCGTTGACGAATCGCCTCCAGCGGCACCGACAGGACGTCGCGCAGGACGTCCGCCTGCAGGGTGACCACCACCGACTGGTCCGGCCACAGGCGCTCGTCGGCGTTGTCGAACAGCGCCTTGACGCGGATGGTGCCGGTGTCCAGGGCGACGCGGTTGTCGATCAGCGCCAGCCGGCCATCGGCGATCGCCTCGCCGCCATCCTCACGGAAGGCCCGCACCAGGGCCTGTTCAGGCGCCGCGAGCATACGCTGCAACTCTCCCAGGCGGCGCTGCGGCAGGGTCGCCTCGATGTCGATGGGGTCGAGCTGCACCACGGACAGCAGGCTGGTGGCGTCGCCGGCCCGGACCAGGCTGCCGGCATCGACGTTGCGGATGCCCAGGCGGCCGTCGATGGGTGAATGGATGGTGGTATAGGACAACTGCACCTGGGCCGCCGCCACCGCGGCCTCGCGTGTCGCCAGGGTCGCCTGCAGACGCGCCACCAGGGCTTTCTGCTGGTCGAGGGTCTGCGCCGGCGCGGCGCGCTCGCGCACCAGGTTCTGGTAGCGCTCCAGGTCGAGGCGGGCGATATCCAGTTCGGCGCGGGTCACGCCGCGTTCCGCGATGGCCTGGTTCAGGCTGGCGCGCAGGCTACGGTCGTCGATGCGCGCCAGCAGTTGCCCCTTGCGCACCCGCTGCCCTTCGGCCACCGGCAATTCGACCAGGGTGCCGTCGACCTGGGCACGGATCTCGATGCTGCGCTGGGCGCGTACCCGGCCGAGGGTGCGCAACAGCACCGCCACATCGCCGCGCGCCACCTCATGCAGCACCACGGGCACGGCGCTCGACACGCTGTCGGTAACGGGTTCGGCAGCGCGCAACCACCAGTAGGCCAGCGCGCCGAGCAATACGATCGGAACGATGAGCAGCGATGTTCGGGACAGGGACATGCCGTTTCTTCAAAGTGGGTGAACGGGTCGTACGTGGCCGGCGGTCGCGGAACACCGGCTGACGCTCGAAAGCATAACGTTGTAGCGGATTTCGCCCGTGATTTCGCCCTGGATTTGCCTAATTTACATAACCATGCGTTACAAAACCGTATCGCCAGCGCTTCAGCCGGTGACACCCGGCGCTGTCAGGGCGTACAGTCGCGAGCTGAAAAGGCCAGGCACTCCACAGGCAGACGATGCAAGAACGGCATACGGAAGACGTACGGATCGGGCAACTGCTCGCCTTCTACCGCAGCGCCTACCTGGCCGACAGCCGCGACCTGAACCTCGACGACCTCGGCAAACTGCCAAGCGAGCGCTGGGCCTGGCTCGACGGCCGCGAGGAGCTGGCCAGCGGTGCCTTGCCGCTGCTGGCCCTGGCCCCCGGCATCGGCGCCGAACTGGAGCGTCAGCAGCGCCTCTACCAACGCGAGCTGCAACTGGTCTATGGCGTGCTGCCGGTGTGCGGCCGCCTGGTCACTGGCGATGGCCCCTCCACGCCATTCTGCGCGCCCCTGGTTTACTACGAGGCGAGCCTGAGCAACGGCAGCGAAGGCGATGCCCACCTGCTGTCCATCGACACCGGCCAGCCGCAGGCCAACTGGCGGCTGTTGCGACAACTGCTGCGCGAGGACGGCGACGCCACGCTCGATGACCTGCCCCTGGCGGATGCGCCCATCGACGCCGTGGTCCTGGGCGACCTGCTCGCCTGGGTCGAACGCCATACCCGGGTTTCCGAGGTGCTGGCGGCGGCCGCCTTCCCGGCTCTGGAAAACGCCGAGTCGCTGGCCAAGGCGCTGCGCCGTCGCAGCCTGTCGTTGCGCGCCGGCGCCGCGGTCGCCCTGGTGCCCCGTGGCAGCGGCAGCCGTGGCATCACCCACGAATTGCAGCTGTTGCAGGAGGCCGACCAATGGTCGCCGCCGCTGCGCCAGTTGCTCGGCGCGCCGGCCACCGCCGCGACCCAGGGCGACAGCACGCCCCACGCCCTGCCCGCGCAACTCAGCGCGGCGCAGTGCCGGGCCCTGGCCAATGCCGCCCGCTACCCGCTGAGCCAGATAGCCGGCCCGCCGGGCACGGGCAAGAGCTACACCCTGGCGGCGCTGGCGCTGGATCGCTACCTGCATGGCGAAAGCGTCCTGCTGGTCAGCCGCAGCGAGCAGGCGGTGCGGGTCATCGCGCAGAAACTCAGCGACGATTTCGGCCTGCGCGACGCGGTGCTGGAAGGTTCCGGTCGCAGCCTGCAACAGAACCTGCGCGAGCGCCTGGGCAGCCTGCTGCAGGGCGAGCTGGAGAACGTCGAGCCAGGCACGGAAGAGCGGCAGAAGACCGCCCTGCGCGGCCTGATCCAGGAGGAACAGCGCCTGGCCACCGCCCTGCGCGTGCGCAGTGAGCGGGCGCTGCGCTGGAGCCGCCTGATTCTGCGCGCCGAACGCGGCGCCCTGGGCTTCTGGCGCCGCCACCTGCTGCTGCCCTGGGTACGGCGACGCATCCGTGGCAGCGTACGGCCCTGGGTGCTGCTCGATGAACTGCGCGAGTGCCAGCAACGCCGCGAACGGCTCAGCCGCGATTACCTCAATATCCGCCGCAACGCACAACTGCAGCACCTGCTGAGCAACGACCGGCAACTGTTCGTGCACTACAACCAGGCGATCCGGGCACGCCAGTCACAGCGCCAGCTGGCGCTGTTCGAAGACATCGACCCGGCGCGCCTGCTCGCCGCCTTTCCCATCTGGGTGATGACCCTGGACGAGCTGCACCGCCTGCTGCCGCTGCGTGCCGGTCTGTTCGACGTGATGGTCATGGACGAAGCCAGCCAGTGCGATATCGCCTCGGCGCTGCCCGCCTTCCAGCGCTGCCGCCGTGCGGTGATCAGCGGCGACGCGCGCCAGCTGCGCCACCTGTCGTTTCTCGCGCGCAGCCGCGAAGAGCAGTTGCTGCAGCGCGCCGGCCTGGACCCGGCGCAGCGCGAGCAATGGAGCTACCGCGACAACAGCGTGCTCGACCTGGCCGGCCTGCACCTGGCCAGCCAGACCGCGCTGACCTTTCTCGACGAACACTTCCGCAGCCGCCCGGCGCTGATCCGCTTCAGCAACGAGCAGTTCTACGAACGCCGTCTGCGGGTGATGAAGGAGCGTCCGCAACTGATCCGCTGCGACAGCCTGCAGTTGCAGCGCCTGCACGGCGAGCGCGGCGCCAATGGCGTCAACCAGGCCGAAGTGCAGCGTGTCCTGGAGCTGATCGACGAGCACCTGGAACGCTACGCCGACAGCCCGGTGAAACCCGCCATCGGCGTGCTGTCACCGTTTCGCGACCAGGTCGAAGCCATCCGCCAGCGCGTGGCCCGGCTCGACCTGCGGCAACTGCGCGAATTCCGTCTGCTGGTGGACACACCCTACGGCTTCCAGGGCGAGGAGCGCGACCTGATGATCATCAGCTTCGCCATCGATGCCCGCGCCTCCCAGGCCGCCATCTACCTGAACCGCCAGGATATGTTCAACGTCGCCGTCACCCGCGCCCGCGAGCGCCAGGTGCTGCTGTTCAGCGGTGACGAACGCCAGCTCGCTGCCGAGCACCTGCTGCGCCGCTACCTGGAAAGCATCGACCGCGACGCCCCGGCGCCTCCTCCCAGCGTCGAGCAGGACGCCTTCGAGCGCTCGCTGTGCAGCGCCCTGCAGGCCGAGGGCGTGCACACCTGGACGCGCTACCCGCTGGCCGGCCTGCTGCTGGACGTGTTCTGCCAACGTGGCGACAAGTGCCTGGCCATCGACCTGATCGGTTTTCCCGGGGAAGGCGAAGGCTTCCTCGAAGTGGAACGCTACCGCGTACTGGCCCGCGCCGGCCTGGAAACCGTACCGCTGAGCTACGGCCTGTGGGTACAGGAACCGGAGCTGACCCTGCAGGCGCTGCTGCAGCGGCTCTGATCGAACGATAGGGCTGACTGCGTGCTTCACTCCAGATCCTTCCAGGTCGTTCCACCCGGAAGCGAGAGTTCACTCCAGCAACAGGCCTTGCCTGTTCGAACCATCCATTTTTCTCCGAATATATGCTGCTCAGCCTGGGTCGCCTCCACACAGGCAAATGTCGATGGATTCTCTTTCTGTGCAAAACCCGGGTGTTAGAGTAATTCCAATAACAGGCCCAACTGCAACGAGTCGATGATGGATTTCAACCGTACAGAAGCCAAGATTACGGTGGCGAAGCTCATCGAACTGGCCTATTCGACGGACAAGGGATTGATGACCCGGATAATGGCCAAGATTGGTCGTCGATCAGGAGGGCAATGCAGTGCTTTCTGGCTCAGCCGGAGTGTTGAGGTTCAGCGCATCCCCCGCATTGGCGAGTATCGGCATTCATCTGCAACGGATCTCGGTGAGTTTCGTGAACAGGGATGGCGGAAAGGTTGGATACAGTGCAACGTTCAACCTTGAAGTGATCAGCATCACTGTCATGGATGAATTCGATCTGGAGGCACTTATCACTGCCTGCTCCGGGCTGCTTTGCCAAGCAGCCAGGGTAATGAAGGGCCGCCACAAGGCTTATGAACGGGAACTCGAGCGAATCATGATGGGGCGGTGAGATGAAGACAGCGATTCTGTTCTGCCTGGTTTTCCTGGCGGCGTGCGCTTCATCCTCAGGTGCGGGGCGCACACTGTTCGAACTGTATGAGGATTACGTACAAGCAACCAATGCCGGGAATGTAGCCTTGCTGGCCCCCCGTTACTTCAGTCCCCGACTGATAGAGGGCAAGAATCTGGATTCGCCCGGGATCAAGAGCCAGCTCCTGTTCAAGGAGCGGATGGTCACGATCCGCAACCACTTGGAACGCAAGATGCCTGCAGGCGGTTGTCTAACGATCAACGGTCATGACGAGGAACGCATGCCGATCGCCTTCGACATCGCTTATAGCCGAGGCGACAACAGCTATCTGATCAGCCAGGTGGCTGTTTCCTACCTCAACGACGAGGCGGACTTCAGTGATACCGCCAGGTGTCCTGACGAACCGGACAGCACGGCGCATTGAGTGCGGTAACACCCGGGTCAACCGTTCAAAGCCTTCGCGCGCGGCACAGCACCCCTCGGCTTCGGCGTCAGTGTAGCCTGTCGAACCACGCTCTTTTCAGAAGCTGCGGCCCAGGTTCAGGTACAGCGCCTTCTCGTCCTCGTCGTTGAAGCCGTAGCTGAAGTTCAGCGGGCCCAGGGGCGTTTCGTAGCCGAGGAAGATGCTCGCCGCGTTGATGTAGCCGCTGTCGAAGGCGTTGTCGTTGTTCCAGGCACGACCGCGCTCCAGCGAGGCGCCGAAGTACAGCGGGAAATCCAGGGGCAGGAACGAGCGCGGGGTCATGCGCCGGTAGTACACCAGGCGGCCGAGGCTGACGTTCTGCCCGGCCAGGGCGTCCTGGCGGAAACCGGACAACTGCCGCGCGCCGCCGAGCAGGAAGCTCGAGGTGACCACTTCGGCATCGTCCAGGGTGCGCCCGTAACGACCGCCGAGCACCCAGGTGTTGGGGCCGTGGCTGAGGGCCTTGTCCAGAGTCAGCTCCCACTGCCGATAACGGTCGTCGGCGCCCAGGCTGGCGTCGTACTGGCGCAGGTGCAGGCCGATCTCTTCGCCCTCGTGGGGAAAGTCGACGTTGTCCAGGGTATCGAAGGAGTACTTCAGCTCATAGAAGCCCTCGCTGAAGCTGAAACTCGGCAGATCGCGCTCGCCGATACGCACCTCGGCATCGCCCCGGGCCTGGCCGATGCCGAAGCGCAGCTCACCGTTGTTGGCGATCTGCCGGCCGAGATTGAAGCCGTAGCCGTAGCGACGCAGGCGATATTCGGCGATCGGATCGTTGTCCAGCACCGCCTCGACGTTCTGCGCCTCGCCATACAGGTTGGGCGCGACGAACCAGCGCGAGCCGACGTCCAATGGCTGGTAGAACTCGCTGTACAGCTCCTGCCGGTCGCCCAGCTGCAGGCGCGTCAACCACTCGGCGCCGAGGCGGTTGATGCCGTTCTTGCGGTAGCTGGCACCGAGGTTGAAAACGCTGTCGCCGTTGAAGTCGTCGGACAGGTTCAGGCCCAGGCGCAGGTAGTCGGTGCCGGTGCGTTTCTCCCGGGCATCGATGACCAGGGTGTTTTCGTCTTCGCCGCTGACCACCCGGTATTCCACCCGCTCGAAATAGTCGAGGCCGTACAGCGTGCCCATGTCGCGCTGCAGGCGGGTCATGTCCAGGGGTTCGCCGAGCGGCTGGCGGATGTAGTTGCGGATCACCTCGTCGCCGACCTTGGAGTCGTTCTCGACGCGGATGGCGTTGATCACCGGGGTCCGTTGCTCGGCGCTGCGCGCCAGGCTCAGGGCCGGGTTGCCGGCGCCGCTACGGCGCAGCTGCGCCAGGCGCGGCTGCAGCGCCTGGGCAGCTTGGTAACCGGCGTCGATCATGGCCTCGGCGCGGCCGAAATCGGTGACGCCGAACTGCGCCATGGGCGGTTGCACCAGCACGTCGGCGTCGCTCAGGGTGGCCAGCTGCTCCTCGGAATTGCGCCGGGTCATCATGGTGATCGACTGGTTCAGCACGTCGACCACGGTGAGCAGATCCTTGCGCGGCTTCAGCGGGGTACCGATATCGACCACGATCACCCGGTCGACGCCCATGCCGCGGGCCACGTCCACCGGGATGTTGTCGACCATACCGCCATCGACCAGCAAGCGGCCGTCCAGTTCGACCGGGGCGAACACCGCCGGGATCGACATGCTGGCGCGGATCACCTGGGGCAGGTGGCCGCTGCTGAAGATCACCTTCTCGTCGTTGGCGATGTCGGTAGCCACGGCGCGAAAGGGAATCGGCAGGCGGTCGAAATCACGGATATCGCTGCTGCGCACCAGCAGGCGTTCGAGCAGCAGCGCCAGGTTCTGGCCCTGGATCACCCCCAGCGGCAGACCCAGGCTGCCGTCGTCACGAAAACTCAGGCGCTGCTTGATGAGAAAGTCGCGGTCGTCCTGCTTGCGCCGGAACGGCACATCGGGGCGCGGCGGCGCATCGGACAGCACCTGCTGCCAGTCCAGGGTGAGGGCCACCTCCTCGAGTTCGGCGATGCTGTAGCCGGAAGCGTACAGACTGCCGATCACTGCGCCCATGCTGGTGCCGGCGATGGCATCGATGCGTATACCCTGCTCTTCCAGCGCCTTGAGCACACCGATATGGGCCAGCCCGCGAGCGGCACCGCCGGACAGCACCAGGCCGACCTTCGGCTGGGCGGGCTGGGCGACAACGAGCAGCGGACAAAGCAGAAGCAGCACGAAAAGCAGACGACGCATGGCACGACCCTGGCAGTGGCGGGCGGAACGAGGTCGCCATTATACGAGCCCGCCGCCAGGGTCTGCCCGATCAGTGCATCAGCCGCCGTGTCGACTCGCCGGCGAAGGGGTCGCAGTAGCTGGCGAGTTCACTCTGCAGGCGACGGTTCTCGCCATACAGCTCGATGGCCCGTCGGTAGCGCATGCGCTGCTGATCGAGCAGCTTGCGCCGGGCCTTGACCATGCTGTTTTCCGGTGCATCCACGTGGTGAGCCATGGGTGGTCTCCAGGTTGAATAACGGGAGACCAGAGTCGGCCAGGGCCATGACGGTTTGAGGGCGCCAGGATGACGCGGGCGTGAATGTTCCAGAGCTCGCGAAGCAGAGAGCCGGTCGATGAGGCGCTATAAGGCGGAAGCGGACGGCCGATAAGGGCGCTTGAGGCTGGAAAGCTGGACGAAAGAGCCTGTGCGGTTTGCTTGTCGTTCAGCCTCCAGCCTCAAGCGCTTTTGATCGAAGGCCGAAGGCCGCTTCCGCCTTTTTCCGGCCATCCACCGGGGCCGTTCAGAGCGCGGAGGGGTCGTCGCTGTTCTTGATCGACTTGGGCGACAGGCGCAGGCTGCGCAGGCTGCGCTTGACGCTCTTGAGGTGGTTGACCAGGCTCGGCCCGCGGGCCATGGCCACGCCCATCGCCAGCACGTCGATCACCACCAGGTGGGCGATGCGCGAGGTCAGCGGGGTGTAGATCTCGGTGTCCTCCTGCACGTCGATGGCCAGGTTGACCGTGGACAGATCGGCCAATGGCGTCTGCCCCGGGCACAGGGTGATCAGCGAGGCGCCGGTCTCGCGCACCAGGTTGGCGGTGATCAGCAGGTCCTTGGAGCGGCCGGACTGCGAGATGCACACGGCCACGTCGGTGGGCTTGAGGGTCACCGCGGACATCGCCTGCATGTGCGGATCGGAGTAGGCGGCGGCATTGAGCAACAGGCGGAAGAACTTGTGCTGGGCGTCGGCGGCCACCGCGCCGGAGGCGCCGAAGCCATAGAACTCGATACGCTGGGCCTGGGCACACAGGGCGATGGCGCGTTGCAGGGCATCGGCGTCGAGCTTCTCGCGCAGCTCGATCAGGGTGTGCAGGGTGGTATCGAAGATCTTCAGGCTGAAATCGGCGACCGAGTCGTCCTCGTGGATGGCGAACTGCCCGAAGCTGGCGCCCGCCGCCAGGCTCTGCGCCAGCTTGAGCTTGAGGTCCTGGAAGCCGCTGCAGCCGATGGCCCGGCAGAAGCGCACGATGGTCGGCTCGCTGATACCCACCGAGTGAGCCAGCTCGGCCATGGAACTGTGCATCACGGCGGCCGGGTCGAGCAGCACATGATCGGCCACCTTGAGTTCCGATTTACGTAGCAGGTGACGTGACTGGGCAATGTGCTGCAACAAATTCACAGGCATGGGCTCGACTGAAAGGTAACGAATGCACCGGGTAGCCTTATTACGAGTCGCGACTCGGTTATGATCGGGGTACGCCGGGTTGTAGTGTTCTTGTAGTTATACTACAAGGCTGGCGCCCTCGCACGGACAAACCGAGTCGGAGTTCCAATTTTGAGTATTTCCTGTGACATCCTGGTATTTGGTGGCACGGGCGATCTGGCCCTGCACAAATTGCTGCCGGCGCTCTACCACCTGCATCGCGGCGGCCGTCTGCACACCGCCACGCGCATCCTCGCCCTGGCCCGCGGCAATCACAGCCGCGAGGCCTACCAGGCGCTCGCCGAACGCCGTTGCCGCGCCCAGGTGGCCCGCAGCGACTTCGACGACGCGACCTGGCGCAGCTTCGCCGAGCGCCTCGACTACTTCGCCATGGATGCTTCGCAGAGCGCCGATTTCGGGCGCCTGGGCAAACGCCTGGGCGACGACGCCGAACGGGTGCGGGTGTATTACCTGGCCACCGCTCCGGATCTGTTCGAGGCCATCGCTTCGCACCTGCGCATCGCCGGTCTGGCCGGCGCCAAGGCCCGCATCGTGCTGGAAAAACCCATCGGCCATTCCCTGGAATCCGCCCGGGCGATCAACGCCGCCATCGGCGCGGTGTTCGACGAATCGCGGGTGTTTCGCATCGACCACTACCTGGGCAAGGAAACCGTGCAGAACCTGATGGCGCTGCGCTTCGCCAACGCCCTGTTCGAACCGGTGTGGCGCGCCGGACATATCGACCACGTGCAGATCAGCGTCTGCGAGACCCTCGGCGTGGAAAACCGCGGCGCCTACTACGACCAGGCCGGCGCCATGCGCGACATGATCCAGAACCACCTGCTGCAACTGCTCTGCCTGGTCGCCATGGAAGCCCCGGTGCGCTTCGATGCCGAGGCGGTGCGCAACGAGAAGGTGAAGATTCTCGAGGCCCTCAAACCCATCTGCGGCCTCGACGTGCGCGACAAGACCGTGCGTGGCCAGTACACCGCCGGCAAGATCGGCGGCCAGGAAGTGCCCGCCTACTACTTCGAGAAGAACGTCGACAACGACAGCGACACCGAGACCCTGGTCGCGGTGCAGGCCGAGATCGACAACTGGCGCTGGGCCGGCGTGCCGTTCTACCTGCGCACCGGCAAACGCCTGGCCCGCAAGACGTCGGAAATCCTCATCCAGTTCAAGCCGGTGCCGCACCACCTGTTCGGCAATGGCGAAGCCAACCGCCTGCTGATCCGCCTGCAGCCGGAGGAACGCATCAGCCTGCAGCTGATGGCCAAGAACCCTGGCAAGGGCATGCACCTGCAACCGGTGGAGCTGGATCTGAACCTGGCCGACGCCTTCAACAAGCAGCGCCGCTGGGATGCCTACGAGCGCCTGTTGCTCGACGTCATCGAAGGCGACTCGACCCTGTTCATGCGCCGCGACGAGGTGGAGGCCGCGTGGCACTGGATCGACCCGATCATCGAGGGCTGGCAACAGCACTACCAGCGCCCGCGCCCCTATGCGGCCGGCAGCAACGGGCCGGAGCAGTTGCAGAGCCTGCTCGAACGCCATGACCGCGCCTGGAACGAATAAGGCTGGAAGAAAGTGGCAAGCTGCAAGCCATAAGCGGCAAGCAAAGCGACGCTCCTGGGCGGGCAACGTCTACCGCCGTTCCGCTGTGGGAGCCGCGACCCCGCGGCGAATGGCGGCCGTGACGCGGTTTCAGGGAATGGCCACGATCGATTCGCGCCGAGGGCGACGCGCCTACACGGATCACATCTGCCGCGCTCCGCTGTGGGAGCCGCGACCCCGCGGCGAATGGCGGCCGTGACGCGGTTTCGGGGAATGGCCACAATCGATTCGCGCCGAGGGCGACGC
>NZ_QJUM01000039.1 GCF_004327355.1 Phytopseudomonas dryadis
CGCCCTGTCAGCGCCGGCGCATTCTACTCGAATTCGCCGTCCGTGCAACCCTTATATTCCTCTAACCCTTTGTTTAACAATAGGTTTTCAGATCAGGCCGCGCCGGAAGTGGTGCGCATTATAGGCACTCAGAAATACAGGTCAACGGTTTATTTCATTTGAATGAAATAAACCGGCAAAAGTCTGCTGCTCCATTGCTCTTCTATATGGAGAGACCTCACTCGAGCCCCAGGTGGCGGAACAGACACACCGAGTCCGCGCTCAGATCACCCCGGCACCACGCAACGCGGCGATCCGCTCGCCGCTCAAGCCGAGCACCCCGGCCAGGATGCCGTCGGTATGCTCGCCAAGCAGCGGCGGCGCATTGCGGTATTGCACCGGCGTCGCCGAGAGGCGGATGGGGCTGGCGACCTGGGGCACGCTGCCAGCCAGCGGGTGGGGCAGATCGATGCGCAGCCCTCTGGCCTGCACCTGGGCATCGGCGAATACCTGCTCGAGGTCGTTGATCGGCCCGCAGGGCACGCCGGCGGCTTCCAGTTGCTCGACCCACTGGGCGGTGCTGCGAAACACCGTGACCTGGCGGATCAGCGGAATCAGCTCGGCGCGATGGGCGACGCGCTGGCGGTTGCTGGCGAAACGCGGATCGTCGGCCCACTCCGGCCTGCCCGCCACGTCACAGAACCTGCGGAACTGCCCGTCGTTGCCGATGGTGAGGATGATGTCGCCGTCGGCGCTGGGAAAATCCTGGTAGGGAACGATGTTCGGGTGGGCATTGCCCAGACGGCGCGGAGCACTGCCGGTGGTCAGGTAGTTCATCGCCTGATTGGCCAGGCAGGCGACCTGCACGTCGAGCAGGGCCATGTCGATGTGCTGGCCGGCACCGGTCTCGTTACGGCTGGCCAGGGCGGCGAGTATCGCCGCGGTCGAATAGAGCCCGGTGAGGATGTCGGTCAGCGCCACCCCGACTTTCACCGGCCCGGCGCCGGCTTCGTCGTCGGCACGCCCGGTGAGGCTCATCAGGCCGCCGAGGCCTTGGATCATGTAGTCGTAGCCCGCCCGGCCGGCATAGGGGCCGCTCTGGCCGAAGCCGGTGATCGAGCAGTAGATCAGCCGCGGGTTGAGGGCACTGAGGCTGGCGTAATCCAGGCCGTAAGCCGCCAGGCCACCGACCTTGAAGTTCTCGATCAGGATGTCCGAACGGGTTGCCAGTTCACGCACCAGGCGCTGCCCTTCGGCCTGGGTGAAGTCGATGGTGATCGATTGTTTGTTGCGGTTGGCCGCTAGGTAATAGGCCGCCTCGCCGGTGTTCTCGCCAGCCTCGTTGTGGAGGAACGGCGGCCCCCAGTGGCGCGTGTCGTCGCCCACGCCCGGGCGCTCGACCTTGATCACCTCGGCGCCGAGGTCGGCCAGAATCTGCCCGGCCCAGGGCCCGGCGAGCACGCGGGACAGGTCGAGCACACGCAGATGGGATAAAGCGGTCATGGAGAGCCTCAAGCTGCAAGCTTCAGGCCGCAAGTGGAAGCGAACTGAAGCCGGTGGTTGTCTTTGTCCTTCCTTGCGGCTTGCCGCTAGAAAAAAGCCTGAATGCCGGTCTGCGCGCGGCCGAGGATCAGCGCATGCACGTCGTGGGTGCCCTCGTAGGTGTTCACCACTTCGAGGTTGACCAGATGCCGGGCCACACCGAACTCGTCGCTGATGCCGTTGCCGCCCAGCATGTCGCGGGCCAGGCGGGCGATATCCAGCGCCTTGCCGCAGCTGTTGCGCTTCATGATCGAGGTGATTTCCACCGCCGCCGTGCCCTCGTCCTTCATCCGCCCCAGGCGCAGGCAGCCCTGCAGGGCCAGGGTGATCTCGGTCTGCATATCGGCCAGTTTCTTCTGGATCAACTGGTTGGCCGCCAGCGGGCGACCGAACTGCTGCCGGTCGAGGGTGTACTGCCGCGCGGTGTGCCAGCAGAACTCGGCAGCGCCCAACGCCCCCCAACTGATGCCGTAGCGGGCGGAGTTGAGGCAGGTGAAGGGGCCTTTCAGGCCGCGTACGTCAGGGAAGGCGTTCTCCTCGGGACAGAACACGTTGTCCATGACGATCTCGCCGGTGATCGAGGCGCGCAGGCCGACCTTGCCGTGGATCGCCGGGGCCGACAACCCTTGCCAGCCCTTCTCCAAGACGAAACCGCGGATCTCGCCGGTGTCGTCCTTGGCCCAGACCACGAAGACATCGGCGATCGGGCTGTTGGTGATCCACATCTTGCTGCCGGACAGGCGATAGCCACCGTCGACCTTCTTCGCCCGGGAGATCATCGACCCCGGGTCGGAGCCATGGTTGGGCTCGGTCAGGCCGAAGCAGCCGATGTATTCGCCGGAGGCCAGCTTGGGCAGGTACTTCTGTTTGGTGGCTTCGTTGCCGAACTCAAAGATCGGCACCATCACCAGCGACGACTGCACGCTCATCATCGAGCGATAGCCGGAATCGATGCGCTCCACTTCGCGGGCGATCAGGCCGTAGCACACATAGTTCAGGCCGCTGCCACCATAGGCTTCGGGAATGGTCGCGCCGAGCAGGCCGGTGCCCCCCATTTCACGGAAGATCGCCGGGTCGGTACGTTCATTGCGGAAGGCTTCGAGCACCCGCGGCGCCAGCTTGTCGGCGGCGAACTGCTCGGCGCTATCGCGCACCATGCGCTCTTCTTCGGTGAGTTGCTGATCCAGCAGCAGCGGGTCGATCCAGTTGAAGCTTGCCTTGGCGGCCATCGCAGATTCCTCGTGCGTGAACGGTTCTTGTCGGGCTTAGCCTAGGCAGCTACCTGCCTCTCGGCAAACGAGTAATTCGCACGCAGTTGTGCATTAAGCTCACTCCGAGATAGCTTGATCACCTGAATAGAAGCACCAATTAGTGAGGTGTTCGCATACATGCGTCGCAAGATCCCCAGCACGGCAGCCCTGATCGCCTTCGAGGCCTCGGCACGCCATCAGAGCTTCACCCGCGCGGCGGACGAGCTGGCGTTGACCCAGGGCGCCGTTTGCCGGCAGATCGCCGGGCTGGAAGCGTTCCTCGGCGTGGAACTGTTCCGCCGCTCGCGGCGCGGTGTACTGCTCACCGAAGCGGGCACCGCCTATGCCGGCAAGGTCGCCGCCCAGCTCGATGCAGTGGAGCGCGACACCCTGGCACTGATGGGCGCCCAGGGCGCCATGAGCCTGGAGCTGGCCGTGGTGCCGACCTTCGCCACCCAATGGTTGCTGCCGCGGTTGAAGGACTTCCAGCGCCTGCGCCCGGAAGTCACCGTGCACCTGACCAACCGCACCCGCCCGTTCCTGTTCGCCGATACCGGTTTCGACGCGGCGATCTACTTCGGCGATGGCGACTGGTCAGGTACCGCTGCGCACTTCCTGATGCACGAGCACCTGATGCCGGTGTGCAGCCCGGCCCTGCTCGAGGGCGCGGCCGCGAGCGCCGAGCGGATCGCCGAACTGCCGCTGCTGCAGCAGAGCACCCGGCCCTACGCCTGGCGCCAGTGGTTCGCGGCGCAGGGGCTGAATGTCGGCCGCGACATGACCGGCCCGCGCCTGGAGTTGTTCTCCATGCTCGCCCAGGCGGCCTGCCACGAGATGGGTGTGGCGCTGATTCCACCCTTCCTGATCCAGCGCGAACTGGCCGACGGCAGCCTGGTGGTCGCCCTCGACCGTCCAGTGCCGGACAACGGCCGTGCCTATTACCTGACCGTACCGGAACGCAAGGTCGAGTCCGCGGCGCTCAAGGCTTTTCGTGACTGGCTGTTGGGAGAAGCGCAGCGGTATCGGGCGATAGGCTGAGCAGCGATGTATGGCCGCAAGAGCGATAGCGGCCGGTGAGATGCGATGGTTCTTTGTGGGAGGGGCTTTAGCCGCGACGGGATCGATAAAGCGCGAAGAGCTCGCGGCTAAAGCGGATCGCCGCCCGGCCCCTCCTACAGTCACAGGGCGTAGGGTGGACAACGCTCTTTTTGTCCACCATTGCGATCGCAGAGCGGTGGACGGATGAAGCGTCGTCCACCCTACGAACGGCCGCTCCCACCTGTTGCGTTAATCGGCCAGTTCGCTAGACACCACGCCTGATCGGTGGAGGCCGCAAGCGTCGGCAAATGCAGTATCCTGCGTGTCGTTCTTGACCACTGCCAGAACCGCCTTGTCTCTTATCGCCTCCAGTAAAAGCCTCGTGTTCCGGATCATCGCGCTGATGCAGCGTCATCCCGGTGCCATCGCGATATTCGGTTTTCTGTCCGGGGTGGCGAGCTTCGTACTGGTCGACCGCCAGGCCGGGCTGGCCAAGGTGCTGGCGCTGGTGATGCTGGTCAGCTGGCTGTGGCTGATCCTGGAGAACATGCTGCGCGAGCGCATCGCCGCCCGCTTCGGCTTCGAGCTGCCGCGACCGCTGCTGCGCTACGCCACGCAGATGATCCACCAGGAAAGCCTGTTCTTCGTCCTGCCGTTCTTCTTCATCACCACCACCTGGAACAGCGGCCAGGCGCTGTTCAGTGGCCTGCTGGCAGCGGCGGCGCTGGTTTCGATCATCGACCCGCTGTACTACAAGTGGCTGGCGCCGCGCCGCTGGATCTTCCTCGCCTACCATACCCTGGCGCTGTTCGCCGTGTTGCTCACGGCGCTGCCGATCATCCTCAAGCTCGACACCACGGAGAGCTACCAGTTGGCGCTGGCGGCCGCGGTGCTGCTGTCGTTTCCCAGCCTGTTCAGCATCATCACCGTGCGCCGCTGGTGGCGTGGCCTGCTGCTGGTGGGCCTGACCCTGGTGATCGGCGCCACTGGCTGGCTGGCGCGGGCCTGGGTACCACCGGCGACGCTGTGGCTGACCGAGGTGGCGATCACCACCGAGTTCGACAACCAGAACCGCTCGCCGGGCGAAGGCCTGGAACGCCTGAGCGTGACGCAATTGCGTGATCATGGGCTGTATGCCTACACCGCGATCAATGCCCCGCGCGGCCTGGACGAACGCATCTATCATGTCTGGCAGCATGACGGCGGCGAGGTCGAGCGCATCGCTCTGGATATCCATGGCGGCCGCGAGAAAGGCTACCGGGCCTGGACGCACAAGCAGAACTTCCCCCAGGACGTGGTCGGGCGCTGGCAGATTCAGGTACTGACCGAGGCCGGGCAGATGATCGGCGTACTGCGTTTCGACGTGACGCCCGACTGAGCGCGACGTGCCGCAGGCGCCGAAGGACAAGCACGCCATTCAAGGAGGACTCGATGCACCGATACCTGTCCGGCCTGGTACTGGCCCTGTCGATCGGCGGTTGCGACAACAAGGCCGCACTCACCGCCGACGAACAGCGGTTGCTGCTCAGTGACCAGGACTTCGCCAGCTTCGGCGTGAGCAGGGGCGGCCACTATGGCAAGAGCGTGCAGTACCTGACCCGGACCGTGGAGCTCAGCTACAGCCACAGCGCGGACACGGGTTTCTACCTGTACAGTGGCGTGACCCTTCACCCCAATGCCGGCGATGCGCTGATCAACAACTACGCGGCGAATGTCGGCGCCAGCCATTCCCTGGAGAACAACGGGCTGCAGAAACGACCGCTGAGCCTGAGCCCGGCATATGGCGACGGTTCCAGCCTGGATCTGCTGCTCAGCGATGGCGAGCCGGTGGGCAACATGTTCTTCACCCGGATCGCCAGCAGGTCGGTATTCGTCCTGTTCACCGGCGTGTACTTCGAGCACGCCGAGGACTTCGAAGCCTTCGTCGAACCGCGCATGCGCCAGGTGCGCCAGATCAAGACGCGAGACCCGCTGCTGGGCTGGGTCGGCGACCTGTTCGCCAGCGACAGCGGAAAACCCGCTCAGCCGAAGAACCAGTAGCACACGGCGATGGCCGCGATCACCCCGGACAGTTCCGCCAGCAAGGCGCAACCAACGGCGTGGCGCGCACGCTGGATGCCTACCGCGCCGAAATACACCGCCAGCACATAGAAGGTGGTTTCGGTGCTGCCTTGAATCACCGCGGCCGCCAGCGCCGGGAAGCTGTCCACGCCCTGGCTCTGCATGGTTTCGATGAGCATGGCCCGCGCCGCGCTGCCGGAGAATGGCTTGACCATGGCCGTGGGCAGGGCGTCGACGAAACGCGTGTCCCAGCCACCCCAGGCGACCAGCCAGCGAATGCCGTCCAGCGCGATCTCCAGCGCTCCCGAGGCCCGCAACACACCGATCGCACAGAGCATCGCCACCAGGTAGGGCAACAGGCTCTTGGCCACGTCGAAGCCTTCCTTGGCGCCTTCGATGAACTGCTCGTAGACCTGCACCTTGCGCAGCGCGCCGATCACCACGAAGGCCACGATGACCCCGAACAGCGTGAGGTTGCCCAGCAGCGACGACAGCGCCGCCAGGGCCGTGGCGGACATGCCGGCGAGCAGCGCCATGAAGCCCCCGAGCAGCAGCGCCCCGGGAATCATGTAGACCAGCACCACCGGGTCCCACAGACGCAGGCGCTGCATCAGGGCCACCGACAACAGGCCGACCAGGGTCGAAACGCTGGTGGCCAGCAGGATCGGCAGGAACACCAGGGTCGGATCGGGCGCGCCCTGCTGGGCGCGATACATGAAGATGGTCACGGGCAGCAGGGTCAACGACGAGGCGTTGAGCACCAGAAAGAGGATCTGCGCATTGCTCGCCGTGGTGCTGCTGGGATTGAGGTCCTGCAGGGCGCGCATGGCCTTGAGGCCGATGGGCGTGGCGGCGTTGTCCAGGCCCAGGCCGTTGGCGGCGAAATTCATGGTGATCAGGCCCAACGCGGGATGGCCGCGTGGCACTTCCGGCATCAGCCGGGCGAACAGCGGGCCGAGTACCCGCGCCAGCGCGTCCACCAGACCGGCCTTTTCGGCGATACGCAGCAAACCGAGCCAGAGCGTGAGGGTACCGAACAGCAGCACCATGACCTCGACCGACAGCTTGGCCATATTGAACAGGCTTTCCACCATCGCCGCGAACACGGCCGGATCGTCGGCCAGCAGCCAGCGGCTGAAACCCGCCACCGCCGCCACCACGAAAAAGCTCAGCCACAAACCGTTGAGCATATCTCACCCCCCTGGACATAGCGGCCGATGATAACGCGGCCCGGGAAGTGGACGCACAAGGAAGTTACGGGGCAGGCGCAGGGTTGCGCAGAATGGCTGCTGAGAGCCCTGGTGAATGAACGGCGCCCGGGGCGCCGTTGGGATCAGTACCAGTTGGGGTCTTTCTGCAACTGTTCCTGGAGCAGTTGCTTGACGCCTTCGTCCGGATCGCCGAGCCAGCGCAGGTCGGCATGCTTGCTGGGCGACTTGTCTTCGGGCAAGCCTGCCGGCACTTGCACCCAGAGCGCGTAGGCATCGTCCTTGTCCCAGGTGAAGGCGACGTACAGGCGCTGGTTGAAGCAGTTGGAGGTTTCGCACAACTGCCCGACCAGGTACTTGTCACCGTCCTCCTCGAGTGCCTGCATGGGCATGGCCACGCCACTGAGGTTCATCACCCATTCGGGCAGGCGTTCCTCGTCCTGAACCAGCTCGCTCCATGCTTCCCGGTAATCGGGATGGCTGCCGAGCAGCTCGTTCAGGCGAAACTCGCCGTCGGTGTTAGCGGCCAAAGCCGCTACGCTGCTCCCCAGCATCAGGGCCGCAGCGAGCGTCTTGAGTCGATTCATCGCTACTCCTCTCGGCTAACAGGCCGTTGAAAAACGTTGACGAGGCAGCCAGCGCAAGGCAAAAACAGGCGAAAAAGCGGAGTTTACGTGTTGTAAATGAGCATTTTGATCGGACTCGCGCCCGAGCCTGTTTTTAACGCCGCGATGGCAACGCAGGTAGTTTTTCAACAGCCTGCTAACCGCGGGGGCGGCGGCCCATGATGAAGGACACGATGAACATCACCAGGAACACGACGAAGAGGATTTTCGCGATACCCGTGGCGGTGCCGGCGATACCACCGAAGCCCAGTACGGCAGCGACGATGGCGATGATCAGAAAGGTAATGGCCCAGCTCAACATGGCGTTTCTCCTTGGTTTTTAGAGGTCTTGCGGGTGTAGCACTTTGAAATTCGGGGGTGGCTTCAGAACACCCAGCGCGTTTGCTGCCGGGGCAGCTCCACGGCATCGGCACGTAGCCAGTCGCCGCTGGCTTGCGTGCTGACCGTCTGTGCGGCGGCAGGGGCAGCCTGCAGTTGCACGACGGTGGCTTGCTGGCTCGAGGTCTGGCCCAGCGGTGCCTTGACCAGCCACACGCACAGCAGCAACGCAGCAACGGCGGCGATGGCGATGAAGGATGACTCGGCGTATAGACGGTGCTGGTTCATGCTGGAGTTCCTCGAAATCATTGCTGCGCAATCTTGCTCATGACCTATTGATTGCAGCCTGCATGCCAGTTTCAGATAAAAATAAAATACTTATAAATCATATAGTTATAAAATAAATCAGAGTTCTTTCGCAGGCATCCTGCACGATGGGCATGGGCGGCTCGGGCGTTCTGCACGAAGCGCCGGCAGGCGGCACATCCCTGTGCCGATGCCGTGTTGTTACATGGCGTGCTTCAGGTCGCGCATGCGGTCATGGCAGGCACGCACCTTGGGCATTTCCACCGCCAGCAGGGCACGCACGTCCGGTTCGGCACTTTCCAGCGCGTCTTCGAACGCATGCAGGATGCGGTCTTCGGCCTCCTCCAGTTGCGCCACGTAGGTGGCTTCCTCATCGCTGGACAACGTGGCGCGGGCATCGGCATAGGCCTGACGCAGCTTGCCGACCACGGTGCCGCCGGTGGCGGGCTCTTCCTGATTGGCCGCGACTTTCACCGCCAGCGCCTGGATCACCTGGGTCTTGGTCTGTGCCATATCGCGGAACAGAGCCTGCAGGCGCACGTCCTTGACTTCGTCATGGGCGTGCTCGTAGAAGCGCTGGCCGTCACGGGTGATCTCGATCAGTTCGTTGAGTTGTGCTGTTTTACTGTTCATGGGTGCTACTCCTGTGTCTGCCATGCAGCGTCATGGATGACACTGCTGAATCTGGCGAGCGAAGACGCCCGCCAGCGTGGTGCTCCGGACTCAACTGGCGATGCGTAGTGCGTCGGCGTCGACGCCACGAACACCGCGGATATTGCGGGCGGTTTCCACCGCCAGGCGTTTTTCGGCATTGCTCAACACGGTGCCGCTGAGGCTGACCAGCCCGTCGTGGGTGTCGACCTTGATATTCAGGCTGTCGAGGTTGCGGCTATAGAAGAAGCTGGACTTCACCTTGCTGGTGATCCAGGTATCGCTGATCGCCGCCGCCGCGTCGTTGGCGGCGTTCTGCGCTTCGGCAGCGGTGCTGTCGGCGCTGCTGATGCTCAGGTGGTTGTGCACTTCGCGCACGCCATCGGTGTTGGCCACCAGTTCACCGGCCAGCTCCTTGGCCGCCGGGGTGCCGGCATTACCGCTGAGGCTGACCACGCCGCTCTCGGCACGCACCTGGGTGTCCAGGCCTTCGGTATTGCTGTTCCACAGCAGCTTGGACTTGACCGTGGCCGCCAGCGTGGCGTCATCGAAGCGCTGGGCCAGGGTCTTGTCGGTGGTGATCCGGCGTTCTTCGTCGACCACCTGCGGCTCGATCCGGGCATCCACCTCGAGGCGATTGTCCACGCCCTGCACGCCCTCGATGCCTTGGGCCAGCTCGCCGGCAAGATCGCGTTCCACCTCGCTCTCGACCACACCGCTGAGAGTCGCCTGGCCGTTCTCGACCTCGACGTCGATATCGAAGGGGCTCAGATGACGGTTGAGCGCGAAGGCGGTCGTGATGGAACCCTGCTGACGGGCATCGCTCAGTTGGCGCCCCAGGTCAGCCTCGGCCGCGCCTGCGATTCCCACAGGTGCAAACGTGATCAGAGCTGTAATGGCGATGGCCAACGTGGAATGTCTCAACAGCAGCATGATGTCTCCTCCAAAACCTTGATGCAGACCACTACAGGTAGTGGCCAGTGCTACGTCGCAAGCCCTGTGCCAGCCTCTGTTCAAAATAAAAACCAACTAAAATCAGCCATTTAAATCAAACCAATGGCAGGTGGCCGCATGCACGATGCAAGATCGGGTCATACTCGCCGTGCAACTTGCACGAAGATTTCCGGACTAACCTCTGCAAACAAACCACGGAGTAAGTAAATGGAAGCAACAGGTCAGAGCGGGCGCATTCTTCTGGTCGACGACGAAGCGGCGATCCTGCGCACCTTCCGCTATTGCCTGGAAGACGAGGGCTATCAGGTCACCACCGCCAACAGCTCCGCGCAGACCGAAGCGCTGTTGCAGCGCCAGGTCTTCGATCTGTGCTTCCTCGACCTGCGCCTGGGTGACGACAATGGCCTCGACGTGCTGGCCCAGATGCGCATACTCGCGCCCTGGATGCGCGTGGTGATCGTCACCGCTCACTCGGCGGTCGACACCGCGGTGGATGCCATGCAGGCCGGCGCCGCCGACTATCTGGTCAAGCCCTGCAGCCCCGACCAGTTGCGCCTGGCCGCGGCCAAGCAGCTGGAAGTCCGCCAGCTCGCCGCCCGCCTGGAAGCCCTCGAAGGCGAAGTGCGCAAGCCCCATGACGGCATCGATTCGCACAGCCCAGCGATGATGGCGATCCTGGAAACCGCCCGGCAGGTGGCCGGCACCGACGCCAATATCCTCATCCTCGGCGAGTCGGGCACCGGCAAGGGCGAGCTGGCACGTGCCATCCACGGCTGGAGCCGCCGCACGAAGAAGTCCTGCGTGACCATCAACTGCCCGTCGCTGACTGCCGAGCTGATGGAAAGCGAGCTGTTCGGCCATAGCCGCGGCGCCTTCACCGGTGCCAGCGAAAGCACCCTGGGGCGGGTCAACCAGGCCGACGGCGGCACGCTGTTTCTCGACGAAATCGGCGATTTTCCCCTGACCCTGCAACCCAAGCTGTTGCGCTTCATCCAGGACAAGGAATACGAGCGGGTCGGCGATCCGGTGACCCGCCATGCCGACGTGCGCATCCTCGCGGCGACCAACCGGGATCTGGCGGAGATGGTCAAGGAAGGTCACTTCCGCGAGGATCTGCTGTACCGCCTCAACGTCATCACCCTGACCCTGCCGCCGCTGCGCGAACGGGCCGACGACATCCTCACCCTGGCGGACCGTTTCCTCGCCCGCTTCGTCAAGGATTACGCCCGGCCGGCGCGGGGCTTCAGCGATGAGGCGCTGAAGGCCCTGCTCGACTACCAGTGGCCGGGCAACATCCGCGAACTGCGCAACGTGATCGAACGGGCGAGCATCATCTGCCCGGGCGAGTGGGTGGACGTCAGCCACCTCGGCATGAGCGCGCCGGCCACCAACAGTGCGCCGCGGGTCGGCGCCGACCTCAGCCTGGAAGCCCTGGAGAAAGCCCATATCGCCGCGGTGCTGGCCAATAGCGAGACCCTCGACCAGGCCGCCAAGACACTGGGCATCGACGCGTCGACCCTGTATCGCAAACGCAAGCAACTCGGCCTATGAAGCTGCGCAACAAGCTGTTCATCAGCACCAGCGCGCTGCTCACGGTGGCGCTGCTGGGATTGCTGCTGGGCATATTCAGCGTGCTGCAGCTGACCAAGACGCAGAACCACACCATGACCCGCAACCTGAGCATCATCGACGCCAGCCTTGGCCTGCGCCAGGAACTGGGCAAGCAGGTCGTGCTGCTGCTCGCCGAGGAGCTCGACCGTCCCGCCTTGCAGGTTTCCGACCAGCGCGTGCGCGGCTGGATCGACAAGGCCGCAGAAGGCGCCATGACCGACAGCGACCGCGAGGCCGTGACCGCCATCAGGCAGGCCTACGAGCGCTACAGCGCGATCCTGGCAAACCCTCAGGAAGTGCGCCGCGGCCTGCTCAGTAACGATGAGTTCGGCCTGGCCCTGGAAACCGTGCGCAACCGCGTCAACGCCGTGCAGGTGCGCTATGTGGATGCGGTAAAGAGCGCCGAGCAGGCATCGCGCGAGCGGGCCTGGATGATCGCCGGCCTGCTGGGACTGGTCGGCCTTGCCGTGCTGGTGATCGGCTTCATCACCGCGCAGACCGTCGCCCGGCGGGTCGGCCAGCCGATCGAGGCCCTGGCCCGCGCGGCCGACCAGATCGGCCAGGGCAACTTCCAGGTCACCCTGCCCGTCACCCCGGTGACCGAGCTGGCCGCCCTCAGCCGCCGCATCGGCCTGATGGCCGAAGGCCTGCGTCAGTTCCAGGACAGCAATATCGAAGCGCTGATGGCCGAACAACGGCGCCTGCAGTCAGTGCTCGACAGCATCGACGACGGCCTGCTGATCTTCGGCCACGATGGCCTGCTGGAACACTTCAACCCGGTGGCCCAGCGTCAGTTGGGCTGGCACGCGCAGCCCCTGGGACAGCGCCCGAGCCAGGCGCTGCAGTACCCGGAGCTGGACGCCCAGCTGCAACAGGTGCTGCAGGGCCAGAGCCTGGACCAGCGCCTGGCGGATCTGCAGGTCGAGGCCGATGGCGAAACCCGCCTGCTCAACTACAGCCTGACCCCGGTCAGCCACGACGAGGGGCATATCCTCGGCGCGGTGATGGTGCTGCACGACGTCACCGAGCAGCGCGCCTTCGAGCGGGTGCGCAACGAGTTCGTCCTGCGGGCCTCCCATGAGCTGCGCACGCCGGTCACCGGCATGCACATGGCCTTCAGCCTGCTGCGCGAGCGCATCCGCTTCGCCGAAGACTCCCGTGAAGCCGACCTGGCACGTACCGTGGACGAGGAAATGGAGCGCCTGGTGCACCTGATCGACGACCTGCTGAACTTCTCGCGCTACCAGAGCGGCCTGCAGAAGCTTGAACTGGCGCCCTGCGACATTCCGCAACTGCTCGACGAGGCCCGCACGCGACATACCGACAAGGCACAGACACGACAGATCGTCCTGACCCTGGAAACCGGCGCGGGCTTGCCACGCGTGCACCTGGATCATGCCCAGATCAACCGCGTGCTCGACCACCTGATCGACAACGCCCTGCGCCACAGCCCCGAAGCCGGCGAGATCCGCCTGCAGGCACAACGCCAGGAAGATCGCCTGCTGATCAGCGTCGAGGACGACGGCGAAGGCATCGCCTATGGCCAGCAGGCCCGGCTGTTCGAACCCTTCGTACAGATAGGCCGCAAGAAAGGTGGCGCCGGCCTCGGCCTGGCGCTGTGCAAGGAGATCGTGCAGTTGCACGGTGGGCGCATCGGCGCCCAGTCGCACCCCGGCCAGGGTGCCCGCTTCCATATGGCGCTGCCGCTCTAGGGCCGTGTCAACCATGAAATGTCGGACTCCCGTGGATACCGTCTTGAGCCCTGGCCTGCAAGAGCCCGTTCGCAATCAGGGTTCGCCTGTAGGCGCGTCGACCCCGGCGCGATGCGAGGGCGGCCATGCTGCAAAAACGCGCTCTGGCCACGATTCGCCGCGAGGGCGCGGCTCCTACACGAGTGCGGCAATGCTGCGCGCTTATGTGCAGATACCCTCTTGATCCGGCCTGCAAGAGCCCGTTCGGTATCAGGGTTCGCCTGTAGGAGCGCCGACCCCGGCGCGATGCGAGGGCGGCCATGCTGCAGAAACGCGGTGTGGCCACGATTCGCCGCGAGGGCGCGGCTCCTACACGAGTGCGGCAATGCTGCGCGCTTATTGCTGAATCCCGTGCAGATACCGTGCGACCGACATTTGATCCATGTCGCGACACTAGGGCCGGAACCCGGGGCAAGAGCGGAGGCTGGGTCAGGCCGCACAGGCCTTTCTGCACAACCGCAGCGGCTCGGCTGAAGCTCCTGACCGGCGGCTTGCCGCTTTCCTCTAAGCCATGCGGTTGAGCACCAGCAGCAGGGCGGCGGTTTCCGCATCCGGCTGGCCATCGTAGAGCGACTGCCGGTACTTCATCTGGAACGCCCTGAGCACGTTGCGCGTGGCTTCATCCAGCACGCCGGTGTCCGGCACTGTATAGCCCTGCCGGGCCAGTTGCTCCTGGAACCACGCCACGCTCGGCAGGCTGGCGCTGAACGCGGCCTGCTCGCGGGCGACCGCCTGGGTATCGGGCCAGGGCATCAGTCCGGCATCGGCCAGTCGTTTCCAGGGAAACAGCGGGCCCGGATCGACCTTGCGCTGCGGGGCGATATCGCTGTGTCCGATGATGCTGCCCGGCGGCAACTGGTGACGCTGCATGATGTCCTTGAGCAGCACGATCAGCGTATCGATCTGGCCTTGCGCATAGGGTTGCCAGTAGCGTCCCTTGGGCGTGTCGAAATAGCCCTGGTTGATCAGCTCGATGCCGATGGTGGTGCCGTTGAGCCAGGTGCGTCCCTGCCATTCGCTGACCCCGGCATGCCAGGCCCGGCGGTTCTCGTCCACCAATTGGTAGACGGTCGGCGGCACGGCATCGATCAGGTAGTGGGCACTGACCTCCTCCTGGGTCAGCAACGCCAGCGAGCGCGGCAGATCGGCCGAGGTGTAGTGCAGCACGATGTATTGCACCCGGCTGCTCTGGCCGCTGGCGGTATGGCTGGTATCGATGCGCAACCCGCTGCTGCAACCGGCGAGCAGAAGGACGAACAGGGCAAGGCTGAAAAATTTCATGGCTGGATATGCAGTACGCTTTGTAGGTTGTCCAGCAGCATGTCGACGCTGAGCATGATCAACAGCATGCCCATCAGCCGCTCCACTGCGGTCAGTCCGCGAGGACCGAGGAAACGCTGCAGCAACGAAGCCTGCAACAGGATGAACGCCGTCACGGCCCAGGCCAGGATCAGCGCGATGTAGAGCTCCCAGAGTGCGCCCTCGTGGGTGTTGCGCAGGGTCATCAGCACGGCCAGGGCCGAGGGTCCGGCCACCGCCGGCGTGGCCAGCGGCACGAGCATGGGCTCGCCATCGGGCACATCGCCAAGCAATCCCTGCGGGCTGGGAAAGATCAGGCGCATGGCGATGACGAACAGGATGATACCGCCGGCGATGCCGGTTGCCTCCCGCGAAAGGCCCAGACCGCTGAGCACTTTGTCACCAAAGGTAAGGAACAACAGCAACAGGGCCAGGGCGAACAGCAGCTCACGCGCCGCCACCCACAGGCGTCGGCGCGGCGCTACATTCTTCAAGGCGGCGATGTAGATGGCGATATTGCCGAACGGGTCGGTGACCAGAAAGATCAGAACGGCAATGCTGAATATGTCCATGGAGGGCTCCTGAAAACAGCCCCACAGTCTACTGAACAAGCGTCTGCCGCCAAAGCGCCGCCGTCTTGCCGGGCAGCCGCCGCTTCAGCGCAACGGCAACGGCAACGGCAACGGCGCCTGGACGCCACTTGTCGCCGCCGGACGGCGCTGAACTTGTCCCGGTGGCCGCCATCCACATTGCAATGGCCTTGAGGGAACATTCCATGCGTGCCTTGCTCTGGTTCAAACAGGATTTACGCCTCGACGATCATCCCGCCTTGCAAGCGGCCCTCGGTACCGGGCGCCTGCTGCCGTTGTACGTCATCGATCCGGCCCTGCTGCAGATCGACACGTTCGGCAGCCGCCGTATCGGCGTGCACCGCGCACGCTTCCTGCTGGAAAGCCTCACCGCCCTGGATGGCGCTCTGCGCCAGCGCGGCTCGCGCCTGCTGGTGATGCCCGGCAAACCCGAGGAGGTCATCGCCCAACTGGTCGAGCAGTTCGCTCTGCAACAGGTGCTGACCCTGGAGGAAATCGCCCCGCAGGAAATCACCCAGCTCGCCCGCGTGCGCGAGGCCCTGGGCAGCGTGCCGCTGCGCACCGGCATGGCCAACGGCCTGCTGAGCGCATCCGAACTGCCCTGCCCGCTGGCGGAACTGCCCCAGGTCTACAGCCAGTTCCGCACCCTGATCAATGCGCGCCAGTATGTGTTCCAGCCCTTGCCGGCCCCGGACCAGCTCCCTCCTCTGCCGGAAGGCGTCGAAGCCTTGCTGCATGGCCTGCCGACCCTGTCCCAGCTCGGCCTGGGCGAGCCGCTCAGCGTGCCGGCCAGCGCCTTTCCCTTCTCCGGCGGCGAAGCGGCGGCGCAGGCACGTCTGCGCGACTATCTCTGGGACAGCCAGAACGTGCGTCAGTACAAGGAAACCCGCAATGCCATGATCGGCAGCGAGTACTCGTCGAAGTTCTCGCCCTGGCTGGCCAACGGCTGCCTGTCACCGCGCCGCGTGGCTGCCGAACTGCGGCGCCACGAAGCCCTGCATGGCCGCAACGACTCGACCTACTGGCTGTGGCTGGAACTGCTGTGGCGCGAGTTCTTCCGCTGTACCCTGCAGCGCCACGGCCAGGCGCTGTTCGAAGCGCGGGGCTTGAAGGCCACCGAACGCGCGCCCGATCGGATCGACGAACGTTTCGAGCACTGGTGTCAGGGCCGCACCGGCATGCCTCTGGTCGACGCCAACATGCGCGAACTGATGAGTACCGGCTACCTCTCCAATCGAGGCCGCCAGGTGGTGGCCAGCTACCTGATCAGCGACCTGCAGCAGGACTGGCGCCACGGTGCGGCCTGGTTCGAGGAACATCTGATCGACTATGACCCGGCCAGCAACTGGGGCAATTGGGCCTACCTCGCCGGCGTCGGCAGCGATCCACGCCTCAAGGGCATGTTCAACGCCTTGAGGCAGGCCCGCCAGTACGATCCGCAGGCCGCCTACGTAAGCCTGTGGCTACCGGAGCTGCGCAGCATCCCCGAGCATCTGCGGCATACGCCCTTCCTGCTTCCCCAGTTGCAGCTGGAAGCGCTCAACTACCCGAGACTGGAGCAGATCCCCGAGGCCTGGCAGCAGGATCTGACGGACGTCGCCTGAGGCGCAGCCGTACGCCGGCTCAGCCGCCGGGAGTGAAATGTTTCTGTGTGGTGCCGCGCGCGATCAGCCGCGACAGGTAGTCCAGCTTCTGCGGATCGCGATCGACGAAGCGGAATACCAACTGCAACCACTCGCTGTCCGCCTTCGGTTCGAAGGCCGCGACACTGTGCAGGTAACCATTGAGACGGGCGACTTCCGAGGATTCGCCCTGCTCCAGGTCGAGCACCGCGCTTTCCAGAACCTGGGGCAACAACTCGCCGCGCTTGACCACCAGCAAGGCCTCCTTGAGGCTCAGGGCCTTGATCACGCAGGCCATGATCCCGCCCGGCAGGCGCAACTGGCCCTGGCTGCGGCCCATGGGCGTGCTCGGTGGCGCCTTGCGGGTCACGGGCGCAGGCGCCTGGGGCTGAGGTGCTGCGGCCGGCCGTATCACCTCGGCCTTGCCCGCGGTGAGCGCCGCCAGGGAGTCGTTGGCGAAGGCGCCCGTGCTGAGCATCTTCGGCGGCGCGCTGGCAAGCAGGGCGGCGAGCTTGCCGGCACGCTGCAAGGCCTTCTTCACCTTGGTCACCAGTTGCTCGTTGGAGAAGGGTTTGCCGATGAAATCGGACACACCCGCCTGAATGGCCTGGACGACATTCTCCTTGTCGCCACGGCTGGTGACCATGATGAAGGGTACGGTCTTCAGCTCATCGTGCTCGCGGCACCAGCCGAGCAGCTCCAGGCCGGACATTTCCGGCATTTCCCAGTCGCAGAGAATCAGGTCGACCGGATTACGGCCGAGCATCTGCTGGGCCTTGCGCCCATTGACCGCCTCTTCGATCTGAATGCCGGGAAGATGGTCGCGCAGCCCCTTCTTCACCAGATCGCGGATAAAGGTGGCGTCATCCACCACCAGCACACTGACTTTGCTCATCGACCACTCCTGCAGGAATGGCCTAAGCATAGACGCGAGCGCTGGCCAAAGGCCAACGTTACCGTATCGCGGGTCATCGGGCCGAGCGGCTTAGTCCTTGCTGCCACCCTGCACTTCTTCCTGCATGCGGGTCAGGCCGATGTGCTTGACGTCGGTACCGCGCACCAGATAGATAACCAGTTCGGCAATGTTGCGCGCATGATCGCCGATACGCTCCAGCGAGCGCAGGGCCCAGATCACGTTGAGCACGCGGGAGATGGAGCGCGGGTCTTCCATCATGTAGGTGACCAGTTCGCGCAGCGCCGTCTTGTACTCGCGGTCGACGGTCTTGTCGTACTGCGCCACCGACAGCGCCAGCTCGGCGTCGAAACGGGCGAAGGCATCCAGCGCCTCCTGCACCATCTTGCGCACCTGATCGCCGATGTGCCGCACTTCGACGTAACCCCGCGGCGCCTCGCCCTCTTCGGTAAGCAGGATGGCGCGCTTGGCGATCTTGGTCGCCTCATCGCCGATGCGTTCCAGGTCGATCACCGACTTGGAAATGCTGATGATCAGGCGCAGGTCCGACGCGGCCGGCTGGCGACGGGCGAGGATGCGTACGCATTCCTCGTCGATGTTGCGCTCCATCTGGTTGATCTGGTCGTCGATCTCGCGCACCTGCTGGGCCAGGCCGGAGTCGGCCTCGATCAGCGAGGTGACCGCGTCGTTGACCTGTTTCTCGACCAGGCCGCCCATGGCCAGAAGGTGGCTGCGCACCTCCTCCAGCTCGGCGTTGAACTGCTGGGAGATGTGATGGGTCAGGCTGTCTTTGTTCATCATTTGGTCGCTCCGCGAGCTTCAAGCTGCAAGCCTCAAGCTGCAAGTTAATCGTCGTCGGGAATCGCTGTGACTTGCCGCTTGAAGCTCGCGGCTTGTGGCTGTCTCAGCCGTAACGCCCGGTGATGTAGTCCTCGGTCTGTTTCTTCTCGGGGTTGGTGAACAGCGCGTCGGTATCGCCGAACTCGATCAGCTTGCCCATGTACATGAACGCCGTGTAGTCGGACACCCGGGCAGCCTGCTGCATATTGTGGGTGACGATGACGATGGTGTACTTGGATTTCAGTTCGTAGATCAGCTCTTCGACCTTCAGCGTGGAGATCGGATCGAGGGCCGAGCAAGGCTCGTCGAGCAGCAGCACTTCCGGCTGTACCGCCACCGTGCGGGCGATCACCAGGCGCTGCTGCTGGCCGCCGGATAGGCCGAGGGCCGAGTCATGCAGGCGGTCCTTGACCTCATCCCACAGCGCGGCGCTCTTCAGGCCCCATTCCACGGCCTCGTCGAGCACGCGCTTCTGGTTGATGCCCTGAATGCGCAGGCCGTAGACCACGTTCTCGTAGATGCTCTTGGGAAACGGGTTGGGCTTCTGGAACACCATGCCGACGCGACGACGCAGTTCGGCGACGTCTTCGCCCTTGCGGTAGATGTTGCGGCCGTCGATGTTGATCTCGCCTTCCACGCGGCAACCGTCGACCAGATCGTTCATCCGGTTGAAGGTGCGCAGCAGGGTCGACTTGCCGCAACCGCTGGGGCCGATGAACGCCGTCACGCGCTGCTTGGGGATGTTCATCTTGACGTCGTACAGCGCCTGCTTGTCGCCATAGAACAGGTTCAGGCCCGGGACTTCGATGGCCACGGTTTCGTTGGCCAGGTCGAGGCTCTGCTTGTCACGGCCCAGGGCCGAGATGTCGATGCCGTGGGTAGCGGTTTCGTGTTGCATAAGTGCTCACTCCGTTCGCAGCGCCAAGCTGCAAGCCCGTCCGCCGCGCTTCTGCTTGAAGCTTGCGGCTTGAGGCTTGCGGCTCGGATTTAGTGGTCCAGGGCCTTGTACTTCTCGCGCAGGCGGTTGCGCATGTAAACGGCCGTCAGGTTGAGAATCGCGATCACCATTACCAGCAGCAGCGCGGTGGCATAAACCAGCGGCCGCGCGGCCTCGACGTTGGGACTCTGGAAGCCGACGTCATAGATATGGAAGCCCAGGTGCATGATCTTCTGGTCGAGGTGCAGGTAAGGATAGTTACCATCGACCGGCAGGCTCGGCGCCAGTTTCACCACACCGACCAGCATCAGCGGCGCCACTTCACCCGCGGCACGGGCCACGGCGAGGATCAGACCGGTCATCATCGCCGGGCTGGCCATCGGCAGCACCACGCGCCAGAGGGTTTCGACCTTGGTCGCACCCAGCGCCAGGGAGCCTTCACGCAGCGCCCGCGGAATACGCGCCAGACCTTCCTCGGTGGCGACGATCACCACCGGCACGGCGAGCAGTGCCAGGGTCAATGAGGCCCACAGCAGGCCCGGCGTACCGAAGGTCGGTGCCGGCGCTGCCTCGGGGAAGAACAGGCGGTCGATCGAACCACCCAGCACGTAGACGAAGAAGCCCAGGCCGAACACGCCGTAGACGATCGCCGGGACACCGGCCAGGTTGTTCACCGCAATGCGGATCACTCGGGTCAGCGGGCCCTGCTTGGCATATTCGCGCAGATAGATCGCCGCAACCACGCCAAACGGGGTGACGATGACCGCCATGATCAGGGTCATCATGATGGTGCCGAAGATCGCCGGGAAGATACCGCCCTCGGTATTCGCCTCTCGCGGATCGTCGCTGACGAACTCCCACAGCTTGCTGCCGTAGAAGCTGAGCTTGTCGAGGGTCGACATCGCGTTCGGGCGGAAAGCGCGCACCACTTTGCCGAGGCTGATTTCCTGCTCGCGGCCATCGGCCGAACGAACGGTCATGCTGTCGCGATTGAACTGCTGATGACGGGCATTCAGCTCGGCTTCCAGCACCTTGTACTCGGCATCCCAGCGGGCACGCTCGGCGTCGAGGTCGGCCTGGGCCGCGTCGGTCAATCCACCGCTGAGTTCCAGCTTGCGGGTCTGCAGACGGACGCGCTCGAGACCGGCGTTGATGCGGCCGATATCACGTTTCTCCAACTGCACGATCTGGCCGTGCAGATCGTCGACGCGCTCGATGCGCTTCTGCAGTTCCGGCCAGGCGGCATCGCCTTCGGCAACCAGCTTGCCGTCTTCCTTGACGTTGATCAGGTAGCCGTAGAAGTTGCCCCACTCGCGGCGCTCGAAGGCGGTCAGGGTCTCGGGCTTGCGCTGCTCACTGAGCCATTCGCCGACTACCCAGGAGAAGTCCGCGCCATACAGATCGCGGTTACCGACCTTGAGCAGCTCGCGAGTCATGAACTCGCCGCCCTCGACGTTCACCGGCAGGCCGGCAGAAGCCAGGCGGGCACGGGGAATTTCTTCCTTCTGCACCACTTCGCCGGCCATGATCTTGGCTTCTTCACCAGGGATCTGGTAGCTGGCCTCGATGATGTCGGCCGGCCAGAAGTGGGCCAGACCACGGGTGGCGATCACGGCCAGCAGACCCAGGGTCATGATGATGGCGATGGATACCGCACCGGCGTTCATCCAGATCCAGGGCGAACCGCTCTTGAACCAGGATTTCATGTTGTGCTGTTTCACGGACATAGTCTTGCAGTCCTCAGAGCGAAGCGTACTTGACGCGCAGGCGCTGACGCACCAGCTCGGCCAGCGTATTCATGACGAAAGTGAACGACAGCAGCACCAGGGCGGAGAGGAACAGCACCCGGTAATGGGTACCACCGACTTCCGACTCGGGCATTTCCACCGCCACGTTGGCGGCCAGGGTGCGCAGACCTTCGAAGATGTTCATGTCCATGATCGGCGTGTTGCCGGTGGCCATCAGCACGATCATGGTCTCGCCGACGGCGCGCCCCATGCCGATCATCACCGCCGAGAAGATGCCCGGGCTGGCGGTCAGGATCACCACACGAGTCAGCGTCTGCCACGGCGTGGCGCCCAGGGCCAGGGAGCCGAACGTCAGGCTCTTGGGCACGCTGAACACGGCGTCTTCGGCGATCGAGTAGATGTTCGGGATCACCGCGAAGCCCATGGCCAGACCGACCACCAGAGCGTTGCGCTGATCGAACGGGATGCCCAGGTCATTGCTCAGCCAGGCGCGCATGTTACCGTCGAACAACCAGTTCTCCAGGTAGCCGCTCATGCTCAGCGACACGCTGCCAACCAGCAGGATCACCGGGATCAGCAGCGCCGCTTCCCAGCCATCGGGCACACGCAGGCGCACCGATTCAGGCAGGCGGCTCCACAGGAAGCCCGCCAGCAGAATGCCGATCGGCGTGAAGATCAACAGGCTGAAGATACCGGGCAGGTGTCCCTCCACATAAGGTGCGAGGAACAGGCCGGCGAAGAAGCCGAGGATCACCGTCGGCAGCGCTTCCATCAGCTCGATCACCGGTTTGACCTTGCCGCGCATGGCCGGGGCCATGAAGTAAGCGGTGTAGATCGCCGCGGCGATGGCCAGTGGAGCAGCCAGCAGCATGGCGTAGAAGGCAGCCTTGAGCGTACCGAAGGCCAGCGGTGCCAGGCTCAGCTTCGGCTCGGCGTCGGTGCTGGCCGAGGTCGACTGCCAGACATAAGCCGGTTTGTCGTAGTTCTCGTACCAGACCTTGCCCCACAGCGAGCTCCAGGAAATTTCCGGGTGCGGGTTATCGATCAGCACGCGCTCGATCTTGCCATTGGCTTCGACCAGAGCACGGTTGGCGCGCGGTGACAGAGCGGCGATGTTGTAGCCTTCCGCTACCGGCTCGACCAGCAGGGTGCGGTGCGCAGTGCTGTGGAAGATGCCCAGGTTGCCCTTGGCGTCCAGGGCGATAAACCCCTTGCGACGCTCTTCCGAGATGATCTGGGTGATCGGGCTGCCGGCCATGGTGAATTCACGTACCGGCTTGAGCGAGGACTTGCCGTCCTCGTCACGCACCATGAACCATTGCTGGATGCCGCCGGCGCTATCGCCGATCAGCAGGGAAATACCGCCCAGCAACGAGGTGGCGTAAGTGATTTCGCGGGCACCATCGTTGAGCAGCTTGTAGCGGCCGTTGAGGGCCTTGCTGCGTATGTCGAAGACATCGGCAGTGGCACGACCGTTGATCACGAACAGCCAATGCTGACGCGGATCGATGATCAGCTCCTTGATCGGCTCGGCGATCTGCGGCAGCGCCAGGCGCTCCTCGCTGGTGCTGACCTCACCGGTCATCAGGTTCTCGGTACGGCTCAGGCTCAGGGCCTGCAACTCACTGCCTACCGAGCCAGCGACCAGCAACGTACCGCTGTTCAGGCTGATGCCCATATGTTCCAGCGGGCGGCCTTGAGGATCGATGGTCAACGGCGTTTCGCCGAACGGGTAGACGATGGTCGGCGTGATGGTCTTCACGTCGTTCGGGTAGGAGATCCGATAGGTGTGCTCGAACACCAGCGCCTGGCCATTGGACAGACCGAGCGCGACGCGGTGGCTGCCCGGCTGATCCTCGCCGACGGAGACCACCTCGCTGCCCGCCGGCAGGGGCAGCTCGATACTGGTCAGCGCCGCCATGCTCTGAGCATCGAAGAACTGAACCCGACCATCGCGAGCCAGGCGCATACCGACCTGGTTCTGTTCTTCCAGGGCCAGCAGCAGCGGTGCGTCGGCATCGGCCAACCACGCAGGTTCTACAGCGGCGCGCTTCTCGATGTCGGCGCCCTGGAACATCGGCAGCACGACATAGGCGAGGTAGAAGAAGATCAGGGTGATGGCGCCAAGCACGGCCAGGCCGCCAACCGACACGCACCAGCGTGCCAGGCGATCCTTGAAGGCGCGCAGGCGGCGCTTGCGCTGCAGGGCCGGAGTGTTGAAGTCCAGCCCGAGGGAATTGGGAGAGGCGGTCATGGGTTCACTTGCCAAGTCATTCATAGTGGAGAGCGTCTCTGCGCGGCCATGAGCGCGCCGTATTCTTCGTCCGTTTCACTAGCCAGGCCAAATCTAGCCTGTTCGTGTGACAGAAAAGTTACAGCGCGGTGACGTAGCGAAGCCCACCTCCCGGGGGAGAGGTGGGCTGCGGGAGTTGCTTACTACGTGTGGCTTACAGCCCCAGTTCCGTGCGAGTCTTCTCGACGACCTTGGCAGGCAGCGGGATGTAGCCATCCTTGACCACGACGTCCTGGCCCTGCTTGGACAGGATCAGCTTGAGGAACTCCGCATCCAGCGGGCTCAGCGGCTTGTTGGGCGCCTTGTTCACGTAGATGTAGAAGAAGCGAGCCAGTGGGTACTTGCCGGACAGCGCGTTGTCCTCGTTGGCTTCCTCGACTTCGCCTTGCTTGTTCACCAGGGGAACGGCACGGACGCTGGCGGTACGGTAGCCAATGCCCGAATAGCCGATAGCGTTGACGGTGCTGGAGATCGACTGCACCACGGAGGCCGAACCCGGCTGCTCGTTGACGTTGGACTTGAAGTCACCTTTGCACAGGGCTTCTTCCTTGAAGTAGCCGTAGGTGCCGGATACCGAGTTACGACCGAACAGCTGAACCGGCTTGGTAGCCCACTCGCCGGTCAGGCCGATGTCGCCCCAGGTTTTCAGGTCTTTGGCTTCGCCGCACAGACGGGTGCTGGAGAAGATGGCATCGACCTGCTGCATGGTCAGTTGCTTGATCGGGTTGTCCTTGTGCACGAATACGGCCAGGGCATCGATGGCGACCGGAACGGCGGTCGGCTTGTAGCCGTACTTCTGTTCGAAAGCCTGGATCTCGCTGTCCTTCATGGCGCGCGACATCGGGCCGAGGTTGGCGGTGCCTTCGGTCAGTGCAGGTGGCGCGGTGGAAGAACCAGCGGCCTGGATCTGGATGTTCACGTTCGGGTAGGACTGCTTGTAGTTTTCAGCCCACAGGGTCATCAGGTTGGCCAGGGAATCGGAACCGACGCTGGACAGGTTGCCCGATACGCCCGAGGTCTTCTCATAGGTCGGCAGAGCCGGATCGACAGCGGCAACCGCGTTGGCGGTGGCGACGCCAGCGGCGACAAATGTCATGGCCGCCATCAAACGCTTCAGTTTCATGCCTTGCTCCTAGCAGAGTGGTAATCATTGGAAGGCCGGCGTGCCGTGGTCGTAGCGCCCGATCTACCGCCTTCTCACGATTGGGGTCGTGTTGGTTGGAACGGGGCTCAGTATCGTCAGCCGATGTGACCACTCTATGTAATCAATATGACAGTTGGATGACGGCGCCCGGGGTGCGCGAATCCGGGTGCATGGGGGCATCCAGCAGGCCGTTGAAAAACGCTGGCGACGACTGCATGGAATGCAGGAGCTAGAGCGACGCAGGAAGCCAAAGCCGAGATAGTTTTTCAACAGCCTGCCAACGCGCTATGGTCGCCCTGCGACCACCCAGTCGGTATACTTTCCGCAGCCCGCAGTGTTGCGGGCTCCGCGCTGACACCTACCACCGCGCCGCGAGCCGTAGACAGATGAACGACTTCGAACAGGAAGACCCGATACCCCAAGGCGATCTGGCCCTGCAGATCACCGCGCTGCCTCGAGAGACCAATGGTTTCGGCGATATCTTCGGCGGCTGGCTGGTCGCGCAGATGGATCTGGCCGGTACGGCCATGGCCAGCAAGGTGGCCGCCGGCCGAGTCGCCACGGTGGCGATCGATCGCATGGCCTTCCTGGTGCCGGTCGCCGTCGGCGCACAACTGTCCTTCTATACCCAGACCCTGGAAGTGGGCCGCAGCTCGATTCAGATGCTGGTCGAGGTCTGGAGCGACGACCCGCTGTCCAGCGAGTGGCGCAAGGTCACCGAGGCGGTCTTCGTCTTCGTCGCCATCGATGGCAGCGGGCGTACCCGCTCAGTGCCGGCGCGCCGCTGAGGTTTCATCCCTGGGCCTGGCGATGGCCCAAGGCCGAGGCATGGGCCTCTAGCGCCCCTGCAGCAATTCGACCAGCCGCTCACGGTCGGCAGCGAAGCTGCTATCCGCCAACTTGCGGGCCTGCTGGTAGCGCTCGATATTCTTTCTCAGGCTCGCCTGCTCGGCGCGCTGGTTTTCGATCTGCGCCAGCAGATAATCGGGCACCTGACGCCCGGCCCGCTCATGATCCGCCGCCTGGCTCTGCAGATTGGCCTGCTGCAAACGCACCGACTGCAGATTGCCCTTGGCCACGCCGATCAGGCCATCCAGTTCGGCGAGCTTGCGCGTGCGGGCGCGGTCGACATCCTCGGGCGTGCTGTACAGGCGCAGCAGTTGGGCGTCGGATTTGGCCCGCGCCCGGTCGGCCAGCAGCTTCTTCATTTCCTCGGCGGTCGGGGCCGGCGGCACCACGCGGATCACGCGGCCCTGGTCATTGAGCACCTCGTAGCCCTTGCCGATGAACTCACTGGGCACACCCTGGCGATCGATGACCGTGACGCCCTTGTCATCGGTATAACGATACATCTCGGCCGCCCCCGCCAAAGACGGCAGCAGCAGGCATAACCACAGCGAGCAACGCGTCATGACCGATCCATGCATGGGGCGAGATCCCTCGAGCTGACAATCAGATGCCGTATTCGGCGCGATAGGCTTCAACCGCCGGCAGATAATGTTTGAGTTCGGCATCATCGGCCAGGTACTCCAGTACCTGCTGCAGAGACACGATGCTCACCACCGGAATGCCGAAGTCACGCTCGACTTCCTGAATCGCCGAAAGCTCGCCGCGCCCCCGCTCCTGGCGGTTCAGTGCGATCAGCACGCCCGCGGCCTGGGCGCCCTGCGCCTGAATGATGTGCATCACCTCGCGAATGGCGGTGCCAGCGGTGATCACATCGTCGATGATCAGAACCTTGCCCGCCAAAGGTGCACCGACCAGGGTTCCGCCCTCGCCGTGATCCTTGGCTTCCTTGCGGTTGAAGCACCAGGGCAGGTCGAGCTGGTGATGTTCGGCCAGCGCCACGGCAGTACTGGCCGCCAGCGGAATCCCCTTGTAGGCCGGGCCGAACAGCACATCGAAGGGAATGCCGCTCTCCACCACCGCCGCGGCATAGAAACGCCCGAGCCGAGCCAGGGCCAGACCGCTGTAGAACAGGCCGGCATTGAAGAAGTAAGGACTGGTACGCCCTGACTTGAGGGTGAACTGACCGAAGCGCAAAACGCCTCTTTCAATGGCAAAGCGAATGAATTCGCGCTGATACGTTTGCATGAAAAGTCCCGGGCGGCACGGATTTGGCTAGGAATTTACCTAATGGAGGCCAGCTCGGGTATCATACACGCACGTGTTTTTGGGGGCCATTTATGCGGATCATCAGTGTGAACGTGAATGGTATTCATGCTGCAGTCGAGCGCGGTTTGCTCAGTTGGCTGCAAGCACAGAATGCCGACGTCATCTGCCTGCAGGACACCCGTGCCTCCGCCTTTGAACTGGACGACCAAGCCCTCCAACTGGATGGCTATTTCCTCTATGCCTGCGAAGCAGAGGTACCAAGCCAAGGTGGCGTGGCACTCTACTCGCGGTTGCAACCCAAGGCGGTGATCAGCGGGCTCGGCTTTGAAACGGCCGATCGCTACGGGCGCTACCTGCAGGCGGATTTCGACAAGGTGAGCATCGCCTCGCTGCTGCTGCCATCCGGGCAGGGCGGTGACGAGAATCTGAATCAGAAATTCAAGTTCATGGACGATTTCGCCCATTACCTGGATAAACAGCGCCGCAAGCGCCGCGACTACATCTATTGTGGCTCGCTCTACGTCGCGCATCAGAAGCTGGACGTGAAAAACTGGCGCGACTGCCAGCAATCGCCCGGCTTCCTCGCGCCGGAGCGCGCCTGGATGGACGAGATCACCGGCACCATGGGCTATGTCGATGCCGTGCGCGAGGTCAATCGCGAAGCCGACCAGTTCAGCTGGTGGCCGGATAACGAGCAGGCCGAGATGCTCAACCTGGGCTATCGCTTCGACTACCAGCTGCTCACGCCCGGCATGCGCCGTAGCGTGCGCACGGCGCGCCTGCCGCGCCAGCCGCGCTTCTCGCAGCACGCACCGCTGATCGTCGACTACGACTGGACGCTGAGCGTCTGAGCCCGGCGAGCCTGCCTAATGCCGGTCAGTTAAGCATTTGGCCCGCAAAACGGCAGCGTGCCCTGGCCCTGTAGGAGCCGCGACCCCGCGGCGATTGCGGGGCGCACCACGGATTTTGTCGGAGGGCCGCCATCGCATCGCGCCGAGGTCGACGCTCCTACAGGGGCGGCGGTTTGCCGCTCTCCTGTAGGCGCGCCTCTGCTCCTGCAAAGACCTTAACCGATCGGCATTAGGCAGGCTCGCCGGCTTTTTCATGCACGTCCGGCAAGCCCGCAGGTTCGGCGTGCGAACGATGATCCCGGAGGCAGATGTGGGAAACCTGACGTCGGCGAAGCACCTGAACTGGGAAGACCTGCGCATCTTCGTCGAGATGGCTCGCGCCACCAGCCTGGCCATGGCGGCCAAGCGCCTGGGCATCGACCAGTCCACGGTCAGCCGGCGCATCGCCCACCTGGAACTGTGCATCGGCGCCAGCCTGTTCGAACGCACGCCCAAGGGCCTGCAACTGAACACCCAGGGCCATCAGTTGCTGGCCTGCGCGCAGCCGATGGACACGGCCTTCGTCAACCTGGCGCAGACCCTCGGCGGCCAGCGCCGCGAGCTGGTGGGTCCGGTGCGCCTGGGCACCATGGAGGGGATCGCCTCGCTGTACCTGACCCGCCACCTGGCGCGTTTCAACCGCGACTACCCGGGGATCATGCTGGAACTGGTCACCTCCACCCAGCAGTTGCACGTGACCCGGCGCGAGGCGGACATCTTCCTGAGCTTCTTCGAGCCCCACGGCAGCGGCCTGGACGTCGAACACATGGGCCGTTTCGCCCTGCACCTGTACGCCTCGCCGGCCTACGTGGAACGCCATGGCGAACCCGCCTCGGTGGCCGACCTGGCCAACCACGCGTTCGTCGGCTACATCGACGACCTGGTGCAGATCGAGGCGGTGCGCTGGCTGGAAGAAGCGGTCGACGACCCGCACATCGTCTTCCATTCCAGCAGCATGCTGGCGCAGATGTTCGCCGCCGCCGCGGGCAGCGGCCTGGTGCTGCTGCCCGCGTTCACCGACGCCGAGCGCTTCGGCCTGTACCCGGTGCTCGCCGACGCGGTGCAGGTACGCCGCGACCTGTGGCTCAGCGTGCACCACGACCTGCGCTACGTGCCCAGGATCAAGACCGTGGTGGCTTTCCTCCAGCGGCTGTTCCGCGACGACCCGATCTACGCCTGCTGAGCCGCGGCCGGCTCATCGACGGGCGGCGCCTCCGGCATTTCCAGCGCCGGCCCGTCGGCCCAACGCACCGGCTCGTGGCGACGCCGCTCGATGCGCAGGTCGAAAACGTCGAAACGGTTGTAGTAGCCGACCACATCATGGAACTGCTTGGGCTCGATGCAGCGGTTGAGATCCAGGTCGGCATAGAGGATGCCCTCCTCGGCCTGCAGCATCTCGCCGACCTGGGTGCCGGTGGGGTCGACGAACAGGGTCGCCGCCCGAGGCGTGCCGTCGAGCACTGCGGCGACGGTCGGGTCGCGATCCACCAGGAAGTCGCGCATCGCGGCGTCCATGTAGCCGGCGCAGAGGATGCCGAAGGCCTTGGCCTCGAACGAATGGGCGGCGGCGCGGATGCGGTTGGCGGCGACATTGTCGAAGTTGCCGCCGCCCTCGGGCAGGCGCGTCGGCCACAGCGCCGGCCAGCAGGAAATGTGCAGTTGCTCGCCCTGGGCCATCAGCGCGTAGCGCGCCAGGGGGTTGGTATTCTCACCACAGATCAGCGCGCCGATGCGGCCGATGCGGGTGTCGCTGACACGCAGGCCCTCGCCGTCGCCCGGCGCCCAGACCAGCTTCTCGTAGAAGGTCGGCACCAGCTTGCGGTGGTGGTTGAGCAGTTCGCCGTCGTCACCGATCAGCAGGTTGCTGTTCCAGATGCAGCCGGCGCTGTGACGGCTGCGCTCGCTGATGCCAAGGGAGACGAACACCCCCAGGCGCCGCGCCTCGGCGCGCACGGCGGCGATTTCCGGGCCATCGAGGTAGAGGCTGTTCTCCACCATGCGCTCGAACAGGTCGTGATTGACGATGGGGGCCCAGAGCGCCGCCCAGATGGGGAAGGCGGGGATGTAGGACTCGGGGAAGACCACCAGCTCGGCACCATGGGCCGCGGCCTCGCCCATCAGGGCGAGGGCCTTGGCGGTGGTGGCGGTCTTGTCGAGGAATACCGGCGCGGCATGGCAGGCCGCGACCTTCAAGCGGGGTAATGAAGACATGGGAAAGCTCTCTCGTGGTTTCGAAGGTGAACCGGGCCGCGCGGGCCCGGTGTCGATCAGTGGGCGACGGCCTGGTCGATGCCCAGTCCGGTGTGCTGGCGAACGGTCATTTCCGCCCAGCGCGACTCGGAACGTGGATCGCGGCGCAACAGGGAAAACAGGATCACCAGCAGGAAGCCGAGCGGGATCGAGATCAACCCCGGGTTGCGCAGGCCGATCAGCGGCGCGCTGAGGCCCACCAGGCTGGTGGCGTCCGGGGCGATGGCCGCCGCCTGGGCCAGGGCGTCGCGCCGGCGGGTCTCCAGCGCGGTACGCTGCTCGCCTTCGCCGAGGACGTCGATCTGCGGCTGCAGGCTCGCCGCGCTCTCCAGGGCGGCGCTCCTGACCGCCTGCGGGTAGGTCATGTTCGGCGAGACCAGCACCAGCACGATGGCCGTCAGCGTGCCACCGATCACCCCGGCCAGCACACCGAGGGTGGAGCAGCGCCGCCAGTACAGGGTCAGCAGCAGCGCCGGCAGGTTGGCCGAGGCCGCCACCGCATAGGCCAGGCCAACCAGATGGGCGACGTTCTGCCCCTTGGCCAGGATGCTCACGCCGATGGCCACCACGCCAACGGCGACCGTGGCGATACGGGCCGCGATCACCTGCTCGCGCTCGGTGGCCTGCTCGTGGCGGATGGCGCCGACATAGATGTCGTGGGCCAGGGCCGAAGCGGCGGCCAGGGTCAGCCCGGCGACCACCGCGACGATGGTGGCGAAGGCCACGGCGGCGACGAAGGCCAGCAGCAGGTTGCCCATCACGCTGTCCGCCCCACCACCCAGGTACTGGGCCAGCAGCGGCGCGGCCAGGTTGCCGCCCTTGTCGAAACCGCCAATGACCGACGAGCCGACGTAATAGGCGGCGGCGAAGCCGATGCCGATGATGAACAGGTGGCAGGCGCCGATCGCCAGCATCGCCCAGAGCACCGAACCGCGCGCCGTGGCGCCGTCGCGCACGGTGAAGAAGCGCATCAGCACGTGGGGCATCGCCGCGGTGCCCAGCACCAGGGCCAGCCCCAGGGACATCTGCTCGAGCGGGTTCTTCAGGTACAGGCCGGGTTCCAGCAGCGCCCGGCCGTCGCTATGGCCGGTTGCCGGCGAGAGCTGCGCCAGGTAGCCCTGCAGCGTGGCGCTGTCGACCAGCGCGGCGAGGAACGCCGGCACGCTGAAGCCGAACGGCGCCCAGGCCAGCACCACCAGCAGGAAGCAGGTGCCGATCAGCAGCACCGCCTTGATCAGTTGCACCCAGGTGGTCGCCAGCATGCCGCCGAAGAACACGTAGACCAGCATCAGCAGGCCGACCACCAGGACGGAGACCTCGTACTCGATGCCGATCAGCGACTTGATGATGACCCCGCCGCCGACCACCTGGGGAATCAGGTAGAAGATCGCCACGGCGACGCTGGACACCGCCCCGGCGCTCTTCGAGGCGCGGAAGCCGTTGCGGAACGCCAGTACGTCGCCCAGGGTGTAGCGCCCGAGGTTGCGGCAGGGTTCGGCCACCAGCAGCAGCACGGGCACGAAGCCGACGAAGAAGCCCACCAGGTAGAGGATGCCGTCGAACCCGTACAGGGCGATCAGGCCGGAGACCCCGAGAAAGGCGGCGGCCGACAGATAGTCGCCGGCGATCGCCAGGCCGTTCTTGCGCCCGGAAATACCGCCGCCGGCGGTATAGAACTCGCCCACCGAGCGGTTGCGCTTGGCCGCCCACCAGGTCACCAGCAGGGTAAAGCCGAGCAACACGCCAAACACGGCGAAGGTCGCGCCACGGTACTGCGCCGCCACCACCGTGTCCTGGGCGAAGGCCGGCGCGGCGCCCAGAAGGGCGGACAGGGCCAGGCAAAACGCTAGAGTCCTAGTCATGGCGCGGCTCCAGGTGCGCCGCGCAGACGCTGGCGATGCGTGGGTTGATGCGACGCAGGCCACGCACATAGGCATAGGCCAGCACGGCCCCCACCGGGTACTGGGACACCGCGAACAGCAGGCCGATATTGAGATCGCCCACCAGATAGTGGGTGAACAGCGGCCTGAGCCAGGAGGCGCCCAGCGGCAGGGCGAAATAGTAGAGGGCGGAAATCGAGGCCAGCACGGTGACCAGCCGGTACTTCTCGCGGGTGGCGGCGAGGAAGGTCTCGTCGCGGCTCAGTTGCTCCCAGGGGATGCAAGGGGGTTGTGACATGATCCGTACTCCTGAACGTCGAGGACGGCAGATGGCAAGGGCCGGCAGCGGCCAGATGAACGGCGTTTTCGGAAACGCTCTGTGGCCAGCATAAGCTCACGCGGCGGAACCGATCAGTCGAAATGTCGAAAGACCGTTTGCATTTATGCAATGGATGGATGACCGAGCTGAAGAGCCTGAGCCACCCCGCCTGGCGCGGCCTGGCACACGCGGCAGGACGATGCACGGCAGGCGCTCACTGCGCCCTTCACGCGCCAGGGAGCCCGGGATGGAACCCAAACAGGCAAATGTGCATGGCGATCACGCCACTACAGTCTCTAGGGTCTGTTGACGTTTCAGCACGACCGCGCCGGAGCATCCGCCATTCTCGAGCAGGCGCCCGGTTGTCCAAGGACTGACGACGCAGATGGCATCTCAAACGCACCGTAGCAGCCTGCGCGCATAGGTCGCGTACGCTCGTCGACAGGAATCGTTATCATCTTGGTAGATCCCTACATATGGGCTAACATCCGGCATTCGACACAACATCTTGTGCACGAAGGCGATGGAGCGATCCGCCACCGTATTCGTGCCAAGCAAGACTCCGCCCTTGAACCAGGAGGTTCCCTGCAATGACCCAAGCAGCGAAGGTACGACCCATCAGCAAGGCCGTCGCCGATATCCCGATCCAGGATGCGTCGATGGATATCTGGGACAAGAAGTACCGCCTCAAGGCCAAGGACGGCCGGGTCATCGACCAGACCATCGACGACAGCTTCCAGCGCGTCGCCAAGGCCCTCGCCGAAGTCGAGCAGACACCTGAACTGCGCAAGCTCTGGGGCGAAAAATTCCTCTGGGCGCTGCGTCGTGGCGCCATCCCCGCCGGGCGCATCACCTCCAACGCCGGCGCCTGGGAACACAAGCCCGCCACCAGCACCATCAACTGCACCGTGTCGGGCATCGTCGCCGACTCCATGGACGATATCCTCGAGAAGGTCCACGAGGCCGGCCTGACGCTCAAGGCCGGTTGCGGCATCGGCTACGAGTTCTCCACCCTGCGCCCGCGGGGCGCCTATGTCTCCGGGGCCGGCTCGTACACCTCGGGGCCCCTGTCGTTCATGGATATCTACGACAAGATGTGCTTCACCGTGTCGTCCGCCGGCGGGCGCCGTGGGGCGCAGATGGCCACCTTCGACGTCGGCCACCCCGACGTCGCCGATTTCATCCGCGCCAAGCGCGAAGACGGCCGCCTGCGCCAGTTCAACCTGAGCCTGTTGATCACCGATGAATTCATGGCCGCCGTGCAGGCCAACGCCGACTGGCCGCTGGCCTTTCCGCTGAGCCAGAAGGAGGTCGAGGAGGATGGCATCGACACCACCGACGCCAGCCAGGTGATCTGGCGCGACTGGCCGCAGAAGGGCCCCTACATCACCAACGACCAGGGCCTGACCGCCTGTCGGGTGTACAAGGTGATCAAGGCGCAGCGCCTGTGGGACATGATCATGAGCTCCACCTACGACTTCGCCGAGCCGGGCTTCATCCTCATCGACCGCGTCAACGAGATGAACAACAACTGGTTCTGCGAGGACATCCGCGCCACCAACCCTTGCGGCGAGCAACCACTGCCGCCCTACGGCGCGTGCCTGCTCGGCTCGATCAACCTGACCCAGTTCGTGCGCGATCCGTTCACCGACCGGGCGCGTTTCGACTGGGACGAGTACAAGGAGGTGGTGCGCATCTTCACCCGCATGCTGGACAACGTGGTGGAGATCAACGGCTTGCCACTGGAGCAGCAGCGCCGTGAAATCCAGCGCAAGCGCCGCCACGGCATGGGCTTCCTCGGCCTGGGGTCGACCCTGACCATGCTCAAGATGCGATACGGCGATGCGCAGTCGCTGGTCTTCACCGAGGAAGTCGCCAAGCAGATGGCCGTGGTCGGTTGGGAAGCCGGCCTGGAACTGGCGCGGGAGAAAGGTGCGGCACCGTTGATGGACGAGGACTTCGTCGTCACCGCCGAACTGCTCGCCAAGCGTCCGGAAATGGCCGTGGATGGCATCAAGCCCGGGGATAGGGTCAAGGGGCGCGTGCTCTGGGCCAGGTACTCGCGCTACATGCAGCGCATCGGCGAAGTCGCGCCGCAACTGATCGAACAGCTGGCCGAGACCGGCAGCCGCTTCAGCCACCACAGTTCCATCGCGCCGACCGGCACCATTTCGCTGTCGCTGGCCAACAATACCAGCAACGGCATCGAGCCGAGCTTCGCCCACCACTACTTCCGCAACGTCATCCGCGAGGGCAAGAAATCCAAGGAGAAGGTCGACGTCTACTCGTCCGAGCTGCTCGCCTACCGGCACTTCATCGACGCCGAGGCGGCGCCCGGCAACGGCCTGCCGGACTACTTCATCACCGCCGACGACATCACGCCGAAGCAGCACGTGGATATCCAGGCGGCAGCGCAGAAATGGGTCGACAGTTCCATTTCCAAGACCGCCAACGTATCCAGCGACTACCCCTACGAGTCGTTCAAGGACATCTACGTCTACGCCCACCAGCAAGGCCTGAAGGGCTGCACCACCTTCCGTTTCAACCCCGAGGCCTTCCAGGGCGTGCTGGTCAAGGAGGCCGACCTGGCTGCCACCACCTACCGCTTCACCCTGGCCGACGGCCAGATCGTCGCGGCCAAGGGTAACGAGGAAATCGAATACGACGGCGAGATCCACAGCGCCGCCAACCTGTTCGATGCCCTCAAAGAAGGCTATTACGGAAAATTCTGAGGACGCGCCGATGAGCAACAAGACAATCCGCATCGACAGCAAGATCGTCGGCTACGAAGTGGTCAAGCCGGAGCAGGCCGCCGTCGTCGATACCGGCCCGGCGCCACAGGAAATCGAGCTGATGCACGAGAAGGTCCTGCGCCCCGAGGCGCTGGAAGGCTCGACCTACAAGATCAAGACGCCGCTGTCCGAGCATGCGCTGTACGTCACCATCAACGACATCGTGCTCAACCAGGGCACCGAGCATGAGCAGCGTCACCCGTTCGAGATCTTCATCAACTCGAAGAACATGGACCACTTCCAGTGGATCGTCGCCCTCACGCGCATCGCCTCGGCGGTGTTTCGCAAGGGCGGCGACTGCACCTTCCTCGCCGAGGAGCTCAAGGCGGTGTTCGATCCCAAGGGCGGCTATTTCAAGAAGGGCGGCAAGTTCATGCCATCCCTGGTCGCCGAGATCGGCGATGTGATCGAAATCCACCTGCGCAAGATCGGCCTGATCGACTCCGAGCGCCTGGACGAACACCAGAAGGCCTTCATCGAGCAGAAGAAAGCCGAACTGAAGGCCGATGCCGCCAGCCCGGATTCCGGCTACCCGCCGGGCGCCGCCCTGTGTGGCAAGTGCCACACCATGGCGCTGGTGCAGCTGGATGGCTGCCTGACCTGCCTGAACTGCGGGGACAGCAAGTGCGGGTAACCGGAGCCTGATGGCGTTACATGGGGCGCTATCCGTCCGACCGCTTCCTGAAACAGTGGCTTGCTCATCCCGCCAGGCGCGAGTCCTGGGGGTTGGGCGAGTCGCCGTGCGGGTCAGGCGCCTGGCTGCTGGTGTCTGTTTCAGGGTTTCCTGGCTCGCCGGTCACTGCTTGGCGCATCGACAGGATGAGTCCGCACCAGCACAAGTTTCGCCACTCACTGCTCATGTAAGAGTCCGTGCTACCAAGATGCCGTTATGGGCTGTTATTTTCAGGTTCGCCAAGTTCGTCTAACGACCTGTCCATCAGGTAAGGCGTTGTACAAATGCGGCGCCTACAGACGCACTGGCAGACCGCGCCCATGTAGAAGCTGTGTCCGCAACCCATGTGACTGTCGTCATCGCAAAACGTGTAATGGCCATCATCGCGCCCATCGGGCCGGGCCGATCGCCGTTTGCGGGCCGAGCCTGACCAACACCAACCAAGCGGGCCCTTTTGTCATCTGGCTCTGACGGCTTTTATCATTTCAGCCCCTCGTCGTCCTGACCGGCTGCGGGGAATCATCGGATACCCATAGTGAGGAGCCAGCATGAAAGCATGGATGGGGGTGGCCGTGGTTCTGGCCTTTTCGCCCTTGATGGCCGTAGCGGAGGACTGCATGGACACGGCCGTGTCGCAGACGGCGATGAATGGCTGTGCGCGGCAGGCCTACGAGGCGGCGGACAAGCAACTGAACGCGGTGTACCGCGAGGTGACCGGCCGTTTGGCTGACGAGGTGGCGGCCAAGCAAAAACTGGTCGCGGCGCAGCGCTCGTGGATCGCTTTTCGCGATGCGGAGTGCGACTTCGCTTCTTCCGCACTGGATGAGGGCAGTGCACGCATGATGGTCGACCTCGGCTGCCTGGAAACCCTGACCCGGAAACGTATCGCTGATTTTCAAGCCTACCTGGATTGTCCCGAAGGCGACCTGAGCTGCCCGCTACCGCGCGGCGATTGAACGCTGCGCGAGCGCGCCCCTGGCAGGAAAGGTGGAGCGCTCGCGACGGGCGTTTCGCCGGGCCGTGATCCGTTTCTCCCTCCGATGAGGGACCTCCTCCCTCGCTCAGAGGATGTACTGGGGCCGGCCCTGGTCGCTCCAGGCCGCGAAGCGCTCGTCGATCAGCTCCGCCAGCCTGTCGTAGTTCGCCCAGTTGTCCTCGACGTGATAGAGGCTCTCCTGGCCATCGAACACCCGCAGGTAGTCGTCGAAGTAGCGGCTGTCGTCATCCTTGCCCTGGTAATAGGCGACGGCGAAGGCATTGCCGGTGTCGTCGAGGTCATTGGCCAGGAGCTTTTCATCCAGCACCTGCCGCAAGAACTGCACGCCGGTGATGCGTCGGGCTTCGAGGGCGGCGAGCTCATCGGCGGCGTCTTCGCGTAACTCCTCGCTGGGCAGACCGTGGAGCAGCAACCAGGCGAGGAACATGCCGATATGGGTGGCGCCTGCCTCGGGAGGCAGGTGTTCCGGGAAATCGCCTTCGTAGTGCCAGGAGGCGTCATCGTATTTCATGGGACAGGTCTCTCATTGCGAAAGGGTGGTGAATCGGCCGTTTCATGCTGGCGGAGCGCTTGCAGGCGCTGCAGCAGGGCGAGGACATAGCCGTTCTCGATGACCAGGGCATGGTGGCCGTCGCAGAAGCGCTCGCCGCGTACGCACCAGGTCAGCATGCTCCTGAGCTCGTCCAGCGAAGCGCTGGCTATCCGTTCGGGGGTCTTCAGCATCTCGCCTGCTCGATTCACGTCGTAGTCGAAATCGCTCCAGCAATCCTTGCCGGCAGCGCTGAAGAATGCCTGGACGGCTTCGGCGTATACCGGCCAGCGGTCGTCATGGCAGGCCACGACTGCCTGGATGGGCGTGCCATCGGGATACAGGCGTGGCTGGAAGGCCAGCAGCTCATCGATGTCCGCGGGCTGCACGTGCAGGTAGGACGAGGTGTCCACGGTGGCCACGTGCCGATCGAACCACTGGACCTGTATCCGGGTCAGCGGCGCGTCCCGGTAGGCGTGGAGATCCCTCTGGCAAGCCTTGAACTCGTCCGACCCGGACCCACAGGCCAGCAGGGCGACGGTCGCCGCGCCCTGGATGAGCCAGTAGATGTCCGGGGACGGCTCATGGGCCTTGGTGCTGCTCAGGTCGATGGCTGCGGCGCGCAGGTCGCGGACCAGTTGCCGGCCCACGACAGGGTCGGGATGGGGCCGGGAGACGAAGGCCCGATAACGCGCCTGCAGTTGCGCTGACGCATGGTTCAGGGGAGGCAGGGCCGGGGGCGCGAGCATCAGGCGGTCGGCTGATGCCGGGTCGGCCGGCGTCTCGGCCTGCTGCACCCGAGGACCATGGGGCTTGCGCTGCAGCCAGGCCCTCATGCGTTCTATCGGCCCGGGCATGGGTGCATCCAGGCAGGGGCGGGGGACAAGTCCATGGTCTCGGTATCCTTGATCGTGCTGCTTCGAGTCGTCAGTGCCGGCCAGGTTCCTGGGGCCCAGCCGAGGTGACCGGCACGAAATGCTTGCCGTTCGCCGCGCGGTTCTGCGGTCTGACTGCGGCCCGGAATCATCAGGGCCAAGGCCACGCTGCTGCCTTGGAAAATAACCCGCAGGTAGTCGCGGAGCTGTGCGAGATCAGTGGAGCGTGCCAGCTCGGCCGTGATCCGTCGAGCGCCTGCCTGTCGTGCCGCGTATTCAGGGGACAGACCCTGGGGAATCCCCACAAAATTCCCTTTTAAATCAGTCGGATATCCTGAAATAGCCTGCATGAGTCGGGCAGTTTGGTAGTCGCCAAACACACCAACTTCCGAGACTCATGCAGGCCATACGATTTTTACACAAGGCATTTTCCCAAGCACTCCCCACCATTCATGCTAAGCGCCTGAGCTCCTTGATGAGCTGTGTCGCATCTTTGCTTCGCGGTCATCGCCTGACGCTGACCAGCCTCGGTAGGAGCTTGCCGGGCAAGGCTTACGTCAAGCACTCGATCAAGCGAGTGGATCGCTTGCTCGGTAATTGCCAGCTGCATCTCGAGCGTTCGTTGTTCTACTGGAAGATGCTCGGTGCCTTGCTTGGCTCACTGCGTCATCCTGTGATCCTGGTGGACTGGTCGCCGATCAATGCGGCCTCTGATCTTTATCTGGTTCCAGGCCGTCGAGGCCAAAGGCTGGTATTACGTGGGACGCGTGCGCAACCGGGATCTCTATCGCAACGAACTGGGCGAATGGGAGCCAATCAAGCAGCTCTACAAGCAGGCAACATCGACCGCGCGCTCGCTCGGTCTGATCGAGATGACGCGCAGTGCACCGCATGTCGTACCGCTGTATTGCGTGCACCAACCACCCAAGGGGCGCAAGCATAGACGCGTGACCGGCAGTATCGCTCGCAACAAACTGAGCCGGCAGAACGCACGGCGTGAGCAGGAGCCCTGGCTGCTGGCAAGTAATCTGCCGCAACCGCAATGGACGGCGCGGCAAGTCGTCGGTATTTACCGCAAACGGATGCAGATCGAGGAAGGATTTCGGGACGTGAAAAGCCTGCGCTTCGGCTTTGCTTTCGACCTGCATCGAACTCGCTGCCCGCGCCGCATTGAGATCCTGTTGCTGATCGCTGCGCTGGCCTGTTACGTCTTGTACTTGGCAGGCTTGCGAGCTCGGACAACAGGTCAGTCTCGTCGCTTCCAAAGCAACAGTGTCAGGCATAAACCCGTGCTGTCACTCTGGCGAGTCGGCCTCGAATACCTGGGGCGCTCAGCAAACGATTTGCCCAACTCCGTACTGGCTGAAATGGAACTACTGCTGCGTGATGAGGTGCGCCGCCAAGCTCAGCAACTGGAGTAGATTTGTGGGGATTCCTCAGGAACTGACCCTTTTACCCCAAATCAACTACCAGCCAGAAGCATCTCCACTCTAGGTCGCTCATCTATACTAAAGAAAACCTCAAGGTCATGTACTCCATCTCCCTCCCAACTCAGAGCAGCATCACGCAATACCTCTAAATAGATTCTCAACTCACTTTCAGGCAGTTTCGGTAATGCACTATGCACAAGAACAACCTTACGCTGTGGAACCCACTCAAGATCTCTTAAGCAGTCATATAAAGCATCCCAATTAAATCCAAAATACCCAGGAAACCAAAGCAAATAATACAATGCCTTTAGCAATTCCTCAGATGTACAAATAGCTGGATCAATACGCACATAGAAAACCTCTGCAGCGTCATACGAAGGTTCAGCACTAAAAAACTTAAATGGCAGCATCAATAACACCCTCAATTTATGGGGATAAATGTTTTGTAGTGATCTGCCGTGTAGTACATTCACCTCCCTTACCAACAACTATTCGTTGCGGCCCTGGCCCAGAAACGCCCGGAGTTGGATGGACATACTCCGTATAATAACCAGCAGGCTTCTGCGGCAAATCACCAGCCCGATTCTGGAATATTGAGCCATCATTTCGATGAGGAAACGAGCCACCCGACTTAATTCGATCCAAGGTTGGGCCAAGATCAACAGTTCCCTGAAGGGTCTGCCCTGTCTTCTGATCAACGACCTTCACACCATCAATAAAACGAGTTGGCTCTTTTGCCCCTAATCAGCCGCTGTAAAAATATGCCTCTCTAGACCTGCTGGAGGAAATTGGCCGGGCAGGATTTTTGACAAAACATCCCTACGGAGAAGGCCCAGCAAAAACTCGACACACCCCAAGTCATAAATCTCCTCCTCTCCTTGATCCACACTATGAACACCAACCTTCCATGAGTCAGCCCCTCCACTCACAACCCAAAAAAAAGTTTCTCCATTATCCGTTACCGCCCAAGGCAAGAACGAACCTGGCGCGGGGTAACTTGGCCTAGGATAGTCAGACGGAAAATCTTGCTGCATCACAAGGTACGACTCTTGAAAATACCTACTCTTTTCAAAATTTAAATTAGAGTTAGCTGAAAATGGGCTAAGCATCCACACAAAATCATCAATCACCCCCGCGCCATATATAGATATAAAACCCTTAAAATCTTCAGGCAATCGTACTTGCCACTCAGACTCACAGCGAGACCAAGCAGCATTATCAAAAGAGCGCCGCGCGCGCGGGGGAGGAAGAATACGGACTAATTCATCAATCATGCTCATCTAACCCCATTTATATTTGGAATTGAAACGTCAAGATTAAAACCTCCTGAGCCACGAGCAGTCAATGTAACTCCTGTAGGCATCGGATTACTCCCTGTATAAATCGGAATTGCTCTATAACTAACTGTCTCTCCACCCTGAATGGCGGCCTTTACTTGACGCTCGAATGAACTCATATTCGGATGATTTGTATTGCGCTGAAAAAGCGTCACCAAGTTCCTTGCATCATCACCAGCTCCACCAAGTGAATTTGCGAGCAAATGCCCACGCGCATGATTAGCTCCCGGCTAAAGGGGTCGGAGTGGAATGGCACTTACTTAAGCGCTAACTGATTGATCCTGAAGAAGAAAGGCTACTCTTGGTCTACGGTGATAGTTGCGAACACACACCGAGCCCAAGGAGCAGCCCACATGAATCCTAGGCATCCAGCTGCCATTCATCAACAGCGACGCGCCTGGAGGCATGCATCAAGTGCCGATGCCTACGCCTTCTTCAACTTGCTGACCGCCCCTGAATTATTTGACCGTATCGAGTCGTTGCTGCCGGTTCATCGGGAGCGCTTGTTCCCTCCGGCGGAGACGTTGTCCATGTTCATGGCTCAAGCCTTGAGTGCTGACCGATCCTGCCAGAGAGCAGTCAATGACCTGGCTGTAAAGAAGGTTGAAGCCCTGCAGCACTCACACTGGAGGCTACTGTCGTGCTCGTCAGAGATTGCCGGTGGAGATGGTTTCCAGCCTGGTTCGCGGGGCTGGCAATCTGATCAGCACCTGCTCTGCTCAGACTGGTCAGTGGATGGGCAGACCGGTTCGGCTGGTGGATGGGACGACAGTGGCGATGCCTGATACCAAAGCCAACCAGGCGGCCTATCCGCAGTCGCGCGGACAAAAGCTAGGGCTCGGATTTCCGATTTGCCGCCTGGTCGGGATTGTCTGTCTCTCCAGCGGGGCAGTGCTGGACGCGGCACTGGGACGTTTTCGAGGCAAGGGAGGTGATGAACAAACCCTGTTGCGGTCGATGCTCGATACGTTGAACACGGGTGATGTGTTGCTGGGCGACGCTTATTACGCAACCTACTTTCTGCTGTGCGAATTGCGGCGCAGAGGCATCGATGGAGTATTCGAGCAATATGGTGCCCGTCGGCGCAGTACCGATTTCCGACGCGGCAAGCGTTTGGGCACGCGCGATCATCTGATTGCTTTGGAAAAGCCCTCGAAACGCCCGCCCTGGATGAGCCAGGCACACTACGAGCAAGCGCCTGATAGGCTGGAGGTTCGAGAGTTGAAAGCCGGCGGCAAGATCCTGGTCACAACATTGCGCTGCGCGAATCAAACGTCCAAAGCCGCATTGAAAGGACTGTTCAAAAGCCGATGGCATGTCGAACTGGATTTACGCAATCTCAAGAGCACGATGGGGCTTGAGATGCTGAGTTGCAAAACACCGGCGATGGCCATGAAAGAGCTCTGGGTTTACCTGTTGGCGCACAACCTGATCCGGCTGCTCATGGTGCAATCGGCATCAATGGCTGACTGTTTGCCGCGTGAACTGAGTTTCAAGCACAGTCTGCAGCTATGGCTGGCGTGGCGACAGTTCGATGGTTCGGATATGGACGAAAGCCTTCAGAGGTTGCTCATGCTAATCGCCCAGCAGCGTGTTGGCAGGCGGCCTGGGCGGGTTGAGCCACGGGCTCTCAAGCGCAGACCGAAACCTTATCCATTGCTGACCCAAGCACGCCAATCTGAACGCGCCAAAATCAGGAGAAGCGGTCATCCAAGAAGGGCTAAGTAAGTGCCATTCGGGTCGGAGTGATTTACTGGGTCGACCAATCGATCAAAGGTTATTCACTCCGACCCCTTTAGTTGTTGACCTGGCTGCCGACATTGGTGGAGCGGATGATTTCCTGGCCGCTTTTCTTCGCGCTGGAGATGGCAATGTCAGCGCCCCAGCTTGGTGTACCCACCGCCAATCCAACCGCGTCGCCGAACGACAGCCCGACCTTCTTCTTGTACGACTCGCTGCGGCTGTACGCCTCGTCATTGGCCGCCACCAGGTTGATGTCGCCGTCTTCGTCGATCAACCCGGCACGCAGTTCCACATCGTTGCCCGCGGCGACGGTGCTGGCCCGCAGGCGCAGGTCGCTGCCTGCGGCGACGACCACGTCGTTGCCCGCTTCCAGCTCGCTGGCGACCTGGGTCACGGTGGTCTGCAACTGGCTCTTGCCGCTCTTGGACAGGCCGAGGAAACCGGACTTGGTTTTCTTCGAGTAGGCGCCATGTTCCTCGACGCCGGACAGCACGGCGATATCGCCGGTCGCGCCCAGGGTCAGGTCGTTGCCCGCCACCAGCCGGCTGCCGATCACCGTGACGTCACGGCCACCGTCGAGGCTGAGGCCGCCGTCAGCGGTGGTGCTGGTGTTGAGCGACAGGTCGTTGCCCGCCTCGATCACCGAGGCGATATTGGTGCTGTCGTAGCTTTCGCTCTGCTTGCTCTTGCTACGACCGAACGAGCCTTTGCTTTTCTTGAAGTAGTAGGAGGCGCTTTCGTCCTGGGCCGAGAGGATGTTGATATCCTGCCCGGCATCCAGGTCGACATCGTTGCCCGCCTGCACACGGCTGGCGATCACGCGTAGGGCGAATTAGCCGAAGGCGTAATCCGCCGAATGATTCGACAAAACTATTTATTTTTTAAAGAGCAATTGGCTTGTGAAACGTCATGCATGCGTCAGACGATCACGTCGCGGTAAACGACGGATTACGCTTCGCTAATCCATCCTACAATTATTAATCCACCTTACCGCGTTCATTCAGGAATTTCAGCCCACCTCCCAGACTTTATAAAAAACTCAGCATCATCAGCTATAGAATCAAAGAAGCCAGACAAACTTATTGCATGGGTACGAATCATCATCAGAGCAGGCTGAGCAATCAAATCATCTGCCTTTCCTGAGTCAAGCATCTTTATAGAATTACACAGCAGGCCAGCATATTTATTAAAAGCCTCGTTCAAATCACAATTATAATCAACACTTAATTTGCCATTATCAAAATCGCCAATCTTTGCCTCAGCGATCTCTTTAAACAGCCTCCTTAAATCATCAAGAGACGAAAGCTCACTCATTTCGCTAATCTCCTTCCCTCAGATATGGCCTTACTTGTCTTAGCCGCATTATAAGACCCATCAAGATTCAATACGGCCTTGAACCGTCCCTTACTGTCAAAAACCTCAAGGTGGTTCTTGTGCATCCCATCCAAGTAAAATCTATCTCCCTTAGCAAGGTAATCTCCAATAGGAGAGGTTACTTGGTAAACACTTTGCCCTTGATATATTTGCTTGGTTTTCTGAGCAGACGTATTGACTTGCGAGCCAAGGCCTGGCTGTTTCAAAAATTCCCCCATATTGCCGACACTGCCAGAATTCGGGGTGTATTTATCTTTTGCCCCTCCCACATGCCCAAGGCTTCCCGGCGAGTTTACACTAATCTCAGTTTTCCCTTTACCCCCTTTCCCAGGAATCGCGCCAGTCAAAATGCTGGTGATTAGGCTTCCGCCATCAATCAGCTGTTGCTCAGCAGGATAATTCTCGGGGTCGAGTTCACCTTCAATCTTCTCTGCGATAAGCCTACCCGCAGCTTCGTTTAGAGAATCAAGGTAACTATTTATGCTCTGCCCAATATCGGTTTGGGAGAACGCTTGTTCAACAGCAAACTGAATGACACCCTTGGGCCCGCTCAGCCCTGCCACGACTATCCCGACTGCGAGAGCATTTTTAGGGTTTTCATCTATATAAATCTGAACGTTCGCGGCATGTTTCAAAATCTGCTGCAAAGCATTCGGATCGCCGGGGTTGACCATCTCCGGTTGCAAAAGCACTGGAATGCGATCATCCGATGTTGTGCCGACCTGCGGCTTTTCTTCATTCAAGCCAGGTATATCATCAAGGGACATACCAAGCGCAGCTGCTGCCTCGCGAATCTGCTCCTCGGATATGCCGTTTATCGCATTAAGCTGCGCAAGTACGTTCTGCTGGAATCCTGCATCCCCTACAACAGCCTTCGCATCCTTGAGTTTCATCCCGTTCAACAGCAACACTTCAAGCCCATCTTCGGCGATCGACGCAAGGCCCGCATGTTCGGTGCCTACGGGCCGCTGGATACCCAGTACTTTTTCCAAGCGGTTGTAGCTGACGTTCAAGCCAACGCTAATTAAGCCTAGATTTCCTTTGGCAGTATCATCGTAATTAGCGAGTGCTTCAGCCCACTGCTCAACCGTCGCCATCGGATCACTCAATGCCTCGATGGACGACTTGCTCACATACAGATCGGTACGGCTTTCCTCGTCCTTGGTGATTTCATAGGCGCTGTTCACGTCCCGATTCAGGCCATCAGTCGAGTCGTTGCCTGTTTCGGCATCGCGCCGCACGACGATTTCGCCTTCACCGACGGTGGCGCGAACGATCTGTTCGCGTTCCCGCTCGTACTCGTAACCCTCCAGGCTCCAGCCGGTCTGGCCTTCCTCGCCCTTGCCGACCTGGCTCTTGTCCTGCTGGCCACTACCGTAGCTACCACCGGCGTTGAGGTAGTAGCTGCGCTCGCGGTCTTCGCCCTGGATATCGCGGAAGCCCAAGGTATCGGTGTCCAGCTTGAGGTTGCCGCTCTGCGAGGCGATCACCGCACCATCGAGCTGGGTGTGTTCCTCGGTGCGTATGTCCAGCCGGTCGCGGGCAATGACGCGGGTCTGGTCGTTCACCCAGTCGGTCTTGCCGCTGGTTTCCCCGAAACCCACCGAGCCGCTGACGCTCACGCCGTAGCCAATGGTGACCGTGGCGCTGACGTCATACTCCTTGCCGGTATCAGGTATGGAGGAGACGGTGAGGTTGCGTCCCACCTCCCCCTTCACGTTCTCGCCTTCGACATGAGCGCCAGTGATGCGGGTATCGCGACCACTGGAGAAGTTCAGGTCGCGCCCGGCGTACAGGTAGGCGTTCTGCATCTGCTCGCCTTCACGATCCAGCTTGCCTTTGCCCAGACTGGCGCTGACGTAGACCCCAAACCCTTCGCTGCCCACGGTCACGCCGACTTCACCACCCGCGTTACGCCGATCGTTGTCAGTACTACTCTGGTTCTGCGCCGCACCGATCAGCAGGTCGTTACCGGCCTTCAGGTTGATATCCCGCCCGGACTGCGCACGGGTACCGATCAGGCTGAGGTCATTGGTTGCTTCCAGATTAAGATCCCGGCCCGCTAGCAGCTCGCTCGGGCTGGACGTACCTTGGCGCTCTGCCTGGGTGGCCGTACCGGTACTGCCACCCACGCCGAGCTTGAAGCCACCGGAGGTGCCGCCCTTGATCCCGCCCTTTCCTTGCTGTTGCTCAGCATCAACAACGTATTCACCCTGAGCGACCCCCAACGTGACGTCAGTGCCCTTGATAGCGATGTCACGCCTTGCCTGCAGGCGGCTGCCATCAATGACAACGTTGTTGCCAGCGACCAGGTTGATGTCGTTGCCAGCCTCCAGCGTCGAGGCCCGATTGCCGACCACGGTCTGGCTGATGCTCTGGCTCTGGCTGGTGCTGCCCAAATGGCCATCGAAAGTCGGCCCGGACATGAATTGGCTGACGCCGTCCACGGCCTTGAGAATGCTCGACGCCTGGCTGACCGTGTTCTCGCCTTTGCCTGTCCCGCTTATCGCATCCTTTGTATTGGCAAAGTTGTGATTGACGGTAGTACTCGTACCCGTACGTTTCTGACTCTGCTCCCTGGCGTAGCTCGATTGTTCATTGGCCGCATCGATGAGGATGTCGCGCCCGGCACGCACATCCGACTGGCAATCAGACGTAGGGCGTATTCGCCGAATGATTCAAAAAACTATTTATTTTTTAAAGAGCAATTGGCTTGTGAAACGTCATGCATGCGTCAGACGATCACGTCGCGGTAAACGACGGATTACGCTTCGCTAATCCATCCTGCAAATATTAATCCGTCTTACCGCGTTTAATTTCGCTCCCAATTCAGTTCCATTTCTTTTCCCAAAAAGAAATTATGAATAGCTTTAGAAGCCTCAACTTCACCAACAACAACATTTCGTGAAAAATCAGCAAACTGGCCACCAGCACAAAGCTCCACAACACTGCCATCATCACCACTAGGATTCAATAAAGTGAAATTCTCATCACACTGAGAGCTGAGAGTAACAACAAAATCTGCTCCTCCTCCTCCCACACACAACTGCCACCCATCAGCCCGCTCAATGCTTACAAGCGTATGATTTTGTCCATTTAATCGTCCTAAAGCAGCAATGGCTTGTTCATAACAATGGCACTCTAGCTCAATATCACCACTTCGATTAGCAACTCGATCATCAATAAACAACTTCATCCATCCTCCTTAAGGCCGTATCACAACGACTCCGTCAGGCCCAACCACTGAAAGTTCCTTAAGTCCTAGTTGACGCACCATGGATCTAATGCCGCCATTTTGATCACATGCTCGGCATGGCTGTCGATCAACATACAAAGTCAAACTCTCTCCTATGACATTAATCCCCTGCTGCTTAATTTGATTAAGAACATCAATCTCAGCATGTGTTTTGGAAATAGAATTAACACCCGAAACTGGCTGCCCATGCGCATTAATACCGTATATTTTTTGCCCATTCACCTCCAAAACCGCCAATGTACTTTTATCCAAAGATGATCCTGCAGGAGGTAATCCTAGATCTTTGCGGAAATCTGCTAAATCCTTTGATACGGACTCACTATACATATTCCCCGGACTCAGCTGATGCTCCGGCGTCGTATAGCTACCACTACCCTGCTGCCCGTCTAGCTGTTGCCCTCCTGTATGCGGAACAGTAACCACCGAACCACCAGCATTATAGCCCCCACTCGATGCATTCTCGGTATTTAGCGAATCAGCACCTGGGTTGACCAATGTGCCAAATCTTGGATCAAGTGTATGGATAGGCAGGGTAGTGCCTAGTACCAGTGGTAATAACTCAGCATACAGCCGCAACTGAAGCTCTAAGTCAGAATCTGACTCTTTGACTGACTCATAGACTGAGCCAGCAACCTTCGTCATATTCTCCTGTGTTGCTGGAAGTGCTGTCGTGGTCAGCAGCGCGCCGCCGAGTACTTCAGTAGCACTGAGTCCGCCCAAGATTGGCAGTGGCCCGAAAGACTGGCTACCATCACTCGGTTTATTGAACGCATTTAACAGAACCAAGGCTCTAATAGCAGCCTCAGGATTCTCTACAGCAAGGCGTTCGATGCTTGCCGCTACAGCGCGGGTTTGCTCCGTATCCACGCCCTGCGTCACCCAGCTAAAGAGCAACTTTGCAGAGTCCTTACGCTGCCCTTCGGTTCCTTTCTCCAGCTTCCGAACAGTTAGATTGGCACGGCGAGTTGCATCAATAAGCCGCTGTTGATACTGGATATCGTCGACACTTCGACCGTCCATGACCGCCGTGGCTGCAGCAAATAGTTGGATCGCGAAAGTCAGGGCCTCTTCGCTACTATCGCCATAATTTTCAGCTGCTTTGACCCAGCGTTCGAATGTCTTTCCTGGATTCGCCACCGCCTCCACAGACGACTTGGTCACATACAGATCCGTACGTTCCTCATCGTCCCGGGTGATCTCGTACGCCTTGCTCACATCGCGGTTGAGGCCCTCCGTGGAGTCCTGCCCGGTCTGTGCATCGTCACGGACGATCAGTTCGCCCTCGCCCACCGTGGCCCGTACGATCTGCTGGCGATCCTTCTCGTACTCGTAACCCTCGACGCTCCAACCGGTCTTGCCTTTTTCGCCCTTGCCTTCCTGGCTTTTGTCCTGCTGGGTATCTTTCGCGCCGTTCTTACCGTACGAACCGCCAACATTCAGGTAATAGCTGTGTTCCTTGTCGTGCCCGGCGATATCGCTGAAGCCCAGGGTGCCGGTGTCCAATTTGAGGTTGCCGGTGTTCGAGGCCAGCAATGCACCATCGAGCTGTGTGTGCTCTTCGGTGCGGATATCCAGGCGGTCCCGTGCGACGATACGGGTCTGATTTTCCACCCATTCGGTAGAGCCCTTGGTTTCCCCATAGCCAACCGAACCGCTGAAGCCCGCTCCCGGCCCGAAGGTGGCAGTGGCGCTGACATCGAACTCCTTGCCTTTGACCTCGCCCGTGTCCGTGAGCGACGCCACGATCAGGTTCCGCCCGACATCGCCCGTCACTTCATCGGCGTGCAGTTGCGCACCGGTCACGGCGGTGTCTCGACCACTGCTGAAGTTCAGACGGTCACCCGCGTACAGGTAGGCTTCCTGCTGGCGCTGGCCTTCACGCTCCAGATCACCCTTGCCCACGTTGACGCTGACGTAGACGCCAATACCTTCCGAGCCAAAGGTGAACCCGACCTCGCCACCCCCGCTGCGGCGGCTGCTTTCGCTGGCGCTTGCATTCTGTGCCGCACGAATACTGAGGTCGTTACCAGCCTTGAGGTCGATATCACGCCCAGCCTGGACTTCGGTACCGATCAGGCTCAGATCGTTGCTGGCATTGAGGTTGACGTCACGTTGAGCATTGAGCCAAGAACCACTGGCAGTTCCCTGGCTGCCTTCTTCGCCGGCCACACCTTTGCTGCCGCCGATGCCGACCTTGAAGCCACCGCTGGTGCCACCGACGAACCCGCCTTTGCCCTGGCTCTGCTGGCTCTCATAGCGCTGCTCGCCACGGGCGACATCGAGAACGATGTCCCGGCCAGTTACGGTGATGTCACGTCCAGTCTGGAACTGCCCTCCATGCACCAGAACATCGTTACCCGCAACCAGGTTGATATCGTTACCAGCCTCCAGTGTCGAAGCCCGATTACCGAGCACGGTCTGGCTGACGCTCTGGCTCTGGCTGGTGCTACCCAGGTGTGCATCGAAGGTCGGCCCGGCCAGGAACTGGCTGATGCTATCCACGGCTTTGAGCGTGCTGGATGCCTGGCTAACCGTATTCTCGCCTTTGCCGGCCCCACTGACGGCATCCTTGGTACGCTCGAAGTTGTGGTTGACGGTAGTGGTCGTACCCGTACGTTTCTGACTCTGCTCCCTGGCGTAGGCCGATTGCTCATTGGCCGCATCGATGCGGATATCGCGCCCCGCCTGCATGTTCAGGTCGTAGCCGGCGCTCAGGTCGGAACCCTGTTGCAGGATGTCGCGCCCGGCACGCACATCCAGGTCGAGCCCAGCGGCGATCTGACTGGCCGCGGCTGTCTGCTCGGAGGTGCGGGTCTTGTCCTTGAGCGTTTCCGCGCCGACGAAAGTGGTGAAGCCGTTACCATCCGCGCTTTGCTGAAGACCTACTGTTTTGGTGTTCTTCC
>NZ_QJUM01000003.1 GCF_004327355.1 Phytopseudomonas dryadis
TGTCAGCGCCGGCGCATTCTACTCGAATTCGCCGTCCGTGCAACCCTTATATTCCTCTAACCCTTTGTTTAACAATAGGTTTTCAGATCAGGCCGCGCCGGAAGTGGTGCGCATTATAGGCAACCTGGTTTTCACGTCAACGGTTATTTCAGGTTTTTGTTGGCGTCTTCCCCGCAAGACGAGGGATTCGTCGCATGACGGGTGGAATACGCAGCAACAGCAGCGCCCCGCCGATAAGTGCATAGACAGTCCACTCCTCCAGGTCCGCACGCACTATCCACAACATATGCAGCAGGCCCAGGGGCAGGATCAGGTAGATCAGACGGTGCAGCTTCTTCCAGGACTTGCCCAGGCGACGCTGGCTATAGCGATTGGAGGTGACGGCCAGCAGCAACAGGCCGAACAGGGCAATGGCGCCGACGATGATGTAGGGCCGTTTGCGCAATTCGACGGCCAGTTGCGCCCAGTCCAGTCCGAGAATGAACACCGCGTATGCCATCAGGTGCAGCAGGCCATAGGCGAAGCACCACAGTCCGAGCTGCCGGCGCACAGCGACCCAACCACTCCAACCGCTGAGTTTCTGCAGAGGGGTCATGGCCAAGGTGACGAGCAGCAGGATCAGGGTTCCGAGCCCGAGCCGATCCACCAGCACCTTGCCCGGATCGGGCCCCAGGGCGAAGCTCCAGGCCTGGTACAGCCAGTAAAGCGGCCAGACGGCGATCAGCAGGAACACGCACAGGCGCCAGAAGGGATGGCGCATCAATAATGCTTCCGCAGGTCGAGATCGCTGTAGAGCGCGGCCACTTCTTCCGAGTAGCCGTTGAACATCTGGGTTTCGCGCACATTGGGGCTGAACAATCCGCTGGGTAGACGGCGTTCGCGAGCCTGGGTCCAGCGCGGGTGGTCGACATGCGGGTTGACGTTGGCATAGAAGCCATATTCCTGGGCCGCGATGCTTTGCCAGGTGGTCTGCGGCTGCTCGCTGACCAGGCTGATGCGGACGATGGACTTGATGCTCTTGAAGCCATATTTCCAGGGCACGACCAGCCGCAGTGGCGCGCCATTCTGGTTGGGCAGCTCCCTGCCGTACATGCCGACCGCGAGAATCGCCAGCGGGTTCATCGCCTCGTCCAGCCTGAGGCCCTCGACATAAGGCCAGTCGATCAACGCGAACCGCGAGCGTTGCCCGGGCATGCTCTGCGGGTCCTTCAGCGTCTCGAAGCGGATGTACTTCGCTGCGGAGGTCGGCTCGACCTGCTTGAGCAGGGCGGAAATGGGAAAGCCGATCCAGGGAATCACCATCGACCAGGCCTCCACGCAACGCAGGCGGTAGATGCGCTCTTCCAACTGCTGCGGCTTGAGCAGATCTTCCAGCCCATAGCGACCCGGCTTGCCGACTTCGCCATCGATCACCACCGACCAGGGCTCGGTTTTCAGGCTGCCGGCATTCGCCGCCGGATCGCCCTTGTCGGCGCCGAACTCATAGAAGTTGTTGTAGTGGGTCGCGTCGACGAAGGGCGTGATGGCTTCCCCTCCGGCGGTGACCGCGTTCCAGCGGGTGGAGGCTATCTGCTCGGCCAGCCAGCGCGGGGCCCGCCCGGGCTCGACATCGGCATAGCGCTGCGCATCCGCGGCCCTTACCCAGCCCGGCATGCCGCCAAGCGCCAGGCCGGCAGCCCCGGCACCGATGAAGGCGCGACGAGACAGGTAGATGGATTCAGGCGTGACATCCGACTCGCTGCAGTCGGATGCCCGGGCAAGCTTGATCAACATGATGACTCCGCACTACCGGGACAGAATGCCCAATAGACTACGGAGTCTGGGGGAAATTACATCACTCGGCGACTTTGCGACGACGCAGGCGCAACAGGTACTGGACCGGCCCCGAGGCCGCATAGGCGAGAAAGATCAGCAGCAGGATGCGTGGCGGATCGCTGAAGACCACAGCGAATACCAGCACCACGGCCAGGATCGCCACGAATGGCACACGGCCTTTCAGGTCGAGGTTCTTGAAGCTGTTGTACTTGATATTGCTGACCATCAGCATGCCCGCCGCCGCGACCAGGATCGCCACCACGAAGGCCATGTTGGAGCCCTTGATGCCGAAGTCGCTGAACGCCCATACGGTACCGGCCACCACGCCCGCCGCAGCCGGGCTGGCCAGGCCGATGAAGTAGCGCTTGTCGACGCTGCCGATCTGCGTGTTGAAGCGGGCCAGGCGCAGCGCGGCGCCGGCGACATAGATGAAGGCGACCATCCAGCCGACCTTGCCCATGCTGCCCAGCGCCCACTCGAAGGCCAGCAGCGCCGGCGCCACGCCGAAGGCGACCATATCGGACAGCGAGTCGTACTCGGCGCCGAAGGCGCTCTGGGTATTGGTCAGACGCGCCACGCGACCATCCAGGCCATCGAGCACCATGGCCACGAAGACCGCGGCGGCGGCCACGTAGAAATTGCCGTTCATCGCATTGATGATGGCGTAGAAACCGGCGAACAGGTTCGCAGTCGTGAACAGGTTGGGGAGCAGATAGATGCCGCGATGACGAACCTTTCGCCCCTCGTCGTCGTGTCCTTCCTCAATATGTTCGTCGATGGGCAGTAAGCTCTCATCGTCTCTGGACGATTTCGGCTCTTGCGGATGCTCGCTCATGAACAACACCTTGCAACGGATATGAAATTTCGACCGGCCACCCTGGCGAGGGTTCGCCTGGCGCCGGCTCAACGTTCAGGCTTTATACCAGAAGCCTTGCCCATAACGAAAAAACGCGGCCGTGGCCGCGTTCTTTCCCGATCGGTTCCGACTCAGTTCTTGGCCTTGTCGACGATCTTGTTGGCAGCGATCCACGGCATCATCGAGCGCAGCTGCTCACCGATGATCTCGATACCGTGAGCGGCGTTGTTACGACGCTTGGCGGTCATCGACGGGTAGCCGGTGGCGCCTTCGCTGATGAACATCTTGGCGTACTCGCCGTCCTGGATGCGCTTCAGGGCGTTGCGCATGGCCTGACGCGATTCGGCGTTGATGACTTCCGGGCCGGTCACGTATTCACCGTATTCGGCGTTGTTGGAGATCGAGTAGTTCATGTTGGCGATACCGCCTTCGTACATGAGGTCGACGATCAGCTTCAGTTCATGCAGGCACTCGAAATAGGCCATTTCCGGCGCGTAGCCCGCTTCGACCAGGGTTTCGAAGCCGGCCTTGACCAGTTCCACGGTACCGCCGCAGAGCACGGCCTGCTCGCCGAACAGGTCGGTTTCGGTCTCGTCCTTGAAGGTGGTTTCGATGATGCCGGTACGGCCGCCGCCCACGCCCGAGGCGTAGGACAGGGCGACGTTCTTGGCATTGCCGGAAGCATCCTGGTAGACCGCGATCAGGTCAGGGATACCGCCGCCCTTGACGAACTCGGTACGCACGGTGTGACCCGGGGCCTTCGGCGCGATCATGATCACGTCGAGGTCGGTACGCGGCACGACCTGGTTGTAATGGATGGCGAAACCGTGGGAGAAGGCCAGGGTGGCGCCCTTCTTGATGTTCGGCTCGATTTCGCTCTTGTACAGCTGGGCCTGGAACTCGTCCGGGGTCAGGATCATGACCAGGTCGGCACCGGCGACGGCGCTGGCGACGTCGGCGACCTTCAGGCCATGGGCCTCGGCCTTGGCGACGGTGGCCGAGCCTTTGCGCAGGCCGACGGTGACGTCGACGCCGGAGTCCTTGAGGTTGCACGCCTGGGCGTGGCCCTGGGAGCCGTAGCCGATGATGGCGACTTTCTTGCCCTGGATGATGGAAAGGTCGCAGTCTTTGTCGTAATACACTTTCATGGAATATCCCCTGTTATCTGGCCCCTTGGGCCATGCGCTAAATGAAATTCGCTATCCGCTCACGCTCTGCCGAGTCAGAACGTAAGCGGGTCCTCAGATGCTCAGTACTTTGTCGCCACGGGCGATCCCGGTGACGCCGCTGCGTACGGTTTCCAGGATCAGGGCCGTGCCGATCGCCAGGATGAAGCTGTCCAGCTTGTCGCTCGTGCCGGTCAACTGGATGGTGTAGACACTGGGCGTCACGTCGACGATCTGGCCACGGAAGATGTCGGTGGTGCGCTTGACCTCGGCGCGCTGGGCGCCGGTGGCCTTGACCTTGACCAGCATCAGCTCGCGCTCGATGTGGGCGTTTTCCGACAGGTCCACCAGCTTGACCACTTCGATCAGCTTGTTGAGGTTCTTGGTGATCTGCTCGATCACATCGTCGTGACCGATGGTGGTCAAGGTCAGACGCGACAGGGTCGGGTCTTCGGTCGGCGCCACGGTCAGGCTTTCGATGTTGTAGTTGCGTTGGGAGAACAGGCCGACCACACGCGACAAGGCTCCCGGTTCGTTTTCCAGCAGCAGAGAAATGATATGACGCATGTCAGGTTCGCTCCGTCTTGCTCAGCCACATATCGCGCATCGCCCCACCCCGGATCTGCATGGGGTAGACGTGCTCGCTGGTATCCACGGCGATGTCGAGGAACACCAGGCGGTTCTTCATGGCGAAGGCTTCTTCCATCTTCGGCTTGAGGTCTTTCAGCTCCGTGATGCGCATGCCCACGTGCCCATAGGCCTCGGCCAGCTTGACGAAATCAGGCAGCGATTCCATGTAGGAGTGCGAGTAACGGCTGCTGTACTGCATGTCCTGCCACTGGCGAACCATGCCCAACGCACCGTTGTTGAGGTTGACGATCTTCACCGGCAGGTCGTACTGCAGGCAGGTCGACAGCTCCTGGATGTTCATCTGGATGCTGCCTTCGCCGGTCACGCAGGCCACGTCGTCGTCCGGGAAGTTCAGCTTGACGCCCATGGCCGCCGGGAAGCCGAAGCCCATGGTGCCCAGGCCACCGGAGTTGATCCAGCGGTTCGGCTTGTTGAAGCGGTAGTACTGCGCCGCGAACATCTGGTGCTGGCCGACGTCGGAGCTGACGAAGGCGTCGCCCCTGGTCACTTCGCACAGGGTCTCGATCACGGTCTGCGGCTTGATGATGCTGCCGTCGCCCTTGTCATAGGGGAACAGACCGCGATGACCGCGCCATTCTTCGATCTGCTTCCACCAGGTGGCCTGCGCGTCCTTGTCCTGGCTCTGCTCGATTTCCTTGAGGCTGGCGACCATCTCGCTCAGCACGCTGTCGACCGGGCCGACGATCGGGATATCGGCCTTGACCGTCTTGGAGATCGACGCCGGGTCGATGTCGATATGGATGATCTTGGCGTTCGGGCAGAACTTGGCCGCCGTCTCGCCGTTAATCACCCGGTCGTCGAAACGCGCCCCGACAGCCAGGATGACGTCGGCATGGTGCATCGTCAGGTTGGCGGTGTAGCTGCCGTGCATGCCGAGCATGCCGACGAACTGGCGATCGTCGCCCGGGTAGGCGCCGAGGCCCATCAGGGTATTGGTGACCGGCACGTTGAGCGCCCGGGCCAGCTCGGTCAGTTGCGCCGAGGCGCCCCCCAGGATCACGCCGCCGCCGGCGTAGATGATCGGCCGCTTGGCCGTCACCAGCATTTCCGCCGCCTTGCGGATCTGCCCGGAATGACCGCGAACCGCCGGGCTGTAGGAACGCAGCTTGACCTTCTTCGGGTAGCTGTATTCGAACTTCTGCGTCGGATCGCCCATGTCCTTGGGAATGTCCACGACCACCGGGCCTGGACGACCGGACTGGGCGAGGTAGAAGGCCTTCTTGATCACTTCGGGAATTTCCGAAGGATGCTTGATGATAAAGCTGTGCTTCACGATCGGCCGGGAGATGCCAACCATGTCGACTTCCTGGAAGGCGTCGGTGCCAACCACGGTGCTGGCCACCTGACCGGAAAGGATCACCATGGGGATCGAGTCCATGTAGGCGGTGGCGATACCGGTGACGGCGTTGGTCGCACCTGGCCCCGACGTCACCAGGACCACGCCGGGCTTGCCGGTGGCGCGGGCATAACCGTCGGCCATATGGGTCGCGGCCTGCTCGTGACGAACCAGGATATGGGTCACTTCCGGTTCTTTGAACAAGGCATCGTAGATGTGCAGAAGGGCACCGCCCGGGTACCCGTAGATATACTTAACGCCTTCGTCACGCAACGAGCGGACGACCATTTCAGCGCCGGATAAAAGCTCCACGTTGTTCACCTCTAAAACGCCAGAAAACCGCCCTCTTGCAGGAACGGCCCGAGTAGGTTTACTGCCAGCAGAGCATGAGCGACGGTGGTCGCCGACTACGTCAGCTACAACTGAGCAAGTATTGGGAACGCCCCAAAGTGTTGCGGGATTTTCCCACCCAGCGCGAGGTAACGCGTTGCGGGTGTAACAAAGGTCGGCGCGGGTAGCGCCTCATGTCTACTGAGCTGAAGCCGGCTTGCGGCCGACTCCACTACAGCGAGCACTGGATTGTTCTGATTCGTCGGCGGCAAGTCAAGTAATCCGTGATGGAATCTGCAATCCACGCTCGCCGCGACACAGGGCCGAGGGCGCCGGAAAATTTCCGCCAAAGCCAATACAGGGTGTGATGCAGCGCAGGATGAAGAGTCTGCCGATTTGGTTATAGTAGCGACCTGAGTATGGCCGGTGGCTTATCGCGCAATCGCAACGGCGTGTCCGGCAATCGACGTTATTGCCCGGCGCAACCGCTCGCAACGCACCCTCATCGCAATCCGGGCCACAGCCCCCAGAAGGAACCTCCATGCGTCGTATGATCCTAACCAGCAGTCTGTTGCTCGCCCTGAGCACGACCGCCATGGCCAGCCAGGTTTACAAATGGGTCGATGCACAAGGCGTCACGCACTTCAGCGCGCAGCCGCCCCAGGGTCAGCAGGCGACCACCATCAATACGGCGACACCCCCACCAGCGCCCTCTCCGGCCGAACCCCAGGCGGCTCCCACTTTCGACAGCATTGCCGATCCCGAGCAAGCCGCGATCGATGCCAGGGTGAAGAAGGAAGTGGCCGCCAAGGAAGCCGAGCGCAAGCAATACTGCGAGGCCCAGCGCACCAACCTGGCACAGCTGGAGAACAACCCGCGCCTGCGTCTCGAAGAAGGTGGCCAGGTACGCCGGCTGGGCGAAGACGAACGCCAACAGCGCATCGCCGATACCCGCAAGGCCATCGAGGAAAACTGCCAATGACGGTGCGGCCCGCGGGCGTCAGCCCGCGGTGATCAGGCGGTCGAACTCGCCAAGCACCTCGAGCAGCTCGGCCACATCGCGGTTGCCGGCGCCATAGACCTGCTCGGCCATCGGCTGGATGCCGGAAACCGCGGGCAGGTCGGCCCCCGACTCGAGGATGCTTTTCATCTTCGGCAGGAATATCCACTGCAGCCACTGTTCGAAGGCCAGGGTATCGACGCAGAACGGCTCCCGGCTGGACAGCGCTTCGGCGCTCGGCGCCTGCGCTTCCCACCAGCCCTGCACGCGCAGGGCGCGCTCGATCAGCAGCAACTGATCAGCGATCAGCGCCACCGATGCCGCCATCAGAGATTGACCCGCGCACGTTCACGGGCCTGGGCAGCGCCGGCGGCATCCCCCTGGCGGTCGCGGGCCTGGGCGATCAAGTCCCAGAGGCTGGCCTGCAAGGCAGGACGGCCACTGGCATAACTCAGCCCGCGCCGGGCGAACTGCTCGGCCTGCGCCGCGTCCCCCTGGGCCAGACGCACTTCGGCCAGACGGTAGAGCACCTGCGGCTCACGCGGAGCGATACGCTGGGCGCGCTCCAGGCTGGAAGCCGCCCCGTTCAGATCACCGGAGCCCTGCAGTTGCTGGGCGCTGGTCAGCAGCGCCAGAACCGGGCCATCCAGTTGTTCGTCGGCGGCCAGGCCACCGGCATTGGCACCGGGGATACCACTCGGGCCACTCGGGGAGGAAGGTGCTGGCGACGCAGCGCCATAGCCGGAAGAGCCGAGCGGCTCACTGCTGAGCGGGGGCTCGTCGAAAGTCAGGCCACCGCTGGCGGACGCCCCCGGTGCCGCGTAGGTTTCGATGGGGGCGGAGGCATTGCCGCCCCCCGGCACCATCACCACCACGCCGGAATCATCCGGCTGCGCGGGTGTCGGCTGCTGCGTCGGAGCGCTGCTGTAACCAGCGCCCGGATTATCTTCTTGTTCATAGGCCGAAGTGCCGGAATCCACGACCGGAATGGAACCGCGCGGCACACTGGCACAACCACCCAGTACCACCGAGGCGGTCAAAACGGGAATCAACCACTTAGTCACGTCACGCCCTCTCCACTTATTCCAACCAGCCACGAACCCAGTCCATCACCGAGTCGACGGGCGCCTGAATGCCACAGCCCGCCCCGGGAGCCGGTTCGCTGCCACGAATATACGGCATCTGCACCGCTCCCGGACAACTCTGGTCGGAGCCCTGCCCCGTCTCGGCGTTGATCCACGCCTGCACCACGTTGTCCGGCAGCGGCATGTCCAAGGGCAGCGGATCCACCTTGCGCATGAAGCCGGTCCATACCTGCAGCGCCCCCGTGGCCCCGGTCAGCGGTGTCGGCCCGTTATCGTCACGCCCCAGCCAGACCACGGCCAGCAGATCCTGACTGAAACCGGCGAACCAGCTGTCGCGCGAGTCGTTGCTGGTACCGGTCTTGCCGGCCAGATTCAGCGAACTCGGCAGTTGGCTGTACACCGAGCGCCCCGTGCCTTCGCGCATGGTGCGCTGCATGGCGTTCTGCAGCAGGTAGATGGCCCCGGCATCGAAACGCTGCTGGATCTGGAACGGATAGCGCCTCAAGGGCTCGCCTTCGGCGGTCAGCACGCTGCGAATCCCCCGCAACGGGGTGTTGAAACCGCCATTGGCCAGGGTCTGGTACATGTCCGTCACTTCCATCGGGCTCAGCGCACCGGCGCCCAGCAACATCGACGGGTAGGCCGGCCACTGCCGCGACACACCGAGCCGCTCGAGGGTTTTGAGCACGTTCGGCACGCCCAGTTCCAGACCGAGCTTGGCCGTGGACAGATTGTAGGAATTGGCCAACCCCTGATAGAGGTAGATGCTGCCGTGGGCCTTGCGGTCATAGTTCTGCGGTTGCCAGACCTGCCCGTCCTGGCCCTTGACCGAGAAAGGCTCATCGAGCACGCGGCTGGTCAGGGTGTACTGGCTGGGACGCTCCAGGGCCGTCAGGTAGATCGCCGGCTTGATCAGGGAGCCGATGGGGCGCACGGCATCCAGCGCCCGGTTGAAGCCGGCGTAACGCGGTTGACGGCTGCCTATCAGCGCCTGCACTTCGCCGGTTTCCGGATTGGTGACCACCATGCCGGCCTCGACCTGATCGACGCCCTTGCGCCCGGACAGGCGCTTCAGGGTCTCGGCCAGCGCATCCTCGGCCTTGAGCTGCAGGATCGGGTCGAAACTGGTGAAGATGCGCAGCCCCTCTTCGGTCAGATCCTCTTCGCGGTAATCCTGGCGCAACTGACGCTTGACCAGGTCGAGGAACGCCGGGAAGGAGCTGTTGGCCATACTGCCGCGCTGGGTCACGCCCAGGGGCTTCTGCTTCGCCGCCGCGGCTTCCTCGGGCGAGACCACGCCCTGCTCGGCGAGCATGTCGAGAATCATGTTGCGCCGTTCGAGGGCGCGCTCGGGGTTGCGCCGCGGATTGTAATAGGTCGGGCCCTTGACCATGCCCACCAGCAACGCCACCTGGTCCAGCTTCAGCTCGGACAGCGGCTGGCTGAAGAAATACTGGCTGGCCAGGCCGAAGCCGTGCACGGCACGCTGACCGTCCTGACCGAGGAACACCTCGTTGAGGTAGGCCTCGAGAATTTCCGTCTTGTCGTAGTGCAGCTCCAGCAGCACCGCCATCATGGCTTCGGTGACCTTGCGGGTCAGGCTGCGCTCGTTGGTCAGGTAGAAGTTCTTCACCAACTGCTGGGTCAGGGTGCTGCCACCTTGCAGCAACTGCCCGGAGGAGGCATTGACCCAGACGGCGCGGGCGATGGACTTGGGCGATACGCCGAAATGGCTGAAGAATTCACGGTCCTCGACGGCGACCAGGGTCTCGACCAGATAGGCCGGGACCTGATCGAGCTTGATCAGCACGCGGTCTTCCTGGTGGGCGGGATACAGTCCACCGATCAGCATCGGCTCCAGGCGCGCAACGGCCAGGTTGCTGCCATCGGCCTGGGTCAGGGAGGCGACATAATCACCGGAGAAGCGGATATTGACCCGCTTCGCCTGCTCGGTGCTTTCATAGAACTGGAAGCCGCGCGAATGCAAAGCGATGCTGTTGCCCGACACCGCAACGGCGCCGGGGCCGTCGGCGGCACTTTCACGCCGGTAGCCCAGGGCATCCACTTCCTTGAGGAAGTCATCCTTGGCCAGTTTCTGGCCGACGAACAGCTCCAGCGGCCGGGCATAGACCTTGGCCGGCACGGTCCAGCGCTTGCCGGAGAATTTCTCCTGGACGACGGCATCGAGATAAACCGCAAACCCGGCGAGCACCACCAGGCCTACCAGGCCGAGCTTTACAGCCCAGCCCAGCAACGGGCGCATGCCGCGGGAGCGGCGTTTGGAACGGGAACGAGCGGATCGGGTACGAGTCATGGCGCGGCATTATACGCACTTTGTTCAGCGCCGGCAGAAGCCGCCACGGCGGTTTGCACGACGCCGGCGAGCCGCCATAATGCGCGCCTATCTCATTCGTTCGACAGCCAAGGATCGCCCGTGAGCCAAGCCCTGATTACCGCCCTGCAGAATCCGGCCCTCTACCCGCATCCGGTGGACGGTTTCAGCGTCATCGAGACGCATATCTCCTGGGTGCTGCTGACCGGCCCCTACGCCTACAAGATCAAGAAGCCGGTGGATTTCGGCTTCCTCGACTTCACCACCCTCGAAGCCCGTCAGCACTTCTGCCAGGAGGAGTTGCGCCTCAATCAGCGCCTGACCAAGGATTTGTATCTGCAGGTATTACCGATCAGCGGTAGCAGCGAAGCCCCCAACCTGAATGGCGACGGCCCGGTCATCGAATACGCCCTGCAAATGCGCCAGTTCCCCCAGGAGCAACTGCTGGCAGCGGTGCAGGCCCGGGGCGAACTGAACGAAGCCCACATCGACGCGCTGGCCAGGCAGATCGCCGACTTCCACCTCAGCACGCCGCGCGTGCCCGTGGAGCACGAACTGTGCAACGCCAGCGCCATCGTCGCCCCGCTGCGGCAGAACTTCGAACAGATCCGCCCCCTGCTCAGCGACAAGGCCGATCTGCAGCAGCTGGACGCCCTCGAGAGCTGGGTGGAAACCAGCCTCGAACGCCTGTGGCCGGACCTGCAGGCCAGGGCCACCCAGGGTTTCATCCGCGAATGTCATGGCGACATCCACCTCGGCAACGCCACCCTGCTCGACGGCCAGGCAACGCTGTTCGACTGCATCGAATTCAATGAGCCCTTCCGCCTGACCGACATCGCCCTGGATACCGCATTTCTGGCCATGGACCTGGAAGACCGCGGCCTCAAATGCCTGTCCCGGCGCCTGCTCAATGCCTGGCTCGAATACACCGGCGATTACGACTCGCTGAAGCTCTTCAACCTGTACAAGACGCACCGCGCCCTGGTCCGCGCCAAGGTCGCCCTGTTCCGTCTCGGCCAGGAACAGGATGCCGTACAGCGTGCGGTGATCCTGCGCCAGTACCGCGGTTACGCCGCCCTGGCCGAAAGCTACAGCGCCATTCCGGTGCGCTTCATGGCCATCACCCATGGCGTATCGGCGGTCGGCAAGAGCCAGGTGGCCTTGCGTCTGGTCGAAGCGCTGGGCGCCATCCGCATCCGCTCGGATGTCGAGCGCAAACGCCTGCTGGGCACACCGCAGGCCGGCGACGAGGCCGCCCTGAATAGCGGCATCTACAGCGAACAGGCCAGCCAGGCCACCTACCAGCGCCTCAACCAGTTGGCCGACCTCGCCCTGCATGCCGGTTACCCGGTGGTGCTCGACGCCACCTACCTCAAGCACCCGCAGCGCCAGGATGCCAGGCAGGTCGCCGAGGCCACCGGCGTGCCCTTCCTGATCATCGACTGCCAGGCGCCGGACGCGGTCATCGCCAGTTGGCTGCGACAGCGCCAGGAGCAGGGCCAGGACCCCTCCGATGCCACGCTCGCGGTGATCGAGGCGCAACGTGCCGGCCAGGATGCCCTGAGCGCCGACGAACTGGTGCATTGCAAGCGCGTGGACACCCAGGACAGCGGCAGCCTGAACGCCTTGGTGAACACCATCCGCCAACGTTTCCCGAGTCTGTAAGGCGCTTCCAAAGGCCCCGCACAGAGCGCCCGGCCCGCCTATACTGGCAGTGAACCCCATACGGATCACTGCCATGAGCCAGCCACGCCAGTTGGACAATCCGCTCTACCACCTGCTGCACAACGACGATATCGCCGCCTTCAACCAGCAGCGCCCACGCGATGGCAGCGTCGACCTGAGCGATGGCGACTTCCGCGGCCTCGACCTGCGCGCCCTGGATGCCCACGCCATCGACTTCCGCAATGCCTACTTCCGCGGCGCCGACCTGCGCGGAGTGGATCTGCGCTCGGCACAGCTCGAAGGCGCCAGCCTGGCCCACGCCCAGATATCCGGGGCCTATTTCCCCGTCGAGCTCAGTGCCGACGAGATCCTCATGTCGGTCAACTTCGGCACGCGCCTGCGCTACCGCACCCAGCCGAACCACATGTAGCAGCGTGTAACGTTCGCTCCCGGCGTCTGGGCCAGCGCCCGCTACACTTTCTCCTTGAGCAAACGGCCATACACGCGGTCCATACGTGAGCAGACGGCCGTGCAAGGAGGCTTGATGAACGACGAATTGCAACACCTGAAGAACCTGGGCAAGACTTCAGCACAGTGGCTGCATGCCGTAGGTATTCACAACGCCAATGACCTGCGCCAGCATGGTGCGGTCGATGCCTACCGCGCCGTCAGGGCCCGTGGCTTTCGCGCCTCCAAAGTGTTGCTTTATGCAATCGAAGGAGCGCTGTTGGATGTACACTGGAACGAGCTGCCGGCCGGCCACAAGGCGAAGCTGAACGACCAACTGGAAACATCGACGGCCGACAACAAGAGCTAGCTCACAACCTCTGCCAGGACGGATTTACCTGAAACGCGGCGACGTTTATCGTTTCAGGGATTTTCGTGCGCTTCCAGTCCGACCAGTCCAAGGAATCACTCATGTATCTACTCGGGGAGCAACCGGCCTACGCCGATCAGCTTATCAATCGACTGCAAAGCATCCCCGCGCAGTTACTGGATGGGCTGAGCCCGAGCGGCCCGCCCCTCGGCATCGAGCGAACCGACGACCTGGCTCGCGAGCTGCCGAGCGACCAGCTGTTCATCATCGACAATGGCCTGCTCCACGCCCTGGTCGACGAGCGGGCGCTGTTCTATCTGCAGGAAGGCGATCTGGTCGGCCTGCGGCAGGGCATCGACCTGCCCACCTGCCGCTATACCAGTGACGAGCAGTTGACCCTGATCCCCTATTCGCGCAGCGAGGTGTTCAAGCACATCTATGTCAACGAGCAGCGCCAGGAGCTGTTCATCCAGTACCTGATCGGGCACACCGCCCTGCTCTCCGACGCGCTGGCACGCCTGAAACAACCGGAGATCCGCCCTTCTACAGGATTCCAGCACTTCGCCAAGGGCGATGCCCTGATCCACCAGGGCGACGACGCCGATCACGTGTTCATCATCATCGACGGCCACGCCGAGGCCTATGTCGATGGGCACAAGGTCGGCGACGTACAGAAGGACGAGATATTCGGCGCCATGGCGGTGTTCACCCAGGAGAAACGCAGCGCCACCGTAATCGCCAGCGAGGCGTGCACGGTGATGGTGATTCCCAAGGATCAGTTCCTCGGCCTGATGCAAAGCAACCCGCGCATCGCCCACAGCCTGATCGAGAGCATGGCAAGACGCATCGACCTGCTGAACAAGGAGGTCACCCAGATGCGCTTGCCGCAGTGAGCGGCCCACGCCTCGCCCATGTCCCGAGAACCCGGCCGAGTGCCGGGTTCTTGCTTAAGGGGGTTTCCAGGCTATGGAGGCGATGGCAGAAAATAATTTGAAAACAGCTGTTGACTATGAAATGAGAATTGTTACTATTATCGCAACTGGTCGCGAGATCAGCCGATAAGCTAAAGAGGCCTTCAGTCGGACTCTTCAGATTATCTCCTCATCAGGCTAATCACGGTTATTGACCCGGCACTTTGCCGGGTCTTTTTTTGTGGCCTGCCATCCCTGGCGGCCACCCTGCGGGCCGTCGCCGGCGACGTCAAAAATGGCTTCCGGCCATTTTTTTGCCTGCGGCAACCGACCCCTCACCCGCGAATGCGCTGCCCTCCGCCAGAACCGGGCCACAGCCCGTACCGGCATGGCCATGGCAATCCATCTTACGAGTGCACCCGATCTAACCGAATGGCGGCTTATCGCAAGAGGTTTTTACCGCCAGTCGCGCTCTTGATATGAGTCAGAGAAACTTCACACTCAGCGTCTAGACTGCAGTCTCTCTTATCGGGAGGTGCCGCATGGATATCCGCATACTTACCTTGACTGAACCGCAGGGCCAGCGCTGGCAGGTCGTCGTTGACAAGCACAAGATCAGCTTTCGCAGCGAAGAAGAGGCGCGCCAGTTCGTCGCCACGCTCGAGGCGCGGTTACGCGCGCCCCACGTGCTGCCGGACTGGCAACGCCTGGCCGGCTGAGCGCCATCGATTCCGCGCGTCAGGTCTGGGGATGCCCGCTGCGTCGCTCGGCCCAGCGGGTGAAGCGCGAAGCCAGCACGGCGAGCACGCCACAACAGAAGATCACCAGGGCCATCGGCCAGGCACTGCCGTCATGCAACACCCCCACCAGGGTGGCGGCACTGGCGGCAGTGGCGAACTGCAGGCTGCCCATCAGCGCCGAAGCGCTACCGGCATGGCGCCCTTGCCCGGCCATGGCGCAGGCCGAGGTATTGGGCAACAGAATCCCCAGGCAGGCGATGCAGCCAAACAGCGGGACCAGCAGCGGCCACAGGGAATCGGTACGCGCCAGCGACACCAGCAGCAGGATCAGGCCGCAGCCCAGATAGAACCAGACGATGCGCCTCGCCCAGTAGCCCGGGCCATGGCGTGACACCAACCAGGCATTGAGCTGGGCGGCCAGGATGAAGCCCGCCGCGTTACTGCCGAACAGCCAGCCGTAGTGTTCTGCCGCAATACCGTACAGTTCGATGAAGACAAACGGCGAACCGGCGATATAGGCGAACATGCCGGCCATGGCCAGGCCGCCGGTCAGTGCGTGGCCAATGAACGGCAGGTCGCCGAACAGCCGCCGGTATTCGCCCAGGGCGCCGCTCAGCGGCGCCGCGGCGCCATGCGGGTCGAGGGTTTCAGGCAACCACAGGGCGACCCCGAGCAGGCAGGCGGCACTGAACAGCGTCAGGGCGACGAAGATCGACGGCCAGCCGAACAGGTTCAGCAACAGGCCGCCAGCCACGGGGGCCAGAATCGGGGCCAGCCCCATCACCAGCATCAGTTGCGAAAACACCTTGGCCGAGCTGATCGGATCGCACAGGTCACGCACCACGGCGCGCGCCACCACCATGCCCGCACAGCCACCGAGCGCCTGCACGAAGCGGGCGCCGATCAACCACTCCAGGGTCGGCGCCAGGGCACAGGCCAGCGACGCCAGGGTGAACAGGAACACCCCGGCCAGCAACGGCGGTCGCCGGCCGAAACGGTCAGCCAAGGGCCCATAGAGCAATTGGCCGATGGCCAGGCCGATGAAGTAGGAGGCCAGGGACAACTGCACGTGCTCGGTATCGGTGTCGAACGCCAGGGCCAGGGCCGGGAAACTGGGCAGGTAGAAGTCGATGGCCAACGGGCCGAAGGCGCTCAGGGCGCCGAGGATCAGTAACAGGCGAAACGTCATGGGGTGGCACTCAGCAGATGCGCCCGGCCAATACCGGGTAAACGGGGCCGGAAACCGGCTAGCGGCCGACACCCCGCATGAGACCGTCAATTACATACAAGTTTGTTTGTAAATCAAACCTCGGCGACGAAAAATAATTAAACTCGCCTCTTCACTGACCGACTGATCCACTGCCCATGCGCCGAACGAAAGAACAAGCCGAACAGACCCGCACCGCCATTCTCACGGCTGCCGAAGTGCTGTTCCTGGAAAAGGGCGTCGCCCACACCAGCCTGGAACACATCGCCAAGCAGGCCGGAGTGACCCGTGGCGCGGTGTACTGGCACTTCCAGAACAAGGCGCACCTGTTTCACGACATGCTCAACCAGGTACGCCTGCCGCCGGAACAATTGGCCAGGCGCCTGCTGGAAAGCGATGCCAGCAGCCCGCTGCAGGCATTGCGGGCCTTGTGCATCGAGGGCATGGCCAGCATTGCCCTGGATGAGCAGAAGCGGCGTATCTTCACCATCCTGCTGCGCCGCTGCGAATTCACCGAGGAACTGCATGAAGCCGAGGAACGGCACGAGGCCTTCATCAATCAATTCATCGACCACTGTGAAACGCTGTTCGCCCACCCGGCGGTGCTCCCGACCCTGCACCCTGGCATGACGCCCCGGCTGGCGGCTCGCACCCTGCATGCGATGTTCGTCGGCATGCTCAGCGACTGGCTGCGCGATCCCGGGCTGTTCGATCCCCAGCAGGACGCGCCGGCGATGATCGACAGCATGTTCCGCGGCCTGATTCGTGACTGGCCTAATTGACGAGGTAACCTTCGCTGGCGATGGCCGCGATCAGTTCGTCGGCGGCACGCGTGCTGTGCACCCGAACCTCGCCAGCGGCCAGATCGACCTGCACCTGAGCCTCGCCATCGACTGCCTGCAACGCCTGGGTGATCGCTCGTACGCAGTGCCCGCACGTCATGCCCTGTACCTTGAAAACCTGCTGCATCGTCATCTCCTCGGGGCTGGAAGTTTGCCCGACCAGTATCGGGCTTGCCATCGGGGCAAGGTCAAGCACAGGGCTTGTTGAAAAGCTGAACCTCGGCCAAGCTCAGGATACTCCTCCCCCACCTCCGGTTTGCCCATGCTGCGTTTCTGTCTGCTGTTCCTCGTTGCCCTGCAATGGCAGGCCACGGCCCAGGCCCAGGTGCTGCCCTCGCACACCACCATGGGTGATGGCTATGCCGTGCTGATCATCTCCCGCGAGCGCCTGGAAATGGCGTCCCCCTGCGAAATCGGCCTGTACCTGCAGGATCAGTTGGCCGCGCGACTGTTCCAGGGCCAGTCGGTTTCGTTCAATCTGCCGCCTGGCCAGGTATCGATCCGCATGGGCATGATCGGCACCGGCACCTGCCAGGCCGGCATCACGCCACTGGACAGCCAGCGCCTGATGCTGCAGGCCGGCGAAATCCGGCGCTATCGCATCGCACTCGGCCCATCGGGCCCTTACCTGACGCCCGCACCGCCCACCCAGTGACAGAGCGGGCACGCCGATACTGATCGAGCGCAATGCGGCCTGAAGACAGAACGATCAGGCTTGACCTTACCCATGGGTCAAGGTTGATCCTGTGGGCGAAGCGCGGCTCGCGCTGAAGTACGGCAGCCCCTGGAGATCGATCGCCCATGCCCAGTCAGTCCACTTTCGACCTGCCGATCAGCGGCATGACCTGCGCCAGTTGCGCCGGCCGCGTCGAGCGAGCGTTGCGCGCCGTACCCGGGGTCAGCGCCGCCAACGTCAACCTGGCCAGCGAGCGGGCGCGTATCGAAGCACCGGCAGACAGCCTCGGAAAACTGCTGGCCGCCGTCGACGGCGCAGGTTATCAGGTGCCCAGCGAGCCGCTGCTGCTGGCCATCGAAGGCATGACCTGCGCCAGTTGCGTGGGCCGTGTGGAACGGGCGCTGGGCAAACAACCCGGGGTCCTCTCGGTAAGCGTCAACCTGGCCACCGAACAGGCCCATCTGCAGATCGTCGCGGGCCTGGAGCATCAGCCTCTGCTAGAGGCCGTCGCTGCCGCCGGCTACAGCGCCAGCCCGGTGGATATCCAGCAGCCGGCCGGCAACGCTGCCGACCAGCGTCTGCGCCGCGAACGCTGGGCGCTGGGCCTGGCCCTGTCGCTCGCCGCGCCGCTGGTGGTGCCCATGCTGCTGGCGCCCTTCGGCGTGCACTGGATGCTGCCGGCCTGGCTCCAGTTCGCCCTGGCCACGCCGGTGCAGTTCGTACTCGGGGCACGCTTCTACCGGGCGGCCTGGAACGCCCTGCGCGCCGGTGCCGGCAACATGGATCAACTGGTCGCCATCGGCACCAGCGCCGGCTACGGCCTGAGCCTGTACCAGTGGGCGATCACCCCGCCCGGGCATATGCCGCACCTGTACTTCGAGGCGTCGGCGGTGATCATCGCCCTGATCCTCCTCGGCAAGTACCTGGAGAGCCGGGCCAAACGGCAGACCACCAGCGCCATCCGCGCCCTGCAGGCATTGCGCCCGGATGAAGCGGTGCGCCTGCACAACGGCGAGGAACAACGAGTGGCCGTGAGCATGCTGAAACTCGGCGATCAGGTGGTGGTGAAGCCCGGTGAGCGCTTTCCCGTCGACGGCCAGGTGCTGGAAGGCCGCAGCCACGCCGACGAAGCCCTGATCAGCGGTGAAAGCCTGCCCCTGGCCAAGCAGCCGGGCGACCGGGTCACCGCCGGGGCCATCAACGGCGAAGGCCGCCTGCTCATCGAAACCACGGCCCTCGGTGCGGAAACCGTCCTGGCGCGTATCATCCGCCTGGTGGAAGACGCCCAGGCGGCCAAGGCACCGATCCAGAAACTGGTGGATCGGGTCAGCCAGGTGTTCGTGCCGGCGGTGCTGATCATCGCCCTGCTCACCCTGATCACCTGGCTCGGTCTCGGTGCCGGCGTGGAAACCGCCCTGCTCAACGCCGTCGCCGTACTGGTCATCGCCTGCCCGTGCGCCCTGGGCCTGGCCACGCCGACGGCGATCATGGCTGGTACCGGCGTAGCCGCCCGCCACGGCATCCTGATCAAGGACGCCGAAGCCCTGGAGATCGCCCATGGCGTCAACGTGGTGGCTTTCGACAAGACCGGCACCCTGACCTCCGGCGCACCGCGGATCGCTCACCTGCATGCCGTGGACGACGACCGCGACGCCGCGTTGCGCCTGGCGGGCGCCCTGCAGCAGGGCAGCGAGCACCCGCTGGCCAAAGCGGTGCTGGAAGCCTGCCGCAGCGCCTCGATCGAGCTGCCGACGGTGAGCGCCAGCCAGGCGCTGGCCGGCCGTGGCATTGCCGGACGGGTCGAGGAACGCCAGCTGGCCCTGGGCAACCGCCGCCTGCTGGACGACAGCGCGCTCGGCGAACCTGCCGCCATGGCTGCGGCGGCGCGCACCTGGGAGGCCGAGGGCCGCACCCTGTCATGGCTGATCGAAACGGCACCCGAGGTGCGCCTGCTGGCGCTGTTCGCCTTTGGCGATACCCTCAAGGAGGGTGCCGGCGAGGCCATCGCCCAGCTCAGCGAGCAGCACATCCAGAGCCACCTGATCAGCGGCGACAACCAGGGCAGCGCGCAGGCGGTGGCCACCGCGCTGGGCATCGATTCGGTGCACGCCCAGGTGCTGCCGGCGGACAAGGCGCGCATCGTTGGCGAGCTGAAAGGCAGCGGCGTGGTGGCCATGGTCGGCGATGGCATCAACGACGCCCCGGCCCTGGCCGCCGCGGATGTCGGCATCGCCATGGGCAGTGGCACCGACGTGGCCATGCAGGCCGCCGGCATCACCTTGATGCGCGGCGACCCGCGCCTGGTCCCCGCCGCCCTGGACATCGCCCGCCGCACGTACGGCAAGATCCGCCAGAACCTGTTCTGGGCCTTCATCTACAACCTGGTCGGTATTCCCCTGGCCGCCTTCGGCCTGCTCAATCCGATGCTCGCCGGCGCGGCCATGGCGCTGTCCAGCGTCAGCGTGGTGAGCAATGCCCTGCTGCTGAAAACCTGGAAACCCAAGTCGAACCCGTGAGGACAGGAGGCGCACAGCCATGAACATCGGCCAAGCGGCGAAGAACACCGGCCTGAGCGCCAAGATGATCCGTTATTACGAGGCCATCGGCCTGCTGCCCAGTGCCGGGCGCAGCGACAGCGGCTACCGCCAGTACGGCGGCGACGACCTGCACCGCCTGGCCTTCATCAAGCGTGCCCGCGACCTGGGCTTCTCCCTGGCCGAAGTGGGCAAGCTGCTGGCCCTGTGGCACGACCGGCAGCGCGCCAGCGCCGACGTCAAGGCCCTGGCCATGCAGCACATCGACACGCTCAACCAGAAGATCGCCGAACTCAGCGGCCTGCGCGACACCCTGCAGGATCTGGTGCAGCACTGCCAGGGCGACCAGCGCCCCGACTGCCCGATCCTGGAAAACCTGCAATCGGGCGGCGCCTGTTGCCATGGTTAGGGGAATGACCATAAGACGAAAAAGGACGGCCAATAGGAGCGCTGAAGGCTGGAGGCTGAACGACAAAAGCAAACCCCATAGGCTCTTTCGTCCAGCGTTCCAGCCTCAAGCGTTTTTGATCGAAGGCCGAAGGCCGCTTCCGCCTTCGAGCAACCACTCAGCCCGTTCGCCCGGATACGACATTTACTCTGCGATATGGCCCTACTCCAACGATAAGCGCTGCAGCGCCAGGCAATCGGCGGCGACATGGTCGGCCAGCTCGGGCCAGGGGTTGTCCGGCAGGTTGACCAGCACGGTGGTGGCGCCGGCGGCACGACCGCAGGCCAGGTCGTAGAGGTGGTCGCCGACCATGACCATCTCGGCCGGCGCCACCTGCCAGCGCTCGGCCAGGTGCAACAGGCCCCCCGGGTCGGGTTTGGGCGGCGCTTCGTCACGACCGAGGATATCGCCGACCCGGAAACAGTCGTCCAGGCCGATGGCCTGCAGGGTCAGCAAGGCCAGCTCATGGGCGTTGCGCGTCAGAATTCCCAGGCGCACACCCCGCGCATGCAGGCTACGCACCAGTGCCACCGCGCCCACGGCCGGCCGGGCGTTGACCGCCAGCTCGCGCTCGTGCTCGAGCAGCCAGGCGTGCTTGGCGCGCGCCAGCGCCGGTGGCAAGGCGGCGAGATGACCGAGAATGTCGTCCTCGGGAGGAATGCCCAGTTCCAGGCGGATGGCGGCGAAGTCGTGCACGGCGACGGTAAGCGTGCCATCCATGTCGAAGACCCAATGGGTGTAACGCTGCAGGCTCATCGCCCCTCCACAACGGCAATATCGGCAGCGCAGGATAACCCGCTGCGCTCGCTACAGGCGCTCAGCGCCAATCCTCACGCACCCGGGTCAGGCCCTCTTGCGCCACCGAGGCCACCAGTTGCCCCTGGCGGTTGAACACGCTGCCGCGGGAGAAACCCCGGGCATTACCCGCCCACGGACTGTCCATGGCATAGAGCAACCAGTCGTCCATGCGCAGATCGCCGTGGAACCAGATCGAGTGGTCGAGGCTGGCCACCTGCATGAACGTCTGCCACACCGAGACGCCATGGGGCAGCATCGAGGTGGTCAGCAGGTTGAAGTCCGAAGCGTAACCGAGGATGCACTTGTGGATCGCCGGGATGTCCGGCAGCTCGCCGTCGGCCCGAAACCAGACGTACTTGACCGGCTCGCTACGTTGCGGCGCGAAGGGGTTATCGACAGTCACCGGACGGATGTCGATGGGCTTGTCGATCAACACGCGCTCACGCACCCGCGTGGGCAACGAATCGGCGACCAGGCTGGCCAGCTCGGTTTCCGAACGCAAGCCCTCGGGGCCGGGCACGTCCGGCATCTGCAACTGATGATGGAAACCCTCTTCGACGGCCTGGAACGAGGCGCTGCAGGTGAAGATCGCTCTGCCCTTCTGCACCGCCGTGACGCGGCGGGTGCTGAAGCTGCCGCCATCACGCACGCGATCGACCTGGTAGACCACCGGCAGCGTGGCGTCGCCGGGCCGCAGGAAGTATCCGTGCAGCGAATGCACGTGGCGATCCGCTTCCACCGTCTGGGTGGCGGCGGACACGCACTGCCCCAGCACCTGCCCGCCGAAGAGTTGGCGAAAGCCGAGATCCTGGCTGACGCCGCGGAACAGGTTCTCCTCAATGGCCTCGAGACTCAGCAGCGCCACCAACTCTTGCAGGACTTGACTCATAGCGGTTCTCCACGGCCCTATCAGGGCAATACTGCGACACGCGCGGGGTGCGCGAAGGGTGAATGGTAATGCCTTTGCCGCCGGTCAGGAATCTTGGCATGGCGACGGAGACGACAGGCGCTCAGGTACAGGCGCGGCGTCTGCAGCTCGATCACATCCATTTCGCTTCTCGTGCATACTGCCCAGGGTCCACCAACGCCGCCATTGTATGCCCCTGCCGCTGATCTACCACGACGACTACAGCCCGCCCTTCCCCGAAGGGCATCGCTTCCCGATGGAGAAATTCCGTCTGCTGCGCGACCATCTGGTGGACAGCGGGCTGACTCGGGATGCCGACCTGCTGCGCCCGGACATCTGCCCCGCGAACATCCTCGCCCTCTGCCATTGCCCCGCCTATATCGAACGTTACCTGAGCGGCGAGCTGAGCCACGAGGATCAGCGCCGCCTGGGCCTGCCGTGGAGCCCGGAGCTGGCTCGACGCACCGTGCGAGCAGTCGGCGGCTCGCTGCTGGCCACCGAGCAGGCCCTGCACCACGGCCTGGCCTGTCACCTGGCGGGCGGCACCCACCACGCTCACTACGATTACCCGGCGGGTTTCTGCATCTTCAACGACCTGGCGGTGATCGCCCGCTACCTGCTGGAAAGCGGCAAGGCGCAGCGGGTGCTGATCTTCGATTGCGACGTGCACCAGGGCGATGGCACGGCGCGCCTGCTCGCCGATACGCCGGACGCGATCACCGTATCCTTGCATTGCGAGCAGAACTTCCCGGCGCGCAAGGCCGACAGCGACTGGGACATTGCCCTGCCCCGGGGCATGGGCGACAGCGACTACCTGCGGGTGGTCGACGACAGCCTCAACTACCTGTTGCCGCTGTACCAGCCCGACATCGTGCTCTACGACGCCGGCGTCGACGTGCACCGCGACGACGCCCTCGGCTATCTGCAACTGAGCGACGCTGGCCTGGCGCGGCGCGACGAGGCCGTACTCCATCACTGCCTGGGCCGCGACATTCCCGTGGTTGGCGTGATTGGCGGTGGCTACGACAAGGATCGCCACGCCCTGGCCCGGCGCCACGGCATTCTCCATCACAGTGCGGCCAGGGTCTGGCAGCGTCTGGGGCTGGGTTGAGATTGCGCCGCAAGCCGGGCGGCCGCTCGGGTAGAATGGCGCTTTTGCCGCACGCCTCGACTCGCTCATGACCGACACGTCCCGCCCCGCATCCCCTTCGGTCGCCATCATCGGCGGCGGCCCGGCCGGGCTGATGGCCGCCGAAGTGCTGGCCACGGCCGGCATCCGCGTCGACCTGTACGACGCCATGCCCTCCGTGGGCCGCAAATTCCTGCTGGCCGGCGTCGGCGGCATGAACATCACCCACTCGGAGGCCAGGGGCGCCTTCCTCGCGCGCTACGGCGAACGCCGCGAGGAGATCGCCCGCCTGCTCGCCGAGTTCGATGCAGACGCCCTGCGCCGCTGGATTCATGACCTGGGCATCGACACCTTCGTCGGCACCTCGGGGCGGGTATTTCCCACCGACATGAAAGCCGCGCCGCTGCTGCGCGCCTGGCTCAAGCGCCTGCGCGAACTGGGCGTGCAGTTGCACACCCGGCACCGCTGGCCGGGCTGGAATGCCGACGGCGGCCTGCGTATGGAGACCGCAGAGGGCGAGCGCCCGATCCACGCCGATGCCGTGTTGCTGGCCCTGGGCGGCGGCAGTTGGCCGCGGCTCGGTTCCGACGGCAGTTGGGTCGCGCACCTGCAACAGGCCGGCGTGCCCATCGCCCCGCTGCAGCCCAGCAACTGCGGTTTCGATGTGGCCGCCTGGAGCCCGCTGTTGCGCGACAAGTTCGCCGGCGCGCCGCTGAAGAACGTCGCCCTGGGCCTGACAGGGGAAGCGCAGCGCCAGGGTGAGTTCGTGCTCACCGCCACGGGCATCGAAGGCAGCCTGGTGTACGCCCTGTCCGCCGGGATTCGCCAGCGCATCAGCCGCGACGGCAGCTGCACGGTGTGTCTCGACCTGCTGCCACAACGTAGCGAAGAAGCCTTGGGCAAGGCCCTGAGCAAACCGCGCGGCTCGCACTCCATGGCCAAGCACCTGCATCGTCAGGCCGGGCTCGACGGGGTCAAGGCCGCTTTGCTGCGCGAACTGGCGCCCGCCGAGCACTTCGCCGATCCCCTGCGCCTGGCCGCCGCGATCAAGGCCCTGCCCATCGAACTGCACCAGCCGCGTCCGCTGGCGGAAGCGATCAGCAGTGCCGGCGGGGTGCCGTTCGAAGCCCTCGACAAGGGGCTGATGCTGACCGCCCTGCCCGGCACCTTCTGCGCCGGCGAAATGCTCGACTGGGAAGCGCCCACCGGCGGCTACCTGCTCACCGCCTGCTTCGCCAGCGGCCGCGCCGCCGGGCTGGGCATCGCGCACTGGCTGCAACGTGGCGCATGACCAGCACCACGGTGGACGGATGAAGCGCCGTCCACCCTACGCAACCGCTCCGCCCATTGGCATCGTCCTGCCTCGGCGTGCAAGAGTCGCTTCGGCATCAGAGGCTTAACCTGTGGGAGCCCCGACCTCGGGGCGATACGATAGTGGCCATCCAGCACAATCTGCGCTGTGATCGGCAATCGCCGCGAGGTCGCGGCTCCTACGAAAGTAGCCCGTGCGTAGCTTGGACGGGCATCCGCTTGAGCGCCACTGATCCAACCTGAGACTCCGCACAGCACTATCCCTTGCGCCCGCCCTTGGGCTTGCCGCCGAAGCTCGGCACCTTGCGCACCGCCTTGATCGGTGGCGCGGCCGGCTCGTCGCTTTCCAGCCAGCGCCCCAGGCCGCCGGCCTTGCCGCCGACCACCTTGGGCTTTTTCGGTTTCTTCGGCTTTTTCACCACCAGGCCGCCGGCGACCGTCTGCGGCACGCGGTGGTCGGGGATGAAATCCGCCTCGTCGACGCGCTGCAGGATCTGCTGGATCAGCGCCTCGATGGCCGACAGCAGTTGCACCTCGTCGGCACAGACCAGCGACACCGCCTGGCCGCTGGCGCCCGCGCGGCCGGTACGGCCGATGCGGTGCACGTAATCCTCGGCGACGATCGGCAGGTCGAAGTTGACCACCAGTGGCAGGTCGTCGATATCCAGGCCACGGGCGGCCACGTCGGTAGCGACCAGCACGTCCACCTCGCCGGCCTTGAAGCGCTGCAACGCACGCAGCCGCGTCGGTTGCGGCTTGTCGCCGTGGATCGAGTCGGCCCTGATGCCATGGCGCAGCAGTTCGCCCTCCAGCTCATCGACGCCCTTGCGGGTCTTGACGAACACCAGCACCTGGCGCCAGCCCTTGCTGCGGTAGAGGTGCAGGAACAGCTCGGCCTTGCGTTTCTTGTCCACCGGTATCAGCCACTGCTTGACCGACTTGGCGGCCGCGTTGCGCGGGCTGACCTCGATGCTCAGCGGATCGCGCAGCATTTCACCGGCCAGGGTGCGAATGGCCTCGGAGAAGGTCGCGGAAAACAGCAGGGTCTGACGCTTCTTCGGCAAGGCGGCGAACAGCTCGTCCAGTTCGCGGGCGAAGCCCAGGTCGAGCATGCGATCGGCCTCGTCGAGCACCAGCACCTGCAACTGGGAGAACTTCACCGCGTTCTGCCGGTACAGGTCGAGCAATCGACCGGGTGTAGCGACCAATACGTCGAGCCCTTTGCGCAGCTTCATCATCTGCGGGTTGATGCTGACGCCGCCATACACCGCATAGCTGCGCAGCGGCAGGAACTGCGAGTAGGTCTGCACGCTCTGCTGCACCTGCTCGGCCAGCTCGCGGGTCGGCACCAGCACCAGCGCACGCACCGAATTACTGGCCACGCCCGGCCCTTCCAGCATCAGGCGCTGCAGGATCGGCAAGGTGAAGGCCGCGGTCTTGCCGGTGCCGGTCTGCGCCGCGGCCATCAGGTCGCGGCCCTTGAGGATCGGCGCGATGGCCTGGGCCTGCACGGGGGTCGGGGTCTGGTAATCGAGGCCATCGAGGCAACGCAGCAGCGGTTCGATCAGGCCGAGAGAGGCAAAGGTCATGGGTTCAACGCAACGGCAAAGGGAATGCCGCACAGTTTATCCCGAGTGACCGCGAATACGCTGCAGTGCCTGGGCCACTTTCGCCGCGGGGACCTTCTGCAGGTCGCACAGCAGCGCATGGTCGACCCGCGCGATGCCGTGGCGCTCACGCAGCAGCGCGGTCATGAAGCAGGTCAGGTTGGCCGCCATCTCCGCATCGGCCAGTGCCCGGTGGGCCTGGCCGGTATCCGGCAGGCGCGCCCAGCGATTGAGGTTGCCGAGCTTGTGGCTGGGCGCCATGGGCAGCAGGCGTCGCGACAGTAACAGCGAACAGGCGAACGGCTGCACGCGGCGGCGACCGATCAGACCCAGCTCGGCATCCCAGAACTTCTGGTCGAAGGCGGCATTGTGCGCCAGCAGGGGGATGTCGCCGACGAATTCCGCCACCTCGTGCATCACCTGCGCGGCCGGCGGTGCGCTGCGCAGCATGGCGTTGCTGATGCCGGTCAGTCGCTCGATGAAGGGTGGCACCCAGGCGCCGCTGTTCATCAGGCTCTGATAGCGTGCGGTGATCTGCCCCTGCTCGACGATCACCACGCCGATTTCGGTGGCACGCGCCTGTTGGGCCGGCGACATGCCGGTGGTTTCGAAGTCGATGACGGCGATGGGTTTCACATGATCCTCTCAGTGACGCAACAGCAGCTCGCCGTCGATCGGTACATAACGGCTGGCGGCACGCACCAGCGACTGCGCGGTGAGTCCGGGCACGCCGTAGGCCACGGACTCGACGGCGTGGCTGGCGCGAATCTTCTCCAGCAGCAGATCGAAATCGCCGTCGCCGGAGGCCAGCACCACCTGATCGACACGCGGCGCGGCATCCATCACGTCGATGGTGATGCCCACGTCCCAGTCGCCCTTGGCCGAGCCGTCGCTGCGCTGGATAAAGGGCTTGAGCTTCACCGTGAAGCCCAGGTTGCGCAGGATCTGCTGGAACTGCTGCTGTTTGGCGTCCCCCCGGTCGATGGCGTAGGCATAGGCTTCGACGATCTGGCCCTGCCGCGCGATATCGGCCCACAGCGCGGCGTAGTCGAAGTGACAGCCATAGGCCTGGCGCACGGTGTAGTAGAGGTTCTGAACATCGGCGAATACGGCGATTTTCTTCACCGGGCATCCTCACGGCGGCTGACGCGGTTTAAAGTTGGACGCCAGTATGCCAGCCCCGAACGCGATGCGTCGAAATGCCTCGGCGCAGAACCGCCGGTGCTCGCCCTGGAAAGCGCGTAGCGACTGGCCGGACGCTGGACGCGCGCTTATAGTGGCGGCCTGATTTCCGAGCGTGATCGTCCATGAAAGTCTTCGATGTCCTGCGCGACAGCTGGTTCTTCTTCCGCCACAACCTGTTCGACATCATCGTCCTGTGCCTGCCCTGGCTGCTGCTCGAGACGCTGGCGCGCCGGCAGTTGCAAGGGCTCGGCGAGAGCAACGCGGCCGTGCTCTACGACGTGCTCATCAGCCTGCTGTGCTACCCCCTCTACAGCGGCGCGCTGATCCTCTTCCTCGAAGCCCGCAGCAATGCCGAGCAGCCCGCGAAGCTGGCGCTGCTGAGCGCGAGCCTGCGCCTGTGGCCACGCTTCGTGCTGCTGGCGGGGATCAGCACCCTGGCGATCGTGTTCGGCGCGGCGCTGTTCATCCTGCCGGGGCTATGGGTCATGGTGCGGCTGATCTTCGCCGACTACCTGCTGGTGCTGCGCGGCCTGTCGCCGTTGCAGGCGATGCAGCAGAGCCTGCAACTGACCCGCGGCCATTTCTGGCCGATCCTGTCCTGCGTGCTGCTGGTGATGGCACCGATCTCGCTGTTCAGCTTCTGGGCCGGCAGCGTCGCCGGCGACGGGGTTGCCAGGCTCCTCCTCGACGCCCTGCTCGGCCTCTGCCCGCTGTTCACCACGGTGCTGCTGTTTCGCCTGTACATGCTGCGCACCGCGGATGGCATGCGGGATGAATGATGCTGTTCCCCTCCACCGTTGCACTGCAGCGCGCGCAGTGACGCACTTCAGGCTTGAAAGAGGCGTGGCTCCCCGGAGCTCGCCTCAGAGGAAATAGTCGACCTGATGCCGCGCGATGCGCAGCGCCCCCAGCTCCTCGCGGACACGCAGATGAGCCGGATGGGAGGCATACCCTTGCAGCGCCTCGACGGAATCGAATTCCGAGTACAGGACGACGTCGCAGGCATAATCCACCTTGCTGAAGTCGACACCGATTTCGAGCAGGCGAAGGCCGGGGATTTCACCGCGAATCCCCTCAAAGGCGTCCTTCAGCTTCTGAATGTTTCTCGAACGATCTTGTTCGGTATCGCCACTGAGATTCCACATGACGATATGTTTGACGGCTTGCATAAACGCTCCAGGAGATGAGCACGGTGCCTTCGACAGCTGCCGGGCCGGATAGGGGTCAGAGAGCTGAGCGGTTGAGTACGAAATCGAACTCGAGCGTGAAGAAAGGCGTTTCGTGCCGGCTGCCGTCTGGCGCGATGCCGGATTCGTGGCGCACCCAGTTGGCGATCAAGGATGAGCGCACGCCAAAGACAGCGTCCGAGTCGAGGTACTCGCCACCTTCGCGGAAGACGTGCGTGACGAGGCGCTCGTATCCCGGCGCGCTGATCATGAAATGCAGATGCGCCGGACGCCACGGATGGCGCTCCAGGGCCTGCAGCATTTTGCCAACGGGGCCGTCGTGCGGGATCGGGTAGCACTCGGGGACGATCGTCCTGAAGTAGTAGCGGCCCTCGCCGTCGGCCTGGAGCACCGCACGGCCGTGGTAGGCCTCCAGCCCGTCCTTCTGCACGTCGTAGAAGCCGGCGTCGTCGGCTTGCCATACCTCGATAGCGGCCTGGGGGATCGCCTCGCCATCGATGTTGCGAATGCATCCGCTGACGAACCAGGGGGTTCCCGGCAAGTCGCTGGCGATGTCCGCCCCGAGCTCGAAATGCGGGGCATCCTGGACATGGAACGGGCCGAAAACCGTCGCCTCGGTACAGCCCACGGGCTTCTTGTGGTTCTGGGCGATGACCAGCGTCGACAGGCCCAGGGTGTCGGAAAGCAGGATGAACTCCTGGCGCGTCGGCGAGCAGATCTGACCGACCGCCGTCAGGAACGCCACCCCCTTCTCCCACTCGGCTTCGGTCAGCTTGGTCTCGCGGGCGAACGCGTGCAGGTGCTGTACGAGCGAGGTCATGATTTCATGCAGCCGGCGATCTTCGGTGCCGGCGTTGCGGGTCAGGACGGCCTGGGTGATGGTCTGTTCATCGAGGTTTCTCATGGGAGGGCCTTTGGATCGAGTTGTTATTGTGATCGGTGCGGCGCACTGAAAGGCCATCAGCCATGGATGGCAGCCAATGACCGAGTCGCAACACCAGGCTGTTCAGGAATCTGTGGTGTACGCTAAAGTGCCGATGCATGGAATAAAACACTAAAAATGAAAATCTTTCTTTCATTTATGAAAAAGTCTTTCGGCCATTAGGTAGGTGTCGGCATGGACCGCTTCACAGAACTCGAATTGTTTGTCCACACGGCCGAACTGGGGACGCTGAGCAAGGCCGCCGAGAAGCTGGATATCTCCAATGCCGCGGCGAGCCGGCACCTCGCGGCGCTCGAGGCGCGGCTCAAGGTTCGCCTTATCGAACGCAATACCCGCCGCCTTTCCCTGACCAACACCGGTCACGATTTCTACACGCGCTGCAAGACGCTACTGGCCGAGTTGAGCGAGGCGGAAGCGTCGGTAAACGCGGCGTTGGTCGAGCCCACCGGTACCTTGACGGTCACCGCGACGGTGTCATTCGCCATGCTGCACATCGCTCCACTGGTGCCTGAGTTTCAGCGCCTGTACCCCGGCATCAAGGTCAAAATCCTTGGCGCCAATCGCTACTACGACATCATGGACAGCGAAATCGACCTGGCCGTCAGGACCCGGGAGTATGAGGCGGACTCGAACATTGCCGTCCGCAAGCTGGCGCAGACGCGACGTGTGCTGGCGGCCTCGCCAAGCTACCTGAAGCGCAACGGCATGCCACGCTCGGTGCAGGAGCTCGTCGATCACGACATGCTCATTTACAGCCATGCCAACCATCCGAACACCATGGACTTCAGCCGGGGCAGCGAAAAAGTCACCGTGAAGGTACAGCCGTCGCTGGAGACCAACGACGGGCAGATCGTGCGCGCCGCGGCATTGGCAGGTGCCGGCATACTGGTCCAACCCAAGTACATCATCCATGACGATCTGGTGGCCGGAAGGCTGCTGCCAGTGCTCGACGACTGGGATCTGCCGCGGCTCACCATCAACCTGGCCTTCCAGGATCGCCGCCATATGCCGGCCAAGACGCGGCTGTTCATCGACTTCCTGCTCGAGCACTTCAAACGCAACGAATACGAGCGTTACTGGACCCGCTAGAACGTCGCCCGCACTTTCGAAGGGACCTCGCAGAGCTCGTCGAAGTGCTGCAGGGAGTGTCGACAGGCCGCCGCCACGGCCTCGGCCGACAGGGCCGCATTGGCGAGCGAGAAGACCTCGGGGCCGACCTGATTCAAGCCCCCGATGTCGTTCAGCAGGCTGATGATCGGCTTCAGCACGAAGTCGCCTTGCCCTGGCCACAGACGCTGGAAACAGTCTTGCTCCAGGGTCGTGCCCTCCGGCAGGGCGAGGACGCCGTCGCAGATCTGCACGCAATGAATCCTGTCGCCCGGGATGCCGGCCAGGGTTTCGAGCGACGAATGGCTGCGCGTGAAATGCAGGGTATCGAGCACCAGACCGCCATTCGCCTGGCCAGCCTGCCTGACGATGTCCCAGCCGTTCTCCAAGGAACGCACTCCCCACATGGGAATCGGCTCGAGATCGCACACCAGGCCATGCTCCGCCGCCCGCTGACAGATGCCCGCATAGAAATCCACCTGTTGCTGTTGCGAGTAGCGATCGTGGGCAAAGGTGGCATTCAGGCTCATGTACTGGCAACCGAACGCATTGCAGAGCGCGAAGAATTCCTCCGCCGGCATGCTGTGATCGGCGACGAAGGCGTCATCCATGTTCTTCGGCTGCCAGTTCGGGTTCCAGGTGCAGAGTGGATCGAGCCGGTTGATCCGCACCCCGCCGTCGGCCGCGATGGCTTTCATGTCCCCGATCGAAAGCCCCTGGCCAACGATGCGCCTTACCTCCTGAGGCTGCAGCGTCAGCTCGCTGAAACCCGCTCGCTGCGTTGCCTCGATCTTGTCCGCAAAGGACAGGTGCAGGACATTGGAAAACGGCATGGTGAACGTGAGATCGCGCCGCAGCGTCTTCGTCGAACCCGGCATGGCGGTATCCTTTTGTTTTTTGGAAAGGGCCAGACGGTAGGTCTCACGGGGCGCCTTGTCAGCGACAAAAACGAAATTCTGTTTTCCTCGAAACACCAGGACGATCGCCCGGGTTTTCCGTTAAGTGGAAAACACATTTGCCTTTTGCGGATTTTTTTTCCGTTTCATCGGTTGTAGCCTCACGTCACTCACATACAAATAAATCCAATAAAAGGTAGTCAGCCATGCGTACGAGTGATTACGCCGTCTCAGGCGCACCCTCGAAAACCGGCCTTCTCTGGCGTATCGCAGCCATCGCCACCATGGGATCGCTGGCGTTCGGTTACGACACGGGGGTCATATCCGGCGCCCTCCCCTTCATGACCCTTACCCCCGCTCAGGGCGGCCTCGGATTGACGCCCGTCACCGAAGGCCTGGTCGCTTCCTCGCTGATCTTTGGCGGTGCCTTCGGCGCGCTGTTCGCAGGCCACCTGTCCGACCGCTTCGGACGCCTCGCGGTCTTGAAGATCCTGGCCCTGCTGTTCGCCTTTGGCGCCATCAGCAGCGCACTGGCGCCGAGCATCTGGGTCATGGTCGCCACGCGCTTCGCGCTCGGCGTGGCGGTCGGCGGCGCCTCCGCCACGGTGCCCGTGTTCATCGCCGAGCTGGCCGGCCCCAGGCATCGCGGCCGCCTCGTCTGCCAGAGCGAGCTCATGATCGTGTCCGGCCAATGCCTGGCCTATATCTCCAGCGCTCTTTTTGCCCACCTTCTGGAGAGCCCTTCGGTATGGCGCTACATGCTGTCGATCTCGCTGGTCCCCGCCGCGCTGCTCTACATCGGTAGCCACTTTGTGCCGACCTCGCCGCGCTGGCTGGTCAGCAAGGGCCGCAGCGACGAAGCCAAGGCGATCCTTTACGGCATCCGCGACAGCCAGCAAGAAGCCGATCGCGAGCTCAAGGAAATCTTCGAGCAGTGCGACCATGACCGTAATCACCGCAGCATGCTGAGCAAGCTCAACGAGCCGTGGCTCATCAAACTGCTGCTGATCGGCGTCGGCCTGGGCTTCATGATTCAGTTCACCGGGGTGAACGCCTTCATGTACTACACGCCGAGCATTCTGAAAGCCACCGGCATGGACACCAATGCCGCGTTGGTAGCGACCATCGGCAACGGCGTGGTTTCGGTAACCGCGACCCTTATCGGCATGTGGCTCATTGGCCGCATGGGGCGCCGTCCCATGCTGCTCATGGGCCTGTCGGTCGTGGTGATCGCCCAGATCTTCCTCGGCATCGTGATGAACTTCATGCCGCACTCCCTGACCCAGAGCTACCTGGCGCTCTCCGGCATCCTGCTGTTCCTGTTCTTCATGCAGATGTGCATCGGCCCCGTCTATTGGCTGCTGATGTCCGAGCTCTTCCCGACCCATGCCCGTGGCCTGATGAACGGGATTTCGGTCGGCATGTTCTGGATCTTCAATGCGATCGTCGCGTTTGTCTTCCCCGTCGCCCTCGCCTACTTCGGCGGCATGACCTTCTTCCTGTTCGCCCTGGTCAACATCGGCTCCATCATTTTCTGCTCCCTGTTCCTGCCCGAAACCAAGGGCCTCACCCTGGAAGAGATCGAGCGGGTCATGGAACGGCGCCTGAGCGTAACGCGGCGCCAATGGCAGAAGTCGGAAGCCCTCAACTGACCCGAGCGCTCGGCCAACGCCCAAGCACGTCACCCTCTATCAACCAGCGGAACCGCAGAGGCCGCTCCTGACGATGCAGGAGCACGCCTCGGTCCGCCACACCGAAGAGCACGCACCATGTCGATCAACACTATCGAACTTCTCGCCGCCTACTGGACGATCGCCGGAGACACCTATCCGGGCGCTGCCAGCGAGATCAGCCCACACTCCCTTCAAGCCCGTGCGCAAGCCGCCGCGAAAGCAGGCTGGCGCGGCATGGGCCTGGTCCACGCGGACATCCTCCATTCGGTGGAAAAGCTCGGCATGCCGACCGTGCGCAACATCTTCAAGGACAACGGGATCAAGCATCTCGAAGTCGAGTTCCTGATCGACTGGCACCTCACCTGCGAACGCAGGACAGCGTCGGACAAGATCTGCATGGAGCTGCTCGAAGCAGCCGGCGAGCTGGGGGCGCGCAACGTGAAGGTCGCGGGTGGTCTTTTCGATGAAGAGGCACCCGACATCGAAGCCATGCGCGAGCATTTCGCCGTGCTCTGCGACAAGGCCAGACCCTTCGGCGTGAACGTGGTCGTGGAGTTCCTGCCGTTCTCCAGCATCAACACCATCGACCGCGCACTGGCGTTGACCCAGGACGTACGCCCCAACGGCGGTATCCTCATAGACACCTGGCACGTTGCCCGCGGCGGCATGAGGGTCGACGAGATCCGGAAAATCCCCGCTCACCTGATCAAGTCCATTGAGCTCAACGACGCCTCCCGGGAGATCGTCGGCACCCTGTTCAACGACTCGACCCACTACCGCAAGCTCTGCGGCGAAGGCGAGCTGGACGTGACCGGCTTCATCCAGAACGTCGTCGATGCCGGTTACCAGGGCCCGTGGGGCGTCGAAGTGATTTCCGCCGAGCTGCGCAAGCTGCCGCTGGAAGTGGCGGCCAAGCGTGCCTTCGACACGACCATCGCGCAGTTCGAGCGCATCCGCTTCCCGGAAAGCCTGAGCCTGGCCTGACGCCCCGTCGCAGCGGAGCAGGCGATCCAAAACGCCTGCTCCGTATCACCTGACCCTTCTCCCTGCCCGCGTACCCATCGCGTCGGATGGCGCCCATCCCTGGGCACCTCGCTGGGCATCCAGCCCTTACCAGCCGTACTCGATCTGGAAGCCGACGTTCGAGCCATGCAACGCGCTTCCGTAGGCACCGCTGTCGGACAGCGCAGAACCTGCCGCCAGCAGATTCGCGGCACGCTGCGCCGCCTCATTCCAGCGCGCGTAGGTGTAATAGAGACGGAATTCCGGACGGGCGCTGAAGCCAGGCCCGGAGGGCGACCAGATCGGGGCGATGGTGAACTTGTCCAGTTTGCGGGTTCCCCCGGGGGCATCGATCTGATCGCGGCCGATCTCCGCGGCCAGCTTGAACTGGTCGGTCAATGCGTACACCGGCCTTGCGCCTACCGAGAGCCAGTTCTGGTCATCGCCATCCGGGCGGCTGTCCTTCTGATAGACGATCTGGAATTGCCCGCTCAGGCGAGGCGTCATATCCCAGGTGATGTACTCGACCACGCGCCAGCTCTGGTTGCTGTCGTCCAGCGTTGGATCGCCGGTGTACCCAAGGGCGGTACCTGGCCCCCGTCCATACTGCAGCGCGAAGGTGTTCACCCCGCCCAGAAAATCCTGCTGCTTGTGCTGGGCGATGACGGACCAGCCACTGTGCGCGCCGTCGCTGTCGGGTTTGTCGATGTAGCTGACGCCGACCTTCAGTTCTCCGCCCGGGTTGGGCTTGAAGCCGCCAACGGTGAAGTCATGCCTGTTGATGTAGTCCTTCTGGGTATAGCCGTCCTTGCGTGAGAACACGTAGCTGTACTTCAGGTCGCCAATGGCCACTTCATCCAGGCCGAAGCCCGTCGCGCTCTGGTTCCAATAGAAAAAATCGGAAATGTTGATATCGTTTCGATTGTAGTAGCGGCGTCCGGCCCAAAGCGATCCGCCGTTAAGCGCCGGCATGTTGCTCCATTCGGCATAGATCTGCGGCAGGCGCGTCTCGCCATATTCACCGGTGAACCTTGGCGTGTGCCCATACCGGTTGTACAGCGACAGCATCCCCTCGAGGCTGACGACGGAGCCATCATCCAGTTGCAGGAAATCGTGCCTCAGATCGAGTTCGCCGTACTGCTCGCACTCGTTACCGAGCCGATACTTCGAAGGCGCGCCGGGGAGTTGAAAACACGACTGGCCATGCCCGTTCGTGGACTCCCCGACTCCGGTTCTGAAGTACCCGGTGAACTCGAGCGCACTTGCCGATAATGGCAACATCGAGACGGAAAGCAGTGCGAGGGAAACGCCACTTGCATTGAACATCTTCATCACTAAACCACCTGTTGTTGTTGTATTGGTTTATCCGAACAACGTCCTGCCCATACCACTGGCAAGGCTTTTCGAATCGAGGATGAGCATTGGCCTGTCGCGACGATCGGGCGGCGTGAAACAGGCCTCTGGCGAACATTTAGTTAAAACGCCGAACGCGCTTATCAGCGGGCTGGATATGGGGAAGGCGAGGAAGAACGAAGCGCGGCTTTATCGAGTATTTATTCATTATTGTTTTTTTAAAATTATTCTTGCCCCACATACTAACCACGCACCGGCCCTCGAAAAATGCCGAAACTTGAAAACTCTTTTATTGAAAGTGGAATAATGCATTCATCCACGAGCCAGGCACTTGGCGGGGTTGGCAACTGTGCCTGAACCCATGTCCCTGGCGGCCGTTCATGGTCATGCGCGTGTTATCGATCGATAAAAAAACGCCCTGCAAGACAGGGCGCCGAGGAAAACTCCCCTCTACTTACCGAAGTTGGGTGAGCTCAATTGAATACTGCCGATCCCTGTCAGCCCGCCCAGGCGAACCAACCGGCACTGTCAGTGCTGTTTGTTTTTCTGATAGACATCGACGAATACGGCCGCCAGTAACACGGCACCTTTGATGACCTGCTGGTAATCGACACCAATGCCCATGATCGACATGCCATTGTTGAGTACGCCCATGATGAACGCCCCGATCACGACGCCGACGACTTTGCCCACGCCACCCGATGCCGAGGCGCCGCCGATAAATACCGCGGCGATCACATCGAGTTCGAAGCCGGTGCCCGCCCGTGGCGTGGCGCTGTTGAGTCGCGCCGCGAAGATCAGCCCCGCTACGGCGGCCAGCACGCCCATGTTGACGAAGGCGAAGAACGTGACGCGGGCCGTGTTGATGCCGGAGAGTTTCGCGGCCTTGAGGTTGCCGCCTACCGCGTAGACCCAACGGCCGAGCACCGTGCGGTTCATGATGAAGGTATACACGCCGATCAGCACGCTCATGATGACGAGCACGGTGGGTAGGCCACGGTAGGTGGCCAGCTTGTAGCAGAAGAACACGATCAGGCCGAAGACCACTGCGTTCCTCAGGACGAACACCAGCCAGGAGCCGACGACAGCGCCACTCTTGGCGGCCCGCTTGCGGGCACGCAGCTCGATGAAGCAGAAGACCGCCGCCACGGCGATTCCCAGCAGCAGTGAGGTCACCCGCAGCCCTTGACCGTTGAACACGTCCGGTATGAACCCGGAACTGATCGCGCCAAACGTCTCGGGGAACGGGCCGATGGATTGCCCGCCCGTGATCGCAATGGTCGCGCCGCGGAATATCAGCATCCCGGCGAGCGTCACGATGAACGACGGCATCCCCCAGAACGCCACCCAGTATCCCTGGGCCGCTCCGATGGCGGCGCCCGCCAGTATGCACAGCGCCGATGCGACCCAGAAGTCCATCTGGTAGTGCACCATCAGGACGGCGGCAAGCGCACCGATCACCCCGACTATCGAGCCGACGGACAGGTCGATATGGCCGCAGACGATGACCATCAGCATGCCGAGCGCCATGACCACGATGTAACTGTTCTGCAAGACCAGGTTGGTCAGGTTGAGAGGCTGCAATAGAGCGCCGTTGGTGGCCACTTGAAAGAACAGGACGATCACCAGCAGGGACGCCAGCAATCCGTATTCCCGTGCTCCCCGCTTGAGTGTGGGCAGCAGGGAACTCTTTGCTGCCGAGGGTGCGATAACGTCAGTCACTGGAGTACCTCGTTTTTCATGATGGCGTGCATGATTCGCTCCTGGGAGGCCACTTCGATGGGAAACTCGCCAACCAGGCGCCCCTCGTTCATCACATAGATCCGGTCACAGGTGCCCAGCAATTCAGGCATCTCCGATGAGATCATCAACACGCATTTGCCTTCGGCCACGATCTGATTGACCACGCTGTAGATTTCATACTTGGCGCCCACATCAATGCCCCGGGTGGGTTCGTCCAGGATCAACACCTCCGGGTCCGAGAACAGCCATTTGCCGAGCACGACCTTCTGCTGGTTGCCGCCGGAAAGGCGCTCGACCGATTGCTGCACGTCGGCGCAACGAATCCGCAGCGTCTGCTTGTAGCGGCCAGCGACGGCCGCTTCCTCGTGCTCGTCCACCACCCAGGCGCTGGATACCGCGGCCAGGTTGGCCAGGCTGATGTTCCCGGCGCTGCCATCGCCCAGGACCAGACCGGAGCCCTTGCGGTCTTCGGTTGCGTAGGCGATGCCGTGGTCGATGGCTTTCCTGACGGTGCTGACATCGATTTCCCGACCGTGCAAGCGCACCTTGCCACGGGCGTTCTTGCCGTAGGAACGCCCGAAGATGCTCATGGCCAGTTCTGTCCTGCCCGCGCCCATGAGCCCGGCGATCCCCACCACTTCGCCCCGGCGCAGGTGCAGGTTGATGTTCTGAATGCGGTCACGGGCGGGATGCTCCGGATCGGCCACGGACCACCCCTCGACCTCGAAGATCTTGTCGCCGATGTTCGGCACACGCGCCGGATAGCGATCGGAGAGCTCGCGCCCCACCATCGCATGCACGACGCGATCCTCGCTGACAGGCTCGGCATGGCAATCCATCACGTCCACGGTGGTGCCGTCGCGGATCACGGTGATCGCATCGGCGACGCGCGCGATCTCGTTGAGCTTGTGGGAAATGATGATGGAAGTGATGCCCTTGGCCTTGAGCTCGAGCATCAGGGACAGCAAGGTATCGCTGTCTTTTTCGTTGAGGCTGGCGGTCGGCTCATCCAGGATCAGCAGCTTGACGTCCTTGGCGAGCGCCTTGGCAATTTCGACCAACTGCTGCTGGCCGATCCCGAGGTTGCTCACCAGTGTCTGTGGCTCCGCCTTCAGGCCCACGCGGGCAAGCAGCTCCTTCGCCTTCCGGTGCGCATCGTCCCAGTCGATAACGCCGTACCTGGACATCTCGTTGCCGAGGAACAGGTTCTCGGTAATCGAGAGCATCGGCACCAGGGCGAGCTCCTGGTGGATGATGCTGATGCCTACGGCCTCGCTGTCGCGCAGACCGTTGAAGCGCCGCTCCTGGCCATCGTAATGGATGCTGCCGCTGAAGCTGCCATGCGGATAAACCCCGCTGAGTATCTTCATCAGCGTGGACTTGCCGGCACCGTTTTCTCCGCAGATGGCATGAATATCACCCTGGGCAACCTGCAGATTGACGTCGCTGAGCGCCTTGACCGGCCCAAAGCACTTCTGGATACCCAGCATGTCGAGAATCGTAATTGTCATGGTGCTTCTCTCATTGCGCAGGGAGGCTGGCTCCGGCAGCCGCAGCCAGCGGAATCCCTCTGAAACAGCAGGGGCTAGCGCAGTTGCTCTTCGCTGTAGTAGCCGCTCTGGTCCACCAGCACCTGGTGCCAGTTCTGCTGATTGACCAGCACCGGCGGGAGCAACTGCGTGGGCACGAGCATCACGCCGTTGTGGTAGGACTCCGTGTCGTTGACGCTCACCGGGCTGCCTTCCAGGGACGCATTCATCATCTGCGCGGCGGCCTTGGCCAGCGCGCGGGTGTCCTTGAACACCGTCGAGGACTGGTCGCCGCGGATGATGGCCTTGATGCTGGGGATCTCGGCATCCTGACCGGTGACGATCGGCATGCTGGTATCGCCCGAGCCGTAGCCGACGCCGCGCAGAGAGGAGATCACGCCGATGGCGAGCTGGTCGTTGGCCGTGAGCACCGCATCCAGATGGCTGTTGCCGTAAAAGGCGCTCAGCAGGTTGTCCATGCGAGACTGGGCCTGGGAGCCTTCCCAGTTGGGTGTGGCCACCTTGTCCAGGCTGACCTGGCCGCTTCTGACCACCAGCTTGCCGGAGTCGATATAGGGCTGCAGGACGGACATGCCGCCGGCATAGAAGACATGAGCGTTGTTATCGTCGGTCGAGCCGGCGAAGATTTCGAGGTTGAACGGCCCCTTGCCCTCGGCAAGCCCCAGCGCGTCGACGATGGACTGCGCTTGCAGTTGGCCAACCTTGAAGTTGTCGAAGGTGACGTAGTAGCTGAAGTCCTTCGAGTTGCGGATGAAGCGATCATAGGAGATCACCTCGATGCCCTGTTCCTTCGCCTGCTTGAGGACATCCGACATCGTCGTTCCATCGATCGGCGCGATGATGAGTCCTTTCACGCCTTTGACCAGCAGGTTTTCGATCTGCGACAGCTGGGTTGGCACCTCGTACTGGGCATATTGCACGTCGGCTTCATAGCCAAGTTCCTCCAGTGCAGCGACCATGCTGCTGCCGTCGGTGACCCAGCGGGCTTCCGTCTTGGACGGGAGTGAAATGCCAATGATGCCTTTCGAGTCCGATGCCTCATCGGAGCAGCCGGTAACGGCAACCGCCAATAACAAGGAAGCGGCAACGCTTATCAATCTACGCATGGTTTCACCCTTCATGAGGTGTCTTATTTTTGTCGAGCGGCTGCACTCCCCCCTTCCATGAGGGGGGCAGTACAACGCCCGTGCGAAAACCCGGGTTCTATGAGCCCAGTGGTACCTCTTGCCCGGCATTGGCCGAAGACTCGAACAGAGCCTTCAACAGCACATTGATGTTGTGCGCCTGGCTGGCCGGCACTTGCGAGGGGGTTCCGGTGCGCAAGGCATTGACGAAGGCGGCCGCTTCCCGATCGAAGTAGATCGGATTGCCGATTTCGGCAATTTCAGGCGAATACACGGTTTTGCGCACCGCCCAGACTTCCGGGAAACTGGTCTCGTTCCAGTGCGTCCAGCCTTGCGGATGGCCGTTCCTGCCGTCGTGGTAGAGCTTGTAGGAGGCAGGCATCGGGGTGGAATGCATCACACCATGGGTGCCATAGGCGGTGATATCCCAGCTCTCGGTCCACGGCATCGGGTCCCATGACATGAAGTCGATGGTCACCATCTTGTCGTCATAGTTGAGAACGGCGGCCGCCGCATCCTCGCGCGCACTCTCGCTCATCTGCCCCTCGAACTTGCTGATGCGCGCGTTCACCGACTTCGGCATGCCGAAGTGCAGCAGGATGCGATCGATGGTATGGCAACCGATCACATAGAAGGCGCCACCCAGGTCGCCGGGTTGCTTCATGTGATTGGTGTCGGCCTCGTTGTGCGAACAGCCTGCGTGGGCGCGTACCTGCAGCACCTTGCCGATCTCGCCGCTGCGCAGCACCTGCTGCATCTTTTCCACCGAAGGTGCGAAGCGCCAGCAGTAGCCGACCTGGAACAGGTTGCCGGTGCGCTCGACCGCCTCGACGATGCGCTGGGTATCCGTGATGCCGCGGCCTGCCGGTTTTTCGCAGAGCACGGCCTTGCCTGCCTCCAGGGCTTCGATCGCCCAGTCGGCCATCAGGTAGCTCTTGGGGTGAACCAGCACGATGTGCACATTCGGATCGGCGAGGATTTCTTCCTTGCTACGCGCCTCCAGGCCCAGCGCGTCAACGAAGGGCTGCAACAGCGGACTGTCATCATAGGCGCCGTGAAAGCGCACATTTTCCATGCGCTGGAAGGCTTTCACGCGGCCGGACGTGTGCGGATGCGTGATACCGAGGCAGGCAACGCCGAGCACAGGGTCACTGACTTTCTGGGACATCTTGGTCTCCTTCTCTTGTTATCTATGCTGGGTGAAACCGGGATCACGCGACGCCGACGGCACGCCCCGTGCGCGCCGACTCGACGGCGCACTCGGCAAGGCGCAGGGCTTTCAGGCCGTCCTGCACGCCGGTCGGCAATGGCTTGTTCTCGATCAGCGCATCGACGAAGGCGTCGAGCTCGGACTTGTACGCTTGCTGGTAACGCTCCAGGAAGAAGTTGAGCAGCGGCTCGCGAGCGTCGGTTGACGCTTCCGTCCAGCGACGAATCGTGGTGGGACGCAGGTTGTCCTGAAGGAGCATGCCCTTGGAGCCGAACACCTCGATGCGCTGATCGTAGCCATAGACGGTGGCCCGGCAGTTGTTGATGTGGCACTGCTTGCCGGACGCGGTTTTCATCTGCAGCATGACCGTGTCGTAGTCGTCGTACTTCTCCATCAGGTTCGGATCGACCAGGCGGCTGCCCACCGCACTCAGCTCCACCGGCTCCTCGCCCAGCAACCAGCGGCCGATGTCCAGGTCGTGAATGGTCATGTCGCGGAAAATGCCGCCCGAATGCTTGATGTAATCTTCGGGAGCCAGGCCCGGGTCACGGCTGCTGATGATCACCTGGCGCACCTCGCCGATCTCACCGGCCACGATTGCAGCGTGCATCGCCGCGAAGGTGTTCTCGAAGCGACGGTTGAACGCCAGCATGACACGGCCATTCAGGCGCTCGACTTCCTCGACCGCCGCCAGGCTCTTGGCCATATCGAGGTCGATCGGCTTTTCGCAGAGCACAGCCTTGCCCTGGCGGATGGCGCGCAGCATCAAGCCGATGTGCGTGTGAGTCGGCGTGCCGATGACGACGGCCTGAACATCGTTGCGATCGATGGCCGCTTCGCAGTCGGTCATCGCGTCGGCGCCCAGCGCACCTGCGAGACTCTGTGCGGCACTTGCATAGGGATCGGCAACGGCGATCAGCTTGGCCGATCGATTGGCCGCTACGTTGGTAGCATGGATTTTGCCGATGCGACCTGCACCGAGGACTGCGATTCCAACCATTTCTATCTCCTGCTGCATTTTAGGTTTTTGTTAGAGAAAAACAGGCGGGCCTCACGCTGCCCGGCTTGGAAGAAGTGGTTCTGCGAACGGCGCCGGCGGCGTGCCGGAGGCCTGCTTCGCCGCGGCCTCAGGGCCGATCGTCCCGGGCTCGGCGGACAGGCGGGGATCGGCGGCCTCGCCACGCGGCAGCGCGGCGCCAGTCGCTTCGAGTGCGCGATCGAGGGGGTTGACGCGGGCCAGCGGGAGAAACGCCATTGCCCCGTTCAGAGCCTGGGCAGCCGTGGTGCCGCCGCGAGCGAAAGCTTCCGGCATGCGCGCCGCATCGGGCTCGGCCAGGCGGGCAGATAGCGCAAAAGCGGGGTCAGCGGACAGTGCGTCGAGGGCAACCGGCGCGGACGATCGCGGCCCAACGGCGGGTTGCACAAGGAGACAGGGGGGAAAGGGAAGCGACAGTCCCTTGGGGCGCACATGAGCGGCGCACTGACGGCCCGAGCGGGACGCGTACCTAGAACTGGACCGTTCCAACATTGAGTGAGCCATGACTCTCTCCGCACTTATTCTTATTTGTGGCGTGAGGGGAGTCTAGTTTCTCTCGGGGCATGAAAAAACACGTATATTTGGGAGACAGCTTCCCGGATACCAGGAAAATCAGGCATGGATCCGTTCAAAGAGATGGAATTGTTCGTGCAGGTCGCCGATGCCGGCAGCATAAGCAAGGCTGCCGAGCAGCTGGGCTTGTCCGTATCGGCCGCCAGCCGGCACCTGATCGCCCTGGAAACCAGGCTCGGCGTGCGCCTGGTACAACGCACCACGCGCCAGTTGTCCCTGACGGAGATCGGCGCCGAGTTCTACAGACGCAGCAAGTCAGTCCTGGCGGACATGCGCGAGGCCGAAGACGTCGCTCGTGACGCCGTGGTCAAGCCGAGCGGCGTGCTGCGGGTAACCGCCTCGCTCTCGTTCTGCCTTCTTCATATCGAGCCGCTGCTGCCCGAGTTCACTCGCCGCTACCCTGAAATCAGCCTGGATATCGTGGCCGCCAACCGCTACCTCGACGTGATGGAGAACAACGTCGATGTGGCGATCCGCACACGCCAGTTCGAAGCGGACAACAGCCTGACCATACGCCGGCTGGCCGAGACCCGGAGGATTCTGGCCGCCTCGCCGGCGTACCTGGAAAAGCATGGGATGCCCGAAGTGCCGATGGATCTCGTCCGCCACAAGATGCTGATCTATGACTACGCGGTGAACCCCACGGAACTCCCCTTCACCCGCAAGGGCGAGTCGATCACGGTGCGGACCCGCTCCTTCATTTCGACCAACGATGGACAGATCGTCCTGAAGTCGGCCCTCGATGACATGGGCATACTGGTTCAGCCCAAATACATCGTCTACGACAACCTGGTCCGCGGCGAACTGGTGCCCGTACTCGACCATTGGGATCTGCCGCGCCTCACCATGAACATCGCCTTCCAGACCCGCCGCCACATGCCGGCGAAGGTCCGCCTTTTCATCGACGCACTGGTACAGCGCTTCCGCGAGAACAACTACGAGAAGCTCTGGACGCAATAGCGTCCGGCATGAGCCGCGCCCGCCCGGATTCAGGGATACGGCAGGATTATTTCACCCATGAAATAAAGATTTTCGCTGGCGATATTTTATATCGATAACCGTAACTATAGGCTCGCCTCATTGAACCGGACGTCCAACCCGGTCCCTGTCGGTGTAGTGCCGCCCCTGCCTGGGGAGACTCCGCCCTTCCTCGACAAGAACAAGAGGCGCTCATGAACAGCACCATGGAGACGGAAACACTCATCCGAGCGCTGGAGGAAAAGCGTTACGCCGCCCTCGTCCTCGGCGATTTCGACAGTGTCTTCGACCTCGCCCATCCCCACCTGAGCTACACCCACTCCAATGGCCTGGTCGATACCCGGGACAGCTACCGGCAAAAGTGCCGTGAGGGTCACTACGTCTATCACCGCATCGAGCGACCGATTCACGCGGTACGGGTCCTTGGGGAGACGGCGCTGGTGTTTGCCGAAATGAACGGGGAAATAACCTCGGGCGGGGTGCGCAAGACATTGCGCAACAACACGCTGGCCGTCTGGTGCCTTCACAACGGCGAGTGGCGGCTCATCGCGTACCAGCCAACGCCGGTCAAATGACCCCGGCGGCGCGCCTGCCTCGGGCGCCTGGCTTTTCCTCGAAACCATGACCTTCGGGCCATCCAAACCCAACAGGAATGCACCGTGACCATCTCGAACTTCACCTATACCGGACTGCCTTCACGTGTCATTTTCGGCAAAGGTTCCCTGCAGCAACTGGAGGCCGAGATCGACAGGCTCGGCTCCCGCCGTGCGCTCGTTCTTTCGACTCCGGAGCAGCGAGCGCAGGCCGAGCGGATTGCCGCCATCCTGGGCGAGCGTGCCGCGGGAATCTTTGACAAAGCGGTCATGCACGTGCCGATCGAAACCGCCCGCGAAGCACGCGAAGTCGCCAACAGGCTCGGCGCCGACTGTGCCATCGCGATCGGCGGCGGCTCCACCACCGGGCTGGGCAAAGCCATCGCGCTGGACTCGGGGCTGCCCATCCTGGCGATTCCGACGACCTATGCCGGCTCCGAGATGACCCCGGTCTACGGCCTGACTGAAAACGGCATCAAGAAGACCGGCAAGGACCCGCGCGTCCTGCCCAAGACCGTCATCTATGACCCGGAACTCTCGCAGACGCTGCCCGTCGGGATGTCGGTGACCAGCGGCATGAACGCCATCGCCCATGCCGCCGAAGGGCTCTACGCCCAGGACGGAAACCCGGTCATGTCCCTGATCGCCGAAGAAGGCATCCGCGCCATGGCCGAAGGCCTTGGCCGTGTCACTGAAAAGCCGGACGACCTGGATGCACGCTCCGACTGCCTGTATGGCGCCTGGCTGTGCAGCACCGTGCTGGGCAACGTCGGCATGGCCCTGCACCACAAGCTTTGCCACACCCTGGGCGGCAGCTTCAATCTGCCTCACGCCCAGACTCACACGGTCGTGCTGCCGCATGCGATCGCCTACAACGCCGCCGCCGTACCCGAGGCCGCAGCCCGCATCATCCGGGCCCTGGGCGGTGAACATGACTCTGCGGGCGGGGCGCTCTACGACCTGGCCAAGTCGCTGGGTGCGCCATTGACGCTGCGGGAGCTGGGCCTCAGCGAAGCGGATCTCGACCGCGCGACCGACATTGCCCTGTCCAACCCGTACTGGAATCCGCGCCCAATCGAGCAGAAAGCCATTCGCGAACTGCTGCAGAACGCCTATGAGGGCAACCGTCCGGCCTGATGCCCGGCGCTGGCGCGGCCCACGCCATGGGCATGGCGGTCAGCGATGCCGAGGCGTTCACTTCGGCCTGGGCTTGGCCCGCGCTGTCGGCTCTGCGATCAGTGGGTCGTCTGGCCAGTAGTGCTTGGGGTAGCGGCCCTTGAGGTCCTTCTTCACCTCGGCGTAGGTGCTGGCCCAGAAGCTGGCCAGGTCGCGGGTGACCTGCACCGGGCGCCGCGCCGGCGAGAGCAGGTGCAGCAGCACCTGCTGACGGCCATTGGCGATGCGCGGCGTCTCGGCCAGGCCGAACAGTTCCTGCAGGCGCACCGCCAGCACCGGCGGCTGCTCGCTGTAGTCCAGCGCGATGCGCGAGCCGGAGGGCACCGGCAGGCTGCGCGGCGCCAACTCGTCCAGGCGCTGGGGCAGTGGCCAGGGCAACAGGGTCTGCAGCATGGCGGGCAGATCCAGGTTGGCGAAGTGACTCAGCCGGCTGACCTTGCCCAGGTAGGGCGCCAGCCAGGTTTCCAGACTGGCGAGCAGCGCCGTATCGGTCACGTCCGGCCACTCGCTGACACCGCCCTGCCGCAGGTCGAGCTGGCGCAGCAGCAGCACCCGCGCCTGCCACTGGCGCAGCTCGGCTGTCCATGGCAGCAGCGCCAGGCCCTTGCGCCGAACCAGATTGACCAGCGCGGCGATGCGCGCCTCGGCGCTCAGCCCCGCCAGCGCTTCGCTGGACAGCACCAGATCGCCCACCTTGCGCTGCCGCTCGGCACGCAGCACGCCTTCGCGCTCATCCCACTCGAGCAGATCCTGGCGGGTAACCTGCTCGGCCAGCACCGTGTCGAACAGCTCCGGCTCCAGCTCGGCGGCCAGGTAGATGCGCTCCTCGCGCTGACCCTGGCGGCTGCCCAGGTCGGCGATCACCAGCCAGGGGTGCTTCATCAAGGCATCGGCCTCGCTGAACAGCGCCGCACGGCCATTGGCCAGGCGATATTCGGCGCCGCCGTCACGACGCTGCCGGGCGACGCGATCCGGGTAGGCGAAGGCCAGTAGCGCGCCCAGCCAACGGCCGTGCTCAGGGTCGCTCACCGCCTCGCTGACCGGTATGTGGCGCAGGTAGCCCTGGAACTGCCGCGCCAGTTGCCGGGCTCGCTGCACGCCACCCCGGGCGGCGCTCCGCGCTGCACGGCTCTCGCCCGAAAGCAGGGCCAGGCGGCTGTGCAGATCGGCGCCCGCACCGCACTGGCCGCCGCGCAGTATGTCGCGCTCGCCCAGCAGCGCCGCCAGGTCGCAAGCCAGCTCGCCCAGGCCGAGCGCCTGGCCACGCAGCAGCAGATGGGCGATACGCGGATGCGCCGGCAGTTCGGCCATGGCCTGGCCGTGGGCGGTGAGGCCGCCCTGGACGTTGAGGGCGCCGAGGCGCAGCAGCAGGTCGCGGGCCTGGGCATAGGCCGCCGCAGGAGGCGGATCGAGCCAGACCAGTTCCTCCACCGCGACGCCCCACCGCGCCAGTTGCAGGGCCAGCCCGGCCAGGTCGGCCTGGAGGATCTCCGCCGTGGAATGGGCTGGCAGTTGCTCATGCTGGGCCTGCGACCACAGGCGATAGCAGACGCCGGGCTGCAGGCGCCCGGCCCGACCAGCGCGCTGGGTCGCCGAGGCGCGGGATATGCGCTGGGTGTCCAGCCGCGTCATGCCGCTGCCCGGGTCGAAACGCGGCACCCGCGCCAGGCCGGCATCGACCACCACCCGCACGCCGTCGATGGTCAGGCTGGTCTCGGCGATATTGGTCGCCAGCACCACCTTGCGCTGCCCGGCCGCCGCTGGCTCGATGGCGGCGCGCTGGGCGGCGAGCTCCAGTTCGCCGTGCAGCGGGCAGACCCGCACCTCGGGCCGGCTGGCCAGGGCCTCGTGCAACTGCTCGGCGAGGCGACGGATCTCCGCCTGCCCAGGGAGAAACACCAGCAGACTGCCCGGCTCGTCGTCCAAGGCCTGCAGCACGGTCTGCAGCACCTTCGGCTCGATCCACTCGCCGGCCTGCAGCGCCGCGCCCCAACGCACGTCCACCGGGAACATGCGCCCTTCGCTGCGCAGCACCGGCGCATCGTCGAGCAGCCCGGCCAGGCGCTCGCCCTCCAGGGTCGCCGACATCAGCAGCACCTTGAGCGGCGGCTCGCCGCTATCGGCACCACGGAACATCGCCCGGCCGTTGAGGGTCAGCGCCAGGGCCAGGTCGGCATCCAGGCTGCGCTCGTGGAATTCGTCGAAGATCACCAGGCCGACGCCCTCCAGCGCCGGGTCGTCCTGCAGGCGCCGGGCGAGGATACCTTCGGTGACCACCTCGATACGCGTACGCGGCCCGACCTTGCTCTGCAGGCGGATGCGATAACCCACGGTTTCGCCGACCACTTCGCCGAGTTCGCTGGCCAGGCGCTCGGCCGCCGCCCGTGCGGCCAGACGCCGCGGCTCGAGCATGATGATGCGCTGCCCGGCCAGCCAGGGCTCGTTCAACACCGCCAGCGGCACCCGGGTGGTCTTGCCCGCGCCGGGCGGCGCCTCCAGTACGGCTTCGTCACGCTCGGCCAGGGCCTGGCACAGGGCGGGCAACAGGGAATCGATCGGCAGGGAATTCATCGCGGCTCCATCATCGGCCGCTGATTATATACGCCGAACCCGGCACGACCTGCGCCGGTCTCATGAGTTCGGGAGCTGCCGATTCGCAGCACCGCAGCAGCTTTGCAACAACCGCCTTGCTATAGTGGCGTCACTTACCCTGGAGATGCTCGATGCGCACGAAATCCCGTGTTATCGGCGGCGTTCTCGCCGTTACATTGTTCACGCAACTGACCGCTTGCGGCACGCTGTTCTATCCGGATCGGCGCGGCCAGATCGAAGGCCGGGTCGACCCGGTCATCGTCGCCCTGGATGCCATCGGCATCCTGTTCTACGTGATCCCCGGGCTGATCGCCTTCGGCGTCGACTTCGCCACGGGCGCCATCTACCTGCCCGGCGGCCTCAATGCCCAGGTCGATCCGCAGTCCCTGCAGGACGTGGTGGATGCCGACGGCAAGGTGGACAGCGCCAAGCTCAAGGCCCTGATCGAAGTGCAGACCGGCCACAGCCTGCCGCTCGACGACCCGCGCCTGATCCAGCACAGTGGCAACAGCGAGCAACTGGCCGCCTTCGGCCTGCGCCCTTCCGCCTGATCGCCCCGCGCCGGCCTGTCCGCCGGGCAGGCTGAGCCCGCTGCGGCCCACGCCATGGAATGACCGTGACTATCGATCGCCAGCACGCGCGTCTGATGCGCCAGGCCAGTGCCGCCGCCCTCGGCGTGGCCCTGACCCTGGTACTGTGCAAGGCCTTCGCCTGGTGGGCCAGCGGTTCGGTCAGCCTGCTCGCCGGCCTGACCGACTCGCTGCTCGACAGTGCCGCCTCGCTGCTCAACCTGATCGCCGTGAACATCGCCCTGCGCCCTGCCGATGACGATCATCGCTACGGCCATGGCAAGGCCGAAGCCCTCGCCGGCCTCGGCCAGGCCCTGTTCATCGCCGCCAGCGCGGTGCTGGTGGCCGTGCAGGGGGTCGAACGGCTGCTGCAGCCGGAACCGCTGACCGCCCAGACACTGGGCATCGCGGTGATGCTGCTGTCGATCGTGCTGACCCTGGCCCTGCTGCTGTTCCAGCGGCACGTGGTCAAGCGCACCGGTTCCACGGCGATTCATGCCGATTCGCTGCACTATCGCTCCGACCTGCTGCTCAATGGCAGCATCCTGCTCGCCCTGCTGCTGGCCAGCCTCGGCTGGCAACAGGGCGACGCGCTCTTCGCCATCGCCATCGCCGGCTACATCCTGTGGAGCGCCATCGGCATCGCCCGCGAGTCGCTCGGCGTGCTCATGGATCAGGAACTGGCGCCGCAGGTCAGCACGCGGATGCAGGCCCTGGCCTGTGCCGTCCCCGGTGTGCTCGGCGTGCACGACCTGCGCACGCGGCTGTCCGGCACGCGCTGGTTCGTGCAGTTGCACGTGGAACTGCCGGGCAGCCTCGACCTGGCCACCGCCCACGCGCGCTGCGAGGCCGTGGCCACGGCGATTCGCAGTGAGTTCGCCAAGGCCGAAGTGCTGGTGCATGCCGACCCGCTGGACGTACCCGCGCCCGTTTCCGCCCAGTAGCAGAACCTTCGCGCCGACCATGAAAAATGGCCGGGCGCTCTCCTTAACGTCGCTTGCGACGGCCCGAAGGGTCGCCGCCCGGGAGAGCGGGCCATAAAAAAGGGAGGCCTCGCGGCCTCCCCTCGGGGAATGTGTCCTGTGCCGGCAATCCTGTCGCCGCTTTCCTCGCCCGCCTGGTTGGACGGTGCGGACCCGGGTGCCGTGACGATCCGGTAGGATCGGCGGCGCCGGTTCGCCTGATTGGGCAAGCCGGGTGGACCTGTCGTCCGGGCCGTGAAACTGAGGTAAAGCTTACGCCGCCGCGCACGACGGAAAATTGCAAATACTGCTAATCACGTAGTCACTTGCGCAATTTTCCTTTTATCCGGCACCATTCGGCGCAAGCAAATGACAAATAAGCCTGACCATGAACAAACTCGACCGTTATGACCTGAACATTCTCGCCGAACTGCAGCGCGACGCGACCCTGTCCAACCAGGATCTGGCCGAGCGCATCGGCCTGTCTCCCTCGCCCTGTTCGCGGCGGGTCAAGCAGCTGGAAGACGACGGCTACATCGTTCGGCAAGTCGCCCTGCTCGACCGCAAGAAGCTCGGCCTGAGCCTGACCGCCTACGTGCTGATCGGCATGGACCGGCATACACCGGAACGCTTCGAGCATTTCCAGGAGGAGATCCGCAAGTGTCCGGAGGTGCTGGAGTGCTGCCTGGTCACCGGCATGGACGCCGATTACCAGCTCAAGGTGGTGGTGCCGGACATGGACCATTACCAGAAACTGCTCCTCGGCACCCTGACCCGTATCGAGGGAGTTTCCAGCGTGCGCTCGAGTTTCGTGTTGCAGCAGATCCTCTCCAGCACCCAGCTGCCGTTGCAGCATTTACGCCCCTGAATGCCCATACGACCTATGGGGAGGCTCCGCAACGCTCGCCACTGACGTACAATATCCCCAGTTTTGCTGTGCCTAGGGAATAACAACAGCACCGATGCAGGACCTGCCCTTTTCCAGGGGGCGGGTCGTTTGCACTCGCCCCACCCTCTCGCCATTGCGCCATGGCGACACAGCTTCATTGTTCGGCAATGAGGTCGCGATGGAACCCGAAGTATTCGAAGAGTTGATGATGACCCTGCTGGTGGGCGGCCTGGTGCTGTTCATGGCCTTCATCGTCTGGGACCTGGCGAAGAAGTCCAGGGCCGGGCGCTTCGGCACGCTGGTGCTGTTCCTCGCCCTGGGCCTGGGCGTGCTCGGCTTCCTGATCAAGACCCTGGTCATCGCCAGCCTGGAAGGTGTCTGACACACCCCACTGTCATTTCTAACTAAAAACCGGCGGTTGCTTGCCCGTCACTGTCTGCCTTGCCAACGGAGAAAACATGAACGCCACCGATCGCGTCATGCAGAGTTATGGACGCTGCTGTGCCAGCCCGGCCTTTTTCGACGACTTCTATCGTTACTTCCTCGACAGCTCGCCCGCGGTGCGCGAGAAGTTCGTCAACACCGACATGACGGCGCAGAAACTGCTGCTGCGCCAGGGCATCCTCAACCTGGTGATGCACGCCCGCGGCATGCCCGACACCAAGCTGCGCGCCCTCGGCTGCACCCACGCGCGCGCGGCCATGGACATCCGCCCGGAACTCTACGACCTGTGGCTCGAAGCGCTGCTCAAGACCATCGTCGAGCACGACCGCCAGGCCGATAGCGCCACCCTGCAAGGCTGGCGCGAGGTGCTGATCAAGGGCATCACGGTGATCAAGGCCGGCTACGAGGGATGATTCTGATATCCCGTCCCAGGCAGTGGGAAGGCGGTAGCAGCCTTCGATCAAAAACGCTTGAGGCTGGAAAGCTGGACGAAAGAGCCTATGCGGTTTGCTTGTCGTTCAGCCTCCAGCCTCTAGCGCTCCTATCGGCCTCGCCCCTTGAAGCAGCCACTTCATAGCGGGGCGGCGCTATTTCAGTATCGCCGGTTCTTCACGCCATTCGCCCGGCTGCAACCCATCCAGCGCCCAGGGGCCGATGCGCACGCGCACCAGGCGCAATGTGGGCAGGCCGACGGCGGCGGTCATGCGCCGTACCTGGCGGTTGCGGCCTTCGCGGATCACCAGTTCCAGCCAACAGGTCGGTATGCTCTTGCGAAAACGTACCGGCGGGGTACGCGGCCATAACGCGGGCTCGTCGAGCGGGCGGGCTTCGGCCGGCAGCGTCGGACCATCGTTGAGCGCAACCCCGTCGCGCAACTGCTGCAACTGTTCGGCCGTGGGCTCGCCCTCGACCTGCACCCAGTAGGTCTTGGCCAGCTTGTGCCTGGGATCGGCGATGCGGGCCTGCAACTGGCCGTCATTGGTCAGCAGCAACAGACCTTCGCTGTCGCGATCCAGGCGCCCAGCCGGGTATACACCGGGCACCGGCACGAAATCCTTGAGCGTGGCGCGGCCCTGATCGTCATTGAACTGGGTCAGCACATCGAACGGCTTGTTCAACAGAATCAGCCGCGGTTCGGCGGGCGGCGCCTTGGGCTCGCGCCGGGCAATCGGACGTCGAGGCGCAGGGCGTGAAGGTCGGGTCATGCAGCGAGGCCATTCAAAAGAGACGAAAGGCGCAGTCTAACGCAATGACCCGGCGCAAACCTGCCCTGGGCATCGCCAGGCGAAGCTGGCGAAACACGCTGTTCCGGGTTAGTTTTGCCGACCGTCAGCCACAACGATCATCGCCATGCTCCCGCGCAAACTCCACCGCCTGACCCTGCTCGGTCTGGCCTTCTTCATCCTCGGCCTGGTCGGGGTCGCCTATGCCCTGTACAGCATCTACACCGGGCCACGTCCCGCCGAGCCCGGCATGACCCGCAGCCTGGTGATGGCCGCGGGCCTGCAACTCACCGGTTACGTGCTGCTCAACCGCAACCGCTGGCGGATGATGTTCGGCAAGCCGAAGAAATAAAATAACTACAAGCTGCAAGCTAGTCTGGCATGAGCCCGGGTATCGGGTTCAAGCCTTTGCTCCTACTTGCAGCTTGAAGCTTGTGGCTTGCGGCTGTCTTCTTCATCGGAACGGCGGCTCGTCAAAGCTGCGCAGCTTGCGCGAGTGCAGCGAGTTGAGTTGCCCGCGCAACAGATCCAGCGCGGCGATACCGATGTGCAGGTGCTGGGTCACCGCCCGCTCGTAGAAGGCGCCGGCCGCTCCCGGCAGCTTGATCTCGCTGTGCAGCGGCTTGTCCGAGACGCATAGCAGGGTGCCGTAGGGCACCCGCAGGCGGTAGCCCTGGGCGGCGATGGTGCCGCTTTCCATGTCCACCGCCACGGCACGCGACAGGTTGATCAGCGGTCGCTCCTGGGCCCAGCGCAACTCCCAGTTGCGGTCGTCGTAGGTCAGCACGGTGCCGGTACGCAGGCGCCGCTTGAGGTCATCGCCGCGCTCGCCGGTGACCTGGGCGGCGGCGTCCTGCAACGCCTGCTGCACCTCGGCCAGGGCCGGCAGCGGAATGTGCGGCGGCAGCACCCGATCGAGGATGCCGTCGCGGCGCATGTAGGCATGGGCCAGCACGTAGTCGCCGATGGTCTGGGATTGGCGCAGGCCGCCACAGTGGCCGATCATCAGCCAGCAATGCGGACGCAGCACGGCCAGGTGGTCGGTGATGTTCTTGGCGTTGGACGGCCCCACGCCGATGTTGACCAGGGTGATGCCATCGCCGTCGGCGGCCTGCAGGTGATAGGCCGGCATCTGGTAGCGGTGCCACACCACGGTCTCGATGATCGCCTGCATCTCGCCTTCGGCCATGCCCCGTTCGAGTACCACGTTGCCCGGCAGCACCATGCGTACGAAACGCGAATCGCCGGTGAGCATGTCCAGCCCGTTGCGGATGAACTGGTCGACATAGCGGTGGTAGTTGGTCAGCAGGATCCACGGCTGCACGTGACGCCAGTCGCTGCCGGTGTAGTGCACCAGGCGGCGCAGGGAGAAATCCACCCGCGCGGCGTCGAACAGGGCCAGAGGCAGGGGGTCGGACTGTTCCCAGTCGACCAGCCCATCGGCGGTGCCATCGGTGGCGGCCGACAGGTCGGTGCTGGGGAATACCCGCGCCAGCTCGGCGGCGGTCACCCCGGAGCCGGCCAGCTCGTCGCCCTGCTCGACCACGTAGGGGTAGGGAATGTACTGCTGGCTGACGCCGACCTCGACCGTCACGGTGAAGTCGGCCATCAAGGGCCGCAACTGCTCCAGCAGGTAGGTACGGAACGCCGCCGGGTGGGTGACGGTGATGCTGTAGGTGCCCGGCACCTGCACCTTGGCATAGGCGCGCACGGTGGTCGGTACTTCGCCCTGGCACAGGTAGGTGAGGCGCAACTCGGGATAGCGGAACAGCTCATGCTGCTCGGCATCGGGGCGCACACGGTCCTTGAGGTAGCGCTTGAGCGCCTGGCTCAGGCCCTCGGTGGCCCGCTGGTGAAGGATGGCCAGACGCTCGACGGCTTCTTCGGCAGAGCTTACGACGGCGAAAGCGCCGTCAACGGAAAGGGACATGCACGGATCCTTGTCGTGGGATTTCATGGCGATAGCTGACACGCATTGGCGCTCGGGCGCAAGCCCGCCAATCATCCGGGCCAGCTTGCGGCTACCCGTTCCAGGGCGCGCTTGAGCTCGGCACGGCTGCGCGCCGCGGCCAGGCTGATACGGATCGCCGCACCCACGGCGGGACCGACGGCGAAGACCTCGGCCGGCACCACCTCCACGCCGGCAGCACGACAGGCCCCGGCCAGATCGAAGCGCGCCGGGGCCGGCAGCCACACGTGCGGCGCCACCTCGCGATCACGCGGCATGCGTGGGCCCAGTATCCGTGCGGCAAGGCGCCAGCGCTGCTGCAATTCATGGCGTTGCCAGGCCAGGCGCCGCGCCGCGGTGCCGTCCTCGATCCACTCGCAGCCCAGGGTCAGGCACAGGGGCGAAACGGCCCAGTTGGTCGCATGCCCCTCGCGGTCGATGCGTTCCAGCAACGCCTCGGGGCCATGCAGAAAACCCAGGCGCAGGCCGGGCGCGACGGTTTTCGACAGGCTGGTGACCAGCAGGCAGCGCTGTTCGAGCACCCGGGCCAGGGGCGCCTGGCTGCCCAGGGCGCCGTAGACGTCGTCTTCGATCAGCCACAGGCCATGGCGCTCGACCACCTCGGCCACCTGCAGACGCCGCGCTTCGTCCATGCTGCTGCCCGTCGGGTTCTGCAGGCAGGGGGTGAGCACCAGCACCCGCGCCCCGGTGGCGCGCACCTGACGATCCAGGTCAGCGGCCAGGATGCCGCGTTCATCCATGGCCACCCCGTGCAGCGGCAGCCGCAATTGCCGCGCCGCGGCCTTGATGCCCGGCGCGGTGAAGGCTTCCACCAGGATCGGCTCGCCCGCCTCGCACAGCGCCAGCAGCGCCGCCGTGACGCCCTGCTGGGCACCGGCGCAGAGCAGCACCCGCGAGGCCGGACAGTGCAGGCCGCGCTGCTGCAACCAGAGGCTGCCGGCCAGGCGTCCGCGCAGCACCAGCTCGGCCGGGGCATAGGCCTGCAGGGCGTCGACCCTTCCCTCGCCGAGCAGCCGCTCGAGCGTGCGCGCCAGGTCGTCGCTGTCGCCGTCGTGCACCGGCACGTTGGTCGACAGGTCGATGCTTTGCGTCGGCGGCAGCGGCTGTTTCAGGCGAAACAGGCTGGCCTCGCGGCTGTCGGCCAGCACGTAGGTGCCCCGCCCGACCTCGCCGGAGACCAGATGACGCCGCGCCGCCTCGCGATAGGCCTGCATCACCGTGCTCGGGTTGATGCCTAGCGCCCAGGCCAGCCGGCGTTGCGGCGGCAGGCGCTCGCCGGACTTCAGCTCACCCTTGCCGATGGCGCGGGAAATCGCCTCGACCAGCGCCAGGTAGCTGGGCAGCGCACTGTCTTGCAGGTCAGGAAGCCACATTGTTTGCCATGCAATATAAACATTTACCCATACAATGCCCGAGTCGTAGCATCCGGTCAAAAGCCCCGGAGATGCCCATGTTCGACCTCGAAGCGCTACGCCAGGCCGCCGCCCTGATCCGCCCTGTGGTTCCACCAACGCCACAGTTCGCCTGGCCGCTGCTGGCCCGGAGGCTGGGTTGCGACGTGTGGGTCAAGCACGAGAACCACAACCCGACCGGCGCCTTCAAGGTGCGCGGCGGCCTGGTCTACGTCGACGCTTTGCGGCACCGCGAGCCCCGGGTCAGCGGCCTGGTATCGGCCACCCGCGGCAATCACGGCCAGAGCCTGGCCCTGGCCGCGCAGCAGGCCGGGTTGCACCTGCGCATCGTCGTGCCGCGGGGCAATGCCCGCGAGAAGAACGCCGCGATGACGGCCCTGGGCGCCGAGGTGATCGAACACGGCCAGGACTTCGACGAGGCTCGCGCCTGGGCGGCGCAGTTGGCCGGGCGCCTGGACCTGCATTTCGTGCCGTCGCTGCACCCGGACCTGATCCGTGGCGTGGCCACCTATGCCCTGGAACTGTTCGAGGCGGCACCGCCGCTGAAACGCATCTACGTGCCCATCGGCCTGGGCTCGGGCATCTGCGGGGTGATCCGCAGCCGCGACCTGCTCGGCCTGGATACCGAGGTGATCGGCGTGGTGTCCAGCGCCGCCGATGCCTACGCGCAGAGCTTCGCCGCCGGACGGATCATCTGTACCGACAGCGCCGACACCCTGGCCGACGGCATGGCCTGCCGCATGCCCCAGGCCGAGGCGCTGGAAATCATCCGTGCCGGCGCCACACGCATCGTGCGGGTCGATGACGAGGAGATCCGCCAGGCCATACGCGCCCTGCACGAGGACACCCACAACCTCGCCGAAGGTGCCGGCGCCGCCGCCCTCGCCGCCCTGACCCAGGAGCGGGAGGTCAACCGTGGCGAACGGGTCGCCGTGGTGCTCAGCGGGGCCAATATCGACAGGGCGGCGCTGGCCTCGATTCTGGCGTGAAACGACGATGCGCCCAGGCGAACACCCGGTCAGACGCTGATCGACAGCGTCGCGCCGATAGCGGCGGGGGAAAGGCCACCGCCGCCCATGGCACTGGCGGCCTGTTCGCAGGCGTCCAGTCGCGCTTTGATTTCGCCGATGATCGTCCGGCTCTCGGCATCCGGCGCGTCCCCCAGTTGCGCCTTGACCATGGCCAGCAACTGCTTGAGTTGACGGGCGACCTTCTTCAACGCCTCGGCATCGGTGCGGCGCTGCTCATTCGTCGGCGAGCGCATGGGCCCATTCCAGGCCTCCTCGTCCTGCTCGTCCTGCTCGTCCGCCTCACGGCTTTCATCCTCGGCAGCAACCATCCCGGCTTCGTCCGCGGGTTCGTCGGCGACCGCCGCTGACGTTGGCGGAGGAGATTCAACAGGATCGGCGTCGACCGCCACCGGCACCTCGCCGTCAGCGACGCCGGCGCCCGTTCCAGCAGCGTCCGGCATCGACGCAGAAGCACTTGCGGACGGCGCCTTGAGCACCGCCGCCACCTGCCCCAACTCCTGCGCCAGTTGCTTGATCTGTCGCAGCATGCCCTTGGCCGCGTCCGGGCCGAGGCCGGCGGCCAGTTGCTTGAGCATGGCGATACGTTGCTTGATGTCCTCCAGGCGCTGGCGGGCCGCCTCCTTGCGCGCCTGCTGCTGGATATCCTGGCTGGCGCGCAACTTCGCCGTGGCTTCGCGCATGCTGGCCATGCGCTTTTGCGTATAGGCGCTCAGGCTGAGCGTAACCGAAGGCGCCTGCTTCCCGGCCTCGCGCGCAGAACCTGACGCGGCCCCGGCCTCACTGGCCGTGCGCGCGATCACAAGGCTTCTGCCCACTGGAGTGCCCGTTGCCGTGATGGTCGACATGCGGCGTCCTGTGCCTGACGAATATGCCAGGTTGTCGGCCTGCCCATGGCAGACTTGAACGGGTTGCCATCGAATAGTCCCGGTGCACGGGTATCAAAAGCGCGCCACCCGCACCTGCGGGGAACATGACATGTAATGCGACGCAGGTGATTGAGCCACGGCCGGGCAACCTCTAGACTGCCCGGACACCGCCCTGCCGAGCCCTTCGATGCCAGCGCTTCCCCGTTCGCCCCGCCTGCCGCACACCGGCCCTGTGCCGACCGCGCTCTGCCGGCCGCGCGATGCCCTGCTCAGGCGCCGGCGCAGCGTGCTGTTCGCCTTCACCTTCTCGCCTCCCGCCCTACGCGCCTGAGTCGCCAGCCGGCGACCACCCCCAGCCATTTGCGGATGCCGCGCCCAGCGCGCAGGCACCCGCCTTTACCTTCGCGCGCGCCCGGGCCATGACCCGGGCAGGAGTCGAGAACGATGAATCGTCGCTTATTGAGTGTGTTGGTCTTCGCCGTATCGGTGATCGGCCTTGGCATGGGCGTCACCCTGCCGCTGGTATCGCTGCGGCTGCACGAGGCCGGAGCCTCCTCCCTGGTCATCGGCACGCTGAGCGCCATGCCGGCGGCCGGGATGATCCTCGCAGCACTGCTGGTAAACCCGCTGTGCCAGTACTTTTCCGGCCGCATCCTGTACCTGGCCTGCTTCGCCCTCTGCGCGCTGAGCGCCAGCGCCCTGGAGTGGCTGCCGGACGCGCTCGCGCCGCTGGCGCTGGCCCGCCTGGCGCTGGGCCTGGGCATGGGAGTGGCGGTGATCCTCGGCGAGTCCTGGGTCAACGAACTGTGCGGCGAACGCCGGCGTGGCCAGGTCGTGGCGCTCTACGCCGCCTGCTTCACCGGCTTCCAGCTCGTCGGCCCGGCGCTGATCGCGCTGCTCGGCACCCAGGGCTCGTGGCCAGTGGTCATCGTCACCCTGGCCAATCTCGCCGCCCTGGCGCTGCTCTGGCACAGCCTGCCGGAACGATGGGTCAGCAGTGGCGAAGACACGGCACGCAGCTTCTCCCTGGCCGGCTTCATCCGCGTAGCGCCGGCGTTATGCACCGGCGTACTGTTCTTCGCCTTCTTCGATGCCGTGGTGCTGTCGCTGTTCCCGCTGTACGCCAGCGCCCATGGCTACGCGCTGGGCGTGGCGGCCTTGATGGCCAGCGTGATCCTGGCCGGCGACATGGCGTTCCAGGTGCCGCTCGGCTGGCTGGCCGATCGACTCGACCGGCGCGCCCTGCACCTGTTCTGCGGCGTGCTGACCCTGGGCCTCGGCCTGGCCCTGCCCTGTCTGATGGAACAGCGCACCCTGCTATGGCCGGCTCTGCTAGTCCTCGGCGCCGCGGCCGGCGGTATCTACACCCTGGCCCTGGTACTGATCGGCCAGGACTTCCGCGGCCCCGACCTGGTCACCGCCAACGCCTGCATCGGCCTGCTGTGGGGCATCGGCAGCCTGCTCGGCCCCGTGCTCAGCGGCGCCCTGATGAGCGACCGCCCACAGGGGCTGCCGCTGGCATTGAGCCTCGCCGCGGCAATCTTCGTGACCACGGCGATGGCCGCGAGACGACGGAAACGACACACGGTTCAGGCGCGGGGCTGAAGGGCCACGCACCGGAAGCGACGGCGGTCTAATCCCTCAGACCGCCGCTGACACTCCTCCCAGGAAGGCGGCCCCCCGTGCAAGGACGGCACACGCTGACACGGGGAACACATCAGGCTCAGCAACACGTCCTTCGAGTTGTACGGTTCATCCCCGCTGGCGCGGGGAACACGAGCACACGATGTCTAGATCCAGGCCCTTGGCCGGTTCATCCCCGCTGGCGCGGGGAACACAGCGCGTCCAGGCCCACATAGACGACTGCGCGCGGTTCATCCCCGCTGGCGCGGGGAACACATCGCCCTCGAAGCCGAGAACCTGCAAGCCGTCGGTTCATCCCCGCTGGCGCGGGGAACACTCAACGCCACGAACAGCAAGACGCTGCGCAGCCGGTTCATCCCCGCTGGCGCGGGGAACACTTCGAGCGTGTCCACTTGCGCTGCCCTTTGATCGGTTCATCCCCGCTGGCGCGGGGAACACGTCTGGAATCTGCGCCGCGGCGACCTGTTCCGCGGTTCATCCCCGCTGGCGCGGGGAACACAATACCAATGCCCAGGATCGAGTAACCCCACACGGTTCATCCCCGCTGGCGCGGGGAACACGGATCGTCCTGGCCGTTCGCGATGACCTGGGCCGGTTCATCCCCGCTGGCGCGGGGAACACCTCCAGAGCCGCGGACTCCATAGTCCTCAACTGGGTTCATCCCCGCTGGCGCGGGGAACACGGCGAGCGTTATCGCGCATCAGCTCTTCCTGGCGGTTCATCCCCGCTGGCGCGGGGAACACTGGCTGCTGCGCAACCGACAGTTCATCTCGGACGGTTCATCCCCGCTGGCGCGGGGAACACCCCTTGACGGTCGGCGAGCTGGAAAAGTAGACCGGTTCATCCCCGCTGGCGCGGGGAACACGAAACCTTCCCGTGTCCTGAGTGCGGTAGCAACGGTTCATCCCCGCTGGCGCGGGGAACACACATGCAGCGCGTCGATGGCTTCCTGTATTGCCGGTTCATCCCCGCTGGCGCGGGGAACACTGATTGAAAATATTAGGCATCGGGTAACACCTCGGTTCATCCCCGCTGGCGCGGGGAACACCTAGACGCCACAAGCAGCGCTACGGCCTAGGCCGGTTCATCCCCGCTGGCGCGGGGAACACCAAAGAGCAGAGTCGGCCCGAGAAACTGTCATCGGTTCATCCCCGCTGGCGCGGGGAACACGTAACTCGGCTGGATCTGCGCCTGGGCGGAGACGGTTCATCCCCGCTGGCGCGGGGAACACGCCAATGTCGAGTCATTCTCTGCGTGGACGAACGGTTCATCCCCGCTGGCGCGGGGAACACCCTGTCTATCGGCTTCAACGCCATCGAATACAGCGGTTCATCCCCGCTGGCGCGGGGAACACGCCTGATTATTCTCACGAACGGGCGCGGCGGCCGGTTCATCCCCGCTGGCGCGGGGAACATGGCCGTCCGGTACTGGTAACCCTTGCTGCCGTCCGGTTCATCCCCGCTGGCGCGGGGAACACCTGTCACGGTATAGGGCGGTCATGGAGGCCGACGGTTCATCCCCGCTGGCGCGGGGAACACGATCGATGCGGTATCGCACTATCTCGTTCAGGAGGTTCATCCCCGCTGGCGCGGGGAACACTCTGAGAACAGCCGAGTTGACGGCATAACGTGCGGTTCATCCCCGCTGGCGCGGGGAACACTGCAGCGAGGTCTACGAGCATCTGCCGCGCGGCGGTTCATCCCCGCTGGCGCGGGGAACACGCTGCCGCGCCCGCTGCCGCAGGTCAACTACAACGGTTCATCCCCGCTGGCGCGGGGAACACGGTCCATTGCTTAAACCGCCTGTAGTTGGTCGCGGTTCATCCCCGCTGGCGCGGGGAACACACGAATAATCACGACGCTCCAGCATCAATTACCGGTTCATCCCCGCTGGCGCGGGGAACACCCAAGCCCAGGCCGCCCTCACTGTCCAACCCGCGGTTCATCCCCGCTGGCGCGGGGAACACATCGACTGGCTGACCGTTTCGCAGGAATTCGACGGTTCATCCCCGCTGGCGCGGGGAACACGCGACTGCACCCGTTGCGGTCAGTGCGCCATTCGGTTCATCCCCGCTGGCGCGGGGAACACACTTAGCGTAACCAACTGTTCCAGAAAGGAAAAATTAGCCGCTAAAAATCTACCAACATTTCCTTGTTAAAGATCGGGGTTGTCCAGGGGGTGAAAAGCGACCAGATGCAGACCGTCGAACTCTACCGGCAAACGCCGGTTGGGACCCAGGGTCTGGAACTCGTAACCGGACTCATGGTTGCTGGCCCAGGCCATCACCACATTGCCGTCTTCATGCCCCTCACTGAGCTGCTGCCAGATCATTTCCCGGGTGCGCTTGGAGACATCGCCGATATAGACCCCGGCGCGTACCTCCAGCAGCCAGATGGCCATACGTCCGCGCAGGCGCGGCGGGACGTTCTCGGTGACCACGACCAGAAAGCTCACTACTGCGCCCTGTGGCCGGCATCGCCGATGCTTTCAGGATTGGGAATGGCCGGCGGTACCGACTCGGGCGGCGCTTCGGGTGGTGAGATGCCGCCAGCGGCCAGCACCTCTTCGATGATGGGGATGATCTTCGCCAGGATCCTGCTGGAGCGGAACAGGTCGCGGCACCCCAGGCGCACTTCCCGTTCGGGTTGCTGCGGTGCCTTCGCGGCGATGCGAAAAGCCAGCGGCACCACGGTCTCGAACTTGAACAGGTCGGCGATATCGTAGACGAACGACAGCGGTTTACCGGTGTGGATAAAGCCCACCGCCGGTGCATAGCCCGCCGCCAATACAGCTGCTTCAGTGATGCCGTACAGGCAGGAGGTGGCCGCCGACAAGCAGCGGTTGGGGATATCCGCCGCGTCCCATTCCTTGCGGTCGTAGTTGCGCGCTCGCCATTCGACCCCATATTGCTTGGCCAGCAGCTTGTAGGTCTCGCGCACCCGAGCCCCCTCGATGCCGCGCAACTGCTCGACACTGCGCCTGGCCGGTGCCGGCTCCTGGAAACGCAGCTCGTACATCTTGCGCACCACCTTCAGGCGCAGGTCATCGTCCAGCGCCAGCTTGGCCTGGTAGAGCAGGCGGTCGGCCCGCGCCCCGCCCGGCTGGCCGCTGGCATACAGGCGCACACCGGACTCGCCTACCCACACCAGCAGGGTGCCCACGGTGGAAGCCAGATGCACGGCGGCATGGGATACCCGCGTACCCGGTTCGAGCATGATGCAGGCCACCGAACCGACCGGGATGTGCATGCGCACGCCGGTCTTGTCGATTACCACGAAAGCACCGTCCTGCACGTCTATCTGCCCGTACTGGACGAAGATCATCGACACTCGATCCTTCATCGGCAGGGGCTTGAGAGGAGGCAGCATCAGCTTCGTGCCACGCTGAGCAGCCCGCAACCGAACGCCTTGGCCGGGCCGATGCCCGCAGTCAGAGCACGGCTGAAGGCCGTCAACTCCTGTACCTGCAAGCGCCCCTCGAAACACGCACGCTGCAGGCTGATGCGACTATCGCCCTTGCGGCTGGCCAGCCTATCGCTGCCCGTCACCAGGGCAGCCTCGACGCTGAAACCATTACGTTCGCCCTGCCGCCCCAACCAAGCAAGCTGTTCGTCTTCGCCGAGCAGCCCATAGCGCTTGCCCTGGCGAGTCACCGTCGGATTGGCCTGCAGGCGAAAGCGGTAACGCGCACCGCCCTCCACCCATTGCGCAAGATCCAGGCATTTGCTCTCGACCGGTCGTTGCAGGTAGTTGGGCAGGGCGTGCAGCGCTGACCAGTCGCCCTCTGTCGCCGCCTGCACCAGCACCACCGGCGTTGACCAGGCATTGCCGCCAGCCTCCAGTCGCCAGAGGAAACGCGCAGGCGAGCTGCCCGCGTCCGCCACGAAGGCACGCGCCAGGGTGCGGTGCATGTCATAGGCATCGCCCAGGTCACGTCGAGCCTGAGCGCTACGCGGATCAAGCGTCAGTCTGGTCAGGTACATGCAGCACTCCCGATTTCACGAAACGTGGGCCAAAACGTCGTTCGGCAAAAGGTGCGACCGGTTGATCCAGGCGGATGGCACCTTCCTGCTCATCCTCCAGCAGACAGCGCAGCGGCTGCTGGAGGCCCCGTTGCGACGAGGATAACGGTGGGTAGGACGCCAGCGCCTGCTCCAGTGCCAGAGGCGAGAAACCATCGGCCAGCCATACCGGCATGCCCGGTGCAAAACTCTTGCGCCCCAGCGCCAAGGACCAGTGCGGGGCACGCAAGGCCGCATGGATACTCGCCAGCAAGGCTTCGTCCCGCCCCTCCAGGCCAACCAGGAAGGCCGCGTCCGCCAGGTAGTAACGCGGACTGACCACGGTGCGCCGCATGTCCGCCTTGCCGGTGGCGATCAGCACGCCGGTGGCAGTCTGGTAATCACGCATCGGCACACCTTCACGGTCGACCCGCACGCCCATGCGCAAGGCGCCCAGGTCATCCACCGGCTCGCGGCGATCGCGCCCCAGGGCTGCGCACACTAGCCCCAGCACACCGGACTTGGAGGGCTCCAACTGGGTATCGCGCTCATCGAAACGGCTGGTGGTGCCCCAGGACTGCAACGGGCCTTGCAGGCGCAGCAACAGGGTGGCCATGTTCAGCCCTCCAGTTGTCCGGCGACCTGCATGCGCACCCAGGCTGCCAGTTCGCCCAGGTTCTGAACGTGAAGGCCCTTCTGCTCTGGCCAGGCATCGGTGAGGTCGAGACAGGCCCAGCGGTCGCGGCTATCGGCATAGACAGTCGCCAATTTGCTCTCATGGCTGGCCAATTCGGCCACCGACTGGCTGGTCAGCGAGTTGTCGCTGCGCGGGTTGACCGGCTTCTCGAAGGCATTGGCCAGGTTCAGCGGGCCGGCATGGCGCAGGCAGACGCCGACGAAGCTGGGCAGGTTGTGCGCGGCGAAGGTGTTCTGCTTGCCGCTGGGGATGGCGCGCACCACGGCCTGGGTAAAGGCCTCCAGCGCCGACAGGGTCAACTCGCGATCCTGTTGCAGGTTGCCGAGCAGCTTGTGGGCATCGACCACCGCATAGCGGTACAGGGTCGCGGAGTTGAACTCCACCTGGCCGATCATGCCGGCACCGGTTTCATCCGGCCCGCCCTTGTCATCGACGGCGGTGAAGTAGTCGAACTCGCGCTCCACGCGATGGGTGCTGATGGCGTGGGCCACCTGGCAGGCGGCGTCCTGGTTGACTTCCGGCATATCGGCGAGCATGCGCCCGAACAGCGCCACATCCACCGCCTTGCCGCCATCGAGCAGGGCCTTGGCCTTTTTCACCACCTCGGCCGGCGCACTGGCCTTGGCTTCCTTCTTGCCCTTCTTCTCGCTGCCGGCCGGCGCACCGGCCAGTTCGTCCCAGTGCTGCTCGATCAACTGGGCGAAACCGGCAATCTCGGCTTCGCCAAGGAATAACAGGTATTCGGTCTTGCCATCGTCCTTGAGCTTGAGGCCGGCAGCGGCCAGGGCCGTTTCGATCTTGCCTGCGGCCTCGGCCTGATCACGCCCGGCCAGGCGCTCCAGCAGCAGCGCCTTGAGTTTCTTGGTGCGCACGCCGCGGAACTCGGGGGCGACCAACTCATGCTCCTGAGCCGTGAGGCGGATGGCGCGCTTGAAGCACTGGCTGCTCACCCGCGCCCGACGATGGCCGCCGAACAGAGCATCCTTGGGTGCGCCGGTGTCGTCGCGGTTGAGGTTGGACGGGGCGAAGTTCTGGATCAGGTGGAATTCGACGAACAGACTCATGATGTCCCTCTCAGTCGTTGGCAGCTTGTGCAGTGTGGTCGGCGGCGGGGGCCGCCAGGGCGCGATAGAAATCCCGTGCCCAACGCTGGCGCACGGCATTGCGCCGCTCGGAATCGATATACGGGTTGAGCCAGACACTCAGATCGCGCAACAGCACGCCATAGTCCAGCGGGCGATCATCGGCCGCCAGCAGACTGATGATCTGGCGCAGGTAGATCGCGAGATTCTCCGCATCGGCACTGAGCAATGCGATGAAGCGCTGCTCGATGCTGGCGCTGTCACGCTGGCGCATCAGTTCGCCCAGGCTGGTGGCCAGGCTCTTCGCCGCCTGCCTGGGATGGGTGGCGAACAGACCGGCCGTCAGATACAGGGCCAGCCGCGAGGCGTCCTGGGCGTGCCGCTCGGCCGCGACGAAGCGCTCCACATAAGGATAGGCCGGCGCGTAGACGCCAGGGGCGAATCCCAGGCTGCGGCGGAGAATGGCCAGCGCGCCACGGTCACGCTCGTGCAAACGCTGCAAATGCGCAATAAAGCTCTGCGCGAACTCACTCATGCGCGAACCTCCTTGTCGGGTGTCGGTAGATCCTGCAGCGGGGCGAGCAGGCCCAGCAGGCGTGGGTAATGGTGGGCTTCCGCGCACAGCGCCTTGGCGCTTCGTCCCAGGCCCGTCAGGATGGCTTGCCAGGCACCTTGCGCGGCCTCGCGCAGACTCCGCCGCCAGAGCGCTTCGGCTTCATCCAGCCCGCCAGCGCCCAACAGGGTCATGACCCGTCCCAGATGGCGCTCGGCGGAGGCAAAGAACAGAGTGCCCGCCGGCCCGGCATCAACCAGGCTGCGCGCTCTGGCCCAGGTGTCCTTGCTACCGGGGTCGGGCAGGATTTCGGCGAGCATACCGGCAGCCAACTTGCGCAGCGCGCCGAACAGCTCCTCGGCATCGCGGACATAGCGCCGCAGTTCGTTCGCATAATCCGGCGCCGCCAGAAGCGCCGCCGGCAGTGCGATACGTTCGGAGCGCCAACGCAGCAGCTTGGCTTGGTCGCTGGCCAGCCCGGCGACCAGAAGCGGTTGCACGGAGTCGTTCAGGTAGAACTGCAGATTAGCGGCCCATACCAGCACGGCGGCAGGCTGGGAGGCCTTGCCCTCGGCATCGGGCAGCAGTGCGGGCAGGTCGCGCCAGAAGGCGCGGCCCTCGGTGAAGCTCAGGCGCACCAGGCTGTTGCTGCCGGCGCGGTAGCTGGCCATGGGATCGGGCGCCTGCAGGTCATCCCCCAGCGCCAGGCCCGCGGCAAAGCGTATCCACTGTACTCGCCCCTGCTCATCCGGGAGCAGCAGCACCGCCCGGGTCTGGCGGCTATAGCGATCGTTAGGACCGGCCGCCAGCATCGGTTCACCGCGCAACTGGACGATGCTCGGCGCCCCCTGTTCCCAACTGGGCAAATCCTCGTGCCCCGCCTGGGTCGGCGGATGCAGCGCCAGGCACAGGCTTCGCGCCAGCGAATCACCAACCGGCATCACTGCCGCAGTGTTGGCCAGGGCACCAGCCTTGTCGGAGTCGCGCAGGGTCTTGACCAGACCACCGGGAGTGAACTGTAGAAAACCCAGCAAGGTGCACAGGGCATCGGCCGCCGAGATACTGCGCGGCGCCAGGTCGCAGGAGTGATCGAACACCACTGGCGCGTTGCCATTGGCGCTGGCCAGGGAAATCTGCGTCCAGGGTTTGAGCTTGTCTCGGGTTTCCTCAGCCTCGGCCAGCGCCGCCACCTGCATGAACGGCTGCTGCGGATGGAACAGCCAGAAGCGTTCGCGCCAGTGCTCCAGATAATCCCGAATGGCCGCGAACGGCAGGCCATCCCGATACCAGCGCAACCGCTCGCTGTCCGTCCAGCGCCCCTGGGCATGCGTCAGTGCACGGTGGGTGATGGCCAGCAGCAGACGGTATTGGGCGATCAGGCTGGGCGGCGCGGTTTCCGCCAGGGCGCTGATTTCGCTGGCACGCTCGAACAGTTCCAGCAGCCCCAGCTCGCGAACCTGTCCATCGTGCATCCGTACCGCCAGCCATGGCTCGTCGAGAAGGCTGAAAGACCCGCTCATGCTCCCCCTCCTTTCCATGTCGGTATCTGCAATTCCATTTACCTCTCTCTGAATACAGCGACTGCGAGCCAGTAGAGCAGACAAAGTGCCACTATCCAATGAGTCAGATCAACTCAATCGGTGCACTCCCAGGGATTGAGCAACGCCACCCCGGTCGGCGCGAAGTCCGCGACGTTACGGGTCGCAACGGTCATGCCGTGCACCAGCGCCGTCGCGGCGATCAGGGCGTCGCGCTCGGCGCGCGGGTCGGGGACGTGCAAGCGGGCGCAGCACTGCGCCACGGCGCTATCGACCGGCAGAATCCGCCCGGCAAAACCCGGCAGCACATGGCCATCGAGCCAGGCGCGCAGCATGGCGCCCTGCTGCGGGTCGCGGCGCTCCACCAACAGTACGCCGGTTTCCAGCTCCAGCACGGTAATCGCGGAAATGAACAACTGCCCGGGCAGCAGCCGCTGTGCCCAAGCCACCAAACGTGGGTCGGCCTTGCCGCTTTTCGCCTTGCGCAGTTCGGACACCACGTTGGTGTCAAGCACGAACATCAGCTCAGATCCGCCGGACGCGACAGCTCCTGCGCAGGCGGCGCCTCGAACTCGACGTCCTCGACACCCGGCATGGCCAGCAGGTCGATGATGCTGCCCGGGCCACCGGTCAGACGCTGGTACTCCTCGATGCTGAGCAACACATGCGCAGGCCGGCCACGGTCGGTGATGAACACAGGTCCTTCATTGGCGGCGCGTTTGGCACCGCTGGCGTCCTGGTTGAATTCACGACTGGTGAGTATGGTTTGCATGGAATCACCAAAATGTAGTTACGTTTCTACATGATAGCTCGAGCACTCACTCAGGCAAGCTCCTTCGCTGTCCCCGCCTGATAAACCAACCCCAACTCATCATCCAGACGCACCGTCAGACTACCGATCTGCAAGCAGCCCTCGGTCAGCCGCAACGGCTTGAGGTGGCGCAGCAGCGGATGTTCGCTGAAGGCACGGGGCGCCTCCTCGGCCTGGCAATGCCTGACCAGCGCCTTGCGCGAGGTTTTCAACTGGCGGGCATAGAGCTTTTTCGCCCAGGCATCGGGCAGCAACCGCTCTGGGTCAAAGGCTTCGCCACCCGGAGTCAGGCTCCAGCCACCGGGCACCGCATGTAGCGGAATCAGACTGATGGAGTCGTCGCCCAGGCGGGTGTAGTTGGGCAGGCCAAGGCCTTCCTCTCCCTCTTCATAGCCGCGATTCTTCTGCGCGTAGGCGGTCTGAGGCTCGGCCTCCGGGTCGATGGCGACATTGAGCGCCATCATTCGCTCGGTCTGGCGCTTGCCCAGATAGCTGCCAAAGGCCTCATCCTCGATAAAGGCACGATCGGTTTCCGTCAGATCAGCCGGCAACTCGGCATCGCCATACACCGCCTGCACCAGGCGGTCGATATCCTGCGGCAGGTGCAATTCGCGCTCGCGTGACAGCAGCGCCCAGGTACGCCCGAGGATGTAGGGCGCGTAGACATACTCCCAGGCGGTGCTTTTCAGATCGGGCAACGTGGAAGCGTCCAGGCCGGCCACATACAGGGTCGCCTGCCGATGGGCGGCCAGTCGCTCACGCTGGTGACGGTGCAGGCGGCCGGCACGCTGCAGAATCAGGTCGACCGGCGCCAGGTCGGTAAGCATGAAATCGAAGTCGATATCCAGGCTCTGTTCCGCCACCTGGGTGGCGATCAGCAGCGCCCTGGCCGGCCGCTCGCCACCCTGACCGAAGCTGTCCAGCACGGCCTGCTCCTGCTGGCTACGCCGATCCGCCGGGAAGCGCGCATGGAACAGCAACAGGCGCGCCTCGTCACCCAGTTGCGCCTTGAGCTTGAGGTACAAGGCCTGCGCGCGATCCACGGTATTGACGATCAGCGCCCCGCAACCGCCATGCTGCAAGCATTCCAGTGCGCAAGCGACGAGGCTGTCGATATCCTCCCCGATCGCCTGCAGACGAATCGGCGGCAAGGGTCGCGACTCGCAGGTGCCGCCCTGCAGGCCACGCCCATCGGCCAGCAGCAGGCGCGGGTAGGCCAGCTCAGGAATCTCGTCGACACTCACGCCCCAGGCCCGCAGCAGGGCGTCACGCCGTAGTGCCGGCAGGGTCGCGCTCATCAGCACCACCGAACTGCCCATGGCCTTGAGCCAGCGCAGCAGCGCCTCGATCAGGCCGCTGGTGTAGGTGTCGTAGGCATGCACCTCATCGAGCACCACCACCCGGTTGCTCAGCCCCCACAGGCGCACGAAGTGGTGCTTGACGTTGAGCGAAGCGAACAGCGCCTGGTCCACGGTGCCGACGCCATAGGGCGAAAGCAGCGGACGGCGGCGCTGGGAGAACCAGGCGGACGAAGCGACGCTCTCGCCCGGTACGCCATGGATGCCACGCAACGCCACCACCTGCTCGTTGAGCAGCGCGCCGCCATGCACCAGTTGCACATCCACCTCGGCCTCATCGGCAAAGCCGCGCAGAAAGGTCAAGGCCCGGGTGAACAGCGCATTGCCGGTAGCCTGGGTCGGCAAGGCCACATACAGACCACGATGCTGGTTGGCGACCTGGAGACGCAGATGAGCGAGAAACGCCAGTTCGGTCTTGCCCTCCCCCATCGGTGCCTCGACCAGCAGCAGTGCCGGCCCCTGCACATCGTCGAGCAGACGATCCGCCTCGCGCTGCAAGGGCCGGGCACTGAACTCCGGGCGCTGGACGATACGTCCGATCAACTCGTCGGCTCCGCTCGGCTCGCTCAACAGCGGCTGGAAGGGCGTCCAGCCAATCGCTCGCAGTGCCCGATCGGCCCGTGAGCCGGCATCGGCATAATGCTCAGCCAGCGACTCGTGACGTTCACCCAGAGGGAACCACTCGGGATTGGAGCCGATCCAGTCGGCCACGCTGGTCAGTCCGGCCAGCCACTGCACGGCCGGCTGCGACAGGGCCTCGATCTGCGGCACGCCTTGCGGTGCCAGGACAGCCCAATAAGCCTCGAAGACTTCCCGGCGCGCCTCGCCCCAGGCCGGCGGCTCGAACGCTGGCTTGGCACGGTTGAATTCCATCTGATTGAAGTTGTAGCCATGGTGGGCACTGATGGCCTGCAAGGCATGGTGTACCCACAGCAGGTGAGCGATGTTCTGACGCGGCAAATGCTCCCAGAGCAGCGCGGCGCTGGCACAGGCATGGTCGGTCACGCCCAGCGAACCCGCCGGAAAGGACAGGCCCAGCGCCTCATCCACCTGTCGGCCTTCGACCCATTTGTCCTGGAAACCGGGGATGGCCTTGCCGAAATCATGCAGTCCGACCAGACAGGCGATCCAGCGCGCTACATGTTGGCGCTCCAGACCCAGAGCCTGTGCCGCCCAATCCAGGCTGCTGGCCGGTTCATGCGCCAGCATGCGCTCAGCGACCGCCGCCACATCCAGCAGGTGGGCCAGTACACCATGGCCGAAGCCATCGCCGCTCTTGGCCCAGAGCCGGCGGGCCTGATCGCTCAAACTGGAAAATCCGTTCATCTAAGGCTCCTGTGGATCGTCGAAGATCACATGGCATCGGCAAACGATGCAAAGTGCCAGCACTCCAGAGAGCTGGCAACAGAGGACCTGCCGAACGTCTATTCGGCCCCGATGGAGCGCCCCACCGGCAAGAAGTCCAAGGGCAAGCCCCACAACCGTTCATCCCCGCTGGCGCGGGGAACACTTGTGCCGCAGCTCGGTCGGTTTCCCGACTATCGGTTCATCCCCGCTCACGCGGGGAACACATGAAAACCGACTGCTCGTCGGGCTGATCGCTCGGTTCATCCCCGCTCACGCGGGGAACACGTTTTGCGCCCGGCGGCCCACTGCTGGTAATTCGGTTCATCCCCGCTCACGCGGGGAACACGGCAGAGATACACAACCGAACGATTCCCCGGACGGTTCATCCCCGCTCACGCGGGGAACACACGTGCAACATAAAAGATAATCTCAGTACCGTCGGTTCATCCCCGCTCACGCGGGGAACACGTGCGCTGTTTTTCATGGTGTTCGCCCGCGACCGGTTCATCCCCGCTCACGCGGGGAACACGCCGTTTTGGCGCAGGCCGCGAATCGTCGTTCCGGTTCATCCCCGCTCACGCGGGGAACACCCCCTTGTAACCATCCTTGGCGATCCAGCCGCCGGTTCATCCCCGCTCACGCGGGGAACACGAACTCGCCTCGAACGCTAGCCCGGTACTTGGCGGTTCATCCCCGCTCACGCGGGGAACACATGCGGCGCGAGCGCTCGTAGCGCGTGGTCGTCGGTTCATCCCCGCTCACGCGGGGAACACCGATAAGCGCCGAGCGCCGCACGACGGAACGACGGTTCATCCCCGCTCACGCGGGGAACACGCGTCCTTGCCATGTTCTGCGGGCGGAAGCGCCGGTTCATCCCCGCTCACGCGGGGAACACTTCCTGCCCTACCCCAGCCGATCCAACTCACGCGGTTCATCCCCGCTCACGCGGGGAACACGGCGCCAGGTAGGCTCGCCCAAATCGGAGCGGCGGTTCATCCCCGCTCACGCGGGGAACACGCGGCGCGCCCCATAAGCGTGATCGCCTCTGGCGGTTCATCCCCGCTCACGCGGGGAACACGGAGTGACTTGAAATATTGCCGTGGTCCATTGCGGTTCATCCCCGCTCACGCGGGGAACACCCGTATAGAAACCAATAAAGGCCCTTTCGGGCCGGTTCATCCCCGCTCACGCGGGGAACACGTATTCCAAAATCTCATCACGACTCGTTTTGTCGGTTCATCCCCGCTCACGCGGGGAACACAGCGCGCTATCGAGATTCTGGAGTCCAACGACCGGTTCATCCCCGCTCACGCGGGGAACACGGGAGGACGGTAGGCGAGAAACCAATCACCAGCGGTTCATCCCCGCTCACGCGGGGAACACTGCTGAGACTGAACAACAGGAGCCTCAACAGCCGGTTCATCCCCGCTCACGCGGGGAACACTGAGAGGCGCGAGCTACAGAACATAAGCCTGGCGGTTCATCCCCGCTCACGCGGGGAACACACTTAGCGTAACCAATTGTTCCTGAAAGAAAAAATAGACTGCTGAAAATCCACCGACTTTACCTTGGCAAAGAGCGCTCTGTTCTCAGGCCGGATAGGGGCTACTGCGCGCCAGCAGCGCCTGTACGTCGATACCGCGCGGCAGGGTCCCATAGACACGTCCGCCTTCGCCCAGACGAGCGGCGATAAAGGCATCGGCCACCAGGCTGTTGCCGGACTCGAGCAACAGCCCGGCCTGCAGCGCCACCGCGATGTCCTCGGTCAGTTGCCGGGCGCGGTACTGGCTGTCTTCGCGGTCTTGCAAGGCGCTGTGCAACCGCGCGACATGGGCCTTGAGCCGGGGCTCGCCGTGACCGTCGCCCAACTCGGCGAGCAACGCATCGAGCACACCGCGTTCCTTGGACAGGGCGCGCAGCACGTCCAGGCACTGCACATTGCCCGAGCCCTCCCAGGTGGAGTTGACCGGTGCCTCGCGGTACAGCCGCGGCAGGATGCTGTCTTCGACGTAACCGGCGCCGCCCATGCACTCCGCCGCTTCATTGATCATCGCCGGCGCCCGCTTGCAGATCCAGTACTTGCCCACGGCGGTGACCAGGCGGGCGAATTTGCGCTGTCGCTCGTCGTCGGGCTGGTCCAGCGCGCGGCCCATGCGCAGGGTCAGCGCCAGCGCCGCTTCGCTTTCCAGGGCCAGGTCGGCGAGCACGTTCTGCATCAGCGGTTGCTCGGCCAATGCGCGCCCGCCGACCTGACGCTGGGCGCAATGATGGGCGGCCTGGCTGAGGGCCTGGCGCATCAGGGCGCTGGAGCCGATCATGCAGTCGAAACGGGTCATGGCCACCATCTCGATGATGGTCGGCACGCCGCGGCCCTCCTCGCCGATCATCCAGGCCAGGGCGCCGCGATATTCCACCTCGCTCGAGGCATTGGAACAGTTGCCCAGCTTGTTCTTCAGGCGCTGGATATAGAACTGGTTGCGGCTGCCGTCGTCGCGATGACGCGGCAGCAGGAAGCAGCTCAGCCCCTTGTCGGTATAGGCCAGGGTGAGGAAGGCATCGCACATCGGCGCCGAGCAGAACCATTTGTGCCCGACCAGTTCGTAGGCCTGGCCAGGGCCGCCGCCGCCCAGCGGATAGGCATGGGTGGTGTTGGCGCGCACATCGGTGCCGCCCTGTTTCTCGGTCATGGCCATGCCGATGGTGGCGCCGCGCTTCTGCTCGATCGGCAGGTTGCGCGGGTCGTATTCGCGGGACAGGATCTTCGGCAGCCAGCGCTCGGCGATATCCGGCTGCAGCCTCAGCGCCGGTACGCTGGCGAAGGTCATGGTCAGCGGGCAGCCACTGCCGGCCTCGGCCTGGCTGTGCAGATAGCTCATGGCCGCGCGCACCACCTGGGCGCCTTCGCGTGGCGCGACCCAGGGCATGGACGGGATGCCATGGGCGATGGCCGCGCTCATCAACTGGTGGTAGGCCGGGTGGAACTCCACCAGGTCGAGGCGATGGCCGTAGCGATCATGGCTCTTGAACACCGGCTTGTTCTCGTTGGCGAGGAAGCCGGCAGTCATCAGCTCGCCACCGGCCAATTCGCCATAGGCCTCCAGACGCCCCTCGCCCCAGGCCCCGCCGAAATGCCGAAGCCACTCCTGCAGCGGCAGGTCGAGACGGTACAGGTTGGCCCCCTCCAGCGGCACGGCCTGGTTGAACACCTCGTGGGTTTCGGCGTACAGGCTGGGTTTCATGCGATGGGCTCCTCGGCGCCGATGGCGCGCGGACAGAAAGGTGGCTTGGCCATAACCCGGCGTGACGCCACGGCGTGGCCGGCAGCGGCGCGAATCCCCTTCAGTGAAGCAGAAGCCTGTCCCGGCTTAAAGCGGGATTTCAGCCAGACTCGGACGTATTCAGGACGGGCGGCACAACACCCAGTCATGCAGCAGCACGCGCAATTCGTCGAATTTCACCGGCTTGCCCAGGTAGTCGCTCATACCCGCCGCCAGGCAGCGCTCCCGGTCGCCCGACTGGCTGTGGGCGGTGATGGCCAGGACCGGTATCTGTTCGCAACCGGGCAACAGCCGCAGCGCGCGACAGGTGGCGAAGCCGTCCATCACCGGCATCTGGCAGTCGAGCAGCACCGCGTCGACCGGCTCGCCCTGCAACCACTCCAGCGCCTCGCTGCCGTTGTCCGCGGTACGCACCCGGTAACCGAGCTTGAGCAACATGCCACGGATCACCAGTTGGTTGATGGCGTTGTCCTCGACCACCAGTACGGTGCACTGCGCCGGCTCGCGCACGGCGGTACCGCGGGCGCGCCGTACGACGCTGGCGGCACTGCTCGCCTGTACCGGCAGGCTCAAGGTCAGGCTCACGCGGAAAAGGCTCCCGCCCTCGGCGTTGGCCTGGTGCTCGAGGCTGCCGCCGAGCAGTTCGACCAGTTGCCGACAGATGCTCAGGCCGATACCGAGGCCGCCGTATTCGCGGGTCATGGAGGTATCGAGCTGATGGAAGCGGCGGTACGGGTCGATCTCGTTGGTACAGTGCAGGCCAATGCCGGTATCGACCACCTCGATAATCAGTGGCAGGGCTTCCTGGCGCTGCTCGCCGCCCTGCCGCACACGCAGGCCGACCTGCCCCGCCGCGGTGAACTTGATGGCATTGTCCAGCAGATATCCCAGGCTCTGGGCCAGTTTGCCGGCATCGCCCTCCAGCGTGTCGGGCAGCCGCTCGTCCAGCTCGAGGGAGAAGTCCAGGCCCTTGTCCCTGGCGCGCGGCCCATAACTGGCGCAGACACCGTCGAACAGGCCACGCAGGCTGAACGGCTCACGCCGCGGGTACAGGCGCCCGGACTGCAGTTCGGTGAGGGCGAGGATGTCGTTGACCATGCCCATCATGTCGCGCGCCGAGCGGGCGGCGGTCTTCTGGTACTGCTCCGCCTCGGGGTCCAGACGCAGGGTCTGCATCAGTTCCAGGGAACCGATGACGCCATTCATCGGCGTACGCAGTTCATGGGTCACGGTGGCCAGGAAATCGTCCTTGAGACGGTTGCTGTCGGCCAGTTCCTGGTTCAGCGCTTCGAGCTTTTCTCCCGCGCTCTGCAGGATGCGGGTGCGCTCTTCCTTCATGGCGTTGATGCGATCGGCCAGCGCCAGGGACAGCAGGCCGACTTCCAGGGCACTGCCGATCTGGCTGGCGTACATGGTCAGGAAGAGGTTGGGCAGATAACCGAGCACCATCAGGGTATTGACCAGGCCGCCGAGCAGGAAGGCCGCCCAGGCGATGATGAAATAGCGCGCCACCCGCATGCCGCGCAGCCAGGCCAGCACGCCGGCACTGGCCACCACCAGGGTGAACACCAGCGCCAGGCAGGTGGCCAGGCGCAGCGACAGCGCATAACTGACGGTCAGCGCCAGCAGCATGACCACGACGCCACAGAGCATCAGCAGGCACAGGGCGCGGTCGACCCAGCGGCTGTGCTCGCGGGTCTGCAGGAAGCTGCGCGCGAACTGGCTGCCGAACAGCGCCGTGGCGCCGATCAGAAAGGGCGTGGCGGCGTTCGCCCACCAGGGGTTGTTCGGCCACAGGTACTCGATGCCGGCGCCGTTGACCGAGACCTGATAGAGACCGAACGAGGCGATGTAGAGGATGTAGTACAGGTAGCTGGTGTCACGCACGCTGACGAAGATGAACAGGTTGTAGATCAGCATCACCAGCAGCACGCCATAGATGATGCCCAGCACATAGAGGCGCGACGGCTGCTCTTCCAGATAGGCGTTCGGCGACCACAGCGTCAGGGGCGCCTGGATCGATCCCTGGCTCTCCAGGCGCAAGTAGACACGGCGCACTTCGCCGTCCTTGAAGTCGAGGGGGAACAGGTAGTTGTTCTGCTGGATCTGCCGGCTGGAAAACGGCAGGGCATCACCGGTGCGCTGGGTCAGCCGGAAACGCCCCTGGTTATCCTCCTCGTACAGTTCCAGGTGATCCAGGGGCGGATAGGCCAACTCCAGCAACCAGTACTGGTGGGTGTGCGCGGTGGGGTTGTGCGGGCGGTAATGCAGGTCCAGGCGCAGCCAGAACACCGAGCGCGAATAGCCGGCATTGAGCACCGCCTTGTCATGTACCCGGAAGCTGCCCTGCAGGGCGGGCGAGGTGATGTCATCGATGCTCTTGTCGCCGCGCACGTCTTCGAACACCTGCATCAGCTCGCCCAGCGGCAGGGCCCGGGTATTTTCATCGAAGACCGCCGGCGCTGCGGCGCACACGAATGCGGGGCACACGGCCAGTAGCAACATCAGGATAAGACGCATGCGGCCCCTAGCAGCCTGTCGGACGTTCCGACCGAATAGCAGACATGATCGATAAATGGAAAAATCGCCCTAATGCTTTCAGCGTTCAGCTTCCGCGAACCGGCTGAATCGCGCAGCGGCACCTGAATATCCAGCCAGGCCCATGTCGCACGGCGTCGGAAGGCCCCATCCTTCCTCAATGACACCGGCGCGCACGGCACGGCTGCGGAATAGCGGTAACTGTAGGGGCTGTCGAGGTTGCCGCACAAGTCGTGCGCTCGGGAAAATCGTCGGCCGGGGCGCTCAGCGCTGCAGCCCATCGATGCGCAGCAGCGCCTCGGCGATCGCCTCGGCCAGGTACTCGATGGAAAATACGCCGCCATAGGTCCAGGTCGAGCGCATGGCGCCGAAACGGCCGTCGCGCACGAAGGGCATGGCCCGCCACAGGGGCGTGCCGAACAACTGATCCTGCTGGGCGAAGGGTTCGATGTGCAGGATCACCCCACCCTCGATACGCCCCAGGGTGGTCACCGGCGTCTGCACGATGCCCCACGGGCTGGGCGGCAACGGATAGGCCGGGCGCAGGTGCAGCAGTTGCATGGCATGCTGCGCCATGGAGTTGTCACCGTTGATGAACACCGCGGTGGGCGAAGAGAAGCGGATCACCGTGACCTTCGGCAGTCGCCCGTGAAAGTGCGCCAGCAAGCGCTGATGCAGGGCGTCCAGCCGCGCCTGCATCGCCTGCAGTTGCTCCCGGGCGAACGCCTCGCGGCCGAAATGCCGGGCCAGGGCCAGGTAGTTGTCCCGCGCACTGAGGTAGTTGTCATGGTTCTGGCTGAAGCTGCTGTACGCCACCACCGGCGCGATGCGCTCGAGCTTGTCGCGAATGTCCTCGAGCAACGGCGGGATCACGATCAGTTCCGGTTGCAAGTGCGCCAGCAGCTCCAGGTTGGGCTCGGTACGCGAACCGGCGCTCGGCACCTCGTCCGGCAAGGTGGGGCGCACCACCCAGGTACGGTAATCCCCCGCGTCGGCCACGGCCAGCGGGGTGATATCCAGCTTGAGCAGGTGTTCGGCCGCTTCCCAGCCCAGCGCCACCACCCGTGGCTGCGCCGCCAGCGGGCCAGCAGCGCACAGCAGTGCCAGCAGCAGGCACATCCGCCTCACCAGGTTCATGCCAGGCGCCTCTTGAGCAACAGGTAGACGAAGTAACTGCCGCACACCACCGAGGCGACGATGCCGACCGGCAGTTGCCGGGGGAAGATCAGGGTACGGCCCAGCCAGTCGGCCAGCAGCATCAGCACGCTGCCCAGGGCCGCGGCCAACAGCAACTGCGGCAGCACCCGGCGCGCGCCGAGGATGGCCGCCATATGCGGCGCCAGCAGGCCGAGAAAGGCCACCGGCCCCATCAGGCTGGTCACCAGCGCGCACAGCAGCGACACCAGCAGCAACAGCGCCAGGCGCGCGAAACGCACATCCAGGCCGCGGCTCAGGGCCACGCCATCGCCAATGGAAATCAGCGTCAGCGCCCGCTGGAAGGCCAGGCTCAGACCGCCGAGCAACAGCACCCCGGCAGCCAGCCACAGCGACTGCTGGGCCGATACCCGGTACGTGGAACCCGCCAGCCAGCCGAGCAGCGCGAAGGAGTCCGCCGTGCCCTTGGCCAGCCCGAACTGCAGCATGGCATTGAGCAGCGCGGTCAGGGAAATGCCCACCAGCGCCATCAGCGCCGGCGAATACTGGTGCCGGCGGCCCAGCAGCAGGAGTATGCCAAGTACCGCCAGGCTGCCGACGAAAGCGGCAATGGGCGCGGTAAAACCGAGCAGGGAGCCACCGAACAGCATCAGCGCCAGCATCACCGCCAGGGTCGCACCGGCCGACAGGCCGAGGATATCCGGGCTGGCCAGGGGATTGCGCAGCAACCGTTGCAGCAGCACCCCGGCGATGGCCAGCCCGCAACCGGCCGCGGCGGCGGTCAGCAGCCGCGGCCAGCGCAATGACCAGATCAGCGACGACGGCCAGTCGAACTGCCAGCCGCCGGTGCCGCGCCCCAGGCAGATGCTCAGCAGCACAGCCGCCAGGGCCACCAGCAGCACCAGGCAGGCATGCTTGCGCTGCACACGCTCGGCGCCCTCGGGCAGGCTCAGGCCACGGGAATCGTCCGCCGACAATTTGCGCCGTGCCAGCCACAACAGCGCTGGCGCTCCGATCAACGCGGCAGCGGCGCCGCTGGGCACCAGGTCGGCCGTCCAGCGGTTGGCCAGCAGCGCCATGGCGTCGGTGGCGAGCAGCAGGGCGCCACCGAGCAGGGTGCTGTAGAGCAGTTCGTCGCGCGAGCGGCGGGCGCCGAACAGACGCGCCAGGTTGGGCGTCAGCAGGCCGATGAAGCCGATCAGCCCGACCGCGGTGATCGACACCGCGGTCATCCAGAGCGACACCAGAAACAGCGCCAGCATCACCGGCCACAGGTTCAGCCCCCGCGCCTGGGCGCCTTCGCTGCCCAGTTGCAGCAGGGTCAACGGGCGTGGCGCCAGGGCGATGACCAGCAGCCCGATCAGCAACTTGGGCCACAGCCAGGCCACCCAATGCCAGTCGATCTGCGCCAGATCGCCCGCGCCCCAGACGAACAGCCCGCTGGTGTACTGGTTGTTGAGCAGTACCAGGCCGGAAGCCAGGGCGCCGAGCAGCAGGTTCATGGCCATGCCGGCGAGTACCACCGGCAGACCGGCGATACCGTTGCGCCCGGCGATCAGCAGCACCAGGCCGACCGCGGCCAGGGCACCGAGCAGCGCCGCCCAGTGACCATGGCTGGCGGCGAACGCCGGCACCAGCAGGGTGACGCAGACCAGGCCGAGCCAGGCGCCGGAAGAGGCGCCGATGGTCATCGGCGAGACCAGGCGGTTCTGCGTCAGTTGTTGCAGCACGCTGCCGGACAAGCCCAGGGCCGCGCCGACCAGCAAGGCCATGACCAGCCGCGGCAGCGCCGAGAGGTTGAACTGCAGGGCATCGAAGTCTTCGCCCACGGCGCTGCCCAGCAAGTCCCACTGCCGGGCCAGGGGCAGCGAGGTGCTCAGTTGCAGGTGCAGCGCGGCCAGCAGGACGAGCAGCATGACGCTCAGGCCGTAACGCAGCAGCCCCCTTCTCACGGCTCCCGATGGCCGCCCATCGCGCGCCTCGACGAATCCCATGCTCAGGCCACCACGGCGATCTTGCGGGCGCTGCCGGGTTGCTCGATCAACTGGATATCGATGTCGTAGAGGGCGCTGAGCAAGGGGCTGTGCAGCAATTGCTCGGGCGTGCCATCGAAGAACACCCGGCCCTGCTTCAGCGCCACGATACGGTCGGCGTAGCGGGCGGTGAGATTGATGTCGTGGAGGATCGCGACGATGCCGCGGCCAGTGCCGTGGTTGAGCTCGCGCAGCAGCGACATCAGCTCGTACTGGTGGGCCAGATCCAGTGCCGAGGTGGGTTCGTCGAGCAGGATCAACGGCGACTGCTGGGCCAGCAACATGGCGATCCAGGCGCGCTGGCGCTCGCCACCGGACAGGGTGTCGGCCAGGTGCTCGGCATACTGCAGGGTATCGGTCTGCTGCATGGCCAGCTCGATCACCTGGCGATCCTCGGCCTGCCAGCGCCCGAGCAGGCCGCGCCAGGGAAAGCGCCCCAGGCGCACCAGCTCGCGCACGGTCAACCCGGCGACCTCCGGCAGGCGCTGCGGCAGAAACGCCACGCGCCGGGCGAAGTCGCGCGGGCTGTAGGCCGCCAGGGGTTTGCCGTCGAGTTCCAGGCTGCCGCTATCGGGCAGCAGTTGCCGGGCGATCAGGTTCATCAGCGTGGATTTGCCGGACCCGTTGTGCCCCAGAATCACGGTGAACTGGTCGCCGGCCAGTTGCAGGCTGTCCAGCGCCAGGGTCAGGCGGCCGTCGCGGCGCACCTGGATATCGTTCAGTCGCAGCATTCGAGGCTCAGCTCCCGGCGCAGGCGCGTCATGCGCTCGTCCTGCTTGAGTTTCGGACAGGTACTGCACAGCTGGCCATCGGCGCGGCGAAAATGCTGGCAGCACACCTTGCGCCCCAGGGCCAGGCGCGCACGACCGTCATCCAGGCGCACCTCGATCAGCGAGCTGCCACCCTGCAGGCCGAGGGCCGTCAGCCAGCGCTGTTCCAGCTCATGCAACCGGGCATTGTCCAGCGCACGCTGGCGCTGGATCAGCAGCAGCGCCGCCAGCACGTAGTCCGCCTGGAGGCGGCGGGCCAGCTTGTGGTGGATGGCGACGACCGCGTCGAACTCCAGCAACTGGCGCTCGAGCAGTTGCCGCAGTTGCTCGGCGGCCAGGCCGATCAGGGCGTCCTCGTGGGCTCGCCGCGGGGCATGCTCGGGCAGGCAGAACCCCGACACCACGCCCTCGCATACCGATTGCCCCATACCCTGCAGGCTGGGCAACCGGCCGGCCAGGTGCACGCCGAGCAGGCTCAGGTAGATCGGTTGCCAGATCAACAGCGTCCAGGTGCGCGCCGTCCAGTAATGCACGCCGGCCTCCGGGCAGGCGAACTGCCAGTGCCGGTACAGGGCGGCGATACGCGCCGGGTTGTCGGCGGCCCCACAGGCGAGCTCATCGCGGCCACTGGCGCCTACCCGTCCGGAGAGCCCCGGCAGGGTACGGGCGGTCACCTCGAGCACTTGCAGAAGGTCGCTGTTGGCCTGGTACATCGCAGGTCAGCCCCGGAAAAGATAGGTGACGGTCACACAGCGGCGGCCATTGGCCGGCGATGGGGAGCACGAATTTAACCACGCCCGCCGCGAATGCACCAAATTATCATTCGCGCGATGCGGGTGCCGCCGAGCCGGCCTTGATCAACAACGGAAACAGCGCGGCGGTGATCAGCAGGCCGAGCGCGCCCACCCAGAACGGCATGTGCTGGCCGTAGTGGCTGACCAGCAGCCCGGCGCCGTAGGAAGCACCCATGGTTCCCAGGCACTGGAAGATATTGATCTTGCTGAAATCCACCCCGTAGTTGTCCGGGGTGCTCAGCTCGAACAGCAGGGCATCCAGGCGTACCGTGACCTGATACAGCGCCCAGCCGAACAGCACGCGGCCCAGGAGGATCAGCCACTGGTCGTCGAAGCCCTGGATGAAGGTCGCCGCGGCGCCTAGCAGCAGGCCGGCGAGGATGCCGTCGCGGGTGGAACCCTGGCTGGCGGCGCGCTTGCTCCACCAGAGGGCGAACACCGCCACGGCGCCGGGCAGCGAATAGACGAAACCGGCCATCAGCTCGCTGTTCCAGGTCGCCACCTGCTGCCAATACACGGCGAAGAACGGCCGGGTGACATAGGCGACGAAGTAGAACAGCAGCATCACCACGCAGAGCTTGTAGATCGCCACCAGGCTGCGCGGCGCCGCGGGCACGGCAAGCCCATCGTTGCCCTCCTCCGGGGCCGGCGCCTGGCCATGGGGCAGATGGCCGCGGATCAGGTGCATGCAGATGGCCATCTGGATGAAATCGCCAGCGGCCATCACCAGGAACACATCGCCGATCGCCATCACCTGCAGGATCAGGCCACCGGCGGCGGCGCCCAGTATGGCGCCGAAATGCACCACCACCGACAGCGTGCCGATGGTCTGGGTGTGATTGTCCTGCTCCTGCAGGCTCATCACATAGGGATACATCAGCAGGTAGCTGCCCTTGAACACGATCATCACCAGCGACACCACCCAGAACAGCGGCAACGAATCGATGAAGGTCAACGCCGCCGTCAGCGTACCGGCCATGAACTGTGCGCCGATCAGGATGCGCACCGGGTGCACCCGCTTGGCCAGCCGCGCCCACAGCGGGAACACCGCCATCACCGTCAGGCTGATGGCCGCCAGGTACAGGCCGACATGCTCGGGCGGCGGATTGCCGAAGCGCTCGGCGAAGTACTGCGGATAGAAGGGAATGATCAGGTTGTCGGTCACCACCGCCAGGGCGGTCATCGCGATCAGGTAGAAACGCAGGTTCATGGTTTGGCGAAGGCAGCGGCACAGGGCCGGGAATGATGCATGGGCAGCGGCGCAAAAGCGACCCGCCACGCCGAATGACGGATAGGCGAGCCGTGGCTCGCAGGGTGGTTAGCGACGCCATGCCCGGCAAATGTTAAACTCGCGCCCCACGAAAATCCCGCCGGCCAGCCGCCGGTGCGAGCCCCGCTCAACCAGGTACCGCGGCCGCCGCCGTACCCGTCAACCGGAAACCGCGACACAGATGATCGATTTCGGCCTTCCCGATTACCCGCGCAGCAGCGCCCGTCTGGCCCCCTCGCGGCCGGTGGTGCTGTGCCTGTCCGGCCACGACCCGAGCGGCGGTGCCGGTCTGCAGGCCGATATCGAGGCCCTGCTCGCCCAGGGTTGCCATGCGGCGCCGGCGGTCACCGCGCTGACCGTGCAGGACACCGTGAACGTCAGCGACTTCCGCGTGCTCGACCGCGACTGGGTGCTGGCCCAGGCCCATGCCGTGATCGCCGACATGCCGGTGGCGGCGGTCAAGCTGGGCATGCTCGGCTCGGTGGAAATGGTCGAAACGGTGCTGATGATCATGGACGAGCTGCCGGGCGTGCCGCTGGTCTGCGACCCGGTGCTGCGCGCCGGCGGCGGCGGCGCCCTGGGCAAGGACGAAGTCGGCTACGCCCTGCGCGAACGCCTGTTCGCCGCGTCCACCATCGCCACCCCGAACCTGCCGGAAGCGCGCATCCTCGCCGAGCTGCCGGACGGCACGCCCGACCAGTGCGCGGACAAGCTGCTGCCGCATATCCGCCACCTGCTGATCACCGGCGGCCATGGCGACGAGCGCGACGTGCACAACCGCCTGTACCTGCAGGACGGCGGCCAGCACACCTTCACCTGCCCGCGCCTGCCCGGCAGCTACCACGGCTCCGGCTGCACCCTGGCCAGCACCCTGGCCGGACGCCTGGCCCTCGGCGAAGAGCTGATCAGTGCGGTGAAAAGCGCCCTGGACTACACCTGGCGCACCTTGCGTGACGCCGAACAGCCCGGCCGCGGCCAGTTCGTGCCCCGCCGCCTGCCCCTCGATTTCAGCTGACGGGACGCATCCATGAAACTGCGTGGCCTGTACGCCATCACCGATAGCCAATTGCTCGCCGACGGCAAGCTGCTGCCCTATGTCGAAGCCGCCCTCAACGGCGGCGCCCGCGTGCTGCAGTATCGCGACAAGTCCGGCGACGAGGCGCGCCGGCTGCGCCAGGCCGAGGCGCTGCGCGAGCTGTGCAACCGCTATGGCGCGGCGCTGATCATCAACGACGACGCCGAACTGGCCGCGCGCCTGGGCGTCGGCCTGCACCTGGGCCAGGACGACGGCTCGCTCGCCGTCGCCCGCGCCCTGCTCGGCCGCAAGGCGATCATCGGCGGCACCTGCCACGCGCAATTGCCCCTGGCTGAACAGGCGGTCAGGGAAGGCGCCAGCTACGTGGCCTTCGGCCGCTTCTTCAACTCCAACACCAAACCCGGCGCCCCCGCGGCCACGCTCGACCTGCTGGAAACCGCACGGGCGCGCCTGCAACTGCCAATCGTCGCCATCGGCGGCATCGACCTGCACAACGCCGCGCCGCTGATCGAGCGCGGCGCCAGCATGATCGCCGTGATCCACGCCCTGTTCGCCGCCAACTCCGCCGCCGAGGTAGAGCGTCGCGCACGGGCCTTCAGCGCCCTGTTCGAGCAGCAGGCCTGATCCACCTTTTTGTAGAGAGAATCCGCCATGTCCCGCTCCGAACTGCTTTTCGCCAATGCCCAGAAACACATCCCCGGCGGCGTCAACTCGCCAGTGCGCGCGTTCCGCAGCGTCGGCGGCACGCCGCTGTTCTTCAAGCATGCCATCGGCGCCTACGTGACGGACGAGGACGACAAGCGCTATGTCGACTACGTGGGCTCCTGGGGGCCGATGATCCTCGGCCACAGCCACCCCGAGGTGATCGACGCGGTGCGCCGCCAGCTCGAACACGGCCTGTCCTACGGCGCGCCGACGGCCATGGAAACCGAAATGGCCGACCTGGTCTGCGCGCTGGTGCCGTCGATGGACATGGTGCGCATGGTCAGCTCCGGCACCGAAGCGACCATGAGCGCCATCCGCCTGGCCCGTGGCTACACCGGCCGCGACAGCATCATCAAATTCGAAGGCTGCTACCACGGCCACTCCGACAGCCTGCTGGTCAAGGCCGGCTCCGGCGCCCTGACCCAGGGCGTGCCCAGCTCCGCCGGCGTGCCGGCGGCCTTCGCCAGGCACACCCTGACCCTGCCCTTCAACGATATCGACGCAGCCGCCGAGATGCTCAGCAAGGTCGGCAACGAAGTGGCCTGCATCATCGTCGAGCCGGTGGCCGGCAACATGAACTGCGTGCCACCGGCGCCGGGTTTCCTCGAGGGTCTGCGCAGCCTGTGCGACCAGCACGGCGTGGTGCTGATCTTCGACGAAGTGATGACCGGTTTCCGCGTCGCCCTCGGCGGTGCCCAGGCGCACTATGGCGTGACCCCGGACCTGTCCACCTTCGGCAAGATCATCGGCGGCGGCATGCCGGTCGGCTGCTTCGGCGGCAAACGCGCGATCATGGAGAGGATCGCGCCGCTCGGCCCGGTCTATCAGGCCGGCACCCTGTCGGGTAACCCGCTGGCCATGGCCGCCGGCCTGACCACCCTCAAACTGATCAGCCGCCCGGGCTTCCACAGCGAACTGAGCGACTACACCGAGCGCCTGCTGCAAGGCCTGCAGGACCGTGCCGATGCCGCCGGCATCCCCTTCGTCACCACCCAGGCCGGCGGTATGTTCGGCCTGTATTTCAGCGGCGCCGACGACATTGTTACCTTCGACGACGTGATGGCCAGCGATGCCGAGCGCTTCAAGCGCTTCTTCCACCTGATGCTGGAAGGCGGCGTGTACCTGGCCCCGAGCGCGTTCGAGGCGGGTTTCACCTCCATCGCCCATGGCGAGGCCGAGCTGAAACTGACCCTGGACGCCGCCGAGCGCGCGTTCGCCATCCTCAAGCAGGCGTAGGAATCGGCCAGTCATGCGCGGCAGGTTCTTATTGCCGCGCATTAATGGTGGAACCTGTGGTTGCGCGGCTGATCGTCTATAAGGACTGTCAGCCGCCGGCTTGAGCCGTATCAGGGCGCGATGCGCAGATAGGATAGCAGCGCGGTACACGCGCCACGATGGGGCAGAAAAGCCGGCAAACACTTTGTAAGAACGGGGTGGCTTATTTCATAATGTGATGTCGAACGCATTTCGTTCGCCGCCGCCCCCAGCACCTCGAGGTATTCGGATCTTCATGAACCGCACCGGCCGCACCCTGTCCCTGGGCTGCCTGTTGCTCCTGCTGCCACTGCTCGCCTTCGCGGGCGGCAACTCATTGCTGATCCCGGCAACCGGCAGCTGCTCGCTGAATAGCGCCCCCGAAGACCTCCCCGAGGCCCTGCGGGCCTGTCGCCAGGCAGCGGAAGACGGCGACCCGCAAGCCGAATACGAACTGGGCGAGTACTACTACCAGAGCGAAGGCGAAGCGCGTGACCTGGAGCAGGCGCTGAGCTGGTTCGAACGCGCCTCGCTGCAAGGCCACCCGCAGGCGCAGTACCACCTGGGCATGATGTTCTTCCGCGGCGAGGGCGTTGCCGCGAACAACGTGCAGGCCTATATCGTGCTGAAGATGGCCGCGGTCAACGGCTCGGACGAAGCCATGGACAGCGCCGACGAAGTCTCGGCGCAGATGCCCCGCGCCGAACTGGACGTCGCCACCCAAGTGCTGGGACAGATCTTCCGCAACTACCTGCAGGAACTGCAGGCCGCCGACGGCCTGTCGCCTTTCGCGCCATTGAAATAGAAGCAAGCTTCAAGAAAAAGCATCCGCGATTCCTCTCTCATGCCCAACAACCATCCTGGAAAGGTGATCGCTTCCCACTGGCAACAACGCTCGGCTTGCCGCTTGAGGCTTGAGGCTTACTTGTCCGGCATCGGCATGGGGAACGGCATGATGTTGCCGCCGCCTTTCGCTTCGCTGATCTTCGGCGTGCCGAGGCGCTCGACCTCGTCGATGCGTACGATCGAATGCATGGGCACGAAGCTGCGCACGACGCCGTCGAACTGCGCCTTGAGCTTTTCCTCGCTGGGGTCGACCACCACCTGGGTGCGCTCGCCGAAGACGAACTCCTCGACCTCCAGGAATCCCCACAGATCGCTTTGATAGATCTGCTTGGCGTACATCTCGTACACCTGACCCTGGTTGAGGAATATCACCTTGTAGATAGGTTCGCGCTTGCTCATGGATTGACGAAGTAGGCTGCAAAAAGAGGGCGCGAAGGATAGCACAAGGCTGCAAGCTGCAAGCTAGTGTGGCGCCCCCTGCAAAATCTAACTCAAGCTCTTGCTCTCACTTGCAGCCCGTAGCCTGGGTTGAGCGCAGCGATACCCAGGTGGCGCCTCCCCGGGTGTCGCTGCGCTCGACCCGGGCTACCTGACGTGGCGTTACCACCACAGTCAAAGCTTTCGCTCCTACTTGTCGCTTGTGGCTTGAAGCTTGCGGCTGCGCTTCTATAATGTGCGGTCATTTTTCACTCAGCCGGCACCCCATGACCAAGAAGCTCTATATCGAAACCCACGGTTGCCAGATGAACGAGTACGACAGCTCGCGCATGGTCGACCTGCTGGGCGAGCATCAGGCCCTGGAAGTCACCGACCGGCCGGAGGATGCCGACGTCATCCTGCTCAATACCTGCTCGATCCGGGAAAAGGCCCAGGACAAGGTGTTCTCCCAGCTCGGCCGCTGGCGCGAGCTGAAACTGGAAAACCCCGACCTGGTGATCGGTGTCGGCGGTTGCGTGGCCAGCCAGGAAGGCGCGGCGATCCGTGATCGCGCGCCCTACGTCGACGTGGTGTTCGGCCCGCAGACCCTGCACCGCCTGCCGGAGATGATCGACGCCGCCCGCAGCACCCGGGTCGCCCAGGTCGACATCTCCTTCCCCGAGATCGAGAAATTCGACCGCCTGCCCGAACCCCGGGTCGATGGCCCCAGCGCCTTCGTCTCGGTGATGGAAGGCTGCAGCAAGTACTGCACCTTCTGCGTGGTGCCCTACACCCGCGGCGAGGAGGTCAGCCGGCCGCTGGACGACGTGCTCGGCGAGATCATCCACCTGGCCGAGCACGGCGTGCGCGAAGTGACCCTGCTCGGGCAGAACGTCAACGGCTACCGTGGCGAAACCCGTGACGGCGGCATCGCCGATTTCGCCGAGCTGCTGTACCTGGTCGCCGCCGTCGACGGCATCGACCGCATCCGCTACACCACCAGCCACCCGCTGGAGTTCTCCGATGCGCTGATCAGGGCCCACGCCGAGATCCCGGAACTGGTCAAGTTCGTCCACCTGCCGGTGCAGTCGGGCTCCGACCGCATCCTCGCGGCGATGAAGCGCAACCACACGGCGCTGGAATACAAGTCGCGGATCCGCAAGCTGAAAGCCGCGGTGCCGGACATCGTCATCAGCTCCGACTTCATCATCGGCTTCCCCGGGGAAACCGAGAAGGACTTCGAGCAGACCCTGAAGCTGGTGCAGGACGTCGGCTTCGACTTCTCCTACTCCTTCGTCTACAGCTCGCGCCCCGGCACGCCGGCGGCCGATCTGGCCGACGACACCCCGGACGAGGTGAAGAAGCAGCGCCTGCAGATCCTGCAGAACCGCCTCAACCAGCAGGGCTTCGAGAACAGCCGGCGCATGGTCGGCAGCGTGCAGCGCATCCTGGTCAGCGACTTCTCGAAAAAGGACCCGGGCAAGCTCCAGGGCCGCACCGAGAACAATCGTATCGTCAACTTCCAGTGCGACAATCCGCGCCTGATCGGTCAGTTCGTCGACGTGCACATCGACGAAGCCCTGCCACACTCGCTGCGTGGCTCGCTGATCGAGCGTCATTGAGCATGCTCCCCGTAGTGTGGACGACGCCTCATCGTCCACCACCCAGGCACCACCGGTGGATGAAAAAGGCGTCATCCACCCTACACAGGTAGCCTGGCGTTGAGCGCAGCGATACCCAGGGAGCGATCTCATGCAATCACGGGCGTTGATCAATCACCCACAGCGCGGTCATCGGCTGTGCTTTCCCCCGGCGACGGCTAGCGCTATTCTCTGCCTTCAATTCAGCCGACTGGCGGCCAAAATACGACTTTGAATACTTCCATAGAACCTCATCGCTTCACCCTCGAACCCTTTGAAGCCAAGCGCTTCGCTAATCTCAGCGGGCAATTCGACGAACATCTGCGCCTGATCGAAGCACGCCTGGGTATCGAGATCCGCAACCGCGGTAATCAGTTCGAACTGCTCGGCGAACCAGAGCAGACCACCTCTGCCGAAAACCTGCTGCGCCGCCTGTACCGCGAGACCCAGAGCACCGAGCTGTCGCCGGACCTGGTGCACCTGTTCCTGCAGGAATCGGGGATCGAGGAGCTGAACAACCCCACGGTCGAGGCCAGCGTGGCCCTGCGCACGCGCAAGGGCATGATCCGCCCGCGCGGCGCCAACCAGCAGCGCTACGTCAAGGCGATCCTGGATCACGACATCAATTTCGGCATCGGCCCGGCCGGTACCGGCAAGACCTACCTGGCCGTGGCCTGTGCCGTCGATGCCCTGGAGCGCGAGCAGATCCGCCGCATCCTGCTGGTGCGTCCGGCGGTCGAGGCCGGCGAGAAACTGGGCTTCCTGCCCGGCGACCTGTCGCAGAAGATCGACCCCTACCTGCGCCCGCTGTACGACGCCCTCTACGAGATGCTCGGTTTCGAGCAGGTGGCCAAGCTGATCGAGAAGCAGGTCATCGAGGTCGCGCCGCTGGCCTACATGCGCGGCCGCACGCTGAACAACAGTTTCATCATCCTCGACGAAAGCCAGAACACCACCCTGGAACAGATGAAGATGTTCCTTACCCGGATCGGCTTCGGCTCCACCGCGGTGATCACCGGCGACATCACCCAGGTCGACCTGCCGCGCGGCACCAAGAGCGGCCTGACCCACGTGATCGAGGTGCTGCGCGACGTACCGGGCATCAGCTTCACCCACTTCAAGCCCAAGGACGTGGTGCGTCACCCGCTGGTGCAGCGCATCGTCGAGGCCTACGAGCGCTTCGAGGCCCAGCAGCAGCCCTTCGACCGCCGCCCGGCGGACAACGACCCGGGTGCCAGGGCCGACTGATGATCGAGCTGGATCTGCAGGTCGCCAGTGACGGCGGCCGCCTGCCCGCGACAAGCGACTTCCGGCGCTGGTGCGAACTGGCCCTGCGCCAGCGCAGCGCCGACTCGGAGCTGACCATCCGCCTGGTCGACGAAAGCGAAGGCCGCGAACTCAACCGCACCTGGCGGCACAAGGACTACGCCACCAACGTGCTGTCCTTCCCCGCCGACGTCCCCGACGATTTATTGGATATTCCGCTGCTCGGCGATCTGGTGATCTGCGTGCCGGTGGTCGAGCGCGAGGCCAGCGAACAGGGCAAGAGCCTGGACGCCCACTGGGCGCACCTGGTGATACACGGCTGCCTGCATCTGCTCGGCTACGACCACATCGATGATGAGGAAGCCGAGGAAATGGAAGCGCTGGAACGAATATTGCTCGCCGAGCTGGGTCATCCCGACCCGTATGCCGACGACGACTAGACGCAAGGATCCCGAGTAAACCCCCATGAGCGAAGACCGATCGAGCAACGAGCAGAAGTCCTGGCTGAACAAGCTGACCCAGGCTTTTGCTCATGAGCCGAAGAACCGCCAGGAACTGCTGGAAGTCCTGCGCGAAGCGCACCAGAACAAGCTGCTCGACAGCGAAGCGCTGGCCATTGTCGAAGGCGCCATCCAGGTCGCCGACCTGCAGGTACGCGACATCATGGTCCCACGCTCCCAGGTGGTCACCATCAAGGCCACCCAGGCGCCGAAGGAATTCCTGCCGGTGATCATCGAGGCGGCGCACTCGCGCTACCCGGTGATCGGCGAGACCCTGGACGACATCATCGGCATCCTCCTGGCCAAGGATCTGCTGCCACTGCTGCTGGGCGACCAGGCCGACTTCAACATCCGCGACATGCTGCGCCCGGCCACCTTCGTGCCCGAATCCAAGCGCCTCAACGTGCTGCTGCGCGAGTTCCGCGCCAACCACAACCACATGGCGGTGGTGATCGACGAATACGGCGGCGTCGCCGGCCTGGTGACCATCGAGGACGTCCTCGAGCAGATCGTCGGCGACATCGAGGACGAACACGACGTCGAGGAAGACAGCTACGTCAAACCGTTGCCCAGCGGCGACTTCCTGGTCAAGGCGCTGACGCCCATCGAGAACTTCAACGAGGCCTTCGCCACCGACTTCTCCGACGACGAATTCGACACCGTCGGCGGCCTGGTGATGAGCGCCTTCGGCCACCTGCCCAAACGCAACGAAGTGACGGTGATCGGCGAGTTCCGCTTCCGCGTGCTCAATGCCGACAGCCGCCGCGTGCACCTGCTGCGCCTGACCCCCCTGGCCCGCTGACGTGCTGTAGCGCCCCGCCATTGGTGGGGCGCCTACCTCCTCCTCTCTCGCGAGCATCCTGATGAATCGACTGTTCCGTCCCGGCTGGCCCGGCCACCTGATCGCCCTGCTGGCGGGCGCCCTGACCACCCTGGCCCTGGCGCCCTACGGCATCTGGCCGCTGGCGCTGCTGTCGATCGCCCTGTTCTACCGCGGCCTGGGCGAACTGACGCCGCGCCAGGCCGCCTGGCGCGGCTGGTGCTACGGCTTCGGCCTGTTCGCCTCTGGCACCAGCTGGGTCTACGTCAGCATCCACGACTACGGCGCGGCCTCGCCGCCCCTGGCGGCCTTCCTGACCCTCGGTTTCGTCGCCGGCCTCGGCCTGTTCTTCGCCCTGGCCGCCTGGCTGTGGGCAGTGTGGCTGCGCCGTCGGCAGGCGCCGCTGGGCGATGCCCTGGCCTTCGCCGCCTTGTGGACGGCCCAGGAAGCCTTCCGCGGCTGGTTCCTCACCGGCTTCCCCTGGCTCTACGCCGGCTACAGCCAGCTCGACGGCCCGCTCGCCGGCCTGGCGCCGCTGGGCGGCGTCTGGCTGCTGTCGTTCAGCCTGGCCCTGAGCGCGGCGCTGCTGGCCAACCTGCCGCGCCTGTATCGGCGCAAACAGGCCCTGGCCGCCGCCGTCGTCTTGCTGTTCGCGCCCTGGCTGATCGGTGCCGCGCTCAAAGGCCACGCCTGGACCCAACCGGCCGGCCAGCCGCTGAGCGTCGCGGCCCTGCAAGGCAATGTCGGGCAGAACATGAAGTGGGACCCGGCACAGCTCAATGCGCAACTGGCGCTGTACCGCGACATGAGTTTCAGCACCCGGCCGACGGATCTGCTGGTGTGGCCGGAAACCGCGGTACCGGTGCTCAAGGAACAGGCCATCGGCTACCTCGGCGTGATGGATCGTTTCGCCAGCGACCGGAACAGCGCGCTGATCACCGGCGTGCCCATCCGCCAGGCCAACGAACGGGGCGAGCCGCGCTACTACAACGGCGTCAGCGTGCTCGGCCAGGGCAGCGGCGACTACCTCAAGCAGAAGCTGGTGCCGTTCGGCGAATACGTGCCCCTGCAGGAGGTGTTGCGCGGCCTGATCGCCTTCTTCGACCTGCCCATGTCCGACTTCGCCCGCGGCTCGGCCGAACAGCCACTGCTGGAAGCCAAGGGCTACCGCATCGCCACCTACATCTGCTACGAGGTGGTCTACCCGGAGTTCGCCGCCGGCCTCGCGGCCCAGAGCGAGCTGCTGCTGACGGTGAGCAACGACACCTGGTTCGGCACCTCGATCGGCCCCCTGCAGCACCTGCAAATGGCGCAGATGCGCGCCCTGGAAGCCGGACGCTGGATGATCCGCGCCACCAACAACGGCATGACCGTGCTGATCGATCCCTTCGGCCGCATCAGCGAACAACTGCCGCAGTTCGAGCAGGGCATTCTCTATGGCGAAGTGCAGCCCATGCAGCAGCTCACGCCCTACCTGCGGTGGCGCTCCTGGCCGCTGATCGCCACCGGCACCCTGCTGCTGGGATGGGCCCTCGTCAGACGCCGCAAGGATCAGCTCCAGCACAACCCGTAGGAGGGGCTTCAGCCGCGACAGCAGCAAGTAGGATGGGTCGGGCCGCGCAGGTGCAACCCATCAATTGCCGATGGGTTGCACCCATCCTACGCGGCTGATCTGGGTGGTGTTGCCAGGTTGGGCGTTGGTGGGTAATAGCCGCAAGCTGCAAGCCACAAGCCGCAAGTAGAAGCGGGAGCCAAGCCGTACTTATGGCTTGGCTTGAAGCTGACAGCTATCGTCCATACGCCAACGGATAGGCCAGCGCGCCGATCAGCTCATTGAGCAGCAAGGTGCTTTGCCACAGGGCCTTGCCCTCCGGCAGCCAGCCGCCCGCCGGGCGCCCGTTGGCCACGCCGAGGAAACCCACCGGCGCCGCCACCACCTCGAAGCCGGCCCGCTCGAAACTCCAGCGCGAGCGCGGCATGTGCCAGGCCTGGGTGACCAGCACCACCCGGCGCACGCCGGTGCCCTCGAGCATGGCGGCGCTTTCCACGGCGTTTTCCCAGGTGGTGCGGCTGCGCTCCTCGCGCCAGCGCACCGCGACGCCCATGTCCAGCGCCATGACCTCGGCCATCAGCGCCGCCTCGCTGGGCGGCTGGCCGAAATGCAGCCCGCCGCTGGTCAGCACCGGCAGGCCGGAGGCCTTGGCCAGACGCGCGGCATAGCGGGTACGCTCCAGGGCCATGGCACTGGGCTGATCGCCGCCCCAGGCCGGATCGGCACGCTCACGGCCGCCACCCAGGACGACGATGGCATCGGCGCGCTGCGCCAGTGACGCCCACTGATCCTGATGCAGGGCGGGTTCACGTTCGAGCAGACGCGCCGACCATTCCACCGCCACCGGCAGGCTCATCAACCACAGGCCGCCCAGGCCGAGGGCGAAACAGGTCGCCGCCAGGCGCGGAAAGCGTCGCCGCAGAAACCAGGCCAGCAGCAGCAGGAGCAACAGCAGGCCGGGCGGCATGAACACTTGCTTGAGGAAATAGCGAAACGGCATCGAGCACCTCCATGGAAGCGTCGAAGCCTAGGAGCTGTTCCCCTTTCAGTGCAAGCGCTAGCAGGCTGTTGAAAAACTACCTGCTAGTGCCGCGACACAGATCAAATGTCGCTCGTGCGGTATCGACAGGGGATTCAGCCATAAGCGTGCAGCATGGCCACATTCGTGTGGGAGCCGCGACCTCGCGGCGAATCGTGGCCATAGCGCAATTTATCGCCAGCGCATCGCGCCGGGGTCGACGGACGCCCCCTGATTCCGAACGGGTTCTGCAAGACGGTATCCACGGGAGTCCGACATTTCATGGTTGACACGATACGAGTGCCGAGATGCAGGGCGCAGCGTGGGTGACGCTCAAAGTCCGATCAGCGAGGGCAGCCACAAGTGGGACAGCCATGGGGCGTCAGCGCCGCGCCACAACCGCGGCAACACAGCACGGCCCTGCGCCTGAACGGCGGGGCGACACCTGCGCCAGCGGCCGACACCTGCTCGGCGGCGGCCGTATGCCAGATCCGCAGCCAGTCGCGGTCATTGGCCAGGTAGGCACGGATCATCGCCAGTTCCGAAGCCGACAGCCCGCGCACTTCCAGCTCCGAGGCGGGCTCGTCGGAAAGGCGGGCCAGGCTGTCGGCCTCATGCAGCGCAGACGTCAGTCGCTGCAGCAACTGACCATAGGGGTCGCCTTTGTTTTCCGCTTGTCCCGCCTGCCCCATCGCTCACCTCACCTAGGGTTTGTTGCCGTTTCGGCGCAAGCCGCAGGGCCGGGCCCGTTCTACCGTGAATGCCTGGCGCGTCTTCGCGCACCAGCCGCGCAGGAACGAATGCCGGGCACACCTCGCGCCTGTCCGTGCGCCGCACACGCCGCGCGGCAGGGAGCGGGCGCGGCCCTTGTCCCTGCCGCGCGGCGTTGAGGGCCAGGCCCGAGCGTGGCGAAACCGGCGCCGCTCCCGAGGGCCCGGCGTTCCTTCGACAAGCTTAGCGTCCGCCCGCAGTGCGGCAGGATGCCGCGACAAACGGCGATGAATCCGGACCGGCCGCAATCAGGGTTTCCCTCAGTCAAGGGGGGTCATGTATGCTACGGCGTTTCCCGAAAGTCCCTTTCCCTAGCGCCAGTAGCCATGCACGAACAGTATCAGCCACGCGAAATCGAAGCCGCCGCGCAGTCCCACTGGGACGCGCAGAAATCCTTTGTAGTGAGTGAGCAGCCCGGCAAGGACACGTTCTATTGCCTGTCGATGTTCCCCTACCCGAGCGGTAAGCTGCACATGGGTCACGTGCGCAACTACACCATCGGCGACGTCATCGCCCGCTACCAGCGCATGCAGGGCAGGAACGTGCTGCAGCCCATGGGCTGGGACGCCTTCGGCATGCCGGCGGAAAACGCCGCGATGAAGAACAACGTGGCACCGGCCAAGTGGACCTACGAGAACATCGACTACATGAAGACCCAGCTCAAGAGCCTGGGTCTGGCCATCGACTGGTCGCGCGAAGTCACCACCTGCAAGCCGGACTACTACCGCTGGGAACAATGGCTGTTCACCCGCCTGTTCGAAAAGGGCGTGATCTACCGCAAGAACGGCACCGTGAACTGGGACCCGATCGACCAGACCGTACTGGCCAACGAACAGGTCATCGACGGCCGCGGCTGGCGCTCCGGCGCGCTGATCGAGAAGCGCGAAATCCCCATGTACTACTTCAAGATCACCGCCTACGCGGATGAACTCTTGAGCAGCCTGGACGAACTGGATGGCTGGCCGGAACAGGTCAAGACCATGCAGCGCAACTGGATCGGCAAATCCCGCGGCATGGAAGTGCAGTTCCCCTACGACCAGGCCTCGATCGGCGAAGCCGGCACCCTGAAGGTCTTCACCACCCGCCCCGATACCCTGATGGGCGCGACCTACGTCGCGGTGGCCGCCGAGCATCCGCTGGCCACCCTCGCCGCCCAGGGCAACGCCGAGCTGCAGGCCTTCATCGACGAATGCAAGAGCGGCAGCGTGGCCGAGGCCGACGTCGCCACCCAGGAAAAACGCGGCATGCCGACGCCGTTGTTCGTCGAGCATCCGCTGACCGGCGAGAAACTGCCGGTGTGGGTCGCCAACTACGTGCTGATGCACTACGGCGACGGCGCGGTGATGGCGGTACCGGCTCACGACGAGCGCGATTTCGAATTCGCCAGCAAGTACCGGTTGCCGATCAAGGCCGTGGTCCGCACCAGTGCCGGCGACGAAACGCCGGCGCCCTGGCAGGCCGCCTATGGCGAGCATGGCCAACTGATCAACTCCGGCGAATTCGACGGCCTGGATTTCGCCGGCGCCTTCGACGCCATCGAGGTCGCCCTGCTGAAGAAGAACCTGGGCGCCTCGCGCACCCAGTTCCGCCTGCGCGACTGGGGCATCAGCCGCCAGCGCTACTGGGGCTGTCCGATCCCGATCATCCACTGCGACGCCTGCGGCGACGTGCCGGTACCGGAAGATCAGTTGCCGGTGGTACTGCCCGAGGACGTGGTGCCCGACGGCGCCGGCTCGCCGCTGGCGCGCCTGCCCGAATTCTATGAATGCAGCTGCCCGAAATGCGGGGCGCCGGCCAAGCGCGAAACCGACACCATGGACACCTTCGTCGAGTCGTCCTGGTATTTCGCCCGCTATGCCTCGCCGCACTACACCGGCGGCATGGTCGACCCGGCCGCGGCCAATCACTGGCTGCCGGTCGACCAGTACATCGGCGGTATCGAACACGCCATCCTGCACCTGCTCTATGCGCGCTTCTTCCACAAGCTGATGCGTGACGAAGGTCTGCTGTCGTCCAACGAGCCGTTCAAGAACCTGCTGACCCAGGGCATGGTGGTCGCCGACACCTACTTCCGCATCGCCGAGAACGGCGGCAAGGACTGGTTCAACCCGGCCGACGTCGAGATCGAGCGCGACGCCAAGGGCAAGGTCATCGCCGCCCGGCTGAAAAGCGACGGCCTGCCGGTGGAAATCGGCGGCACCGAGAAGATGTCCAAGTCGAAGAACAACGGCGTCGACCCGCAGGCCATGATCGATGCCTACGGCGCCGACACCTGCCGCCTGTTCATGATGTTCGCCTCGCCACCCGACATGAGCCTGGAATGGTCGGACTCCGGTGTCGAAGGCGCCAGCCGTTTTCTGCGCCGCGTCTGGCGTCTGGCCCAGGCTCACGTCAGCCAGGGCCTGCCCGGCGTACTCGACGCCGGCACGCTGGACGACGCCGGCAAGGACGTGCGCCGCGCCATCCACCTGGCGATCAGGCAGGCCACCCAGGATGTCGGCCAGCACCACAAGTTCAACACCGCCATTGCCGCGGTGATGACCCTGATGAACGTGCTGGAGAAAGCCGCCCAGGATACCGATCAGCAGCGCGCCCTGCTTCAGGAAGGCCTGGAAACCGTCGCCCTGCTGCTGGCGCCGATCACCCCGCACATCAGCCATGCGCTGTGGCAGGAGCTGGGCCACGAGGAGGCGATCATCGACGCCGCCTGGCCGGCACTGGACGAATCGGCCCTGGTGCAGGACAGCCTGCAACTGGTCATCCAGGTCAACGGCAAGCTGCGCGGGCAGATCGACGTACCGGCCGATGCCAGCCGCGAAGCCATCGAGGCGGCGGCACGCGGCAACGAGAACGTACAACGTTTCACCGAGGGGCTGACGATCCGCAAGGTCATCGTGGTGCCCGGCAAGCTGGTCAATATCGTCGCCAACTGAGGCGACAGGGAAGTGCCGGTCGCCCCTGGACGACCGGCATCCAGTCTAGAGTTTCGGCCATGCCCGGTCAGCGGAACCGGCAGGACAAGAGGATAACGAGATGATCAAGCGCAATCTGTTGGTAATCGGCCTGGCTGGCCTGCTCGGCGCATGCGGCTTCCAACTGCGCGGCACCGGCGACGTCCAGTTCGCCCTGAGCGAGCTGGATGTCAGCGCGCGCAACGCCTACGGCGCTACCGTCCGCGAGGTGCGCGACGTGCTGGAGAGCAATGGCGTGCGCGTCTACCCGGGCGCCGCCTACAAGCTGTACCTGGCCAACGAGCAGGAAAGGCAGCGCACCGCCAGCTACACCAGTGCCGCGCGCAGCGCCGAATACGAGCGCACCCTGACCCTCGACTACGAGATCCGCGGGGCCAAGGACCTGGTCCTGATGCGCAACCAGCTCGAAGTGCAGACCTACTACGTGCAGGACGCCAACAACCTGGTCAGCAACGATCAAGAGTCCGCACAGCTGAGCACGGAAATGCGCCGCGACCTGGTGCAGCAACTGGCCCAGCGCCTGCAGTTGATCACCCCGGATCAGCTCGATGCCCTGCAACAGACCGCCGAAGCCAAGGCCAAGGCCGAAGCCGACGCCCTCGAAGCCGCGCGCCAGCGCGAGGCCGCGCAGCCGCAGCAATCACCCATCGAACTGCCGGTGCAGTAAGCAGCTACAAGCTGGGAGCGATCCGCAGCGCTCCAGCTTCTCTCTTGTAGCTTGCGGCTTGAAGCTTTGGCCCCTCAGGTTCAGTCGTAGGGTGGACGGCGCTTCATCCGTCCACCACCACGCGATCACAATGGTGGATGAAAAAAGCGTCATCCACCCTACGACCGCTTCCGCCGCTTTGCTGCCACTGCATGTGAAGGCTCGTCGAAATCGTGAACAGGCTCCAAGACGGATGGGGCGCTCCTTCGGCCTCTCAGGTTAGAAACGCATGAAACTCGCCCCCGCCCAACTCGGCAAACACCTGCAAGGCCCGCTGGCGCCCGTCTACGTCGTGTGTGGCGACGAACCGCTGCTGTGCCAGGAAGCCGCCGACGCCATCCGCGGCGCCAGCCGTGCCCAGGGTTTCAGCGAGCGCGAAGTGTTCCATGCCGAAGCCAATTTCGACTGGGGCCTGCTCTACGAGGCCGGCGCGAGCCTGTCGCTATTCGCCGAAAAGCGCGTCATCGAACTGCGCATCGGCAATGGCAAGCCGGGCGACAAGGGCGCCGCGGCCATCATCGAATACCTCGGCCGGCCGCCGGAAGACACCCTGCTGCTGATCAGCCTGCCCAAGCTCGACGGCAGCACGCAGAAAAGCAAATGGGCCAAGGCGCTGATCGACGGCCCGCACTGTCAGTTCGTGCAGATCTGGCCGGTGGACGCCAACCAGTTGCCGCAATGGATCCGCCAGCGCCTGTCCCAGGCCGGCATGAACGCCACCCAGGAAGCCGTGGAGTTGATCGCCGCCCGCGTGGAGGGCAACCTGCTGGCCGCCGCCCAGGAAATCGAGAAGCTCAAGCTGCTGGCCGATGGTGCGCAGATCGACGCCGGCACCGTGCAGGCCGCGGTGGCCGACAGCGCCCGCTACGACGTCTTCGGCCTGATCGAAGCCATCCTCAGCGGCGACGCCGGGCACGCCCTGCGCATGCTCCAGGGCCTGCGCGGCGAAGGCCAGGAAGCGCTGTTCATCGTCGCCATGCTGGCCCGTGAACTGCGCCAGCTGGCCAATATTTCCCATCAGTACAGCCAGGGCATCCCTCTGGAAAAGGCCTTCGCCTCCGCCCGCCCCCCGGTGTGGGACAAGCGCCGCCCCCTGGTCAGCAAGGCCCTGCAGCGTCACTCGGCAACGCGCTGGAAGCAGTTGCTGATCGATGCCCAGCGCATCGATGCCCAGGTCAAGGGCCAGGCGCCCGGCGACCCCTGGAACAGCCTGGCGCGCCTGGCCCTGATGATGGCCGGTCAGCGCCTGCCCCTGGGCGAATGATCCGCCGCGGTCTTCGCGGCAAACCGTCTGGCGCTGCAGCTCCTGGTGCGGCATCTGGACATTTTCTGTACAGCGGCGCATGATCCACCCCGCTCGCCGGGGTGCGAGCGCAGACCGAGGACACGCCATGAGCAAGAAAGCAGCACGCCCGAACAAGGCCAAATCCATCGCCGCCCAACCCCTCTTCCGCTGTCGCCAGGAGCGGCCCGGCAAAGGAAAAGGCAGCTACCGCCGCCAAGCCTCCCAGCAAAACTGGGAGGCTTTTTTTATGGCCTGCCATAGCCCTGGCGGCCACCCTTCGGGCCGTCGCAAGCGACGTTAAAATAGCTCCCGGCCATTTTTTATGGGCTTGGCGCACCTGCCATCCTCCGCTCCCGCCTCCCTCGCGAAGGCAGAGGGATAGAACAACGCTGGCGTTTGTTCCGGCCATTCTCTCTTGCCGCTGGCCTGAAAAACCTCGCTCAGCCCGCACAGGGCCTCATCCATGCTAAGGTGGACGCCTGCAAAACGTGTTGAGACCACCATGCCCAACCTGTTCACTCGTGGCCTGCCCTTCACCGCCACGGCCAGCTTCCTGCTCTTGCTGACGGCCTGCGCAGAAGCCCCCGCCCAGCCTCTGGCCACCCCGAGCGCCGCGCAGACCTCCGCCCCGGCAAGCGCCCCGGCCGCCCAGCCAGCACCCCAGCGACTGAGTTTCGAAGACTGGCGCGACCTGCTGCGCAGCGACGCCCTCGCCGCCGGTATCAGCCCGACCCTGTTCGACCGCGCCTTCGTCGGCGTCGTGCCCAACCCGGACGTACTGGCGGCCGACAGCAGCCAGCCGGAGTTCACCCGGCCGGTATGGGAATACCTCAAGGGCGCCGTATCGCCCAGCCGCATCGCGCGCGGACGCATTCTGCTGGCGCAGAACCGCACCCTGCTGGGCCAGATCGAACAGCGCTACGGCGTCGATGCCGAAGTGCTGGTGGCCATCTGGGGCCTGGAAAGCAACTTTGGCAGCAACATCGGCAGCCACAACGTGGTTCGCTCCCTCGCCACCCTGGCCTACGAGGGACGCCGCCAGGCCTTCTGGCGCAGCCAGTTGCTGGCCGTGCTGCAGATTCTCCAGCATGGCGATATCGCCCCGGAAAGCCTGGTCGGCTCCTGGGCCGGCGCCATGGGCCAGACCCAGTTCATGCCCACCACCTACAACGAACACGCCGTGGACTTCGACGGTGACGGCAAGCGTGATGTATGGACCTCCTCCGGCGATGCGCTGGCCTCGGCGGCCCACTACCTGCAGAGCGCCAACTGGCAATTGCGCCAGCCCTGGGGCTTCGAGGTCCGCCTGCCGCAGAACTTCGACTACGCCCTCGCCGACCCGGAAGTACGCCGCAGCCTGAGCGAATGGCAGGCGCTGGGCGTGCAACCGATGAACCCGTTGCCCGCCCATGCCCGCGGCGATGCCAGCGCGACGCTGCTGTTGCCGGCCGGCCATCGCGGCCCGGCGTTCCTGCTGCTGAGCAATTTCCGCAGCATCCTGCGCTACAACAACTCGACCTCCTACGCCCTGGCGATCGGTCTGCTGTCCGATGGCCTGCGTGGTGGTGGCACCGTGCAGGCGGCCTGGCCAGAGGGCGACCGGCAACTGGGCCGCAGCGAGCGCGTCGAGCTGCAGGAACGCCTGAGCGCCCGCGGCTTCGACTCCGGCCACGCCGACGGCATCATCGGCGCCAATACGCGCAAGGCGATCCGGGCCTTCCAGTTGCACCTGGGCTGGCCCGCCGATGGCTACCCGGACAGCAATCTGCTCAACCAGCTGCGCCAGCAGCCCTGACGCGAACGGCGGCCGACCCCGGCCGCCGCCTTTCTCCTGCGCCCATCGCACGGCGCCCGCGCCGGGCGGGAATCCGCCTGCCAGTTGCCATTGTCCGCGCAGTGAGCAACGCTGTCAGGACAGCCCGTCAGCCGCGATCCGCGCCGACCGGGCGGTGCCTCACCGGCAACCCTGCCGGCGGTGCGGCGGCTAGGCACAACCGGCTACGCCAGCACCGTTCAATAACAACACGGAGGTCGCCATGAACGACATCGAACTGAGCGAAGAACAACGCATGATCCGCGACAGCGCACGGGACTTCGCCCGCCGCGAGATCGCCCCCCACGCCCGAGCCTGGGAGAAAGCCTGCTGGATCGACGACGCCGTGGTGGCGCAGATGGGCGAATTGGGTCTGCTGGGCATGCTGGTGCCGGAACAATGGGGCGGCAGCTACATCGACTACGTGGCCTACGCCCTGGCGGTCGAGGAGATTTCCGCCGCCGATGCGGCCACCGGCACCCTGATGAGCGTGCATAACTCGGTAGGCTGCGGGCCACTGCTCAAGTATGGCAGCCAGGCCCAGAAAGACGCCTGGTTACCGGCGCTGGCCAGCGGCCAGACCATCGCCTGCTTCTGCCTGAGCGAACCCCAGGCCGGCTCCGAAGCCCACAACCTGCGCACCCGCGCCGAGCTGCATGGCGAGCAATGGGTGCTCAACGGCGCCAAGCAATTCGTCAGCAACGGGCGCCGCGCCGGCCTGGCCATCGTCTTCGCCGTGACCGACCCGGAGCTGGGCAAGCGCGGGCTATCGGCCTTCCTCGTGCCGACCGCCACCCGCGGCTTCAACGTCGAGCGCAGCGAGCACAAGATGGGCATCCGCGCCTCCGACACCTGCGCCATCAGCCTCGACGACTGCCGCATCGATGCCCGCAACCTGCTCGGCGAGCGCGGCAAGGGGCTGTCCATCGCCCTGTCCAACCTCGAGGGCGGGCGCATCGGCATCGCCGCCCAGGCCCTGGGCATCGCCCGCGCCGCCTTCGAGGCCGCCCTGGGCTACTCGCGCGAACGCAGCCAGTTCGGCAAGCCCATCGGCGAGCACCAGAGCATCGCCAACCTGCTCGCCGACATGCATACGCAGATCAGTGCCGCACGCCTGCTGATCCTGCACGCCGCGCGCCTGCGCAGCGCGGGCCAGGCGTGCCTGTCCGAGGCCTCCCAGGCCAAGCTGTTCGCCTCGGAAATGGCCGAGCGGGTCTGCTCCAAGGCCATACAGATCCATGGCGGTTACGGCTATCTGGAGGATTATCCGGTGGAGCGCTATTACCGGGATGCGCGCATCACCCAGATCTACGAGGGCTCCAGCGAAATCCAGCGCCTGCTGATCGCTCGCGAGCTGAGCCGTTATTCGCTCTGAAGCTGCAAGCTGCAAGCTGCAAAGCGTGAGGGCTCAGGCCCGATGCCTGTCCAGCATCGTACGTTGCCTGAAGCCTGCCGCCTGAAACCGCCTGTGATACACTGCCGGGCGGCCACAAGCTCCTCGCCAACGAAGCCCCTCCTACCGGAGTCCAGATTTTCGATGTCCGATACCGCCTCGCCCAAACCCGTTGCCAGTGGCGAAAAATTCCGCACGGCTCAGGGTATCACCGCCATCAAGGACGGCCAGAAGCGCCGGGCCTCGGCCGAACCCCAGGTATTCGAACCCAAGCCCAGCTGGCTGCGGGTGAAAGCGCCCAGCGGTAGCCGCTTCGAAGCCGTCAAGCGCAATGTCGGCGAGCACCGCCTGAGTACCGTTTGCCAGGAATCGCACTGCCCGAACATCGGCGAGTGCTGGTCCAATGGCACGGCCACCATCATGCTGATGGGCTCGGTGTGCACCCGCGCCTGCCGTTTCTGCGCCGTGGACACGGGCAACCCGAACGGCTGGCTGGATCGGGAAGAGCCGGAGAATACCGCCAAGTCGGTCGAGCTGATGGCGCTGCGCTACATCGTCCTGACCTCGGTGGATCGCGACGACCTGGCCGATGGCGGTGCCGCGCACTACGCCGCCTGTGTCCAGGCCATCAAGGCGCGTACGCCGCAGGTGGTCGTGGAAGCCCTGACCCCCGACTTCGATGGCGACCTGCAGGCCATCGAGCGCGTGGTCGATTCCGGCCTGGAGGTGTTCGCCCAGAACGTCGAGACGGTGAAGCGCCTGACCCATGTCGTGCGCGACCCGCGCGCCGGCTACGAGAAGACCCTGCGGGTGCTGGAACATGCCAAGCGCCACCGCCCGCAAGTGATCACCAAGACCAGCCTGATGGTCGGCCTGGGCGAGAGCGACGAGGAAATCTTCGAAACCCTGGACGAACTGCGCGCCATCGGCGTGGACATCGTCACCCTCGGCCAGTACCTGCAGCCGACCCGCCATCACCTGCCGGTCAAGCGCTGGGTGAGTCCCGAGGAATTCAACCGTTACCGCGAGATCGGCCTGCAGAAGGGCTTCATGGAGGTCGCCGCCGGCCCCCTGGTGCGCTCCAGCTACCGGGCCGATCGCGTGTTCGAGAAGAACAACCTGGGCCTGGCGGCACCGGTCGCGGTTCCGGGGCAGAGCGTCGCCGAGAACCTGATCCCGGCGCTGAACCTGAATTGACACCCCATTACACCTTCGGCTGATCCGGGATTGGCATTCATTGCCTGATATGTAGCCTGGGTGGAGCGCAGCGATACCCGGGACGGTTGCTACACTCGCTTGCCGTCATCCCATGACCGGGCTATAGCCCAGCCGCTGGCGCAGGGCCTGCTCGAGGCACTGCGCCACTTCGTCGAAACGCGGCGGCGTCTCGAGCAGGTCCCTCAGTTGCACCATTTGCAACCCGGCATAACCACAGGGATTGATGCGCCGGAATGGCGACATGTCCATGTCCACGTTGAGCGCCAGGCCGTGGAACGAGCAGCCATGGCGAACCCGCAGCCCCAGCGAGGCGATCTTCTCGCCATTGACGTACACCCCGGGGGCATCCGCCCTGGGCGCCGCCTCGACGCCATGAGCGGCCAGGACATCGACCAGGCTCCGCTCCATCGCCGTGACCAGCTCACGCACGCCCAGCCCCAGGCGGCGCAGATCCAGCATCAGGTAGGCGACCAGTTGGCCGGGGCCGTGGTAGGTGACCTGCCCGCCACGCTCGACCTGCACCACCGGAATGTCTCCAGGCGCCAGCAGGTGCTCGGGCTTGCCGGCCTGCCCCTGGGTGAACACGCCGGGGTGTTGCAGCAGCCAGATTTCGTCGGCGCTCCGTTCGTCGCGCTCGGCGGTGAGACGCCGCATCGCCTCCAGGGTCGGCAGGTAGTCCACCACCCCGAGATGGCGCACGATGAGTTCGGCCGAGGCCACTACAGCACCATGTGCACACGACCGGTGGCACGCAGGTCGACGTGAATCGCCTGCAACTGCTCGACGCCGGTGGCCGTGATCAGCACCTGTACGGAGAGGAAGCGGCCATTGCGGCTGTCGCGCGCCACCAGGGTGGTGGTGTCGAGATCGGGCGCATGGCGCTGAATCACCTCGACCACCAGGTCGGCGAAGCCGTCGCCGGCTTCGCCGATCACCTTGATCGGATAGCGCTCACAGGGGAATTCGATTTTCGGGGCTTGAACGTCGGTATCGGTCATGGCGGTTACTGCAGGCTTTTCGCCTGTCCAATGCAAGACGCCCTCAGGTCGAGGACGTCCATGATTTAAAACCAGATTAGAACCTGTTCATGATATTGCGAGCTAGAGCCATGCAAGGCCTAGGCGGCCCCACAAAAACAAGCGAGGAAGCGGACTGGGCTCGCATTCGAGTTTACGTGCTGTAAATGAGCATAACTCGCTTCGCTCGCCCCTTCGGGGCCGCACTTAAAGTGCGTTAGCCGCAAGCGGCCTTCCGACCGGGCTGGCGATCCAGCTTGTTTTCAACGCAGCAGGGCCGACGCGCAGCAAATCATGGACGGGTTCTCAGTTGAACAATCCGTAGAAGAACAGACGAATGCTATCCCACAGGCGGCGGAAGAAACCACCTTCCTCGACGGCTTCCAGGGCGACCAGATCGGCGCTGTGCACCACCTGATCGCCCATCTTCACCTCGACCTTGCCGATCACGTCACCCTGATTGACCGGTGCGACGATCTGCGGGTCGAGGCTCATGCTGGCCTGCAGTTTCTCCAGTTGGCCCTTGGGCAGGGTCAGGGTCAGGTCCTTGGCCAGACCGGCCTTGACCTGGCGCGCGACGCCCTGCCAGACCGGCGCCTGGGCCAGTTCGGTGCCTTTCTGGTAGAAGGTGCGGGTCTCGAAGAAACGGAAGCCGTAGGTCAGCAGCTTCTGGGTTTCGGCCGCGCGGGCCTGTTCGCTGTCGGTGCCGAATACGGAAGTGATCATGCGCGCGCCATCGCGCACGGCGGAGGCGACCAGGCAGTAGCCCGCTTCCTGGGTGTGGCCGGTCTTGAGGCCGTCGACCGTGCGATCACGCCACAGCAGCAGATTGCGGTTGGGCTGCTTGATGTTGTTCCAGAGAAATTCCTTCTGCGAGTAGATGGCGTAGTGCTCGGCGTCCTCGTCGATGATCGCGCGCGCCAGGATCGCCATGTCGTGGGCGGTGGAGTAGTGCTCCGGATGCGGCAGGCCGGTGGAGTTCATGAAGTGGCTGTTCTTCATGCCCAGGCGCTCGGCGGTGGCGTTCATCATATCGGCGAAGGCATCTTCACTGCCGGCGATATGCTCGGCGATGGCGATGCTGGCGTCGTTGCCGGACTGGATGATGATGCCGTGCAGCAGGTCGTCCACGGAGGCCTGGCTGTTCAGCGGCAGGAACATGGTGGAACCGCCCGAGGCCGCGCCACCGGTGCGCCAGGCATGCTCGCTGATGGTCACCATGTCCTGCTCGCCGATCTTGCCGTTGCGAATCTCCAGGGTGGCGATGTAGGCGGTCATCAACTTGGTCAGGCTGGCCGGGGGCAGGCGCTGGTCGCCATTGTTCTCGACCAGGATGCTGCCGCTGGCGGCGTCCATCAGAACATAGGACTTGGCCGCCAGCTGCGGCGGTGCCGGAACCACCGTCTGATCGGCCCAGGCGGCGGAAGCGCCGAGCAGCAGAAGTGACAGGAAAAGGCGTTGCGCAAAGCTGGTGATATTCATCCGTCTCTCGAAGTCGCTGATGGTCGAACAGGCCCTTGCGGGCATGTGTAGGTGTGATCGTCATCCGCTCGACAGGCGGATGACGCCACTGCTTAGTCAGGCGGCCGACCGATAAGTTGCCGGGCAGGCGTCACGCCCGCCTCCCCTCTCAGTCCGCCTTGACCAGGGTCGGTTGTCCCAGGTTGGCCAGGCGAATGCTGTCACGCACTCGGTCAGCCTCGCCCTGGCTGCTGATCGGCCCCAGCCGTACGCGGTGCAGTATCTGCTGGTTGCGCACCACTGAGTTGATGAACACCGGCGCATTCACCGACTCGCTCAACTTGGCCTTGAGCAGCTCCGCAGCGTCGGGATTGGCGAAGGCTCCCACTTGGAGATACAGGCCAGAGGCTGCGGCTGAATCGTTTTTTTTTGAGTCGATCTGCACCGGCACGGTGGCGGCCGCGTGCTGCTGGGGCGGCGGCGAATACTGCTCGAGCGGCGCGCCGACCGGCTGCGCCTGCGGCTGGGCCACCGGCGCCGGCTGCGCCTTGGCCATCTGCGGCTGGCTCAGCACCATGGGCACCGGGCGCCCCTGCTGCGCCCACCACTCCGTCGGGTCGATGCCCTCGACCCGGACCTGGGCGGTGCCGCGCTCGGCATAACCGAGCTTCTTCGCCGCGGCGAAGGACAGGTCGATGATGCGGTCGGAGTAGAACGGCCCGCGGTCGTTGACCCGCAGGATCACGCTCTTGCCGTTCTCCAGGTTGGTCACGCGCACGTAGCTGGGCAGCGGCAGGGTCTTGTGCGCGGCGGTCATGCCATACAGGTCGTAGGCTTCGCCGTTGGCCGTGGCCTGGCCATGGAACTTGGTGCCGTACCAGGACGCCGGGCCCACCGCCTTGTAGCGGCGGGCATCGCTGATCGGGTAGTACTGCTTGCCGAACACCACGTAGGGACTGGCCTTGACCGGCCCGTAATGGGGCATGGGAATGGCGTCCTGGATCTTCGACACGTCGACGTCCCACCAGGGCGCGCCATCCTTGTGCGGACGGTTGAAGTCGGCAGGCCCGGAGATCGAGCCGCCGGACGGCGTCGGCGCGCTGGTGGTGGTGGGCGCGCGGCTGGAGGAGCAACTCGCCAGCAGCAGCGCGACGACGCCGCAAGCGGCCAGTTTGAACGGCAGGCCGGTCATTGATTGGCACCTCGGGCTTGAACCAGCAATTCGGACAATTGATTGACCGCCATGGCATACATCACGCTGCGATTGTAGCGGGTGATGACGTAGAAGTTGGGCAGACCCAGCCAATACTCGGCGCCTTCGGCGCCCTCGAGGCGGAAGGCCGTCACCGGCAGATCATCGCTCAACGCATCGGCGCTCGACCAGCCCAGGCGGCGCAGCTCGCCGACGTTCTTCTCCGGATCCAGACCGCTGCTCAGGCCCTGCTCGGCCTGCTCGCCCTTGACCGAGGCCCGGCTGGCCACCGGCTGCCCCGGCTGCCATTTATGGCGCTTGAAGTAGCTGGCGACACTGCCGATGGCGTCCACCGGGTTGCTCCAGATGTTGATGTGGCCGTCGCCGTCGAAATCCACGGCGTAGGCGCGAAAACTGCTCGGCATGAACTGTGGCAGGCCCATGGCGCCGGCATAGGAACCTTTCAGGCTGGCTGGATCGACCTGCTCCTCGCGCGCCAGCATGAGGAACTCGCGCAGCTCCTTGCGGAAGAACGGCGCCCGCGGCGGGTAGTCGAAGGCCAGGGTGGACAGCGCATCGACCACCCGGTAGTTGCCGGTATTGCCGCCGTAGGAGGTTTCCACGCCGATGATGGCGACGATGATCTCGGCCGGCACGCCATATTCCTGCTCGGCGCGGGCCAGGGCCTCGGCGTGCTGGTTCCAGAACGCCACGCCGTTTTTGATGCGCGCATCGGTGATGAAGATCGGCCGGTATTCCTTCCACGGCTTGACCCGCTCGGCGGGCCGCGAGATGGCATCGAGAATCGCCTGCTTGCGTTCGACGCCGGCGAACAGGGTCGTCAGCTGCTCGCTGGCGAAACCGTAGTCGCGGGTCATTTCGTCGATGAACGCGTTCACCGACGGCGAGTTCTCGTAAGCGCCGGCGACCACAGGTTGTGCCGCTCCGAGCAGGCCGGCCAGAGCCAGCCAGTGTGCATGCCGTGCAGCCCAGCCACGCAGTGTGTGCATTGAATACCTAACCCCAATCAAGCCTGAGCGATCCACTTACGGTGTGTGTGGATGGACATCAGAATTCCGAACCCCGACAACAACGTGATCAACGACGTGCCGCCATAACTGATAAACGGCAGTGGAACCCCCACTACCGGCAATAGACCGCTGACCATGCCGATATTGATGAAGACATAGACGAAGAAGGTCATGGTCAAGCCACCGGCGAGGAGCTTACCGAACAGTGTCTGCGCTTGCACGGTAATCACCAGACCGCGTGCAATCAACAGGATGTACAAAAGTAGCAACAGACAGACACCCACCAGGCCGAACTCTTCGGCGAGCACGGCGATGATAAAGTCCGTGTGGCTTTCCGGCAAAAAGTCCAGGTGCGACTGGGTGCCGAGCAGCCAGCCCTTGCCCAGCACGCCGCCGGAGCCGATCGCGGCCTTGGACTGGATGATGTTCCAGCCGCTGCCCAGCGGATCGCTCTCGGGGTTGAGGAAGGTCAGTACGCGGCGCTTCTGGTAATCGTGCATGACGAACAGCCACATGCCCACCGCGATCGGCACCACGGCCGCCACGGCGCCGGCGATCCAGCGCCATTGCAGGCCGGCGATGAACAGCACGAAGCCGCCGGAGGCGAGGATCAGCATCGAGGTGCCCAGATCCGGCTGCAGCAGGATCAGCACGAAGGGCGTGACGATCAGGCCGAGGCTGACGCAGACGTGCTTGAGGTTCGGCGGCAGGCTGCGCTTGGCCAGGTACCAGGCCAGCGTGGCCGGCATCAGGATCTTCATGAATTCCGACGGCTGGAAGCGGATCACCCCGGGAATGTTGATCCAGCGCGTGGCGCCCATGGCGTTGTGGCCCATGACGTCGACCACCACCAGCAAGCCGACCCCGCACAGGTAGCCCAGGGGCACCCAGCGCGCCATGAAGCGCGGTTCGAACTGGGCGATGACCAGCATGGCCACCAGGCCGATGCCGAACGAGGTGGCCTGCTTCATCAGCAGGTCGAGGTTCTTGCCGCTGGCCGAATAGAGGATGAACAGGCTGCCGGTGGCCAGCAGCAACAGCAGCAACAGCAGGATGCCGTCGATGTGCAGGCGCTGCAGCAGGCTGGAACGGCGGCGCAGCACGTCTTCGTTGGACAGCGTACGGTCGAAACTGCTGCTCATGCTCATGGGAGCTTGACCTCTGCGTTGAGGGGCGCGTTCGCGCTCGGGGTCGCGTACTCGGCCTTGAGCTGGCCGTTCTCGTCGAGCAGCCAGGCGTCCATCACCTGCTTGACCACCGGCGCCCCGACGCCGGAGCCCGACTCGCCGTTCTCGACCATCACCGCCACCACGATCTGCGGATTCTCCGCCGGGGCGAAGCCGACGAACAGGGCGTGGTCGCGATGGCGTTCCTGCACCTTGTTGCGGTCGTACTTCTCGCCCTGCTTGATCGCCACCACCTGCGCGGTCCCGCTCTTGCCGGCGATGCGGTAGGCGGCACTGTCGCCCACCTTGCGCGCCGTGCCGCGGGCGCCGTGCATCACCTGTTCCATGCCGAGGCGCGCGTAATCCCAGGCCTTGGGATCGCGCAACACGATATCGGGTATCGGGTCGCTGTCATGGGGCAGCCGTCCGTCGACGGTCTTGGCCAGGTGCGGACGGATCCACTTGCCGCGGCTGGCCACCAGCGCCGTGGCCTGGGCCAGTTGCAGCGGCGTGGTCTGCATGTAGCCCTGGCCGATGCCCAGGATCAGGGTTTCCCCGGGGTACCAGGGCTGCCGGTAACGGGCGCGTTTCCAGTCGCGCGAAGGCATCAGGCCGGCGGTTTCCTCGAACATGTCCAGCGACACGCGCTGACCGAGGCCGAAACGGCTCATGTAGTCGTGCAGGCGGTCGATGCCGAGCTTGTGCGCCAGGTCGTAAAAATAGGTGTCGTTGGAACGCATGATCGCCAGGTTGAGGTCCACCCAGCCATCGCCGCTGCGGTTCCAGTTGCGGTACTTGTGGCTGTGGTTGGCCAACTGGTAGAAGCCGGGGTCGAACACCCGCGAGCTCGGCGTGACCACCCCGGCGTCCAGCCCGGCCACCGCCACCATCGGCTTGATGGTCGAGCCGGGCGGGTACAGGCCGCGCAACACCCGGTTGTACAACGGCCGGTCGATGGAGTCACGCAGGTCGGCGTAGGCCTTGAAGCTGATGCCGGTGACGAACGGGTTGGGGTCGAAGCTGGGCTGGCTGACCATGGCCAGCACTTCGCCGGTCGACGGCTGGATCGCCACGATGGCGCCGCGGCGGCCGCCCAGGGCGGCTTCGGCCGCTTCCTGCAGGCGTACGTCCAGGGTCAGCACGATGTCCTTGCCGGGTACCGGGTCGGTGCGGTTGAGCACGCGCAATACGCGGCCGCGGGCGTTGGTCTCGACTTCTTCGTAACCGACCTTGCCGTGCAGCTGGTCCTCGTAGAAGCGTTCGATGCCGGTCTTGCCGATATGGTGGGTGCCGCTGTACTCCACCGGATCGAGCTCCTTGAGCTCCTTCTCGTTGATGCGCCCGACGTAGCCGACCGAATGGGCGAAGTGCTCGCGCTGCGGGTAATGACGCACCAGTTGCGCGACCACCTCGACCCCGGGCAGGCGGAACTGATTGATGGCGATGCGGGCGATCTGCTCCTCGCTCAGCTCGAACAGCACCGGCACCGGCTCGAACGGCCGCCGCCCCTGGCGCACGCGCTTCTCGAACAGTTCCCGCTCGTCGGCGCTCAGTTGCAGCACTTCGACGATCACGTCCAGCACCTGTTCCCAGTCGCCGGCGCGCTCGCGGGTCAGGGTCAGGCTGAAGCTGGGCCGGTTATCGGCGATGATCACCCCGTTGCGGTCGTAGATCAGCCCGCGGTTCGGCGGAATCGGCTGCACATGGATGCGGTTGTTCTCGGCCAGGGTCGAGTGATAGTCGTACTGCACCACCTGCAGGTAGTACATGCGCGCCACCAGCAGGCCGGTCAGCAGCAGAAAGAACAGCCCACCGACCAGCGCACGCTTGCGGATCAGGCGCGCGTCCTTTTCGTGGTCTTTGAGGCGGATCGGCTGGGGCATCGGCGACTGCTGGCTATTTGTGATAAGGGTGGCCGGACAATACCGTCCAGGCACGATAGAGCTGCTCGCCGACCAGTATCCGCACCAGCGGATGCGGCAAGGTCAGCGGCGACAGCGACCAGCGCTGCTCGCTGCGCGCCTGGACCTCCGGCGCCAGCCCTTCCGGGCCACCGACCATGAGGTTGACGGTACGCGCATCCAGGCGCCACTTGTCCAGTTCGACCGCCAGTTGCTCGGTGCTCCAGGGTCGCCCTTCGACTTCCAGGGTGACGATGCGTTCCCCCGGCTGCACCTTGGCCAGCATGGCCTCGCCCTCCTGACGGATCATCCGTGCCACGTCGGCATTCTTGCCACGCGTGGTCAGCGGGATTTCCAGCAGTTCCAGGGACAGCTCCGCGGGCATGCGCTTGGCATACTCCTGCCAGCCATCCTCGACCCAGCGCGGCATGCGCGAACCGACCGCGATCAATTTGATACGCACCGCGGCAAGCCCTTACTCGCGCTCGCTGCCTTGCTGCGCGCGGCTCTGCTCGGCGCCCTGCCACAGGCGCTCGAGGTCGTAGAACTGACGCGCGGTCGGCAGCATGACGTGCACGACGATGTCGCCCAGGTCGAGCAGCGCCCACTCGCCGCTGTCCAGGCCTTCGCTGCCGATCGGCCGCACGCCCTGCTCCTTGACCTTTTCCAGCACGTTATCGACCAGCGATTTGACGTGGCGGCTCGAGGTACCGCTGGCGATCACCATGAAATCGGTGATGCTGGTCTTTTCCCGCACATCGATGGTGGTGATGTCCTGCGCCTTGATCTCTTCCAGTGCCGCGATGGTCAGTTTGACCAGGTCTTCGCTGAGCATGTCTTGGTTCTTCATAAGTAACTCGTTTGCCTCGTGTCCGGTTCACCCACGGTACAGTCCGTGGGCATTGATATAGGCCAGCACCGCGTCGGGCACCAGAAAGCGCACCGACCTGCCGTTCGCCAGCAGCGAACGGATCTGGGTGGCAGACACCGCCAGCGGCGTCTGCCAGATGAAAGAAATCTGCCCGCCCGGCCCGTTCAGCGCCAGCGGGTCGCTGGCGCTACGGGCCGCCAGCAGGTTGCGCAGCTCCTCGCTCGCCTCGCTGTCGGCATCGGGACGCTGCAGCACCAGGATATGGCAGTGCTGCAGCAGCTCGTCCCAACGGTGCCAGCCCGGCAGACCGCAAAAGGCATCCCAGCCCAGAATCAGAAACAGCTGATCGTGCGCCGCCAGCTCCGCCCGCAACGACTCCAGGGTGTCGATGCTGTAGGACGGTTTTTCGCGCTGCAGCTCGCGATCGTCGACCTGCAACGGCGGCAGGTCGACGACCGCCTGCTCGACCATGGCCAGGCGATCGAGCGCACCGACCAGCGGCGTTTCGCGGTGCGGCGGCCGCGCGCTGGGGATCAGCCGCAACTCGTCCAGCCCCATGAACTCCGCCACTTCCAGGGCGCCGCGCAAATGGCCGATGTGCACCGGATCGAAGGTGCCGCCGAACAGGCCGATGCGCTTGGGGTTTGCCATCAAGTGCGTACGTGACCGTCGCCGAACACCACGTACTTCTCGCTGGTCAGGCCATCCAGGCCGACCGGGCCACGCGCATGCAGCTTGTCGGTGGAAATGCCGATCTCCGCGCCCAGGCCGTACTCGAAACCGTCGGCGAAACGCGTCGAGGCGTTGACCATCACCGAGCTGGAGTCCACCTCGGTGAGGAAGCGCCGGGCATCGCTGAAGTTCTCGGTGACGATCGCGTCGGTGTGCTGCGAACCGTAGGTATTGATGTGCTCGATGGCGGCGTCCAGGGAATCGACCACGCGGATCGCCAGGATCGGGGCGTTGTACTCGGCGTACCAGTCGTCCTCGCTCGCCTCCAGCACGTCGCCGCCCAGCAGCGCCCGGGTCTGCCCGTCGCCGCGCAGCTCGACGCCCTTGTCGCGGTAGATGGCGGCCAGCGGCGGCAGCACGCGCGCGGCGATGGCGGCGTGCACCAGCAGGGTTTCCATGGTGTTGCACGGCGAGTAACGCTGGGTCTTGGCGTTGTCGCAAACGCGGATGGCCTTGTCGATATCGGCCGCCACATCGACATACACGTGGCAGACCCCGTCGAGGTGCTTGATCACCGGCACCTTGGCCTCGCGGCTGATGCGCTCGATCAGGCCCTTGCCGCCGCGCGGCACGATCACGTCGACGAACTCGGGCAGGGTGATCAGCGCGCCGACCGCGGCACGATCGGTGGTCTCCACGACCTGCACCGCACTGGCCGGTAAACCGGCCTCGGCCAGGCCGGCCTGGATGCAGCGGGCGATGGCCTGGTTGGAATGGATCGCCTCGGAGCCACCGCGCAGGATGGTGGCGTTGCCCGATTTCAGGCACAGGCTGGCGGCATCGATGGTCACGTTCGGCCGCGACTCGTAGATGATGCCGATCACGCCCAGCGGCACGCGCATCTTGCCGACCTGAATGCCGGACGGCAGGTAACGCATGCCCTGGATCTCGCCAATCGGATCCGGCAGCGTGGCCACCTGGCGCAGGCCCTCGATCATGCTGTCGATCACCTTCGGCGTCAGCGCCAGGCGATCGAGCATGGCCGGCTCCAGGCCATTGTCGCGGCCGGCGGCCAGATCCAGTTCGTTGGCCGCCACCAGCTCGGCGCGGGCGGCATCCAGCGCCTCGGCAGCCGCCTGCAGGGCACGGTTCTTCTGCGCGGTACTGGCCCGCGCGAGCACGCGCGAAGCCTCGCGGGCAGCGCGCCCCAGGCGGGTCATGTAGTCAAGCACGGACTCGGTCATGGCAACTCAGGTCTGGCAGTTGGAAAAAGTTGTTGATTATAGCCGTCATGCCGCGCCACGCCCAGCGGCGCCGGGCAGAAGGTCATATTCGTTTTACAAGCCTCCTTTCGATAGCAGCTTCGAGCAAGAGCGCTGAAGGCTGAAAGCGGGACGATTGATCGCATCTGTTTTTCGTTCAGCGTTCAGCCTCCAGCGCTGTTATCGCTAAAATTCGACATGCCTCGTTGCTATGATCCCCCGCCATGCCTGCCGCGGAGGAAACCGATCCTCTCGACCGACGGTCGAAGCCTGCGTTCTCTCGTCTGAAGGATGTCCATCCATGGGCCAGTGGCTCGACAGTCTCACCACCTGGCTCGCGGGCAACCCGCAGTGGCTGGGCCTGGCGATCTTCGTCATCGCCTGCATCGAATGCCTGGCCATCGCCGGCATCATCGTTCCCGGTACCGTACTGCTGTTCGCCGTCGGCGTGATGGCCGGCAACGGCGTCCTGAGCCTGTGGGAAACCCTGGCGCTGGCCTATTTCGGCGGCCTGCTCGGCGACGCCCTGTCCTACGGGCTGGGGCGCTACTTCCACCAGGACATCCGCCGCCTGCCGGGGTTGCGCAGCCATCCGCAATGGCTGAACGGCGCGGAAAGCTACTTCCGCCGCTATGGCGTCGCCAGCCTGCTGCTCGGCCGCTATATCGGTCCGTTGCGGCCGATGCTGCCCATGGTCGCCGGCATGCTGAGCATGCCCGTGGGCCGCTTCATCCTCGTCAGCCTGCTGGCGGCTGCCGGCTGGTCGCTGGCCTACCTGTTGCCCGGCTGGGCCACTGGCGCGGCCCTGCGCCTGCCCCTGCCACCGGGCTTCTGGCCACAGGCCGCGGCAGTCGCCGGCGGGCTGGCGATCCTGTTGCTGCTCAGCGTGCAGAGCAGCCTGCGCGAACAGCGCAGCGCCAGCCTGATCGCCGCCGGCCTCAGCCTGCTGCTGTTGCTCGGCCTGTTCATCGGCTGGCCGCACCTGGGTCAGCTCGACCAGGGCTTGCTGGCGCTGATCCAGGAACAGCGCAACCCGCAGTTCGACCACCTGGTGATACTGGTCACCCACTTCGGCGATTTCGACACCCAGCTGGCGGTCGCCATCCTGCTCTGCCTGCTGCTGCTCGCCACACGCCAGTGGCAGGCGCTGCTGTTCGCCGGCGGCGCCCTGCTCAGCACCGCCCTGGCCAATGGCGCGCTCAAGGGCCTGTTCGAACGCAGCCGTCCGGAGGTGCTGCTCGAGCCGCTGAGCAGCTTCAGCTTCCCCAGCGGCCACAGCTCGGCCTCGTTCGCCTTCTTCCTGACGCTGGCGGTGCTCGCCGGCCGCGGGCAACCCGCGCGCCTGCGCCTGACCTGGCTGCTGCTGGGCAGCCTGCCGGCGCTGAGTATCGCCCTGTCGCGGGTCTACCTGGGCGTGCACTGGCCGAGCGACATCATCGCCGGCGCCCTGCTGGCCTGCGGCCTGTGCGCCCTGAGCCTGGCCCTGCTGCAACGGCAAGCGCCATTGCCGGCGCTGCCGGCCCGGGTCTGGTGGCTGATCGTACCGACCTGCCTGCTATTGCTCAGCAGCCTGGCACTGTGGAAGGTCTCGACGGGGCTACAGATATACCGGTATTAAAGGCGAAAGCGGCCTTCGGCCTTCGATCAAAAACGCTTGAGGCTGGAAAGCTGGACGAAAGAGCCCATGGGGTTTGCTTGTCGTTCAGCCTCCAGCCTCTAGCGCTCCTATCGGCCGTCCGCTAGGGCGTATCGCCCTGCAGCCGCTCGACCAGGTCCTGCACCATGGCCAGCCGCTCCCGGGCGGTCTGCAGGGCCAGCAGGCGGATCTTCTGTTCGGCGCTGAACGGCAGCAGATAGCCCAGCTTGTTGGCCAGTTCGCTCTGGCCTTCGGCCCCGGCGCCCATGTCCAGGCTGGCGACCATCGGGTGCTCGGCCAGGGCGGCGAGCAGCGCCAGCAGGTCGGCGTGCTCTTCGGCCAGCGGCTGGCGCGGCTCGTCGTCCAGCCAGTGGATCTGCGCCACGGTCAGGCGATCCGGCAGCACCTGCGCCTGGGCCACGCGAAACCGCCGGCCGCCCTGCACGCGAATGCCCAGCAGGCCATTGGGGCGCTGCTGGAAATCGCGGATCAGCGCTTCGCAGCCGACCTGGGCGATGCGCTCGGCGGCCTCGCCGACTTCCTGCCCCTCGACGATGCACACCACGCCGAAGCCCTCGCCCTGCTTCATGCAGCGACTGATCATGTCCAGGTAGCGGGCCTCGAAGATCTGCAGGTCCAGCACGCAGCCGGGGAACAGCACGGTATGCAGGGGAAACAGGGGCAGGTTCATGGCACCCTCCTCAGCTCAGTATGACAACGGCCAGCGGCAGCAGCACCGCGGTGAACACGCCCATGAGGCTCATGGCCAGCGCGGCGAAGGCGCCACATTCCTCGCTTTCCTGCATGGCCCGCGAGGTGCCGACCGCGTGCGCGGTCATGCCCAGCGCCATGCCCAGCGCCGCAGGGTGGCGCACCCCGCAGCCGCGTAGCAAGGAGGGGCCGATGATCGCCCCCAGCACCCCGGTGATCATCACGAATACCGCGGCCAGGGCGGCCAGGCCACCGATCTGGCTGGCCACCAGCATGGCGATGGGCGAGGTCACCGACTTGGGCGCCATGCTCATCAGCATGCTGTGTTCGGCGCCGAATGCCCAGGCCAGCGCCACGCCCAGCACGGTGGCCACCACCCCGGCGATCAGCAGGGTCAACAGCGTGGGCCAGAATACCTGGCGAATGCGCCGCAGGTTGAGGTACAGCGGTACCGCCAGGGCCACGGTGGCCGGCCCGAGAAACACCGTCAGCGCCTCGGCGCCGCTCTGGTATTGGTCGAAGCTCAGGCCGCACAGCAGCAGGATGCCGATGACCGTCAGCGTGGACACCAGCACCGGCTGCAGAAATACCCAGCGGGTTTTCTCGTAGACGGCGATGGCCAACTGGTAGGCTCCCAGGGTGACGCCCGCCGCGAACAGCGCATGATGGGTGACCGCCATCCAGGCCCCATGCCAGTCGAGCATCATCCTTCCTCCCGCTGGCGCGCCTGGCGCTCGATCAGCTTCTGCATCATCCAGCCGGCGAACACCAGCGACAGGATCAGCGACAGCACCAGAGCGCCGATCACCGCCCAGAAGTCGGCGACGATCGCCTCGGCATAGGCCATCACCCCCACGGCCGGCGGCACCAGCAGCAGCGGCAGGTACTTGAGCAGGCTGCTGGCGGCGAGCTGCAGCGGCTCGTCGACCTGGCCGCGCAGCAGCAGGAACGCCACCAGCAGCACCATGCCGAGAATCGGCCCCGGCAGCACCGGCAGGAACAGCGCATTGATGGCCGTGCCGAGCAATTGGCACAGCACCAGCCAGAACAGCCCGCGAAGCAGCATGCTTACCCCCTCCTGAAAACGTCATGCGGCGGCCCACCGCAAAAGCCGCCATTATAGGCAGGCAATGCGCCGCGCTTAACAGCCGGGCGGCGGCATCGTCCTGATGATCCGCCATTCAGCCCACGCCGCCGGCTTGACCACTGGCCAACCGCGTGCTGATCTGCAGGCAGCAATGGATTCGCACAACAAGTACAACAACCGTGTCCGCGAGGAACCCGCATGACCTCAGTACCCGTAGCGCAACTGAAAGACTTCATCGGCAAGGAACTGGGCCATTCCGCGTGGCTGACCATCGACCAGAGCCGCGTCGACCGCTTCGCCGATTGCACCGGCGACCATCAGTTCATCCATGTCGACCCGGAGCGCGCCAGGCAGACGCCCTTCGGCGGCACCATCGCCCACGGCTTCCTCTCGCTGTCGCTGATACCGATGCTGATGGAAGGCCTGATGATCATGCCCGAGGGCCTGAAGATGGTGGTCAACTACGGCCTGGACAGCGTGCGCTTCATCCAGCCGGTGAGGGTCGGCGTCCGGGTGCGGCTGGCGCTGAGCCTGGTCGACGCCTACGAGAAGAATCCCGGCCAGTGGCTGCTCAAGGGCAGGGCCGTGCTGCAAATCGAGGGCCAGGAAAAACCCGCCTACGTCGCCGAGCCCCTGACCCTCTGCTTCGCCTGAAAGCACCCGGGCAAGCGCAGCAGGGTGGTTTGCGGCATACTCCGGTCGACGTTTTTCCGACCGGGACGCCTGTCATGCGCCACCTCTTGCCCCTGGCTCCCCTGAGCCTTGCCCTGCTCCTCGCGGCCTGCGGTCACGGCGAACCGCTGCTGCCGGCGGATGCCGTCCTGCCCGACGGTTCGCGCTACCGCGGCGAGGTGGTGGATGGCCTGCTGCAGGGCCGGGGCCGTCTCGACCATGCCGATGGCAGCTGGTTCTCCGGGACCTTCAAGGATGGCCAGCGCGACGGTCAGGGCGAGTGGCGGGGCGCCAATGGCGAGCACTATGTCGGCGGCTTCGCCGACGGCAGCTTCTCGGGCGAAGGCACCCTGAGCCAGGCCGGCCAGGTCTATCGCGGCGAGTTCCGCAAGGGCCGTTTCCACGGCCTGGGCCAGCTGGAGCAAGCCGACGGCAGCAGTTTCCATGGGCGCTTCGTGCGTGGCCTGCCCGACGGCCAGGGGGTGCGCGAAGACGAATACGGCAACCAGCTCTCCGGCACCTTCGTCGCCGGCCAGCTCAAGGGCGCCGGCAGTTACCGCAACAGCGACGGCGATCTGTACGACGGCGAGCTGCAAGGCAGCCTGTTCCATGGCAAGGGCCGTTTCCAGAGCGCCGCCGGCGATGTCTGGAGCGGCACCTTCGTCGGCGGCGCGCTGACCGGCCAGGGCCAGTTCCACGGCAGCGACGGCAGCCATTACCGCGGCCAGTTCCGCGACTGGCGCTACCAGGGCGAAGGCCGCCTGGCCCAGGCCGACGGCAGCGTCTACCAGGGGCGCTTCGCCAATGGCCAGTTCAATGGCGCGGGCAGCCTGACGCTGGCCGACGGTACGCGGCAACAGGGCACCTGGCTGCGCGGCCTGCGCGTCAGGGACGAACAGGGCAACGCCCTGCCCGATCCCCTGGAAATCGGCCTGCTGCAACAGGGTCGGCTGCTCGAGCAGGCCATCGCCGCCCTGCCGCTCTCGACGCCCCGGGTCGAGCTCTACGCCCTGACCCTGGCCGGCGACGGCAAGCAGAGCGTGTTCCTGCGCGAAGCCGACTACGTCGCCGAACTGCTCGGCGAGCGCTTCGCCGCCCATGGCCGCATCACCCTGGCCAACCACCGCGACCATCTCGCCGACCGCCCCCTGGCCACCCGGGAAAACCTCGGCCGGGCGCTGCAGGCCCTGGCCGACCGCAGCGGCCCGGAGGACCTGATCTTCCTCTACCTGACCAGCCACGGCTCGCGCGGGCACGAACTGAATCTGGATCAACCGCGCCTGCAACTGTCCGACCTGCCGGCCAGCGAACTGGCACGGCTGCTGCAACCGCTGGGCGACCGACACAAGGTCGTGGTGATCTCGGCCTGCTACTCCGGCGGTTTCATTCCCGCGCTGAAGGACGACAAGACCCTGCTGATGACCGCCGCGCGCGCGGATCGGGTCTCGTTCGGCTGCTCCGAGGAAAACGACTTCACCTACTTCGGCCGCGCCCTGTTCGCCGAAGCCCTGAACCAGACGGACGACCTGCAGCACGCCTTCGACCTGGCCAGCCAACGGGTCGCCGAACGCGAACTGGAGGACGGTTTCGAAGCCTCCGAGCCGCAGATCTGGGCGCCGCCGGCCGTACTGAGGCAGTGGAACACGCTGCGCAGGGAACAGGCTGACGCGGCCCTGAACGATCGATCGGACGCAGCCCTCTAATAAACCGACGGACGACGAAGCCAGCGGCAATCCATCGAACAGCAGTCGAGGAACGAGCATGTATCTGACACCCCAGCATATCCTTCTGGCAGGTGCCTCCGGCATGACCGGCGAACACCTGCTCGATCGCCTGCTCAACGAGCCCACCGTCGAGCGCGTGCTGGCGCCCAGTCGCCAGCCCCTGGCCGAACACCTGCATCTGGAAAATCCGGTGGGCGAGCTGCTCGAACTGCTGCCGCGGCTCAATGGCCCGATCGACACCGCCTTCTGCTGCCTGGGCAGCACCATCAGGCAGGCCGGCTCGCAGGCGGCCTTCCGCACGGTCGACCATGATCTGGTGCTGGCCTTCGCCCAGCGCGCTCGGGAGCTGGGCGCACGCCATCTGCTGGTGGTCAGCGCCATCGGCGCCAACCCGGGCTCATCGGTGTTCTACAACCGGGTCAAGGGCGAAACAGAGGAAGCGCTCAAGGCCCAGGACTGGCCGCAACTGACCCTGGCCCGCCCTTCCCTGCTGCTCGGCCCGCGCAACGAGTTCCGCCTGGGCGAACGCCTGGCCGCCCCCTTCATGCGCTGGCTGCCGGGCAGGCACCGCGCCATCGAGGTCACCGCCCTGGCCCGCGCGCTCTGGCGCCTGGCCCTGGAAGAGGACAAGGGCGTGCGTATCGTCGAATCGGACGAACTCCGCCGCCTGGGCCGCTGATCCAGGCTCGTCACATGCGCACTGCAATACGATATCCAAGTCTCGCCCGGGCGTAGCCGCACCCCGGCGGCGAATAGGGGGCATGACGCGATTTCGCGGCGGGGCTGCAAACGCATCGCCCCGAGGTCGGGGCTCCTACACTCGCCGGCACGTGGGAAACCGCGGACGGCTCCTATGCTCGCCGTTCAGCCGCCGCGCGGGTCGAGCGGATCGATCATCCCGGCGACGATGGCCATGCCCACCAGATCGGCGAGGCGTTCGGCCTGCATGCGCTTCATCACCCGCGCCCGATACAGGTCGACGGTCTTCACGCTGATCGCCAGTTGCTCGGCGATTTCGCGGTTGGTGTAGCCCTGCACCAGCGGCAGCAACACGTCACGCTCGCGCGGGGTGAGGCTGGCCAGGCGTTCCTGCAACTGGCTGTAGCCGCTGCTGCCGGAGCGCCTGGCGTCGATGCTGCTGAGCGCCTGCTGCACGCTGTCGAGCAGCAGTTGCTCGTTGTAGGGCTTTTCGATGAAGTCGCGGGCGCCGGCCTTGAACGCCCGCACCACGATCGGCACGTCGGCATGGCCGCTGACGAAGATCACCGGCAGGTCGAGGCCGCGGGCACGCATTTCCTCCTGCACGTTCAGCCCGCCCATGCCGGGCATGCGCACGTCGAGCAGCACGCAGGCGTTGAGGCTGGCGTCGCAGGCCTCGAGAAAGGCACGGCCGCTGGTGAAGGGCACGGCCTTGAGACCGACCGATTCGAACAGCCAGACGGTCGAGTCGAGCATGCCCTGGTCGTCGTCGACCACATAGACCAGTTGTTGCTGTTGCAGGGTCATCCGTTATTCCTCTTATTGTTTTCCGCGGCCCCTGGCAGGCGGCCGCCGCCGCTGCCAGGGGCCTGTCTCAGGCATCCACATCGTCGCTGCGTGCTGGCGGCAGGCGACAGGTCAGGCACAGGCCGCCGCCCGGATACGGCCGGGCCTCCAGCGCGCCGCCGAAGCCCTCGACGATGCTGCGGCTCATCGACAGCCCGAGCCCCAGGCCATCCGGCTTGCTGGTGTAGAACGGGGTGAAGATCCGCTGCAGTTCGTCCTCGCCAAGCCCCGGCCCCTGGTCGCAGACCCTGACGTGCAGGGCGCCGTCGGCCGCTGCCGTGGCCTCCAGCAGGATATCCGAGGCCTGACCCGGGTGCGCCTCGCGGTTGGCGTCGATGGCGTTGCGCAGCAGGTTGAGCAGCACCTGCTCCAGCAGCACCCGGTCGGCGTACACCGTTGGCAGGCCGGCCGGCAAGCGCTCCTGGATCAGCACCTGGCTGGCGCCGGCCTCCCAGGCGCACAGGCGCACCGCCTCGCGCGCCACCTCGGCCACGTCGAGCGCCTGCATGCGCCGCTGGCCCTTGCGCAGGAAGGCGCGCAGCCGCTTGATCACCGCGGAGGCGTGGTTGGCGTGTTCGGTGATGCGCAGCAGGCCCTGGGCCACGCGCTCGACGGCCTGCGGGTTGCGGCCCAGGGACTGCAGGTAGCGCTGGCTGGCGCTGGCGTAATTGACCACGGCGGCCAGCGGCTGGTTGATTTCATGGGCGATGCCCGAGGCCAGCTCGCCCAGGGTCACCAGGCGCGCGGTATGCGCCAGCTCGTCCTGGTGCCGGCGCTGCTGCGCCTCGCGCAGTTCGCGCTCGGTCATGTCGCGCGCCACCAGCGAGTAGTAGCGTTCGCCTCCCGCCGCCCGGTGCGCCAGCAGCACCAGCGAGACCGGCACCGAGACGCCGCCGTGCAGCGGCTGCAGGCGGCAGTCGTCGCTCCACACCCCGGTTCGCTCGGCGGCGCTCCAGCCGGCGTGCCGCAGGCGCTGCAGGTCGTCGCTGGCGAACAGCTCGGCGAGCGTCGGCATCGCCTGCCCGTCGCCGAGTTCGAGCATGCGCCGGGCGGCCGGGTTGAGGTAGGTGACCCGGCCCTCGGGGTCGAGGAACAGCACCGGGTCGGTATTGGCTTCCACCACTTCGGCCAGGCGCCGCTTGTTCTCTTCGGCCTGCACCCGCGCGGTGATGTCCCGCGATACGCTGACCACCTCGACCACCGCGCCGGTATAGGTTTCGCGGATGGCCCGGCTGGCGGTCTCGAACCAGAGATAGTGGCCGTCGCGGTGGCGGATGCGGAAGGTCATGGTGTGGTAGCCGTCCTGCTCCAGCGCATCCCGGGCGCGCTGCACCAGTTGCGCCAGATCCTGGGCATGGAACAGGCCCTGGGCCGGCCGCCCGCGCAGCGACTCCGGCCAGTAGCCGAGCAGCGTCCAGGACGCTGGCGACGCATCGAGGAAACGCCCGTCCGGGGTGTGCCGGGAAATCAGGTCGGTGGTGTTCTCGGTGATCAGCCGGTACAGACGCCGCGCCTTGGCCGCCTCGCGCTCGGCGCCAATCTCCCGGGTGGCGTCGCGGCAGCGGGCCAGCACCCGGTTCTCCTGCGGGTCGGGAATGAAGACCCAGATCAGGATGCGTTCCCCACACTCGGCCTCCACCTCCTCGATGGCCCGCCGCTGCGCCAGGCAGGCGCGCACCAGCGAGCGGTGGTTCACCGGCAGGAAGCCCGCCACCTCGTTCAACGGCCGCTCGGCGAGCAGCGCCAGCAGCGCGGCATTCAGCTCCAGCGGGCGCGCCCGGGCGTCCAGCAGCAGGCTCGGCTGCGGATCGTGGCCCAGCAACGGCGAACCGCGCAGCAGGCCGTTGGCCATGGCCAGCAGGGTGCCCAGCAGTTCCGCCACCCAGCCCAGCCAGTCGAGGCTCACGCCTTCGTGCACCTCGACCAGCAGCAGCCCGGCCTGGCCCGGCTGCAGCGCCAGGTCGAACACCTGGCCATGGCTGATGGCCGCGCGGCGCAGGCGGCCGGACAGCCAGCAGTCGAGCAGGCGCAGCCGATCCAGGGCGATCCGCCCCTCGTCGGCCAGCCGCTCGAACAGCGCCTGGTCGCTGGCCTGCATGGGATCGCCCTGGCCCGGCGGCAGGTGCTGGGCGCTGCCCTCGTGGCTGTAGATGCGCGCGCCTTCCTGCCAGCTCAGGTAGAACGCCTGGCGCACCTCGGGGCAGCCGCGCAGCGCCTGGCACAGGGCGTCGGCGCGGGCCGCCAGCGGCACGCCTTCGCGCTGCAGGCGCAACCAGGTATGCAAGCGAACCGGGGTATGAGTCATCGGGGCTCCTGTCTCGAAGGGAGCCCAGCATATCGCCACGCCGCGCGGATGGCTGTATACATTCAGCACGACGCCATCATATATAGTAGATATACCATAATACTCAGGTACTACTTCCATACATGGCCGAGATTGATATATAAAGCACCCTGAATACCTAACCGAGCCCCCGGAACAGCCGAGGAGCATCGGACATAAAGAGCTAACAATCAGCCACCGGGTGCCCAGCATGTCGATCTTTGAACAGGGTCTCGCCCCTGCCGCCGTGAACCATATCGCCCTGTCTCCGCTCAGCTTCATCGAGCGTACCGCCAGCGTCTATCCGAACTACCCCGCCGTGATCCACGGCTCGATCCGCCGCAACTGGGCCGAGACCTACGCCCGTTGCCGGCGCCTGGCGTCGGCCCTGGCCGGACGCGGCATCGGCAAGGGGGATACGGTGGCGGTGATGCTGCCGAACATCCCCGCCATGCTCGAGGCGCATTTCGGCGTGCCGATGATCGGCGCGGTGCTCAACACCCTCAACGTGCGCCTGGATGCCGAGGCCATCGCCTTCATGCTGCAGCACGGCGAGGCCAAGGTGCTGATCGCCGACCGCGAGTTCTTCGACGTGATCCACGCCGCCATCGGCATGCTCGACCACCCGCCGCTGGTGATCGACGTGGACGATCCCGAGTACGGCGAAGGCCAGGCGGTCAGCGACCTCGACTACGAAGCGCTGCTGGCCGAAGGCGACCCGCAGTTCGCCTGGTCGTGGCCGGGCGACGAATGGGACGCCATCTCGCTCAATTACACCTCCGGCACCACCGGCAACCCCAAGGGCGTGGTCTACCACCACCGCGGCGCCTTCCTCAACGCCATGGGCAACCAGATGACCTGGGCCATGGGCAACCACCCGGTGTACCTGTGGACCCTGCCGATGTTCCACTGCAACGGCTGGTGCTACCCCTGGACCATCACCGCGCTGGCCGGCGTGCACGTGTTCCTGCGCCGGGTCGACCCGCAGAAGATCCTCACCCTGATCCGCGACGAGCAGGTCACCCACCTGTGCGGCGCGCCCATCGTGCTCAATGCCCTGGTGAACATGCCGGCCGAGGCCAAGGCGGCCATCGACCATCCGGTTCAGGCCATGGTCGCCGGTGCCGCGCCGCCGGCCAAGGTGATCGGCGCCGTGGAGGAAATGGGCATCAAGGTCACCCACGTCTATGGCCTCACCGAGGTCTACGGCCCGGTCACCCTGTGCGCCTGGCACGCCGAGTGGGACGAGCTGCCGCTGGAGCAGCGCGCCGAGATCAAGGCCCGCCAGGGGGTGCGCTACCCGACCCTGGAGGGGTTGATGGTCGCCGACCCCAAGACCCTCGAACCGACTCCGCGCGACGGCCAGACCATCGGCGAGATCTTCATGCGCGGCAACACCGTGATGAAGGGCTACCTGAAGAATCCCAGCGCCACCGCCGAAGCCTTCGAGGGTGGCTGGTTCCACACCGGCGACCTGGCCGTGTGCCACCCGGACGGCTACGTGGAAATCAAGGATCGGCTCAAGGACATCATCATCTCCGGCGGCGAGAACATCTCCACCATCGAGGTCGAGGGCGTGCTCTACCGTCACCCGGCGGTACTGGAGGCCGCGGTGGTGGCGCGCCCGGACGAGAAGTGGGGCGAGACGCCCTGCGCCTTCATCACCGCCAAGGCCGACCAGCAGGGCGTGCGCGAAGCCGACATCATCGCTTTCTGTCGCGAGCACCTGGCCAGCTTCAAGGTGCCACGCACGGTGGTCTTCACCCAGTTGCCGAAGACCAGCACCGGCAAGATCCAGAAGTTCGTCCTGCGCGACATGGCCAGGGCCCTCTGAGGCGCAGCGCAAACGACCGAAAACAGCGCTGAAAGGCTGGAGGCTGAACGACGAGCGGCCCGAAGCCGCTCGCAAGCCGGGCTTTTCGTTCAGCTTTCCAGCCTCCAGCGCCTTTTATCGAATGGCCATGTCGTGTCGCCCGCCGCAAGTCTAGGCACAACAAAAACAAAGGAGCCGTACCATGAGCCAACCCGAGTTGTCCCACGCGCAGAGTTGCGAGCGCATCCGCGCCAACCCCAAGTTCCAGGCACTGGCACGCAGCCGCGCGCGGCTGGCCTGGTCGCTGACCGCCCTGGTGCTGGGCGGCTACTACCTGTTCATGCTGGTGGTGGCGTTCGCCCCGCAGTGGCTGCATGCGCCGCTGGGCAGCGGCAGCCAGCTGACCGTCGGCATCCCCGCCGCCGCCGCGGTCATCGTGCTGTCCTGGCTGCTCACCGGCTGGTACGTGCGCGTCGCCAACACCCGTTTCGACGCGCTCGGCGCCGAACTGCTGGAGGATCTGCAATGAACCGCCGCCTCCTCATCGGCAGCGCCGCCCTGCTCGGCCTGCTGCCCCTGGCGGCCAGCGCCGCGCCGGCGCTGGCCGCCAAGCAGCCGCTGAACCTGCACGCCATCGCCATGTTCTTCGTGTTCGTCATGGGCACCCTGGCGATCACCTGGTGGGCCGCGCGGCAGACCAAGTCCACCTCCGACTTCTACACCGCCGGCGGCGGCATCAGCGGCTTCCAGAACGGCCTGGCGATCGCCGGCGACTACATGTCGGCGGCGACCCTGCTGGGCCTGTCCAGCCTGGTGTTCGCCAGGGGCTACGACGGCTTCATCTACACCGTGGCGTTCTTCGTCGGCTGGCCGATCATCACCTTCCTGATGGCCGAACGCCTGCGCAACCTGGGCCGCTACACCTTCGCCGACATCGTTTCCTACCGCCTCGACCAGACCCGCATCCGCACCTTCGCCGCGTTCGGCTCGCTGACCGTGGTGTGTTGCTACCTGGTGGTGCAGATGGTCGGCGCCGGCCAGCTGATCAAGCTGCTGTTCGGCCTCGACTACAGCACCGCGGTAATGGTGGTCGGCGTGCTGATGCTGGTCTACGTGATCTTCGGCGGCATGATCGCCACCACCTGGGTGCAGATCATCAAGGCCGTGCTGCTGTTGTCCGGCGGCACCACCCTGGCCTTCCTGGCCCTGGCCGAGTTCGGTTTCAGCCTGGAGACCCTGGCCAGCCGCGCGGTGGAGGCGCACGCCAGCGGCTGGGCCATCATGGGCCCCGGCTCGATGCTCGCCGACCCGATCAACGCCGCCTCGCTGTCCCTCGGCCTGGTGTTCGGCATCGCCGGCCTGCCGCACATCCTGATGCGCTTCTTCACCGTGCCCAACGCCAAGGAAGCGCGCAAATCGGTGTTCTACGCCACCGGCTTCATCGGCTTCTTCTTCCTGGTGGTGATGGTGCTGGGCTACGCCGCCATCGTCATCGTCGGCAGCGACCCACAGTTCTTCGTCGGCGGCGATACCGCCGGCGCGCTGATCGGCGGCGGCAACATGGTGGCCATGCACCTGGCCAAGGCGGTGGGCGGCAACCTGTTCCTCGGCTTCCTCTCCGCCGTGGCCTTCGCCACCATCCTCGCGGTGGTCGCCGGCCTGGCCCTGGCTGGCGCCTCGGCGATCTCCCACGACCTCTACGCCACCGTCTGGAAGAAGGGCACGGCCAGCGAGAAGGACGAGATGCGCGTGACCCGCATCGCCACCGTCGGCCTGGGCATCGTCGCCATCGGCCTGGGCATCCTGTTCGAGCAGCAGAACGTCGCCTTCCTGGTCGGCCTGACCTTCGGCATCGCCGCCTCGACCAACTTCCCGGTGCTGATCATGGCCATGTACTGGAAGGATCTGACCACCCAGGGCGCCCTGGCCGGCGGCTTCGCCGGACTGGTCACCGCCCTGGTGCTGGTGATCCTGTCGCCGGCGGTGTGGGTGGCGGTACTGGGCAACGCCGAGGCGATCTACCCCTACGACCACCCGGCGCTGTTCTCCATGCCGCTGGCGTTCCTGGTGATCGTGGTGGTCTCCAGGCTCGATCGCAGCGCCCGCGCCGCCCGCGAGCGCGCCGCCTTCGACGACCAGTTCGTGCGCGCCCAGACCGGTCTGGGCGCGGCCGCCGCCTCCAGCCACTGAATGCCGGGCGGGCTTGCTCCGCCCTCGTACAACCCTCGCCAGGCAGCCCGCCTGGCTCGTTCATGAGGTACAGCAATGCCCGACTACAACGCCCCCCTGCGCGACATGCGTTTCGTCCTGCATGAGGTGTTCGACGCCCCGAGCCTGTGGGCACGCCTGCCGGCCCTGGCCGAGACGGTGGATGCCACCACCGCCGACGCCATCCTCGAAGAAGCGGCCAAGGTCACCGGCACGCTGATCGCCCCGCTCAACCGCAGCGGCGACGAGGAAGGCGCGCACTGGCAAGACGGTATCGTCACCACGCCCCAGGGCTTCAAGGAGGCCTATGCCACCTATATCGGCGGCGGCTGGGTCGGGCTGTCCGGCAACCCCGCCTACGGCGGCATGGGCATGCCCAAGATGCTCGCCGTGCAGTTCGAGGAAATGCTCTACGCCGCCGGCTCCAGCTTCGCCCTGTATTCGGCGCTGAGTTCCGGCGCCTGCCTGGCGATCGACGCCCACGCCAGCGAAGCGCTGAAGAGCACCTACCTGCCGCCGATGTACGAGGGCCGCTGGGCCGGCTCCATGTGCCTGACCGAAGCCCATGCCGGCACCGACCTGGGCATCATCAGAACCCGCGCCGAGGCTCAGGCCGACGGCAGCTATGCGATCAGCGGCAGCAAGATCTTCATCACCGGCGGCGAGCACGACCTGACCGAGAACATCGTCCACCTGGTGCTGGCCAAGCTGCCGGGCGCGCCGGCCGGGCCGAAAGGCATCTCGCTGTTCCTGGTGCCCAAGATCCTGGTCAACGCCGACGGCAGCCTCGGTGCGCGCAACGCGGTGAGCTGTGGTTCCATCGAGCACAAGATGGGCATCAAGGCCTCGAGCACCTGCGTGATGAACTTCGATGGCGCCACCGGCTACCTGATCGGCGAGGAAAACCGCGGCCTGGCGGCGATGTTCACGATGATGAACTACGAGCGCCTGTCCATCGGCATCCAGGGCATCGGTTGCGCCGAGGCGTCCTACCAGAGCGCCGCGGCCTACGCCCGCGAGCGCCTGCAGAGCCGCGCGCCGAGCGGCGCGCTGGCCCAGGACAAGGTCGCCGACCCGATCATCGTGCACCCGGACGTGCGCCGCATGCTGCTGACCATGCGCGCCATGAGCGAAGGCGGGCGCGCCTTCGCCAGCTACGTCGGCCAGCAGCTCGACCTGAGCAAGTTCTCCGCCGATGCCGACGAGCGACAGGCCGCCGACGCCCTGGTCGCCCTGCTCACCCCGGTGGCCAAGGCGTTCTTCACCGACAGCGGCCTGGAAAGCTGCCTCCATGGCCAGCAGGTATTCGGCGGCCACGGCTATATCCGCGAATGGGGCCAGGAACAGCTGGTGCGCGACGTGCGCATCGCGCAGATCTACGAAGGCACCAACGGCATCCAGGCCCTCGACCTGCTCGGGCGCAAGGTGATCGCCAACGGCGGCGCCGCGCTGCGCCTGTTCGCCAGCGAAATCCGCCACTTCGCCCAGCACCCCGGCACAGCCCATGGCAGCGAGCTGAGCCAGGCCCTGGAACGCCTGGAAACGCTCAGCGGCTGGCTGCTGGAACAGGCCAAGGCCGACCCCAACGCGGTCGGCGCCGCCTCGGTGGACTACCTGCACCTGTTCGGCTACGTGGCCTACGCCTACATGTGGGCGCGCATGGCCGCGGTGGCCGAGGCCCGGCGCGATGACGACCCGGCCTTCTATGGCGCCAAGCTGGCCACCGCCGCGTTCTACTTCGCCCGCCTGCTGCCACGCACCCTGAGCCTGGAAGCGAGCATCCGCGCCGGCAGCGCGCCGCTCTATGGGATGAGCGCCGAACAGTTCTGAGCGTTTGCGCGGCATCACTGCCCGAGAGATGCCGCGCCTTTTTATTCGAACCGCCCGGTGCGCACGCCGCACCCCACGAGGAAACCCCATGCGTGACGTCGTCATAGTTGCCGCCACCCGTACCGCCATCGGCACCTTCCAGGGCTCCCTGAGCCGCATTCCCGCGCCGGAGCTCGGCGCCGCGGTGATCCGCCGGCTGCTGGCCGACAGCGGCCTGCCCGGCGAGCAGGTGGACGAAGTGATCCTCGGCCAGGTGCTCACCGCCGGCAGCGGGCAGAACCCCGCGCGCCAGGCCGCGCTCAAGGCCGGCCTGCCACACACCGTGCCGGCGCTGACCCTGAACAAGGTCTGCGGCTCCGGCCTCAAGGCCGTGCACCTGGGCGCCCAGGCCATCGCCTGCGGCGACGCCGAGGTGGTGATCGCCGGTGGCCAGGAGAACATGAGCCTGTCGCCCTACCTCATGCCCGGCGCCCGCACGGGGCTGCGCATGGGCCACGCCAAGGCGATCGACAGCATGCTGCAGGACGGCCTGTGGGACGCCTTCAACGACTACCACATGGGCATCACCGCGGAGAACCTGGCCGAACAATATGGCATCGGCCGCGACGAGCAGGATGCCTTCGCCGCCCGCTCCCAGCAGCGCGCCTGCGCGGCGATCGAGGCCGGACGCTTCACGGATGAGATCACCCCGGTCGAGATTCCCCAGCGCTACGGCGAGACGGTGATCTTCCAGCAGGACGAGCAACCGCGCCCCGACACCAGCGCCGCGTCCCTGGCCACGCTGCGCCCCGCCTTCAAGCGCGATGGCAGCGTCACCGCCGGCAACGCCTCGACCCTCAACGACGGCGCCGCCGCCGTGCTGCTGATGAGTGCCGGAAAGGCCGCCAGCCTCGGCCTGCCGGTACTGGCACGCATCAAGGCCCAGGCCAGCGCCGGGGTCGATCCGGCGATCATGGGCATCGGCCCGGTGTTCGCCACCTGCAAGGCCCTGGACAAGGCCGGCTGGAGCCTGGAACAACTCGACCTGGTGGAGGCCAACGAAGCCTTCGCCGCCCAGGCCATCGCGGTCGGCCGCGAGCTGGGCTGGGACAGCGGCAAGGTCAACGTCAACGGCGGCGCCATCGCCCTCGGCCATCCCATCGGCGCGTCCGGCTGCCGTATCCTGGTCAGCCTGCTCCACGAGATGCGCCGGCGCGATGCGAAGAAGGGCCTGGCCACCCTGTGCATCGGCGGCGGCCAGGGCGTGGCGCTGGCGGTGGAGCGCGATTGAACGGCCCGGCCGGGGCTTGACTGCGGCGCTCGGCGCGGATAAAGGTTGCCCTTCATCCACTACGCAGCCATTGCCATGAGCCTGGAGTCCGTCCGCGCCTTTTTCGCCGAGAAAGCCCCCGACCTGCAGGTCGTCGAACTGTCCACCAGCACCGCCACCGTGGCCCTGGCCGCCGAGGCCCACGGCGTGGAGCCGGGGCAGATCGCCAAGACCCTGGCCTTTCGCATCGGCGAGCGCCACCTGCTGATCGTCGCCCGCGGCGATGCGCGCATCGACAACCGCAAGATCAAGGACACCTTCAACGGCAAAGCCAAGCTGCTCGATGCCGAGACGGTGCTGGCCCTGACCAGCCACCCGGTCGGCGGCGTCTGCCCGTTCGGCCTGGCCACGGCCTTGCCGGTGTATTGCGATGTATCGCTGCGGGCCTTCGACGAAGTGGTGCCGGCCGCCGGCTCGATCCACAGCGCCGTGCGCATCGCCCCCGAACGCATGGCGCAACTGGTGCAAGCCCAGTGGGTGGATGTGTGCCAGGCGCTGCCCGTCGCAGCCACTGCCGAACAGGCCGTCTGAAGCCATGGACGATGGAGCCGTCATGAAACCGCGACTGCTGATTCTCAACCCGCTCGGCGAAGCCAGCCTGGCGCGCATCGCCGAGCGCTTCGAGGTGCTCTACGCCGCCCAGGCCGGCGAGCGCGAAGCGGCCATCGCCAGCCACGGCGACAGCATCCAGGCGGTGCTGACCATCGGCACCATCGGCCTGAGCGGCGAGGAAATCGCCCGCCTGCCGCGCCTGGGTTTCATCGCCACCCTGGGCGTGGGCTACGAGCGGGTCGACCTGGACGCCGCACGCCAGCGCGGTATCGCCCTGTGCAACGGCGCCGGCAGCAATGCCGACTGCGTCGCCGACCACGCCATGGCGCTGCTGCTGGCGGCCATCCGCGATATCCGTAACCTGGACGTGGCCTGCCGCGCCGGCATCTGGCGCGATGCGCTGCCGATGCAGGCCAGCGTGTGCGGCAAACGCCTGGGCATCCTCGGCCTGGGCGCCATCGGCGACAAGCTCGCCCGGCGCGCCGCCGCCTTCGACATGCCGGTGGGCTACCACAATCGCTCGGCCAAGGCCGGCAGCCCGCACCGCTACTTCGCCAGCGCGCTGGAACTGGCCGACTGGTGCGACTGCCTGGTGGTCGCCATTCCCGGCGGCGCCGCGACCCGGTACCTGGTCGATGCCGACGTACTGACCGCGCTCGGCCCGCAGGGCTACCTGGTCAACGTGGCGCGCGGCAGCGTGGTCGATACCCGGGCCCTGGCGGTGGCCCTGCGCGAGGGCCGGATACGCGCCGCCGCCCTGGATGTCTACGAGAGCGAACCGCTGCCGCCCAGCGAACTGCTCGACCTGGACAACCTGATCCTCACGCCCCATGTCGGCGGCAGCTCCCCCCAGGCGCTGGAACAATCGCTGAGCCTGTTCCTCGACAATATCGACCGGTATTTCAGGGGCGAGCCGTTGCTGACGCCGATCGGCTGAGGGTTTCGCCGCTGCAAAGCGCAAGCGGACGGCCGATAGGAGCGCTAAAGGCTGGAGGCTGAACGACAAGCAACCCCATGGGCTCTTTCGTCCAGCTTTCCAGCCTCAAGCGTTTTTGATCGAAGGCCGAAGGCCGCTTGCGCCTTAACGCAGCCATCAAGTTTCTACGACGTTCAACGAGAACGAGGATACCGCCGCCTCAACCACCACCGCGCACCTGCAGGCCGATGCCCAGGGCCTTGGCCAGCGACAGTGGCAGCAACAGGGTGTCGAGCAGGGCGCTGGCCGGCAGATCCAGGGCGGCATGGGTTGGCGCTTCGGCGCCGAAACGATCCAGCGGGCAACAACCGCCATTCAGCGCGTACCAGTCCAGCCGTGTGCCGGCATAGACCACCGGCGCGCCGGGCTTGGCCGCGTCCAGCGTGCGCACGCTGGCGCAGCCGCCGCTGGCCAGCGTGGCGATCAGCAGCAGAAAGGCTGCAGCGCGCCTAGTCATCGCCACTGGTCAGGTGGTGCTCGCCCCAGCGCGGCAGCATGTCCTGCGGGATTTCCAGGCAATTGAGGATGCGCGCGACGACGAAATCGATCAGGTCGTCGATGGTCTGCGGCTGGTGATAGAAACCCGGCGCCGCCGGCAGAATCACCGCGCCGAGGTTGGACAGCTTGAGCATGTTCTCCAGGTGGATGCTGGAGAACGGCGCCTCGCGCGGCACCAGGATCAGTTGGCGGCGCTCCTTCAACGCCACATCGGCCGCCCGTTCGATCAGGTTGTTGCAGGCGCCGGTGGCGATCGCCGACAGGGTACCGGTGCTGCAGGGCAGCACCACCATTGCCGTTGGCGCACCGGAACCGGAGGCCGCCGGCGCCATCCAGTCCTCCTTGCCGTAGACGCGGATCTGCCCCGCCGCCGCCCCGGTGTATTCGCTGAGGAAGGTCTGCATGGCCTGGGGCTTGGCCGGCAGGGTGACATCGGTCTCGGTGGCCATGACCAGTTGCGCGGCCTTGGAGATGAGGAAATGCACCTCGCGATCCTCGCGCACCAGGCAATCGAGCAGGCGCAGACCGTACTGTGCGCCGGAGGCGCCGGTCATGGCCAGGGTGATGCGTTCGGGACCTGCCATGCTCAAGCCTCCAGAGCCGCAGCCAGCTTGCCATGCAAGCCGCCGAAACCGCCGTTGCTCATGATCACCACCTGGGCACCGGCCCTGGCTTCGGCCTTGACCCCGGCGATGATCGCCTCCAGCGAGTCGCAGACCCGGGTCGGCACCGGCGAGGCCGCCACGCTGGCGGCCAGATCCCAGCCCAGGTTGGGCGGCGCGTACCAGTACACCGAATCGGCCAGGCGCACCGACTCGGCCAGGCCGTCACGATGGGCCCCCAGCTTCATGGAATTGGAACGCGGCTCGACGATGGCGATCAGTTGCCTGTCCTCGCCGATGCGCTTGCGCAGACCGTCGAGGGTGGTGGCGATGGCCGTCGGGTGGTGGGCGAAATCGTCATAGAGGGTCACGCCACGCACCTCGGCGACCTTCTCCATGCGCCGCTTGGCATTGACGAACAGGCCCAGCGCCTCGATCCCCAGCGCCGGCACCACGCCGACATGGCGCGCCGCCGCCAGCACGGCCAGGGCGTTGGCGACATTGTGCCGGCCAGTCAGGCCCCACTGCACCACGCCTTGCGCCTCGCCCGCGAAGCTGACTTCGAAACGCGAGCCATCGGCGCTGAGCAGGCGCGCCTGCCACTGGCCGCCGTCGCCGGTGGTCTGTACCGGCGTCCAGCAGCCCATGCCGATCACCCGCACCAGCGCCTCTTCGCTGCACGGGTGAATCACCAGCCCTTCGCTGGGAATGGTGCGCACCAGGTGGTGGAATTGCCGTTCGATGGCCGCCAGGTCGGGGAAGATGTCCGCGTGGTCGAATTCCAGGTTGTTGAGAATCGCCGTGCGCGGGCGGTAGTGGACGAACTTGCTGCGCTTGTCGAAGAAGGCGCTGTCGTACTCATCGGCCTCGACCACGAAGAACGGCGTGTCGCCCAGGCGTGCGGAAATGCCGAAATTCTGCGGCACCCCGCCGATCAGGAAGCCCGGGCTCATACCGGCGTGCTCCAGCACCCAGGCCAGCATGCTGGAGCTGCTGGTCTTGCCATGGGTGCCGGCCACCGCCATCACCCAGCGCCCCTGCAGCACATGGTCGGCCAGCCACTGCGGGCCGGACACGTAGGCCAGCCCCTTGTTCAGCACATGCTCCACCGCCGGATTGCCGCGCGACAGGGCATTGCCGATCACCACCAGATCCGGGGCCGGTTCGAGCTGGGCCGGGTCGTAGCCCTGGGTCAGCTCGATGCCCTGGGCCTGCAGCTGGGTGCTCATCGGCGGGTAGACGTTGGCGTCGGAACCGGTGACGCGATGCCCCAGCGCCTTGGCCAGCACGGCGAGCGAGCCCATGAAGGTGCCGCAGATGCCGAGAATATGGATATGCATGAAAACCTCGAAAACGGGCGCGTCGGGCACCCGGCGATCCGATTGGAAACAGTGCCGCAGAGTAGCACAGCACCGCATCGGGCCTCGCCTGGGCAATCGCGCTATGGCGTTAGGGCATCGCCCACACTCGATGAAAAGCGCTGGAGGCTGGAAAGCTGGACGAGAAACCGCTGTTTCGCGTCGTACTCGAGCCGATTTTCGTTCAGCCTCCAGCTTTCCAGCGCTGTTTTCGGCTCGGGCTCCTGCTTCGCTCTACCTCCTGCATCCATGCAGTCGCCGGCTCTTCGAGCGCATAGCGCGATTGCCCTGAGGCTCTCACCGCCGCGCGCGGTTCTTATTGGAATTAATAGCGGCATGGCGCGGCACACCGTCAACGTGCCGCGAGACCGATTTCGCAGGAGGAGTTCGCCGCCCTGGAGAAAGCCGCCGAGCAGGACCTGCGCTAGCGCGGGCTGGCCGGGCGCGGCAGGCGCACCTCTGGAAAACGCTCCCACTGCCGCGTCTCGATGACGTCGGCAGTGTCCAGCAACCAGCGCAGCACCCGTGCCATCAGGCGCTGCTCGAGCTCGGCATACCGCTCCTGCCCTGCCAGGTTGTGCTGCTCGTGTGGGTCGCTGGGCCGATGGTACAGCTCGCTGGGTTCGTATAGCCGCCAGACATAGGTCCACTCGGCATTGCGCAGCGCGACGACCTTGCCCACCAGCTCGGGCCGCTCGCGCTGCAGCTGGCCCTTGAGGTCATAGGGGAATGCGCCGTCCTCCAGCAGCTCGACTTCTTCGACGCGAAAACCGCCCTCGCTGAACACTTCGTCGCGGTGGCTGGCCGCGGGATCGCGCAGGCAGTTCAGAAAGCTGCGCCCGTAATGCACGTGCCCGGCACGCAGCCCGGCCAGTTCCAGCAGGCTGGGAAACACGTCGATCAACTCCACCAGCGCCCGGCTTTCGCCACCCGCCGCCAGCCCCGGGCCGGCGACGATCAGCGGGGTGCGCACCAGGCATTCGTCGACGCCGGCCGGCCACTTCTCCACCAGACCGAAATCCCCCAGGTATTCGCCATGGTCGGCAAAGAAGGCGACCACGCTGTCATCGGGCAATGCATCGAGCAGGCGCCCGACCTGGCTGTCCAGGCGCGAAATCATGCCGTAGTAGACGGCGCGGATCTCCCGCCACTGCGCCCCGCTGAGACGATCCCAGCCATGCCGTTGCGCCAGTTCGGCATAGAAACCCGCTCGCGGGCCCGTGGCGCTGCGTGGCGCTGCAACGCTTGCACGCGGGTACAGCGAGAACCAGGGCTGCTCCACGGCGAACGGCGGGTGCGGAAAGATCAACGGGATGTACAGCACCCAGGGCTGTGCCGGCGCATTGCGCAACCATTGCTCGGCGGTACGGATGGTCGCCTCGTCGAAATCCACGATGTCGGCGCAGCGCTCACCGCCGTAGTGGGCACGCGCCATGTCGGCATCCGCCAGGCTGCGGTGCCTGCCGATGAAATCGGCGAAGCTGCTCAGCGCCGGGTCGGCGAAGCCGTGCTCATCGAGAGACAGCTCGGCGGCGCCAGCGGCGAAGGTATCGCCCCGCGCGCCGGCATGCACCACATGGTAGCCATTGTCCTTGAAGGTACGCAGGAAATTCGGCTCCTGGGCGCCCAGCAGGTACTGCAGGGAACGGTGCCCGTTGACGTGGGGATAGCGCCCGGAGAGAAACGACACCCGCGACGGCGAACAGACACTGTGCTGGGTGAACGCCTCGCTGAAGCGCACTCCGCGTTCGGCGAGACGATCCAGGTGCGGGGTACGCACGGGTGTCTGTGGGTTGAAGGCGGGCAGGCAATCGGCCCGTAGCTGGTCGGCGACAATGACCACGAAGTTCGGCCGGCTCATCAGAAATCCTTGCGCAGTTGTACGCCGAAGTAGCGCTCGTCATCACGCGGCACCATGCGGGTGATACCGCCGGTGCTGGAGCTCAGCAGCGGTGCATAGGAGCGGTCGGTCAGATTCCTGGCCAACAATGCGACACGCCAGCCAGCGTTGTAATCGGCCAGGGCCACGCTGGCATTCCAGATGCCGTAGGCGCCCTGGCGGGTGTCGCGGTTCTGATCGAGGCTGTACTGCACCTCGCTCTGCCAGTTGTAGTCGGTGCCCAGCTCCAGATCCAGGCCGTTCTCCAGAGGGATGCTGTAGTCGGCGCGCAGGTAGCTTTTCCAGTCCGGCGAGAACGGCAGTGGCTGGCCATTGATCGAGCAGCTGGCGGCAGCGGCGGGCGGGCACTGGAAGTCCTCGATGCGCGCCCGGGTGTAGGCCAGCGCCGCACTGATCTTCAGTTGCCGGGTGGCTTGCAGGGCCAGATCCAGTTCGGCACCCTCGGTGCGTACCGAGCCGGCGTTGATCAGGCGGGTCACCGGCGAACCGCCCACCTGGTCATAGAAGTTGGCCTGATAGTTGTCGTAGTCGCTGCGGAACACCGCCAGGTTGGCCGTCAACCGGCTGGCGAGAGCGCTGGTCTTGAGGCCGATCTCGTAGGTGCCGGAGGTTTCCGGATCGAGCGCCTCGGTATCCAGGTCGTACATCTGGAAGTAGACGTTGTAGGCCGGCCCCTTGTAGCCACGCGAGTAGGTGACGTAGCCGGTGACCTTGTCGCTGAAGTCATGCTGCAGGCCCAGGCGTCCGGAAACCCCGGTATCGCTGTGCGAGCCGGACGACGAGAACGAGGGGCGCATCGCAGGCAGTGTCAACGGCGACGTCGAGACGCGCCGGTGGTCGTACTCCAGTTCGTCACGGGTCAGGCGCAGACCGACGATGGCGCGCCAGTCATCGGTGAAGTTCAGGGTGCTTTCGCCGAACAGCGCATAGCTATCGTTGGTGGCGCCGAACCGGCCCCATGCCGACTCGCGGTTGCCGTTGGTGACCAGTTGCCGGCTGTAGCCCTCCTTCGACTCACCGCGAAACAGGTACACGCCCGCCACATATTCGAGGAGCTGGCCACTGGGCGAGGCCAGGCGCAGCTCCTGGCTGAACTGGTCGTAGTCCACCTGGCCGCTGTCGTGCAGCGCGTTCTGTGGCAGACCGGCCAGGCGATCCTGATCCTGATACTGGCGATTGTCCCAGCCGCGCCAGGCGCTGATCGAGGTCAGGGTATGCGCGCCCAGGCTCCAGTCCAACTGGGCGGACAGCCCCTTGTGGGTGTCCTCGGCATGGGTACGGTAATCGTTCTGCACATGGCGATTGGCAGAGCTGGCGCGGCCCGGTGCGAAGGCGGAGGCGAAGCTGCCGGTCGCCCGATAGGGCACGCCATTGGGCACGCTGCTCTCGGCGTCGCTGTAATCGCCGATCAGGGTGACGCGCAGATCATCGGCCGGATCGAACTGCAGCTTGCCGCGCAGCCCCTTGGCGCCATAGCCATTGACCGGATCGCCGTTGTAATCATTGCGCACGTTGCCGTCATAGTCGGCCCACAGCGTGCTCAGCGAGGCTTTCACGGTATCGGTCAGGGCACCGCCGAGGCCGAAGCGCAAGCGGTTTTCGTTGCCCTTGCCGAAGTGCGAATAGTCGACGTAGCCCTGGGTCTGCTCGGCGATCCCGCGGCTGGTCACGTTGAGTACGCCGGCCGACGCATTGCGACCGAACAAGGTGCCCTGGGGCCCGCGCAATACCTCGAGACGTTCGACCTCCATCAGATCCAGGGTGGCCTGACCGGGTCGGCCATACACCACCCCGTCGATCACGGTCGCCACGCTCGGCTCGACACCCGGCGACGTGGAAATGGTGCCCACGCCGCGGACGAACAGCGATGTGTCCTTGCTCGAGGCCGCCGTGCGGTAATTGAGGGTCGGCACCCGCTGCACGATGCTGGCGATGTTGTTGCGATTGTCCCGCTCCAGCTGTTCGCCATCGACCACCGAAACGGCCACCGGAACCGTCTGCAGGCTGGCCTCGCGGCGCGTCGCGGTCACGGTGACCGCCTTCAACGCGGTATCGGCCCTCGGCGCGTCGGCTGCATGCTGCTCGGCGTCAACGCCTTGCCCGTGGCTGAACAGGGGCAGCAGGGTGAGTGTGGCAAGCGGGAACAGCGAATTCGGATACTTCATGATAGGACTCGTACTGATGCGTCGGCTGGCCCTCCTTCGGTGGTGGTGGCGGAGCGTGTTGCCCGGACGCGGCTATGGTTATGCATTTTTGGTCTTTCCGCCCCGGCGGATGGCCACCGGATAATGCGGCGGCCGCAGCCTGCCTGCGCATCGCGCGCTTGTCGGCGATGCGGGGCCTTTGTAGCAAGGCATCCCGGCAGCAGGAAATTCATTAATCGCATCGCAGGCATGACTCAAAGGTCTGACCCATGGATTTACGTCAGCTCAGGCATTTCCTGGCCCTGGCCAAGCATCTGAACTTCACCCGCGCGGCGGAAGCGGCGTGCATCACCCAGTCCGCCTTCAGCCGCAGCATCCAGGGCCTGGAAAACGAGCTCGGCGGCCCACTGGTGGAACGCGGCGGCCGTGGCGTGGTGCTGACGGCCAAAGGCGAGGCACTGCGCGCCCGTGCCACCCGCCTGCTGGCCGAGGCCAGCAATCTGCGCGACGAGATGGCCGCCAACGATACGAACGAGCGAGAACGCCGCCTGAGCTTCGGCGCCGGCCCGCTGGTGGCCGCCCGCCTGGTACCGGAAGCGCTGGCCGGTTTCCTCGCCGGCTTCCCGGACACCGTGCTGGACGTACGCATCGAGAAACCGTCGGCCCTGCTGTCACTGCTCGATGAAGGCGTGATCAGCTTCCTGGTCGCCGACCTGCGGCACATGGAGATCGACACCCGCTACCTGGCCAGGCCCCTGCGCTTTCGCAATTTCGGCCTGTTCTGCCGGGCCGGACACCCGCTGCTCGCGCAACCCGCGCCACGCTTCGGGCAACTGATGGACTACCCCCGGGTCAGTGCCATGCTGCCGCTGGAATTGCGCGCCTTGCTGCAGGAGCACTGGGGTACGCCAGGGCCGGCGCTGAACCTGGAAACCCAGTACAACGACCTGCTGCCCAAACTGGTGGGCGCCTCCGACAGCGTCGGCGTGGCGCAACTGGAAGTCATCGAGCCCCTGATCCAATCGGGGGCCTTCCAGCGCTTGTACTGCCAGGACGAGCCAGCGCTGCTGCGCGATGGCGGCGCCTGTTTCGTCATCGTGCAACGCGCCGACCAGCCCCTGGGTACAGAAGCCCGGCACATGATCGAGGCGCTGGTGGATGTCGACGAAGCCGCCACTGCCGGCACGCCGCAGCCGAGCTACCAAGTGGCGCGCCAACTGGCACTGTGAAAGGCAGGCCCGTCAGGGCAGGGCCTTGCCTTCGGCGTCATAGCGCGGCCAGGGCGACAGGCCATGGCGCGCCACGGCCTGCTCGACGAAACGCGGCTCGAACCATTGGCCGACGTCGAACTGACGGCGGATGAGCCGCAGCTCCCGGGCCTGGCGCATGCTGGCGTCCAGACTGGCGGCGAGAAACGGGTCCAGGCGCGGCGAAAAGCGGAAACGCTGATCCATCCCCTCGCTTTCCTCCCTGGCGAGCGCCAGCGGAATCCCGCTGGCCCGTTCCTGATCCACCAGGTACTGCTCGTAGCGGGCCGGATCGATCAGGGCCGCGGCATTGTCCACCAACACCTCCACCAGGGTCTGGGTGGCCTCCGGATAGCGGTCGATGAACGCCTGGGTCGCGAGCAGGGTGCCCTGAGTGGTGGCCTGCAACGACGATGTCCGGGTGCTCAGCGGCACGACCAGGCCCTTGTCGCGCAACTGCAGCACGTTGTAGTTCGACCAGGTGGCGTCGATCTGCCCGGCCAGCAAGGCGGCGCCGGCGGCCGTCCAGTCCAGGCTGATGACTTTCACGTCCCGCTCGCTCAGGCCGACCCCGGCCAGCATGCGCCCGAACGACAACTGGTCGGCCGTGCCCCGGTAGACGGCCACCCGCTTGCCCTCGAGATCCTCGACACGCCGGATGTTGGCTTGCGGGCGGCTGGCGAGGAACATGTTGGTACCGCGCGAGCCCATCAGCACACGGGTTTCCAGGCCGCTGGCGCGGCCGATGATGGCGGCCAGGTCACCGAGGGCGGCCACGTCCAGCTGACCGTTGGCCAGGGCCTCGTTGATCGCCGGGCCGGCGCCGCGGAAGAAATGCCATTCGATGCGCGTGCCACTCGCCTCGAACGCCTGCTCCAGTTGCCGCTGGTCGTGGGCGATGCCCAGCAGGCCCGGGGCGTAGGGCTGGTTGCGGGTGCTGAGATCGGGTACGCCGATACGGATCACCGTGGGCGCCTGCTGCGCATCGGCGGCGCCACTGGACGACCATGCGCTCGCCGCCAGGAGAAGGCATACGCTCAAAGCCCGTAATGCGGTGTTCATCGCTCGGTTTCCAGGTCGGGTCTGGCGGACACTGGCCGCCGTTCTTCGAGTACCGCCGCGCGCCGCACCCGCCGGATCGCCGGAAAGTAATCGGAAACGGCCAGGTGCTGGGTGCTGCGGTTGTCCCATATCGCCACGCAACCGGCCTGCCAGCGCCAGCGCAGCTGAAATGCCGGATTTTCCAGATGCTCGAACAGCAGTCCCAGCACAGCCTGCGACTCCCGGGACGAAAGCCCGACGAGATGCGCGGTGAAGGCCCGGTTGACGAACAGCGAAGGCCGCCCCGAAAGCGGATGCCGGCGCACCACCGGGTGACGCGTCGGCGGCGGCAGCCTGCGCAGGCTGTCGAACAGCCCCCCTTGCTCCAGCTTGCTCGCACAGTCGAGCGCAGGGAATACGCTGTGGATCGCCTGCATGCCGTCCAGCAGCGCCCGCAACGGCTCGGACAGCGCCTGGTACGCCGCCTCGGTGTCCACCCACAGCGTGTCACCGCCCACCTCGGGGATGGTCTCGGCATGCAGCACGCCGTACTTCAGCGGACGCTCGGCGAACGTGACGTCGGCATGCCAGGTGTCGTTGGCACCCTTGCGCGTCTGGTCATAGTTGAACACCACCAGTTCCTGGGTATCGGCATGCGCTTCGAAGGTGGGATGCACGTGCAGCTCGCCGAGACGCGCGGCAAAGTCGCGCTGCTGCAACGCAGTCCATTGCTGGGCGGGGAAGAACAGCACCTTGTGCCGTACCAGTTCGGCCTCCAGGTTCGCCAATCGAGTGTCATCCAGCAGATGCAGCTGGATACCCTCGATCCTGGCGCCCAGCAACGGCCCGAGCCGGGTGATGCGCCAATCGGACTCCTGCTGCGGAACGGGGGATTGCATGCCTTGACCTCCTCGAGTGGCGGGAACCTGGCCGGGCAGTTGCGCCGCCCCAGGCGGAATGGGCATGACTCTAATCAGACCCCGTCCGTCGCGGCCAATGCATTCCAGGTCTGGCAGCCATGCAGGGCACGACACCAGGCTCGGCCGCCCGTGGATTGCGCTTTTGCTACATCTTAGGCAGCATCCGGGTAGCCCCTGGAACGCCCTCCCCACCGACTTCGAGGCCTCGCCATGCGCATCGTCCCCGCCACCCTGGAGCACCTGGATCAACTGACCCCGTTGTTCGTCAAATACCGCGAGTTCTATGGCGAGCCGCCCTTCCCCGACTCCTCGCGCAAATTCCTCGAGACCCGCCTCAGGCGCAAGGAGTCGGTGATCTACCTGGCCATGCCCGATGACGAGGACAGGCTGCTGGGCTTCTGCCAGCTGTATCCGAGCTATTCCTCGCTGTCGCTGAAGCGGGTGTGGATCCTCAACGATATCTACGTGGCCGAGGACGCCCGCCGGCAACTGGTCGCCGACCGCCTGCTGCAGACCGCGAAGAAGATGGCCAAGGACACCCATGCCGTGCGCATGCGCGTGGCCACCAGCCGCGATAACGACGTGGCGCAGAAAGTCTACGAGTCGATCGGCTTCGTCGAAGACGAACAGTTCAAGAACTACGTGCTGCCGATCAACAGCGACTGAGCCGGCCCCGCAGCACGGGCGGCTTGCCCTGGGCGCCCGGCCTGCTTATGGTGGCGCCACCCCGCAACCGAGCCTTCGTCATGTGGTCGTTCCGTGCCTGGCGCCGTCGGCGCATCCTCTCCCGTAACCCGGTCAGCGCCGACAGCTGGGCCGTCGTGCGCCAGCGCCTGCCGATTCTCGACGGCCTGAGCGAGTCAGACGAACAGCGCCTGCGCGAGCGCGTGGTGCTGTTCCTCCACGACAAGCACCTGACCGCCCTGCCCGGCGTCGAGCTGGATACGGACGACCGCCTGGCCCTCGCGGCCCTGGCCGAGCTGCCGCTGTTGGGCCTGGACGAGCTGAACTGGTACCAGGGCTTCCACGAGATCGTGCTCTACCCCGACGACTTCGTCAGCCCGCAGCGCCATCGCGATTCCGGCGGCATCGAGCACGAGTGGGATGGCGAGCACAGCGGCGAAGCCTGGCAGCAGGGCCCGGTGATCCTGGCCTGGCCGGGCGTGCAGGCCAGCGGCGGCTGGGAGGGCTACAACCTGGTGATCCATGAGCTGGCGCACAAGCTGGACATGCTCGGCGGCGATGCCAACGGCCTGCCGCCGCTGCACCGCGACATGTCGATCCAGGACTGGGCCGCCGCCATGCAGCAGGCCTACGACAGCATGAACGCCGCGCTGGACGCCGATCCCGAGGCGCAGACCGCCCTGGACCCCTACGCCGCGGAGAACCCCGCCGAATTCTTCGCGGTGACCAGCGAATACTTCTTCAACGCTCCCGATCTGCTCGACGCGGCCTTTCCGGCGGTCTACGCCCAGTTGCGCCTGTTCTACCGGCAGGATCCGCTGGCACGTTTGCGCCAGTTGCAGGTCGAACACCCGGACTATCAGGAAGCCACCCCCGCCCAGCCGGATACGACCAATGGCTGGAATGGCAACGACACGGGAATGCACCTATAATCCGGCCACTTTTTTTGGCCCACACCAGGGAGTCACCCATGAGCTACAGCAAGGTTCCGGCCGGTAAAGACCTGCCCAATGACATCTACGTCGCCATCGAGATCCCGGCCAACCACGCGCCGATCAAGTACGAAATCGACCACGACACCGACTGCCTGTTCGTCGACCGTTTCATGGCCACGCCGATGTTCTACCCGGCCAACTACGGCTTCATCCCGCACACCCTGGCCGACGACGGCGACCCCCTCGACGTGCTGGTCGTGACCCCCTACCCGGTCGCGCCAGGCTCGGTGATCCGCGCCCGCCCGGTCGGCGTCCTGCACATGACCGACGAAGCCGGCGGCGACGCCAAACTGATCGCCGTCCCGCACGACAAGCTGACCACTATCTACAAGGACGTCCAGGAATACACCGACCTGCCGCCGCTGCTGATCGAGCAGATCAAGCACTTCTTCGAGAACTACAAGGACCTCGAGAAAGGCAAGTGGGTAAAAGTCGAAGGCTGGGGCAACGCCGAAGCGGCCCGCGCCGAGATCACCAAGGCGGCTGCGGCTTATCAAAAGTAAGCCCGACCTGCCTTACGAAAGCCGGCCACAAGCCGGCTTTTTTATTGTCCAAAGAAATCCGGCAAGCTTGCACAAGCGCAAGAAATACAGCCCCGAGCTCAAGCGGGAAGCCATCGAACGGGTTCGTCGTACCGGGGCGAGTCGCCGGCAGTTAACCCGGGAGGTTGGTATTGCCCGATCCTGCTCATCCGTTAGATTCGAGAATTACGGCCAGGGGCAGGGAAAGTCTTTCCGTGGCCGGGAAGCCCACGAGATGAGGAGCTTGCCCGCCTCAAGCGTGCGCTGGCGGATTCAAGCAAATGGGCTTGCACCATGCGCAGGCAACGAAAACCTGGAAAGTCTCACCATGGGGCACAAGGCAGCCCACGCCGGGCAAAGGCCGCACGCGGATTGGCTGCCAAAGCCTGCAAGCCAACAACGCCGGCCCCAACGGTAGCCTCTACGAGCCTTGAGCAATGTCGCCCTTGGCCTGGAACTGGCAAGATGATCACGAGCACTGCCGATTCAGATAATTGCCGATGCCCACACTACAGCCCGCCCCTGCCCCGAGTGAAGCCATCACCCGCGAAGTCGTCGAGCGCTATCACGCGCTATGGATCGCCAAGGATGGTGACGGACTGATGGCGATGTTCCACCCGCAGATCGAGTACTTCGATTTTTTCAACAACCAGCAGATTCCCCTTCGGCAACTGCATCACTACGTCTGCCAGTCCTTTCCCCAAGGGCCTTCCCAGCACATCACCTATACCGACCAGATCCGTGTGGCGGGCGATACCGCCTTCATTCAATACGAGGCGCGCCTGAACATGCCTCGCGGGCAACTGGCCAGCCTGCGCGTGTGCGAGGCGATTACCGTGCGTGACCGGCTCATCTGGCGCGTCCACGAATACGCCTCGCGCTTGCGTGAAAGCGGTGACGACAGCGGAGTCGCACGGCTTGGCCTGAGCGCACGAGCCGTGCAGATGATGCTGTTGGATCTGCAGCACTACTTCAACAGTGAACGGCCCTATCTGGACGCAGAACTGAGCCTGGCCAAGGTTGCCGATGCGCTGGGTTATACCCGCAACCAGGTGTCGCACCTGCTCAATCAGGTACTGGGCATGAATTTTTATCAGTACCTGAACAACGCTCGGCTGGACGAACTGTTCCTGCGCCACGCCCAGCAGCCTCAGGCGCGTCTGGAAGACCTGGCGCTGGCCGTCGGTTTCAACTCGTTATCGGTGTTCTACCGCTGCTTTCGCGAACGCACCGGACGAACGCCGAAGGCCTGGCGCGCCGATCACCGCGAAAATTCCTGACGGGCCCGGAGACAGGACGACCACCGCCATCGCTGACTAGAGTGGGGCCATCGTTTCCTGGAGCCTCGCCATGCGCACCACTGCCGTCAGCCTGTGGATGGATCAGGTAGCCCAGTTCGCTGCCAGCCGCCCTTCTCTCGATCACGCCCTGGAGCTGGACATCGCCATCATCGGCGCCGGCTACACCGGCTTGTGGACTGCCTGGTACCTGAAACAGCACGCGCCGCAACTGCGCATTGCCATTTTCGAGGCGCGTCAGGTTGGGCACGGTGCATCCGGGCGCAATGGCGGTTGGCTGCTAGGACGAATCACCGGCCTGGAAGCAATGCTCCAGAACCTGCCACGCGACGAAAGACATGCCTTGCTGAAAGCCGTTCAGCAGATTCCCGATGATGTCGAACAGGCGCTCAGGCAGGCGCAAATCGACTGCGGCTACCGCAAAGGCGGAGTCCTGGCCTGTGCGGCTCGCTACCCCGAGCAATGGCAATGGCTGCAAGAGGAAATCAAATCGCTGCACGCCTTCGGTTACAGCGAAGACGACTATCGCCTCCTGAGCGCCAGCGAGCTGGCCGGGCAAATCCGCGTGAACAATGCCTATGGCGGCATGTTCAGCCCACATTGCGCCACCATCCAGCCCGCGCAGTTGGCCTTGGGCCTGGCCAGCACGCTCGAAGGCCTGGGCGTCAGGATCTACGAGAACAGCCGGGCCGAAAAAATCGGCAACGGGCAACTGAACGTGGCCGGCCACCCGGTCAAGGCCAACTGGATCGTGCCCTGCGTCGAGGGCTATGCGATGGAATTCCCGCCACTTGGCCGCTATCAACTGGCCGTACAAAGCCTGCAGATTGCCACCGCTCCGTTGAGCGAAGCACAGTGGGCCGAGATTGGCCTGGCCAATGGCCAGGCCGCACACGAATGCAGCCGTCAGGTGAGCTACTTCCATCGTTCCCGCGATAACCGCCTGGTGTTTGGTGCCCGTGGCAGTTACCGCTTTGGCGGACGCCTGCGTGAAGACTTCCGCTTGAGCGAGGCCGAGCTGGCGTTGCGCCGCAACATCGTGCTGGACCTGTTCCCGCAACTGGCCGGCACCCCCATCGAATATGGCTGGGGCGGAAACCTCGGGATGACCCGCCACTTCCGCCCCTATGTGCTTTGTGATCAACCGCGAAACATGGCCTGCGCCGGCGGTTATGGCGGCGAAGGGGTCGGCGGCGCCTACCTGGCCGGGCGCACCCTGGCAGACCTCATTCTCGGCCGGGACACGCTCTATGCCCGCGCCCCCTGGGTCACTCGACGCAGCCTATCCAGTGCCTTGAAACGCTGGGAGCCAGAGCCGTTTCGCTGGCTTGGTTACGGTGGCATCAGCGCGGCCTACAGCTACGAAGACGCGTTGCTGTCCAACCCGCACAGCGCACCCTGGCAACGAAAAATGGCCACGGCCCTGGCGGTAGGCGTCAGCCATCTGGTTTCCCCCGACGTCAAGGTCGGTTGAGTTCGTCCACCTACTGTCGCTCGCCTTCGGAGGCTCCTAATGCGTACCTTGTCCTACCCTTTGCTTCTAACCGCCACACTGCTCAGTGGCGGTGTCCAGGCCGCTCAGCTCAACCTGTACAACTGGGCCGACTACCTGGGCCCGGACACACTGCAAAAGTTCGAAAAGGAAACCGGCATCAAGGTCTTCCTGGGAACCTTCGACTCCGACGAAACGCTGGAAGCCAAGATGCTCACCGGCGGCAGCGGCTACGATCTGGTCGTAGTGCCCAGTGACTTCCTGCCACGGCATGTGCGCGCAGGCGTCTACGCCCCTCTCGACCACAGCAAACTGCCAAACTGGCAGAACCTGGACGGCAACCTGCTCAAGCAACTGGAGAAGGTCGATCCAGGCAACCAATACGGCGTGCCCTACCTCTGGGGCAGCGTCGGTATCGGCTACAACGTCGAAAAGGTCAAAGCCGTATTGGGCGACAACGCCCCGGTCGACTCACTGGCCCTGATGTTCGAACCGGAGAACCTCGGCAAACTGAAAACCTGCGGCGCTGCCTTCATCGATGGCCCTACCCGGGTCATTCCCACCCTGCTGCATTACCTGCACCTGGACCCGAACACGCAAGATCGTGACGACTACAAACAGGCCGAACGGCATCTGCTGAAGCTACGTCCCTCGGTCACCACGATCAACTCGACCAAATACTTCGGCGACCTGGCCAATGGCGACCTCTGCGTAGCCTTCGGCTACAGCGGCGACATCCTGCAAGCACAACAATCCGCGCAGGAGGCAGGCAAGCCCTACCACATCGTCTACAGCCTGCCGAAAGAAGGCAGCAACCTGTGGTTCGACATGTTCGCCATTCCTGCCGACGCCAAGAACAAGGAAGAGGCCTACCAGTTCATCGACTTCATGCTGCGCCCGGAAATCATCGCCGAAACGGCCAACTACCTGCGCTATGCCCAACCCAACCAGGCAGCGGCCTCGCTGACCGATACCGACCTGCGCGACAACCCCAACATCTACCCGAGCGCCGAACAACTCTCGCGCATGACCGTGAACGCCGACCAGCCCAACCCGATCGTGCGGCTGATCAACCGCCTCTGGACCACCTTCAAGACGGGACACTGAACATGAGTTCTCCTGAATCCATCCGTTTCAGCGAATGTCCCGTGACCGAGGCCGTGCAGGCCAACCCGTTCTATCAAAGTGCGGAGTTGGGCGTCGACAGCGGTTTCTGGGCCTCGGAACCCGGCATCATCGAGCTGGACTTCGGCCCCTCGCAGTGCGAACTGTGTACCTTGCTGCAAGGCAAGGTTCGCCTGAGCAGCGCAAACGGTCATGAGGCGATCTACTGCGCCGGCGACACCTTCATCATGCCCACCGGCTTTCGTGGCCGCTGGGAAACCCTGGAGACGGTGCGCAAGTATTACCTGATCCTGCAACGCCCGGAAGCGTAGCCCCCTGAGCAGGCCCGGCGGCAGCACGCCGTCGCGTTCAACAGGGTGCTTTCGGCCCGTCGAGCAGGGCCGTCACCCATTCACCCGAGTAGGAAAAAGACCATGAGCGATCGCCTCCCGATGATCGAATTACCTGGCGGCCAGTCCGTCGTCGCCCTCGGCCAGGGCACCTGGCACATGGGTGATGGCAAGGCAGGTATCGACGCTGAAGTCACCAGCCTGCGGCATGGCCTGGACCTGGGCATGACCCTGATCGACACCGCGGAAATGTATGGCAACGGCGCCTCCGAACAAGTCGTCGGTGAAGCGCTGCGCGGACGCCGCGACGAAGCCTTCGTGGTCAGCAAGGTGCTGCCGGAAAATGCCTCGCGCCAGGGCATTCACCACTCCTGCGAGCGCAGCCTCAAGCACCTGGGAATCGACCACATCGACCTGTACCTGCTGCACTGGCGCGAAAGCGATACGTCGCTGGCGGAGGTCGTGGAAACCTTCGAAGCGCTAAAGGCCGAAGGCAAGATCGGCGCGTGGGGCGTTTCCAACTTCGACGTGGACGACATGGAAGAACTGCTCGCCGTGCCTGGCGGCGATCGGGTCGCGGTCAACCAGGTGCTGTACAACCTGGCGCAGCGCGGCATCGAATACGACCTGCTGCCCTGGTGCCAGGCACGGGGCATCGCCATCATGGCTTATTCCCCTCTCGATGAGGGCCGCCTGCTACGCCACGATGGGCTGATTCGCTTCGCCGAAGAACGCCAGTTGTCGGCGGCCCAGGTGGCGCTGGCCTTCGTCCTTGCCCGTCCTGGCGTCATTGCGATCCCCAAGGCCGGCTCGGCGCATCACGCGCAGAACAACCGCAAGGCGGCCACGATTCGCTTCACGGCCGATGAACTGGCAGAACTCGATAGGCTGTTCGCGGCGCCCACCCGCAAAATACCGCTGGCGACGATCGACTGAAACGAACCGCTGAGGCAGTTACGCCCGTGCTGCTTGGCCTGATAGCGCGCCCCGGCTTGCTCAGGGCGGACATGACGCGGAGTGGGTGGCGATCTTTTCGATTGCCGCCAAGGGTGGACGCGAGGAGCGATCCATCAGGCCAGGTTTTCCCTCTTCGCGAAACCGTTTGAGCCATTTGTAGGCGGTACGCACGCCCACGCCTGGGCGCGCAGTCCCTGGTGGATGCGTTGGGCTAAAGGGGCTCGGACCACGCGGGGCAAGACGGGCCTGTTTATGCAGGCTCATCCGGGGCTCCTGGAAGGCTGTGTGGGTCGCGCTTCCAGAATTCCGGGTAAGCCTCGGATGAACAACCTGCTGAGAGATCACAGCTAGCGCACCAACGGCTCATGGCCTTCTGCCGCAGGAACCCGGTCGGGTTCGAGCCGACTGGCTGCCGGTTCCCGCTGCACCGCCCGTCCCGCAAACGGCAGCAGCAGGCTGAAGGCCGTGCCGGGCTCATCATCCTCCACGAGGCACACATCGCCGCCCTGCCATTGCGCAAGCATCCGCGCGATGGGCAAGCCCAGCCCCAGCCCGGCACTGCGTCCGGCGTGCTCGCCACGGTAGAAACGCTCGAAGATTCGCCGCCGATCCTCAGGGGCGATGCCCTGGCCGAAATCTCTCACCGTGCAGCGCAGTACCTGTCCCTCTATCTCGGTGATCACCTGAACAGGCAGTCCCTCGGGGCTGTACTTGTGTGCATTGGCAATCAGGTTGACGAGAATCTCCACGCACCACATCCGGTCACAGGAACCCCATACATCATCGCCATGGCGCTCGATCTGGCGCCGTCCCAATGTATCGCCGAGCCGCTCCAGCGCTTCATCGATGACCTCGTGCCAATGGCAGCGGACGGGGCAGAGCGCCCTCATCGCCGTGCCCTCGCCTTCGTCCCCCCGCAGGCCATCGAGCACCCGCTCGATCAGCCGGTTGAGCTGCGCCACGGCCGTGCGTATGCGCTGGCTGCGTTGCTCGATGTCCTGAGGATCGGCAGAGCTCCGTCGCCGCAGACGCTGTGCGCTCGAATCGATCACCGCCAGCGGTGTGCGCAACTGGTGCGTCATCAGCGAAACGACATCCCGGTAGCGCAGCCGCGCGCAACGCTCGCGCTGCAGCATTTGCTGCAGCGCGAGCGCCTGGCCCTGCTGGCAGGAGATTTCCCGACGGGCAGTCCTGAGCTGGCCACACAACACCGCGCCCGCCATCAGCATGCCGAGACAGGCCATCATGATCTGCATGACGACCCGCCGCCGGCTATCGCGCTGCCGCTCATGCGCATTGCGCTCGGCAACCATGATCAGGCCACCGATACGCTGGAACTCCCGCTGCAACGCCAGGTAGTCGACCCCCTCCGCCTCGAGAGCCGCCTGGACCCGCCGCACGTCCGGCCAGACCCCCACCTGCCGCACGAAGGCGCTCGGCCGGCCCTGGGTCAGCAGTCGAACATCGGCCACCAGCGTGCGCCGGAGCCGCTCGATATCCTCGGCAGAGCTCTGCTCACCGTCGAGTGCCTGCAGTAGGCGCCCCGCCTGGTAAGACGACTGGCTCAGAGCCCAGGCCAGGCTCTCCCCGCGATCACGCCCCAGATCCGAGCGCAGCTCGGTCAGTTCGTACAGGGCATGGCCGAGCATGAGGACGAAAACGCATACGACCAGCAACGTGAAGTGGCGCAGCCGTGGTTTCTTTATCAGCCCAGTTCGCACGGCTGGCGCTCGCCTTCCATCCAGCACAGATCGGGCACGGCCCAGCCCAAGGCCAGAATCCGCGCCACGAGGTCGACCTGGCGCGTGACCCCTACCTTGGCGAACACGTTGCGCAAATGGAAAGCGACGGTGCTGGCGGAAATGGCCATCGTCTCTGCCACCTCCTCCGACCGCAACCCGCGCGCCAGCAGCAGCGCCAGGCGCGCCTCGGTCGGCGTCAGCCCATACATCAGCCTGAGCGCCTCGCGGCTGGGTAATGACCGGCTCTGCGCCGCACACAGGTACAGTGCGACGACATGCTCGCAACGCGCATCGCCACGAGGCTCCAGGCACGACAGGCCGACCAGCAGCGAGCCGCTGCCGCGTTGCTCCAGGACGACCAGCCGGCGCTCACCCTCTGCCGAACGTGACAATTCAAGCAGGCTTCGTTGCAACGCGGCTTGCGAGGCCTGGCCGGTATCGGGCCAGACGATCTGCCCCTGCCGCCCCGAAGCCCATACCCCCTGCTGCGCGAGCACCTGGGCCTGGGCATTGGCGTACAGCAGTTGCCCTGCCCCATCGCTCAACAGCACCGCCCCCGGCAACGGGCCGAAGACCCTGTCCATGCGCGTGAGGAAATCGTCACGCCTGGCGACCTCTCTGCGCAGGCGACGCACCTGCGCCAGGCGCGCCTTGATGGTCGCCAGCAACAGGTCGTAGTCCACCGGTTTGACCAGATAGTCATCGACGCCCTCGAGCTTGGCGCGCAGTACGGCATCGCGGTGCCCCAGCGCCGTCAGCAGGATGAACGGAGAATCCGCCAGCTCCGGGAAGCGCTCGCGCACATGACGATGGAGGGAATAGCCATCCTGCCCCTCGTCGCTCTCCAGCATCACATCGCACAGCACCAGTTCCGGGCGCCGGGTCTCCAGGTGCTGGAGCGCCTGACGGGCATTGGTCGCCGTGAGCACCCGATAACCGGCCGCCGTCAGTTCCTCCTCGACATCCGCCAGGAGCGCCGCCTCGTCCTCGATGCAGAGAATGCAGGCGCGATATGCTGTTTCCTCCACGGCCATCATGACGCGACCGCCAGCCGCCACGACGCCCAGGCCCAACGCAGGGCAACCAGCCTCACCGCGAACGCCGCGCCCGGCGCGACAGCGGCGGGCGTCGGCACCTCTCGCATCAACCGCCGTAGGCTGGCGATCCCGGCCATTGACCGGTCGCTGCGCTCGGATCGACACGCCCCGATAACCACGCGCTCGCCGTCATGGCGCACGCCCGGTCGTGGCTCGTCAGCCCCCGCACGGGGGGTGGCGACAAGGCATAGAAAGCCCAGCGACAGCGCCCAGCCCCAGCGGATGAGCAGAGCGCGCCGGATCGGCACGAGTGAGTTGATTGCCAGCGATATGCCCATGGTGGTTCCTTCAGCCGTTACGCCCTTCCTGACCGAAGGGCTGCAACCCGCCACCGATAATGCGGAATACATGCCGGTGGCGCCCATGACAGGCACAGCTCGAAGGTCCGTGAGCAGACTAACGAAAATGCCCTGCCTCGCAGCCTAACGAGAGCCGCAGCGGCTCGACCATAGTCCATTTGGACTGTTCGCTTGCACACGGCCGGCAGGCGGGATCAAATATCGACCATGACTACTCGACTTCTTCTGATCGACGATCACGCGCTGTTTCGCTCCGGTATCGCCATGGTGCTGGCGGCCGGCCTGAGCCGTATCGAAATATTCGAAGCCGCCTCGCTGGAGGAGGCGCTGCGCTGCCCCGCCGATACCCTCGACCTGCTGCTGCTGGATATCCAGTTGCCAGGGATCAATGGCCTCGAAGGCATCGCCCCACTCAAACACCGCTGGCCAGAAGCGAAGATCCTCATGGTCTCGGCCTTCCATGAGGCGGATTCGGCACGCAACGCCCTGGCCCGAGGTGCCCAGGGGTTCATTTCCAAGACCGAAACCCCGGATCGGATGCTGTCGATCATCGCCGCCCAGCTGTGCGCCGAAGCCCCCGGCGAGCCGGCCTCGTTGTCCGAGCAGATACGCCTCACGCCCCGGCAATGCGAAGTGCTGGACCTGCTGTGCCAGGGCCTGTCGAACAAGATGATCGGGCGCCGCCTGAACCTGTCCGAAAACACCGTGCGCGGCCACGTGCAGGCCATGCTGGCTACGCTGCAGGTTTCCAGCCGCTCGGAGGCCGCCTTCATTGCCCGGCGGATGGGACTGGTGAGTTGACCGTAGACACGCCGAAGCCTTCCCCGATCGCTGCCGAGCGCATTCGCCTCGAGCAGTTGCGCCTGTTGCTGGGCGCCATGAAAAGCTCGGTCACTCCCGGCGTACTGGTCGTGGCCCTGCTGGGCTTCACCCTTTATGAAACCAGCAACCCCATCGTGCTCGGCATCTGGTGCGTGGCAGTGCTGGCCGGCCGTATCGGTGCCGTGCTGCATGCCAGCCATGTACTGAAACACCGGCAGGAAGCCGACAATCCGCAACGCGTTACCCGTTGGCTGCTCTGGCTGAACATCTACGACGCCACGGCATGGTGCTCGTTGATCTGGATAGCCCTGGGCAGTGCCAACGTGTACGGCAGCATCCTGATCATGGCCTGCATCGCCGGCATCACGGCCAGCGCCATGCTTCTGCTGGCGCCGGTCAAACCGGTGTACCTCGGCTTCGCCATCTCCGGCCTGAGCGTGACCGTTGGCAGCCTGCTGCTGATCGACGCCCCCAACTACCACCCCCTGGCAGCAGCCTGCCTGCTCTATGCATTCGGCATCCACGGGCGAACCCGGCACGCCCACGACGAAACCCGCGATTCCATCATCCTGCGCTTCGAGAATCTGGAACTGATCGAGCGCCTGCGCGAGGCGAGCGACCGCGCCGAAGCCGACCGCGACCGTGCCGAGCAGGCCAACCTGGCCAAGTCGAAGTTCCTCGCGGCCGCCAGTCACGACCTGCGCCAACCGGTGCACGCCCAGGAACTGTTCCTCGAAGTATTGGCGCGCAGCGAACTGAAGCCCCCGCAACGGAATGTGCTGCAGAGTGCCAGAGCGGCCAGTCAGGCCTCGGCCCAGATGCTCAACACCCTGCTCGACTTCTCCCGCATCGAAGCCGGCGTGATCGAACCCCAGCGCAAGTCATTCGGCCTGCAGCCGCTGCTCAACAAGCTGGAAGCCGAGCTGGGTTACCAGGCCGACGCCAAGGACATCGTCTATCGCTGCCGGGAAACCCCGCTGGCGGTCTACTCCGACCCCGCCCTGCTGGAACTGATGCTGCGCAACCTGATCGCCAACGCCATCCGCTACACCGAACGCGGCGGCATCCTGATCGGCTGCCGGCGGCGTGGAAGCGATGCCCTGATCGACGTCTACGACACCGGCATCGGCATCGCCCCCGAGCAACAGCTCGAGGTATTCCGCGAATTCCATCAGTTGGGCAATCCCGAGCGTGACCGGCGCAAGGGCCTCGGCCTCGGTCTGGCGATCACCGATGGCCTGGCCCGCTCCCTCGGCCATCATCTGGCCCTGCGCTCGCGCCCTGGCATCGGAAGCCTGTTCCGCGTGCGCCTGCCCCTGGCGAGCGGCGACTTCATCGAGGACACCTTCGAGAATGCCGCCGCACTGCCGCAGATCGCCTGTGCCAAGCTGGCCGGGCGACGCATCCTGGTGCTCGACGATGACGAGGCGGTATGCCAGGGCATGCAACAGTTGCTGGAAGAGTGGGGCTGCCAATGCCGCTCGGCCGAAACCATCGCCGGCGCCTTGGCGCTGACAGAGGCCTGGAACCCGGAACTGCTGGTCAGTGACTTTCGGCTGCGCGAAAGCCACACCGGCGCCCAGGCGATCGAAATGCTGCGCCAGGCAATGGGGCACAGCGTTCCCGCCCTGCTGATCACTGGCGATACCGCGGCCCAGCGTCTGCGCGAAACCACCGCCAGCGGCATCCCGCTGCTGCACAAACCCGTCTCTCCGGCACAGCTCTACCGCGCCCTGCTCACCTCGCTGACGTAGCCGTTCGTCCTGAAGAACGCATTTTTCTGAGCAAATGAGCCAGTCCATTTGGACTGTCCCGAGCCCCCGTCAAAACCGTCTATGTCTCCTGCGCCCCGCAGCACGCCTGGCCTGCGCCACGAGGCACGTTTTCCCCTGCCCGTCCTACCTATCTAAACAGAGGGGGCGCGGCCAATCGCCATTCGGATAAGGTCTCGCCGCATCGAGCGTCAAGGCGGCAGGCACCACGCACTCAAGTGCGTGGCCATGCCGCCGGCGAACAGAACGCCAGCGCAGCTCCAGCCAAACACTTAACCGCTCACAGGGGAAACACCATGTCCATCAAGTCGCGTGCACGTCAGCTTGGCCAAGGCATGACGGAATACATCATCATCGTTGCGCTGATCGCCATCGCCGCCATCGTCGTCTACAACCTGTTCGGCAGTACCGTACGCGAGCAGGTCGGTGACATGGCCGCGGAACTGGGCGGTGGCCAGGCTCAGCAGAGCGCACTCGCCACCGGCCAGGAAGCGCAGGCTGCCGGTCAGACCGCGCACAACCTGGGCAGCTTCCAGCAGGACGAGCGTCAGTAAGCCGACCCGTCACCGGAACGACGGCTGTGAACATCGCTCGCCAGAGAGGACAGGCCATGGTTTTTGGCCTGCTCTTCATCGGCATCGCCGCCATCGCGCTGATCCTCATGTTCAACCAGGGGATTCTCACGCGTGATCGCGTGCAGGTGGAAAATGCCGCCGATGCCGCCGCCTATTCGCAGGCCAAGCTGTTCGCCCGTCACCAGAACCTGATCGCCTATACCAACCGCGCCATCATCGCCAACGAGTTGTCGATCGGCCAGGTGGTGGCGCTCATGTCCTGGTCGAAGCGCTATGCCAACATTCCGCGCTGGGTAAACAGCTTTCCGGCGTACCAGATCCCGATCGTGCCGATCATCCCCAAGCCGATGATCAGCGACGTGCTGTCGGCCGTGACGCTGCCCTATCAGTTCATCGGGATGGGCGTGCGGGCAGTCTCCACCCCCGTGGTATCGATCTACCCGCAAGTCGTCTCCAGCTTCAACATCGTCATGGGCTTCTTTCAGAAAGCCTTTGCCATCGCCACCTTCGAAGCGCAGGTCTCGGTGCCCCGGGAAATCGTCGAGCAGCACCGGATGAGCAATCCGAACGATCAACTGGAAGTGGCGCCGCTGTCACAGTTGTTCCTGATCCAGAACTTCATCCTCACCTACTTTGCCGACTACCTGCCGGTGGACGCCCTGCTCGGCCAGTTGAGCAGCGCCATGGGCTCGGACAGCAACGCCGGCAGTACCGGTGGCAACGGCCAGGCCGGAGAAGAAGACCCCAGCAATTTCCTCGCGGACTTCCTCGGCTCGCAGGCGCCGTCCAGCATGCTGGTCAACACCACGCCGGAACTGCACAACAGCCGGACGAACACACTGACCGGCGAGGATGCGCGCAGCTCCGCCCGTGAGTTCGCGGCCATCCTCAACACCAGCCGTAACGACTGGCTCTCGCAGCGAAACTTCGATGCCGCCGTGGGGTTCACCTCGCCGGAAATCCCGATCCTGCTCGGCTTCATCAACATCAGGCTGAAATTCGGCTTCGAGATCGGCGTATTCAACAACGGCGGCACCGCATACGTGTTCAACCCGCTGACCACCAACAGCACCAGCAAGAAGGTGCCGACCTATGGCTGGGCCTCCCTGGACTTCAGCTCGATGGGGGCGAAGTTCAACATCGACCTGATGATCGAACTCTGCCTGCCGCTCGTAGGCTGCGTGACCATTCTCGATGACGCGCTCAACTTCGGCTTTGGCCTGCCCCTGGGAGGCGCCACGCACCAGTTGGCGAGCAATCCGGGCGACCAGTTCCTGTTCGGCCCGCAATGGGGCACACCCACTCAGGGCATGTTCGGCAGCAAGCCGAAACCGTACGGCGAGGCGCTTCATCCCGTGCATGCCACCACCTGGGCCTGGGGCAACGTGCTCAGCGTCTTTGGCCTGAACCAGGCGGAAGACGTCAACCTGGGCTACAGCGGCTCGCCCTCCTTCTTCAGCCTGGGCACCGACCACAAGGAAAGCGGGCGCAGCAAGGAATTCACGGTGGCGGTCGCCAAACCGCTGGCCAACGTGCGTACCAGTGACAACCCGGCCAGCCTGAATCTGCGCCAGGGCCGCTTCGCCCTCGACACCCGGGGTGTCGACGACAACCCGCTGATCGCGCTATGGGGTGACGGCGAACGCATGATGACCGTGGCATCGGCCGAAACCTACTTCGCCCCACCGCCTGGCCGCACGGAGAAACCGACGCAGTACAGCCCGTTCTGGGATGCCCGCCTGCGAGAGCCGAGCAAGGTGGTGGAGTTCATTGCCTCGGGCAGGATCGACATCCTCGAACTCCTCGGCCTGAACAGCATCACCCCCTCTTATGTGGCGGGTTTCCTCCTCGACCTGTCGGTGGACTACCTGATCAGGCCCGGTCGCGACCGCCTGACGGGGCAGATGCCGGCGGTCATTCGGCCGGTTGCCAAGCCGATCGTCGATGACGCCACGGACTCGATCCTCGACACGGTCGTCGATGCCATCAAGGGAGCGCTGGAATGATCACCCCCATGCGCCCAGGCGCCTCGCGGCAGACAGGCCAGGCCATGGCCGAATTCGTGGTCATGACGGCCGGCTGCCTGCTGCTGATGTTCGTCCTGATCCCCTTGATCGCCAAGCTCTCCGACATGTCCTACAAGGCCCAGGAAACCGCGCGCTACAGCGCCTGGGAGCGTACGGTCTGGTACAAGGTCAACGGCAACGACAGAGAGACTCCTCGCCAGATCGATACGCGCGACGGTTACCTGGCCACCCGCTCCGATGATGACGTGATCAACAGCGCCGAACGTCGCCTGCTCGGCTTCTCACAGACGCCAGCCGCCTTCTCGCCACAGGACATCGACGGCACGGCCAGCAACAACTTCTGGCGCTGGACGCACGGCGCCCCCGGCAACCGCATGATGGCCGAGGGAAGCATGCCAAGCGCTTCCCAACTGGGCAATTCCGCCACCCCCTCCCTCGCCTACGGGATCGTCGATACCTATAACGACGTCATGGGCGGGGTCGCCAGGATACTGAGTATTTTCAGCTTCGGCGGCGGTGACGACGACTACCTGCAGATCGCCCATCCGACACGCAATTTCTACCGGGCCGAAGTCAACATCCCGGTCACCATGACCGGTAGCCAGCTGGGCAGCCAGCCGCTGTTCGGCGAACGCCCGAACCAGCTCAATGTCGGTGCCCGCTCGGCCGTGCTGGCCGACGGCTGGGTGGCCCAGAGCGAATCGCACTTCGGCGAGAAGGTCGACGATTTCGTCCTCGGCACCCTGATCGAAGAGAACCCGATCTTCGATACCGTGCGCACCGTGATCGGCATTTTCGAACCCTCTTTCAACAGCCTGAACCTGGCGCCGGTCAACACCGATCCGCTGCCCGATGGCGAGGTGAACTGCAACCCCAACAGCGGATACTGCGACTTCAAATGATGCCCTTCCTACGCCACCTGAGTCTGCCGCTGGCGCTCGCCCTGAGCAGTGTCGGCGCCCGTGCCGACTGCGACTATGACGATTTCCCACGCATGGATCGCATGCTGGTGAGCAGTCTGGGCAGCGGCGTGCAATGGAACCACCTGCCCATGAACGGCCAGACCTTTCGCGTGCCGGCATCGGTGGACGAGGTCAAGGGCTTCTATGGGCGCCAATGGGAGGAGGCTGTCGACTACAGCGAATTCAATGGCTGGGAGCAGATTTTCCACCTCAACGAAGACTGCATGATGCTGGTGCAGGTCAAGCGGCAGAACGACCGCTTCAGCTACGGCCGCTTCCTGCTCACCAACCCACCGGCCAGGAACGCCGGGGAGATCCAGCTGGGCAGCGGCATGCCGGTTCCGCCAGGCGCCCAGGTCATCAGCGACATGAAGAGTGACGACAAGATCCGTGAGGGTCGCCTGGTTCTGCTGCGCGTCGAAGACAACCTGCATGCCACCAATGCCTGGTATGAAACCGAGCTGGCCCGCCAGGGCTGGTCACTGGAGCAGCGCAGCCAGCAGGCCAACGGTGTCGTGCTCAACTACAGCAAGGGCCGCGAACTGATGAGCGTGGGCCTGTTGCGCCACCAGGATCAGACCCAGGTGCTGGTCAACCGGATGGGTCGCTGATGAGACGCCAGCACGGACAGTCCATGACCGAGTACCTGGTCGTACTCGGCGTCACCGGTGCGGCCCTGCTCGCGGCCAGCAGCGATGTCTCGCTGCTGTATGACAACGTCAGGGGCAGCTATGCCAACCAGTCCAGCGAAATGAACAAGGTGCAGCGCTACGACAACCAGGCCTTCCGTTACAGCGAGGCGGATCGCCCCATCGAGAACGATGAGGGCGATCCGGAAGACCCGGTCGTCGAGGAGACTCCCGAGCAGCAATACCCGCCTTTCGTCGAGGAGGTGTACGACGCCAATGGCAACCCTATCGGCGTGATCAAGGATGGCTATCTGCTTGACGAGCAGGGCAACCAGGTCGCGATCTGCCAGCGGGACAACACCGGTGGCTGCATCTTCCTCGACAGCCAGGGCAACGTCATCGACCTGCTCAACGGTGCCTCGCTCGTCACCCGCTGGGTCGACGACCAGGGCAACGAGCTGGTGCTGCAGGCACTCACCAGCGGCGGGCAGGTCATGGGCTTCGCCTACCTGTACAACGGCAAGTACTACAACGCCACCACGCTCAAGCTGCTGAACCCACAACCCACGGGGCTGGCAGCCGTCAACACGCGCAAGGTGCTGACCTACGACAGCGATGGCAAGGCGTTCATGTCCGGCTACGAGGCCAACGGCCTGATCTACAGCGCCAGCGATGTGCTGTCGGCCGAGGGCAGCCATTACGACAGGGCCATGAGCATCTCCGGCGAGTTGCTGACCGTCGACTTCGCCACGCAACAACCGGATGCCGCCTGGCAGAGATTCAAACCCTGCCTGGTGCTGCCGCATAACTGGAGCGACGCCATCGACAGCGGCGACATCGTACCAGCGAGCATCAAGCAGCAGCTCGACAGGCCGCCTGCGGAAACCAGCTTCATCGACGCGGACACCTCCAGTTGCAACGGGCGCACTCGGGTGACACGTCAGCTCAACGGAGACTGGATGCTGACCCGGTAACACAGCCAGAAGCCCGTAACGACAATACTTGAAAACAACACCTCAATCCGCCTCGCACAGGCATCGATGAGTGATGGGGAGTCACATGTCATCTGTTTCAGGAAAAAAACTGCTGATCATCGCCATCGTCTGTGGCGTGGTCGCCGCCACCATGGGCTGGCTCTACCTGAAAGCCAAGGAGTCCCAGTACAAGGCCGCCTATCGCCCTGCCCAGCAGGTCAAGGTGGCGGTGATCGTTCCGCGGGCGGACATTGGCAAGTCGCAAACCGTCAGGCGCGATCAGGTGGCCGTGCTCGAGGTGCCCAACGAGTACCTGCCCTCCAATGTCGTCTCCGCCAACGACTGGCCCCAGTTGGAAGGGCGCATGACCATCATGCCCCTGCAACGCGGCCGGCCGATCACCTGGGATGCCATCGAGCAGGATCACATCTCGCGCTTCTCCGAGAACGTGGCCCTGGGCAAGCGGGTCAAGACCGTCAAGATCAGCAAGATCAATTCGTTCGACGGCATGCTCCGGCCGGGTGACCGCATCGACCTGCTGGGCAGTTTTTCCGCCTCGGACGTCGGCCTGCAGCAACAGCCCAACTATGCCGACAACGTGGTCATGACCGTGCTCGAGGACGTCGAGGTGCTCGCCGCGGGCCGTGAGGATGCCAAGGGCCGCAAGTACGAGAACTTCTACGACAAGAGCACGCCAGACGGCTTCAACATGAATTTCTCCACCCTGTCGCTGATGCTGACGCCGGCTCAGGTGGCCCGGGTGGAACTGGCGGAAAAGGCCGGCGAACTGGTGGCGGTGCTGCGTCACCCGAAGGAAACCGGCATGGCGCCCCTGGGTCAGCTGACCGTGTCCAGCCTGCTGGACCCGCCACCGGTGGAAACGGTCGACGTGGTACTCGATGCCGACGGCAACCTGATCGGGCGCATCGTCGGTGACAACATCGTCGATGCCAACGGTCGTATCACCGGCAAGGTGGTCGACGGCCAGGCCATCGGTATCGATGGCAAGGTGATGGGCCGGGTCGTGCGCGGTCTGTCGCCAGACGATCCCCTGCTGCGCATGCGTGAGCGGGCAACCGTGGTGCGGGATGCGCAGGGCAACGTCATCGGCCGCGTGGTCGACGGCAAGGTGGTCGATGCCCAGGGCAATCCGATTGGCACCTTCGTCGACGGCAAGGCCATCGGCCTGGACGGTCGCGAGCTGGGCCGGGTCGAACGCAATGCGGCCCTTGACGAGCATGGCCGGGTCATCGACATGAGCGCCTCTCAGGTCAAGGCGGCCGGCGGCACGGCCGGCGCCACCGAGCAACAGGTGGTGCGCGACGCCGAAGGGCGGATCATGGGCCGCGTGGTCGACGGCAAGGTGGTCGACGCCCAGGGCAATGTCATCGGCAATATCGTCGACGGCAAGGCCGTCGGCACGGACGGCCAGGTACTGGGCACGACAGCGACGGTGCTGCTCGATGAGAACGGCAGGCTGGTCGGTGAGAACGGTGAGATCGCCAGAGGCGCCGACGGCAAGATCCTCGGCCGGGTGGTCGACGGCAAGCTGGTCGATGCCGATGGCAAGGTGCTCGGCACCGTCAAGGACGGCCAGGTCGTCGATGCCCAGGGCAACGTCATCGGCAAGCTCGAGCAGGCCGTGCTCGATGCCGACGGCAAGCCCATCGCCGACGCGGTACGGGTGGTACGCGATGCCAACGGCAATGTCATCGGCAGCGTAGTCGGTGACGAGGTGATCGATGCCCAGGGGCGCAAGGTCGGCACCCTCCGCGATGGCGTCGTCTACGACCAGGACGGCAATCCCATCGCCGGTGCGGAAACCGTACTGCAGAAGGACGCACAACAGGTCGTGCGCGACGCCAGCGGCAACGTGATCGGCAGCGTACGTGGCGACACCGTCTACGACGCCAGCGGCAAGGCCGTGGGCAAGATCGTCGACGGCAAGTTGCTCGACAGCAATGGCAACGTCCTCGCGCGCGGCGTCACCCTCGGCGTGGAAGCCCCGCGCACGACCACGGAAACCCGCCGTCAGGATGCCTCGCGAATGATCCAGTTCATTCCCGGCGGCACCGGCAAACAGGGCGTGATCCCCATCCAGACCTTGCGTCTCGAATGAAACCGGTGCCGTGCCCGGACGGTACGGCTCATGACAACTTCAGAAAATAGCTAGGGCAAATGAAAATGCGACGTTTAGCAGGCCTCCTGGGAGCCCTGTGCCTGTGCCTGACGGCCCAGGCCAGCGAACTCCCGCGCGCAATCGTGATGTACGACGGGGACGTACGCGTGCTCAAGGCGCCCGGAGTCGAACGGGTTGCCGTCGGTAACGTGGAAATCATCAGCGCCACCATGCTGAAGAACGAAGAAGTGGTGCTGACTGCCGAGAAGAATGGCGAAACCACCGTGCATGTCTGGTTCGACGACGATACCCGCCAGCAGATGAGTGTGGTGGTGGCCAAGGCCAACGGCTACCGGCAACTGCCCGAGCTGAAGGCCATGCTGACCGGCATCCCCGGCCTGCGCATCCGCACCGTGGGCCGCCAGGTGGTGATCGACGGGCGCCTCAGCCCCGAATACCTGATCCAGGTGAAGGAGGCCGCCAAGTTCTACGACAACGTGCTGGTGCTGGCCGAGGAGCAACAGGGCGCGGCGACCAAGGCCGACTCCAGCCAGGTGCTGGAAGAGGTCGAGGCCATGCTCGGACACATTCCCGGCATCCGGATCAAGCCGGTGGGCCGCCAGATCGTGATCGACGGCGACCTCAACCAGGTCGACATGACCCGCATCGACCTGATCAAGGAACGCTACCCGGACGTACTGGTCCTGGCCCAGCCGGTCTCCGAATTCAACGCGCCGATGATCTACTTCGACGTGCGCATCACCGAATTCGCCAAGGACGACGTGGAAGAACTCGGGGTCAACTGGAGCACCAGCATCAACGGTCCCATCCTGGCCTTCAACGCGGACGGTGGCACCAACCCCTATTACCGCGGACAGTTCGCCAGCGACAGCGGCACCTTCGACACGCTCAACCAGGTCGTCGGTGGCGCCGGCTCGAACGCCTACTGGGGCATTGCCAGCGAGCTGACCTCGCGCATCAACCTGCTGGAGAAGAACGGTTCGGCGCTGACCCTGGCCTCGCCCCGGCTGAGCGCCCGCAGCGGCGGCAAGGCCGAGCTGACGGTCGGTGGCCAGGTACCCGTGGTCACCAGCAGCATCAACGGCCCGTCGGTGGAGTACAAGGACTTCGGCATCATGCTCAACATCGCGCCGCAGCTGTATGGCAAGGACCGCATCTCCACCCATGTGCTGGCCGAGGTCAGCCAACTGGACAAAGCCAACCAGGTCGGCGAATACCCGGGCTTCAAGACCCGCCGCACCGAAAACGAAGTGCAGCTGAAGGTGGGTGAGACCCTGGTGCTCTCGGGCCTGGTGACCGAGGACAGCCAGACCACCCAGGAAGGCATCAAGTGGCTCAAGGACGTGCCCTTCATCGGCGCACTCTTTCGCAACAAGAGCTTCAAGGGCACCCGCACCGAGCTGGTCATCTTCATCACCCCTCGCCTGCTGACCAACGCCCCGGACTCGCCCAACATCACCGAGATGCAGCGCCAGGAAGACATGCTCGAACGCTTCCAGAAAAGCTACGGCGCCATAGAGCTGATCGACTGAGGTAGTCATGTTCGAGATCGCAGTCACCTACAAGGACGGCACACCGCTGGAAACCCTGACCTGTGCCAGCAATCAGTGCGAACTGGGCAAGGCACGCAGCGGCCTGGTTCGCCTGCGCGGCTGGAAGGTCGCACCGGTGCATGCCCGTATCGAGCAGTCCCTGGCCGGCCTCTTCGTCGAAGACCTCAGCCGCGGCTACGAGGTACGCGTCAACGACAGAGTGGTTTCCCGCCACGGCCCACTGGGCCCGGACGACCAGATCGTCATCGGCGGTTACGTCGTACGCGTGCGCACGCTCGAACACCCGGTGAACACGGAGGAACCGGAGCAGGCGCTGGCGCCCCTGGAAAGCGGCGCAATGGACAACTACGGCGCCTACATGGAGTGGGCACGCTTCATCCAGATCGAACTGTTCCGGGCGCTCGATCTGCGCCGCATGAGCCTGGAAAGCATGGGCCCGGACGAAGTCCGCACCACGCTCTCGGAGCTGATCGACGAAACCCTGCTGCAGATCGCCAGCCGGCTGCCGGCCGTTCTGGACAAGGACGCGCTGCGCAAGATCGTACTGGACGAAGCGGTCGGCCTTGGCCCGCTGGAGGATCTGATCGCCGACAAGAGCGTGTCCGAGATCATGGTCAACGCCCACGACGATATCTACGTGGAGCGCTCGGGGCGCCTGGAGAAGACACCGATCAACTTCAGTTCCAACGCAGCCGTGCTGTCGACCATCGAACGCATCATTTCGCCGCTGGGCCGGCGGATCGACGAGAGCTCGCCCATGGTCGACGCCCGTCTCAAGGATGGTTCGCGGGTCAACGCGATCATCCCGCCCCTGGCGCTGCGCGGGCCGTGCCTGACCATCCGCAAGTTCTCCGAGCACAAGCTGACCACCGACGACCTGATCCGCTTCGGCTCGATCGACGCGCCCATGGTCGAATTCCTGCGTACCGCCGTCGAGCAGCGGATGAACATCGTGGTATCCGGCGGTACCGGCTCCGGCAAGACCACCCTGCTCAACATCCTCTCCAACTTCATTCCCCTGGAAGAGCGCGTGGTGACCGTGGAGGACGCGGCGGAACTGAAGCTGGTACAGCCTCACGTCGTCTCGCTGGAAGCACGGCCGGCGAACATGGAAGGCAAGGGCCAGGTGACCATTCGCGACCTGGTGCGCAACTGCCTGCGGATGCGTCCTGACCGTATCGTCGTCGGCGAGTGCCGCGGCGGCGAAGCCCTGGACATGCTCCAGGCCATGAACACCGGCCACGACGGCTCGCTGACCACCGGCCACGCCAACTCGCCGCGCGACATGCTGCGCCGTCTGGAGGTCATGGTGCTGATGGCCGGGATGGACTTGCCGGTGCAGGCCATTCGCGAACAGATCGCCTCGGCCGTGCAGATCATCGTCCAGCAGACCCGCTTCGGCGATGGATCGCGGCGCATCACCAGCATCACCGAGATTACCGGCATGGAGCAGAGCACCATCCTGCTCAACGAGATCTTCAATTTCCAGCAGCAGGGTTTCGACGAGCAGGGCCGGGTCAAGGGGCACTACCAGGCCACGGGCCGGGTTCCGGAGTTCTACGAAGAACTGCGGCAGCGCGGCATTGGCGTGAACATGGACATTTTCCGCAATTGACGAGGAACGGAGCCATGAACGAATTACTGCTGTATGCCTGCCTGGCACTGCTGGCCGTTTCCGTCTGCGCCCTGGCGCTGCTACTGGCCGACGGGGTCACCGAACGGGTGGGCTTCTATCGACGCCAGTTCTCCAGCAACGCCGAAATAGAGATGGCCGACATGTTCATCTTCGCCAACGGTCGCCAACTGTTCATCCTCAACGTGATGCTGCTGGTGCTGGTGCCGCTGTTCCTGCATGCGCTGTTTCAACTGACCGTGGTCACCGCTGCCAGCATCGCCATCATGCTGGTCGCGCCACGCCTGGTCTTCAATCACTTGCGCAAGAGCCGGCTGAAACGCTTCGAGGAGCAGTTGCCGGATGCCTTCATGCTGCTGTCCAGCAGCCTGCAATCCGGCGCCAGCCTGAACATGGCGCTGGAAAACGTCGTTCAGCAGTCCCCGGCGCCACTCAGCCAGGAATTCGGCCTGCTGATCAAGCGCCTGCGCCTGGGCGTCACCCTCGAAGATGCCCTGCTGCAGCTGGAGAAACGCATCCCGCTGCCGTCGTTCATCATGGCCAGTTCGGCCATCCGCATCAGCCGCGAAGTGGGGGGCAACCTGGTGGAAACCATCAACACCCTGGCCGCCATGCTGCGCCGCAAGCGCGTGATGGAAGGCAAGATCGACAGCCTCACCGCGCAAGGCCGTGCCCAGGGCATGTTCATGGCCATGCTGCCGATCTTCCTCGCCATCATCCTCAGCTTCATCGAACCGGAAGCCATGAGCCAGCTGTACACCACTCGCACCGGCCTGATGGTGCTGGCGGTGATGGTGGTGATGGAAGTGATGGGCTTCGTCTTCATCCGCAAGATCACTCGAATCGACGCCTGAGCCATGAGCGAACTTCTCGTATTGCTGAGCAGCGCCAGCCTGGGTATCACCGTTACCTGCAGCCTGCTCGTACTCATCTCGCTGTTCTCCCTGCTGCCGGAGGAGAACCGCGCCTACATGGACCCGGTGCCTGGCTGGGTCAGGCCGATCTGGCCGCTGGTACGCCTGGTCGCCCACTTCGTCTGCGCCAACCTGCCGCCCAAGGTCATGGACTGGCTGGACGTTCGCCTGCAACGCACCGGCGCGCTCTACGTGCTGACCGCCGAGGATTTCCTGGCGCTGTGCATCACCCTCGCCACGCTGTTCCCGCTGCTGTCCATCCTGCCGATGGCCAGCGGCCAGAGCGGCATCGTCTGGCCCATCGTGCTGCTGATGACGATCATGGGCGCGGCCCTGCCCGTCATGTGGATCAGCGACACGCACAAGCGCCGCGACCGCGACATCATTCGCAACCTGCCGGTGTTCCTCGAATACCTGACCATGTGCGTGGACGCCGGCCTGAACTTTCTCGGCGCCCTGCAGCAAGCGGTGGACAAGGGGCCCAATGGCGCGATGAAGAACGAGTTCCGCATCGTGCTGCGCGACATCCGCTCCGGGCTGCCACGGGCCGAAGCCCTGTCGCGCATGGAACAACGGATCAACCTCAAGGATCTGACCACCTTCGTACGCTCGGTCGTCCAGGCCGAGAAGATGGGCAGCAGCCTGCGCCAGACCCTGCAGATCCAGGCCCGGCAACGCCTCGAGGAACGCTTCCAGCGCGCCGAGAAAACCGCCATGCAGGCGCCGGTCAAGCTGATCATTCCGCTGATCATGTTCATCTTCCCGCTGACCTTCGTGATCCTGCTGTTCCCCATCGTGGTCAAGTTCATGGGCCAGACATGATCAAGCGCAGCGCAATCGTCCGCTCAGGCGGGGCCGAGGGCGCGCCACGCACCCGCCTCGACCTGGAAATAGCCGATGGTTTCCGGGCGCGCAGCCGTGGCCTGCTGGGCCGCTACTCATTGCGTGAACGCTGGGGGCTGTGGCTCAGCCCCTGCAACGCCGTGCACTGCTGTTTCATGCGTTTCAGCATCGACGTGCTGTATCTCGATGCGCAGCAGAACATCATCAGGATCCGCCATCGACTGCGCCCCTGGCGCTGGAGTCTCTGCTGGCGGGCCAGGAGCGTGATCGAACTGGCTGCCGGCGAGTGTCGGCGACTGGGCATCCAACCGGGAGACAACATCCAATGCGAGTGATCAGCCTATTGCTGGCCAGCCTGCTGCTGGGCGGCTGCACGACCCTGTCCATGCCGGGCGGTGACCTGGTCACCTTGCAGGAACAGGCCGACCTGGCCTATGCCAAGGGTGACTATCCCCGTGCCAGCCTGCTCTATGAACGCCTGTCCAGGTCGCTGCCCACCGATGCCGACATTCGCTACAGGCTGGGCAACAGCCTGGCCCGCCAAGGGCAGAACCACCCTGCCATCGATGCCTACCGCGAAGCGCTCGTGCGCGATTCCGAGCACGCCAGGGCCTGGTACAACCTCATGCAGGTGCAGACCCGGGAAGTGCTGCTGACCGCCGGGGAGGCGCAACAGCATCTGCATACACAGAGCCCACAGTCGAAGCAGGCCTTCGACCAGGCCGTGCACCTGCTCGATGCACTGTCACCGCGGCAGGAGTGATTGCGCAATGGTCAACAGCCGCAACCGGGGTCAGGCGATGGTGGAATTCCTGATCGTCATCCCGGTGCTGATCCTGCTGATCTTCGGCATGGTGCAAGCCGCCCTGATCTACACCGCCAAGAGCGGTCTCAATTACGCGACCTTCCAGGCGGCGCGCATCGGGGCGATGAACCATGCCCAGTACGAAGACATTCGTCGTGGCCTGATACGCGGCATGTATCCGATGTTCTCCCACTCGCAGATGAGCGCCGAGCAACGCATGGAGCTGACGGTAGCGGAAGTGGACAATCACGTGCTGATCACCCGCATCAGCCCCAGCCAGGACAGCTTCAGCGCCTTCCAGACCGCGCATGCGGACCTGCTGGCCGATGGCGAGTCGACCCCGGCCATTCCCAACGACAATCTGATGTATCGCGCGCCCCAGCAGAATCCGGTTTCGATTCAGGATGCCAACCTGCTGAAGATACGCGTTCAGTACTGCATGAAGCTGATCGTGCCCATGGTCGAGCACCTGCTCAGCTCCGCATCGAGCTTCAACCATCGCCAGGTGGTCGGCAGTTTCCGTGAGGTATCGCAGCGCACGACCGCTCAGTACAGCGCCATCTGCCAGGCCAGGCGCGGCTTCGTGGTGACGTCGGAGGCCACCGTGCGCATGCAGTCCGCCGCCGTGAACGACGCAGACAGCTGCGGTGCGGGCCGCAGGATGCTCTGTCCCTGAACGGTCACCGGCCCCTGGCCCGGACAGGTCATGGGGCATGCCGCGGTACAACCTTCGAAGCCGCACGAGCTCGGGGGGCGAACACGCTGTCGCCATGTGTCCGGGTGCAGGCTCCCGGGCCTGGCAAGCACTCCCGCAGGGGCGGAATCCGCCCATGCCCCTGGCGCCGCCACGGCGCATAACATGCTGCCATCTCCCGACACTTCACAATAAACCACTCCGCCAACGCCGATTTGTGCGCGTTTCGGCCAGGGGCTTGCCAGTACATTAGGAGCGGCATGGTCCTGCAGAGCGACCAGCTCGCCTATGAAATCTGCCAACCATCCGGAGCCCTACAATGAGCACATCGCGTAGCACAGCTTTCAAACTGGCGAGCCTGGCGCTGCTGATCAGCGCCAGCCCTCTGGCATTTTCCGAGGAAATCACCTTCGTCTCCCAGGGGGGTGCCTACCAGGAAGCACAAAGCAAGGCGATCCTCGAGCCTGCCGCGAAGAAGCTGGGCCTGACCCTCAAGCAGGACAGCTCGCCCAAGGCCTACCCGATCATCAAGACCCAGGTCGAAAGCGGCAAGGTCAGCTGGGACGTGGTGGACCTGCCCACCGGTGATTGCATTCGCGGTCAGCAGGAAGGCCTGTTCGAAAAGCTCGACCCGGCCCTGATACCCAATGCCGCCAAGCTGCCGGACAACCTCAAGGATGATTACAGCGTCGGCTATATCAGTTATTCCACGGTACTGGCATACCGCACCGATGCGTTCGAGGAAGACGCAGCGCCCAGGACCTGGGCCGACTTCTGGGATACGCAGAAATTCCCGGGCCAGCGCTCGCTGCGCAACCTGCCGCGACCGACCCTGGAAATCGCCCTGATGGCCGATGGCGTGGCGCCCGACCAGCTGTACCCCCTGGACGTCGACCGGGCCTTCAGGAAGCTGGAAGCGATCAAGCCGGACATCGCCACCTGGTGGACCTCCGGCGGCCAATCGGCGCAGCTGATCAGCGACGGCGAAGTGGACATGATCCAGGCCTGGAATGGCCGCATCACCGCCGTGCAGGCCGATGGCGCCCCCGTGGCCTTCGACTACGACCAGGGCGTACTGGAGACCAACTCGCTGTGCGTGCTCAAGGGCTCGCGGCACAAGGAAGCGGCCATGAAGTTCGTCAACGAGGCCATCGACGCCACGTTGCAGGCGGCGTTGCCGATGATCATCGACTATGGCCCGCTCAACCCCGAAGCCTTCGAAACCGGAACCATCCCGGCCGAGCGCGCCGCCAAGCTGCCGTCGGCGCCCGAGAACCTGTCTCGCCAGGCGGTATTGTCCGCCCAGTGGTGGGCATCGCAGGCCGGCATCGAAGCCGAAGAGCGCTGGCTGTCCTTCTTGCAGAAGAAGTAACCGCGCCAGGCGTTCGGCGGTTCGGGCCTGCCGCGCAGCGGTACGGCCGCCTGGTGGCAAATCCTCCGCCCGGCGCCCGTCGACGCGCAGGCAAGCCGGCACCTCGCCCGGCAAGCCCCTTCCAGCCCGCAATCAGGCGGCAACCCCATCCACACCCGCGCTGGCTCACCGCCAGCCCGAAGACGCGACGAGAGACCGACATGAACCAGGCATATCTCGCCAAGCCCCTGCCGCGACCCGATCGAGCGCAACCGCCATCGAGCAATGCGCGAGCGTTGAGCCGCGAGGAACGCAAGGAGCACCTCGCCATGCTGTTGCTGTTGCTGCCGGCGCTGATCATGGTGGTCGTGCTGCTGATCCTGCCCCTGTGCTGGCTGGCCTTGCAGTCGGTCCAGGGCGAAGAAGGCTTTTCCCTGGCCAACTACGCGCGGATCCTGCAGGAGGGCATCTACTGGGACACCTTCGCCCTGACCTTCAAGATCAGCTTCCTGGTCACGCTGCTGGCGATCGTGATGGGCTTTCCCGTCGCCTACGCCGCCTCTCGCCTGCACGGTTTCTGGGCCAACCTGATTCTGCTCTGCGTCATCCTGCCGTTCTGGACCAGCGTGCTGGTGCGCTCCTACGCCTGGCTGGTGCTGTTGCAGCGACGCGGCGTGGTCAACCAGACACTGCTCGACCTGGGCATCATCGAGCGGCCGCTGACCCTGATGCACAACACCACCGGCACCGTGATCGGCACCCTGCACGTGATGCTGCCGTTCATGGTGCTGCCGCTGTATTCGGTGATGAAGAAAATCCCGCAGGACCTGCTGCAGGCCTCCGACAGCCTCGGCGCCAGGCCGTTCTATACCTTCCGCCGGGTGTTCCTGCCGCTGGTCGCACCGGGGGTCATGGCCGGCTCGATTCTGGTGTTCGTGATCTGCCTGGGCTTCTTCATCACCCCGGAACTGCTGGGCGGCGGCCGCACGATCCTGGTGTCGATGCTGGTGCAACGCAACGTCGAGCTGTACCACGCCTGGGGCGCGGCGAGTGCCGTCGGCCTGGTGCTGCTGCTGGTGGTCTTGCTGATCTTCTGGGGCATCAACCGCTTCATTCCCATCGAACGCATCCTGGGAGCACGCTGATGAGACTGCTTGCCAACCTGCGCCAGATCCGCCTGTCACAGATCCTGTTCACCCTGCTGGTCGCGGCGATTCTGCTGTACCTGATCATCCCGGTGCTGATCGTGGTGCCCATGTCGTTCTCCGAGGCCCGCTTTCTGCAGTTCCCGCCCAAACAGTGGTCATTGCGCTGGTACGAGGCGTTCTTCCACAGCGCCGAGTGGATGTCGGCGACCCGGGTCAGCCTGATCACCGCCTTTTTCACCACCGCGATCAGCCTGCCGATCGGCATGGCCGCCGCGTACACGATCAACAATTCCAGCCTGAAAGCGATCCGCACGCTGCAGATCATCCTGCTGCTGCCGATGATGGTGCCGATCATCCTGATCGCCGCCGGGGTGTTCTTCGTCTATGCCCGCGTCAGCCTGATCAGCACCATGACCGGGCTGGTACTGGCGCACATCATGCTGGCGCTGCCGTACGTGATCATCGCCCTGCTCGCCGGCCTGCGTAACTTCGACATGTCGCAGGAGATGGTGGCCCGCAGCCTGGGCATGAACCGCTTTCGCGCGTTCATGGCGGTGACCCTGCCGCAGATCAAGCCGAGTCTGGTGTCGGCCACCCTGTTCGCCTTCATCACCTCGCTGGATGAAACCGTGGTCGCGCTGTTCATTTCCGGCGGTGACAACCAGACCCTGACCAAGCGCATGTTCACCGCACTGCGCGACGAGATCGACCCGACCATCGCCGCGATCAGTTCGCTGCTGATCCTGGCATCGCTGCTGCTGGTGGTCATCGCCGGACGCAACAAGGCGTCGTGAAGCCAAGCCCGCCGGAGCGCACCCACGCGGTCGGCAGAGCCTGCCGCCAGGCGCGGCAATTTCGCATCTATCTCCCGTTCCGGCGGCCATCTCGGCATCGGCCGCTGGGCGGGGATTCTTACAATGAAGCCATCGTTCAGACCGCAAAGGCCCACCGATCATGTTGAACAAGCAACTGCGTGACCCTTCCCTGCTCGTCGAGCGCGCCTATGTCAACGGCGCCTGGATAGAGGCCGACGACGGCGCCACCCTCGCGGTGCACAACCCCGCCGACGGCAGTGTCATCGCCCATGTGCCGGCCCTGCAGGCCGCCGAAACCCGCCGCGCCATCGCCGCCGCCGAAGCCCGCTTCGCCACCTGGCGTGAAGTGCCGGCCGCCGAACGCGCACGTTATCTGGAAACCTGGTTGCAACTGATCATGGACAACCAGGAGGACCTGGCCCTGATCATGACCGCCGAACAGGGCAAGCCGCTGGCCGAGTCGTGCGGCGAAATCGCCTATGGCGCCAGTTTCGTCAAATGGTTCGCCGAAGAGGCGCGGCGCAGCTACGGCGATACCATTCCGGCGCCGACAGCGGACCGCCGCATCCTGGTGCTCAAGCAAGCGATTGGCGTGGTCGCGGCCATCACGCCATGGAACTTCCCGAACGCGATGATCACCCGCAAATGCGCGCCGGCACTGGCCGCCGGCTGCCCGGTGCTGGTCAAGCCGTCGGAGCTGACGCCGCTGTCGGCGCTGGCCCTGGCCGTGCTGGCCGAGCGCGCCGGCATCCCGGCCGGGGTGTTCAACGTGTTGACCGGCCTGCCGGCCGGCATCGGCGGCGAGCTGACCGGCAACCCGGCCGTGCGCAAGCTGTCGTTCACCGGCTCGACCCGCACCGGCCAACTGCTGATGAGCCAGTGCGCCGCCACCATCAAACGCCTGAGCCTGGAGCTGGGCGGTAACGCGCCCTTCATCGTCTTCGACGACGCCGACCTCGACCTGGCGATTGCCGGGGTGATGCAAAGCAAATTCCGCAACGCCGGGCAAACCTGCGTATGCGCCAACCGCATCCTGGTGCAGGACGGCATCTACGAACGCTTCGCCGAGCGCCTCGCCGCGGCCGTGGCCGAGCTCAAGGTCGGCGATGGCCAGCAGGACGGCGTCACCATCGGTCCGCTGATCAACACGGCCGCCGTCGACAAGGTCGCCCGTCACATCGGCGACGCCCTGGAAAAAGGTGCCAGCGTGGTCATCGGCGGCGCGCCGCAAGGCGCTGGCCTCTATGTGCAACCGACCGTGCTGCGCGACGCCAGCGCCGACATGCTGCTGGCCAGCGAGGAAACCTTCGGGCCGGTCGCCCCGCTGTTCCGCTTCAGGGACGAAGCCGAAGCCCTGGCCCTGGCCAACGCCACGCCCTATGGCCTGGGCGCCTACTACTTCACCCAGGACATGCGCCGCGCCTGGCGCGTCGGCGAGCGCCTGGAGTTCGGCATGGTCGGCCTGAACACCGGGATCATCTCCATGGAGGTGGCGCCGTTCGGCGGCATGAAGCAATCGGGCACTGGCCGCGAAGGCTCCAGGTACGGCCTGGACGAGTTCCTCGAGATCAAGGCCTGGCATATCGGCGGGCTGAACTGAGGCCACCGGGATCGATCCAGCGTCGGGCAGCAGATCCTGTTTTCCCGACGGCCCAAAACGGCACGAACAGGGCGATGGCCTGTGTTCAGATGGCAAGCGGACATACCGCGCACAGGAGAACCTTGCATGAAGTTCACCGAAGGTTTCGAATCGGTCAGCGTCAATCAGGTCTGCAAGCACTACGGCAACCTCAGCGCCTTGAACAACGTCGACCTCAAGGTCGAAGCCGGGGAATTCATGTCGCTGCTCGGCCCTTCGGGGTCGGGCAAGACCACCCTGCTGAGCATCCTCGGCGGTTTCATCCGGGCCAGCTCCGGGAACATTCTGTTCGGCGAACGCGACGTCACCCTGATGCCGCCGCACAAGCGCGAGATCGGCGTGGTGTTCCAGAACTACGCCCTGTTCCCGCACATGAGCGTGGGCGAAAACGTCGCCTTCCCGCTACGCGCCCGCGGCGAGAGCGCCGGCAAGAGTCGTGACCGGGTGCGGCAGGCGCTGGCCACGGTGGAGCTCGGTGGCTACGAGGACCGCAACATCGCGGCCCTGTCCGGCGGCCAGCGCCAGCGGGTGGCATTGGCCCGGGCCATCGTCTTCGAGCCCAAGCTGATCCTCATGGACGAACCGCTCTCGGCCCTCGATAAACAGCTGCGCGAGACCATGCAGATCGAACTGCGCACCCTGCACAAGCGCCTGGGCGCGACCATGATCTACGTCACCCACGACCAGCGCGAAGCGCTGACCATGAGCGACCGCATCGCCATCATGCGTGGCGGCCAGCTGGTACAGATCGATACCCCGCGGCGCCTGCACGACCACCCGGCGGATGATTTCGTCGCCAGCTTCATCGGCGAAAGCACCCTGGTGCCCCTGCAACGCGGCGCGAACGACAGCCTGATGCTGGGCAATACGCCGCTGCACACCACGCGTCCGATCCCCTCCTCCGGTGACGTGCTACTGGCGCTGCAGGCGGAAAAGCTGCTGCTCGACAACGGCAGCGCCGGCCCCGAATGGAATCGCCTGCGCGGCCGGGTCGCCGACATCGTCTTCCAGGGCGAGAGCCTCAAGGTCTTCGTCGACCTGGAGGCCGGCCCGACCGTCAGCCTGCGCCAGCCCAGCCACCACGAAGGCAACCTCAGCCTGCCGCCGGTAGGCTCGCCGCTGCTGATGCGCCTGCACCCCGAAGACACCATCGTCGTCCCCCGCTCCGCCGGCTGAACCGGCTCACCGCCGGCCCCGCCCGGGCGCCGGCAGGGCCGCGACCGGCCGCAGTCGAATATGTCGCCCGCCCCCGGCAAAACAGTCGATCACAGCGCAGAGCGGGCGAAGTTCAGCGCTTGTGGTTCCGGCCAGTCCTTATGCTGAACATCTCACCCGCCGTCCACGGCCCCATGGAGATCGAGATGAATTCCGTACCGACTGAAAACCAACGCCTGCTGGCCCTGCGCGAGCAACACGTGCCCCGCGGCATCGCCACGGCTCATCCAGTCGTCGCCGCACGCGCCCAGGGCGCCGAACTCTGGGATGTCGACGGCAAGCGGTATCTGGATTTCGTCGGCGGCATAGGCGTGCTCAATGTCGGCCACAACCACCCGAACGTCGTCGAGGCCGTACGCCGCCAGGTCGGCGAAATCTCCCACGCCAGCTTCCAGGTGCTGGCCTACGAAAACTATATCCAGGTCGCGGCGCGACTGAACGCGCTGATCGGCGGCGGCGAGCCCTACAAGAGCGTGCTGTTCACCTCCGGCGCCGAGGCGGTGGAGAACGCCATCAAGATCGCCCGCGGCCATACCAACCGCAGCGCGGTCATCTCGTTTCGCGGCGGCTTCCATGGCCGTACCCTGCTCGGCGTGACGCTGACCGGCATGAGCCAGCCGTACAAGCAGAATTTCGGCCCTTTCCCCGGCGAGATCTACCACGCCACCTACCCCAATGCATTTCGCGGCATCGGCAGCGACGATGCCCTGGCCGATCTGCACGAGCTGTTCGCCACCGACGTGGCGCCGGATCGCGTGGCCGCCATCCTCGTCGAACCGGTGCAGGGTGACGGCGGCTTCCTCGCCGCCCCGACAGAATTCCTGCAAGCCTTGCGCAGACTCTGCACCCAGCACGGCATCGTACTGATCCTCGATGAGATCCAGACCGGCTTCGGCCGTACCGGCGCCCTGTTCGGCTTCCAGCATGCCGGCATCCAGCCGGATCTGGTCACCGTGGCCAAGAGCCTCGCCGGCGGCATGCCGCTGTCGGCCGTGGTCGGACGTGCCGAGATCATGGACGCCCCGACCCCTGGCGGCCTGGGCGGCACCTACGGCGGCAACGCCGTGGCCTGCGCCGCCGCCCTGGCCGTACTGGACCTGTTCGAGCAAGAGGATCTGCTGGCGCAAGGCGAGGCCCTGGCGACACAACTGCGCGACGGCCTGCTGGCCCTGCAACGGCGTTACCCGCGCATAGGCGAGGTGCGCGGCCTCGGCTTCATGCTGGCCATCGAAATGGTCGCCGACGATGGGCCACGCAGCCCGGACGCGCTGCTGGCCCAGCGGGTCATCGACGGCGCCCGCGACGCCGGCCTGCTGGTGATCAAGTGCGGCGTCCAGCGCAATGTGGTGCGTTTTCTCGCGCCGCTGGTGACCACCCGGGAGCAGGTGGCAGAAGCCTTGCAGATGCTCGACCAGGCCCTGGCGGCGGCCTGCTGAAACACGACGGGCCCGGTGCGTCCCCGACCCGCTTCGCCGAGCCGGGGACGCACCGGCACAGGGATCGACAAGCGCCATTCAGGAGTCAGTCATGAGAGTCACCCAGTATCAGGCACTGGGCTTTTCCATTGGCACGCTGGTTGACCGCGAACGGGGCATACTCGACGGCCTTCGACCCCTGGCGGTGCAAAGCGCGCTGCCCACCAGCGACGAGCAGTTGCTGCGTGCATACCGGCAGGTGGCCGGCGAACTCGTGCGCACGGCCGCCCCGCTCAGCGCCACGACCTTCCATGGGCAGCTCTACCAACGCGTGGCGCAACAATTGCTAGTGGTTCCCGGCTGGGATGAAAGTGTGGCGTTCGGTAGCTCCGCTGCCCAGTGGCCGATTTTCGAAGACGCTCCAGGTGCCTTGCAATACCTGAGCAAGTTCTACCGTCTGATACTGATCGCCCCACCCCATGGCACCGATGTGCACGCCCTGATCCGGCGGCTCCCGGTGGCGTTCGATGCGATCATCGAACCCTGCAGCGAGGATTGGCACAGCAGCCTCGCCAGCGAGCTGCGCCGCCTGGGACTGGAGCGTACAGCGTTGTTACCGGTACGCAGCACGGAGGCGGATGACCCCTGGATCGAACGGGTCGACTTTCCGCTCTGTACCTTGCGCCGGGACAACCAGCGACCGTGGAATCGCTCACCGCAGGCACTGGATGGCAAGCGCTGCGAATATGCCAGCCTTGCCGATCTGGCGCATGCCCACCAGACGGCACTGCATGCCTGACGGCTGCGGCTCAAGATTGAATCACTGCGAGGATTGAACGATGGAAGCGGCAACCAAGCTCGATCGAATCGACATCAACATCCTGGTTCAATTGCAAAAAGACGGGCGCATGACCAACGTCAGCCTCGCCGAAGCCGTGGGCCTGTCGCCCAGTCCCTGCCTGCAGCGGGTCAAACGCCTGGAGGCCGCCGGCTACATCAGCGGCTACGAAGCCCATGTCAACCTGGCCAAGTTCGCCAACTCGGTGACCGTCTTCACCGAAGTGACCCTGTCCGATCACAAGCGTGCCGACTTCGTGAAGTTCGAGTCGAGCATCCGCAACATCGATGAAGTGCTCGAGTGCCACCTGATCAGCGGCGGCTATGACTACCTGGTGCGCTTCCTGTGCAGCAGCATCCAGAACTACCAAGAGTTGATGGAGTCGATCCTCGACAAGAACATCGGCATCGAAAAGTACTTCAGCTACATCGTCATCAAGTCGCCGGTGGTCAAGAGCAGCGTGCCACTGCGCAGCCTGGTTCGCGCTGTCTGATGCTCTGCACGCGCGGTGCGCGACCTGAACGCCACACCACAGATCAAATGTCATATCCGCGCGAACGGGCGCCCAAAGGCGCAAGCGGCCTTCGGCCTTCGATCAAAAACGCTTGAGGCTGGAAAGCTGGACGAAAGAGCCTGTGCGGTTTGCTTGTCGTTCAGACGTAGGGTGGACAACGCTCTTTTTGTCCACCATTGCGATTACGGGGCGGTGGACGGATCGGGCCGCGCAGGCAAGCGTCGTCCACCCTACGAACGTCCGCTCCCGCCTTATGGCTGCCATCCCCATTACGCTTGCCCCATATCGAGCACACGCGCTCCAGCATCGTGCGCGCAGCTGGCGTGCTCCAGCGACCGACCGCCAGGACAGCCCGTTTTTCAGCGCTCCCAAGTACATGGCGCGAGACTTGCTTTGTGAAAATTACACAGTTTTGAAAAATTCACAGAGTACGCATGAAACACGAAGCAGATGACGCCGGCTGCGATCACCAGCCACAGGCCCCGGTACCGCAGCGTATCAATACCTTCATCGATATCTGGCTCGGCGAGCAGCTTCGTCATCGTCGCAGGCAATCGGGCAAGTCCCTGAAAGCGGTCGCCGACGCCACGGGTATCTCGGTCAGCCTGTTGAGCCAGGCCGAACGCGGCTTGCGCTCGTTGTCCCTGCGTACGCTCAGCGCACTGTCAGAGGAGCTGAATCTCCCCTTGGAGCAGCTCATCCGCAACACCCAGCACCACGACAGCGGTGCCGGCAACACGGTCGTTCGGGCCGGCCAGCACCCGCTGATCGATGTGCAGAAAAAGCGCATCCACAAGGAAAATCTCACGCCTCCGGGGTCGCCGGGGGCCGTTGAACTGTACCGGGTGGTGATCGAGCCGCAAGGCTCGACCGGCGACGGCCTGTTCACCACCCAGCAGAGCGAGCAGGTCGGCTACATCGTCGAGGGCCAGCTGGAACTGGTGATCGAGGATCGCCTGCTGTGCCTGCAGACGGGCGACAGCTTCTGCTACGACGGCGCCACCCCGCGCCGCTGGCGCAATCCCGGCCAGAGCGTCACAACGGTCATCTGGGCCATTGCCCGCAAGACTTCCTGAACCGCTACCGTCCTTCACATGAGGTAACGCCGCATGAAAAATCGTTTGATGATCGCCACCCTGTTCTCGACGCTGACACTGGCGAGTGGCTTCAGCCAGGCCGAAACGCTGAAGGTCGCCTCGACGCCAACCGGCAGCCCGTTCACCTTCCTCGACACCAAGAGCAACAGCATCCAAGGCGTGATGGTCGACATCGTCAGCGCCGTCGGCGAGCAAGCGGGATTCGACGTGCAGATCGAACCCATGCAGTTCTCCGCGCTGATCGGCTCGCTGACCTCCAGGCGAGTCGACCTGATCTCGGCCGCCATGTTCATCACCGACGAACGCAAGCAGGTGGTCGACTTCTCCATTCCGGTCTACAGCTATGGCGAAGGCGTGGTGGTGCCGAGCAAGGACACCACCGAGTACACCGAGCTGGCCCAGTTGAAGGGCAAGCGCGTCGGCGTCCAGGTCGGCACGGCATTCGTCACGCCGCTGCAGAGCAGCGGCCTGTTCAGCGATGTGAAGCTGTACGACACCACCGCCGACATGCTGCGCGATGCCAATGCCGGGCGCATCGACGTGGCCGTGCTGGACTACCCGATCGCCGCCTATGCCATTGCCCAAGACAACTTCCCCAATCTGCGCCTGGTCACCAGCTACGAACCGACCATGGTCAACAGCATCGGCATCGCCGCGCGCAAGGACGACCCGCAACTGATGGCCAGGATCAACACCGCCCTGGAAAAGCTGCAGGCCGATGGCAGCATCGACGCCATCATCGGCAAATGGGGCTTGTGAGCCTGAATCGAGCGCCTCGCCCGATCGCCCATCGTCCGTGTACTCCACGGCGGCGGCCAACCGCCGCCGTGCCGACCCGAGAGTCTATTCATGTCCGAATTTCTGCAACGCTCTGCCGAATACCTGCCGATTCTCCTGCAAGGTGCCTGGCTGACCATTCAGGTGACCATAGGCTCGTTGCTGCTATCCACGTTGCTCGGCCTGGTCTGGGCGACCATGCGGGTCTCGGGAGTCGCCGTTCTCGCCTGGCTCAGCAGCTCGATAATCAACCTGCTGCGCGGCATCCCGATCATCGTGCTGCTGTTCTACATCTACTTCGTGATGCCGGATTTCGGCCTGTCGCTGAGCGCCCTGCAGGCCGGCATCATCGGCCTTGGCATCGCCTATTCGGCCTACCAGGCGGAGAACTTTCGCGCCGGCATCGAGGCCATCGACCGGGGCCAGCTGGAAGCCGCCGAGTCGATGGGCATGAGCTGGTGGCTGATGATGCGTCGAGTGGTGCTGCCGCAGGCCTTTCGCATCGTGCTACCGCCCTATGGAAACACCATGATCATGATGCTCAAGGACTCTTCGCAGGCGTCCACCATCACCGTTGCCGAACTCGCCCTGCAGGGCAAGCTGATCGCCACATCCACCTTCCAGAACGCCACGGTGTTCACCCTGGTCGCGCTGCTCTACCTGATCATGTGCGTACCCTTGATCCTGCTGGTGCGCCACTTTGAAAAACGGGGGCAGAAATGATCGAGATCAGCGGGCTGAAAAAGTCCTACGGCAACCTGGACGTCATCAAGGGGGTGGACGCCAGCGTCGCCAAGGGCGAGGTGGTGTGCATCATTGGCCCGTCCGGCTCGGGCAAGTCCACCATTCTGCGCTGCATCAACGGCCTGGAAAGCTACCAGGACGGCAGCATCACCATCGACGGCCAGCGGGTCGAGCGTGGCTCGCGCAGCATCAAGGCGATCCGCAGCGAAGTGGCCATGGTCTTCCAGCGCTTCAACCTGTTTCCCCATCGCAGCGTGCTGGAAAACGTCATCGAAGGTCCGGTCTACGTGAAAGGCGAGAACCGCGGGCAGGCCATCGCCCATGCCCGCGAACTGCTGGCCAGTGTCGGCCTCGCGGAAAAGGCCGAAGCCCATCCGGCCCAGCTTTCCGGTGGCCAGCAACAGCGCGTGGCCATTGCCCGGGCGCTGGCCATGCGACCGAAGGCGATCCTGTTCGACGAACCGACGTCGGCGCTCGACCCGGAACTGGTCGGCGACGTGCTCAAGGTCATGCGCCAGCTCGCCGAGTCAGGCATGACCATGGTCGTGGTGACCCACGAGATGCAGTTCGCCCGTGAAGTGGCCGATCGCATCCTGTTCATCGACGGTGGACGCATCGTCGAACAAGGCAGCGCCAACGAGGTGCTGAACAACCCTCAGAGCCCGCGTACGCAGGACTTTCTGCGTCGCGTCCTGAATCCGCTGTGAGGCACTGGCCATGACCCGAGAATATTACCCACTGCAGCATTCGCTCTGGGCCGCGACTGCGGTTGCCGCACCACGAACCCGGCCACTGAGCGAGTCACTGAAGGCCGATGTGATCGTCATCGGCGCGGGCTACTGCGGCCTGAGCACAGCGTTGCACCTGGCCGAGCAAGGGGTCGACGTGGTGCTGCTGGAAGCGCAGGAGGCAGGTTTCGGTGGCTCCGGACGCAATGGCGGCCAGGTCATTCCGGGCCTGAAGTACGACCCCGGCGAACTGCTGAGCCGCTTCGGCGAAAAAGCAGGGCAGAAGTTGCTCGATTTCGCCGGCAGCACGGCGGATGCGGTGTTCTCGCTGATCGACAGGCACGCGCTGGACGTGCCGCGCGTGCGCCAGGGCTGGATCCAGGGCGCGCACAATGCGCAGGCCATGCGGCTGGCGCAGCGCCGTGCCGATGACTGGGCAGCCCAGGGCGTGGCGACCGAACTGCTCGACCGAAGCCAGGCCGAACGCCTGCTGGGCACCAGCAAGTACCTGGGCGGCTGGGTCGATCCACGGGGCGGCGGCATCCAGCCGCTGAGCTATGCACGCGAGCTGGCGCGGGTGGCCATCGACGCCGGCGTGCGCCTGTTCACCCAGTCGCGCGTCAGCGGCCTGAAACGCCATGGCGCGCAGTGGACGGCATCGGTGGCAGGGGGTGGCGAGGTCAGCGCCGAGCGGGTGCTGCTCTGTACCAACGGCTATACCGATGACCTCTGGCCAGCGCTGCGCAAGACCATCATCGATGCCAATTCCTTTCAGGTCGCCACGCAACCGCTGCCGCAAGCCCTGCGGCAAAGCATACTGCCGCAGGGCCATGTGAGTTCCGATGCACGCAACCTGCTGCTCTACTATCGGCTCGACCATACCGGGCGCCTGCTGATGGGTGGCCGTGGCACCTTCCAGGAACCCGACCCTGCCCGCCAGGATCACTGGTCGCATCTCGAGGCGGCGGTGGCCAAGCTGTTCCCGCAGGTCGCCGGTATCCCGTTCGACTACCGCTGGTGCGGCCACGTCGCCGTCACGCGTGACTACCTGCCGCACCTGCATGAGCCGGCCCCTGGCCTGCTGATCGATATCGGATGCCAGGGGCGCGGCGTCGGCCTGCAGACCCGCATGGGACAGGCGTTGGCCAGCTATCTGGTCAGTGGCGATGCCCGGGTGCTGCCGGTGCAGCCATCGCGCATCAAGGCCTTTCCGCTCTATGGCATGCGCCGTCTGTATATCGCGGCCGTGATCGCCTGGTATCGCATCACCGACGGCGGCGTATGAAGGACAGGCGCCAGCCGCGGCGGCTGGCGCCTTTTTCAGCTCAGGATGCAGAACAGCTTTTTCACCGCGACATCGTTGCGCCAGGCATTGGCGGCACCGACAGGAATGAGGATGGCTTCACCGGCATGCACACGGTAGCGCTCCCCGGTGGGCGTGTCGAAGCGCACACGGCCCTGGTAGAAGTACATCAGTTCGCTGTATCCCGGCTCGACCTGCTGGCGCGCATAAGGGCTGCAACGCCAGATACCGATACGCAGGCAGCCGCCACTTTCGAACTGGGTATGGCTGTGCGCCACAGGCTCCGGCGTCAGCAGCACCGAGGCGGAGGGCGGGTTGCAAGGCTGCAGATCGGCATGCGGATCGATCTTCACCGCCCGGGCCGGCATGTCGCCGCTGCTGGCGGCGCCGGTAAAGACGACGAAGATTCGCCGCAACTCACCCTGGTGAGTCCAGCGCAGATTCGCGCCGCGCGGTATCACCAGCGCTTCGCCGGCCGATACCGACAGCCCATAGCCGTCACCCTCGATATGCAGGGTGCCGGCCTCGACGATGCACAGTTCGACCCAGGGGTAATCCTCGATCCTCCGCTCGGCATCGCGGTCGCTCGCCACGCCAGCGACATAGCCCTGCCGCGGCTCGTGGAAATGCACCCGGCGCCCTGCGGCGAACGGATCGTCGTGCAGGGGAACAGGTGACTCGGTGAGCAGACGACGCTCGGATTCGGGCTGGGTGAAATGCACGATCGGGCTCATGGAATCACTTCATTCGGTAAAGGGAGGCTAGCGGCCGATTACATCGAGAAACTGCTGCCAGCCAGCGGCCAGGCGCACACCGGGGGCGCGGAAGGCATGCAGCGGGATAGGATTGAACCCCTGACCGGCAAGCAAGCCGAGCTCGACCTTTTCACCGGCCGTCATCGCCGCCAGTTGCTTGCCCATCCAGGTCGACATCGCCACGCCGCCGCCGTTGTAGCCGATGGCGTAGAAGCTGCGCTCGTCGAGCTGGCCGGCATGGGGCAGATAGTCGAGCGTCATGGCAACCAGGCCGGACCAGCGATAATCGACCCGGTAATCGCGCAACACCGGGAAGACCACGCCCATGCTGCGCTGCAGGTCATCGAAGGCGCCGCGTGAGTCGTGCTTGCCGAATGCGCCACGGCCACCGAAGATCAGCCGGTCGCCGACCACCCGGAACCAGCGCAGCATGCGCTTGGTATCGCCGCAGACCTGCCCGCCGGGCATGAGGCTCGCCAGCACGTTCGCCGGCAAGGGTTCGGAGGCGATGATCGCACTGCGAAATGGAATCAGCCGACGATGCAGGGCATCGGTCGCGCGGGTCTGGTCCGAATAGCCGTTGGTGGCGTAGATCACCTGGCGGGCGCTGATCCGCCCTTGCGGCGTCTGCACGATGACCCGGTCACCCTCGCGTCGCACCTGCTCGGCGGGCGTGTTGATGAAGATCTTCACGTTGCAATCGACCAGGTGCTGGGCAATGCCGCGAGCGTAGTTCATGGGATGAATGCCGCCTGCTTTCGGGGTCAGCAGGCCGCCGGCAAAGATCGTCGAACCGGTCAGTTCGCGCACCTGCTCGGCAGCAATCATGACCGAGGACTCACCCCCGGTTTCGTGCCTGATCCAGTTGGCGGTCGACTCCAGGCCGCCCAGGGCATGAACGTTGTGCGCTGCCGCGATGTGCCCGCCCATCTTCAACCGGGCGTGGCTCAGGCCGAGGGCTTCGACCGTTTCCACCAGGCTGTCCACCGCCGCGTAACCGGTACGGTACAGGTGCAGGGCCGTGTCACGGCCGAAGCGCGCCATCAGGGTGGGAAAGCCGACGCGAAACTTCGGCGAAACCACGCCACCGTTACGCCCGCTGGCCCCCCAGGCCAGGGTATTGGCCTCGACGATCAGCGGTTCGCGGCCGCTCGCGGCGATGTGCCGTGCTGCCGAAAGGCTGGTATAGCCGGCACCGATGATCACCACGTCGCACTGCCGCTCCCCCTGAAGCGATTGCAGCGCGGGGGCAGGTTGGGCGGTGGCCGCCCATAAGCTCTGAACAGTCATGCCGGCCTCTTGGCGAAATAGCGGTCTTTGCTCGCGGTGCGAGCGCTCAGCCCAGTTCTTTGTCGACAGCGTCAGCCAGCTGCGCCAGCGAAGTGAAGTGGTAGTGCGGCTCGGTGCGTACGGACTCCAGCGTTCCTCCGCTGCCCTTCTGGGCATGGCGGCGCTCGATCCAGCAGGTCTGGTAACCCAGGCGCATGGCCACGCCGATGTCGTGGTACTGGCTCTGCGCGGTGTGCAGGATATCCTCGAAGAGGATGCCCTGTGTCGCGAGGGCGCCACGCACGAAGGCGAAGTACTGCGGATCGGGTTTCTCGTAGCGCGAGTCGTCGATGGTGAATTCGAAGTCGAACGGCTGGTCGAGGGTCTTGGCCATGCAGTCCAGGGCCCAGCGCTGGGCGTTGGTCATGGCCACCAGCTTGTAGTGCTTGCGCAGGCGCTTGAGGGCTTCCACGGAATCCGGGAATGCCGGCCAGTCCTTGACCGAGGCGGCCAGGCCCTTGGCGTAAGCCGCGTTGTCCGGCAGGCCCAGTTCCTTGGCCATCAGGTGGTAGCAGCGTTCCAGGTCGTCCGGGAACCAGCCCGAATCCTCCCGCGCACGGGCTTCGCGGTAGGCCTTGAGAATATCGTCATCGCTGCAGGCCTGGCCCGCGTCTCCCGCGACTTCACGCACATGGGCGAGGATGCCGGCTTCAAAATCGATCAGGGTACCGACGACGTCGAACGTCAGGGCTTTGAACTGCTTGAAAGACATAGGGCGCTCCGCAAGATAATTCATGAGGATGAAGCAATCTGGGCCTGCCCATTATCGGCCCCCCTTCTCGTGAAATATTCCGTTTTGAACGCACCCCGGGGCATAACCTACCGTTCTTGCCGCCCGGCACGGCAGACCTGTGCTCAGACGCCCGAATCGACCCGCGCCGCCAGCCCCAGATGCGGGTAAAGCGCATCCACCCGAGCGATATCGGCACGCATCTCCTCGATGATCCAGTCACGGATATTTTCCACCACCGGGCGCAGCGGGCGGTTGCCGGGAGTGACCAGGCAACAGCGCCGCGAGGTGACACGAAGCCGATCGGCAGCCGGCACCAACTCGCCTTTGGCCAGGCAGTTCGAGACCACGTTCAGCCAGCCCAGCGCCACGCCCTGGCCCAACAAGGCGGCCTGCACGACCACGGCGTAATCGGAGAACACGATGGCATTCTCCAGGCGACCGGAGGCGCCGAACTCCTGGGCCCAGCCACGATCCTGATCGTCCATGCAGATCAGCGTGGGCGACTGTTTCCTGCCGGCCCCGCGCAGCACCTGCTGGAGATAGTGCGGGTGGCAAACCGGCAGGGTTATTTCCGGCAGGCCCCATGTATCCGTGGCCTGCAGGCTGCCCTGGTCGATGTAGCGCATGCCCAGATCGACATCCACCAGCGGCCCGCCGATCCTGCCGGACATCAACTGATAACGCATGTCCACGGTGGGAAAGCGCTGGCTGAAACGACTCATGCGCGGCATCAGCCAATGGGTGGTGAACGCCGTGGAAACCGACAGCGTCACCGTCTCGAATCCCGTGGCACGGGATTCGATCTCACTGATCGCCGATTCGATGGTGCTGAACCCCTCCTGCACCCGACGGTACAGAATGCTGCCGCTTTCGGTCAGCCGCGCGCCGCCTCGCGTACGCTCGAAGAGCTGAACGCCAAGGTGTTCTTCCAGGCGCGACAACATCCGGCTGACCGCCGGCTGGCTGACGCACAATTCGTCCGCCGCCCGGGTGAAGCTGCCACAGCGCGCAGCCGCCTCGAAGACGAACAGAGAACTCGAGCTGGGGAGTTTTCGACGGAGATTAGGCATAACCTGAGTTTATGCAGTGCGCAACTATTAGTAAATTGCCGGATGCCAAAGCCGGTGCCTATTCTTGCGAGCGACCGAGCGTGCTTTATCCAGCACGCGCCCTTCCCCGCTCGCCCTGACGAGACCGCGCCCGATGATGGAAAACACCCTGAAATTCTATATCGATGGCCGCTGGGTAACGCCCGCTGGCGATACGCGACTGTCTGTGCTGAACCCGGCCACCGAACAGGCATTCGCCCGGATCGCCATGGGCAACCAGGCGGATGTGGATGCCGCGGTCCTGGCTGCCAGGCGCGCGTTCCCGGCCTTTGCCCGCACATCGCCGGATGAGCGGAAAATCCTGCTCGAGCAGATTCTCGACGTCTTCATGCAACGCTATGACGAAATTGCCGAGGCCATCATGGCCGAAGTGGGAGCGCCGCGAAGCCTGGCCTACGAATGGCAGGCCGGCATCGGCAAACGCCACCTGCAACAGTTGCTGCGAACCCTGGACACCTTTGCCTTCCAAAAGAGCACCGGCAATACCCTGATCAATCTGGAGCCGGTGGGCGTGGCGGCGCTGATAACCCCCTGGAACTGGCCCATCAACCAGATCGTCTGCAAGGTCGCACCGGCCCTGGCCGCTGGTTGCACCATGGTGCTCAAGCCCAGCGAAATCGCGCCGCTGAATGCCCTGTTGTTTGCCGAAGTCATGCACGAAGCCGGCGTCCCCGCCGGGGTGTTCAACCTGATCAATGGCGACGGGCCGACAGTGGGCGCCGCCCTGGCGGCCCATCCCGACGTGGACATGGTGTCGTTCACCGGCTCGACCCGCGCCGGGGTCGAGGTCGCTCGCCTGGCGGCCCCCACGGTCAAACGGGTGCACCAGGAGCTGGGCGGCAAATCGGCGAATATCCTGCTCGACGATGTCGACCTGGAAAAGGCCGTGACGGCCGGCGTCAACGCCTGTTTCGGCAACAGTGGGCAGTCCTGCAATGCGCCGACCCGCATGCTGGTGCCCGCAGCGCTGCAGGATCAGGCAGTGCGGATCGCCCGCCGCGCGGCCCTCGCCCACCAGGTCGGCGCGCCGAGCGACCCGCAATCGACCCTCGGTCCCGTCATCAGCCAGCGGCAGTTCCAGGCCATCCAGCGGATGATCTCGATTGGCATCGAAGAAGGCGCACAGCTTGTCTGCGGCGGATTGGGCAGGCCAGAGGGACTGCAGCATGGCTATTACGTGAAGCCGACGGTATTCGCCGCAGTGACGCCGGACATGACCATCGCCCGGGAAGAAATCTTCGGCCCGGTGCTGGTGATGCAGTCCTATCACGACGATGAGCACGCCGTGGCCCTGGCCAATGACAGCCCGTTCGGCCTGGCCGGTTACATCCAGTCGCCCGACCTGCAACGGGCTCGGAGGATTGCCTTGCAGCTACGGGTCGGCGGCGTGTACATCAACCATCCCGACTGGAACCCCGGCGCGCCGTTCGGTGGTTACAAGCAATCGGGCAATGGCCGGGAATACGCGCAGTGGGGCCTGGAGGCGTTCCTCGAGACCAAGGCGATCGTGGGTTATCAGCCCTGAGACGAATGCCTTTCAACATGTTGGCGGCTTAGGGGTAACAGCCGAGAAGAGCGCTGGAGGCTTGAGGCTGGACGAAATGCGGCGTTGCTCTTCTCGTCCAACCTTCAGCGTTCTTTCCGGCTTTGCACCCGGGGTTCGGTTTCCCGGGGTTCGCTGCGCTCGACCCGGGCTACGCAAGGAGCGCATGGCAAGGGTGATTGCGTAGCCTGTCGAGAACGGGATTCAGCGATAAGAGCGCCGTTGCGTAGGAGCCGCGACCCCGCGGCGAATCGTGGCCATGCCGCGACTCTTGCAGAATGGCCGCCAGCGCATCGCGCCGGGGACGACGCTCCTACACGGTCGCTGGGCTTGCCACTCTTCTGTAGGAACCGCGACCGCGCGGCGAATCGTGGCCATACCGCGATTCTTGCAGAATGGCCGCCAGCGCATCGCGCCGGGGGCGACGCTCCTACACGGTCGCTGGGCTTGCCACTCTTCTGTAGGAGCCGCGACCCCGCGGCGAATCGTGGCCATACCGCGATTTCTGCAGCATGGCCGTCATAGCCTCGCGCCGAGGGCGACGCTCCTACACGGTCGCTGGGCTTGCCACTCTTCTGTAGGAGTCGCGACCGCGCGGCGAATCGTGGCCATACCGCGACTCTTGCAGAATGGCCGCCAGCGCATCGCGCCGGGGGCGACGCTCCTACTTCAGCCCAGCCTGATAGGCCGGGCTGATCAAAGACGTTGAAAGGCATGGCCCTGAGACGAGTTGCGTTCGGCCTTGATCAGGTCGGCAATGCGTTCAGCGATCATGATAGTCGGCACGTTGGTGTTCGCGCAGGGAATCGACGGCATCAACGATGCATCGCACACCCGCAGCCCGCTGACGCCGATCACCCGTCCATCGCCGAGCGTGACGGCTTGCGGATCGTCGATCTGGCCCATGCGACAGGTGCCCGATGGATGCCAGGTGCCACCGACATTGCGCCGGACGAACTCATCCAGGGCGGCATCGTCGGCCACCAGCTTTTTCAGGGTGACGCCCTGGGTGACCAGGCCGTGGATCAGCCACGCCCGAAACGGCCCGGCGAGATCCAGCAGCAGCGCCAAGGCGCCGCGCAACAGGCCATTCATCGGACCCGGCTGCGCCACCCTGGCCACCCGGGGTGAATAGCTGGAGGGGAAAACCACACTGCGCTCGGCGGCCAGTTGCGGTGCCGACAAGATGCCCGCGCCGAACCTCAGCGCCTGCTTGAGGCGTTCCAGATCGCGCGGGTCGGACAGCATGTCGAAATCCACCTCGGGCTCCCGGGTCGGATCGCTGGAGAGCAACCGCAAGCGGCCCCGCGAATACGACTTGTTGACCCAGAAGAACAGGCTGCCCAGGCGATAGCCCAGGGAATGCCAGCCCGAGCGGGACAGAATCGCGCCGTGCATGTCGCACGGCACGGTGTCCGGCAAACCCGAGGAAAAGCGCACGATGGCCTGCTCATGATGCTCGTCGATGAAGGCCGTGCGCCCCGCTTTGTTGAGCAGGGCAGACACTGCGATCGAGGGGTGCTCCATCAGGTTGCGGCCAACGCCGGGACGATCCGCCACCAGGGAAATCCCCAGCCGGGTCAGCTCATCCGCCGGACCGATACCGCTGCGCATCAGCAGCGCCGGGCTGTGGATCGCCCCCGCGCAGACAATCACCTCCCGGGCCGGCAGATCGCTCGGCGCCCCGTGCGCCGGGATAATGCGTGCGCCGATGGCACGATTGGCCTTGAACAGCACTCGCTCGACCAGGCAATCGGTGCGCACCGTCAGGTTGCCGCGCCGCCGTACGTCATCGCTGAGGTAGCACACCGACGTGGGAATGCGCTCCCCCTCGGCGCTGACACCGATGGCCCCGACATACACGCCGGGCTCCCAAGGCCCATTCTGATCCGCCCTGGTTGGCAGCCCGTTCTCGCCCAGTACCCTCATCACCGCCCTGACGAAGGGCGAGAGAAACGCCTGCGCGGTGCGCTGGATTCTCAGCGGGCCTTGCTGGCCGTGCAGCGCGCCGGCGAAATCGCTGTCGGTTTCCAGCTTGCGAAAGTACGGCAGGCAATTGTCCCAGTTCCAGCCCTCGGCGCCGAGTCGCTGCCACTCGTCATAGTCGTCGGGCGCGCCGCGATTGCTCATCAGGGCATTGATCGCCGAGCCGCCGCCCAGAATCCGCGCCTGCTCGTAACGCCGCTCGCTGCAGCGCTCGCCCATCCGTGCGGTCAGGCGCCGCCAGATATTCCGGCCGTCCAGATAAGCGCGCCCCGGATAACGGCTGCGAATCTCGGCGGGCATCCTGCCCGCCGAAATATCGCGCCCGGCCTCGATCAGGCACACCTGCTTGTCGGCATCCTCGGACAGCCGTGCGGCCAACACGCAACCGGCCGAACCACCGCCAAGAATCAGGTAGTCGATCATGCGCGCCACCTCGGCTTACTGGACGAACTCGAGCCAGCGATCCTTGGCGGCGATGCCCGCTGGCGACGACCACCATTCTTCGGACATCAAGGCCTGCTTCGCGGCGTTTTCCGGCGAGCTCGGCAGCTCCCTGGCGCGCTCGGCCGTCAGCGTGCCGGTGCTGAACGCCGCCGGATTGCCGGGACCATAATCGATGTACAACGGCAGGTTGGCTTGCAGATCCGGCGCGACCGCCTCGTTGACGAACCTGACGGCCGTCGCGTAGTTCGGCGCGTTCTTCAGGATGCAGAGCTGGGTGTTTTGCAGCAGACCGTCGTTGTAGGTGAAGGCGACATCAGGGTTGTCCTTGCGCACCGCGCTGGCGCGGCCGTTCCAGATCATCAACATGTCCACTTCGCCGTCGTTGAGCAACTGCGCCGACTGCCCACCCGAACTCCACCAGACCGCGATATCCGGCTTGATCTGTTCCAGGCGTCGGTAGGCCCGGTCGACGTCCAGCGGATAAAGCGCGTCACGGGGCACGCCGTCCGACAGCAGCGCCGCTTCCAGGGTGCCCATCGGGTCATTGCGCAACGCGCGGGTGCCCGGGAAATCCTTCACGTTCCAGAAGTCGGCCCAGCTCTGAGGCAGCTTCTTCAATGTCCTGGTGTTATAGCCCAGCACCGATGAATAAAACTCGTAGGCGACCGAATAAGGGGTGCGATACGCCGCCGGCATGGCCTGGACATTGGGCATCTTGCTCAGGTCGAGCTTCTCGATCAGCCCTTCATTGCCACCCCGGATGCAGTTCGACGGCGGCGTATCGATCACGTCCCAGAGCGGCTTGCCGGCCGCCCCCTGGGCCTTGACCATGGGCAAGGCGTCGGGAACGCTGTCCTGCCTGATGGTGATGTTCAGGCGTTTGGCCGCAGGGTCGAGGATCGCCTTGGTCTGCGCCTCCTGGTAAACGCCGCCCTGGGAAACAAAGGTGATTTCTTCTGCCGATACCGACATCGCGCACGACAGCGACACGCTCAACAGGGATAAGACTGAACCCAATGAAACGGTTTTCATGGCGAATCCTCCTGCACCTAGAGTTGTTCGGCAGTTGCAAAACCCTCGTCTGAACCCCTGCGAACCAGCGCATGCCCCGGTCTGAATCGTTATTCTCGGTGAGCGGGTCGGCAGGACGTTACAAGAGCCGGAGGTGATCCGACAATGCACGAATAATCACCTATGGCATGACTTGAAGTTATGCAGAAGCGGAACGGGGCGCACCTGTCGAAGCGTTCGCCAGCGAGCGCATCGGGTCATCGCGGGAAAGCGCGCTACCAGGGCCGGGGTAGGCTCACTGCGGTCTCGCGAACGGCAGCCGCTTCGCCAGTTCCTGGGCCAGGTAGCGCGTGAACAGCGAGATACGCGGCGGGATGTGTCGTCGATGTGGGTACATGGCATATATATCGCCCCTGGGTGCCTGATAGTCCTCCAGCACGGCCCGTAACCGCCCGCTTTCCAGGTGCGCCTGGACATCCCAGCGTGAACGCAGGATCAGGCCGTGGCCTTCGAGGGCCAGACTCAAGGCCACCTCGCCATCGTTGCTCGACAGCGTGCCGCTGACCTTGTGGGAATAATCCCGACCGTCCTTGTGAAAGCGCCAGATGGCATAGTCGCTGCCGAACTGGCGCAGCACGATGCAGTTGTGCTCGGCCAGGTCGGCCACCCGCGTCAACGCCGGCCTGGCCTCCAGATAACCAGGCGCAGCGCAGAGGATGCGCGGGTTTTCCAGCAGGCGAATGCCGATCAACCGCGAGTCGGGTGGCTCGCCCATGAACACGCCGATGTCGAACTGATCGTCGAGCAGGCCGAGAGGCTGGCTGCTCAGCTCCAGCGAAATCTCCAGAGCCGGATGCAGCCGGGCGAAGTTCGACACCAGCGGGGCCAGATGGCGACGACCGAAACCCAGTGTGCCGTTGATGCGCAAGCGCCCCTGCAAGGTCGCTTGCTGGCGGCTGATGGCACTTTCCAGCTCCTCCAACTGGCGCAGAATCGGCCGCCCGCCCTCCAGATAGAGCGTGCCCTCGGGGGTCAGGGACAGGCGCCGTGTGGTGCGCTGCAGCAACTGCACGCCCAGCCGCGCTTCCAGCTGGCTGAGGCGCTTGCTCACCGCCGGCAACGACAACCCCAGTTGCCGCGCCACCTCGGTCAGGCTGCCGCGCGTAGCCACCTGCTGGAAGAAGCTCAGGTCATCGATCACGCTCACGCAATGTTTCCTTCAATTCAACAATGAATTTCTTTCAGCGCTAATTATTAAACGTGGATCACTACCTACACTGGCCTTCGCCTTTCATCAAGCCCAGGAGACAAGTGCCATGAGCAAAGCCCGCTACACGATTGCCGTGATCCCCGGCGACGGCATCGGCAAGGAAGTCATGCCCGAAGGCGTACGCGTGCTCGATGCCGTGGCGGCCAGGCACGACCTGGAACTGCAATGGGACTGGTTCGACTTCGCCAGTGCCGACTACTACCTGGCCCACGGCAAGATGATGCCCGACGACTGGTTCGACCTGCTCAAGGGCTACGACGCCATCTACTTCGGCGCCGTGGGCTGGCCGGACGTGGTGCCGGATCACATTTCGCTATGGGATTCGCTGCTGCAGTTCCGCCGCGCGTTCGACCAGTACGTCAACCTGCGCCCTTGCCGTTTGATGCCCGGCGTGAAAACGCCCCTTGCCAACCGCCAGCCGGGCGATATCGACTTCTGGGTGGTGCGTGAAAACACCGAAGGTGAATACTCCAGTGTCGGCGGCAAGATGTTCGCCGGCACCGAGCGTGAGATCGTCCTGCAGGAAACGGTGATGACCCGGGTCGGCGTCGACCGCATTCTCAAGTTCGCCTACGACCTGGCCCAGCGCCGGCCGAAGAAGCACCTGACCTCGGCCACCAAGTCCAACGGCATCGCCATCACCATGCCGTACTGGGACGAGCGTGTCGCCGAGATGGGCAAGCAGTACCCACAGGTGAACGTCGACAAGTACCACATCGATATCCTCACCGCGAACTTCGTCCTGCACCCCGACTGGTTCGACGTGGTGGTGGCCAGCAACCTGTTCGGCGACATCCTCTCCGACCTCGGCCCGGCCTGCACCGGCACCATCGGCATCGCCCCGTCGGCCAACATCAACCCGGCACGCGACTTCCCCAGCCTGTTCGAACCGGTGCACGGCTCTGCCCCGGACATCGCCGGCCAGGGCATCGCCAATCCGATCGGGCAGATCTGGTGTGGCGCCATGATGCTCGACCATCTCGGCCACCCGGAAGCTGGCGCAGCCGTGCTGACAGCCATCGAAACGGTGCTGGCCATGGGCCCGGAAAACGCCCCGCTGACCCGCGACATAGGCGGAACCGGCAGCACCGAAGCGCTGGGCAAGGCCATTGCGGCCGTCTGCTGAAGAAATAGCGCGCAATCTTCTGTTTCAGCGACAGGATTCGAAAGATTGTTGCGCGGCTTTCGGGCATCGTCGTATGACCCCTGGCAATCCACACGAGCGCATTCATGGCCCTGCTGTTCAAAGTTGACGACGAGCGCGGACACGCCTGGAAAGCCCTGTTCGAACGTCACGCTGCCGACCTGGAGGTGCGCCTGTGGCCGGCCATCGGCGACCCGGCCGACATACGCTACTTCGCCGCCTGGCAGCCGCCAGAGGATCTGGCGTCGCGCTTTCCCAACCTGCAGGTGGTGTTCGCCACCTCGGCCGGCGTCGACCAGTTCGACCTGAACCAGCTCCCCGATACCATCGAAGTGGTGCGCATGCTCGATCCCGGCATCGCCCGGGGCATCGTCGAATACGTGTGTTTCGCCGTCCTCGCCCTGCACCGCAGAATCCCTGCGTACCTCGGGCAACAGCAGCACCGCCAATGGCAAGCACACAGCCTGCTGCCTGCGGCACAACGCCGGGTCGGCGTCATGGGCCTGGGCAACCTGGGTATCGCCGCCCTGCAAAGCCTGCGTCCGTTCGGCTTCAGCCTGAGTGGCTGGGCTCGCTCGCAAAAGCACCTGGATGGTGTGCAGTGCTACGCCGGCAACGATCGCCTGGCCGATTTCCTCGGCCAGTGCGACATCCTGATCTGCCTGCTGCCCCTGACCGACGCCACCCGCGGCATCCTCAATGCGCAGACCCTGGCCAGCCTGCCCCGGGGGGCGCAACTGATCAACCTCGGACGGGGTGGGCATCTGCTCGAGCCTGACCTGCTCGACGCCCTGGACAGCGGCCATATCGAGCATGCGATCGTCGATGTGCTCGACGCCGAGCCGCCTGGAGACGAGCATCCGTTCTGGCAACACCCGCGCATCTGGCTGACGCCCCATATCGGCGCCATGACGTCGCCGGCCAGCGCCTTCCAGGTGTTGCTGGAGAACATTCACCGGCATCAGCGTGGAGAACGGATGACCGGCGTGGTCGGCCGCCAGGACAGGTATTGACGCATCCGCCGGCCAGGGTTGCTCCAGCAAGCCCGCCCCCGGCTATCTGCCGCCCGGATGGTTACGGCTTGGCCTTGCGCCGGGTCGCGGCGCCCTTGCGTGCGCCTGCCTTGCGCTTGCCCTTCCAGGGCGCCCGCGCGCTCACCGGCGCCGCGCCGCTGATGTTCAGTTGCAGGCTGGCGCAGCGTTCGATCTGCCGGCCCATCCAGGCCGACTGCTTGGCGACGAATTCGTCCAGGCCCATCTCGCCGCTCTGCACCATGTCCAGCGCCTGCTCCCAGATCGCCGTGGTGCCGGGGTCGGCGATGGCGCGCGGCACGGCGTCGATCAGGCCGAAGGCCGCCGGCGTGGCGGCCAGGGCCTTGCCCTGCTTGACCAGGTAACCGCGCTCGAGCAGGCCCTGGATGATGCCGGCGCGGGTGGCCTCGGTACCGATGCCGGTGGTGTCCTTGAGCTTCTGCTTCAGGCGCGGGTCCTCGACCAGCCTGGCGACGTTCTTCATCGCCCGGATCAGGTCGCCCTCGGTGAACGGCTTGGGCGGCTGGGTGTGCAGATCCTTCAGCGCCACCGCGGCGATCGGGTAACGCTGGCCCTCGCGCAAGACCGGCAACTCCTGCGCCGGGACCGCTTCACGGCCCTTGGCCGGCGCCAGCGCCTCCGGCAGGGCGCGCTTCCAGCCCGGCTCGACGACGCGCTTGCCCACCGCGCGCAGGGCATGGCCGGCGCAGTCGAAGTCGGCCTGGGTACGGTCGTACTCGTGGTGGGCCAGGAACTGCGCCAGGTAGCGGGCGCGGATCAGCTCGTAGACCGCCCGGGGCCGCCCGCTCAGGCGCGCCAGGCCGGCGCAGGCGGCGGTCGGGATGATGCCGTGGTGAGCGCCGACCCTGGCATCGTTCCAGGCCCGCGAACGGCGCTGCGCCTGGGTATGGGCGAGCACCTCGGCCAAGCCGGGGTCGGCGCGCCCGAGGGCGGCGAGGATGGCCGGCGCCTCGCCGTGCTGGCTCGACGGCAGGTAGCCGCAATCGCTGCGCGGGTAGGTGATCAGTTTGTGGGTTTCGTACAGCGCCTGGGCGATGTCCAGGGTTTCCTGGGCGCCGAGGCCGAGCTTCTTCGAGCAGACCTGCTGCAACGTGCCGAGGTCGAACGGCAGCGGCGGCGCCTCACGCAGGCGCTCGGTCTGCAGGGCCTGCAACAGGGCATTGCCAGCCGCCTGCATGGCGCTGGCCGCCGCCACGGCCAGCTCCTGGCGCAGGCAGCGGCCCTGCTCGTCGCAGGCATCCTCGGGGGCGCGCCACTGCGCCGAGAACGCCGCGCCTTCGGCGAGCAGGCTCACCTCGATGGCCCAGTAGGGCACCGGCACGAAGTCGGCTATGCTGCGGTCACGGTCCACCACCAGGCGCAGGGTCGGCGTCTGTACGCGGCCCACCGGCAGCACGCCCTGATAACCGGACTGACGCCCGAGCAGGGTGAACAGACGGCTCATGTTCATGCCGATCAGCCAGTCGGCGCGCGAACGGCCGAGGGCGCTGTGGTACAGGCTGAGGGTTTCGGCGCCGGGCTTGAGGCTGGCCAGGGCCTTGCGGATCGAGGCGTCGTCCAATGCCGACAGCCACAGGCGCCGGATCGGCCCGCGGTAGCGGCAATGCTCCAGCAGCTCGCGGGCGATCATCTCGCCTTCGCGGTCGGCATCGGTGGCGATCACCAGTTCGCCGGCCTCGCCGAGCAGGCGCTTGACCGCCTTGAACTGCGCGGCGGTCTTGGCCTTGATCCGCATCTTCCACTGCTGCGGCACGATCGGCAGGTCGGCCAGCACCCAGCGCTTGTAACGGGCGTCGTAGGCATCCGGCGGCGCCGTCTCGAGCAGGTGGCCGATGCACCAGGTCACGGTCACGCCCGCGCCCAGCCAGCAGCCGTCACCGCGCCGGGTGGCGCCGAGCACCTGGGCGATGTCCTTGGCCTGGGACGGTTTTTCGCAGAGAAACAGACGCATGGCTTGATCGATGACGGGGCGACGAGGAGCCGACAGCATACTGTATATCCATACAATTCGACATACCGCGCCACCCGGCTGCGCCGATTTGCCCACAGGGCATGGCTCTGCTAGTGTCGCGCCCGATTGCGAACCCGCCAGAGAATGCCCGCCATGGCCCGTAAAAAAGCCGCGCTCGACTTCGAGCAGTCCCTCACCGACCTGCAGAACCTGGTCGAACGCCTGGAAAACGGCGAACTGTCGCTGGAAGACTCGCTGAGCGCCTTCGAGCAGGGCATCCGCCTGACCCGCGAATGCCAGGCCGCGCTGACCCAGGCCGAGCAGAAGGTGCAGATCCTCCTGGAGCGCGACGGCGAACTGGAGCAGACCGCGTTCGACACGGACGAGCAGGCATGATCGCGACCTACCAGGCGCGCTGCCAGCAACGGGTCGACCGGGCTCTGGAACCGTTGTTCGTCGCCCCTCGCCCCGAGCTGGAGCGCCTGTACGACGCCATGCGCTACAGCGTGTTCAATGGCGGCAAACGCATCCGCCCGCTGCTGGCCTATGCCGCCTGCGAAGCCCTGGGCGGCACGGCGCAGCAGGCCGACGGCGCCGCCTGCGCCGTGGAGCTGATCCACGCCTATTCCCTGGTGCACGACGACCTGCCGGCCATGGACGATGACGACCTGCGCCGCGGCCAGCCCACCACCCACCGGGCCTTCGACGAAGCCAGTGCGATTCTCGCCGGCGACGGCCTGCAGAGCCTGGCCTTCGCCGTGCTCGCCGACGACCGGCACAACCCGCACGCCGCCGATATCCGCCTGGCCATGCTCAGCACCCTGGCCAGCGCCGCCGGCCCGGCCGGCATGGTCGGCGGCCAGGCCATCGACCTCGGCTCGATCGGCCATGCGTTGCAGCAGCCGGCGCTGGAAACTATGCACCGGCACAAGACCGGCGCCCTGATCGAGGCCAGCGTGCGCCTCGGCGCCCTGGCCAGCGGCCAGGCCGGCGAAGATACCCTCACGGCCTTGAGCCGTTATGCCCGCGCCATCGGCCTGGCCTTCCAGGTCCAGGACGATATCCTCGACGTGGAAAGCGATACCGCCACCCTGGGCAAGACCCAGGGCAAGGATCAGGCCAACGACAAGCCGACCTACCCGGCCCTGCTCGGCCTGGACGCGGCCAAGGCCTATGCCGGCGAGCTGCGCGACCAGGCCCTGCAGGCCCTGTCCACGTTCGACGGCGCCGCCGAGCCCCTGCGCGACCTGGCCCGCTATATCGTCGACCGCCGCAACTGAGCCTGCGACGATACGCGGCCAAGCCTCGCTTGGGTGCGCATCACCGCATCAGGTAAACTGCCCCACCACTCCGATACCTATAACGATTCGCCTGATGCCGACGACTTTCCACGAGATTCCCCGCGAACGCCCGCTGACGCCCCTGCTCGACCGTGCCAACACGCCGGACGAGCTGCGCCGTCTTGGCGAGGCCGAGCTGGAAACCCTGGCGGACGAGCTGCGCCAGTACCTGCTGTACACGGTTGGCCAGACCGGCGGGCACTTCGGCGCCGGCCTGGGCGTGATCGAGCTGACCATCGCCCTGCACTACGTCTTCGACACCCCCGACGACCGCCTGGTGTGGGACGTCGGCCACCAGGCCTACCCGCACAAGATCCTCACCGGGCGCCGCGAGCGCATGGACAGCCTGCGCCAGAAGGACGGCATCGCCGCCTTCCCGCGCCGTTCGGAAAGCGCGTACGACACCTTTGGCGTCGGCCACTCCAGCACCTCGATCAGCGCCGCCCTGGGCATGGCCATCGCCGCCCAGCTGCAAGGCAGCAAACGCAAGTCGGTGGCGGTGATCGGCGACGGCGCCCTGACCGCCGGCATGGCCTTCGAGGCGCTCAATCACGCCTCCGATGTCAAGGCCGACATGCTCGTGGTGCTCAACGACAACGACATGTCGATCTCCAAGAACGTCGGCGGCCTGTCCAACTACCTGGCCAAGATCCTCTCCAGCCGCACCTACGCCAACATGCGCGAAGGCAGCAAGAAAGTGCTGTCCAAGCTGCCCGGCGCCTGGGAGATCGCGCGCAAGACCGAAGAACACGCCAAGGGCATGCTGGTCTCCGGCACCCTGTTCGAGGAACTGGGCTGGAACTACATCGGCCCCATCGACGGCCATGACCTGCCGACCCTGCTGGCCACCCTGCGCAACATGCGCGACCTGGAAGGGCCGCAGTTCCTCCATGTGATCACCCAGAAAGGCAAGGGCTTCGCCCCGGCCGAAGTCGACCCCATCGGCTACCACGCCATCACCAAACTGGAACCGATCAACGCCCCGCGCACGCCGAAGGCCGAGGTCGGTCCCAAGTATTCCAGCGTGTTCGGCCAGTGGCTGTGCGACATGGCCGAGGCGGACGAACGCCTGATCGGCATCACCCCGGCGATGAAGGAAGGCTCCGACCTGGTGGCCTTCAGCGAGCGCTTCCCCGAGCGTTACTTCGACGTGGCCATCGCCGAACAGCATGCCGTGACGCTGGCCGCCGGCATGGCCTGCGAAGGCGCCAAACCGGTGGTGGCGATCTATTCGACCTTCCTGCAGCGGGCCTACGACCAGTTGATCCATGACGTCGCCGTGCAGCACCTCGACGTGCTGTTCGCCATCGACCGGGCCGGCCTGGTCGGCGAAGACGGCCCGACCCACGCCGGCAGCTTCGACCTGTCCTACCTGCGCTGCATCCCCGGCATGCTGGTGATGACGCCCAGCGACGAGAACGAGCTGCGCCGCATGCTCACCACCGGCCACCTGTTCGACGGCCCGGCGGCGGTGCGCTACCCCCGCGGCAGCGGCCCCAACGCCCGCATCGACAGCGAGCTCTCGCCCCTGCCGATCGGCAAGGGCGTGGTGCGCCGCCAGGGCCAGGGCGTCGCCCTGCTGGTGTTCGGCGTGCAACTGGCCGACGCCCTGCGCGTGGGCGACACGCTGGATGCCACGGTGGTCGACATGCGCTTCGTCAAACCCCTCGACGAACGACTGGTCGGCGAACTGGCCGCCAGCCACGGCCTGCTGGTGACCATCGAGGAAAACAGCGTGATGGGCGGCGCCGGCGGCGCCGTCAGCGAGTACCTCGCCGGGGTCAACCAGCTCACGCCGATCCTGCACCTGGGCCTGCCCGATGCCTACGTCGAGCACGCCAAGCCGGCACAGATGCTCGCCGAGTGCGGCCTCGACGAGGCCGGCATCGAAACCGCCGTCCGTGCACGCCTTGCCCTGCTCGCGTCGAACTCGAGCAAGTCCTGACCGACACTGGTAAGGTAGCCGGCGTTCATATCCTGCCAGGTGCGTCCCGACGGTCAGCCGTCGGACGTTAAACGGGAAGCCGGTGCCCTCGCCCTGCGAGCCATCCCGGCGCTGCCCCCGCAACGGTAATCGAGCGCAGTCCTGGACTGCACAGCCCCTCAACAGCCACTGGGTTTCCCGGGAAGGCGAGCGGTTGAATCGAGAGCCCGGAGACCGGCCCTCAGGATTCGACTGGTGTTGCGGAGGGCATCACCGTCAAGCGACGGCGCCCGCGCGCCGCGCTTGCTTCTGCCCTCCTCGAAAGTCTGCCGACCTTTGAGGAAATCACATTGAAATTGCCCCGTCTGATCCTTGCGTCATCTCTGGCACCCGGCCTGGCTCTGGCCCAGGTCCCCGGTTACGACGACGCCCTGAAACTCTCGGAAACCGTCATCAGCAGCAACCGCGACGTGCAACTGCGCGAGCAGAGCAGCACGCCAAGCACGGTGTTCACCCGCGCGGACATCGAGCGCCTGCAGCCAGGCAGCGTGCTCGACCTGCTGGCCCGCGTTCCCGGCGTGCAGGTCACCCGTAGCGGTGGCAGAGGCAGCAACAGCGGCCTGTACATCCGTGGCACCAAATCGGCGCAGAGCCTGGTACTGGTCGACGGCCAGCGCATCGGCTCGGCGTCCGCCGGTATCTCCCCACTGGAATACCTGAATATCGAACAGATCGAGCGCGTCGAGGTACTGCGCGGCTCGCGCTCGGCGATTCATGGCGCCGACGCGATCGGGGGCGTGGTGCAGATCTTCACCCGCCGCGCCACCGGCGAAGGGCTCAACCCGCGCCTGCGTATCGGTTATGGTACGAACCACACCTGGGAGCGCAGTCTCGGCCTCTCCGGCGGCAACGCAGACACCCGCTTCAACCTCGGCCTGAGTGCCGACGACACACGCGGCATCAACCGCACCTATGCCCGGGTGGCGCCGGATAACGACCGCGACGCCTATCGCAACAACGCGTTCAGCGCCAACCTCAGCCATCGTTTCAGCGACGAGCTGGAGGCCGGGCTCAGTGTGCAGGACCAACGTGGCGAGAGCGAATACGACCTGGGCTGGGATGGCGCCTATCCCTATGCCGATTACCAGCTCACCAGCTACTCGGGCTTCCTCAGCGCCCGCTTGCTGCCGAACTGGAAGAGTCGCGTGGAACTGGGCCACAGTGAAAACCGCTCGACCGAACGCTTCGACGATACCGACGGCAGCAGCCCGTTCAACACCTACCGCGACAGCCTGGCCTGGCTCAACATGCTCGACCTGGGCAATGGCCACAGCCTGCTGCTCGGCGCCGATGGCTACCAGGAACAGCTCAACAGCCATACCGATTACGCGCAGGACAGCCGCTGGAACCATGCCGTGCTCGCGCAACACAGCTACCACGGCGAACGCTTCAGCACCGAACTGGGCCTGCGCCACGAGAAGAACCAGCAGTTCGGCAGCGCCAACACCTTCAGCGGCGCGCTGGGTTACCAGCTGAATGCGCGCAACGAGCTGATCCTCTCCTACGCCGAAGGCTTCCGCGCGCCGACCTTCAATGACCTGTACTGGCCGGGCGGTGGCAACCCCGATCTGCAGCCGGAAACCTCCAAATCCTATGAGCTGCAATGGCGCAGCCAGGTGACCACGCGCACCGCGTTGCAGGCCTCGGTCTACCGCACCGAACTGCGTGATGCGATCAACGGCTGGCCCGCCGAGAACGTCGACAAGGCGCGTATCAACGGTTTCGAGGGCAGCCTGCAACAGCAACTGTTCGGCTGGCAGGCCGCCCTCGGCCTGAGCCTGATCGACCCGCGCGATCGCACCACGGGCAAGCAGCTCAATCGCCGCGCCAAGCGGACCCTCAGCCTGGACGTGGATCGTCAGTTCGGCGACTGGTCGTTCGGCGCGACCTGGCAGGCGGTCAGCCGGACCTACGACGATGCCGACAACCAGCGCGAGATCGCCGGCCATGGCCTGCTCGGCCTGCGCAGCAGTTGGCAGACCACGCCTGAACTGGCGCTCGGCCTGAAGCTGGACAACCTGCTGGACAAACGCGCCGGCCGTGCCCAGTACAGCTACGGAGACTGGCCGGTGACGAACTACGCCGAGTACCGTGAAGAGGGGCGCACCGCCCTGCTATCGCTGACCTGGACGCCGGCGTTGTGAATGTATTCAGGTAGCCCGGGTCGAGCATAGCGACACCCGGGACATCGACCTGGGTATCGCTGCGCTCGACCCAGGCTACGGACCGGCAGGCCACACCGGAGATCAGCCCTGGCTTTGTTGGCACTCATCGACCTCGTGGACGGCGAGCCCGTAAAGCGACCCCAGGTAGCCCGGGTCGAGCATAGCGACACCCGGGGACATCGACCTGGGTATCGCTGCGCTCGACCCAGGCTACGGACTGAGCTTACCGGGATGAACCGCCGTAGGAGCCGGCTTGCCGGCGATTGGGGCCAGGCCGCGAATCACGCTGAACGGCCGCGATCGATTCGCCCGCAAGCGGGCTCTTACAGCCGTGACGCAATGACCTGGATCACACCCAGTTCTGCGCCTTCAGCTCGCTCTTCAGGTAGGCGTAGTACACCGGCGCGGCGACCAGCCCGGCGATGCCGAAGGCCGCTTCGAACACCAGCATGACCAGCAGCAGCTCCCAGGCCCGGGCCTTGATCTGCCCACCGACGATGCGGGCATTGAGGAAGTATTCGACCTTGTGGATCAGGATCAGGTAGACCAGCGCGCCGACCGCCACCCAGATCGACAGCGACAGGCCGACCACGAAGATCGCCGTGTTGGAGATCAGGTTGCCGACCACCGGCAGCAGCCCGGCGACGAAGGTGATCAGGATCAGCGTCTTGGTCAGCGGCAGGTGCACGCCGAACAACGGCAGCACGCCCATCAGGAAGATCGCGGTGAACGTGGTATTGAGCAGGGAAATCTTGATCTGCGCGAAGACCACGTTGCGAAAGGCTTCGACGAAGTGGCCGACGCGCGTCAGCAAGGCCCCGGCCAGGGGCTTGAGCTGCGCCGGGTCCGGCACCGTCTGCAAGGCGATCACCGCGCCGAGGATCATGCCGATCAGCACCGTGACGAACATGTGCACGGCGCCCTTGCCCAACAGCTGCAACTCGCTGATATGCCCACGCAACCAGTCGTGCAGGGCGATGCGGATGTCGTCGACGTTGGCCGGCAGGTAGGCCACCAGCGCTTCGGGCAATTGCTCGCGGGCGCGATCGATCACGCCCAGCAGCTTGCCCATCAGCCGTCCGGGGTTGTTCAACTCATGCATGGCCAGGGAAAAGGCGCCGGTGAACACCAGGCCGAGCACGGCGATCACCAGCACACTGAGCAGGCCGACCGCCAGCAAACGGCCAAGATGGCCGGCGAACAGACGCTGCATCGGCCTGGCCAGACGGTTGACCAGCTCGAAGACCAGCAGACCGGCCAGCAGGCTCGGCAACAGCTTCAACGGGAAGACCAGCAACAGCGCGGCGCTGACGATCAGCGCACTGGCCAGGGAGAACCACGGGGAGGCGAGGGATTTCATAGAACCTGCAACGAATCGTTAGGCGCACAATCTGCCAGTTGCCGCGGCGCTTTACCAGCGCCATCAGGGCAATCGCGCTATGCGCCCGAAGAGCCGCAAACAGCGCTGGAAAGCTGGAGGCTGAACGAAAAGCGGCTTGGGCACGACGCGAAACAGCGGTTTCTCGTCCAGCCTTCCAGCCTCCAGCGCTTTTCATCGAGTGCGGGCGATGCCCTAACGCCATAGCGCGATTGCCCTGCCAGCGCCCATCGCCATACCATCACAAGCGCCGATCAACGCGCCACACGCAGCACCTCGCAGAGTTTCCCGGTGGCCGCCAGCATCTGGAAGCTGGGCCGCTCCAGCCCTTTGTCCGGCAGCGGCCAGAGTTGCGCCCGGCGCACCGCGGTCAGCTCCGGCCAGCGTCGCCAGGCCGCCAGTTGCGCCGCGTCACTGGCGATGATCACCTCGGGGTCACGCTGCAGGACCGCCTCGACGCCGATCTGCGGCGCCGGCAAGCGCAGATCGGCGAAGACGTTGCGCGCCCCGCACAGCGCCAGGGCGTCGCTGATGATCTGCCCGCCGCCGACGGTATACAGCGGCGCATCCCAGACCTGATAGAACACCCGCACGGGCCGCTCGCGGCGGTAGCGTTGCCGCAGCTCGGCCAGCCCTTCGAGGAAACGCTCCTGCAGGCGTTGCCCCTGGCGCTCCCGGCCCAGGCGCCGGCCGATCTGCAGGAACTGCCCGGCGAGCTCATCCAGGCTGTGCGCTTCGAGCACCAGCAAGGCGATACCGAAGCCTTGCAACTGCTCGCGCTGCGCCTGGCTGATGCTGCCGGGCCAGAGCAGGATCAACTCGGGACGCAAGGCCAGCAGGGTCTCCATCTCCACCTGGCCGTAACGACCGACCGAGGGCAGGTGAGCCAGGGCTGGCGGCCGCTCGCCGCCATCGAGCACGCCCACCAGCAGGTCGGCGGCGCCCAGCTCGACGACGATTTCGCTGAGCGACGGCGCCAGACTGACCACCCGCTCGACCGCCGGCAGGGGCGCGGCCTGCAGAACCAGCAACAGCAGCAGCAGCAGCAGCAGCACGCGGATCATCAGCCGAGCTGTCGAGGAAGGCGATAGAGATAGAACAGTACGCAGCTGGAGATCGCCAGCAGCACCAGCGGTACGGCTTCCAGGCCGGCGAACACCGCCACGGCGGCGATCCAGGCCGGCAGGCCGGCACCGAGCAAGGCGGCGCGGCGCCGTTCGGCCAGATGCAGCCAAGCGGCGGGCTCGTCGGCCGTATCCAGGGCGTTGGCGGTGGCGATCAGTGCACGCTTGTAGCCACCGAACAGCGGCAGGCTGACGAACATCGAGGCGACGCCGGCAATGAACAGCGGCATGGCCAGCACGCCTGGCTGGAGTCCGTCGCCGAACAGCAGGTTGATCGCCAGCAGGGGCGCCAGAGTCAGCGCCAGTTGCCGCCACCACAGCAGGGCCAGGCGGCGCTTGACCGCAGCACGGGTCAAAGGCTGCCCTCGACCTCGCCCTGATGCAGGCTGCCGAGCATGTGCCCGAGTTTGCCGGCCTTGGTCGCGAGGTACTTGCTGTTGTGCGGGTTATGGCCGATCTGCAGGGGCACGCGATTGGCCACAACGATGCCCATGTCGCCCAGCGCCTTGACCTTGCGCGGGTTGTTGGTCATCAGCTTGAGCGAGGCGATGCCCAGGTGCTGGAGCATCGGCAGGCAGATGGCGTAATCGCGCTGGTCGGCGCCGAACCCCAGACGTTCGTTGGCCTCCACCGTATCGGCGCCGCCATCCTGCAGCTCATAGGCGCGGATCTTGTTGAGCAGGCCGATGCCGCGGCCTTCCTGGCGCAGATACAGCAGTACGCCACGGCCCTCCTTGGCGATGGCCCGCAACGCGGCCTCGAGCTGAAAGCCGCAGTCGCAGCGCAGGCTGAACAGCGCGTCGCCGGTCAGGCACTCCGAGTGCAGGCGCCCCAGCACGGGCGCGCCATCGGCCACATCGCCGAACGTCAGGGCGACATGTTCCTTGCCCGTGGCTTCCTCGAGAAAGCCATGCATGGTGAACACGCCGAACGGCGTCGGAAGTTGCGAGGCGGCGACGAAAACGACGGGCACCGAATGCTCCTGGTATCAGAAATAAAGCGGACTCTGCGAGGGGCGCCATTGTAACAGCAGCGCCCGCCGGCGAGTCATAGTGAATTACCGATGATAAGGATCGATCCGGGTCATTCCCGCCGCAATGACCGGCGCCGCCCCGATGACCGCATGGCAGCCCACGGGCCGAACCCGGCGCGGGCGCCTGAAGAAGCCTGCTCCGGACTGGCGTCAGGCAGGCTGGATGATCAGGGCGCGCCCTGCCATGCAAGCGACGCCCTTTTCGAGGCCGTGGCGGCGCAGCCTGCGGTTGCCGCGGACCTCTATGCCGCGCGTTTGCGCTCAACGAACCCGGAATTTCCCTGCTCCAGATCAAGACAGCCCCAACATGCGACCTGCGGTCGCATATTCGTCCTTTTACCTGAACTGGCAACCCGCTAGCATGGACTCAATATGTGACGGGAATCCCCTTTTCCAGATGACCCGCATCACAGTTAACCCGTGCACCAGCACCATCGAAGATGGAGACATACACCCATGGGCACCATCCGCGCCAAGGATCAGGCCGGCTTCACCTTGATCGAAATGATGGTTGTGGTGGCCATTATCGGCATTCTCGCCGCGATCGCGCTGCCGGCGTACAGCAACTACATCCTCAAGGGCAAGGTCAAGGCCGCCCAGTCCGATCTCGTGGCCCTGAGCCTCAACCTGGAAAACCGGTACCAGCGCCAACTGTCCTACCCCAGTACCACTACCGACAGCACAACGGCCACCGAGGCTCTGTTCAGCAGTTGGAAACCGGTCCAGCGCAAGGACTTCACCTATACCCTGAACGCGAACGGCTCGAGCTACGAAGTGAAGGCCACCGGCACCAGCAGCGGACTGAGCAACTGCGTGCTGACGCTGGCGAGCGACAACACTCGAGCCGCGACGAACTGCCCGGGCAACGACTCGTCATGGTGAATTCGCGCGGCTTCAGCCTTGTGGAACTGCTGGTCACTCTGGCGTTGCTGGCTTTCCTGCTGATGCTGGCGGTGCCGTTCACCAACACCTGGAGCGATAGCGCCAGGTTGCGTGACGCGGAAAACCTGCTGCATCAGGGTATCGGGCGGGCCAAGGCGCTGGCGCTGCGCAACCACCATGGCATGACCGGCACACGGACGGCCGCCAGCCTGTGCCTCGACGGCCAGAGCCAACGCCTGAACCTCTATCAAGCCAGCAGCGCGGCACAGCAGGCCGACTGTTCGGGCGCATACGGTTCGCCGGTCTGGAGCGCACAACTACCGAAGGCCGCCACAGTCAAAAGTGGAGCGAACGACTTTGCCTGCCTGGCACTCGACAGCCGGGGTCTGCCCACCGCCAACGGTGGTTGCAGCACGGGTAACGCGTACACACTGTCCATCGGGAGTGACGATGTCACGATCACGATCAACTGAAAGGCACCGGCAGTGCGGCGACATTCTGCTCGAATCACTGATCGGCATGCTGCTGATGTCCATCATCGGGCTCGGGCTCGTATATACGACCTCGCGGGTGTCGATCAGCCAGAAGGACATGAACCTGCACAACCTGGTGGTCAGCAAGCTGCGCGAGGAGTTGCAGGCGGGCAACTGCAACTCAGGCAGCTTTCAGGCCATCCAGGGCGGAGAGACCTTCACCATCAACAGCCACCCGCGCAATGTCAGCCTGGCGATCGGCAGCGGCTCGGTCGAACAGTCGATGTGCGCACTCTCGGTGGATAGCACCAGCCTGGGTGGCAGGATCTGTGTCGGAGCGGTGCCATGCGACAACTGAACAACCAGCATGGCATCACCCTGGTCAGCCTGATGGTCGGCACCGTACTGTCGATGCTGACCATCCTGGCGATGCTCGCCCTCTACAAGAACCTTATCCAGGTCGCGGTGGTCGCCACGAAAGATGCCAACCATGACGGGCAGCTGGCATCGGCCCTGCTGGTCGCGCAGCTGGAATTGCAGAGTGCCGGCTTCGGCATGGACGGCACGGTCGCGGATGCCTTCTACCTCCCTACGGCGAAACCCGCCCTGCTCTGGCGCTACCGCACAAATCCTGACAACCCGGCCTCGAGTTGGTGCATGGGCCTTCTCGACCGCCCCTCCAGCGGCGGCTCGCGCACCCTGACCCTGCTGAAAAAATCGAACTGCAACGACGCCTTGAGTGCCCGCTCGCTCGCTGACGACACCGCGACGCTGAAGGCCTCCTGGCAGGACGACGGGGTGATCGATCTGGCCACCCTGATGCCGACGACAACCGGCCCCTTGCTGGCGTTCGAGAAGAACGATGCGGTGGCATGCAGCACGTTCAGCAGCAGTGATGGCGCCCTGCATCCGCTGATAACCCTGAAGGCGATGAGTAGTTCCGCCCTGGCCAGCTCGGCGACAAGCACGCCGGTCCAGCCCATAAGCTACCGGGTCTGCCTTTCCAACCTCGTCAGCACATCGCCTTAAGGAGCAAGGATCATGAGATCGGTATCGAGAGGCAAGATGGCTCTGCATGCCCGGCAACGCGGCATGGCGACGATCCTGGTGGTCATGCTGGCCGGCATGGCGCTGACGGTTACCGCGCTGGGCATCATGTACTCGGTACGCACGAGTCAGGACAAGCAGGTCACCGTACATGCCACCACGCATTCGCAGGCGGGCGCCTGGGTCGCCGTGGAAGCGTTGCGCCTGTACCTGCAGACTCTGGACAAGGACGCTCTCGATGGCCTGGCAGCGTCCGCTCAGCTCGCATTCACCATCGCCGGCAACAAGGTCACGGCGCAGAACTTCGCCCTCGAGCCGATAACCGGCGATACGAACAACACCCACCGTTTCGCGACCGATATCAGTTACCAGGACGTTGCCGCGCGGGCCTCGTCAACCATCAGCGTGGTGTACGACGTCATTCCGGCCAACAGCGCGACAACGCCAAGCCGGGAGCCGTGGAGCGATGTGCTCAACATCTACAACGACCTGAACATGACGGGCGGGATCAGCATCCTGGGAGGCGACCTGGCCAAATTCAACGTCGACGGTTCGGTCAACCTGGACAGCGCCTCCATCACCGGAATTAAGACCCTCAAGGCCACCGGCAACATATCCATCGGCAGTGGCATCAAGGTCGAGGAACTGTACTCCAATGGCGATATCAGCCTGACCGGCTCGGCCAGCGTCCTCAGCGCCTCAGCCCTGGGCAACATCACGACCAACAGCGGCGGCTCCCAGGGTGTGCTCAACGCCAACGGCAACATCATCATCACCAACGGCAGCGTTGCCACGGCCAATGCGCTGGGGTTCATCACCGCCAGCAGCGGGGGAACGCATGGCACCTTCACCGCCGCCAAAACCATCTCGATCAGCAACGGCAGTACCACGCTGGCGAATGCGGAAGGCAACGTGACGCTCACCGGCGGCAGCGCGACGACCGTGAACAGCGAGTCGAACGTATCGTCGTCCTCCCAGCAGGTCTCGACGATCAACGCCAACGGCTCCGTCACGGCATTATCTCCTGTGAACATCAATGCAACGGGTGATGTCACGCTCAACGGCTGGGGCAGCGCCAATGTCAGGAGCAAGGGCTCGGTCACGGTCAACAGCGGTAACCTGAGCAGCGTGCTGGCCAGCGGCAACCTCACCTTCAACGGCTGGGGCAGTGCCTCGGGAACCATTGGCGGCACCCTGACCAAGGAGCAGCAATACAATGGCAATGTCAACGTCAATGTCCAGCCCGGCCTGGTCGTCGAGGTGCCGACCGTCGATGTCGTGCCGATGGCCCAATTGAGCGCATTCACCCTGACGCGCCCGAGGGTGGACGCCTATGGCCTGAAAACGTCGGCCAACTACGTTTTCCAGAGAGAGAACGGCAGGACCAAGGTCACGGTGCGTAACATCAACGGCATCGCCGACGGCGACTACTACATCGGCTACTACCAGGCGCAAAGCAACGACCGGGTCGACTACCTGTGCAAGGAAGTGAACAGCAGCGGCTTGTGCACCTCTCCGGCCACCTACGCCGACACCCACACCATCTGCCAGGGCAACTCCAACCAGAACGCCTGTTTCTCCTATGCCAACGACACCTGGAGCGTGACGGGCAAGAACCTGGCGCCCGGGGTCATGTGGTTCGAGGGCAACCTGAGCCTGGTCAACGGCAACTTCTACAACACCTTCATCGCGACCGGCAATATCGGCACCAGCGGCGGACATACGACCACCGCCGTCAACTACGCCGGTTACAACGCCATCTGCCTGAACCAGTACCCACAGAACGCGACCACACGCTTCGCAGGGCTCTACCCCACCAACTTCTGCAACCAGGCCAACGCCAGCCTGATTATCAACAGCATCGGCAATATCGCCCTGCTCGCGGGCGGCTACCAGGACACCACCTTCTCGGGCGGCACCATCGATCTGGGCTCATCCTCCAAGATCTATGGCAGCGTGATCGCCGGCGATCTTCTGCTCACCGGCGGCGATACCACGATCAGCGGCTACGTCACGGCTGCCGGCCAGGGCAGCGGCACGAGCAACAACTGGGGCGGTAGCACCACCATCGACCTGCGCAACCTTCCCGCTGGCTACGACCCCGGCGGCATCCCCGACATGGGCGAGATCTGCAGCGTGAACTGCACCGGCAACCAGACCAGCTGGCCCGGCCAGGCCAAGGTCCTGTGGTCGCGCTACCTGTAACGTCAGCTCCAGCAGGGTCTCCACGGCGGCGTCCTGCGCCCCGTGGCCCGTCTCAACTGCGGCTCTCGAGCAACAGCGCGCCGCCTTCCTCACGCCATCCCACCCGGCCCAGGAAACTCATGCCCAGCAGCACCTCGCCGGGCGCTTCGCCTTCCAGCACGACCGCATCGACAGCCGTCACCTCCAGGTGCCCGACCTTCACGCTATCGATACGCACCTTCCAGCCCTTGACCTGGCCGTTGGCCGTGCTCACCAGGATCGGGCTCCCCTGCGCGAAGTCGATGCCGATACGCCGGGCATTCGGCTCGCTGAGGGTGACGTAGGTGGCGCCGGTATCCAGCAGAAACTGCACCGAATGACCGTTGACAGCGCCAACCGGCCAGTAATGCCCGCCAACCCCGCGCGCAACGGAGTGCCGGACGCCGGGTGACCCATCCCGGCTCGCCCCCACTTCCCGGCTCAGGCTGTAGGCCCGCTCCACCCCGTCGACACGCAGCACCGCGCCGCGGCTGTCGGCGCTCACCACTTCCACGCCGCCAGGGCCGGTCTGCCCCACACGCACCAGCTGGCGTTGCCCCTCGAGCGACAGCACCGCGGCGCCGGGAAACAGGCCCACCACCTGTACCTGGGTGGCGGCCCGGGCCAACGGCGCCGTCCCCAGCAATACCGCGATACAGCCGTATGTCAGTCGACGCATCGATGCCTCTCGTGGTCAGTCGAAGGGGTAATACTGTTGCCAACGCTCGAAGATCGGCCGCAGGGTGCCCTGCTCGACCAACTCGTCCATGCGCCGGTCATACAGCGCGGCCAGCGCGTGGCCCTGCGGGGTATCGGCGAAGCCGATGTACAGCGGCAGCCGGATCAGGTCGGTGACGCGATAACGCGACGGATCGTCGGCCTCGGCGAGCACCTCTTCGACCTCGGGTCGGGCATCGATGTAGTAGTCGGTATGGTCATAGGCGAGCATCGGCAGGATACCGCCACGGCGCAGCAGCTCGTTGTAGTGATGCAGATTGGGCATGTAACGCTGGTAGGCGTAGCCGCGCATCCACACCAGCCGCGACTCGCCGAGCGTCTGCAGCTCGGGCACCGGTTTTTCCGCCAGGCCCAGGGCGCTGATCTGGTCGGAGTCGTAGTGCCAGCGCGGATAGATCACCCCCGTGCCGACCTCGTCCAGGTAGGAAGCCACCCAGGCATCCGCCTCGCCACGCTGCACCAGGCCGACCGAACGGGTATAGGGCACGATCTGCACCTCCAGGCGCACCCCGGCCGGCTCGAAGATCAGGCGCAGGATATCCCAGGACATGCCCGTGCCATCGGCATTGGTGCGATCGACCCAGACATCGCTGGCCAGGCGGATCTGCGCGGGCACGCTCGACTCCGCCCAGGCACAGGCGCCGAGCATCCACAGCAGAGCCAGCCAGCCAACTCGGCGCATTCGCCCTCCCGCGCTCAAGCGAAGCCCAGACTCGTCGCCAGGCCGTTGGCCCAGCCCCATACCAGCACCTGCATGGCCAGCCAGGCGAACACGCCGGCCAGCACGTCGTCGAGCATGATGCCGAAGCCGCCGTGGACATGGCGGTCGATCCAGCGGATCGGCCAGGGCTTGATGATGTCGAACAGGCGGAACATCAGAAAGCCCACCAGCACCCAGCCCCAGCCTTCAGGCACCAGCCAGAGGGTGATCCACATGCCGACCATCTCGTCCCAGACGATACCTTCATGGTCATGCACGCGCAGGTCTTCGGCGACCTTGCCGCACAACCACACACCGAACAGCATAGTGATACCGAGCATCAGCCAGTAGCCCCAGTCCGGCAACATCTGCCACAAGGGGATGAACGGCACCGCGACCATCGAGCCCCAGGTGCCGGGCGCTTTCGGCAGGGTTCCGGCACCGAACCCGAAGGCCAGGAAATGCCAGGGGTTGCGCCATACGGATGGCGGCACGAACTCGGCGGGAACTTGCTTGGGATGATCAGTCACGGAGGGGTTCCAAAATGTTGGTAGCCACTGTGCAGCGGCGTGAGGATCCGACCGGCGGCATCCAGCAGACGCACGCCCTGCCCCGCCTCGACATGACCGATCACGTGCACCGTCTGCCCGCCGGCCTGCAGGTCAGGCAGGTGCTCAGGCGCTAGAGTAAAGGCCAGCAGGTAGTCGTCGCCACCGCTGAGCGCCAACTGGCATGCGGCGTCCTCGCCGACACAGGCGAGCAGCGCGGCCGATAGCGGCAGGCGCGCCTGCTCGATGACCAGCGCGACCCCGGAAGCCCGGGCGATATGGCCGCAGTCGGCCAGCAGGCCATCGGAAATATCCAGTGCGGCCGTCGCCAGGCCACGCAGCGACAGCCCCAGGGCCAGCTGCGGTTGCGGCGACCAGTAGCGCTCGAGCAAGAGCGCGGCAATGCTGTCCGCCACCTGCCGCTGGCCCAGCACCAGCGGCAGCGCCCCGGCGGCATCGCCCAGGGCACCGCCCACGCACAACAGATCGCCGACACGCGCGCCCTGGCGGGTCAGCGCCATGCCCCGGGGCACACGCCCGAACACGGTCAGGGTCAGGCTGAGCGGGCCACGGCAGGTATCGCCGCCGACCAGTTGCACGCCACAGCGGCGCGCCATGCGCTCCAGCCCGGCGGTCAATCCCGCCAGCCAGTCGCTCGACACGCTCGGCAGGGTCAGCGCCAGGGTGAACGCCAGCGGCGTGGCGCCCATGGCCGCGAGATCGCTGACCGCAACGGCCAGGGCGCGCTGGCCGAGCAGGCGGGCATCGGCCTCGGCGGGAAAATGCACAGCCTCGACCAGGGTGTCGGTGGACACCGCCAGCTGTTCGCCGGCGGCCAGTTCGAGCAGGGCGCAGTCGTCGCCGATACCGAGCGCCACGCCATCGGCCCCCTGCGCACAGGCGGCAGTGGCGAAGTAATGACGGATCAGCTCGAACTCGCCCAAGACACTCAGCGCTTGAAGTCGCGGACTTCGTCGGCGCGCAGTTTCGGCGCCAGCTTGTCGAGCACGCCGTTGACGAACTTGTGCCCGTCGGTGGCGCCGAAGACCTTGGCCAGCTCGATGCCTTCGTTGATCACCACCCGGTAAGGCACGTCGATGCGGTTACGCAACTCGTAGGTGGACAGGCGCAGGATGGACAGCTCGACCGGGTCGATCTCGTCCAGCGGGCGATCGAGCAACGGTTCGAAGGCGCTGTCGATTTCGCTCTTCTGCCGTGGCACGCCGTGCAGGATCTCGTGGAAGTAGGCGCCGTCGACCGCGCTGAAGTCGTTGTCGACCCGAAACTGCGCCTCGATCTCGTTGAGCGCCTGACCGGCGATGTGCCAGGAGTAGAGGGCCTGCATGGCCAGGGTACGGGCCTGACGCCGGGCCAGCACCTTGGCGCTCGGGCCCTTCTTGGCCGGCTTGCTGTCGTTCTGGCTCACTTGGCCTCCAACTGCGCCAGCAGGCTGACCATTTCCAGGGCGGACAGGGCGGCTTCGGCGCCCTTGTTGCCGGCCTTGGTGCCGGAACGCTCGATGGCCTGCTCGATGGAGTCGACGGTCAGCACACCGAAAGCGACCGGCACGCCGAACTCCATGGACACCTGGGACAGGCCCTTGGTGCACTCACCCGCCACGTATTCGAAATGCGGGGTGCCGCCACGGATGACCGCGCCGAGGGCGATGATGGCGTCGTACTCGCTACGCTGGGCGACCTTCTGCGCCACCAGGGGAATCTCGAACGCGCCCGGCGCGCGGATGAGGGTGATGTCGCTTTCGCTCACGCCATGGCGGACCAGCGCATCGATGGCGCCGCTGACCAGGCTTTCGACCACGAAGCTGTTGAAGCGGCCGACCACCAGGGCGTAGCGGCCCTTGGCGGCGATGAAATTACCTTCGATGGTCTTCAGTGTCATAGCGGGTTCTCACGATGTATTAAAGAGCCAGGGCAGGCCACGGCAGGCCCTGAAAAATATAGACGATGGCCGTCAGGGCGCAGCGTCGTCGCAGCGCCTCGACCCGCCACCCGGGTGGCGGGCGCGCAGCGCCCGGCCCCCTTTATTTAGGGGGCAGGTATTCTACAACTTCCAGATCGAAACCGGATATCGCATTGAACTTCATCGGTGCGCTCATCAGGCGCATCTTGCGCACCCCGAGGTCGCGCAGGATCTGCGAACCGGCACCGACCGTGCTGTAGGTGCTCGGCGCCTTGCTGGCGGCGCCGTCCGCCTCGCGGATATGCGCCAGCACTTCGTCGCCATCCAGCGAATGGCCCAGCAGCAGCACCACGCCGCTGCCGGCATTGGCCACTTCGGTCATCGCCGCGCGCAGGCTCCAGCGTCCGGGCTGGCGCACCATCAGCAGGTCGCGCATCGGGTCCATGTTGTGCACGCGCACCAGGGTCGGCTGTTCTGGGCAGATGGTGCCCAGGGTCAGGGCCATGTGCACGTCGCCTTCCACCGAATCGCGGAAGGTCACCAGGTTGAACTGGCCAACCTCGCTGTCCAGCGGCTGTTCGGCGATGCGCTGCACGGTGCGCTCGTGGATCAGGCGGTAGTGGATCAGGTCGGCGATGGTGCCGATCTTGATCCCGTGCTGCTCGGCGAACGCTTCCAGTTCCGGGCGACGGGCCATGGTGCCGTCGTCGTTCATGATCTCGCAGATCACCCCGCTGGCCTCGAAACCGCCCATGCGCGCCAGGTCGCAGGCCGCCTCGGTGTGGCCGGCGCGCGCCAGCACGCCACCGGGCTGGGCCATCAGCGGAAAGATGTGGCCAGGGCTGACGATATCTTCCGCGACCGCATGCTTGGCGGCGGCGGCCTGCACGGTGCGGGCGCGGTCGGCGGCGGAAATGCCGGTGGTCACCCCGATGGCCGCCTCGATGGACACGGTGAACTTGGTGCCGAAACCGGAACCGTTGCGCGGCGCCATCAGCGGCAGCTTGAGGGTCTCGCAGCGCTCGCGGGTCATCGGCATGCAGATCAGGCCGCGGGCGAAACGCGCCATGAAATTGATGTGCTCGGCGGTCACGCACTCGGAGGCGATGATCAGGTCGCCTTCGTTCTCGCGATCCTCGTCATCCATGAGGATGACCATCTTGCCGGCACGGATGTCTTCGACGATTTCTTCGATGCTGTTCAGAGCCATGATTGGCAGTTCCTTACTTCAGGTAGCCGTGCTCGGCCAGGAAACTTTCGCTGATACCGCCGGCACCGGACTCGGCGGCCTTGTCACCGAGCAGCAGGCGCTCCAGGTAACGCGCCAGCAGATCCACCTCGAGGTTGACCTGCCGCCCGGGACGGTAGTCGGCCATGATGGTCTCGACCAGGGTATGCGGCACGATGGTCAGCTCGAACTCGGCGCCATCGACCGCATTCACCGTGAGGCTGGTGCCATCGACGGTGATCGATCCTTTCAGGGCGATGTACCTGGCCAGCTCACGCGGGGCGCGGATGCGGAACTGCACGGCGCGGGCATTTTCCTCGCGGGAAACCACCTCGCCGATGCCGTCGACGTGGCCGCTGACCAGGTGGCCGCCGAGGCGGCTGGTCGGGGTCAGCGCCTTTTCCAGGTTGACCCGGCTGCCGGGCTTGAGGTCGATGAACGCGGTTCGGGCCAGGGTCTCGCGGCTGACGTCGGCCCAGAAGCCGTCGCCCGGCAACTCGACCGCGGTCAGGCAGACGCCGTTGACCGCGATGCTGTCGCCGAGCACGACATCGCCCAGGTCGAGCTTGCCGGTCCTGACGTAGACACGCACGTCACCGCCCTTGGGCGTGAGCGCGGCGATGCTGCCGATGGCAGCGATGATTCCAGTAAACATGGGGACTCCTTGCGAGCAAAGCTGGCTCAGACCGGCAATTCTACGAGCTTGCGCAGGGTGTCCGCGCAGGTCCGTGCGGCTTCGCCACCCTTGACCCGGAAATGCTCGCGGAAGAACGTCTGGTGCTCTTCGCCGGCATGGAAATGGTGGGGCGTCAGCACCGCCGAGAACACCGGTACATCGGTGTCCAGCTGTACCCGCATCAGGCCCTCGATCACCGCCTGGGCGACGAACTCATGGCGGTAGATGCCGCCATCGACCACCAGGCCGGCGGCGACGATGCCGGCATAGCGGCCGCTTCTGGCCAGGCGCTGGGCATGCAGGGGGATTTCGAAGGCGCCGCCGACCTCGAAGCAGTCGATATCGCCCTGGGCATAGCCCTGGCGCTGCATCTCTTCGATAAAGGCATGGCGGGACTGATCGACGATATCGCGGTGCCAGCAGGCCTGCACGAAGGCGACCCGGCGCACGGAAGTGTTGGACATGGTTGGTACTCCTGTTTATGGCTAAAACAGGGCAGCTTGGATCGATAGGGATCTTGCGGACATGCGGACACCCGGAGATGCGCCTTGCCAGGCAATCCCGCTCTCTCTTCATCCGGACTATGACCGTCGGCTCCGGAATCACACCGGATCTGCTGACCTCGGGCGGCTGGTGCCGTACCGAGCGCTCGCGGGCTAGGTGCATTGCGCGCCATTACCGCCGGTGGGGAATCGCACCCCGCCCTGAGAACGTTGTGGCCGCCACGTGCGGCCGACAGGCGTTTTACCACAGTTGCCGCTGCGGTGCACGGAGGGCGTGCACCAGCAGGGCGATCGCGCTATACCGTTATTCACCGGAAGCGGCTTCGATAAAAGCGCTGGAGGCTGGAAAGCTGGACGAGAAACCGCTGTTTCGCGTCGTGCTCGAACCGCTTTTCGTTCAGCCTCCAGCTTTCCAGCGCTGTTTCCGGCTCTTCGAGCGCATAGCGCGATTGCCCTGTGCACCAGCGGCTTCCTCAATTGGTGGAGTCGGGCACCGCGACGATCCGCCAATCGTCGCCAATGGCACGCATCTCGACGATCTTCAGCGCCTGGGCCTCGGCCATCCGCGCCAGCGGCAGGTCGAGCAGCGGCCGGGCACTGGAACCGAGGAACTTGGGCGCGACGAACAGTTGGTACTCGTCGACCAGCCCCAGCCGGGCGAAGGCGCCGGCCAGCTTCGGCCCGGCCTCGACCAGCACTTCGTTGGCGCCCCTGGCCGCCAGTTCCAGCAGCAATTTGCGCAGATCGACATGGCCATTGCTGCCCGGCACCGCCAGCAGTTCGTGACCGTCGCCAAGGTAGCGATCCCGCGACGTGGCCGCCGCGCAGGTCGCCACCAGCGCCGGGCCGGCCTGGAAGAACGGCGCGCTCAGGGGCACGCGCAGACGGCCGTCGACCAGCACGCGCAGCGGCGGACGGGTCATCGCCAGCGCCGCGAGCTCGGCATTCAGGCCCAGCTCGTCGGGGCGCACCGTCAGCCGCGCGCCGTCGGCCAGCAGGGTGTCGGCACCGCTGAGCACCACGCTGGCGCGCGCGCGCAGGCGCTGTACCGCGGCGCGCGCCGCCGGCCCGGTGATCCACTGGCTTTCGCCACTGGCCATGGCGGTGCGCCCATCCAGGCTCATGGCCAGCTTGACCCGTACCAGCGGCAGGCCCTGTTGCATGCGTTTGACGAAGCCGGCATTCAGCGCCCGCGCCTCGCTTTCCAGCACGCCACTGCGCACCGCGACACCGGCATTCATCAGCCGCAGCAGGCCGCTGCCCGCCACCTGCGGATTGGGGTCCTGCATGGCCGCGACCACCCGGGCGACACCGGCGGCGACCAGGGCATCGGCACAGGGCGGCGTGCGCCCGTGATGGCTACAGGGTTCGAGGCTGACGTAGGCCGTGGCGCCACGCGCCTTGTCGCCGGCCTGACGCAGGGCGTAGACCTCGGCATGGGGTTCGCCGGCCCGGGCATGCCAGCCTTCGCCGACGATCTGTCCGTCGCGCACGATCACACAGCCGACGCGGGGATTGGGATGGGTCGAATACAGGCCCTTGCGCGCCAGTTCCAGGGCGCGGGCCATGAAGCCCTGATCGCATGAGGTCATCAGTCGTGGTTCGGCTCGCGGGAAAGACGGTCGATTTCCTCGCGGAACTCGTTGAGATCCTGAAACCGCCGGTACACCGAGGCGAAGCGGATATAGGCCACCTCGTCGAGCTTCTGCAGCTCGGTCATCACCAGTTCGCCCAGCACCAGCGACTTGATCTCGCGCTCGCCGGTAGCCCGCAACCGGTGCTTGATATGGGCGATGGCCGCCTCCAGGCGCTCGATGCTCACCGGGCGTTTTTCCAGGGCCCGCTGCATGCCGGCGCGCAGCTTCTCCTCGTCGAACGGCTGGCGGCTGCCGTCCTGCTTGATCAGGCGCGGCATCACCAGTTCGGCGGTCTCGAACGTGGTGAAGCGCTCGCCACAGGCCAGGCATTCACGGCGCCGACGCACCTGCTCGCCTTCGGCGACCAGGCGCGAATCGATGACTTTGGTGTCGTTGGCGGAGCAGAAAGGGCAGTGCATGGTCAGGGAGTGCCAGACGGGAAAGGCCCCATGTTAGCGCATCCCGCCGGGCGCTTGGCAAACGCCGCGGCGGCGCCGACGAGGCTGGCGTTCGTCCATGCCCGGGGCACCCGGGCGCATTGCCGGGATCGCGCGCCTTTCCTTTGCATTCGCCACCCGTGACGAGGAAAATCCCGGTATTGCCCGTCCAGCCAGGATTCATCCATGCCATTGCGCCCGCTCGCCCTGTTCTGCCTCGTCGCCCTGCTCACCGCCTGTGCCAGCGAGCCCGCGCCACCCGTGGAGCCGGTCGAGACACCGACGGCGCCAGTGCCCGCCGCCACTGCGGCGTATTTACGCGAACTGACCGGCACCCTGCTCGACGTGCCCGCCGGCGCGGATGTGGAACTGGCCCTGCTCACCATCAACGAGCGCGGCCTGCCGCACAAGCTGCTGGGCAACATTCAACTGCGCGGCAACGGTGCACCACTGCCATTTCGCCTGACCTTCAACCCGGAGAATTTCAGCCAGGGCATCCGCGTGGAACTGCGTGGCCGTGTGCACCAGTCCGGCAAGCTGGTGCTGCACATGCCCAGCCAGTTGATCCGCCAGCCACAGAGCCAGGCGCTCGGCGAAATACGCGTGACGCCTGCGCTGTGACGCCACCGCAGCACCTGCAAACGGCCCTGAGCGAATTGCTCGGCGACGCCCGCCTGAGCGCGACCACCTTGCCGAGTACCGACCTGCGTCTATGGCTGATCGATCCGACGAACATGGATCGCTGTTTCAATCCCGAGGAAACCCGACGCATTCTCGAGGAGCCGCCTTACTGGTGCTTCTGCTGGGCCAGCGGCCTGGTGCTGGTTGAATGGTTGGCCCGGAACCCGGAGTGGGTGCGCGGCAAGCGAGTGCTGGATGTCGGCAGCGGCTCGGGCGTCGTGGCCATCGCCGCCGCGCGTGCTGGCGCGGCGCAGGTAGTGGCCTGCGATCTGGATCCGCAGGCCCTGGCCGCCTGCCGTGCCAACGCCGAACTCAACGGGGTACAACTGGAATACTCGAGCGATCTGTTCGCCGAGCGCCGCGACTACGACCTGGCGATCGTCGCCGACGTGCTCTACGACCGCGCCAACCTGCCCCTGCTCGACCGCGTCCTCGAACATGCCCGCCAGGTGCTGGTGGCCGACTCCAGAGTGCGGGATTTCAGCCACCCGGCCTACCGCCGCATCGCCGGCCTGCAGGGCTGTACCTGGCCGGATCTGGCCGAGCCGGAAACCTTCCGGCACGTCAGCCTCTATCACGCGGATCGTCGTCTCTTGTAGCCGCACAACAGCGCCCGCATTTATAGTCGTACCCATTTTCGCCCGGACAGAGACAGACCATGAGCGACACCCCGTACATCTTCGATATCAACGGCGCCGTCCAGTTTGAACAACTGGTGATCGAGAACTCCTTCCACAAACCGGTGCTGGTGGACTTCTGGGCCGAGTGGTGCGCGCCCTGCAAGGCACTGATGCCGCTGCTGGCGCAAATCACCGAGGGCTATCAGGGCGAGCTGCTGCTGGCCAAGGTCAACTGCGATATCGAGCAGGAAATCGTCGCACGCTTCGGCATCCGCAGCCTGCCGACCGTGGTGCTGTTCAAGGATGGCCAGCCGGTCGACGGCTTCCAGGGCGCGCAACCCGAGTCGGCGATCCGCGCCCTGTTGCAGCCCCATGTCGCCGAGCCAGCGGCGCCTGAAGCCGACCTGCTGGAAGTCGCTCAGGAAGCGTTCGCCGATGGCCGCATCGCTGAGGCCGAAGCCCTGCTCAAGCAACGGCTCGGCGAGGATAACGAGAACGCCGCGGCACTGATTCTCTACGCCCGCTGCCTGGCGGAGCGCGGCGAGCTGGGTGAGGCGCAACTGGTGCTCGATGCGGTCAAGGGCGACGAACACAAGCAGGCTCTGGCAGGTGCCCGCGCACAACTGACCTTCCTGCGCGAAGCCGCCGATCTGCCGGACGCCGCCACGCTGAAGAGCCGCCTGGCACAGAACGCAGAAGACGACGAAGCCGCCTACCAACTGGCCATCCAGCAACTCGCCCGCCAGCAGTACGAGCCGGCTCTGGATGCCCTGCTCAAACTCTTCGTGCGCAACCGCAACTACGCCGATGGCCTGCCGCACCAGACCCTGCTGCAAGTCTTCGATCTGCTCGGCAACGACCACCCGCTGGTGACCAGCTACCGCCGCCGTCTGTATCAGGCGTTGTACTGACAGCAGCTGCAAGCTGCAAGCTGCAAGCTGCAAGCTGCAAGCTGCAAGCTGCAAGCTGCAAGCTGCAAGTCAGGATGGCGTGTACCTCATGATCGCGGTCAAGCTTTCGCTCTTACTTGTAGCTTGAGGCTTGCAGCTTATGGCCGCTCTATCCAGCATGTAGCCTGGGTTGAGCAGAGTGATACCCAGGGCATTTTCCCGTGTATCGCTGCGCTCGACCCGGGCTACGACGGCGCGGCTCGGAAAACCGGGGCCAAGCTCCTGATGCCGATCAGATAAGGTTTTTGCAGGAGCCGTCTCCGCCTACGGAAAATCGGCAAACCGCCGCCAGTGTAGGAGCGTCGACCTCGGCGCGATGCGAGGGTGGCCATCGCACAAAACGTGTCACGGCCACCAATCGCCGCGGGGTCGCGGCTCCTACGGGACCAGGGCAAATCGACGTTTTGCAGGCCAAACGCTTAACTGACTGGCATTAGGCCAAGCTCCTGCTCTTACTTGTAGCTTGTAGCTTATGGCTGCTCCACCCAGCAATAGACCGGCGCATCGGTGCCGCTTTCCATACGCACCTGGTCGCAGTGGCGCAAACGCACCAGCAGACGCTTGCCTGGCGCAGCAGCTCGAGCACCGTTTGCCACTGCGCATCCTGATCCGCCTGGGCCGGTGGCGCCGCCGCCGGAGCCTGCGGCGTGGCAGGCATCCGGGCGGCCAGCTGTGCCCAGTCCTGCGCGTCCAGCTCCACTGTCAGATCCACTGGCCAGTCGCCGATTCGCCCGCGAATACGCACCATCACACTCTCCCTCATCTCGATGCGCCATGCTCCCACGCGGACACAGGCAAACCAAGCACCCTCTATCACAGGCCATAAATTTGTTATAACGTATCAATACCTTTCATGCACCGGAGCCTTTCCATGCGTCGCCTACTGCTCGCCCTGCCCTTCGCCCTGCTGCCCCTGGCCATTGCCCAGGCCCAGAGCCATGACCACGATCACGACCATGAACACGGCAGCCTCGGCAAGCACGAGCATGGCGTCGCCACCCTGAACGTGGCGCTGGAAGGCAACACGCTGGAAATCGAACTGCAGAGCCCGGCGATGAATATCGTCGGCTTCGAGCACGCCGCCACCAGCGAGGCCGACAAGCAGACCGTCGCCGCCGCTCGTGCCCAGTTGGAAAAGCCCCTGACCCTGTTCAGCCTGCCGGCTGCCGCGGGTTGCAGCCTGGACGAGCAGGAACTGAAAAGCCCGCTGTTCGGTGACGCCCATGAAGAGCATGAGCATGACCATGACGAGCATGCCAAAGGCCATGATCACGAGCACAGCGACATAGACGCCGACTACAGTTTCACCTGCACAACCCCTGACGCCTTGCAGACCCTCGACCTGTCGGCCTTCTACCAGCAATTCCCGGCGACCCAGAAGATCAACGTGCAACTGATCGGCCCCAGCGGCCAGCAGGGTGTCGAGTCGACACCGGCCAATGCGCGCCTGACGTTCTGATTGGCCAGCGGATGCCTGCAGAACGGGCATCCGCTTTCCACATGTCCTGCAACACCCTCTGGGTCAGCATTCCGCGCCCATGACTGGCACACTTGCCCCCGTCACCTCCATCGCCAGCAGCCCCCATGACCTCAGCACTGATCGAACTCACCGACCTCGGTTTCGCCTGGCCCGGCCAGGCCGAGCTCCTGGACATCCCGCGTTTCCATCTGCAGCGCGGTGAAACCCTGTTCCTCAAGGGCCCCAGCGGCAGCGGCAAGACCACCCTGCTCGGCCTGCTCGGCGGCGTGCAGAAACCCGGGCGCGGCACCATCCGCCTGCTCGGCGAGGACCTGGCGAGCCTGTCCGCTGCGCGCCGTGATCGGTTCCGCGTCGACCACACCGGCTATATCTTCCAGCAGTTCAACCTGCTGCCCTTTCTCAGCGTGCGGGAAAACGTCGAGCTACCCTGCCGTTTCTCCGCGCTGCGCGCCGAGCGCGCGCGACAGCGTTACGCCAGCGTGGACGAGGCGGCAAGCAGCCTGCTCAAGCATCTGGGCCTGCGCCCGGAGCTACTGGAGCGCCGCGCCGATTCACTGTCCATCGGCCAGCAGCAACGGGTCGCCGCCGCCCGGGCGCTGATCGGCCAGCCCGAGCTGGTGATCGCCGACGAACCGACCTCGGCCCTGGACGCCGATGCACGCCAGGCGTTCCTCGAGCTGCTGTTCGGCGAATGCCGTGATGTCGGTGCCAGCCTGCTGTTCGTCAGCCACGACCAGAGCCTGGCCACGCTGTTCGACCGCAGCCTGTCACTGGCCGAACTCAACCGCGCCAGCAAACCCCAGGAGGTCTGAGGTGTTCCTGTTACGACTCGCCCTGGCCAGCCTGGCCAACCGCCGTTTCACCGCTCTGCTCACGGTCTTCGCCATCGCTCTGTCGGTTTGTCTGCTGCTCGCTGTGGAGCGGGTGCGCACCGAAGCCCGCGCCAGCTTCGCCAACACCATCAGCGGCACCGACCTGATCGTCGGCGCCCGCTCCGGCAGCGTGAACCTGCTGCTGTACTCGGTATTCCGCATCGGCAACGCCACCAACAACATCCGCTGGGACAGCTTCGAAAAGCTCGCCGCGCATCGTCAGGTCGACTGGGCCATCCCGATCTCCCTCGGCGACTCGCACCGCGGCTACCGGGTGATGGGCACCGACGCAGGCTACTTCGACCACTACCGCTACGGCCGTGGACAGTCACTGCAGTTGGCCCAGGGCGAACGCTTCCACGACCTGTTCGACGTAGTGCTCGGCGCCGAAGTGGCCCAGGCCCTGAACTACCAGCTCGGCGACAAGCTGGTGCTGTCCCATGGGGTCGCGACCATCAGCCTGCAGCAGCACGACGACAAGCCGTTCGTGGTCAGCGGCATCCTCGCCCGCACCGGCACACCGGTGGATCGCACCCTGCACATTTCCCTGGAGGGCATGGAGGCGCTGCACGTCGACTGGCAGAACGGCGTGCCGGCTCGCGGCGCCGGCAAGATCAGCGCCGAGCAGGCCCGCGAGATGAACCTTCAGCCCAAGGCCATCACCGCGGTGATGCTCGGCCTGAAGAGCAAGATCGCCACCTTCGCCGTGCAGCGCGAGGTCAACGAATACCGCGGCGAACCGCTGCTGGCGATTCTTCCCGGCGTCGCCCTGCAGGAGCTGTGGAGCCTGATGGGCACCGCGGAAAAGGCGCTGTTCGTGGTCTCGCTGTTCGTGGTGCTGACCGGCCTGATCGGCATGCTCACGGCCATTCTCACCAGCCTCAACGAGCGGCGCCGGGAAATGGCCATCCTGCGCTCGGTCGGCGCGCGGCCCTGGCACGTCGCCAGCCTGCTGATCCTCGAGGCCTTCTCCCTGGCCGTGGCCGGTGTGGTCGCCGGTGTGGCGCTGCTGTACGGCGGCATCGCCGGTGCACAGGGCTATGTGCAGGCCAACTACGGCCTGTATCTGCCATTGAGTGCGCCGACACCCTATGAGTGGACGCTGCTCGGCGCTATTCTGACGGCCGCCCTGCTGATGGGCTGCGTGCCGGCCTGGCGCGCCTATCGGCAGTCGTTGGCAGATGGCCTGTCTATCCGCCTCTGAGAGCCATCCCTGTCAACCTGTTGGTCACGCCGGGAGCGATTTTGGACGTCGCCCGCGACGGCCCGCAGGGTGACCGCCAGGGATGGCAGGCCACAAAAAACGCAGCCGTAGGCGTGCTACTAGGACGTGACCTCCACAAGATGTGCCCCCGGGTCCCGTAGCCTGGGTTAGCCGCAGGCATAACCCGGGACCGCAGGCGTCAGGCAGGCACGGCCCCCGGGTGTCGCTGCGCTCGACCCGGGCTACAGGACAGCTAGCCGCGGCTCCGTTTTCAATCAAGAGGTAGTGTCATGTTCCGCGCTCTGCTCATCGCCCTTCTCATGACCCTGGCTGCACCGCTGTGGGCCGCCGAACTGCGCACGCTGCACTGGCAGGAGCTGATTCCCGAGGACGCGCCACCCCAGGTCAGCCAGCTGACGCCGATGCATGACATGTCGCAGTTGGGCGACGCGCTGTCCGAAGGCGGCGTCGCCTCTCTGCAGCAGTTTCCGTCTGCGCCGGTGGTCAGGGAAATGGACGGCCAGCAGGTCAGGATTCCGGGCTATATCGTGCCGCTGGACGTGACCGAAGAAGGCCGCGTCACCGAGTTCCTGCTGGTGCCCTACTTCGGCGCCTGTATCCACGTGCCGCCACCACCGTCCAACCAGATCATCCATGTCACCGCCGAGCTGGGGGTGATGCTCGATGCCCTGTATCAGCCGTTCTGGGTCGAAGGCCCGCTGAAGGTCGAACACAGCAGCAGCGAGCTGGCCGAAGTCGGCTACCAGATGGCCGCCGACAAGATCTACGCCTACGAGTTGCCGGACAGCTAGGTGTCGCGACAACGGTCATGTGGCGGCCGGCCGATAGGAGCGCTGAAGGCTGAACGACAAGCAACCCCCATAAGGCTCTTTCGTCCAGCTTTCCAGCCTCAAGCGTTTTTGATCAAAGGCCGAAGGCCGCTTTCGCCTCCGAGCAACCACCCAGCCGGTTCGCCCGGATACGAGCCAGTGGCAAAACGTCGCACCCGCCGTGGCTGCATCCATTGAGCTGAGTCAAGGAGCCCCAGGCTGTTCGCTCTAATCTATGCCCATCCGAGATAACTCGATGACTCGTTAGGAGCTCGCTATGCACAAGTCGCTGTTCACCGCCTCGCTGATCGCCCTGGCCCTGGCCGCCCCTCTGGCCCAGGCCCACCAGGCCGGCGATATCCTCGTTCGCGCCGGCGCCATCACGGTCAACCCCGAGGCTGACAGTTCCACGGTCAAAGTCGACCGAGGCGGTCTTGCCGGCGCCGACCTGGGCGGCAAGGCAACCATGAGCAGTGACACCCAGTTGGGTCTCAACTTCGCCTACATGCTCACCGACAACATCGGCATCGAGCTGCTCGCCGCCACGCCGTTCGAACATGACGTGAAGATCAAAGGAACCGCGCTGGATGCCGCCAACGGCAAACTCGGTACCTTGAAACACCTGCCACCGACCCTGAGCGTGGTCTACTACCCGCTCGACTCGAAATCGGCGTTCCAGCCCTATGTCGGCGCCGGCATCAACTACACCTGGATCTACGACGAGCACGTGGGTAGCCGCGCCACCACGGCCGGCTTCGACAATTTCCGGGCGAAGAACTCCTGGGGCCTGGCTTGGCAGATCGGTGCCGACTACATGCTCACCGACAACCTCCTGATCAACGCCCAGGCGCGCTACATCGACATCGACACCACCGCCTATGTCGACCATCCCGGCCTCGGCGTGCGCGCCAAGGTCGACGTCGACGTCGATCCGTTCGTGTATATGGTCGGCCTGGGCTACAAATTCTGAGCCCCAGGACACACGAAAAAGCCGGCATTGCCGGCTTTTTTGCGTATCAGGGTCTGCTCAGACACCCAACAGCCGCGCCAGCCCGTCACGCAACGCGGTCGCCGCCGGCAAGCGGTAGTGGCGAGCCAGGCGCTGGTTATCGGCTCGCGAATGGCGGATGTCGCCGGGCCGCTCGGCCTGGTGGGTGACCCTCGGCAAACCGCCGAGCAGCCTGCCGATCTCGGCCAGCAAGCGATTGAGGCTCACGGCCTGGTTCCAGCCCACGTTCACCGCGCCCTCGACCACCCGCTCGGCATCCAGCGCCTGCAACAGCAAATCGACCAGGTCGGTGATATAGAAGAAATCGCGGGTCTGCTCGCCGTCGCCGAACACGCTGATCGGCAGCCCCTGCTGCGCCCGCTGGGTGAAGATGCTGATCACCCCGGAGTACGGCGAGGACGGGTCCTGGCGCGGGCCGAAGACATTGAAGAAGCGGAAGATCGCCGGTTCCAGGCCATGCTGGTGCCGGTAGAACTCCAGGTAATGCTCGCTGGCCAGCTTGTCCGCCGCATAGGGCGTCAGCGGAGCCTTGGGCGTGGCTTCGTCGATCGCCTGGCCCTCGCCGTTGTTGCCATACACCGCCGCGCTGGAGGCGAACAGCACCCGCTTGACACCCTGCACCCGCATGGCCTCGCACAGGTTCAGGGTGCCGATGAAATTGCTCTGGTGAGTACGCACCGGGTCATCCACCGACGCCTGCACCGAGGCCACCGCGGCCAGGTGCACGACGGCCTGGCAACCGGCGACCGCCTGCTCCAGCACAGCACAGTCGGCCACGTCGCCGCGGATGAAGCTCAGCCGCGGGTTGCCCAGCGGCAGGTTGTCGAGCTTGCCCATGGACAGGTTGTCCAGCACGCGCACGGGGCGGCCCCGGGCCAGCAGGGCGTCGACCAGATTGGAACCGATGAAACCGGCGCCGCCGGTAACCAGAACGGGTAAGTCAGACATGGCGATAATAGTGATCCAGCAGGCTCGGTAGCCCGGCGCGCCAGGCACGGGGTTTGACACCGAAGGTGTGAAGGATTTTCTTGCACGCCAGCACCGCGTGCTGCGGCTCGTCGGCGGCATCCGGGCGAGCGGCATGGGCCTGGCCGCTGACGTCCTCGAGCAGATTCTGGCGCAGATGCCGGGCCTCGCTGAGAATGGCCTGGCCCAGGGCCAGCGACGTCGTCGCCTCGTGCCCGCCGTAATGGTAGGTGCCCCACAGCGGTGCCTGGCAATCGAGCTGTTTGAGCACCGCCAGGATGACCCGTGCCGCATCGTCCACCGGCGTCGGATTGCCGCGCCGGTCATCGGCGAGAAACAGGGCCTCGTCGCGCTCGGCACGCATGAGAAAACGCGCCAGCACACCATCGGGGCTGTCATCGAGCAACCAGCCGAAACGCAGCAACACGTGGCGCGGACACATCGCCCGCACGCTCTGCTCCATGCGCCAGAGCACCTGCCCCCGCAGGCTCAGCGGCATGGACTCATCCTTCTCGCTGTAGGCGGTGGCGCGGGAACCGTCGAACACCCGGTAACTGGAAGGCTGCAGCAGGCGGATATCATGGTGCTGGCAGAGCTCGGCCAGGCGCTCGACAGCCCGCTCCTGAGCGGCGAAACGCTCCTCGCTGACCTGTTCGGCCTGGAACCAGTCGAAATAGTAGGCAAGATTGACCACCGCGTCGGGGCGGGTGTCATCGAGCAGCTCGGTCAGGCTGGCGGCGTCCCAGCCTTGTGCCGGGGGGCGTGGCGCGAGAAAGCCGATATCCTCTTCGGCTCCCAGGCGGATCAGCGCCCGGCCCAGGGTACTACCGCCACCCAGTAATAACAGGCGCATGCGCATAACGGAATGAGTGACTCCACAATCAGGTTCGAGGCGCACCGCACGCTCGCGGTGTTACAGGATGCCCCACAAAGTCGCAGGTTTTGCCCGGGCGAACCAGTCCAATGGCCTGTATTCTGCTGTTTTTACCCGGTGACGTCATCTGTCACGCAGCAGTTGACGCCGCTCGCTCCCGCTCGGGCACATCCCCCGCAGCAGTGGCAATGGAATCACACCCCGGACAGGCGGGCGCGAACATGGCCGCCGCATGGCAACGGGCAACCGATGTCGATCAGGGGCGTCATGAGCGGCCGAACGGATCGACCACGAAAGGACTGACCCTTTGAGAAAAATACTGTTCCTGGCCTGTTGCGCGGTACTCGCCTACGGCCTGTTCCGCCCCGAACCGCCACCCGATCTGTTCGAGCAGTCGGACAAGTTTCTGCATGTGCTCGCCTTTGCCGGTCTCGCCCTGGTCAGCCGGATCGCCTTCCCGCGCGTCTCGGGCTGGCTGCTGTGGAGCCTGCTGTTCGTCCAGGCCCCATTGCTCGAGTGGCTGCAGCATCGCTTGCAGGAAACCCGCGAGTTCAGTCACCAGGACATCCTCGCCAATCTCTGCGGCATCGGCCTCGCCCTGCTGCTGTGGCTCCTCCACGGCCTGCTGCGCCGGCGCTTCTTCAGGCCGGCCTGAACGGGCAGCGCAGAAAGACCAAGGCCCCGCATTGCGGGGCCCTGGTCGTGCGACAGAGCGCGATGGTCAGAACGGAATGTCGTCGTCGAAGCTGTCGTAGTCCTGCGCAGGCTGGGGCTTCTGCTGCGGCGGAGCCTGGCGTGGGGCGGCCTGCTGCGGCTCGCGCTGCGGGGCCGGACGCTGCTGGCGCTCGCCACCACCGGCATTGTCCGGACGGCCGCCGAGCAACTGCATGGTGCCCTGCATGTCGACGATGATTTCCGTGGTGTAGCGCTTGATGCCATCCTTTTCCCACTCGCGGGTCTGCAGCTTGCCTTCGATGTACACCTGCGACCCCTTGCGCAGGTATTCGCCGGCGATTTCCGCGACCTTGCCGAACAGCGACACGCGGTGCCATTCGGTTTTCTCGACCTTCTGCCCGGTCTGCTTGTCCGTCCACTGCTCGCTGGTGGCCAGGCTCAGGTTGGTCACGGCGTTGCCGCTGGGCAGGTAGCGCGTTTCCGGATCCTGTCCGCAGGTTCCGACCAGAATGACTTTGTTAACCCCACGGGCCATAACGCTCTCCTAGACTTTCAGCACGTCACCGGCGCCGCTTCGATCAGGCGCTGCAGCGACGTGCGATCCAATTGTTGGGTATCCACTTTGACATAGATGGCGGCCTCTTCGGCCACCACCACGGCATCCGCCACTCCGGGCACTGCCTGAATACGCTCGGCCAATCCTGCTTCCTGCAATGCCGCACTCGATAGCGACAAACGCAGGCTGGTGACATACGGCGGTTCGCGCATAGTAACAGCAAAGGCCAGCCAGAAAAGGGTCAGCGATGCACAGCCGCCGAACACGCCGGCCAGGCCATGCTGCTGGTACAGCCAGCCACCGAGAATGCCGCCCAGGGCCGAGCCGAGGAACTGGCTGGTCGAATACACGCCCATGGCCGTGCCCTTGCCACCGGCCGGCGCCACCTTGCTGATCAGCGAAGGTAACGAGGCCTCCAGCAGATTGAAGGCGGTGAAGAACACGATGATGCCGAACACCAGGTTGCTCAGGCCATGACCGAACACCCAGAAATACAACTCGCAACCCAGCAGCGCCAGCACCGCGCCGATCAGCACGCGGCGCATCTGGCGCTTCTTCTCGCCATAGATGATGAACGGCACCATGGCGAAGAAGCCGGCCAGCAACGCCGTCAGGTATACCCACCAGTGCTGCTCCTTGGGCAGACCGCCCTGCTCCACCAGCGCCAGCGGCAAGGCGATGAAACTGGCCATGAGGATGGCGTGCAGGGCGAAGATGGCGAAGTCCAGGCGTAGCAGATCCGGATGCCGCAGCGTCGGCCACAGCGCCTGCCTGGCGACCCCGGATTCGCGGTGCTGCAGCGGTCCGCCACTGGCCGGCACCAGGCCGGCGACGATGACGATCCCCAGCAGCGCCATCGCCGCCGTGGCCAGAAACAGTCCGGACAGGCCGAAAGCGCGGGTCAGCAGCGGGCCGACCACCATGGCCACGGCAAAGGACAGCCCGATGCTCATGCCGATCATGGCCATGGCCTTGGTGCGGTGCTGCTCGCGGGTCAGGTCGGAAAGCAGCGCCATCACCGCCGCGGAAATCGCCCCCGCGCCCTGCAGCACGCGGCCGGCGATCACGCCCCAGATCGAGTCGGCGTTGGCCGCCAGCAGACTGCCCGCCGCGAACACCACGAGACCGAAGTAAATCACCGGCCGCCTGCCGATCCGATCGGACAGCACGCCGAAGGGAATCTGCAACAGCGCCTGGGTCAGGCCATAGGCGCCAATGGCCAGGCCGATCAGTGCCGGGGTTGAACCGGCGAGCTCCTGCCCATAAGTAGCCAGTACCGGCAGCACCATGAACATGCCCAGCATGCGGAACGCGAACACCAGCGCCAACCCTGCGGCGGCCCGGGTTTCCCCGCTACTCATGCGTTCGCTGTGCGGATCGCGCATCGTCAAATAACCTGTTGAAACCAGCCGGCGATTCTAGCAGTCGAACTCCCAATGGCACAGCAGCGTCGCTTTGCCGCACCGCCGCTTGCGCCCGTATAATCGGCGGTTTACTCCGCCCGCCACGCGAGGCTGTTTTGGACAAGATTCTGATCCGTGGGGCTCGTACCCATAACCTGAAAAACATCGACCTGACCCTGCCCCGCGACAAGCTGATCGTGATCACCGGCCTATCCGGCTCGGGCAAGTCGTCGCTGGCCTTCGACACCCTGTATGCGGAAGGCCAGCGCCGCTACGTCGAATCCCTCTCGGCCTATGCCCGGCAGTTCCTGTCGATGATGGAAAAACCCGACGTCGACACCATCGAGGGCCTGTCGCCGGCGATCTCCATCGAACAGAAGTCCACGTCGCACAACCCGCGCTCGACGGTCGGCACCATCACCGAGATCTATGACTACCTGCGCCTGCTGTACGCCCGCGCCGGTATCCCGCGCTGCCCGGATCACGACCTGCCGCTGGAGGCGCAGACCGTCAGCCAGATGGTCGATCAGGTGCTGGCCCTGCCCGAGGGTAGCAAGCTGATGCTGCTGGCGCCGGTGATCCGTGAGCGCAAGGGCGAGCACCTGGCGGTGTTCGACGAACTGCGCGCCCAGGGCTTCGTGCGGGTGCGGGTCAACGGCAAGCTCTACGAACTCGACGAGCTGCCCAAGCTCGACAAGCAGAAGAAGCACAGCATCGACGCCGTGGTCGACCGCTTCAAGGCCCGTGGCGACCTGCAGCAACGCCTGGCCGAATCCTTCGAGACCGCGCTCAAGCTGGCCGACGGGCTGGCCCTGGTGGCGCCCATGGAGGGTGAGGAAGGCGAGGAGATCATTTTCTCGGCGCGTTTCGCCTGCCCGGTCTGCGGCCACTCGATCAGCGAGCTGGAACCCAAGCTGTTCTCCTTCAACAACCCCGCCGGCGCCTGCCCGACCTGCGACGGCCTGGGGGTGAAGCAGTTCTTCGACAGCAAGCGCCTGGTCAACGGCGAGCTGACCCTGGCCGAGGGGGCGATCCGCGGCTGGGACAGGCGCAACGTCTACTACTTCCAGATGCTCGGCTCCCTGGCCTCGCACTATGGCTTCAGCCTGGAGGTGCCCTTCGCCGAACTGGACAGCGAACACCAGAAAGTCATTCTCGGCGGCAGCGGTACGCGCAACGTCGACTTCAAGTACCTCAACGACCGTGGCGACATCGTCAAGCGCTCGCACCCCTTCGAGGGCATAGTGCCCAACCTCGAGCGCCGCTATCGCGAGACCGAGTCGACCAGCGTGCGCGAGGAACTGGCCAAGTTCCTCAGCACCCAGCCCTGTCCCGACTGCCGCGGCACCCGCCTGCGCCGCGAGGCGCGCCACGTATGGGTCGGCGAAAAGACCCTGCCGGCGGTCACCGGCCTGCCGATCGGCGACGCCAGCAACTACTTCGGCGGCCTCAAGCTGAGCGGGCGCCGTGGCGAGATCGCCGACAAGATCCTCAAGGAGATCTGCGAGCGCTTGCAGTTCCTGGTCAACGTCGGCCTCGACTACCTGACCCTGGATCGCAGCGCCGACACCCTGTCCGGCGGCGAGGCCCAGCGCATCCGCCTGGCCAGCCAGATCGGCGCCGGCCTGGTCGGCGTGATGTACATCCTCGACGAACCCTCCATCGGCCTGCACCAGCGCGACAACGAGCGTCTGCTCGGCACCCTGCGCCACCTGCGCGACATCGGCAACACGGTGATCGTGGTCGAGCACGACGAAGACGCCATCCGCATGGCCGACTACGTGGTCGACATCGGTCCCGGCGCCGGCGTGCACGGCGGCCAGATCGTCGCCCAGGGCACGGCGGCCGAGGTCATGGCCCACCCCGACTCGCTGACCGGCAAGTACCTGTCCGGCCGTGTCAAGATCGAAGTCCCGGCCAAGCGCACGCCGCGCAACAAGAAGCTGTCGCTGAAGATCAAGGGCGCCCGTGGCAACAACCTGCAGAACGTCAACCTGGACATCCCCATCGGCCTGCTGACCTGCGTGACCGGCGTGTCCGGCTCGGGCAAGTCGACGCTGATCAACAACACCCTGTTCCCGCTCAGCGCCACCGCTCTCAACGGCGCCACCACCCTGGAAGCCGCGGCCCACGACAGCATCGACGGCCTGCAGCACCTGGACAAGGTGGTGGACATCGACCAGAGCCCGATCGGCCGTACGCCGCGTTCCAACCCGGCGACCTACACCGGCCTGTTCACGCCGATCCGCGAACTGTTCGCCGGCGTTCCGGAAGCCCGCTCGCGGGGCTATGGCCCGGGCCGCTTCTCCTTCAACGTCAAGGGCGGGCGCTGCGAAGCCTGCCAGGGCGACGGCCTGATCAAGGTGGAAATGCACTTCCTGCCGGACATCTACGTGCCCTGCGACGTGTGCAAGAGCAAGCGCTACAACCGCGAAACCCTGGAGATCAAATACAAGGGCAAGAGCATCCACGAGGTGCTGGAGATGACCATCGAGGACGCCCGCGCGTTCTTCGATGCCGTCCCGGCCCTGGCGCGCAAGCTGCAGACGTTGATGGACGTGGGCCTTTCGTACATCAAACTGGGGCAGTCGGCGACCACCCTTTCCGGGGGCGAGGCGCAACGGGTCAAGCTGTCACGCGAGCTGTCCAAGCGCGACACCGGCAAGACCCTGTACATCCTCGACGAGCCGACCACCGGCCTGCACTTCGCCGATATCCAGCAACTGCTCGACGTGCTGCACCGCCTGCGCGATCACGGCAACACCGTGGTGGTGATCGAGCACAACCTGGACGTGATCAAGACCGCCGACTGGCTGGTCGACCTCGGCCCCGAAGGCGGCTCCAAGGGCGGCCAGATCATCGCCTGCGGCACGCCGGAAGAAGTCGCGGAGATGCCGCAGTCGCATACCGGGCATTTCCTCAAGCCGCTACTGGAAAGGGATAGGGCTTAAGGCTGGAGGCTGGAGGCTGGAGGCTGGAGGCTGGACGAAAGGCTTGTCGTTCAGCCTCCAGCCTTCCAGCGCCTTTATCGGCTTGTACCGCCCTCCTACATCTGACTTTGCAGGTAGTTGTCCAGGCCGAGCTTGGCGATCAACTGCAGCTGGATTTCAAGCCAGTAGGCGTGATCCTCTTCGGTATCCTTGAGCTGGACCAGGAGGATGTCCCGGGTCTGGTAATCCTGGTGACGCTCGCACAACTCGATCCCCTTGCTCAGCGCCGCGCGCACCTCGTACTCCAGCGCAAGGTCGAGCCTGAGCATATCCGGCACGGTCTGGCCGAAGGTGAACGGGTTGGGCGCCATATCCGGCGTACCCTCGAGAAACAGGATGCGCTTGAGCAAGGCATCGGCGTGCTGCGTCTCCTCCTCCATCTCGTGGTTGATGCGCTCGTACAGCTTGCCGAAGCCCCAGTCTTCGTAGAGGCGTGAATGGACGAAATACTGATCGCGCGCCGCCAGCTCGCCCTTGAGCAGCACCTTCAGATAATCGATAACTTCAACATGGCCTTTCATTGCGCTCTCTCCTGTCCGTGCGCCCTATTGTCGCCCAGCTTGCCTGCCTAAAGCGACAATGCCGGCGCCGCCCAGACTAAAGGCGACACCGGCATTGCACATTGCGCTGAATCAGGAAGGGATCAGCTCAGGCCGAGGCCCTTGGCGATACCCGCCCCATAGGCCTCATCGGCCCTGAAGAAGTGCTGCAACTGGCGACGCTGCACGTCCTCGCTGACCGACTGCATGGCACCGACGATATTGTCGATCAGCAGCGCCTTCTGCTCGGCATTCATCAGGCGGAACAGCGCACCGGCATGGCTGTAGTAGTCCTCGTCCTCACGGTGATCGTAGCGATCCGCCGCGCCACTCAAGGCCAGCGCCGGTTCGCGATAGGCCGGCGCCTGCTTGGGCGCATCGGCGTAGCTGTTCGGCTCGTAGTTGGGCGCCGCCCCACCATTGCTGCCGAAGGCCATGGCGCCATCGCGCTGGTAGCTATTCACCGGGCTGCGCGGCGCATTCACCGGCAGTTGCTGGTGGTTGGTGCCCACGCGGTAGCGGTGCGCATCGGCGTAGGCGAATACGCGCCCCTGCAACATGCGATCCGGCGACAGACCGACTCCGGGGATCATGTTGCTCGGTCCGAAAGCGGACTGCTCGACCTCGGCGAAGTAGTTCTGCGGGTTGCGGTTGAGCTCCAGCTCACCCACCTCGATCAGCGGGTAGTCCTTCTGCGACCAGGTCTTGGTCACGTCGAACGGGTTCTCGGCGCGGGCAGCCGCTTCGGCTTCGCTCATCACCTGGATGCACACGCTCCACTTCGGGTAATCGCCGCGCTCGATGGCCTCGAACAGGTCACGCTGGGCGTAATCCGGATCGGTGCCGGCAAGACGCGCAGCCTCTGCCGGGGCCAGGTTCTTGATGCCCTGCTTGGTCTTGAAGTGCCATTTGACCCAGGTGCGCTCACCCTTGGCATTGATCAGGCTGTAGGTGTGGCTGCCAAAACCGTGCATGTGCCGGTAGCCATCCGGGATCCCGCGGTCGGAGAACAGGATGGTCACCTGGTGCAGGGATTCGGGCGAATGCGACCAGAAGTCCCACATCATCTGCGGGCTCTTCAGGTTGCTCTGCGGCAGACGCTTCTGGGTATGGATGAAGTCCGGGAACTTCAGCGGGTCGCGAATGAAAAACACCGGGGTGTTGTTGCCGACGATGTCCCAGTTGCCTTCTTCGGTATAGAACTTAAGGGCGAAGCCGCGCGGATCGCGCTCGGTATCCGCCGAGCCACGCTCGCCACCCACGGTGGAGAAACGCAGGAAGGTCTCGGTCTGCTTGCCAACCGCGCTGAACAGCTTGGCGCAGGTGTACTGGGTGATGTCACGGCTCACCGTGAAGGTGCCATAGGCTGCCGAGCCCTTGGCGTGTACCCGGCGCTCGGGAATGTTTTCGCGGTTGAAGTGAGCGAGCTTTTCGATCAGGTGGAAATCGTCGAGCAGCAACGGGCCGCGTGGTCCTGCCGAACGGGAATTCTGGTTATCCGCAACCGGCGCGCCGCTGGCAGTGGTCAGGGTTTTGTGTTGGCTCATCCGCAATCTCCATCATCAGGTAACGACATCCCGGCTGGGCGGGCTTGAGGTCAAGTATCGACGAGACTGCATGAGCAAACAAATGAATAACAACTCAACAAGCGATAGATTTTAACTAACTAGCCGGCCACAAAAAATCGCCGGGAGCGATTTTTGACGTCGCTTGCGACGGCCCGAAGGGTGGCTGCCAGGGATGGCAGGCCACAAAAAATAGCCGGAGCCATTTTTGACGTCGCTTGCGACGGCCCGAAGGGTGGCCGCCAGGGATGGTGGGCCACAAAAAATCGCCGGAGCCATTTTTGACGTCGCTTGCAGCGGCCCGAAGGGTGGCCGCCAGGGATGGTGGGCCACAAAAAATCGCCGGTGCGATTTTTGACGTCGCTTGCGACGGTCCGAAGGGTGGCCGCCAGGAAAGGCAGGCACAAAAAACCGGGCACTAGGCCCGGTTCTTCGTAGACGAAGCGTCTTACTCGGCAGCTTCTACTGCGCCGCCGACCGGACGGTCGACCAGCTCAACATAAGCCATCGGTGCGTTGTCACCAGCACGGAAACCGCACTTGAGGATACGCAGGTAACCGCCCTGACGGGTGGCGTAACGCTTGCCCAGGTCGTTGAACAGCTTGCCGACGATGGCTTTCGAACGCGTACGGTCGAAAGCCAGACGACGGTTGGCAACGCTGTCTTCTTTAGCCAGAGTGATCAGCGGCTCAGCAACACGACGCAGTTCTTTGGCTTTCGGCAGAGTAGTTTTGATCAGCTCATGCTCGAACAGCGATACCGCCATGTTCTGGAACATGGCCTTGCGGTGGGCGCTGGTGCGGCTGAGGTGACGGCCACTTTTACGATGACGCATGGTTCAATTCCTTACCAAACTCACGTTCGGTGATGATGACGATCAGGCAGTCGCCTTATCGTCTTTCTTCAGACTTGCCGGCGGCCAGTTGTCGAGGCGCATACCGAGGGACAGACCACGGGAAGCCAGAACGTCCTTGATTTCGGTCAGGGACTTCTTGCCCAGGTTCGGCGTTTTCAACAACTCCACTTCGGTACGCTGAATCAGGTCGCCGATGTAGTAGATGTTCTCTGCCTTGAGGCAGTTGGCCGAACGCACGGTCAGTTCCAGGTCATCGACCGGACGCAACAGGATCGGATCGATTTCGTCTTCCTGCTCGATCACCACTGGCTCACTGTCGCCTTTGAGGTCGACGAACGCAGCCAACTGCTGTTGCAGGATGGTTGCCGCACGACGAATGGCCTCTTCAGGATCCAGGGTACCGTTGGTTTCCAGATCGATAACCAGCTTGTCCAGGTTGGTACGCTGCTCGACGCGAGCGTTTTCCACCACGTAGGACACGCGACGCACCGGGCTGAACGAGGAATCGAGCTGCAAGCGACCGATGCTGCGGCTTTCATCTTCATCGCTCTGACGCGAATCAGCTGGCTCATAGCCGCGACCACGAGCTACGGTGAGCTTCATGTTCAGCGCGCCATTGGCAGCCAGGTTGGCGATTACATGGTCGCCGTTGACGATCTCGACATCGTGATCCAGCTGAATATCGGCAGCGGTCACTACGCCCGAGCCCTTCTTCGCCAGAGTCAGTGTCACTTCGTCACGGCCGTGCAGTTTGATAGCCAGACCTTTCAGGTTGAGCAGGATTTCAATGACATCTTCCTGAACACCTTCGATGGCGCTGTACTCATGGAGTACACCGTCAATCTCGGCCTCGACTACTGCACAGCCAGGCATGGAGGACAACAGGATGCGACGCAGCGCGTTGCCCAGGGTATGGCCAAAGCCACGCTCGAGAGGCTCGAGCGTGATCTTGGCGCGGGTCGAACTGACCACCTGCACATCGATATGGCGGGGGGTCAGGAACTCATTTACCGAAATCTGCATGGATGCACCTATTTTCTAGCCCTTACTTGGAGTAGAGCTCGACAATCAGGCTTTCGTTGATGTCAGCGGAGAGATCACCACGAGTCGGGACGCTTTTGAACACGCCGGACTTCTTCTCGGTGTCTACATCTACCCATTCAACGCGGCCACGCTGGGCACACAGCTCAAGAGCTTGAACAATGCGCAGCTGATTCTTCGATTTCTCGCGAACTGCAACCACGTCGCCAGCTTTGACCTGGAACGACGGTACGTTGACAGTCTTACCGTTCACGCTGATCGCCTTGTGCGAAACCAGCTGACGGGATTCAGCGCGGGTAGCACCGTAACCCATGCGGTAAACCACGTTATCCAGACGGCACTCGAGCAGTTGCAGCAGGTTCTCGCCGGTAGCGCCTTTCTGGCTGGCTGCCTGCTTGTAGTAACCGCTGAATTGACGCTCGAGTACGCCGTAGATACGACGAACTTTTTGCTTCTCGCGCAGCTGGGTACCGTAGTCGGACTGACGGCCACGGCGCTGGCCGTGGATACCCGGGGCTGCTTCGATGTTGCACTTCGACTCCAGAGCGCGAACGCCGCTTTTCAGGAACAGATCAGTGCCTTCACGACGAGACAGTTTGCATTTGGGACCAATGTAACGAGCCATTTCTCACTGTCTCCTGATTACACGCGACGCTTCTTCGAAGGACGGCACCCGTTATGCGGGATAGGCGTCACATCGGTGATGCTGGCGATCTTGTAACCGCAACCGTTAAGCGCACGGACTGCGGACTCACGACCCGGACCTGGGCCCTTGACGTTGACGTCGAGGTTCTTCAGGCCGTATTCCAGCGCAGCTTGACCAGCACGCTCGGCAGCCACCTGGGCAGCGAACGGGGTGGACTTGCGAGAACCGCGGAAACCCGAACCACCGGAGGTAGCCCAGGACAGGGCGTTACCTTGACGGTCGGTAATGGTCACGATGGTGTTATTGAAAGAAGCGTGGATGTGGGCGATGCCATCAACCACCGTCTTCTTGACTTTCTTACGAGTACGAGCAGCAGGTTTTGCCATGACTAGATTCCTGTCGATTCGCGAATGCGATTACTTGCGGATCGGCTTACGCGGGCCCTTGCGGGTGCGCGCGTTGGTCTTGGTACGCTGTCCACGAACCGGAAGGCCGCGGCGATGACGCAGGCCGCGGTAGCAACCCAGATCCATCAAGCGCTTGATTTTCATGTTCACTTCACGGCGCAGATCACCTTCGGTGTTCACCTTGGCGACTTCACCACGCAGCTGCTCGATCTGCTCGTCAGAGAGATCCTTGATCTTTGCCGCCGGATTGACACCGGTAGCTGCACAGATTTTCTGTGCGGTGGTGCGACCGACACCAAAGATGTAGGTCAGCGAGATAACAGTGTGCTTGTTATCCGGAATGTTAACGCCTGCAATACGGGCCATTCAGTGGAACTCCAATTGACAGCTACCTACGCCCCGGAAGCCAAGAAATAGGGCGCGAGATATTAGCGCTGTAGAAACAAATAATCAACCCGGCAGCGCACTAGCTGCCGGGCTTATAGCGTCGATCACACTCAGCCTTGGCGCTGCTTGTGACGCGGTTCCGCGCTGCAAATCACTCGAACAACACCTTCACGGCGAATAATTTTGCAGTTGCGGCACAGCTTTTTCACCGATGCACGAACTTTCATCACCAACTCCTCGAACCTTATGGACACTTCAGCGGAGCATGCCGCTGCCGTAGCCCTTCAGGTTGGCTTTCTTCATCAGGGATTCGTACTGGTGCGAAACGAGGTGCGATTGTACTTGCGACATGAAGTCCATCACAACCACTACCACGATCAGCAACGAGGTCCCGCCAAGGTAGAACGGTACGTTGGCCGCCACCACCAGGAACTGGGGCAACAAGCATACGGCCGTCATGTACAGAGCACCGAACATGGTCAAGCGGGTCAGAACGCCATCGATATAGCGCGCCGACTGCTCACCGGGACGGATACCCGGAATAAAGGCACCGGACTTCTTCAGGTTTTCCGCTACGTCTTTCGGGTTGAACATCAGTGCTGTATAGAAGAAGCAGAAGAAAATGATCCCTGCACTAAACAGCAAAATGTTCAACGGCTGACCAGGAGCGATAGCCTGTGAAATATCCTGCAGCCAGCCCATACCTTCGGACTGACCAAACCAGGCACCCAGCGAGGCCGGGAACAACAGAAGGCTGCTGGCGAAAATGGCCGGGATTACGCCCGCCATGTTCACCTTCAACGGCAGGTGGCTGGTCTGCGCCGCGAAGACCTTACGGCCCTGCTGACGCTTGGCGTAGTGCACCGCAATGCGACGCTGGCCACGCTCAATGAACACCACAAAACCGATGATCGCTACTGCCAGCAAACCGATGGCGATGAGGGCGAAGATGTTGATATCGCCCTGCCGAGCAGACTCGAAAGACTGCCCGATCGCCGACGGCAGACCGGCTACGATGCCCGCAAAAATCAGCATCGAAATACCGTTGCCAACACCGCGCTCGGTGATCTGCTCGCCCAACCACATCATGAACATCGCACCCGCCACGAAGGTGGTGACTGCAACGAAGTGGAAGCCGAAATCGACCGAAAACGCCACGCCCTGACTCGCCAGACCAACGGACATGCCGATAGCCTGGACGAAGGCCAGAACCAAGGTGCCGTAGCGGGTGTATTGGCTGATCTTGCGACGACCAGCCTCACCTTCCTTCTTCAACTGCTCCAGCTGCGGGCTGACGGCGGTCATCAGCTGCATGATGATCGATGCCGAGATGTACGGCATGATCCCCAGTGCAAAGATGCTCATCCGCTCCAGCGCACCGCCGGAAAACATGTTGAACAAGCTAAGAATGGTCCCCTCATTCTGTCGAAACAGATCAGCTAGACGATCCGGGTTTATACCTGGAACTGGGATATGCGCGCCGATTCGATAGACGATGATCGCCATGAACAGAAAGCGCAGACGAGCCCAGAGCTCGGACAACCCGCCATTGCTGAGCGCTGAGAGAGCACCTTGCTTAGCCATTTATTCCTCGAACTTACCGCCAGCTGCTTCGATAGCCGCGCGCGCACCTTTGGTGGCGGCGATACCTTTAAGGGTGACCGCGCGAGTAATCTCACCGGACAGCATGACTTTCACACGCTGTACGTTTTGATTAATCAGGTTGGCATCCTTCAGCGCCTGCAGAGTAACTACGTCGCCTTCGATCTTGTTCAGCTCGGACGTACGCACTTCTGCGCGATCCATAGCCTTCAGGGATACGAAACCGAACTTGGGCAGACGGCGGTGCAGAGGCTGCTGGCCGCCTTCGAAACCCGGAGCAATGGTGCCACCGGAGCGCGAGGTCTGACCTTTGTGGCCACGGCCACCGGTCTTGCCCAAACCGCTACCGATACCACGGCCCGGACGGTGCTTCTCGCGACGGGAACCCGGCGCTGGACTCAAATCGTTCAGGTACATGGATCAACCCTCCACACGGAGAAGGTAATAAGCCTTGTTGATCATGCCGCGATTTTCCGGAGTATCCAGAACCTCGACGGTGTGATTGATACGACGCAGGCCGAGACCCTTGACGCAGGCTTTGTGATTGGCCAGGCGGCCATTGGTGCTCTTGATCAGAGTCACTTTGACTGTGTTAGCCATGGTTAGAGAATCTCCTCGACACTCTTGCCACGCTTGGCTGCAACCGAATCCGGAGACTGCATAGCCTTCAGACCTTTGAAAGTGGCATGTACCACGTTCACAGGGTTGGTCGAGCCGTAGCACTTGGCCAGAACGTTCTGAACACCGGCGACTTCCAGGACGGCACGCATGGCGCCACCGGCGATGATGCCGGTACCTTCGGAAGCAGGCTGCATGAACACCTTGGAGGCGCCATGGGCGGATTTCATTGCGTACTGCAGCGTGGTGCCGTTCAGATCCACCTGGATCATGTTGCGACGCGCAGCTTCCATCGCTTTCTGGATGGCAGCCGGCACTTCGCGGGACTTGCCACGGCCGAAACCAACGCGGCCCTTGCCATCACCCACCACGGTCAACGCGGTGAAGGTGAAGATACGGCCGCCCTTGACGGTCTTGGCAACGCGGTTAACCTGAACCAGCTTCTCGATATAGCCTTCGTCGCGCTTTTGGTCGTTATTTGCCATAACTTAGAACTCCAGCCCGCCTTCACGAGCAGCATCAGCCAGCGCCTTGACGCGGCCGTGGTACTTGAAGCCAGAACGGTCGAATGCAACCTGGGTCACACCAGCGGCTTTCGCACGCTCGGCGACCAGTTCGCCAACTTTCTTGGCCGCGTCGACGTTGCCGGTGGCGCCGTCACGCAGTGCTTTGTCCAAGGTAGAGGCGCTGGCCAGAACCTTGCTGCCGTCGGCCGAGATGACCTGGGCATAGATGTGCTGCGAAGAGCGGTACACGCACAGACGCACGGTTTCGAGCTCGTGCATTTTCAGGCGTGCTTTGCGAGCGCGACGCAGACGAGTAACTTTTTTGTCGGTCATTTCCTAGCCCCTTACTTCTTCTTGGCTTCTTTACGGCGGACGACTTCGTCAGCGTAACGAACACCTTTGCCCTTGTAAGGTTCAGGACGGCGGAAGTCACGAATCTCCGCGGCAACCTGACCAACCAGTTGTTTGTCGACACCCTTGATCAGGATCTCGGTCTGGTTCGGGGTTTCGGCCACAACGCCTTCCGGCAGTTGATAGTCGATAGGGTGAGAGAAGCCCAGCGCCAGGTTCAGTACTTGGCCCTTGGCTTGCGCCTTGTAACCAACACCGATCAGCTGCAGCTTACGCTCGAAGCCCTGACTGACGCCGATGACCATGTTGTTGACCAGAGCACGGGTAGTACCGGCCATGGCGCGAGTCTGCTGGTCGCCATTGCGAGCAGCGAAACGCAGCTCACCGGATTCCTGCAGCACTTCAACGGACGAGTGAACGTTCAGTTCCAGAGTGCCCTTGGCACCCTTCACCGAAAGCTGCTGGCCGGCGAGTTTGATCTCTACACCAGCAGGCAGCTTGACGGGGTTCTTAGCAACGCGAGACATGCTTATCCCCCCCTTAGAACACAGTGCAAAGCACTTCGCCGCCGACACCGGCAGCGCGCGCAGCGCGGTCCGTCATCACACCTTTGTTGGTGGAGACGATGGAAACACCGAGACCGCCGCGAACTTTCGGCAGATCATCGACGGACTTGTACTGGCGAAGGCCGGGACGGCTCACGCGCTTGACTTCCTCGATGACCGGACGGCCTTCGAAGTATTTCAGCTCGATGGACAGCTGCGGCTTTGCTTCGCCGCTGATCTGATAACCCGCAATATAACCTTCGTCTTTCAGAACTTTGGCTACAGCCACCTTCAGGGTAGAAGAAGGCATGCTTACGACGGACTTTTCAGCCATCTGGGCATTACGGATACGAGTTAGCATGTCCGCTAACGGGTCCTGCATACTCATGGGCTAGACGCTCCTGATACAAAAAGAATTAGCCTTTCGGCTAAGAGTCACCAGACTGCCGGGCAAAACCCAGGCTCAGGCGAGCCGAGCATTCTAGAGACTGATCAAAAATGAATCAAGCCCCAAAAGGGGCTTGATTCATTTAGCCTGATCGCCGGAGCGCAACCCGAAGGTGTCGCGCCAGCGATTGCCGCAATGACTTACCAGCTGGCCTTGACCAGACCTGGTACGTCACCGCGCATTGCAGCTTCACGCAGCTTGATACGCGACAGACCGAACTTGCGATAAACGCCGTGCGGACGACCGGTAATGCGGCAGCGGTTACGCAGGCGCGAAGCACTGGCGTCACGCGGCTGCTTCTGCAGAGCGACCTGGGCTTCCCAACGCGCTTCCGGAGAGGTTTCCGGATTGACGATGGTGGCTTTCAGCTCGGCACGCTTCTTAGCGTACTTGGCAACCGTGCGCTGACGCTTCAGCTCGCGGTTTTTCATGCTCGTCTTGGCCATTTCCTACTCCAATCAGTTGCGGAACGGGAATTTGAAGGCGCGCAGCAGAGCGCGACCTTCGTCATCCGTACGGGCAGTGGTGGTCAGGGTGATGTCCAGACCGCGCAGCGCATCGATCTTGTCGTAATCGATTTCCGGGAAGATGATCTGCTCTTTCACGCCCATGCTGTAGTTGCCACGACCGTCGAAGGACTTGGCATTCAGGCCGCGGAAGTCACGCACGCGCGGCAGGGAGATGGACAGCAGACGATCCAGGAACTCGTACATACGCTCGCGACGCAGGGTTACCTTGACGCCGATCGGCCAGCCCTCACGGACCTTGAAGCCTGCAATCGACTTACGGGCATGAGTCACGACGACTTTCTGACCGGTGATCTTTTCCAGGTCGGCAACCGCGTGCTCGATGACTTTCTTGTCGCCGATCGCTTCGCCCAGGCCCATGTTCAGGGTGATTTTGGTGATGCGCGGAACTTCCATCACGTTCGACAGCTTAAGTTCGTCCTTAAGCTTCGGTGCGATTTCCTTCCGGTAAATCTCTTTTAGTCGTGCCATGGTCTTCTACCTAGCAGTGTTCAAGCATCAACCGCTTTTTGGGTCGACTTGAAGACACGAATTTTCTTACCGTCTTCGATTTTGAAACCAACGCGGTCAGCCTTGTTGGTTTCGCCATTGAAGATGGCCACGTTGGAAGCGTGCAGCGGCGCTTCTTTCTCGACGATACCGCCTTGAACGCCCGACATCGGGTTCGGCTTGGTATGGCGCTTGACCAGGTTGATCCCACCAACGACCAGACGGTCGTCAGCGAGAACCTTGAGCACCTTGCCACGCTTACCTTTGTCTTTGCCGGCGATCACGATGATCTCGTCGTCACGACGAATCTTTTGCATGTCGGATCTCCTTACAGCACTTCAGGGGCGAGCGAGACGATCTTCATGAACTTCTCGGAACGAAGCTCACGGGTCACGGGCCCAAAGATACGGGTGCCGATCGGCTCCTGCTTGTTGTTCAGCAGAACAGCAGCGTTGCCGTCAAAGCGAATGATCGAGCCATCGGCACGGCGAACGCCGTGACGGGTACGGACGACGACAGCGGTCATCACCTGGCCCTTCTTCACTTTACCGCGCGGAATCGCTTCCTTGACGGTGACCTTGATGATGTCGCCAATGCCAGCGTAGCGGCGATGCGAGCCACCCAGCACCTTGATGCACATGACGCGGCGTGCACCACTGTTGTCGGCCACATCGAGCATGGATTGAGTCTGAATCATATAATTTCTCCGACCCTTAGCCCTTAGACTTCCACTGCGCGTTCGAGAACTTCAACCAGCGCCCAAGACTTGGTCTTGGCCAGCGGACGGGTTTCACGGATGGAAACCTTGTCGCCGATGTGGCACTGGTTGCTTTCGTCGTGCGCGTGCAGCTTGGTCGAACGCTTGACATATTTGCCGTAGATCGGGTGCTTGACGCGACGCTCGATCAATACGGTGATGGTCTTGTCCATCTTGTCGCTGACAACACGGCCGGTCAGCGTACGGACTGTTTTTTCGGCTTCAGCCATGATCACTTACCTGCCTGCTGGTTGAGCACAGTTTTCACACGAGCGATGTCGCGCTTAACTTGCGAGAGCAGGTGAGACTGCCCCAACTGGCCAGTTGCTTTCTGCATGCGCAGATTGAACTGGTCGCGCAGCAGGCCGAGCAGTTGCTCGTTCAGCTGCTGTGCTGATTTTTCACGAAGTTCATTCGCTTTCATCACATCACCGTCCGCTTAACAAAAGTGGTGGCGAGCGGCAGCTTTGCAGCAGCCAGGGCGAAAGCCTCACGCGCCAACTCTTCGGAAACGCCTTCGATCTCGTACAGGACCTTGCCTGGCTGGATCTGGGCTACCCAATATTCAACGCCACCCTTCCCTTTACCCATCCGCACTTCGAGAGGCTTCTTGGTAACCGGTTTGTCAGGGAACACGCGAATCCAGATTTTCCCGCCACGTTTGACGTGACGAGTCAGAGCACGACGAGCGGACTCGATCTGGCGGGCGGTGAGACGACCGCGGGCAACAGACTTCAGCGCGAACTCGCCGAAGCTGACTTTGCTACCGCGCTGAGCCAGACCACGGTTGTGGCCGGTCATCTGCTTGCGGAACTTCGTACGCTTTGGTTGCAACATTTGGCGTACCCCTTACTTAGCAGCTTTTTTACGAGGCGCGGGTGCTTGCGGCTTCAGTTCTTCATGGCGACCACCAATTACTTCGCCCTTGAAGATCCAAACCTTGACACCGATCACACCGTAGGTGGTGTGCGCTTCGTACGTGGCATAGTCGATATCGGCACGCAGGGTGTGCAGCGGCACACGACCTTCGCGATACCATTCGGTCCGTGCGATTTCAGCACCACCGAGACGACCGCTCACTTGGATTTTGATGCCCTTGGCACCGATACGCATGGCGTTCTGTACAGCGCGCTTCATGGCGCGACGGAACATCACACGACGCTCCAGCTGCTGAGCTACGCTCTGCGCAACCAGCATACCGTCGAGCTCCGGCTTGCGGATCTCTTCGATATTGATGTGCACAGGCACACCCATTTGCTTGGTCAGGTCCTGACGCAGCTTCTCAACATCTTCACCTTTCTTGCCGATCACGATACCGGGACGGGCGGTGTGGATGGTGATGCGTGCGGTTTGGGCCGGGCGAGCGATGTCGACACGGCTTACGGACGCGCTTTTTAGTTTGTCGAGGAGATACTCACGCACCTTCAGATCAGCGAACAAGTAGTCCGCATAAGTCCGACCGTCTGCGTACCAGACGGAGGTGTGATCCTTGACGATTCCCAGGCGAATGCCAATGGGATGTACTTTCTGACCCATCTGATCGACTCCGTTACTTGTCCGCAACCTTGACAGTGATATGGCAAGACCGCTTGACGATGCGATCAGCGCGGCCTTTGGCACGCGGCATGATGCGCTTCAGCGAACGCCCTTCGTTGACGAAAACGGTGCTGACCTTCAGGTCATCAACGTCTGCGCCTTCGTTGTGCTCGGCGTTGGCTACAGCCGACTCCAGCACTTTCTTCATGATTTCCGCGGCTTTCTTACTGCTGAAAGCCAGCAGGTTGAGCGCTTCGCCCACCTTCTTCCCGCGGATCTGGTCGGCGACCAAGCGGGCTTTCTGGGCGGAGATTCGAGCGCCCGACAACTTAGCGGCTACTTCCATTTCCTTACCCCTTAACGCTTGGCTTTCTTGTCAGCCACGTGCCCACGATAAGTGCGGGTACCGGCGAACTCGCCCAGTTTGTGGCCGACCATGTCTTCGTTCACCAGAACGGGGACATGTTGACGACCGTTATGCACGGCGATGGTCAGACCGACCATCTGCGGCAGGATCATCGAACGACGCGACCAGGTTTTCACCGGCTTGCGATCGTTCTTTTCCACCGCCACTTCGATCTTCTTCAGTAGGTGAAGATCAATAAAAGGACCTTTTTTCAGAGAACGTGGCACTGTCGTATCCCTCTATTTACTTGCGACGACGGACGATCATGTTGTCGGTGCGTTTGTTACCACGAGTCTTCGCGCCCTTGGTCGGGAAGCCCCATGGAGACACCGGATGACGACCACCAGAGGTACGACCTTCACCACCACCGTGTGGGTGGTCGACCGGGTTCATGGCAACACCACGAACGGTCGGGCGAACGCCACGCCAGCGTTTGGCACCGGCTTTACCCAGCGAACGCAGGCTGTGCTCGGAGTTCGAGACTTCACCCAGGGTCGCGCGGCACTCGGCCAGCACTTTACGCATTTCACCGCTGCGCAGACGCAGGGTGACATACACGCCTTCACGAGCGATCAGCTGCGCCGAAGCACCAGCGGAACGAGCGATCTGCGCGCCTTTGCCCGGCTTCAGCTCGATACCGTGAACGGTCGAACCCACCGGAATGTTGCGCAGCTGCAGGCTGTTACCGGCCTTGATCGGCGCCATCGAACCCGCGACCAGCTGGTCACCGGCAGATACACCTTTGGGGGCGATGATGTAACGACGCTCACCGTCGGCGTATTTCAGCAGAGCGATGTGCGCGGTACGGTTCGGGTCATATTCGATGCGCTCGACAGTGGCAGGGATGCCATCTTTGTCGTTGCGACGAAAATCGACCAGACGGTAATGCTGCTTGTGACCACCACCGATATGACGGGTAGTGATACGGCCGTTGTTGTTACGACCGCCAGTCTTCGACTTCTTCTCGAGCAGCGGAGCGTGAGGAGCGCCTTTGTGCAGCTCCTGGTTGACCACCTTGACCACAAAACGGCGGCCAGCGGAAGTCGGTTTGCATTTAACGATTGCCATGATGCACCCCTTCCTTACTCAGCACTGCTGGCGAAATCGAGATCTTGGCCCGGTTGAAGGGAGATGATCGCCTTCTTCCAGTCGTTACGCTTGCCCAGACCGCGAGCGGTGCGCTTGCTCTTACCCAGAACGTTCTGAGTAGTGACATGCTGAACCTTCACGCTGAACAGGCTTTCGACGGCCTTCTTGATTTCCAGCTTGGTTGCATCGGTTGCAACCTTGAAAACGAATTGGCTTTTCTTATCAGCCAGAGTCGTGGCCTTCTCGGAGATGTGCGGGCCAAGCAGCACTTTGAATACGCGTTCCTGGTTCATCCCAGCAGCTCCTCGAATTTCTTCACGGCAGAAACGGTGATCAGCACCTTTTCATACGCGATCAGACTGACCGGATCGGAACCCTGCACGTCACGAACATCGACATGCGGCAGGTTGCGAGCAGCCAGGTACAGATTTTGATCCACAGCGTCGGAAACGATCAGAACGTCGTTCAGACCCAGACCATTCAGCTTGCCCAGCAGTTCTTTGGTTTTCGGAGCTTCGACAGCGAAGTCCTCGACCACGACCAGACGGTCGCTACGAACCAGCTCAGCAAGAATCGAACGGATCGCCGCGCGATACATCTTCTTGTTCAGCTTCTGGTCGTGATTCTGCGGACGGGCCGCGAAGGTCACACCACCGCCACGCCAGATCGGACCACGAGTGGTACCGGCACGCGCACGGCCAGTACCCTTCTGACGCCATGGGCGTTTGCCGCCGCCGGACACGTCGGAACGGGTCTTCTGCTGCTTGCTGCCCTGACGGCCGCCGGCCATGTAGGCCACGACTGCTTGGTGAACCAGGGTCTCGTTGTAATCGCCACCGAAAGTCGCTTCGGACACTTCGATCGCTTGAGCGCCATTTACATTTAATTGCATGTCAGCTTCCCCTTAACCGCGAGCCTTGGCCGCCGGACGCACAACCAGGTTGCCGCCAGTAGCGCCAGGAACAGCACCCTTGACCAGCAGCAGATTGCGTTCAGCGTCGACGCGCACAACTTCCAGGGACTGCACAGTCACGCGCTCAGCACCCATGTGACCGGACATTTTCTTGCCCTTGAAGACACGACCCGGAGTCTGGCACTGGCCAATCGAACCCGGAACGCGGTGGGACACGGAGTTACCGTGAGTGTTGTCTTGGCCGCGGAAGTTCCAACGCTTGATGGTACCGGCAAAGCCTTTACCTTTGGACTGACCGGTCACGTCGACCAGTTGACCAGCTTGGAAGATTTCAGCGTTGATCAGATCGCCAGCCTGGTAGTCGCCTTCTTCAAGACGGAATTCCAGAACGGTACGACCTGCCGCGACGTTCGCCTTGGCGAAGTGACCGGCCTGAGCCTTGCTGACACGAGAAACGCGACGCTCGCCGACAGTGACTTGCACTGCACGATAGCCATCGGACTCCTCAGTTTTGAACTGGGTGACGCGATTCGGCTCGATCTCGATGACCGTGACCGGAATGGAGACACCTTCTTCGGTGAAAATGCGGGTCATGCCGCACTTACGACCGACTACACCAATAGTCATGTTGTAAACCTCATGAGTGTACGGGGCTTTCACCCGCTATGGCCGCCCATTTCAGAGCGTTACACGACTAAAACCCCAAGGTTTTAGCCGAGGCTGATCTGTACTTCCACGCCAGCCGCAAGATCGAGCTTCATCAGCGCATCAACGGTTTTATCCGTTGGCTGGACGATGTCCAGAACGCGCTTATGAGTACGGATCTCGTATTGATCACGCGCGTCTTTGTTGACGTGCGGGGAAGTCAATACGGTGAACCGCTCTTTGCGAGTAGGCAGAGGAATCGGACCACGCACCTGAGCACCAGTACGTTTCGCGGTTTCCACGATTTCCTGGGTTGATTGATCGATCAGGCGATGGTCAAAAGCCTTCAACCGAATACGGATTTGTTGGTTTTGCATTTTGACCTCAGATTCCAAGCTGCTATTCCCAACAGGCGCAATACGCCCGTTAAAAGGAGGCGTGATTCTATAGATGCCCCCCACCAGTGTCAACCCAATAAGCAAATGCCCGGAGGCCTGCGCGCAACGACGACCCGCAGGCTGACCAGCCAGGGAAGACGGACATAAAAAAGCCCCCGCAAGCGGAGGCTTTTTTCAGGACCTACCGATTACTCGGCAATCTTGGCTACAACACCGGCGCCTACGGTACGGCCGCCTTCGCGAATCGCGAAACGCAGGCCATCTTCCATGGCGATCGGCTTGATCAGGGTAACAACCATTTTCACGTTGTCGCCCGGCATGACCATCTCAACGCCTTCCGGCAGTTCGCACGAACCGGTCACGTCAGTGGTACGGAAGTAGAACTGCGGACGGTAGCCCTTGAAGAACGGAGTGTGACGACCACCCTCTTCCTTCGACAGCACGTACACTTCTGCTTCGAACTTGGTGTGCGGCTTGATGGTGCCCGGCTTGGCCAGGACCTGACCACGCTCGACGTCGTCACGCTTGGTGCCGCGCAGCAGCACGCCACAGTTCTCGCCGGCACGACCTTCGTCGAGCAGCTTGCGGAACATCTCGACACCGGTGCAGGTGGTCTTGGTGGTTTCACGCAGACCCACGATCTCGATCTCTTCCTGGATCTTGACGATACCGCGCTCGACACGACCGGTTACCACGGTACCGCGGCCGGAGATCGAGAACACGTCCTCGATCGGCATCAGGAACGGACGGTCGATGGCACGAACCGGCTCAGGGATGTAGCTATCCAGGGTCTCGACGAGCTTCTTGACGGCAGTGGTGCCCATCTCGTTGTCGTCCTGGCCGTTCAGTGCCATCAGCGCGGAACCGATGATGATCGGCGTGTCGTCGCCCGGGAAGTCGTAAGTGCTCAGCAGATCGCGCACTTCCATTTCCACCAGCTCCAGCAGCTCGGCGTCATCGACCATGTCAGCCTTGTTCAGGAACACGACGATGTACGGAACACCTACCTGACGCGACAGCAGGATGTGCTCGCGAGTCTGCGGCATCGGGCCGTCGGCGGCCGAGCAGACCAGGATCGCGCCATCCATCTGGGCTGCACCGGTGATCATGTTCTTCACGTAGTCGGCGTGACCCGGGCAGTCAACGTGCGCGTAGTGACGTACAGACGAATCGTACTCCACGTGGGCGGTGTTGATGGTGATACCACGAGCCTTCTCTTCCGGGGCGCTGTCGATCTTGTCGAAATCAACCTTGGCGGAACCGAAAACCTCGGAGCAAACGCGGGTCAGCGCTGCGGTCAGAGTGGTTTTACCGTGGTCAACGTGACCGATGGTGCCGACGTTGACGTGCGGTTTGTTACGTTCAAATTTTTCTTTAGCCACGACAGTGAACCTCTTGCCTAAAGGGCCTTATCAGCCTTGTTTTTTAACCAGTGCTTCGACGATGTTCGCCGGAGCCTCGGAGTACTTGGAGAATTCCATGGAGTAGCTTGCGCGACCCTGGGACATGGAGCGAACGTCGGTCGCATAACCGAACATCTCACCCAGCGGAACCTCGGCACGGATAACCTTACCGGAAACCGAGTCTTCCATACCCTGGATCAGACCACGACGACGGTTCAGGTCACCCATCACGTCACCCATGTAGTCCTCAGGGGTTACCACTTCCACTTTCATGATCGGCTCAAGCACAACACCGCCGCCCTTCTGGGCCAGCTGCTTGGTCGCCATGGAAGCCGCCACCTTGAACGCCATCTCGTTGGAGTCGACGTCATGGTAGGAACCGTCGAACACGGTAGCCTTCAGGCCGATGAGCGGATAGCCGGCAACGACGCCGTTCTTCATCTGCTCTTCGATACCCTTCTGGATGGCCGGGATGTATTCCTTCGGAACCACACCGCCCACGACTTCGTTGACGAATTCCAGACCTTCCTGGCCCTCGTCGGCCGGAGCGAAGCGGATCCAGCAATGGCCGAACTGACCACGACCACCGGACTGACGCACGAACTTGCCTTCGATCTCGCAGTTCTTGGTGATCTTCTCGCGGTAGGAAACCTGCGGCTTGCCGATGTTGGCCTCGACGTTGAATTCGCGCTTCATGCGGTCAACGAGGATGTCCAGGTGCAGCTCACCCATACCGGAGATGATGGTCTGGCCGGTTTCTTCGTCGGTCTTGACGCGGAACGACGGGTCTTCCTGAGCCAGCTTGCCCAGCGCGATGCCCATCTTTTCCTGGTCAGCCTTGGTCTTCGGCTCTACAGCCACCGAGATGACCGGCTCCGGGAAGTCCATGCGCTCGAGGATGATCGGCTTGTCGGCGTTGCACAGGGTGTCACCGGTGGTGACGTCCTTCATGCCGATCAGTGCAGCGATGTCGCCAGCGCGCACTTCCTTGATCTCTTCACGCTGGTTGGCGTGCATCTGCACCATACGGCCCACGCGCTCTTTCTTGCCCTTGACCGAGTTGATCACGGAGTCGCCAGAGGTCAGGAAGCCCGAGTAGACGCGAACGAAGGTCAGGGTACCGACGAACGGGTCGGTAGCAATCTTGAACGCCAGGGCCGAGAACGGCTCGTTGTCGTCAGCGTGACGCTCGTCGTAATCAGCGTCTACCAGCTCGTCTTTCGGCTTCTCGATCAGATCAGGATGGATACCCTTGATCGCCGGAATTTCGGTCGGAGCAGGCAGGAAATCGATGACGGCGTCGAGAACCAGGGGAACGCCCTTGTTCTTGAACGAGGAACCGCAGACAGCCGGAACGATCTCGCTGGCCAGCGTACGCAGACGCAGACCTGCCTTGATCTCTTCGACAGTCAGCTCACCGCCTTCAAGGTACTTGTTCATCAGCTCTTCGTTGGCTTCGGCAGCAGCCTCAACCATGTTCGAGCGCCACTCGTTGGCCAGGTCGACCAGCTCCGCAGGAATCTCTTCCTCGCGATAGGTGGTGCCCTTGTCGTCTTCGTTCCAGTAGATCGCCTTCATCTTGATCAGGTCGACCTGACCTTCGAAGTTCTCTTCGGAACCGATTGCCAGCTGGATCGGCACCGGAGTGTGGCCCAGACGGCTCTTGATCTGACCGACGACGCGCAGGAAGTTGGCGCCGGCACGGTCCATCTTGTTCACGTAGACGATACGCGGCACACCGTACTTGTTGGCCTGACGCCATACGGTTTCCGACTGCGGCTCGACACCCGAAGTACCACAGAACACCACGACCGCGCCGTCGAGTACGCGCAGCGAGCGCTCGACTTCAATGGTGAAGTCAACGTGGCCGGGGGTATCGATGACGTTTACGCGGTAGTTGTCATACTGTCCAACGGAACCTTTCCAGAAGGTGGTAACGGCAGCGGAGGTGATGGTGATACCACGCTCCTGCTCCTGCACCATCCAGTCGGTGGTTGCCGCACCGTCGTGCACCTCACCCATCTTGTGGCTGAGACCTGTGTAGAACAGGATCCGCTCGGTCGTGGTGGTCTTGCCCGCATCGACGTGGGCACAGATACCGATGTTACGGTAGCGGTTAATTGCTGTAGTACGAGCCATAAAGCCCTCGCAAGTTGAATGGTGCCTGGATTAGAAACGGTAGTGCGAGAACGCTTTGTTGGCCTCAGCCATACGGTGCACGTCTTCACGCTTCTTAACCGCAGCACCTTTGCCTTCAGAGGCATCCAGCAACTCACCAGCCAGGCGCAGAGCCATGGATTTTTCGCCACGCTTACGGGCGAAATCCACCAGCCAGCGCATGGCCAGGGCGTTACGACGGGACGGACGAACTTCGACCGGAACCTGGTAAGTGGCGCCGCCTACACGGCGCGACTTTACTTCGACCAGCGGAGCGATGGCGTCGAGAGCTTTCTCGAAGATTTCCAGGGGATCGCTGTTCTTACGTTCCTTGACCTTGTCCAGGGCGCCATAAACGATACGCTCGGCAACGGCTTTCTTGCCGCTTTCCATCACGTGGTTCATGAACTTGGCCAGGATTTGGCTTCCGTATTTTGGATCGTCAAGCACTTCGCGCTTGGCTGCTACACGACGTCTTGGCATTTGATAAGCCCTCAAACGGTCTTCAGGTTAGCTCGGGACTCGAACCTTGCGGCTCCGCCCGACCTTACTCTTATCGACTCAGAAAAATGGAAAACTGCAGTTTCAACTCAAGCACCGATTACTTCGGACGCTTGGTACCGTACTTCGAACGACCCTGGTTACGGCCTTTGACGCCGGAAGTATCCAGAGAGCCGCGCACGGTGTGGTAACGCACACCCGGCAGGTCTTTTACACGACCGCCACGGATCAGCACGACGCTGTGTTCCTGCAGGTTGTGGCCTTCACCGCCGATGTACGAGGAAACCTCGAAACCGTTGGTCAGGCGTACGCGGCATACTTTACGCAGTGCCGAGTTAGGTTTTTTCGGCGTAGTGGTGTACACGCGAGTGCACACGCCACGACGCTGCGGGCAGTTCTGCAGCGCAGGCACGTCGGATTTCTCGACGATACGCTTGCGCGGCTGACGTACCAGCTGGTTGATCGTTGCCATCTACTAGCTCCACTGTCGTCTTTCGACGTTATTTATTTACAACATAAATAAAATGGCAGGGCTTATGCCCTGCCATATTTAGGGGTGCATGAGTCTAAAGAGACTCGCCCCCCCAGTCAAGACACGGGCCCCGACCGCCAGGCGGCCGAGGCACGCGCTCAATTTTCGCTGGAGTTCAACGCTTCGGTCAGTGCAGCTTCCACTTCACTGGCGCTGACGCGAACCGGCTTGTCGGCATCGCGGCGACGCTTGCGCTCGCTGTGATAGGCCAGACCGGTACCGGCCGGGATCAGACGACCCACGACCACGTTCTCTTTCAGGCCGCGCAGGAAGTCGCGCTTGCCGGTAACCGCCGCCTCGGTGAGGACGCGGGTGGTTTCCTGGAACGATGCCGCCGAGATGAACGACTCGGTGGACAACGAGGCCTTGGTGATACCCAGCAGGACCCGGGTGTACTTGGCGACGAACTTGTCTTCGGCAGACAGGCGCTCGTTTTCGCCCAGCACGCTGGTCAGCTCCATCTGGTCGCCCTTGATGAAGGTGGAGTCACCCGACTCGGCGATCTCGACCTTGCGCAGCATCTGCCGCAGGATGGTCTCGATGTGCTTGTCGTTGATCTTCACGCCCTGCAGGCGGTAGACGTCCTGGATCTCGTTGACGATGTACTTGGCCAGGGCGCTGACGCCGAGCAGACGCAGGATGTCGTGCGGATCGCTCGGGCCGTCGGAGATGACTTCGCCCTTGTTGACCTGTTCACCTTCGAACACGTTCAGGTGACGCCATTTCGGGATCAGCTCTTCGTACGGATCACTGCCATCGGTCGGCGTGATGACCAGGCGGCGCTTGCCCTTGGTCTCCTTGCCGAACGAGATGGTGCCGCTGATTTCCGCCAGAATCGAAGCTTCTTTCGGACGACGCGCTTCGAACAGGTCGGCAACGCGCGGCAGACCACCGGTGATGTCACGGGTCTTCGAGGTTTCCTGGGGGATACGCGCGATGACGTCGCCGACACCGATCTGCGCACCGTCGGCCACACCGACCAGGGCGTTGGCCGGCAGGAAGTACTGAGCCGGAACATCGGTACCCGGCAGCAGCAGTTCCTTGCCGTTGGCGTCGACCATCTTGATCGCTGGACGGATTTCCTTGCCGGCGGCCGGACGATCCTTCGGATCCAGGACTTCGATGTTGGTCAGACCGGTCAGTTCGTCGGTCTGACGCTTGATGGTGATGCCTTCCTCCATGCCGACGAAGGTCACGATACCTTTCATCTCGGTGACGATCGGGTGGGTGTGCGGGTCCCACTTGGCGACGATGGTGCCGGCGTCGACCTTGTCGCCTTCCTTCACCGAAATCACCGCACCGTACGGCAGCTTGTAGCGCTCGCGCTCACGACCGAACTCGTCGGCCACGGCCAGCTCCCCGGAACGCGATACCGCGATCAGGTTGCCGTCCAGACGCTCGACGTGCTTCAGGTTGTGCAGGCGGATGGCACCGCCGTTCTTCACCTGGACGCTGTCGGCAGCCGAAGTCCGGCTCGCCGCACCACCGATGTGGAAGGTCCGCATGGTCAGCTGGGTACCCGGCTCACCGATCGACTGAGCGGCGATGACACCGACCGCTTCACCGATGTTGATCTGGTGACCACGGGCCAGGTCACGACCGTAGCACTTGGCGCAGATGCCGTAGCGGGTTTCGCAGCTGATCGGCGAACGCACGATCACTTCGTCGATGCTGTTCAGCTCGATGAACTCGACCCAGCGCTCGTCGACCAGGGTGCCGGCCGGCACGATGACTTCATCGGTACCCGGCTTGAACACGTCACGGGCGATCACTCGACCCAGTACGCGCTCACCGAGCGGCTCGACCACGTCGCCGCCCTCGATGTGCGGGGTCATGTGCAGACCCTGCTCGGTGCCGCAATCGATCTCGGTCACCACCAGATCCTGCGCCACGTCGACGAGACGACGGGTCAGGTAACCGGAGTTCGCGGTCTTCAGTGCGGTATCCGCCAGACCTTTACGCGCACCGTGCGTGGAGATGAAGTACTGCAGTACCGACAGACCCTCGCGGAAGTTCGCGGTGATCGGCGTCTCGATGATCGAGCCGTCCGGCTTGGCCATCAGACCGCGCATACCGGCCAGCTGACGGATCTGCGCAGCGGAACCCCGGGCGCCGGAGTCGGCCATCATGTACATGGAGTTGAAGGACTCCTGGTCGACTTCCTTGCCCTCGCGGTCGATGACCTTCTCTTTCGAGAGGTTGGCCATCATCGCCTTGGACACTTCATCGTTGGCCTTCGACCAGAGGTCGATCACCTTGTTGTACTTCTCGCCCTGGGTGACCAGGCCGGAGGCGTACTGCGATTCGATTTCCTTCACTTCCTCGGTAGCGGCGTCGATGATGCGCGCCTTCTCATCGGGGATGACGAAGTCGTTCACGCCGATCGACACACCAGAAATGGTCGAATAAGCGAAACCGGTATACATCAGTTGGTCAGCGAAGATCACGGTGTCCTTCAGACCAACGGTGCGGTAGCACTGGTTGATCAGCTTGGAGATCGCCTTCTTCTTCATCGGCTGGTTGACCACGTCGTAGGACAGGCCGGCAGGCACCACCTGGAACAGCAGCGCACGGCCGACGGTGGTGTCGACGATACGGGTGTTCTTGGTGATCGAGCCGTCCTTCTCCTTGATGGTCTCGTTGATGCGCACTTTCACCCGGGCGTGCAGCGAGGCTTCGCCGCCACGGAATACCCGGTCGACTTCCTGCAGGTCGGCGAATACGCGACCTTCACCCTTGGCGTTGATGGCTTCGCGGGTCATGTAGTACAGACCCAGTACCACGTCCTGCGACGGCACGATGATCGGCTCGCCGTTGGCGGGCGACAGGATGTTGTTGGTCGACATCATCAGCGCGCGCGCTTCGAGCTGGGCTTCCAGCGTCAGCGGCACGTGAACGGCCATCTGGTCACCGTCGAAGTCGGCGTTGTACGCGGCGCAGACCAGCGGGTGCAGCTGGATGGCTTTACCTTCGATCAGTACCGGCTCGAAGGCCTGGATACCCAGGCGGTGAAGGGTCGGTGCACGGTTGAGCAATACGGGGTGTTCGCGAATCACTTCGGCGAGAACGTCCCACACTTCCGGCAGCTCGCGCTCGACCATCTTCTTGGCAGCCTTGATGGTGGTCGCCAGACCACGCATTTCCAGCTTGCCGAAAATGAACGGCTTGAACAGCTCCAGCGCCATCTTCTTCGGCAGACCGCATTGGTGCAGACGCAGTGCCGGACCAACGGTAATGACCGAACGGCCGGAGTAGTCAACGCGCTTGCCGAGCAGGTTCTGACGGAAACGACCCTGCTTACCCTTGATCATGTCAGCCAGGGATTTCAGAGGACGCTTGTTCGAACCGGTGATGGCGCGACCGCGACGACCGTTGTCGAGCAGTGCGTCGACCGCTTCCTGCAGCATGCGCTTTTCGTTGCGCACGATGATGTCGGGAGCGGACAGGTCGAGCAGGCGCTTGAGACGATTGTTACGGTTGATGACGCGGCGATACAGATCGTTGAGGTCGCTCGTTGCGAAACGGCCACCGTCCAGCGGCACCAGCGGACGCAGGTCTGGCGGCAGAACCGGCAGCACGGTCAGCACCATCCACTCCGGCAGGTTGCCGGAACCCTGGAAGGCTTCCATCAACTTCAGGCGCTTGGACAGCTTCTTGATCTTGGTTTCCGAGTTGGTCTGCGGAATCTCTTCGCGCAGGCGACCGATCTCGTGCTCCAGGTCGATGGCGTGCAGCAGCTCGCGCACGGCCTCGGCGCCCATGCGGGCGTCGAAGTCGTCACCGAACTCTTCCAGCGCTTCGAAGTACTGCTCATCGTTGAGCAGTTGGCCTTTTTCCAGGGTGGTCATGCCCGGGTCGATAACGACATAGCTCTCGAAATAGAGCACGCGCTCGATATCGCGCAGGGTCATGTCCATCAGCAGGCCGATACGGCTCGGCAGCGACTTGAGGAACCAGATGTGGGCAACCGGCGAAGCCAGCTCGATGTGCGCCATGCGCTCACGACGCACCTTGGCCAGGGCGACTTCGACGCCGCACTTCTCGCAAATCACACCACGGTGCTTGAGGCGCTTGTACTTGCCGCACAGGCACTCGTAATCCTTGACCGGGCCAAAGATCTTGGCGCAGAACAGGCCGTCACGCTCGGGTTTGAACGTACGGTAGTTGATGGTTTCCGGCTTTTTAACTTCACCGAACGACCACGAACGGATCATCTCGGGCGAAGCGAGGCCGATGCGAATGGCATCGAACTCTTCGACTTGACCCTGGTTTTTCAGCAAATTCAGTAGGTCTTTCAAGGCCTTTCCTCCTGGCGGAGCAGGCAGCGGGCTGGGTTAGCCCCGCTGCCGATTCACGTCGTGTTATTCGGTTTCCAGATCGATGTCGATACCGAGCGAACGGATCTCTTTGATCAACACGTTGAAGGACTCGGGCATGCCCGGCTCCATGCGGTGATCACCGTCCACGATGTTCTTGTACATCTTGGTACGGCCGTTCACGTCATCCGACTTGACGGTCAACATTTCCTGCAGGGTATAGGCGGCACCATAGGCTTCCAGAGCCCAGACCTCCATCTCCCCGAAGCGCTGACCACCGAACTGCGCCTTACCACCCAGCGGCTGCTGGGTAACCAGGCTGTAGGAACCCGTGGAACGCGCGTGCATCTTGTCGTCCACCAGGTGGTTCAGTTTCAGCATGTACATGTAGCCAACGGTGGTCGGACGCTCGAACTGGTTGCCGGTACGGCCGTCGATCAGACGCATCTGGCCGCTTTCCGGCAGATCCGCCAGTTTCAGCATGGCCTTGATTTCGCTTTCCTTGGCACCGTCGAACACCGGCGTGGCCATCGGCACACCGCCGCGCAGGTTTTTCGCCAGGTTGAGGATTTCCTGATCGCTCAGTTCATCCAGGCTTTCCTGACGGCCGCCGATCTCGTTGTAGATCTGCTGCATGAAGGTGCGCAGCTCGGCGACCTTGCGCTGCTCTTCGAGCATGCGGTTGATCTTCTCGCCCAGGCCCTTGGCCGCGAGGCCCAGGTGGGTTTCGAGGATCTGCCCGACGTTCATCCGCGACGGTACGCCCAGCGGGTTGAGGACGATGTCGACCGGCGTCCCGTGGACGTCGTGCGGCATGTCTTCGACCGGCATGATCACCGAGACCACACCCTTGTTACCATGACGACCGGCCATCTTGTCACCCGGCTGGATGCGACGGCGGATGGCCAGGTAGACCTTGACGATCTTCAGTACGCCCGGCGCCAGGTCGTCGCCCTGCTGCAGCTTGCGCTTCTTGTCTTCGAACTTGTCGTCGAGCAGCTGACGGCGGTCGGAGATGTAGGCCTGGGCCTTTTCCAACTGCTCGTTCAGGGCATCGTCAGCCATGCGCAGCTTGAACCACTGGCCGCGCTCGAGGCCGTCGAGGAACTCGTCAGTGATCTCGCTGCCCTTCTTCAGGCCTGCGCCGCCTTCGGCCTTCTTGCCGACCAGCGCCGCACGCAGACGCTCGAAGGTCGCGCCTTCGACGATGCGGAACTCTTCGTTGAGGTCCTTGCGGATCTCGTCGAGCTGGCTCTTCTCGATGGACAGGGCACGGGCATCGCGCTCGACACCGTCACGGGTGAAGACCTGGACGTCGATGACGGTCCCCTTGGTGCCGGTCGGCACGCGCAGGGAGGTGTCCTTCACGTCGCTGGCCTTCTCACCGAAGATCGCGCGCAGCAGTTTCTCTTCCGGGGTCAGCTGGGTTTCGCCCTTCGGCGTGACCTTGCCGACCAGGATGTCGCCCGGGCCGACTTCGGCGCCGACGTAGACGATACCGGCTTCGTCCAGCTTGTTCAGTGCCGCCTCACCGACGTTCGGGATGTCCGCAGAGATTTCCTCTGGGCCGAGCTTGGTGTCACGCGCCACACAGGTCAGTTCCTGAATGTGGATCGTGGTGAAACGGTCTTCCTGAACCACACGCTCGGAGAGCAGGATGGAGTCTTCGAAGTTGTAGCCGTTCCACGGCATGAACGCGACGCGCATGTTCTGCCCCAGCGCCAGCTCACCCATGTCGGTGGACGGGCCGTCGGCGAGGATGTCGCTGCGCTCGACCTGGTCACCCTTGCTCACCAGCGGACGCTGGTTGATGCAGGTGTTCTGGTTGGAACGGGTGTACTTGGTCAGGTTGTAGATGTCGACACCGGCCTCACCGGTTTCGACTTCGTCATCGTTGACGCGCACCACGATACGGCTGGCATCGACCGAGTCGATCACCCCGCCACGACGGGCCACGACGCAGACGCCGGAGTCACGGGCGACGTTGCGCTCCATGCCGGTACCGACCAGCGGCTTGTCCGAACGCAGGGTCGGTACGGCCTGACGCTGCATGTTCGAACCCATGAGCGCGCGGTTGGCGTCATCGTGCTCGAGGAACGGGATCAGCGAGGCGGCGACGGAAACCACCTGCTTCGGCGAGACGTCCATCAGGGTGACGTCTTCCGGCGCCTTGACGGTGAACTCGTTGAGGTGACGCACAGCCACCAGCTCGTCGACCAGCTGACCTTTGTCGTTCATGGTCGCCGAAGCCTGGGCGATCACGTGATCGGCCTCTTCGATGGCGGACAGGAACACGATCTCGTCGGTGACCAGGGTGTCCTTCACCACGCGGTACGGGCTTTCCAGGAAGCCGTACTGGTTGGTGCGGGCATAGGCCGCCAGGGAGTTGATCAGACCGATGTTCGGACCTTCAGGGGTCTCGATCGGGCACACGCGGCCGTAGTGGGTCGGGTGCACGTCACGGACTTCGAAGCCGGCACGCTCACGGGTCAGACCGCCCGGGCCGAGTGCGGAGACACGGCGCTTGTGGGTGATCTCGGAGAGCGGGTTGTTCTGGTCCATGAACTGCGAGAGCTGGCTGGAACCGAAGAACTCCTTCACCGCCGCCGCGACCGGCTTGGCGTTGATCAGGTCCTGCGGCATCAGGCCTTCGCTTTCGGCCATCGACAGACGTTCCTTGACCGCGCGCTCTACACGCACCAGGCCAACGCGGAACTGGTTCTCGGCCATCTCGCCGACGCAACGCACGCGACGGTTACCCAGGTGGTCGATGTCATCGACGATGCCCTTGCCGTTACGGATGTCGACCAGGGTCTTGAGCACTTCGACGATGTCTTCACGGCTCAGCACGCCCGAACCTTCGATCTCGGTACGACCGATACGACGGTTGAACTTCATGCGGCCCACGGCGGACAGGTCGTAACGCTCGGCGCTGAAGAACAGGTTGTTGAACAGGGTCTCGGCGGCATCCTTGGTGGGTGGCTCGCCGGGACGCATCATGCGATAGATCTCGACCAGCGCTTCCAACTGATTGGTGGTGCTGTCGATCTTCAGGGTGTCTGAGATGAACGGACCGCAGTCGATGTCGTTGGTGTACAGCGTCTCGATGCGCACGACCTGAGCCTTGGCGATCTTCGCCAGGATCTCGGTGTTCAGCTCGGTGTTGCACTCGGCGATGATCTCGCCGGTAGCCGGGTGCACGATGACCTTGGCGGTGGTACGGCCAATCAGGTAATCGAGCGGCACTTCCAGCTCTTTGATACCAGCCTTGTCCAGCTGGTTGATGTGACGCGCGGTGATACGACGGCCCTGCTCGACGATGACCTTGCCATTGGCATCCTTGATGTCGAGGACGGCAATCTCGCCACGCAGACGCTGCGGCACCAGCTCCAGGCTCAGGGACTCGCCCTTCACATGGAAGACGTTGGTCGCATAGAACGCGTCCAGCACTTCTTCAGTGCTGTAGCCCAGGGCGCGCAGCAGCACCGAGGCCGGCAGTTTGCGGCGACGGTCGATACGCACGAACACGGCGTCCTTCGGATCGAACTCGAAGTCCAGCCAGGAACCGCGGTACGGAATGATCCGCGCGGAATACAGCAGCTTGCCGGAGCTGTGGGTCTTGCCACGGTCGTGGTCGAAGAACACGCCAGGAGAGCGGTGCAGCTGGGACACGATGACACGCTCGGTACCGTTGATAACGAAGGTACCGTTCTCGGTCATCAGGGGGATTTCCCCCATGTAGACTTCCTGCTCCTTGATGTCCTTGATCGCTTTGTTCGACGATTCTTTGTCGAAAATGATCAGGCGCACTTTCACCCGCAGCGGTACGGCGAATGTCACGCCGCGCAGCACGCATTCCTTGACGTCGAACGCCGGTTCGCCCAGGCGATAACCGACATACTCCAGAGCAGCATTGCCGGAATAGCTGATAATCGGGAAAACGGACTTGAAGGCCGCATGCAGACCGATGTCGCGAAACTGATCCTTGGTCGCTCCCGCCTGCAGGAATTCGCGATACGAATCCAGCTGAATGGCCAACAGGTATGGCACATCCATGACATCCGGCAACTTGCTAAAGTCCTTGCGGATACGTTTTTTCTCAGTGTATGAGTAAGCCATCAGCGTTCCCCAGCTTGGTCACCTGCTTATTTGGCGTCTCCGACGGGAGCAGCCAGAAACTCTTGCAAACCCTAGGTTTGCGCCACCATGGTGGTGGGTATTTCACGTTCGCGGCGGCGGTGAATAGCCGAGCTGGAACGGAAAAAGGCCGGTGGCAAAAGCCACCAGCCATCAGCCTTGTGCGAGTCGCTCGGGCTGTAGACGCAAGGTCGTCGCTTACTTGAGCTCGACTTTGGCGCCAGCTTCTTCCAGTGCCTTCTTGGCGGCTTCGGCTTCGTCTTTCGACACGCCTTCCTTGACCACGCCCGGGGCGCCGTCAACCACTGCCTTGGCTTCTTTCAGACCCAGACCGGTCAGTTCGCGAACGGCCTTGATCACGTTTACCTTCTTGTCACCGGCTTCGGCCAGGATGACGTTGAACTCGGTTTGCTCTTCGGCAGCGGCAGCAGCCGGGCCAGCAGCCGCAACGGTAGCAGCAGCGGCGGTGACGCCGAACTTCTCTTCCATCGCCTTGATCAGCTCAACGACTTCCAGAACGGTTTTCTGGCCGATTGCTTCGATGATGTCTTCGTTAGACAGAGCCATGACTCTAATTCCTGTATTTAGTGGACAGCCTTCGCGGCCATCAAATTAAACAAATGCTTTGAAAGACACTGCGCAGCATCAGGCTGCAGCAGCTTCCTTCTGGTCGCGAACGGCCGCCAGAGTACGAGCCAGCTTGCTGGTGGCGCCTTGGATCACGCTCATCAGCTGGGAAATGGCTTCGTCATAGGTCGGCAGAGTTGCCAGTACGTCGATCTGATTGGCTGCGAGGAACTGACCCTCGAACGCAGCTGCCTTGATCTCGAACTTGTCCTGACCCTTGGCGAAATCCTTGAAGATACGGGCAGCAGCACCCGGATGTTCGTTGGAGAAAGCGATCAGGGTCGGGCCTTTGAACACGTCGCTGAGCACATCGTACTGAGTGCCTTCAACGGCGCGCTTGAGCAGGGTGTTACGCACGACTTTCACGTACACACCAGCTTCGCGGGCCTCTTTACGGAGTCCGGTCATAGCACCTACGGTCACGCCACGGGCATCGGCCACGACAGCGGACAGGGCAGCTTTGGCAGCCTCGTTGACTTCAGCGACGATGGCCTTCTTGTCTTCGAGTTTAATTGCCACGGGTTTACTCCTGGATGTTACCGTTTCGCCCGACCGAAATCGGACGGCGTTTTGGTGTCTGATTCGGTAAGAATCGGGAGCACCATCTGCGTAGGATCGAAGATCGCTCTTCGGGTTTAAGGCCTGCGCCCCCTACGGTCTTGGATAGCCCCCGCCAGGCAGGGACCCCAATTTTTTCGACGAGCGCAATCACTTGCGCTCGCCCTGTCATTACGCGTCGAGCGAACCCTGGTCGATCAACAGGCCTGGGCCCATGGTGGTGCTCAGGGTCACACGCTTGACGTAGATACCTTTGGAAGTCGAAGGCTTCAGGCGCTTCAGATCGGCGATCAGCGCCTCCACGTTCTGCTTCAGCTTGTCGGCTTCGAAACCGACCTTGCCAACGGAGGTGTGGATGATGCCGTTCTTGTCGGTACGGAAACGCACCTGACCAGCCTTGGCATTCTTGACCGCGGTGGCCACGTCCGGCGTCACGGTACCGACCTTGGGGTTCGGCATCAGGCCGCGCGGGCCGAGTACCTGACCCAGTTGACCGACAACGCGCATGGCATCCGGGGAGGCGATGACGACGTCATAGTTCAGGTCGCCGCCTTTCATTTCGGCAGCCAGGTCATCCATGCCTACGCGGTCGGCGCCGGCAGCCAGAGCGGCTTCAGCGCCTGGGCCCTGGGTGAACACGGCGACGCGCACGGTCTTGCCGGTGCCGTTCGGCAGCACGGTAGCGCCACGCACGACCTGATCCGATTTACGCGGGTCGACGCCCAGGTTCACGGAAATGTCTACCGACTCGGCGAACTTGACCGCAGAGATTTCAGCCAGCAGGGTGGCGGCATCGTTGAAACTGTAGGCTTTGCCCGGCTCGATCTTGGCCGCGATTGCCTTTTGACGCTTGGTCAGCTTAGCCATTACACGCCCTCCACGTTGAGGCCCATGCTACGCGCGGAACCGGCGATGGTACGCACGGCCGCATCCATATCAGCTGCAGTCAGATCGGCCTGCTTGGTCTTGGCGATCTCTTCGAGCTGGGCACGGGTCACGGTGCCGACCTTGACGGTGTTCGGACGCGCGGAACCACTGGTCAGGCCAGCTGCTTTTTTCAGCAGCACGGAAGCCGGGGTGCTCTTGGTTTCAAAGGTGAAGCTGCGGTCGCTGTATACGGTGATGATCACAGGCGTCGGCAGACCAGGTTCCATGCCCTGAGTCTTGGCGTTGAACGCCTTGCAGAATTCCATGATGTTCACGCCGTGCTGACCCAGAGCCGGGCCGACGGGTGGCGACGGGTTGGCCTGCGCAGCCTTTACTTGCAGCTTGATATAAGCCGTGATTTTCTTAGCCATTAGCTACTCCAGTATCGGGTTCCAGCGCCTTGCGGCTCCCCGGTTATTACCTGTTTATCCCAGTGACGACAAAACCCCGCAGCCTATGGCTGCGGGGTAAGGGATGCTTATGTCAGTTATGCCTTCTCGACCTGACTGAACTCCAGCTCGACCGGGGTGGAGCGACCAAAGATGGTCACAGCAACCTGGATGCGGCTCTTCTCGTAATTCACTTCTTCGACCACGCCACTGAAATCGGCGAACGGGCCATCGATGACACGGACCATCTCGCCCGGCTCGAACAGCGTCTTCGGCTTGGGTTTGTCGCCGCTATCGGCAACGCGACGCAGGATGGCATCGGCTTCTTTATCGGTGATGGGCGCCGGCTTGTCGGCGGTACCGCCGATGAAACCCATGACGCGCGGGGTGTCCTTGACCAAGTGCCAAGTCCCCTCGTTCATCTCCATCTGCACCAGAACGTAGCCAGGGAAGAATTTACGTTCGCTCTTGCGCTTCTGGCCATTACGCATCTCGACCACTTCTTCAGTGGGAACCAGAATCTCGCCAAAGCCGTCTTCCATGCCGGCGAGCTTGACACGCTCGATCAACGAGCGCATCACATGCTTCTCGTAACCCGAGTAAGCATGCACGACGTACCAACGCTTAGCCACGGGACACCTTTCTCAACTTACAATAAACGACACGAGCCAGCCGAGGAGCGAATCAAGACCCCACAACAACAACGCCATCACCAGAACAACAGCCACGACAATCAGCGTGGTCTGCGTGGTTTCCTGACGGGTCGGCCAGACAACTTTACGAATCTCGACGCGCGCTTCCTTCGCCAGACCAAAGAAGGCCTGCCCCTTCGTCGTCTGCAGGGCAATGCCCGCGGCCACGACCGCAAGCACCAGCAATGCAACGACACGGTACAGAATCGGCTCGTTAGAGAAGTACTGATTACCAACCACGCCGGCCACTACAAGCAGGGCCACAACCAGCCACTTGAGCAGATCGAAGCGAGTTTCTTTGGCTTCAGCCTTAGCATTCATTACGAGAATCCTGTGAGAAGACACGCCAAATTCGTTAGAAAATGGCAGGTCAGGAGGGAATCGAACCCCCAACCTGCGGTTTTGGAGACCGCCGCTCTGCCAATTGAGCTACTGACCTAGAACAAAATCAGGCCGACCATTATGCCGGCCTGACGGGGACAGATCAACCGATTACTCGGCGATCTTGGCTACAACACCGGCGCCTACGGTACGGCCGCCTTCGCGAATCGCGAAACGCAGGCCATCTTCCATGGCGATCGGCTTGATCAGGGTAACAACCATTTTCACGTTGTCGCCCGGCATGACCATCTCAACGCCTTCCGGCAGTTCGCACGAACCGGTCACGTCAGTGGTACGGAAGTAGAACTGCGGACGGTAGCCCTTGAAGAACGGAGTGTGACGACCACCCTCTTCCTTCGACAGCACGTACACTTCTGCTTCGAACTTGGTGTGCGGCTTGATGGTGCCCGGCTTGGCCAGGACCTGACCACGCTCGACGTCGTCACGCTTGGTGCCGCGCAGCAGCACGCCACAGTTCTCGCCGGCACGACCTTCGTCGAGCAGCTTGCGGAACATCTCGACACCGGTGCAGGTGGTCTTGGTGGTTTCACGCAGACCCACGATCTCGATCTCTTCCTGGATCTTGACGATACCGCGCTCGACACGACCAGTCACGACAGTACCGCGGCCGGAGATCGAGAACACGTCTTCGATCGGCATCAGGAACGGACGGTCGATGGCACGAACCGGCTCAGGGATGTAGCTATCCAGGGTCTCGACGAGCTTCTTGACGGCAGTGGTGCCCATCTCGTTGTCGTCCTGGCCGTTCAGTGCCATCAGCGCGGAACCGATGATGATCGGCGTGTCGTCGCCCGGGAAGTCGTAAGTGCTCAGCAGATCGCGCACTTCCATTTCCACCAGCTCCAGCAGCTCGGCGTCATCGACCATGTCAGCCTTGTTCAGGAACACGACGATGTACGGAACACCTACCTGACGCGACAGCAGGATGTGCTCGCGAGTCTGCGGCATCGGGCCGTCGGCGGCCGAGCAGACCAGGATCGCGCCGTCCATCTGGGCTGCACCGGTGATCATGTTCTTCACGTAGTCGGCGTGACCCGGGCAGTCAACGTGCGCGTAGTGACGTACGGACGAATCGTACTCCACGTGGGCGGTGTTGATGGTGATACCACGAGCCTTCTCTTCCGGGGCGCTGTCGATCTTGTCGAAATCAACCTTGGCGGAACCGAAAACCTCGGAGCAAACGCGGGTCAGCGCTGCGGTCAGAGTGGTTTTACCGTGGTCAACGTGACCGATGGTGCCGACGTTGACGTGCGGCTTATTACGTTCAAACTTTTCTTTAGCCATTTTGACCGTCTCCGAGCGAAGAATTCAGCTAGCGATATCGCCATTAAAACAAAGGCAGATACTCACATATCTGCCTTTATTAAATGGAGCTCATGAGCGGATTTGAACCGCTGACCTCACCCTTACCAAGGGTGTGCTCTACCAACTGAGCTACATGAGCGCAACACATTGCATGTCCCACAAAGCTGGAGCGGGTAGCGGGAATCGAACCCGCATCATCAGCTTGGAAGGCTGAGGTTCTACCACTGAACTATACCCGCGGAGCCTGGAGCTCACGCTAAATCTGGTGGAGGGAGAAGGATTCGAACCTTCGAAGTCGATGACGTCAGATTTACAGTCTGATCCCTTTGGCCGCTCGGGAATCCCTCCATAAGGAGGCGGCATTCTCAATATCTGCCACCCTACTGTCAAGCATTTTCTCATTAAAAAACCTGAGCTTAGCTACGCTGACAGCAACTTCGCAGATTCACCCTGAGGCGCCCACCCTGCGAAGCGGGCGCCATTCTATGCAATCTATCGCGGGCTTGCAATGCTTTCGCACGGCATTAATTGATGTTGTAAGCCATTGAAGTCCAAAGCTAAACGCTGCAGCAGCGAATCGTCGGCCAAGCGCCGGCTCTCGGGGGCTATACGCACCCAGTAACTGCGGTTCGCCCTGGGTAATTCTCTCAGCAACGGCTCGTAGCCCGCGTTGCGCAAGCGCGACATGACACTGTCAGCCGAGTCGTGCCGCGGGAAAATCCCCAGGGAAATGCCATTGGCCAGATCCCCCTGGGTGATGATGTAGCTGTCGATCTTGCGTGCCTGCAGCTCCCTGAGCTGACGCAGCGAGGCCTGGCGCGAAGCCAGTGGCGGCAGATACACCCAGTAATCGACGGAGCCCGCCGCCTCGACCACCTGGACACGGGAACGAATGTCCAGACTGAGCAGACGCTGCTCGATGATGCCGGCCTCCGACTCGTTCTCGAAACTCCCGAGGAACAGGCAGACCGCCTCGACCGACGGCTCATCCGTTACCGGGCTGCGCCGCTGCTGGGGCTCCGATTCGCTGAGCAGTTGAATGTCACGCCGGCTGTCCTGATAGAGGGACAATGGCGCCACCTCCTTGGCATGCATCGGGGCCTGCTGCTGATGCCAGACGTAATAGAAGACGTTCAACACCACCAGCAACATGAAAATCCAGCGCATAGCTCACTCCCTAAGGCCTGTTGCCTTCAGCACGACCGCGCCGAAGGCAACGGACAAGCGATGGCCAGACCGACGAAGACCAGGTCGGGCATCACCCGGGCAGCGGGCACCCACTCGGCCACCAACGCCGCATCCCCCCCGGTCAGAAAGACCTCGACCTCCTCGCCGCATTGCTCACGGGCAAGCTCGAGCTGCGTCGACACGAAGCCGCGCAACATCAGCAGACAGCCCCGCTCCACCGCCTCGGCCGTGGAGCGTCCCGGCGCCAGGCTGTGCTGGGCGCGCTCGGCCATGACATCGTCATAGCGGATACGCCGCGTATGGGTGCGCAGCTGATTGCGCATCAACGGCATGCCCGGACAAATGAAACCGCCCAGGTGGCGCCCCGCGCGCTCGACGAAATCGGAGGTGATCGCCGTGCCCAGATCCAGGATCAGACAGGCCCTGCCAACCAGACTATAAGCCCCCACCACTGCCAGCCAGCGATCGAGCCCCAGACGCTGGTACTCATCATAACCATTGCTCACCCCCGCCAACTGCGGCGAAGGCGCGGCGATCAGGCAGTCGATGGCGAACCCATCACGCAATGCAGCCACCAGAAGTGCGGTCTCTTCATCAGTGCGCACACTGACCAGCCGGCAGAACGACAAGCCCTGAGCGAACCGCTCACGCAATGCCTGGAGCAATTCCCGGTCATCGCCGGCGATGCCGCCCGCCAGGATCTGCGAGACATCACGGTCATGCACTACCCGCCACTTTATAAAGCTGTTCCCGCAATCAAGCTCAAGAATCATCACGCAACCTCAAACTGAGCTCACCACCACTGAAAGCACGCTCACAGCCCGCCACATCGAGACGCAAGGCCCCACCGTCATCCACACCCAAAACCCTGCCGTCCACCGACTGCGTACCTGCGGCGAGTGACACCCTGCGGCCCTGCCACAAATGATTGTCCTCCCACTGCGCACGAAGTCCGGCGAAACCCTGCAACTGGTGCAAGCCCAGGTAGTGCTCGATCCATGCGCTGAGATCGCAGACGAAGCGATTACGATCGATCTGCCGGCCCAGCACCTGCCTGATCGACGTCCAGGGCTGATCGATACCTGCGCCTGAAGCAGCCTGCATGTTGATATTGACGCCAATACCGATCACCACATGGCAGACATCGGCGGGATCACCGGAGAGCTCGAGCAGGATTCCAGCGATCTTGCGACCATCGACCAACAGATCATTCGGCCATTTGAGCCCCGCCTCGGAGACGCCCGCCTCATGGAGCGCCCGCAACAAGGCCAGGCCGATCACCAGACTCAAGCCCTCGAGCTGACGCATTCCACCTTCTATACGCAGCACCAGGCTGTAATAGAGATTCTCGCCAAAAGGACTGACCCAGCTACGGCCACGACGACCACGCCCAGCCACCTGTTGCTCGGCAAGAACGATAAAGGGTGGCGGCTGATTGGCGGCGACAAGGCGCATGGCCTCGGCATTGGTGGAGTCCACGCGCTCCAGCAGCACGATCGGCCAGACACACTCGGCGGCCAAAGCGGCATGATCCAACAGGGACAGCGGCGTTTCCAGGCGATAGCCCCGGCCGCGCACCTTGTGAATACTCAGGCCGAATTCCGCCTCGAGCCCCTGCAGCTGCTTCCAGATCGCCGCGCGGCTGACGCCCAGGGCAGAGCCCAGCGCTTCACCCGAGTGAAACTGCCCATCCTGTAGAAGCCGTAATAAAGGCTGCATGCCGAACCTACCGCTCAATAAGGAGCGCATGATAACGATGCCTCCAGCCCCTGCCTACCAAGCGCGGCTCCGCGCGACCAGTAACCACTGCGAGACACTCTCCATCGCTTGAATTTCCCCGCCCCCAAAAGACGAAACCCCAGACCTCTGTCGAGATCTGGGGTTTCTGGTAGAAGCTTGACGATGACCTACTCTCACATGGGGAAACCCCACACTACCATCGGCGATGCGTCGTTTCA
>NZ_QJUM01000040.1 GCF_004327355.1 Phytopseudomonas dryadis
CCTTGCTGATGCGAGCTCGAAGCTCTGGATACCGTTCGGACTTAGCGGATGAGTGTGGAGGGCGCAGCGCAATCTACGTTGCAAGCTCAAGGCTTAAGGGTGGACACGGCTTGCAGCTCCTCCCCCGTGGATCAGTCGGGAACCATAGCCTCGTTAAAAGGCTGTAGTCGAGATACAAGGGTGGATGACGCTTGCCTGCGCGGCCCGATCCGTCCACCGCTCTATGATCGCAATGGTGGATGAAAAAAGCGTCATCCACCCTACGAACTGAGCGCCGCCGATCTGCAGGCGATCGACAGCACCTATCCGGCGCCGACGCGCAAGGCGCATTTGCAGATGGTTTAGGAGCGGCCATAAGCTTCAAGCCAGAAGCCGTAGGGTGGACGACGCTTCACCCGTCCACCACTCCGCGATCGCAATGGTGGACAAAAAGAGCGTTGTCCACCCTACGTCCTGCAGAGAGCGGGCGGGAGAGTTTAGCCGGCGACCAGCACGCGAATGGCTTCCAGGCGCAGGGCCGCCTTGTCGAGCATCGCCAGGCCCTGTTCGCGCTGCTGGCGCAGGGCCTCCAGTTCGCTGTCGCGTACGCTGGGGTTGACCGCCTGCAGGGCGGTCAGGCGGGCCAGTTCCTCGTCGGTCTCGGCGGCCAGGCGGCGCTTGGCTTCGTTCACCCGCTCGACATGGCGCGGCATGATCTTGGCTTCGCCGGCGCTGATCTGCGGGTTGAGGCTGTCGCGCTGGGCCTGGACGAACTTGTTGGCGCTGGCGCGCGGCACGCTTTCCAGCTGATCGTTGAGGGTTTCGAAGGAAACCTTGGAGGCCAGGTCGTTGCCATTGCCGTCGAGCAGGCAGCGCAGCGCCGCCGGCGGCAGGTAGCGGCCCAGCTGCAGGTTGCGCGGCGCCACCACTTCGCTGACGTAGAGCAGTTCCAGCAGCACGGTGCCGGGCTTGAGCGCCTTGTTCTTGATCAGCGCCACCGAGGTGTTGCCCATGGAGCCCGAACGCACCAGGTCCATGCCGCCCTGCACCATGGGATGTTCCCAGGTGAGGAACTGCATGTCCTCGCGGGCCAGGGCCAGGTTGCGGTCGTAGGTGATGGTCACGCCCTCGTCGTCGCCGAGGGGGAAGCTGGCGTCGAGCATCTTCTCGCTGGGACGCAGGATCAGCGCGTTGTCCGAGTGATCCTCGCTGTCGATGCCGAAGGCGTCGAACAACTGCTCCATGTAGATCGGCAGGGCGAATTGATCGTCCTGCTCGAGGATCGCTTCCACCAGGGCCTCGCCTTCACCGGCGCCGCCGGAATTGAGTTCCAGCAGGCGGTCGCGGCCGGCGTGCAGCTCGCTTTCCAGGCGCTGGCGCTCGGCGGTGGCCTCGTCGACCAGGGTCTGCCACTGGCCGTCGTCGGCGTTTTCCAGCATCGGCAGCAGGCGGCTGCCGAACTGCTGCTGCAGGGCGTTGCCGGTCGGGCAGGTGGCGAGGAAGGCGTTGAGCGCCTGGTGGTACCACTGGAACAGGCGTTCCTGGGGGCTGTTCTCCAGGTACGGCACGTGCAGTTGAATGCGGTGCTTCTGGCCGATGCGGTCGAGGCGGCCGATGCGCTGCTCGAGCAGATCCGGGTGCGCCGGCAGGTCGAACAGCACCAGGTGATGGGCGAACTGGAAGTTGCGCCCCTCGCTGCCGATCTCGGAACAGATCAGCACCTGGGCGCCGAACTCCTCATCGGCGAAGTAGGCCGCGGCACGGTCGCGCTCGAGGATGCTCATGCCTTCGTGGAACACCGTGGCCGGGATGCCGGAACGCACGCGCAGGGCGTCTTCCAGGTCCATGGCGGTTTCGGCGTGGGCGCAGATGACCAGCACCTTGAACTTCTTGAGCATCTTCAGGGTGTCGATCAGCCATTCGACCCGTGGGTCGAAGCGCCACCAGCGCTGTTCTTCCTCGATCTCCGGCTGCGCCTGGTAGCTGACCTCGGGGTACAGGTCGGCATGCTCGCCCAGGGGCAGCTCCAGGTACTCGTCCGGGCTCGGCAGCGGATAGGCGTGCAACTCGCGTTCGGGGAAGCCCTGGACGGCGGCGCGGGTGTTGCGGAACAGCAGGCGGCCGGTGCCGTGACGGTCGAGCAGTTCGCGGGTCAGGCGGGCGCTGGCTTCGATGTCGCCATCGGCGACCGCGGCGAGCAGCGCCTCGCCTTCGGCACCGAGGAAGTCGTGGATGGTCTGGTACGCCTGGGGCGACAGCCGGCCCTGATCCAGCAGCTCCTGCACGGCTTCGGCGATGGGCTTGTAGTTGGCGCTTTCGGCGCGGAACGCCTGCAGGTCGTGGAAGCGGTTGGGGTCGAGCAGGCGCAGGCGGGCGAAGTGGCTGTCCTGGCCGAGTTGTTCGGGGGTCGCGGTGAGCAGCAGCACGCCGGGAATGACTTCGGCCAGCTGTTCGACCAGGCTGTACTCGCGGCTGGCCTTTTCCGGGTGCCAGACCAGGTGGTGGGCTTCGTCGACCACCAACAGATCCCAGCCGGCGGCGAACAGCGCGTCCTGGGCCTTCTCGTCGTCGCACAGCCATTCCAGGGCGACCAGCGCCAGCTGCGCGTCCTCGAAGGGGTTGCTGGCGTCGCTCTCGAGGAAGCGTTCGGCGTCGAACAGCGCCACTTCCAGGTTGAAGCGCCGGCGCATTTCCACCAGCCATTGGTGCTGCAGGTTCTCCGGCACCAGGATGAGCACGCGGCTGGCGCGGCCGGTGAGCAACTGGCGGTGGATCACCAGGCCCGCTTCGATGGTCTTGCCCAGGCCCACTTCGTCGGCCAGCAGCACGCGCGGTGCGATGCGGTCAGCCACTTCACGGGCGATGTGCAACTGGTGGGCGATGGGTTGCGCACGCACACCGCCCAGGCCCCACAGCGAGGATTGCAACTGGCGGCTGGTGAATTCCAGGGTGTGGTAGCGCAGGGCGAACCAGGGCAGCGGATCGATCTGGCCGGCGAACAGGCGGTCGCTGGCCAGGCGGAACTGGATGAAGTTCGACAGCTGGGTTTCCGGCAGGGTGACGCTCCGGTGCTGCGCGTCGAGGCCGTGGTAGACCAGCAGGCCGTCGACATCGTCGACTTCCTGCACGGTCAGCTTCCAGCCCTCGAAATGGGTGATCTCGTCGCCGGGGGAAAAGCGCACGCGGGTCAGGGGCGCATTGCGGGTCGCGTACTGGCGGGTTTCGCCGGTTGCCGGGTAGAGCACGGTGAGCATGCGGCCGTCCTGCATGAGGATGGTTCCCAAGCCCAGTTCCGCTTCGCTGTCGCTGATCCAGCGTTGCCCCGGTTGATACTCCGCCATGCCTGTCTCCCGTATGAAAAAGCCGGCTATGGTAACGGAACGCCGGGCTCAGCCAAAGGCACATCGGTATCCCATTCGGCACTTAGTGATGGATGTCCGGTCGAAAGTGTAGTTAAAGTCGCTTGTTTCGAGGCCGACAAGACTCGAAAGGAGAACGCAACCATGTTGCCACCCATCCCCCACAGCCTGGTTCCGGTCACCGCCCAGCAGGACGTGATCAAGCCCCGGCCCGACGTTCCCCCGGTCACGCCGGTGTCGGAGACTGCTCAGGAGAGTGGGGTGAGCCTGGACAAGCGCCATCCGCAGGACATCGAGGAACGCCTGCGCGAGGAGCAACGGCGCCGTCAGCGGCGTGGCTACACCCCGGCCGAGCTGGCCGAGGGCGACGTGGCGGAGGACGACGAGCCGGCGCTCGAGGAACTGCCCCGCCAGGGGCTGTGGGTGGATGTCGAAGTGTGAACCCCGCCAGCCCCGGACGCGCCCTGCAGGGCGCTCTGTTCGACGATCCCGCGCCACGCTTGCCCGGTGCCGAGTTGAGCTACCAGCGTCATTGGCTCGACGCTGCCACCGCCGACGACTGGCTACGGCGTCTGCTCGACGAAACCCTCTGGCAACGGCCCGAGGTGGTTCTCTACGGTCGCCGCCACCCGGTACCGCGGTTGCTGGCCTGGTATGGCGATGCCGGAATCCGTTATCGCTACTCCGGCATGACCCATCAACCGTTGCCCTGGACGCCGCTGCTGGCCGAGATCCGCCGGCGGCTGGTGGAGGCCGTGGGCCAGCCGCTCAATGGCGCGCTGCTCAACTGCTACCGCAACGGCCAGGACTCCATGGGCTGGCACAGCGACGACGAGCCCGAGCTGGGGGCCGATCCGCTGGTGGTGTCCTTGAGTCTGGGCGCAACCCGACGCTTCGACCTGCGTCGCAAGGGGCAGCAGCGCATCGAACATTCCCTGCCACTGGAGCATGGCTCGCTACTGGTCATGGCCGGGCAGACGCAGCATCATTGGCAGCACCAGGTGGCGAAGACGCGCAGCCACTGCGCGCCACGCCTGAACCTCACTTTTCGTCTGATCCGGTCGCCGCTATGAGCAACGATGTGAAACTGATCGATTTCAACGCCGAGCGCGACAAGCGCATCCATGACCTGCGCGACAAGAAGCTCGAGGAAATGCGCCAGGCCTTCGAGCAGGCGATGCCCTTGGCCAAGGCCAAGAAGAAGTCCAAGGGCAAGCCAAAGAAGCGGTGACCGACACCGGGGGCCCCATGGCCTGCCCGCGGCAGGCTGTCGCGCCGCGGCCCCGAGCACCTTCTTTCCCGGCATCCCATTCGTGGATGCCGGCCTTGTTTCTGCCCACTCCAGCCACTTTCCGTTGACCTGGATCAGTGTCCTGCAGCCGCTGCGCCCAGGCGACGTGCGGCTCTTGACCTGGATCAATTGCGCCTGGCGCTGCGTTGCTAACGTAACGCCATACCCGAGCAGCGGATGCAGGAGGCGGTCATGTTCATCGATGGGGTGGTTCTCGCCGGAGTCGGCACCGTTGGCCTGGTGGTCGCGTTCTGCACAGGGGTTGGCTATTTCATCTGGAAGGACGCGCACAAAAAATGACCGGGAGTCATTTTTGACGTCGCTGGCGACGGCCCGCAGGGTGGCCGCCAGGGATGGCAGGCCACAAAAAATGGCCGGGAGTCATGTCTAACGTCGTCTGGCGACGGCCCGAAGGGGAGGGCATAAGGACGGGCCGCGCCGAGTTCCGGATTCAACGAGCACGCAAGGCATTTGGGCGACTTCGGTCGCCCTTTTTTTCGTCTGCGCGAAAGGGATCTTGCAGTTGCCGCTGCCTGCGGGGCTGTCCACGCCTGATCGGCCGGCGCCGATGGCGGCATGCGCTGGACAGGACATAGTTAGCTAGCTAATAATTACCTTCCTGCACAGGAGGCGAATCCGCTTCCTTCCAGCTATTTTCATATCAGCCCAGCCTCAGGTAAGCACCGTGCGTGATGCTTTGCTGGCGTTTCTCGCGCCCAGCCCGCAAGCCCTTCAGTTCGCCATCAAGACCCTGCTCGGCGGCGGTCTGGCGCTTTGGTGCGCCATGCGTTTCGGCCTGGAACAGCCGCAGTGGGCGCTGATGACGGCCTTCATCGTCGCTCAGCCGCTGTCCGGCATGGTGGTGCAGAAGGGCCTGGCGCGCCTGCTCGGCACCCTGGTCGGCACCTGCATGGCGGTGCTTTTCATGGGCTTGTTCGCCCAGGCGCCCTGGCTGTTCATCGGCGCCATGGCGCTGTGGCTGGGGCTGTGCACCGCGGCCTCGACCATGTTGCGCAGTGCCTGGTCCTATGCGTTCGTGCTGGCCGGCTATACGGTGGCGATCATCGCCTTGCCGATTCTGCACAACCCCTTGCTGGTGTTCGAGGAGGCCATCGCCCGCTGTACGGAAATTTCCCTGGGGATCGTCTGCGCCACGCTGGTCAGCGCGCTGCTCTGGCCGCAGCGGGTGGAGCGCCAGCTTAGCCGGCAGGCGCGCGATGCCTGGCAGGCCGGGGTGAAAACCGCCAACCAGGCGCTCAGCGGCGAGCCGCAGCCGCGCCAGGGGCTGCTCGAGGTGCTGGGGCGTATCGTCGCCGTGGATGCCCAGCGCGAGCACGCCTGGTTCGAAGGCAACCGGGGCCGGCAGCGCGCGGTGGCCCTGCGTGTGCTCAGCCGTGACCTGCTCGGGGTGTTGCGCCTGGCGCGCGGCGCGGCACGCCAGTGGCAGCAGTTGCGCGAGGACGAGCGCCAGGCGCTGGCGCCCTGGCTGCAACACGTGCGCCAGCGCCTGGACGATGCGGAATCCGAGGAGCTGCCAGCCCTGGCCGGGCAGTTGCGCGAGGTCGCCCTGCAACCCGGCTGGGCGCCGGTGCAGCAGTTCTGTCTGGAGCGCCTGGCGTTGCTGCTGCTGCGCGTGCAGACCGCGCGCGTTTCCTTGCTGGCGGTGGAGCAGGGCGCTGCGCCGCTGGATGCGCCGGCGGCGCTGTCCTGGCACCGCGACTGGCAGAGTGCGGCGGTATACGGTGCGCGCAGTGCGCTGACCTTTCTCGCGCTGTCGGCATTCTGGCTGGCCAGCGCCTGGACATCGGCGTCCGGGGCGCTGCTGCTGGGCGCCGTGGTCTGCAGCCTGTTCGCCAGTCGGGAGACGGCGCCGCAGATCGGCATGATGTTCCTGCGTGGCATCCTCTATGCCCTGCCGGTGGCCTTTATCGTCGGCCAGGTGCTGTTGCCGCAGCTGAGCGGTTTCGTCATGCTCTGCCTGGTGCTCGGCGTACCCCTGTTCTTCGGCGCCCTGGGCATGGCCAAGCCGGCGCTCGGCGCCACCTCGACCGCCTTCTGCCTGCATCTCATCGTGCTCTGCGCACCGCAGAACGTCATGCGCTATGACGTGGCTCTGTTCATCAACGAGGCCATGGCCATGCTGCTCGGCGTGGCCTGTGCCGTGCTGGCGTTCCATCTGGTGACCCTGCGCAACCCGGTGTGGCATGGGCGGCGCCTGCTCAGGGCGATCCAGGTGGATCTCGGGCGTCTGACACGGCGACCGCTGCGCAGCGCCGACAACTGGTTCGGCGGACGTATGGCCGACCGCCTGCTGCAACTGGCGCGGCATTACCCGGCGTTGCCGGATCAGGCCCGCAGCCGTTGGGACGACGGTGTCGCCAGCCTCGATCTGGGCGATGAGCTGGTGCACTTGCGTGGCTGCCTGGCCGCCGCCGATGTCCCGCTGGGCATGGCCGAGGAGCGCTTTCTGCGACACCTGGAGAGCGTGCTGTTGCGCGGCCCGGCAGCGCACCGCGCCGCCGCCCTGGATGCGGCGGTGGATGAGCTGCTGCTGGCGCTGCGCGCGGCCACGCCCAGTATCGACCGGCGCCTGGCCCAGGCCGCGCTGCTGCAATTGCAAAGTGGCTGGCGCCACTGGTGCGCCTTGCAAGGAGAACGACATGGGACTGCGTGAGTGGTCACTGGCTGGGGTGCTGCTCAGCCCGATGCTGATCTACGCCTTGCTGGCGCTGCTGCTGACCGGACTGTTGCGCATGGGCCTGCAGCGGGTCGGCGCGGCGCGCTGGATCTGGCACGAGGCGCTGTTCGACTGTGCCCTGTATGTCTGCGTGCTGGCGGCGGTGATTGCCGTGCTGGGACGCGGTTGAGCGGGTCTGACCGGAGCGACCGGCAGGCTGGCGTCGATAATTCCTGAGGAGATGGTTCAATGCGTGCGACGATTCGCGTCGGCGTCACCCTGGCGCTGGTAGCCGTGGCGCTGCTGGCAGGACACTGGATCTGGCAGCATTACCTGTATTCGCCCTGGACGCGGGACGCGCGGGTGCGCGCCGATGTGATCACCATCGCCCCGGACGTGTCCGGCTGGGTGGTGGCGCTCGAGGTGCGCGACAACCAGGAGGTCAAGGCCGGCGACCTGTTGCTGAGCATCGACCGCGAGCGCTACCAGGCCGCGCTCGAACAGGCCCGGGCGGTCGCCGACACCCGCCAGCAGCAGCTCAGCCTGCGCGAGCACGAGGCCGACCGGCGCGCCCACCTGGGGCCGCAGGCGATCAGCGCCGAGTTGCGCGAGAACGCGCAGATCAACGCGCAGATCGCTCGTGGCGAATTGCGCGAGGCCCAGGCGGCGGTCAAGGTGGCCGAGCTCAACCTGGCGCGCAGCGAGGTCCGGGCGCCGCGCGACGGCCAGGTCACCAACCTGCGCCTGGCTCAGGGTAACTACGTGCGTGCCGGTGAGCCGGTGATGGCGTTGATCGACAGTGCCTCGTTCTACGTGCAGGCCTATTTCGAAGAAACCAAGCTGCCGCAGGTGCGCCCCGGGGCGGCTGTGCAGGTATGGCTGATGAGCGGCGACGAACCGCTGTCCGGTGAAGTGGAGAGCATCAGCCGCGGCATCACCGACCGCAACGCCAGCCCGGATGGACAATTGCTCGCCGATGTCGAGCCGACCTTCAACTGGGTGCGCCTGGCCCAGCGCATCCCGGTGCGCATCAAGCTGCAGTCGGTGCCGGAACAGGTGCGGCTCAGCGCCGGCATGACCGCCAGCGTGCGGGTGATGGAGCAGTAGGGGACACGACCGAAGTGGTGGGAGGGGCTTTAGCCGCGATCCTGTAATCGCCTGATCGAGCGCTTCGCGGCTAAAGCCCCTCCCACAGCCGTGTAGGATGGGTGACAACCCATCGGAAATTGATGGGTTGCCACCCATCCTACGCGGCCCGACCCATCTACGGTCGGTTTGCTGCGCGACAGCGCTGCGTCGAAGACGCGGAGGCCCCTCCTACAGTCAGCCGCGTTGCACGCTCGCCGGTGTCCGGCGCATCAGCACCTCACCGTGGCGTACGGAGACCAGGGCATGGCCCTGGGTGCGGATCATCTCGTAATCGTCAGGCGCCGAGAGGATCAGCAGATTGGCCGGGCGGCCCACTTCCAGGCCGTAGCGCTCGCCCAGGTTGAGGGTGCGGGCGCTGTTGTCGGTGATCAGGTCGAGGCTGCGTTGCAGGTCGGCGTAGCCGAGCATGTGGCAGATATGCAGGCCGGCTTCGAGGATGCGCAGGATGTTGCCGTTGCCCAGCGGGTACCAGGGGTCGACGATCGAGTCCTGGCCGAAGCAGACGTTCATCCCGGCCCGGTCGATCTCGGCGACACGGGTCAGGCCGCGACGTTTCGGGTAGGTGTCGAAACGGCCTTGCAGGTGAATGCTTTCGGTGGGGCAGGAGACGAAATTGATCTTCGATATCTTCAGCAGGCGGAACAGCTTGGAGCAGTAGGCGTTGTCGTAGGAGCCCATGGCCACGGTGTGGCTGGCGGTGACCCGCTCGCCCATGCCGCGCACGCGGGCTTCTTCGGCCAGCACTTCGAGAAAGCGCGACTGCGGGTCGTCGGTCTCGTCGCAGTGCACGTCGACCAGGCAGCCGTTGCGTTCGGCCAGGTCCATGAGGAACTTGATCGAGCTGACCCCCTGGTCGCGGGTGTTCTCGAAATGCGGGATGCCGCCGACCACGTCGGCGCCCAGTTCGATGGCCTGTTCCATCAGGGCGCGGCCATTGGCATAGGACTCGATGCCTTCCTGGGGAAAGGCGACGATCTGCAGGTCGATCAGCTGGCGGGTTTCCTCGCGCACCTCGACCATCGCCCTGAGCGCGGCCAGGGTCGGGTCGGTGACGTCGACGTGGGTGCGCACGTGCTGGATGCCATGGTCGACCAGCATGTCGATGGTCTTCTTCGCCCGCGTCTTGGTGTCATCAAAGGTGACCAGGGCCTTGCGTTCGGCCCAGCGCTCGATGCCCTCGAACAGCGTGCCGCTCATGTTCCAGGCCGGCTCGCCGGCGGTGAGGGTGGCGTCGAGGTGGATGTGCGGTTCGACGAAGGGCGGCACCACCAGGTTGCCGGCGGCGTCCAGGTCGTCCGCCGCGGCGGCGACCGAACCCGGCTGGGGGGCGATGGCGGCGATCCGCGGGCCGTCCAGGTCGAGGCGATGGAGGCCTTCGCGGCCGCGCAGGCGGGCGTTGACGATGTTCATGGCTGACTACTCCTTGGCAGGCTGGGTGACGACAGGCGGCGGATCAGCAGGGCGATGCTGATGTTCAGGCGGTCGTGGGGATCGTTGAACGAGCAGCCGGTCAACGCTTCGATGCGTTGTATACGGTAGCTCAGGGTATTGCGGTGCACGCCCAGGCGCTGGGCGGCCAGGGCCAGGTTGGCGTTGTCGAAGAACCAGGCTTCCAGGGTCGGCATCAGCACCGGCTCGTGCCGCGAGTCGTCGCCGATCAGCGGACCCAGGGTGGCGTCGACGAAGCGGTCGAGCAAGGTGCGGTCGCGAATCGCCGCGAGCAGCTCGATCACCCCCAGCTCATTGAAACCGCACAGGCCCAGGCGCTCGGGAAAGGCCTGGGCGGCGACCAGCGCCTGACGCGCCTCGCCCAGGGCCTGGGCGAAGCGCGCCGGGCCGTGGCCGGCGCTGCTCAGGCCGAGGAACAGGCGCTGCGGCGCCAGCAGCGGATTGAGTTCGGCGAGCAGGTCCATCAGCGCCTGGCGGTTGCGCTGTTCATCGGCCGCGGCCGCGCAGGGCAGCAAGGCGATCCAGTGCTCGCCCTGGCCGATCAGCGGCAGGGCGTCGCCGAAGCCGTGCAGGCACTGTTCCACACGCAATTGCAGGCGCTGGCGGTTGTCCTGCAGCAGGCGTTCGCCACTGGGCGCGGCATCGGCCGCGAACAGCCGTTCGCTGCCCTGCAGCTTGAACAGCGCCACCTGGCGCGGAACCGCCAGCGGCAGGGCGAGGCTGTCGGCACGCTGGAGCAGCACCTGCAGGGACTGGTAGTCGCCCTCGAGCAACTGTTCGAGCACGTGCTGGCGCGAGCTGCCGAGCATCTGCTGCTGCACCAGCGCGGTGCCGATGGCCTGGGTGACCACCACCATTTTCAGTTGATAGGGCTGCTCCAGCAGCGGCACGCCAAGGCGTTCGGCCTCGGCGACCACGCTGTCGGGGATCGCCTGGATGTATTCGGCGCCGGTGAGGATCACCAGGCCGGCGGTGGCCCGCTCATGGGCCTGGCGCACCAGGAGCAGCAGATTGGCCTCGTCGCGCGGGTGGTTGATACCGGTGACGAACACCAGTTCGCCGCCCATCACCCACTCGGCGATATCGGCGTTTTCCGCGACATAGGGCCAGCGCACCGGATTGCCCAGCGCCGCCCGCCCGGCGCGCAGGCGCAGGCTGTGCAGGCCGGGCAGGGCGAGGACGTCGGCCACGCTCAGGTTCATGCGTCGGCGACCAGCTTGCGTGCGGCGCGCGCCTTGCTCACCTCGAACAGGGCGATATAGACCAGCACCGATACCGCGATGCCCACCAGGGGCGCGACCCAGGGCGAGAAGTAGGCGCACAGCGCGCCGGCGGCGTAGGCGCCCAGGCCCACCCAGTTGAAGGCGGGCAGGCGGGCTTCGAGCAGCAGCGGGTAGCGGCCCCGGTGACCGTAGAAGTAGTCGGCCATGATCACCCCGCCGATGGGCGGAATGATCGAGCCGAGCAGCACCAGGAACGGAATCAGCAACTCGTACATGCCGCCGATGGCCAGCAGCGTGCCGATGCCGGCGCCGACCAGGGTCACGCTCTTGCGCCGGCCGGTGCGCAGCAGGTTGCAGCCGGCGGCGGCGAAGTTGTAGATGGTGTTGTCCTGGGTGGTCCACAGGTTGAGGAACAGCATCACCACGGCGGCCATCGACAGGCCCTGCAGCACCAGCACTTCGACCATGTCCGGCTGCTGGTAGACGATGGCGCCATAGGCGCCGGCGACGATCATCAGGCCGTTGCCGAGGAAGAAGCCGACCATGCTGGCGAGCATGGCGATGCGTCCGCTACGGGCGAAGCGCGTCCAGTTGGTGGCCTGGGTCGCGCCGCTGACGAAGGTGCCGAAGACCAGGGTGATGGCCACGCTCAGGGTCATGCTCTGGGTCGGCTCGATGGCCAGCAGCGCGTCCAGGCCGCCGATGTCACGGGTGGCGATCCACAGCGAGCTGACCAGCAGCGCCAGCATGGCCGGCACGGCGATGCGCGAGAGGATGTCCAGGCCCTGGTAACCGATGAAGGCGGTGATGCAGAAGGCGAAGCCGAACAGCACCATCAACGGCAGGGTCAGCGCCTCCGGCAGATCGAGAATCTTCACCAGGACGATGGCGATGGTCGCCGTACCCCAGGCGTACCAGCCGATCTGGGTGAAGCCCAGCAGCACGTCGGACAGCTTGCTGCCGGCCTCGCCGAAGCAGAAGCGGCCCATCAGCACCGAATTCAGGCCGCTGCGGCAGGCGATCAGGCCGAGCACCGCGGCATACAGACCGAGCAGCAGGTTGCCGATGATCGCCGCCCAGATCAGGGTAGTGAAGTCGAAGGCCATGCCGATCTTGCCGCCGGCGAACATGGTGGCGGTGAAGAAGGTGAAGGAGAACAACATGATGGAGGTGGAAAACAGGCCTTTGCGGGCGCCTGCCGGTACCTCGCTCAAGGGATAGTCGCTGTCTTGCGTCATGGCCGGGCTCTGTCAGGGTGGGAGGGAGCCCTGTCCATAGCAGGCGACGTGCCAAAGCGAGGAAGGTGGCGGGCGTTACAAATGGCGTTGTGCGCCATGCACAAGAAATTACGCCGATCGAGCATTCTACGGGGTTTTCATTGTGCCATCGGAACAGTCTTGTTCCAGCGTGGTGCGCCTTGCCCACCCGCCTGCACCGCATGGGGGCTCAGGCGCAAGGGGCGAGACGCCGTATCGGCCCGGTAGCCCGGGTCGAGCGTAGCGACACCCGGGGAAGCGTTACCTGGCTATCGCCGCGCTTGACCCAGGCTACGAGCTTGCCGATGGCGCTCCGGCGGGCCCGGCTGTGGTCAGCCGATGCTGATCGCCGGCAGGGTCGTCAGCTCGACGGTCTGCTGCTTGCGCGGGGCGATGATTTCGGCCTCGCCGTCGACCACCAGATCGTCGTGCTGGTTGAACACGCGGGTGGCGATGCGCACGCGGAATTTCGGCAGCTTTTCCAGGATCTCCAGGCGCACGCTGAGGGTATCGCCCAGCTTGACCGGTTTTCTGAAGCTGATCTGCTGGCTGACATAGATGGTGCCGGGGCCGGGCAGGGTGCAGGCCACCGCGGCGCTGATCAGCGCACCGCTGAACATGCCGTGGGCGATGCGTTCCTTGAACATGGTGGTAGCCGCGTATCCGGCATCCAGGTGCACCGGGTTGTGATCGCCGGAGACGGCGGCGAACAGCTGGATGTCGCGTTCTTCCACGGTTCTGCTGTAACTGGCGGTCTGTCCGACTTCTAGGGCTTCGTAGGGCGTGTTGCTGCTTTGACTCATGCGTGAGGTTCCTGGGGTCGTGGGGTTCGCTGGCGGGGCTGCTGCAGGGCCTGCTCCAGCCAGTCGATCAGGTCGCGGGTGACCTCGTCGCGGTTGCGCTCGTTGAGCAGCTCGTGACGGGCCTGGGGATACATCTTCAGAAGGGTGCGGGCGTGCCCGGAGCGGCCGAGGGCGTTGGCCAGGTCCTGCAGGCGCCGGCCCTGGCTGAGCGGGTCGCACTCGCCGCCGATCACCAGGATCGGCAGCTCGGGATCGATCTGCGCCAGGTTGCGTGGCGGGGTGATGTGCTGCAGGCCGCCGAGCAGATCGAGCCACAGCTGGTTGCTGCAGCGAAAACCGCACAGCGGGTCAGCGAGGTAACGGTCGACCTCGAGCGGGTCGCGGCTCAGCCAGTCGAACGCGGTACGGTTGGGCCTGAAGGCCTTGTTGAAGGCGCCGAACGAGAGGCGTTCGATCAGTGCGCTGCGGCCCGTGGCGCCCTGTCGCCAGCGTTCGAAGCGGGCGATCAGCGCCGCCACGCGGTACAGCGCCAGCGGCTGGTAGTTGGAGCCCGAGAGGATGGCGCCTTGCAGGCTGCTGCTGTGGCGCATCAGGTAGGCCATGCCGATATAGCTGCCCATGCTGTGGCCCAGCAGAAAGATCGGGGTACGCGGGTGCTGCTGGCGGATATGGTGGTTGAGGCTGGCGAGGTCGTCGACCACCTGCTCCCAGCCGTCATGGTCGGCGTAATGACCGAGCGTGCCCTGTTCCGCCGTGCGGCCGTGGCCGCGCTGGTCATGCGCATACAGCTGCATGCCCGCGGCGACCAGGGCAGCGCCCAGACGCGCGTAGCGGCCGCTGTGCTCGGCCATGCCATGGGCCACCATCAGCACCGCTCTGGGGGCGTCTTCGGCGTACCAGTGATTGACGTACAGGGGCACGCCATCACTGCTGTCCAGCCAGAGCGTTCGGTGCAGCATGGCGATTCCTTGAGCCTGCGAATGGCGCGCATTGTAGAAGCTTTCCCCGAGGAACGCAGTGGCTGAAATTCACGGTATTGATTGAACCCGCCCAACGGTTTGCGCCCCCGCGGCGAGCTGCTAAGTTCGGGTGAGCCCTTGGCAGGCCTCTGGTCTGCGCTTGGCAGGGCGGATCATTCAGGGGAAGAGGATAACAACAATGCAACCTGATTTCTGGAACGACAAACGCGCCGCCGGCGTACCCAACGACATCGACATGGGCGCCTACCGGTCGGTGGTCGAAGTGTTCGAGCGTTCGTGCAAGACCTTCGCCGACCGTCCGGCGTTCAGCAACCTGGGGGTGACGCTGAGCTATGCCGAGCTGGATCGCCTGTCCGCCGCCTTCGCCGCCTACCTGCAGCAGCACACCGACCTGCAGCCCGGCGAGCGCATCGCCGTGCAGATGCCCAACGTGCTGCAGTATCCCATCGCCGTGTTCGGCGCCCTGCGCGCCGGACTGGTCGTGGTCAACACCAACCCGCTGTATACCGCCCGCGAGATGCGCCATCAGTTCCAGGATGCCGGGGTGCGGGCGCTGGTGTACCTGAACCTGTTCGGCAAGCGGGTGCAGGAGGTGCTGCCCGACACGGATATCGACTACCTGATCGAGGCGCGCATGGGCGACCTGCTGCCGACCCTCAAGGGCTGGCTGGTCAACACCGTGGTGAAGAAGGTCAAGAAGATGGTGCCCGACTACCACCTGCCCCAGGCGCTGCCGTTCAAGCAGGTGCTGAGCCAGGGTCGTGCGCATGCGCTGCGGCCGGTCGCGGCCGGGCAGGGGGATATCGCCGTGCTGCAGTACACCGGCGGCACCACCGGCGTGGCCAAGGGCGCGATGCTCACCCATGGCAACCTGATCGCCAACATGCTGCAGGTGGACGCCTGCATGTCGCAGCACGGCCCCGACGGCGCGCCGCTGATGAAGCAGGGCCAGGAGATCATGATCGCGCCGTTGCCGCTGTACCACATCTATGCCTTCACCGCGAACTGCATGTGCATGATGCTCAACGGCAATCACAACGTGCTGATCACCAACCCCCGCGACATTCCCGGCTTCGTCAAGGAACTGGGCAAGTGGAAGTTCACCGCGCTGCTGGGGCTCAACACCCTGTTCGTCGCGCTGATGGATCACCCGCGCTTCAAGCACCTCGATTTTTCCAGTTTCAAGGCCACCAACTCCGGGGGCACCGCCCTGGTCAAGGCCACGGCCGAGCGCTGGCAGGCCATCACCGGCTGCGTGGTGGTGGAGGGCTATGGCCTGACCGAGACCTCGCCGGTGGCCAGCGCCAACCCCTATGGCGAGAGCGCGCGCCTGGGCAGTGTGGGTATCCCGGTGCCGGGCACGGCGTTCAAGATCATCGATGACGAGGGCAACGAGCTGCCGCTGGGCGAGCGCGGCGAGCTGTGCATCAAGGGCCCGCAGGTGATGAAGGGCTACTGGAAGCGCGAGGAAGCGACCGCCGAAGTGCTGGACGCCGAGGGCTGGTTCAAGTCGGGCGATATCGCGCTGATCGATGAGGACGGCTTCGTGCACATCGTCGACCGCAAGAAGGACATGATCATCGTCTCCGGCTTCAACGTGTACCCCAACGAGATCGAGGACGTGGTCATGGCCCACCCGAAGGTCGCCAGTTGCGCGGCCATCGGCGTGCCGGACGACAAATCCGGCGAGGCGGTCAAGCTGTTCGTGGTCGCCCGCGACAGCAACCTCGGCGCCGAGGAACTCAAGGCCTACTGCAAGGAGAATTTCACCGCCTACAAGGTGCCCCGGCACATCGTCTTTCGCGACTCGTTGCCGATGACGCCGGTGGGCAAGATCCTGCGGCGTGAGTTGCGTGATTAGAGCTACAAGCTGCAAGCTTCAAGCCAGAACCCATCCTACGACCTGAAAGCTTCTTGCATGTGGCGCCTGTGCTTTCGGTCGCTAGCTCGGAGCCTGGCTTGCTTTGTGACTATTTTATGTTTCTGGTCACTTTCGATACTTGGTGGGCCGTTCGGGCTCTGGCCGGTATTCGGTAACTCTGCTACTCTCGGCCCGCTTTTCGCCATCCATAAGGCGACATGCAGGCAAACATACAACAAACAACCGCATTCGCGGTGAAGATCAAGCTGTTGCTTAGGAGTGGGCTTCCATGACCGAAAACTTCTGGAAGGACAAGTATCCCGTGGGGATCGCGGCCGACATCGATCCCGACCAGTACCCGAACATCCAGGCGGTACTGAAACAGTCCTGCCAACGCTTCGCCGACAAGCCCGCCTTCAGCAACCTGGGCAAGACCCTCACCTACGGCGAGCTGTACGAGCTGTCCGGCGCCTTCGCCGCCTACCTGCAGCAGCACACCGATCTGCAACCCGGCGACCGTATCGCCGTACAACTGCCCAACGTTCTGCAATACCCGGTGGTGGTGTTCGGCGCCCTGCGTGCCGGCCTGGTGGTGGTCAACACCAACCCCCTGTACACCGCCCGGGAAATGGAACACCAGTTCAACGACTCCGGCGCCAAGGCGCTGGTATGCCTGGCCAACATGGCCCACCTGGCCGAGCAGGTGGTGCCCAAGACCGGGGTCAAGACCGTGGTGGTGACCGAGGTCGGCGACCTGCTCTCGCCGTTCAAGCGCCTGCTGGTCAACGCCGTGGTCAAGTACGTGAAGAAGATGGTGCCGGCCTACAACCTGCCGCACGCGATCAAGCTCACCGCCGCCCTGAGCCAGGGGCAGGGGCGCGCCGTCAGCGAAGCCAGCCCGGATCATGAAGACATCGCCGTGCTGCAGTACACCGGCGGCACCACCGGCGTGGCCAAGGGCGCGATGCTGACCCATCGCAACCTGATCGCCAACATGCTGCAGTGCAAGGCCCTGATGGGCTCCAATCTCAACGAGGGCAGCGAGATCATCGTCGCGCCGCTGCCGCTGTACCACATCTACGCCTTCACCTTTCACTGCATGGCGATGATGCTGATCGGCAACCACAACGTGCTGATCACCAACCCGCGCGACCTGCCGACCATGGTCAAGGATCTGTCCAAGTTCAAGTTCAGCGCCTTCGTCGGCCTCAACACCCTGTTCGTGGCCCTGAGCAACAACCAGGACTTCCAGAAGCTCGACTTCTCGGCGCTCAAGGTCACCCTGTCCGGCGGTATGGCCCTGCAACTGGCGGCCGCCGAGCGCTGGAAGCAGGTCACCGGCTGCGCCATCTGCGAAGGCTACGGGCTCACCGAAACCAGCCCGGTGGCCTCGGTCAACCCGATCCAGAACATCCAGATCGGCACTATCGGCATCCCGGTGCCCTCGACCCTGTTCAAGGTGATCGACGACCAGGGCAATGACCTGGCGCTGGGCGAGATCGGCGAACTGTGCATCAAGGGCCCGCAGGTGATGAAGGGCTACTGGCAGCGTCAGGAAGCCACCGACGAAGTCATCGATGCCGATGGCTGGTTCAAGTCCGGTGACATCGGTCTGATCCAGGAAGACGGCTACATCCGCATCGTCGACCGCAAGAAGGACATGATCCTGGTGTCCGGCTTCAACGTCTATCCCAACGAGCTGGAAGACGTGCTGGTGACCCTGCCCGAGGTGCTGCAGTGCGCCGCCATCGGCGTTCCGGACGAGCGTTCCGGCGAGGCGATCAAGGTGTTCGTGGTGGTCAAGCCGGGCATGACCCTGACCAAGGAACAGGTCATGGCGCACATGCACGACAACCTCACCGGCTACAAGCGGCCCAAGCAGGTCGAGTTCCGCGAGAGCCTGCCGACCACCAATGTCGGCAAGATCCTGCGCCGCGAGCTGCGTGACGAAGAGTTGAAGAAGCTGGGCAACAAATAGCCCGCCGCATGCTGTACCGGAGGCCCTGCACTGCAGGGCTTTTTCATTGCACTTCAGTACCGCGGTTCGTTGGTACGCGCTTACCAGCGCACCGTACTCGGCGCCTGGCATGAAGTGGACGACGCCATGGCCGCCTACCAGGCCCAGCAACGCCGTCACGATCATCTGCAAGAGGCCGTGGCGCAAAGCTGTGAAGAGCAGCAATACGCCCAGGGCACGGTGGACTACCTCAACGTGCTATCGGTGCAGCGCGCCTTGCTGGTCAATGAGGAGGAACTGGTGGACAGCAGCCAGGCAACTTCTCTGGCGCTGGTGGGGTTGTATCAGGCGTTAGGTGGCGGCTGGCAGGGTCGATCGAGCCCTGACGGAGGCGCGATGTGCCGTTTGATCTTCTCGCCAGCAGGCGAAGCCTGTCCGGGATTAATTGCGCACCCAGCGCTGCCGCGTCCAGCCGCTGAAGGCATCCACCGCGAGCACCAGCAGCAACATGGCAAGGATTACCGTGCTGGCCTGGGCTTCCTGAAACAGGCTGAGGCTCACGTACAGCATCTGGCCCAACCCGCCTGCACCGACGAAGCCCATGATCGCCGCCATGCGGATATTGTTTTCCCAGCGATAGAGGGTGTAGGCCAGCAGCTGTGGCCACAGGGAGGGCAGGGTGCCGTAACAGAAGGCCATCCACGCCCCGCCACCCTGCAGGCGAATGGCCGCGGCCGGCTCCTGTGGTGTGTTTTCCAGCGCTTCGGCGAACAGCCGGCCAAGCACTCCGGCGGTGTGCAGTGCCAGGGCCAGGGTGCCTGCGTTGGGGCCGAGGCCGGCGGCCAGTACCATCAGCACCGCCCAGACCAGCTCGGGGATGGCGCGCAGGGCGTTGAGCAGCAAGCGGGTGACGCTTTGCAGCGGCCAGCCCAGGCGACCAGCCGCGGGCAGGGCGAGGAACAGGCCCAGTACGGCGGCGAGCAGGGTGCCCAGCGCCGACATGGCCAGGGTTTCCATGGCGCCCCGAGCAGTGGCCTGCAGGTGCTCGCTGCTGAAATCCGGGCTCATGAAGCGCAGCGCGTAGCTGCCCATCTGCCCGAGGCTGTCACCGCTGACCAGGCTGAGCAGATCCAGGCCGAGGTAAATGAATGAGCCGATCACCGCGGCGGTGATGGCCAGCACCAGTAACCCGTTACCTAGGCGCTTCATGCGAACCTCCCGCGCAGCAGGCGGCTGAGCTGGTCGGCCAGTAGCACCAGCACCAGGAAGGTCAGCAACATGCTCGCTACCTCGGCACCGGCGAACATGCGCATGGACAGGTCGATCTGTTGGCCCAGGCCGCCTGCGCCGACGAAACCCATCACCACCGAGGCGCGTACCGCACATTCCCAGCGGTACACCGTGTAAGAGGTCAGTTCCGCCGCCGCATTGGGCAATACACCGTAGGCGAATGCCGCCAGGCGTCCGCTGCCCGATTGCAGCAGGGCATGCACCGGACGTTGATCCACCGATTCGAAGATTTCCGCATAGACCTTGCCGAGCATCCCCGCGTAGGTGATGGCGATGGCCAGCACGCCCGCGGTAGGGCCGAGGCCGACGGCACGCACGAACAGCAGTGCCCAGACGATTTCCGGCACGCTGCGCAGGATGATCAGCAACCCGCGCACCGGCCAGCGCAGACATTGACCGAGCAGGCTGGGGCGCCCGCCGCGGGACGCCGCCGACAAGGACAGCGCGCGGCTGGCCAGCAGGCTTGCCGGCACCGCCAGCAGCAGAGCCAGGGCCATGCCCGCAGTGGCGATGGCCAGGGTCTGCAGGGTGGCTTCCAGCAGCAGGGCAAGGAAGTCGGCATCCTGAGCCGGCGGCCAGAAGTCCTTGAGGAAGCTGCCCATCGACTGGCTGCTGTCCGGCTGCAGCAGTACCGTCAGATCCAGCTCGGCCAGCCGGATACCCGGCCATAGTAGGGCAAGGGCCAGCAGGCTCAGGAGCAGACGTGGAGCGGCCGCGGGATCGCGCCGGTCGCTTCTCAGCATCGCGGTGCCCAAAGGCTGGCGGACGCCTCGCTGTGGGGTGCCGGGCTCAGTTGCTCGTTGGCATACAAGGCATCCAGGCGCTGCCGGTCGACTTCGCTGGCGTTCAGGTCGAAGACGACCTGCCCATCGCGGATGCCGATGATGCGCGGGAAATGCGCCAGGGCAAGTTCCACCGTATGCAGGCTGGCGACCAAGGTCACCTGATTGGCCTCTGCATGGCGGCAGAGTAGCGACAGCGTGTGCTCGGCCAGGCGCGGATCCATCGCCGAGACCGGTTCGTCGGCGAGCAGCAGCTCTGGCGCCTGATACAGGGCCCGGGCAATGCCGACCCGTTGCAACTGACCGCCAGACAGCTGGCCGCAGCGGGCGAACAGCTTGTCGGCCAGATCCAGCTTCGCCAGCTCGGCGCGTGCGCCGGGAATGTCCAGTGGGTGCAGCAGGTTCAGCAGGCTCTTGCCCAGGCCCCACTGGCCGAGCTTGCCGGCCAGCACCGCAGTGATCACCCGCTGCCGCGCAGGCAGCGGCGGCGCCTGATGAATCAGGCCGATGCGCGCGCGCAGCCGCTGCCGTCGGCGGCTCGACAGTTGCCAGGGGCTTTCACCAAGCACCTCAAGCTCGCCCGTGCTCGGTGCCAGCGCCGTGGCCAGCAGATTGAGCAGGCTCGACTTGCCGGCGCCGGACGGGCCGATGATCGCCACCCGCTCGCCGCGAGCGATGCTCAGGTGCAGATCCTCGAGTGCCTGAACGCCGTTGCCGTGCCTGAGGCCGATGCCGGACAGGCGCAGGGTCATTTCAGCAGGTCGGCAGCACGGGCAGCCTCTTCGATGCCCTTGTAGTTCTCGGGTTTGGTGTCGATGAAGCGGCTCGCCGCCTGCAGATCGAGGATCGCCTTGTGCTCCGGATTGGCCGGGTCGAGGGTCAGGAAGGCCTGCTTGATCTTCTCGGCCAGCGCCGGGTTGAGGGTGCCGCGTACCGTCCAGTTGTAATCGAAGTAAGTCGGTGTGGTGGCGAACACCTTGACCTTGCCGGTATCGACCTTGCCGGTGTTGACCAGCTTGTCCCATACGCTGGCGTTGAGCACGCCGGCATCGACCTTGCCAGCCTGCACCCAGGCGGCGGTGGCGTCATGGGCACCGGAGTAGGCCACGCGGCTGAAGAAGGTTTCCGGCTTGATACCGTCCTGCAGCATGAAGTAGCGCGGCATCAGGCTGCCCGAGGTAGACGACACCGAGCCGAAGGCGAAGGTCTTGCCCTTCAGGTCGGCCAGCGACTTCACGTTCGGGTCGGCGGTGATGAACGTGCTGGTGAACTCGGCATCCTGTTCGCGCTGCACCAGGGGAATGGCGTTGCCCGTCTTCAGATGCACTTGCACGAAGGTGAAACCGCCCAGCCAGGCCATGTCGAGGCGATCGGTGGCCAGCGCCTCGACCACTGCCGGGTAGTCCGCCACCGGGACGAACTCGACCTTCATGCCCAATTGCTGCTCCAGGTAGGCACCCAGCGGCTTGAACTTGCGCAGCAGTTCGGTCGGCGCCTCGTCGGGAATGGCCGATACGCGCAGGGTTTCGGCGGCGTGGGCAGTCAGGGCGGAAACCGACAGGGCGAGGCCGGCGGCGAGCGTCAGGGTGCGCTTGAGCATGGGAGTTCTCCGGTTCAATAGCGGAAAAAACGGATAGCAGCGCCAGGACAGGCGCTGCAAAGGATTCGTTAGAGAGCGCGGCGATTATAGGAGGCGCCGCGAGAAAGACCAGCTTTGCTAGAATCCGCGCCCTGTTTCCCAGTTGCCGAGAGCGTTGCCATGAGTGAGCCGATCCGCCTGACCCAGTACAGCCATGGTGCCGGTTGCGGCTGCAAGATTTCCCCCAAGGTGCTGGAGGTAATCCTCGCAGGCAGCGGCGCACAGAATCTCGACCCGAATCTCTGGGTGGGCAATGCCTCCCGGGACGATGCCGCCGTGTATGCCCTCGACGAGGAGCGCGGCGTGGTCTCGACCACCGACTTCTTCATGCCCATCGTCGACGACCCCTTCGACTTCGGTCGCATCGCCGCCACCAATGCGATCAGCGACATCTACGCCATGGGCGGCGACCCGCTGATGGCCATCGCCATTCTCGGCTGGCCGGTCAATCTGTTGCCGCCGGAAGTCGCACGCGAGGTGATCCGCGGTGGCCGCGCAGTTTGCGATGCCGCCGGTATTCCGCTGGCCGGCGGGCATTCCATCGACGCGCCGGAGCCGATCTTCGGCCTGGCGGTAACCGGCGTGGTGCAGAAGAAACACATGAAACGCAATGACACCGCCCAGGTCGGCGACACGCTGTACCTGACCAAGCCGCTGGGTATCGGCATTCTCACCACCGCTGAGAAAAAAGCCAGGCTGCGTGCCGAAGACGTCGGCCTGGCCCGTGACTGGATGTGCACCCTGAACAAGCCGGGCAGCCGCTTCGGCAAACTCGGTGGGGTCACGGCGATGACCGACGTCACCGGCTTTGGCCTGCTCGGGCACCTGGTGGAAATGGCCGACGGCGCGCGGCTCAGCGCGCGCCTGGACTATGCCGCCGTGCCGCGCCTGCCGGGCGTCGAGCACTACCTCGCCGAGGGTTGCGTACCGGGTGGCACGCTGCGCAATTTCGACAGCTACGGCGAGCGCATCGAGGCGCTCAGTGACGAGCAGCGCGACCTGCTCTGTGATCCGCAGACCAGCGGCGGTCTGTTGATCGCCGTCAGCGAGCAGGGCGAGGCCGAGTTCCTTGCGCTCGCCGCCGAACTGGGGCTGGAACTGGCGCCCATCGGTGTGCTGGTCGAACGACAGCGTCACGCGGTAGAGGTGTTCTGATGCGCGACGACGCCCACAACTACCGCGAGCTGTTTCTCACCGATGTACCGATGATGGATACCCGTGCACCGGTGGAGTTCGTCAAAGGTGCCTTCCCTGGCGTCGTCAACTTGCCGCTGATGAACGACCTGGAGCGGCAGAAAGTCGGCACCTGCTACAAGCAGCACGGCCAGGCAGCCGCCATCGAGCTGGGCCACCAACTGGTCGGCGGCCAGACCAAGGCGCAACGGGTCGAAGCCTGGGTGGCCTTCGCCGAGGCCAATCCCCAGGGCTATCTGTACTGCTTCCGCGGCGGGTTGCGTTCGCAGATCGTCCAGCAATGGCTCAAGGAAGCCGGCATCGACTACCCGCGGGTGGTCGGTGGCTACAAGGCCATGCGCACCTTCCTGCTGGAGACCCTCGAACAGGCGGTGGCGCAGTGTCGGTTCGTGGTCGTCGGCGGCATGACCGGTACCGGCAAGACCGATGTGCTGGCGCAACTGCCCAATGCGCTGGATCTGGAAGGCCATGCCAATCATCGCGGCTCCAGCTTTGGCAAGCGCGCCACCGGCCAGCCGGCACAGATCGACTTCGAGAATGCCCTGGCCATCGACCTGCTCAGGAAGCGCGCGGCGGGCATCGAGCAGTTCGTGGTGGAAGACGAGGGGCGTATCGTCGGTAGCTGCAACGTGCCGCTGGCGCTGTACCAGGGTATGCAGCGCTATCCGCTGGTCTGGCTGGAGGACAGTTTCGACAACCGTGTCGAACGGATCCTGCGCGACTACGTGGTCAATCTGTGCGCCGAGTTCATCGGCGTGCAGGGTGAAGACAGCGGCTTCGGACTGTTCGCCGAGCGGCTGCTGCAGAGCCTGAACAATATCCACAAACGCCTGGGCGGTGAGCGCCATCAGCGCCTGCTGGCCATCATGCAGGCTGCCCTGGACGAGCAGCGGCGCAGCGGTACGGTAGAGCTGCACCGTGGTTGGATCGAAGGTCTGCTGCGTGAGTACTACGACCCGATGTACGCCTATCAGCGCGACAGCAAGGCCGAGCGAATCGAGTTCGCCGGCGATGAAGCGGCGGTCATCGCCTACCTGCGTGAGCGCCGCGCCTGAGGGCATCAGCCGGTTCGCGTGTGAAAGTGCCCGCTGCCCGGCTTGAAACGCGCGGCCATGGCCATCAGCGCCAGGGTGGCCACGGCCATGGCCAGCCAGCTCAGCCGCAGGTCATCGGTGTACTGGCGCAACACACCGGCAGCCAGGGCGCCAAGGCCCATGATCACGATAGGCAGGCTGGTTAGCAGGCTGGCGCCGACATGACCCAGGCCGGTGTCGAGCTGGATGCGGTCGAGCAGCGGGCCGACCGCCGCCAGCACCGGGCGCAGGTTGAGGCCGAGCAGAACGATGGCGACCAACAGCAGGGGCTGATGTTTCATCGCGTGTTCTCCTGCGCGCCACGCCAGGCGACCAGCAGCACGCCGCCGACGATGCACAGCGCCGCCAGCAGCATCGCCAGGCTGCCGCGCTCGTCCAGCAGGCCGATGGCCATGGCCGCACCGAGCATCGCCGCCACCGAGCCGATCTGGCTGAGGAACACCGCGCCAGCCAGTTTCTGCAGCACGAAATACAGGGCGTAGACGATGGCGAACAACGCCATTTGCACCAGCAGCAGGGCGATCGCCATGCCGCTGTCCAGGTCAGGGTTGAGCCTTACGTCGAATAGCGCCAGAGGCAGCAGGAGCAGGGCACCGCCCAGCAGCATGCCCGGTGCCAGCGACAACGGGCTGGCGCCCGCGGGCCAGCGGCGCGAGCGGTAGATGTTGCCCAGCGCCAGGAACAGCGGCACGGCCAGCGCGGCGATGACCCACGGCAACGGGCTGTCGCCGCTGTGCAGCTTGTCCAGCGCCAGCAGCAGGCTGCCGCCCAGGCCGATGCAGATGCCCAGCAGGCGCACGCGGCTCAGCGGCTCCATGCGCAAGGCCAGGGCCAGGAGGTAGGTGATCAGCGGCGGAAACGCCAGGCACATGGAGGCGAAGCCGGCACCGACATGGGGTATGGCGCTGAACAACAGGCCATTGGGCAGGGCGATGCTGAGCAGGCCGGAGACCAGGTAGTAGCGTTGCAGACGAGGCGCCAGGCCCGGGGCCTCGCCACGCAGGCGGGTGAACAGGAGCAACAGCAGGCCGCCGCCGAGCAGGCTCCACAGCAGATAGGCCACGGGTGACCAGCCCGTGCTGGCAGCCAGTTTCACCAGATTGCTGGTCAACCCCATCAGGGCACCGATGCCGAGCAACAGCAGAAGCGCCAGGAGCGGGCGTGAATTGGCAGGTGACATGGCTGGCCTCATCCGATGAATACGCTAAGATGGCAACATTCTTTTTGAAAAGTATCTTGATGGCAAGATAAATCGAGGGCGACATGCGGGATCGTGCACAACTGGCCACCGAGCAGTGGCAACAGCAACGCCCGGATCTGGACGGATTCGCCATGGCGGTGATCGGTCGCCTGGGCGAACTGTCCCATGTCATCAGCCGCGATCACCTGCTGCCGTTCTTCGCCGCGCACGGCCTGCAGGCCGGTGAATTCGACCTGCTCGCTACCTTGCGCCGTTCAGGCGAGCCCTATGCACTGATGCCCACCGCGCTGTACGAGAGCGCGATGATCTCCTCGGGCGGCATGACCAGCCGTATAGACCGCCTGGAAAAAGCCGGGCTGATCGAGCGGCGCCGGCACCCGAGCGACCGCCGTGGAATTCTGGTGGCCCTGACGCCGGCAGGATTTGAACTGATCGATAGCATGCTCAGCGCCCATGTTGATAACCTGCAGCGCGTTCTCGCCGCCCTCAGCGACGAGGAAAAACAGCAGCTGCATGCGCTCACCGGCAAGCTGCTGGCCAATCTGCAACCGGGTGAATGAAAGGAAGCGAGCCCATGTCTCTCACGGCATTGATCATTGGAGTGATTGGCCAGTTGTTTTTCGCAGGCCTGCAGGGCCTGTTCGTGGTGTTTTCCGGCGCTGCGCTCGCCAACCACAGCGAGCTGACGCCGTTCCAGGATCGCCTGCTGTCGAGCCTGATGCTGCTGCTACCGGCCATCTCGATATTCACTGCGGGCCTGCTGATCGTCGGCTACCTGAACTCGGCGCCTTGGCTGTCCAACCTATGGCATCTGCTGCCGGTCGTGGGATTCGGGCTGTATCTGCTGTTTCTGCTTTGCCTGAATCACTGAGCAGGCAGGGCGCTATCTGGACTAGGTCGGTAGGCCGGGCTCGGACGAAGAGGTTTGCTGGCATCATGGATGAGATTCTGAACTTCATCGGTACGCTGATCGAACGCGGTTTCAGGGTGTTCGGTCTGTGGGTGCTGAGGGTCCTGACCGGGGGGCGTTACAAGGACACCAACAGCTACCTGTATTTCTTTCCGACCTTCATCGGGTTTTTGATCCTGGCTGTGCTGCCGGGTGCGATCATCCTGACCGTGTTGGTAAGCCGGCCGTAGGGGCGTCGGGTGGACGACGCTTCACCTGCGCGGCCCGACCCGTCCACCATTCGGCAATCGCAACGGTGGACAAGAAAAGCGTTGTCCACCCTACGTTCTAGGGTCTGTTGACGTTTCAGCGCAAGCCGCAGGGCTTCGGCGCGGTCATGCTGAAATGTCAACAGCCCTAAGATTTCCCGCACTTCTGCCGACTACATGGGCAGGATCACAACCGAGAAGGGAGACTGCTATGGAGATCGGAGCACTGCCGGCCACGCTGTCCACATGGCAATCCAAGGTCGCGAGCGCGGGGCAGAGGACACAAGCACAGGCCCTGCCTGCGCAGGTTGAAGTCGCGCCGGAATCCTCACTGCATGCTTCGGTGCTCTCGCAATCCAACGTCTCGGACGTGCCGGAGGATACGCGCTCGTTCGACCTGTATCGGCAGGTGAGCCGCCCGATTACCTCCGAGCTGGTGGCGCGTGAGTTGTTCCGCGACACCGGGAGCGCCTACACGTCGGTGGAAGCCGATTACGACAAGGTGATGAAGACGCTGGTTGCCAGGGAGCCTCAGCTTGCTGGCAAGGAATTCGGATTCAGCGTGAACCCTCAGGGCCGCCTCGTCCTGACCAGTGCCGGAGATCTGACCAAGCAACAGGCAGAACGGGTGGAGAGCGCCTTGAATGCCTCCAGCCAACTGGTCGGCGCCGCCAACCGCTACGCCCAGCTTCAAATCGATTTCGTGGCGGCTGACAACGTGTCGATGTATGGCAAGTACCATCTCGACATGGGCAACTTTGCCCAGACGGTGGATATCGGCAAGGAGATCAATGCAGCCAAGAAGGGCGATGGCAGTTGGGTCGGCAACAACTGGTTCAATCAAATCTCCGCCAATGGCGAGGTTCGTTATGGTGGCTGGGAGAAGTTCGTCGATGGCAACTGGGTGAGTGCTCCCGATTTCAAGTACGAGGGCATCGTCTCGGTCTACGCTTGAGATGCCAGCCACGATGGGTGGTCGGCGTCTTGGCCGACCGCGTCTTTACGGCACTCCGATCAGTTGCAAGCCCTCTTGATTGGACGTCGTGCAGCCGATCCCCGGGGTTGAGTCTCAGATGGCCGGAGCTGGCCGATGGCTACGGAAATGCCCGCTGCCCGGGCGCAAGCGGCTGGCCATTGCCATCAGGTCGTCGGGTGGACGACGCTTCACCTGCGCGGCCCGACCCGTCCACCATCCGGCAATCGTAACGGTGGACAAGAAAAGCGTTGTCCACCCTACGTCCTAAAGCGATGCGTTACGGGATTCAACAACAAGCGCAGAATTACCCGACTCGTGTAGGAGCCGCGACCTCGCGGCGAATCGTGGCCATACCGCGATTTTTGCGGCATGGCCGCCATCGCATCGCGCCGGGGTCGACGCTCCTACGTGCGAACCCAGACTGCGAACGGGCTTTTGCAGACCAAGGAGCAAGACGGTATCCAGATAACGGCTGCGATTGCCTCGTTGCCGCTGATCCAGAGGGGCCTGCCCACTTCTAAGGTCTTCAGCAGGCGATTACAGCCGGTGATGCTCGATCAGAAAATCCACGAACACCCGCACCCGCGCCGGCATTGCCGAGCCTCCTACGAACACCGCATGAATCGGTTCCCGGTCGCCGGGGTTCCAGGCTTGCAGCAGCGGCACCAGGTCGCCGCGCTGCAGATCCTCTGCCACGCTGAATTCGCCGATACGCGCGATGCCGGCACCTACCCGTGCGAGTTGTGCCAGCGCTTCACCACTGCTGCATTCGATATTGCCGCTGACCTTCAGGGAAAACTCTTTGTCGTCGCGGATGAACGGCCAGTTGGGTTCGGCACGGCGGAAGTTGAAGCGTAGGCAGTTGTGCCGTAGCAGGTCTTCCGGTTCCTGGGGTGTGCCATGGCGCTGCAGATACTCGGGCGAAGCCACCACCACCTGGCCGGTGTCGCCGATCTTGCGTGCGGTCAGCGGGCTGTCGGGCAGATGGCCGAAGCGTACCGCCACGTCGGCCTGGCCGCCGAGAATGTCGACCACTTCGTCGCCGAGGGTGAGGTCGACGACGATGTTCGGGTAACGGGCGCTGAATGCTGCCACCAGGGGAACGATGGCCAGCCGCCCATGGCCGAGGGCGGCACTGACCCGCAATCGGCCCCTGGGTACGCCCTGGTCGGCGATGGCGTCTTCGACCTCGGCCAGGTCGGCCAGGATACGCCGGGCGCCGCGCAGGTAAGCCTCGCCCTCGGCGGTGAAGGTGATCGCTCGGGTGGTGCGCAGCAGCAGGCGGGTGCCGAGACGTTGTTCGGTACGCGCGATGATCCGGCTGACCGCCGAAGGTGTCAGCCCCAATGCACGCGCGGCGGCCGACAGGCTGCCTTCCTGCGCCACCGTGGCGAACACGCCCATTTCACCCGACCTGCCGTTGACGTCCATTTGTGCTCCGTGCGCAAAGGTGCATGCCAGAAATGCCATCTACCGCCTGAAAAGGATGGATCCTATCATTCGCGGCATAGATAAGGAGCCTTTCATGCACATCAATCCACCCCTCGTAGCGCTCGCCATGGGTGCCTTCGGCATCGGTGTCACCGAGTTCGCCCCCATGGGCATGTTGCCGGGCATCGCTGCGGATCTCGGCGTTTCCATTCCCGCCGCAGGCCTGTTGGTCAGCGCCTACGCCCTGGGCGTGCTGCTCGGCGCGCCGCTGATGACCCTGACCACCGGCAGGATTCCCCGGCGCTACCTGCTGATCGGCCTCATGGCGATTTTCACCCTGGGCAACCTGATGTCCGCCCTGGCCACCGATTACACCAGCCTCATGATCGCCCGGGTGGTGACCTCACTGAACCACGGTGCGTTCTTTGGCGTTGGCTCCATCGTCGCCGCCAGCGTGGTCGCCCCGGAGAAACGTGCCGGGGCGGTGGCGGCCATGTTCATGGGCCTGACCCTGGCGACCATCGGCGGTGTGCCGCTGGCCGCCTGGTTCGGCGAACTGTTCGGTTGGCGCACTGCATTCTGGGGGATTACCGGCCTCGGCGTGCTGGCCATGGCCGCGTTGTGGTTTGCCCTGCCCAACGTGCCGTTGCCGAAAAGCGTTGGGGCACTGGCTGAAATTCGGGTGCTGGGCCATGGCCCGGTGCTGGGGGCGTTGGCCCTGACCGTGGTCGGCTCGGGTGCAATGTTCACCGTCTTCACCTACATCGCGCCGATCCTCGCCACCCAGACCCATGCCTCCACCACCTTCATCACCGCCATGCTGGTGCTGTTCGGCATCGGGTTGACCCTGGGCAACCTGTGGGGCGGCAAGGCCGCCGACCGCTCGATAGACCGCACCCTGATCGTTTCGCTGAGCGTGCTGATTCTGGTGTTGCTGGCGTTCACCGTACTGATGCGCTGGCCGCTGCCGGCCGCCGTGGCCATCCTGATCTGGGGCATCGCCAGCTTCGCCCTGGTGCCGCCGCTGCAGATGCGCGTCATGGAAGCCGCCAAGGACGCGCCCAACCTGGCCTCGGCGGTGAATATCGGCGCCTTCAACCTGGGCAATGCGATTGGCGCGGCGCTGGGCGGCGCGGTGATCAATGCGGGGCTGGGCTATCCGGCGATTTCCCTGGCCGGCGCGGCGATGGCGGGGCTGGGGCTGCTGATGGTGTTGGGGTTGGCCTGGCGTTCCAGGGCGGTTGCGGCTGCGGTGGTGTGACGCTGGCGAGAGCAGGGCGCGTGCTGCCCGCAGGAATCTGGCACAGCCTCTGTCGGTGTGTGCCAGCGCAGCCTGATGTGATACCAAGCGGCGGGCCGCGTAACGCAGCCCACCGCTTGCCTGCCTACAACCGCAACTCCGTGCGTCGTGCCAGATGCCCGCCACCCAAGGGCGAGCACCGGCGCTGGTGAATGCGCCTGAGAAGGCCCAGCTCGAAGGCATGGCGCTGAGCACCCGGCGGGAACGGCTGGCGCTCCAGCAGCAGATTGGCCCTCCGCCAGCCACTGTTGGCTTCGTCCAGCCAGGGCTGCGCCTGTTGCGCGCCATGGGTGAACCGCGCCTGGCGGTTCTCGCCCCAGCCGCAGGCCGCGGCTGGTTGCCCATCATGTGCCGGCAGATGAGTGAAGTACCATTGCCGCTCAATCATGCTCGGCCCTCCCGTGCGCCTGGCTGATGGCCTGGCGGTAAAGCACGATCAGCTCGCTGAGCAGTGCACTGGTGGTATCCGCCAGCTCCTGCTGCGGCATACGCCTGAGCAGCTTGGCCAACAGCGCCGCCCGATACTCGAATGCAGCCTGAACCCAGCAATCATCGGCCACATGGCTCTGCAACGGGTTCGGCGGCGTCGGGAGGGGGACAACGACGGATTCAGGACGGCTCATGCGGCACCTCCAGGAGGGAAGTCGGCACGACAGCCAGCAGCCCAGGGCGGAGCCCTTGGGTAAAAGGGGGATAGTGCATTTTCCTTATGCTCCTTCGTGAATTTAAGGAGCCGCGTTCCATTCGCTACCACACGATATGGAGGCGGACCGTGCAAGGGTGGTAGACCGACTCACGAAGGAAGGCCGGCCAGGCCGAAGCCTGCCTCACACGGCCCGCCATAAATGCACGAGAAAACAGCAGGCACAAAAAAAGCGCCTGCTCTCGACTATGGCGCTACCGCGCCTTCGTGTGAGTCGGGCTACCACACCCGGTCACGGGATTTACCGTGACGGGAGGACTGTAGCGTGGGGGGAGGGAATGGGCAAGGTTTGAGGAGTGGAGGCCGAGGGCGTTGCTATCGACAAAGCGTTGATTCCGGCTAGTAAATAAATCTGTCCCCTTTCCTCCTTTCCTCCATGTCCCCTTTCCTCCACGGGGCTGGGCTATCCGGCGATTTCCCTGGCCGGCGCGGCGATAGCGGGGCTGGGGCTGCTGATGGTGTTGGGGTTGGCCTGGCGTTCCAGAGCGGTTGCGGCGGCGGTATGCCGGTGATGGCTGCTGGCCGCTATTGATGAGTGGCTGCTAGCGGCTAGGCGTGGACGGTTTGATTTATAAATAAACCCGTCCCCCTCGATAGCTTGCCAGAGCGTTGGCCTCAGGGTACGCATACGGGCACTTGCACAGAGCTCATCATCCCGCCCCCGATGTTGGCGATCATGCGAGGCTGGTACACGATATGGCGGCATCCACCGGGCTTACGCCGTTCCGATGTCGAAGGGGTATCGTCCTGCTTGTCTGCGTCGTGTCGCGCGAGCTGGTAGATGAACCGGAAGCTCGACATTGGGCCCTTGGTGGCGCCGGGAGCCGCTCCCGGTTGGATGGCGACCTCGAGCTCTGCGCTGGCGGCAGAAAACAGCCCCGAGAATTGATAGCGGTCGCCTTGCACGAGCCCTTCTCCGGTTACGTGTCCTTGTCGATTGATGGCAATCTGGATGCCACCTTCGTTCGCGAACCAGCCCTCCTGCTCCATGCGGCCATCGATCACGAAACCTGCGTTTCCCGCCTCGCCATCCTGGCCTTTCACGCCGTCCATGTTGCCGTGGACGATAAGCCTGAACCGATCCCCAGCGAGGTGTTGCAGCTCGGCGCTTCCGCTCCCCGAACCACGCATCGGGGCGCCGCCACGCCTTGGGTGTGCCTCGACCTGCAACTGGCCGACATAGGGGCCAGCAGGTGCCTCGAAGGGCGTCTGCCCACTCTGACTGTATCCGGGAGCCAGTATGCCGAGCAGGAACAGACCTGCGGCGATTCGCATAACGCGCATGGCGCTTTCATGAGACGTTTTGACTGGCGTGTTCATCGGTATCTGCTGAAAAGGGGGCAGATTTACTATAGGTCAAACCGACCCTTCTGGCCGAAATCAGCTGCTCCCGGACGTCTCTATCTCGCCGCTGACTATCAATGGTCTGGCCTGCACGTATCGGCACGGAATCTGCGACAATCGCGCCTTTGCCCTGATTGCCGCTGACCTGATGACCGACCTCGCCACCCTGCAGAATAACCTCGACCACGCCATGATCGCCGACCGCCATCGTCTGCGTCGGCAGTTGCACGAGCTGCAGAAGAAGCCCGACGAAGCCAAACAGGCGCAATGGCTGGAGCGCTTCCAGGCGTCCTGCGCCAAGGTCGAGGCGCGGCGTTTGAGCGTGCCGGTGATGCGTTACGACGATGCGCTGCCGATCGCTGCCAAGCGCGACGAGATCAAGGCGGCGCTGGCCAAGCATCAGGTGCTGGTGATCGCGGGCGAGACCGGTTCGGGGAAGACCACCCAGTTGCCGAAGATCTGCCTGGAGATCGGCCGTGGCCAGCACGGCCTGATCGGCCACACCCAGCCGCGGCGCCTGGCTGCGCGCAGTGTGGCGACGCGGGTCGCCGAGGAGATCGGCACGCCGCTGGGCGAGCTGGTCGGCTATCAGGTGCGCTTCGAGGATCAGAGCAAGGACAGTTCGCTGATCAAGCTGATGACCGACGGCATTCTGCTCGCCGAAACCCAGCATGATCGCTATCTGGAAAAGTACGACACGCTGATCGTCGACGAGGCGCACGAGCGCAGCCTCAACATCGACTTCCTGCTTGGTTACCTGAAGACCCTGCTGCCGCGTCGGCCCGACCTCAAGGTGATCATCACCTCGGCGACCATCGATCTGGAACGCTTCAGCAAGCATTTTAATGATGCACCCATCGTCGAAGTCTCCGGCCGCACCTATCCGGTGGAAACCTGGTACCGGCCGCTGGCCGCCGAGGTGGACGAGGAGGGCGAGCGTCTGCTCGACGACCTCACCGTCGATCAGGGCATTCTCGCCGCGCTGGACGAAATTGCCGCCCATGAGAATGCCGAGGGCAAGCGCCCGGGCGACGTGCTGATTTTCCTGCCTGGCGAACGCGAGATTCGCGATGCCGCGGAAGTGCTGCGCAAGGCCAACCTGCGCTTTACCGAGGTGCTGCCGCTGTACGCGCGGCTGACGCCTGCCGAGCAGCAGAAGATCTTCGCGCCCATGGCCGGGCGCAAGATCGTGCTGGCCACCAACGTCGCGGAAACCTCGCTGACGGTGCCGGGTATTCGCTACGTGATCGACAGCGGCACGGCGCGGATCAGTCGCTACAGCTACCGCGCCAAGGTGCAGCGCCTGCCCATCGAGGCCGTTTCCCAGGCCAGCGCCAACCAGCGCAAGGGCCGTTGCGGGCGGGTCGAGCCGGGTATCTGCGTGCGGCTGTACAGCGAGGAAGATTTCCTCGGTCGGCCCGAGTTCACCGATCCGGAAATTCTGCGCACCAACCTGGCGGCGGTGATTCTGCAGATGCTGCATCTGCGCCTGGGCAGCATCGAGGATTTCCCCTTTATCGAGCCGCCGGATGGCAAGGCCATCAGCGATGGTTTCAACCTGCTGCAGGAGCTCTCGGCGGTCAACCGCGAAGGGCAACTGACCCCGCTGGGGCGTCAGTTGGCGCGCCTGCCCATCGACCCGCGCCTCGGCCGCATGGTGCTGGAGGCCGCCAAGCTCGGCAGCCTGCAGGAACTGTTGATCGTCGCCAGTGCGCTGTCGGTGCAGGATCCGCGCGAGCGACCCATGGATCGCCAGCAGGCCGCCGACCAGGCCCATGCGCAGTGGAAGGATGTCGATTCGGACTTCGCCGCGTTGATCAACCTCTGGCGCGGTTTCGAGGAAAAACGCCAGGAGCTCGGCTCCAACCCGTTGCGCAGCTGGTGCAAGAAGAACTTCCTCAACTACATGCGCCTGCGCGAGTGGCGTGATGCCCATCGGCAACTGGTGCTGCTGGCCAGGGATCTGCAACTGGGCGATAACGCTTCCCGTAGGAGCCCGCTTGCGGGCGATTCAGTTGGTAGGGTGGACAACGCCGCAGGCTTGTCCACCCAGGCGGACGGCTCCGGCCGTCCACCCTACGAAAAAGCTCAGCATGCAGCGCCGACCACCGACACCAAGGTCAACGTGATCCTCCGCGAGCAGGCCGAGGCCAGCGAAGCCGCGCAGCGCGCCAAGGGTTATGCGGCGGTGCACAAGGCGATCCTCAGCGGCCTGCTCAGCCAGATCGGCCAGAAAGCCGAGGAGGGCGACTTCCTCGGTGCCCGCCAGCGGCGCTTCTGGGTGCATCCGTCGTCGGTGATCGGCCGCAAGAAACCCAACTGGATCATGGCCGCCGAGCTGGTCGAGACCACCAAGCTGTTCGCCCGCCAGGTCGCCAAGATCGAGCCGGACTGGATCGAGCCGCTGGCCGGTCACCTGATCAAGAAGAACCACTTCGAGCCGCACTGGGAGAAGAAGCGCGGCCAGGTGGTGGCTTTTGAGCAGGTGACCCTGTACGGCCTGATCGTGGTCGGCCGCCGCCCCGTGCACTACGGGCCCATCGACCCGCAGGCGTCCCGCGAGCTGTTCATCCGCGAAGGGTTGGTGCGCGGCGAGATCAACAGCCGCGCCAAGTGCCTGAACGCCAACCGTGTGCTGCTGGAAAGGCTCGACGAACTGGAGGCCAAGGCGCGCCGCCGCGACATTCTCGCCGACGAGGAAACCCTGTTCGCCTACTACGAGGCGCGCATTCCCCAGGACATCTACCAGACGGCGACCTTCGAGAGTTGGTACAAGCGCGAGAGCGCCATCGAGCCGCAACTGCTGATGATGCGCGAGGAAGACGTGCTGGCCCGCGAGGCGCTGGAAGTCACTGCCGCGCAGTATCCCGATACCCTGCACATCGGCGAACTGCAGTTGCCGCTGATCTATCACTTCGAACCCAATCACCCGCGCGACGGCGTGACCTTGCGCGTGCCGGCGCCGCTGTTGCCACAGCTGCCGGGCGAGCGCCTGGAGTGGCTGGTGCCGGGGCTGATCGAGGCCAAGGCCATCGATCTGGTGCGCGGCCTGCCCAAGGCGCTGCGCAAGAACTTCGTGCCGGTGCCGGATTTCGTCGGCGCGGCCCTGGGCAAGCTCACCTTCGGCCAGGGCAGCCTGCCGGAAAGCCTGGGCCGCGAACTGCAGCGCATGACCGGCGTGCGCATCAATGACGAAGCGTGGATCGAAGCGACCCGGCAGCTCGAACATCACCTGAAGATGAACATCGAGGTGGTCGATACCCATGGCAAATTCCTGGGCGAAGGCCGTGATCTGGCCGAGCTGACGGCGCGCTTCAGTGAGGCCAGCCAGGCCGCACTGGCCATCCCGCAGGCCGACAAGGTGCAGAAACCGGTGGAGGCCAAGGTCTTCGCCCAGGTCGCCGAGAAAACACAGCAAAAGGTCGCCGGGCTTTCCATGACCGTGTTCCCGGCCCTGGTGGAAGAGGCCGGGGTGGTCAAGGAAGGACGCTTCCCGACCCAGGCCGAAGCCGAGTTCCAGCACCGCCGCGCCCTGCAGCGCCTGCTGCTGCAACAGCTGGCCGAGCCAGCCAAGTTCCTGCGTGGCAAATTGCCGGGCCTGACCGAACTGGGCCTGTTGCACCGCGACCTGGGGCGGGTCGATGGGCTGGTCGAGGACATCCTCCTGGCCAGCCTCGACAGCTGCATTCTCGAAGGCGAACAACCACTGCCTCGCGATGGCGCTGCGCTGGCCGCCCTGGCCGAGAAAAAACGCGGTGCCTGGGCCGACCACGCCGAACGGCTGGCCCGCTTGGCCCTGGAAATCCTCAAGCTGTGGCACGGTCTGCAGAAGCGCTTCAAGGGCAAGATCGACCTGGCCCAGGCGGTGGCGCTCAACGACATCAAGGTGCAGCTGGGCAACCTGGTGTATCCCGGCTTCGTTCGCGAAACCCCTGCCGAATGGCTCAAGGAAGTCCCGCGCTACCTCAAGGCCATCGAACAACGCTTCGACAAGATCGCCGCACAACTGCAGCGCGACCGCGTGTGGAGTGGTGAGCTGGCCGGCTACTGGGAACAGTACCAGGCGCGCCTCGGCAAGCACCTGCAGGAAGGCAAGCGCGACGCCAACCTGGTGCTCTACCGCTGGATGCTCGAGGAGTACCGCGTCTCCCTGTTCGCCCAGCAACTGGGGACGAAGATGGCGGTGTCGGACAAGCGCCTGAGCAAGCAGTGGAGCCAGGTGGAGGCTTGAGGCGAGCCGCTGAGACCGAGCGATCCACCGCCCTGGCCGTGGGGTGAGGGCCTGTCTTTTTTTGCGTGGTCTCTCACGGTGAACGGAGCGCTCGTTTGGCATGCTGACTCTGCTCACACACGAAGGTGAGCGGGAAGCTTCCAGCTTGAATACGCATTAGGGAGAATGTGATGGAAATGAAGATATTGGCCAGTGGAGTCGGGGCCGCGATACCCAAGACCAGCATCGGCTTCAGCCTGTTCAGCGGCGTTTATATTCAAATAAGGCGTTCGAGCTCGGAAAATCCCTCCACATTTTTGGTATCGCAGCAGGCCCTGAAATGGGTGGCAACAGTGGTACGTTGATCGCCGGCCACATCGAAACAGCATGGATGAAAATCGATGCCGTCAAGCATGGGTGGCTCTGCAACAGAACGTCATTGGTCGGCAAGCTTGGCGAAGTGGAGTTGAAAGGGACGTTGGCTTTCAGTGGCAAAGTGGATGTCACCTTCACCGTGTATGACGCGAATAATGAATCGAATTTTTCGCTCAGTCAGATTCGGGTCGAATCCACGGGCGGCCAGATAGCGGACACACGGGTTCGGGGGATTATCAAGGACATGATGGGCAAGACCCGCAATGGGAGTGCGCTCTGTGCACAGCCATGACGCCACTCGCTTTCGCCGCCTGAAGACGGCCGCCAATATCATCCTGCTGATTGTGCAATTGATCACCGTTGCCGCTTACTGGGGAATGGTCAACGCTCGGCCTGAATACCAGGCGATCAGTCAGCATCTGTATCCGAACAGTGAGTGGCTGATGAACAGCCGGCTGGCCGACTGGCTGGTGTCGATGCCAGCACTGTTGCTGGTACTGCTGATATTTGCCTCGAGTGCGGCGAAGGAGTTCGCCGGCTTCGGCAAAGGCCGCAGGATTCTGCTCAACCTGCTGGCAGTGGGCGCCCTGGCACTGCTCTATGGCGCCGCTGCTTCGCCGCTTTACCCCTCCGCCGCGCTTTAGCCGTGGTCTAGGACGCAGCGCTGACGAGGGGCGGGTTGGTCGCTGGACGACTCTGCATGAATCCCGTCCCCGTTGCGCCTGCGTTGAGTCCATCAGATCCACTGGTCGTTACGCTTGCGCCGTACCCGCAGCATGGTCGGCAGGATCAGGCCGGCGAGCAGCCCGGCACCGGCGATGCTGCCGCCATAGACCATGTAGCGCATCAGCACCTGCTTGTTCTCGTCGCCCAGTTGCGCCTGTGCCTCGCGCAGTTCGGCGCGGACCTGGTTCAGTTCGATGTCCAGCGCCGAACGCGTGGCCTGCAACTCGTCGATCAGTGTCTTGCGTGAGTCCAGGGTCTCCTGCATGCCCTGCACGCGGGTCTCCCAGGTGTCGTTGATGCCCGCGAGTTCGCTGTTGAGCTCGCTCACCTTCTGCTCCAGCTGCGGCAGGCGCTCGGCCTGGCCGGGCACGTCCTGCAGGTCGCTGTTGGGAATCCATACGGCGTTGCCGTTGTCGCCACGCACCTGGCTGTAATCGCCCTGGGTGCGCAGCAGTTCGACCTTGGTGCCGGAGGTGAGGGTACCGACGATCCGGTAGCCATCCGTGGGCCCGCTACGCACATAGGTATTCAGGCTGTCGCTGACCCAGCGTGCGTTGCCGCCTGGCTCCTGGGCGTGCGCCGCAGCGCCGGCCATGAGCAGGCCGCCGAGGACACAGGCGCGCAGCTGGAAGGGGGAGATACGGACGGGAAAACGGCGGTGTAGGGGCATGGACAATCTTCACTTGGCGGTGGAACGAAGCGCGGAAATCAGCGCGATAAAGCCGGCCAGACGATTTCTTGTGATCCGCCATCCTGGCGCCTCCCCGGCGGGCCGTCGCGGTGCGACGTGAAAAATGGCACCTGGCCATTTTCGGTAGGCATGAACACGATCAGGCTGGGCCGGCAGACGCAGTCACCAGAAATGGCGAAAGGCCATGCGCGCCACCCGTTGGGCCGACTGCTGAAAGACAGCGCGAGAACGGGTGGGTTCCTCGCCGCCCCCGGTGTCGCCTCAACGATACCGTGTCGCGAGTGTGGGAGCCCCGACCTCGGGACGATGCGATTGCGGCCATCCCGCAGAGTCCGTGGCGTGGCTAGCATTCGCCGCGGGGTCGCGGCTCCTACAGGATTGCAGCGAATCCGTGTTCGGGTAGGAGCCCCGACCTCGGGGCGATGCGATTGCGGCCATCCCGCAGAGTCCGTGGCGTGGCTAGCATTCGTCGCGGGGTTGCGGCTGCTACAGGATTGCAGCAAACCCG
>NZ_QJUM01000041.1 GCF_004327355.1 Phytopseudomonas dryadis
TGCAGTTGGAGGCTTTCGAGGCGGTCAGCGATAATCCGCAGGCCAAGCTGTCGGCCGTGATCAACTAAACGGCAAACTCAAGTGGCCGAAGCCATGATGAGTTACACCACTTCCAGGGGCACGATCGTCGGCCCTGCGCCGATGGGTTAGCCAGCTCCAAGAAGAGCGAAACGGTATTACCCCGGCCAGCAAAGCGCTGACGCCCGAGCAGCAAAAAATTCAGGAACTGGAAGCCCGGATCAATCGCCTGGAACGGGAAAAGTCGATTCTAAAAAAGGCCACCGCGCTCTTGATGGCCGAGGAGCACGAGCGTTCGCGTTGATTGATCAACTCCGCGCCGAAGAGCCGGTGGATCTGTTGTGCTCGGTATTTGAAGTCCCCCGTTCCTGCTACTACGCGCACTGCCGTAAGCGCCGATCTCCGGACGTTAAGCAGCTGCTTCTGCGCAGCCGAGTGAACGAGTTATTTACCCAAAGCCGCAGCGCGGCGGGTAGCCGAAGCATCATGTTCATGATGCGCGAAGACGGGATCGAAATTGGACGATACAAGGTGCGCAAGCTGATGAGCGAGATGAAATTGATCAGCAAGCAGCCCGGCTCGCATGCTTACAAAAAGGCGACGGTGGAACGACCGGATATCCCGAACGTGCTGGGTCGGGAGTTCACCGTATCGGCACCGAACGAGGTCTGGTGCGGTGACATCACGTACGTGTGGACCCAAGGTCGTTGGCACTATGTGGCGGTGGTGATCGATCTGTTTGCTCGCCGCGTAGTGGGCTGGGCATTTTCGTCAAAGCCTGATGCCGACCTGGTGATCAAGGCGTTGGACGTGGCCTACGAACAGCGTGGCCGCCCTCAAAATGTGCTGTTCCACAGTGATCAGGGCAGCCAATACGGCAGCAGAAGTTTCCGCCAGCGACTGTGGCGTTACCGGTTCAAACAGAGCATGAGCCGACGCGGAAACTGCCACGACAATGCGCCAATGGAACGGTTATTTCGCAGCTTGAAAACGGAATGGCTGCCGAGCGTGGGTTACATGAGCGCTTCGCTGGCACAGCAGGATATCGGCCGATTTCTGATGCAGCGGTACAACTGGCAAAGGCCACATCAATTCAACGGCGGGCTACCGCCCGCCGTGGCCGAGGAAAAACTTAACGCAGTGTCCGGGATCAGTTGACCACTACACTTGCACCTCGGCGATCTTGTGCGCATTTCCAGACATGAATCGAATTTTCAATCTAGATCCCTTATGAATGAGTAGCGCTTAGCTGCTTCGTACTGCTGGTCCAGGTCGCTGGCGGTAAGGCCCTCATCCAGCGCGATCGTTTGGTCATCCACAAGACCGCGCTGATGAATTGCAGGGTTGTCTGAGCAGATAACAAACGGAACCCCAAAGCGCCGAAATTCTTGAAGAGGATGGGCTTCATCGAAAGGTACCGCGCCGGTTAGTCTGTTGCTAATCGGGCATACCTCGATGCAGATGTCCTGCTTTCCCAATTTGTCTAGCAGGTGAGGATCCTTACCTGCTGCTGTCCCATGGCCAATACGATCGGCACCAAATAACTCAACAGCAGCCCGAACGTTTTCCACGCGGCCGGTTTCTCCGGCATGTATGGTGACCCCGAGTCCGAATCGATCTTTTGCCTTTCGGAAGAGTGACGGCAACTCCGATGGATAGGCGATTTCCTCATCACCCGCAAGATCGAGCCCCACCACGTCTTTCGGCTCACCGAGGTCTTGATAGGCCTGTAGTAGTGTGGAAAGGCAAACCGCACCGTAGTCGCCGCGCGTCACTGTAAGAATCAGACCGCGATGAATGCCGTGGCAATGCGCGGCGTGTCTGGTTGATTCGATCAGATGTTCTAGCGCTTGTGTGGGCGAACAATTCTGCAGATGGGCGAGGTACAAGACGCTGCTTCGTAGTTCGACAAAGCGTATTCCGTTCTCCACGAAGCCAGCGAAGACTGCACTGGAAATGCGATCCAGGTTCTCGCGCTTCTTGGGAAAGAGCCTCAGTGCCTGCCACGGAGTTAAGTATGACGCCAAGGACTGGCAGGGAGTGTTTCGAAGCAGGTCACGCTCGATCAGAAACCCGGGCGGCAGCTCGGTTGCTTCGTCGGCTAGAATCTCTCGAATTATAGGTGTGGGAATCGCTCCATTGAAGTGCACGTGGAGTTCTCCTCGGTCGCGTGCACTGGCTGCCTTCGCCTTGCCGTGTTCTGCCTCGTTGCCTCTGCTGACACCGCCCTGCATCCAAGGTAAATGGGGTTGGCTCTGGTTCAATAACTTTCCTTAGTTTGCTCAACGAGCGTCATACGTGGGTATAGGTTGGCCGGCTAGGTACTGGATACTGCGTTGACGCAACGGTGAGGCAGATTCAGCCTAAGTTGGAGGTAATGCGTTGCGAGCGCATTGAAGCGCTAGGAAATACGCATCCTGGAGATGACGCGCCAGGCTGCCTTCCATTTGACGGTGTTGGCTCAGCACATTCGAGTGGTCTGAGTCATCAAGCTTCCTTGTAAAGATCAGCCAGCTGTGCAGGTGAGGAGTCGTCTGCGTAGGGTGGTTACCTGCTGCCGATGATAGCTTCCTTGCCCCTTGGTCATCCGTTAGCACAGCTAGGCCGCGGCCCATAGCGAAGGCGATTGATGACAGTTCGCCCTTACCCAGTCGCTTACGGCCTTCCAGCATACTGATGATCTGAAGGTCGTCCAGGTTACAGGAATGGATTTCGAACTGGCCGGCGCAACGCGCCTCTTCCAATCGATGTTGAAGCTCACGGGTGACAGCGGTTGGCAACGTGCGAGGCTTGATTAAACACTCATAGTTCACGAAACCGGTGACACAGAAGTGGCATTGAGCGGCGAGCGCAGCTCTGTACAACGTGACTGAAGATAAGAGATTCCAGACCGAACACGTATCTGTCACGTTGATGGGGTGGAAGCGGGACGGATCAATCGACATTGGGCGCCCTCCCGTAAAGAGCGAGCAAACCCTGCAGCTCTGCGGAGTCACACAGAAGTGCCTCAGCTAGACGGCCTTGAGTTATAAGCCCCTGGCTCGCGGCATCCAAACATAGCGCGACGTAGCTACTAGAAAGCCCTCTTTCCAATAGACGCGTTTTGCGTTCTAGCTGCCGGTCTGTCAGATGAGCCGGCAGCTCAGGGTCAATCTTGCTGGCCCGGGGAACACGGCCGGATTTGATTCGTTGGAATGCGTGTTCACTGACGAGCCTTTCGGCCTTTAAGCCTATGCTTAAGGCATGGCAACTTACTCGAAGCTCTTGTGCCCAATGCCCGGCGTCGGCTGGGGTCCATCGCTCGGGATTGGGAAGCTGCCGGAGGACTTCCGGGGGCATTAGATATCGGGAAGCAAAAGTGTTTGCGCGCAGTTCTACATAATCGTTTTTATCAATGCGGGAATAGGTGATGCTGGGGCCACCCTTCGCATCGAAAAGCGCATGTGCCATTTCATGAGCTGCACTAAATCGCTGCCGATACACATCCTCGCTGTAGTTAACCAGAATGCATTTGCCGGCCTTGGGATGGGCCAGAAACAAGCCTGAGATATTGGAATTGCCTAGCTTGTGGCGAAACACATGCACGCCTGTTTGGCGGATTTCACTGTAAACATCCCTTGGAACTTCATTGCTCTGGTGCTGATTGAAGCGGCGGAAAGCCTCAGCCGCTTTAATCCCGTCGGTCTTGAAATGTCCCGATACTGGGGGGGCCGAGAACTCGCGATGGGTGGCATTCAGCTCCTCCATCAGGAAGTGCTCAGTTTCGCAGAGGTAAAGAAACTCTTGAATGGCCCTGCGATCGTCCTTGGTGAACTCACTACCGTGCTTACGATAAAGAATATCCGTCTGCTCAAACGGAGCTAGCTGCTCATTCGAGATGAAGAATTTGAAGTCACAACGATAGAGATCGGCCAGCATAAGCACCTCATCGCCCGAGGGCTCCAAAGTACCCGCCTCAACGGACCGTAACCGGTCGGGAGAGATGCGAATGGCCGAACTCACTTCCTCAGTACTCAGCTGAAGCTGTTCGCGATAGCGAGACAACTTCGAGCCCAACGCTATCAGGTTTATCGTCATACCCGTTCTCCTTGTGGGGCATGACGATCCTAAATGTAGTAGCCCGTTCATTCCAGTCTGAATAGATCCTGATTTTGCAGATGATCAATGGCCGCTTTTGGCCGATTGCTGCCTTCCACAGCATGATCACCGGTCAGCAATCAACAAACCAGTTGTAGAAATGGTATCCCGCGCTAACCGATACAGCACATGTGCCCAGCGTCAATAGAGGCCACTGTCCTTCGACACCAAGCCACCACTGCACCTTGAACAGAAGAGCTCCTACCAACACGCAGGCCAGAACACCAAGAGTCAGGCCAACCAGAGCGAGCAGCCGAGCCCCTAACCCAGGATTTCCGCCGTGCCAGTTCTCACTCAGGCAAAAGGGGCAATGATTGGACGAAGGCGAATACCCCCAGAAACCACGGCTATATGACGCTCTCGGAACCATCGCTTTGCCACAGTTGTGACAGCTAACCATTGAGTGTCTCATACCGCACCTCAGCTCAAATCGTCCTAGATGAGCCCATGGTGCGCTACCGCGGAAAAAACCCAACTGCGTGACCTGACATCTACCCAGCACCCGGTCTGAGCTGGGCTCAAACCCTCCTGGCCACATAACCGAGGTTATGCTGTACCGACCGACTCTATTGAATGGTTCCCGGTGGTTGACAGGCCTCGCACGGTCGCAAAACGATAATTCAGGACGCCAGTTCAACTCCTCAAATAACCGCTCATCGGAAATACGTGAATGGGGGCACTTAAGGGGGCACTTACGCATAAACCTATAAATAAATACATTAAAAACAATAGCTTATGTGTATATTTTTAATCCCCCCGGCTCCACCACTTAGAAACACCGTAAGCCCCTGATTATCCTAGAGATTTTCAGGGGCTTTTGGTTTCTAGGGACTACAACTGCCCCAAAAGCGTCACAGCTACCAATAGTCCAGCTTAACAATCGCGGGCTTCTTGATGAGTGGCACCTTGAGCGGCAGCTGACAAGCAGAAAGCTCCTCATCAGTTATGTAGGTGCGCATCCAGTCCGCATGCCGTTTCAACGAGCCAGGCGGATTACGCACAAGCTCATCACCTTCTTGCCTATGGGGAAGAATCACGCCCAGCCGGATATGCGGGAAATCTTGGCGAATCGCTGCTAAAGCAGGGGCAAGATCGGTATCGCCTGAAACCAGAATGATCTGCTCTATGTGCAACTGCTCAGCGCGGCAAGCTGCACGGTACATTCCCAGTGCGATGTTCACGTCTGTCTCTTTCTCTTCGAGCTGCCAGACAGCCACCTGATCCTTTCGAGAAGCCTTCTGCCCTTCGACATACCGAGGAGCGTACCCCTTAGCAAGACGATGGTTGCCCTGGGTCACAGCAACACCTCTTGCCTGCAGGGCGCGGATGTAACGATGCTGCGCATCATTCGAGGCCTGACCGCGTGTGGCAAGGCGGGCAATGACAGGCGAGGTGAAGTAGTCGATGGACGCCGGTATAGACGCAGGGTCCTGGACGTGAAGAACGGCAGTAAGCAAAGCAGTCAGATCCAACCACTTGTGGTCGGAGCCATGCAGGACGCCGTAATAGAGGTTGTAGCCGTCGACGAAGAAAGCTGTACGCACAATTCCCTATCCCTAGAAACGAAAAAACCGGCTTTAAGGGCCGGTTTCTTCACCTAAGGCTAAAGCTGAACTAAATCGGCTCGCCGAAGGTTGAGTCGTGAAATCAGTATCCACGAATACGACGAAGAATTCAACCATGATAAACCGTCGTGACAAAAACGTGGCCTAAAACGTTAGCTAAAAAGGATCATAAAAAACAAGCATGATCCGCTAACGGATTTAACCTGACAGCTTCAACAAGGTGCTCCGGTGCCAGATGCGCATAGCGCATGGTCATAGCCAAGCTGGAATGCCCCAGGATCTTCTGTAGCGTGAGGATGTTTCCGCCCTTCTGCATGAAGTGACTGGCGAAGGTGTGGCGTAGAGCGTGACTAGCCTGCCCTTTGGGCAACTCAATACCTGATCGGGCCAGTGCCCTACGGAATGACGTAATGGCCCCGGAGAACTGGCCGTGGCGCTTCCAGTGGTCACGAATGAATGCCTCCAGATCGGCCTGGATCGGTACGGTTCGTACCTTGCTGGATTTGGTCTTGCTGTACGTCACCGAGCTATTGCGCAGCCTGGACGGCGTTAGGCCTTCAGCTTCTGACCACCGAGCACCTGTAGCAAGACAGAGTAGGACGATAGGTTCGACGTGCGGGTTTTCGCAGCCTTCGCGAATGGATTTCAGCAGATGGGCTATCTGTTCCTGGGTCAGCCAGGACAGTTCGCGTTCTTCGATCCTGTAGAGCTTCATCAGCTCCAAGGGGTTGGCGTAGTCGATCTGGCCAAGGCCTCGCAGCTCATTGAACACCGCACGGATGTAGCCAAGTTCGTTGTTCAGCGTCTTGGGCGTGATGCCGGCTTCTGCCCGCAAGCGGCGATCATGGGCGTAGGTGGCCGGGTCGAGCTTCATGGCGATAGGGTCACGTAAACGCACGCAAAGAGCATCGAGCTTGGCCTTTCTGCGCTCACCATCCTTGAGCATGTGGCCGTGCAGATCGAACCACAGACCAACCAGTTCAGAGAGCCGGCGGCGATCCTGGGCCTTGGGGTTCCAGGCTGGGTCAGCGGCTTTGTTGGCGGTGATGTACTGCTCATAGCGCAGAGCTTCAGCCTTGGTCTTGAACAGCTTGCGGAAGCGCTGACCACGGATTGGCTGGACATCTGCCAACCATCGACCGTCGGGCTGCTTCTTTACGGTCATACCGCCCTGCCCCACCGCACATGTCGTTCCGTGAGTAGATCCCGGATGTGTTTGTAGAGATCGTCCTGGGTCATGTCCTTAGCGGCGTAGTGATCGCGGATGACCGGCCAGCAGTCCCATTGCTGGAGGGTCTTAAACGCCTTTTTTGCGCCCACCTGCTCCCTTGCCAGTAGGCTGACGAAGTTTCCCAGGAACAGCTCCACGTTCTTGCCGGAGAACCCGCGAGAGGTCTTGTAGTAGCGCTTGTATTCGGTGTCATCGAGCAGCGAATCAACGGGCAGATCCACGCGAATGTCATCACGGATCAGCGTCCAGATCGGCTCGAAATACCCAGGGCGGGCCAGCAGCTTGAATTGCCTCAAGCCATAGCGCCACAGGCCGTCCAGATGCCCAGCGAAAGCAGCAAACGAACTGGTGTCGATCACATCATTGGTTTTCAGGTCGACCGAGCCGCTGGCGAATTGCTGGATGATCGAGTGGTGATAGCGCAGCTCTACGCGCCACACGTCCGCGTTCGGGTCGTAGTTGTCCGGGGCTTTGGCATCGAAGCTGTCGCGGCGCTTCCACACGCTTTCCCAGTAGTCGAGTTTGTCGGTAGCGCGGGCCTGTTCGGTCTTGTTGTAAATGGCCAGGGGCGGGTGAGTGAAATAGCCCAGAACCTGGGCCTTTCCCCCACCTCGCTATTCCGCTCGGTTCGAACGCTCGAACGCACGCTCGGCAAGCCCTTGTTCGACCGCAGTGCGCAGGGCCCCATCCCCAACAAGACCGGCGTTTTCCTCGCTCGCGAGTTCCGTCGTGCAATGCGTGAGATCGAACTGGCGCGCGACGAGACTCTTCCGGCAGTGCAAACCTGGAGCCTTGAACTCATCGTCGGAACGCTGCCGATGGCCGGCTCGCACGAGCTGGCCGAGGCGACGCGACGGTTCATGGCCTCTTATCCATCCGTTAAGGTGCGGATCGTATCGGGTGAATATCACAAGCTGCTCGCGGACTTGACCAGCAGCCGGATCGACATGATCTTCGGGACACTGCGCAAGCCCGACAGGGCCGGCGATGTCAGTGAAGAAATCCTCTTCTGGGACAGCTACTGCGTAGTCGCGCGGCCTGGTCATCCACTCGCCGAATACGAAGAGGTCACGCCCGCGGATCTTGCACATTTCCAGTGGGTGGTACCGCCCGTAGGCACGCCGCGGCGCACCCGGATCGAGGCCACCTTCGATGGAGCGCGGACGCGCCCGGGCTTTTACCTCGAGACCTCTTCGCAGACCATGAGCCGCACACTGCTGCTCAGTTCAGATACGATCACGCTGATGACGCGTTCCGAGGCACAATACGATCTCGGCCTAGGCATTCTGACCGAACTTCACTGCCCTTATCTCGACGATGTCCTGTGCAAGGGTGTGACGACCCGCAGCGACTGGATGCCGACGCGGGCGCATACAGCGTTCCTCGAAGGTTTGCGCGAAATCACCGCACGGCCCGATTGGATCGGGCACAGAGCGGTTGGTGCGTCTGAACGGCCACTTCGTCCATCAGTATTAACCGATCAAGGGGCTGGCTAGCGGGCGCTTGAGCAATGGCTGCCCGGGTTTTCAGCAGGATCAGGCACTATGAATGCCTGATCCTGGCGGTGTAGCCGACCTGGGCTTCTATTGCAGAAGCCATCCTGACTGACTCGGCCCCGCCGCTACGATGCGTGCATCAATACCGCTGAATTGGCTGAAGTTCTCAACGAACTGCCCGGCCAGATCCCTGGCCGTGGCGTCATACGCCTCCTTGTCCGCCCAGGTGTTGCGTGGATTGAGCAGCCTGGTCTCCACTCCCGGAACAGCCCTGGGAACCGACAGGTTAAGGCCAGGCAGATGCTCGCTCTCAACGTCGGTGAGGGCGCCACTCTGAATCGCGGCGATAATGCGGCGGGTCGTCGGGATGCTGAAGCGCTCACCAGTACCGTAGGAGCCGCCGGTCCAGCCTGTGTTGACCAGATAGATTCGAGAGCCGAACGCTTCAATACGCTTGATAAGCAGATCGGCGTATTCACGCGCCGGGCGCGGCAGGAAAGCTGCGCCAAAGCAGGTGGAAAAGGTCGACTTGATACCGTCACCTGAACCCATTTCGGTAGAACCCACCAGCGCGGTGTAACCTGACAGGAAGTGGTACGCCGCCGCGTCCTTGCTCAGAATCGACACCGGTGGCAGCACACCGGCCAGGTCGCAGGTCAGAAAGATGATCGCCTGCGGTTCGCCACCCAGATTGTGCCTGGTACGTTTATTAACGTGCGCCAGCGGATAGGCGCAACGGCCATTTTCCGTCAGGCCGGTGTCGACGTAATCCGCTGTACGGGTTTCGTTCAAAACGACGTTCTCGACGATCGCACCGAAACGTATCGCATCCCAAATGATGGGTTCGTTCTTCTGGCTCAGATTGATGGTCTTGGCGTAGCAGCCACCCTCCAGGTTGAACACTACGCCCTGGCCCCAGCCGTGCTCGTCGTCACCGATCAGGTAGCGTTCAGGATCCGCGGACAGCGTGGTCTTGCCGGTACCGGACAGGCCAAAGAACAGCGTGGTGCTACCATCGTCGCCGACGTTGGCGGAGCAATGCATCGGCAGCACGTCATTCTACGGCAACAGGAAGTTCTGCACCGAGAACATGGCTTTCTTCATTTCACCGGCGTACTGCATACCGGCGATCAGCACCTTGCGCTGGGCAAAGTTCAGGATCACACAGCCATCCGTCTTGGTGCCGTCTCGTTCAGGATCACAACGGAAGCCCGCAGCATTGAGGATCTGCCACTCTTCCTTGCCCTTGGGATTATAGTCCGTGGGACGAATGAACAGGTTCTGCCCAAAGAGACTCTGCCAGGCAGTTTGCGTGGTCATTATTACCGGCAGGTAGTGGTTCTGATCGGCGCCCACATGAACCGTCGAGACAAACTGCTCCTGATCGGCCAGATAGGCTTCAACGCGCTCCCAGAGCGCATCGAACTTGCGCGCATCGAACGGGCGGTTGACAGTGCCCCAATCGATTTCATGGCATGTACCCGGTTCCTCGACGATGAAACGATCCTGCGGCGAACGCCCGGTGCGCTTGCCGGTGGTCACGACCAGAGCGCCTGAGTCGGCGAGCAGACCTTCACCACGCTCAATCGCTTTTTCAACCAGTTGCGCGCGGCTCAGATCGATGTGTACAGCACCCTCGGTTTCTACGGTCATTTCTGCTTCCCTTGGCATGGCGCCAATATGCTGCCTGCCCAGCAGATGCTGTCGCGCAGGCGCAAGATCCAACGCGCCTCTTTATGTTTATGCGGTCATGAGTTTCAAGTTCGCTGCAGCCCGGCAGGAAAGACCGGCCTGTCCCGCGGCGAGCGCTTCAACCGAGCCACCTGGCTGCGGCCGTCGCCGCCGACATGTCGGCCACTGCGGCGAAAGGCTGCTTCTGCTTCAAGCCGCCCAAGCCGATGTACATGTCCTGCTGATAGCCGATATCGGCGGCGGTCAGCGACAGGTCCTTGGAATAGGGTTGCTGTATCTGGATGAAATCCCAGACAGCCCGCGCCGAAGCCTCGTCGAATTTCTTTTCCGCACGCCTGCGCGCTTCGAAGAAAGCGTCATGCGCTGCTGGCGACATCAAATAATCGTAGAGCGCCCCGTAGGCAGCCATTACGGCGACCATGCCCTCATGCTTGTCCCTGAGCGCGGAATCGGATGCATAGGCGGTCTGAAAAGTGTATTTGGGCAGTTCCTGCCACATGTTGCCCTCGCGGATAGCCACGAGTCCGTCTTTGTCGTTCAGGTGCGAGATGCTTGAGCAGCAGGCGTCGACTTCGCCACTTACGACTGCCTGATAGCACTGATCATTGCTTCCCTTGTCGACGAAGTTCACCTGCGAAGCGTCGATGCTCTTTTCTTTCAACAGCTGCAGCATCAGGGCATGCAGTAGCCCCAGGGACGGACCGACCGCAACCGTCTTGCCCTTCAGATCGGCGAGCGTCTTGATCCCATCAGGCTTTGCAAAGACCGTCAGTGCCGTCTTTTTCATTCCGGCTCCGACAATTTTGACCCTGGCGCCTTGCTCGATCCGCGACAGCAGCCCGTTATAGCCCGAGATCATGCACACGTCCGCTGCTCCGGCGGCGATAGCATCGAAGGGACCGGTCGCGCCGCCAGCCTCGACGACAAGCGCATCGACACCGAATTGCTTGAAATAGTCCTGCTGGTTCAGCAGTGCAGTCAGCGTGGCATTCTCCAGCCCCGGATTGACTGCGACCCTGATCTGGGTGGCGGCGGCCCGCGCGATATAAGGTGCGGCGATTCCACCTGCCGCAAAGCCCAGCCCGAGCAGCGCGGAGTTGCGCAAGAAGCGGCGGCGCTGGTGATCGAACGTCTGGGCCATCGGCGGTCTCCTCCTTCAGTCATCGCTGCACAGGAAGTTTCCGGGATACGACTCCAGCCGGCAGTCTCGACAGGCTATTCTCTAGCCGGCCAACGGCGCCAATTCAAAAACACGCCCGGAAGATCGAATTTCTTACCGCCGAGCTGACGACATGCGGATGCCGGGGAGCTTGCAGAATGCGCGGAACGCGCTCGGAGCGTCCGGCCGCCTGATCACGCTTCCATCCACCAGCGCAGGTTGCGGCGCCCCGTCTGAAGCTCTGCTCAGCCAACTATCTCTGCAGCGACATCGCCGCGAACAAGGGCACGTAATCCGTCTGGCACGCCAGATTGGCAACGAAGTCCAACACGCGATCCTGCGCGGAGCGGCTGATGTGCGGCGTCGCCATGCTGCGGAATTTGCGCTCGAAATCTTCGTCGCCCATGGGGGTTTCCAATGACCCGGGGCCGCTGAGCATTTCGCTGCTGAGCGTCTCGCCCGATGCCAGCGTCACGCTCACCCGGTTCGCCAGGCGCTGGGGGAAGAGCTTGGTCAGCGCGGGATCCTCGCTCACCGTCGTCCTGCTCATGAGTGCGATGGCGCGCGGATCGCAGATCTGCTCCGTGGCATAGGAGTCGAGGGTGATGTCGCCATCCAGCAGGGCCCGTGCCACGTTGTAGGGCAGGCTGTGGTCTGCCGTTTCGCGCGTCCTGGGACGCCATTTTTCGGGCGTGTCGGCCAGCACACGCCGATTGAACTCCGACGTTTCGATATGGATGCTCTCGATGGCATCGAGGTCGACGATTCGTGATCTCAGGTCGATGCCCGCCCACACCGCGGTATGTAATTCGCCATTGGTTGGAAAGGTTTTGGTGAGCGAGCGGAGTATGGCGAAACGACCATTCTCACGGCTGCCGAAGCTGTCGACATCGAGTGCGAATTCACCTGTCACTTGCTTGAACAGCCCCATCTCGCCTTCGAACACCGGGGCGGGGCCGGTCATGCCGTGGCGCGCCAGATTGGCCGCGAAAAGGGCATTGCGCGCGGCGTTCGCGGCCGAACAGCCCTTCCAGTCCGAGAGACAACCGGAACGCACCTGGCGCATCGCCAGGTGTGCGCTCAGCGCAATGTTTATCGCCTGCTCGGTCTGCGCCTCGTCCAGCTTCAACAGCCGGGAAGCGGCGGCGGCCACCGACACGTTGAGGTAATTCACGTGATCCCAGCCACGCTTGTTCAGACTGGCGGCGTCCTGCAGCCTCATCTGTATTTCATAGGCGATGACGATGGCCGCGATCAGCTCGCTTCCCGTTGCCCCCTCGGCTTCCGCCAGGGCCAGACAAGCGGGAATGTTGTCGCTCGGATGGCCGGGTTCGAGCCCCATGTAGCCATCGTTGTAGTCCAGAAAACGCACCATGATGCCGTTGGCAAACGCGGCCAGCTCCGGCGTCGTCCGCAGGCTCGTGCCGAATACGCTCGATGATGGCTGCGGCGTTCGGGCCGCCATCGCCACGGCGGCATTCACCGGGCCAGCGCCATAGGCACCCAGGATGCAGGCCAGGCTGTCGAGGAAGCGCCTGCGCACACAGGTGGTCACCTGCTCGGGCATATCATCGCTTGATAGTTCGCAGGCATATTTTGCGATGCGTCGTGCCAGCGTCAGGTCAGCCATACGGGCCTCTCGTCTCCGTTCATCGTCGTTGCCGATGCCGAAGCCGGTCAGACGCCGGCACAGGCAAGCTCCTCGGCCAGCACATACCCCCATTGCGCACCGTGCATGTCACGGTCGGCCACCGAGCCCTGCACCACAGGCCGGGGCAGGCTGATCTTGATCACGTTGAGCGGCGCCAGATGGAAGATGCGTACCTGATCGGGATCGCTATGGAACATCGCCGCCATCGCGGGCCCGGCCAGGTTCGGGTCGGCGCTCAGCTTGCGGAAGGTTTCGGCGTCCACGCAGAAGATGTCGAAGGTCAACCAGAACGGGCCGGCGCTTTTCGAACGAATTTCGTATCCCAGGGAATGGATCATCTTCAGACTCCTGCACGGGTGATATCGAAACGGAACGGGGCCAGCGAGTCGGCAACGACCATCACGTGGTTGAGCACGAACTCGTAGATCAGGCCACGATCCATGGATGCCGGCGACAGCGGGAAGGCGTGGGTCGGCAAGTCTTTGTCGTCGGGTAGCGGGAAGTGCAGCATGTACGGATTGAGCAAGGCGAGAATGTCCTGCGTGCGCGATGCCTGCGCACTGGTGGCGATGGCCAGCACACCGATTTCCACCGGCTGGCCAACCTGCTTCTCCAGCTCGCCCAGTGCGGAATTCTTGCCGATGGCGCGGAACTGCAGGTCGTAGTCGGCGGGGCCGATGCCCAGATTCTTCTCGATGCGCTTGCGCATGACATCGTCGAGCAGCGCCAGCCATTCATCGAAGCGCGCGATGTATTCCGGCCCGCGTACCACACTCAGCAGCACCGACTGGTACCCGGCCGGGGCAGCGCCTTCGAGCTTGACCGTGTAGAACTCGCTCGGTACCCAGGCGGAGCCCTCCACCCGCACGCTGTTGTCGCTGAGGGCCGTATAGGTCGCCGCCTCGACGTTCAGCGCGCCGCCCGGCTCCACCAGCTGCAGCGGGTTGCTGTTCTCGTAGAGCATGTGCGCCATGACCGATTGCGGCGTGAGGCGCGCCCGCTCGCCGATCGCGCTGATGGTGAAGCCGCGCTCGTCTATTTCAGCCATGACCATGGCATCCGCGGGCGTGGTGGTGCACTGGGCACCGCACTCCATGATCTTCCCGGCATGCCATGCGGGTCCCGCCGGGGCGCCACGCATGATCGGCAGGCAGGCCAGTACCGCGGTATCGGTAGCACGCCCGGCGACGATGATGTCCGCCCCCTGCTCGAGCGCGTGTATGAATGGTTCGACGCCCATGACGGCGACGATGCGCGAGCAACGCTCGATCAGCGTCTGGTCGATGGGCCGAACCGGATTCAGCGGCAGCACACGCCCATCGGCCAATGCCTGGGTCACCGTGGCAGCGGTCTGCTCGCCATAGATGGCGGCGATTGTCACGGTTTGCTGCAGCTCGGCGGCGACCTCCAGGCACAGGCTACGCAGCAGGTCCACCCCCGCATCGGAACCACAGGTACCGCTACTGCCGATGATGAGCGGAATGCCCAGTTCGGCTCGGGCGCGCATGTACACCAGCAACTCGGCCTTGAGCACGGCCGCCGAGGCCTTGGTCCTGCCGGTGCCGAGATAATACGGCCCCGAGTCCGTCGAGCCGCCATCCATGGCGATCACGTCCGGTTTTTCCAGCAGAGCCTGCTGGAACAGATCCAGTCGTACCCCCGAGCCGATGCAGCCGGTGGGGACGAGCACTTTGATGCTGTTTTCCATGGTCATTCCTCGCTTGAAAAGTTGCCACGCCCATCGGCGATAACGCAGGCGGCTGGCGGCGTGTCGCCATTCAGCACGGCCACTACGCACTGCGCGGCGATCAGATTGGTGCGCTGCAACCCTTCATGGGTCGAGGCACCGCTATGCGGGGTCGCCACCACGTTCGGCAGGGCGAGCAAGGCCTCGGTGGTGGCTCGGTGGTGGGGGTCCGTCTCGCTGAGAAATACATCCAGGCCGGCGCCGGCAATGCCCCCGTCCAGCAGCGCCGCCAACAGCGCATGGTCGTCCACCAGGCCGCCGCGAGCGGTGTTGATCAGGAAGGCCGTGGGCTTCATCCGGCCAAGGGCGGCAACGTCGATCAGAAAGCGCGTGTCCTCCAGCAGAGGGGCATGCAGCGTCACGTAGTCGCTTTCGGAAAGCAGCGTGCCGAGGTCGACATGGCGCACGCCGGACTCCAGGCCGTACTGCCAGTCCGGACAAGTGGTGTACGCCAGCACCCTGGCGTCGAAACCGGCGACCCGCCGGGCGACACCACGACCTATACGGCCCAGGCCGATAATCCCGACGGTCTTGCCATACAGCTCTCGGCCGAGGGAAATCGCCCAGTCGCCGTTGGCCATGCGCGCCTTCGACTCCCCCAGGCGCCGTCCCAATGCCAGCATCATGGCGAGGGCGTGGTCGGCGACGCTGGCATCGTTGCCGCCGACCGCGATGGTCACGACCTTGCCACTGGCCAGCACCGCCTCGACATCCACACGCTCATGGCCGACGCCACGGCGGGCGACGACCTTCAACCGCGGCAGCTGTTCCAGCAGCGCCGCCGTGACCCAGGCGTGACCGACGATCCAGGCATCAGCGCCCGCCAACAGCGCCAGCAACTGGCTTTCGTCGAGGTCGCCATCGCCTTGCCCGTCGGCCAAATCGGCCATGTGCACCTCACAGCCATTGCCTTGCAGATAGGCCAGGCTTTCTGCGTCGAAGAAGCGCTGGGTCACCAGCACCTTACGCGGGGATTGTTCGCTCATGATGCTCCTCGCCTCTCTGAGTGACGTTTTCGCGGCAAGCCGCCGCCCATCCCCCGATACCAGTGAGCGGAGGGCATGGCTGCCACGGGGACAGGACTCGCTAGATGATCGCGCCCGTGGCCAGCGCCGCCAGGATCAGTACCACGGAACTGCCCAGCGCCCAGCCGAGGCAGTAGCGCTGCAGCTCGCCCAGGTCGCGCTTGAGCAGCCCCGCCAGCAGGTAGGGCGCCGCCACCAGCGGGCTCATGGCATGCACCGGCAACCCCAGCACCGACGCACGGGCGATGTGCAGGGGGTCGACGCCGTACTGCGCGGCGGCGCCACCGAGGATGGGCAGGATGCCGAAGAAGAAGGCGTCGTTGGACATGAAGAAGGTGAAGGGCACCCCGACCAGCGCGGTGATGAAACCCAGGTAGCGGCCGGCGCTCTCCGGCACCACGTCCAGCAGCGCCTGGGACATGCCATCGACCATGCCCGAACCGGTGAGAATCCCGGTGAAGGCACCCGCGGCGAGAATCAGCGCCACCACGTTCAGCACGTTTTCCGAATGGGCGGCGATGCGCTCGCGCTGCTCGGCCAGGCGCGGATAGTTGATCACCAGCGCCAGGGCCAGGCCCACCATCATCAGTACCGGCAGCGGCCCCAGGCCCGTGCCCATGGCGACGACCAGCGCCAGGGTCAGCGCCAGGTTGACCCAGAACAACCGGGGCCGGTGGCTGGCCTTGGCCTCGCGCTCCCGCGCCGGACTGGTGACCAGCGCCTGACCGGCCACCCAGCCCAGGCGCTTGCGCTCGCGCTTGCCCAGCCACCAGGCGGCGGCGAAGGCATAGGTCAGGCCGATCAGCATGGTCGGAATCAGACCGAGGAACACCTCCAGCGCGTCCAGGTGCAAGGCGCTGGCGGCGCGCGCCGTCGGCCCGCCCCAGGGCACGATATTGATCACGGTATTGGTCAGCAGCAGCATCACCGCCAGGATCAGCGGGTTCATGCCCAGGCGCAGGTACACCGGCAGGAAGGAGGTGACCACCACCAGCACCGTGGTCGCACCGTCGCCATCCAGCGAAATGATCGTCGACAACGCGGCCGTGCCCAGGGTGATGCGCAGCGGGTCGTCGCCGACCCAGCGGATGATCCGCTTCACCGCCGGTTCGAACAGGCCGGCGTCGAACATCACCGCGAAGTACAGCAGGGCGAACATCAGCATCATGGCGGTGGGTGTCACCTTGAGGACACCGTCCATGATCATCTCGCCCATTTGCGGGCCAATGCCAATGGCCAGGCCGAAGACGACGGGTACCAGGATCAGCGCCACGATCGCTGACAGCCTCTTGGTGAGGATCAGCAACATGAACACCGAAACCATGCCGAAACCAACCCAAGCCATTTTTCTTATCCTTGTTGTTATGGAAAAACTTTCGAAAAAGCCGACAGTGAATAGCGTGTGGACCCGTGCAGGCTCGTCACATAAGCATCAATGGCGAGAAAATATACATTGACGAATTACATGTAAATCTTGATTTTATTCGTACACCACTCTGCTAGAAACGCCACGACAGACCCACTTTAACGCCCAGGCTGCCGCTGCCCTCGTCCACGAGCGGGCTGTCGCTGATGCGGTCGGGCAGGAATCGATAGCCCAGCTCGCCATTCAGCAGCCAGCGCTCGCCAAGGGCCCGCGACACGCCCACGCCCAGGCTGGGTACCACCGCGCTGCCGGGGCGGTAACGCGGCACGCCGCGGGCTACCTCGTCATTCGAGGTACCGAAGTAATAATCGGCCAACTGCCCCGACAGGTAGCTCACCGCCACACCCGGCTCAACCCGAGTGGCGCCCAGTTGCAGCGGATAGCTGTAGCGCAGGGACAGCTCATAGCCATTGCTGGCGCCACTGACATCGCCCTTGGCCAGGGCTTGCACCTCGCCCGGGGTGCCTTTCCAGGTGGCGCGCAAGCCGACGTCCAGACCATCGTCGCGGTCGTCCAGCAGATCGCGATCGATGCCATTCCTGGCCAGCTCGCGGCGACCGAAGTCATCGCGATCGATGCCATCGAGGCGCCCGGCCACGATGACATCCAGGCCGAAGCCCTGCTGCTCGAACAGATGCACGCCGCCCATCAGGCCATGGAAGAACAGGCGCTCGCTTTCATAATTCAGCAGCGGCAGGGGCGTCACCGATGTATCAGCGCCGGCATAAGGGCTCTGGGCCACGGAGAGGCCAAGGCCCAGCGACCAGGTCGAGGCCTCCTCTGCCCACACGGCGGAGGACAGCGAAACGGCGGCAGGGGCAATCACCAGGGACAGCAGCAACGACTTCATAGGGACGATCTCGTCAGCGATAGAAATCCGGCGGGGCTGGGAATGCCGATATAGACAAGCCCCAGCGACATTTACAGGAATCTATACAGTCGACTAAGATTCGTAAATCTGTACAAAAATCGTATACATGAGAACCCCATGCCCAACCAGGATGAACTGTACCTGTCCGCCGAAGAGGCCGCCGGCCTGCTGGGCGTCAATCTGCCCACGCTGTATGCCTATGTGGGGCGCAAGAACATTCGTTCGATCAAAGTCGAGGGCTCCCGCAAGCGGCGCTATTGGGCGGCGGATATCCAGCGTCTGACCAAGGGGGCCAAGGCCGGTGACGGTTCCGGCGGCAAGCGCAATGGCGCGGACTCCTACAGCTCGCTGACCCTGCTCACCGAAAACGGCCTGTACTACCGGGGTCGGGATATCCACGAGCTGGTGGAAACGGCCACGGTGGAGGAAGTCGCGGAAATGTTCTGGCAGGTGCCGGGGGCGTTCGGCACCTCGCTACCGCACATGCCGGCCGGCGTGGAACAACTCCTGGAGCTGTATGCCCACACCACGGTGATCGAAAAGGCCATCGCCCTGTTCCCCCTGGTGGAGCGGGAAAACCCCAAGGCCTTCGACCTGTCGCCGGAAGGCTACGCGCGCACCGGCGCCGACGTGGTGCGCTGGCTCGCCGCGCTGGTGGTGGGCGCGACGGCGCCGGACACGCGCCCGCTGCATGAATTCATCGCCTCCTCCCGCGGCCTCGACCAGCGCTTCGCCGACCTCATCCGGCGCATGCTGATCCTGTGCATCGACCATGAACTGGATCATTCCACCTACAGCGTACGCGCGGCAGCGAACACCGGCGTCACCCCCTACTATGCCGCCATCACCGGGCTGGCCACGGCGCGGGGGCGGCGCGTCGCCTATGGCCGCAACGAGGCGGTCAGTCATCTGCTGGAGGATATCTGCAACGCCAAGGACCCCGCCGAGCCCATTCTCCAGTATTACAGCCAGGGCGGGGACATTCCCGGGTTCTGCGCCAATGCGCACACGGCCCATCATGTGCACAGCATTGCCGACCCGCGCGCCATCAGCCTGAAGAACACGCTGGATCGGATGTTCGCCGACGACCCGGAATACCTGCGCCTGCTCAAGGCCATGAAGGTGGCCGAGGAGTTGGTGCAGCGACCGGTGGAATTCATCCTGCTGGTCAGCTTCGTCGGCCGCAAGCTCAACCTGGGCGGCCAGGAGCTGGCGCTCGCCGCCGTCGCCCGCCTGATCGGCTGGATCGCCCACGCCAGCGAACAGTACAACCAGCAGCCGCTGGTACGTCATCGCGCCCGCTATACCGGCGCTCTGCCAGGCTAAATCCCGCCCTCGCGCCAGTCAGCCGGCAAGGCCTCTGGCGCGCCCATCACCCCCTGTCGAATGCCGGCCTCCTGCCCTGGCGGCCAGCATCGCCATGCATGTATGAAATTCGTACAGATTTACATTGAATCTCCGTATGTATAGCGTCTAATCGGGATCTATTCATACATGTAGATTATTTTTGTACATGCATATTGATCTCCAAGCCTAGAAGGATGTCTCGGAAGATGGCCCCCGCCGCATTCCGCATCGAAAACAAAAACAAAGGTGAAGAGACGTGAAACCATCCATCAAGCGGCCCGGCATGCCCGGCGCAGCCTTTCTGGCGGTGGCGACGGCGAGCTACATGGCCGGCGCCCAAGCGGTCAATTTCAACATCGGTGAGGTGCAGGGGCAGTTCGATTCAGCCCTGTCCATCGGCGCGAGCTGGGCGGTTCGCGCGCCGGATCGGGACTTCATCGGCGCCGGCAACGGCGGCAAGGGCGATACCCGCACCTCCGACGATGCCCGCCTGAACTTCAAGAAAGGCGAAACCTTCTCGAAGATCTTCAAGGGCATCCACGACCTCGAACTGAAGTACCGCGACAGCGGCGTGTTCCTGCGCGGCAAGTACTGGTACGACTTCGAGCTGAAGGACGAACACCGCCTGCTGTACGACATCCGCGACGACAACCGCAAGCGCGGCGCACAGTCGTCCGGCGTCGAGCTGCTCGATGCCTTCGTCTACCACAACTACCAGCTCGGCGATCGTCCCGGCTCCGTTCGCGTCGGCAAACAGGTGGTCAGTTGGGGCGGCAGCCTGTTCATCGGCGGCGGCATCAACAGCATCAACCCGCTGGACGCCAATGCCCTGCGCCGTCCGGGCTCGGAGATCAAGGAAGGCCTGCTGCCGGTCAACATGTTCTACCTGCAGCAGACGCTCACCGACAACGTCAGCCTGGAGGCGTTCTACCAGTTGGAGTGGGACCAGACCGTCGCCGACAACTGCGGCACCTTCTTCGCCAGCTCGGACATCATCGCCGACGGCTGCGACGATCGCTACGTGGTGAGCGGGGCGGACATGGCGCCAGGCCAGTCGGACAACAGCGGCCTCAACGGCAACACCCTCTACATGCCCCGTGGCGGCGACCGGGACGCCCGCGACAGCGGCCAGTTCGGCATCGCCCTGCGCTGGTTCGTAGCCGCGCTGAACGACACCGAGTTCAGCCTCTACTACCTGAACTACCACAGCCGCATGCCCGTGGGTAATTCGATCATCAGCAGCGCGCCCGATCCCCTGGCGACCCCCGGTTACGGCGCGGCCTACGCCAGGTACTTCCTCTCGTACCCGGAGGACATCCGCCTGTATGGCCTCAGCTTCGCCACCACCGTTGGCACCGCCTCCGTGGAAGGCGAACTGAGCTACCGGCCGAACATGCCGTTGGGATTCGACGATCTGACCTATGCGACCTTGCGCCTGGCTCCGTTCGTGCCGAGCGTGATCCCGAACTCGGGCATCCCCGGAGACGAGATCCAGGGCTATACCCGCGTCCCCATGACCCAGGGCCAGGTGAGCGTGGTGCAGACCATCGACCAGGTGCTGGGCGCCAGCCGCCTGAACCTGATCGGCGAAGTGGCCTTCAACCACCTCAACGGCATCGGCGAGGGCGGCTACGGCAAGCTGCGCTTCGGTCGCGCGAGTCACTTCGGTCCGGGCGAATACTACGGCGAGGACGGCACGGACCTGTGCCGAACAGTGCTGAGCAGCCGCCCGGAGTACTGCAACGACAAAGGCTTCTTTACCCGCAACTCATGGGGTTACCGCCTGCGCGCCGGCCTGACCTACAACGGCGTGATCGGCGGCCTCGACCTCAGCCCCAGCCTGGCCTGGTCGCACGACGTGGATGGCTACGGCCCCACCTTCACCGAAGGCAGCAAGGCCATCAGCGTGGGCCTCAGCGCCAAGTACCTGAACAACTACGAAGCCAGCATCAGTTACACCGACTTCTTCGGTGGCGATTACGCCACCCATGGTGACCGCGACTTCATCAGCGCCAGCTTTGGCGTGACGTTCTGAGGATGCCTCGATGAAAACAACAAACCTCTCGCGCTACGCGCTCTCGCTCTGCCTGCCCCTGCTGATCAACGCCGCGAGCGCCGCCGTCGACGCCGCGCAGGCCGACAGGCTGGGCAACAGCCTCACGCCGGTGGGCGCCGAGCGCGCCGGAAACGCCGCCGGCACCATACCCGAGTGGACGGGCGGCCTGCCGCGGGACGCCGGCAAGGTCACCGACGGCTTCCGCGAAGACCCCTTCGCCGGGGAAACGCCGCTGTTCACCATCACCGCGCAGAACCTCGAGCAGTACCGGAAGCAACTGAGCCCGGGCCAGCAGGCGCTGTTCGCCCGCTATCCCGGCACCTACAAGATGCCCGTGTACCCCAGCCACCGCAGCGTGGCCTGGCCGCAGAAGGCCTACGAGGTGGCGCGCAAGAACGCCCTTGCCACTCAGGCGGTGGAAAGCGGCAACGGCCTGGAGCACTACGCCAGCCCGCTGGCCTTCCCCATTCCGCAGAATGGTCTCGAGGTGCTGTGGAACCACATCACCCGCTACCGGGGCGGCAGCTTCACCCGGGAAACCACGGCCTTCATGACCACGCCCACGGGCGACTACTCCTGGAAGACCGAGCGCGATCGCCTGGCCTACAGCGAGGAACTGCTGGATTACGACCCGGACAAGTCGAAGAACATCCTCTACTACTTCACCTCCGAGAACATCGCGCCGGCACGCGATGTCGGCGGCGTGCTGCTGGTGCACGAAACCCTCAACCAGGTGAAGGAGCCGAGGATGGCCTGGCAGTACAACGCCGGCCAGCGCCGGGTGCGCCGCGCGCCCCAGGTCGCCTACGACAGCCCCGGCCCGGGCAACCTGCGCACCACCGACCAGACCGACATGTTCAACGGCTCGCCGGATCGCTACGACTGGCAACTGATCGGCAAGCGCGAGATGTACGTGCCCTACAACAGCTTCCGCCTGGCCGCCCCGGGCAACAGCTACGACGAGCTGATCACCCCCGGCCACCTCAACCAGGACAAGACCCGCTACGAGCTGCACCGGGTCTGGGAAGTCATCGGCACGCTGAAGGCGGGACAACGCCACGTCTACGCCAAGCGCCACCTGTTCATCGACGAGGACAGCTGGACCATCGTCGAGGCCGACCACTACGACAGCCGCGGCAACCTGTGGCGCGTCTCGGAGAACCACCTCCTGCCGCTGTACGACGTACAGACGCAGATCTCCGCCGGCGAACTGACCTACGACCTGATTTCAGGGCGCTATCTGGCGAACTATATGTTCAACAAGGTGAAAAACGCCTATCGGTTCGGCCTCAAGAGCAAAACCTCGGACTTCACTCCGGCGGCGCTGCGCACCATCGGTATTCGCTGAGTGACAGCGACTCCATCTCTCTAGCGCTCCAGTCATCGACGCGTGTCAGAGAGCCTTGCCGCCCAACCGGGCGGCATTTTTTATCCGCCGGGTTGCCGGGTCATGGAGAATCGGCGGCAGCCTCCCGCTCAGGCGCGCAACGACTGGGGCTCAGCGTTTCAGCTGCGGCCGGGTCGCCAGCAGCAGACCGGCGAAGATCATCGCGCCGCCGGCCCAGTGGAACGCCTGCAGCCCCTCCCCGAGCAGTATCCAGCCCAGAATCGCGGTGAAGACCGGCATCAGGTAGTTACCCATCGCCGCGGTCGGCGCACCGAGTACCTTGACCCCGTGGTTCCAGCCCAGATAGGCCACCAGCGAAGCGAACACGGCGGTATAGCCGACGGCCGCCAGGTTGGCGGGGGTGGCGAGCATCTGTGCGCCGCTGGACAGCTCGTACAGGTACAGCGGCAGAATCAACGGCACGCCCAGCAGCATGAAGGCGCCCAGCAGCGCCAGTGGCGGAATGGGCGCCAGGTAGCGGGCCCAGCGGCGCAGCAGCACGGTGTACAGTGCCCAGTCGACGACCGCCAGCAGCATGATCAGATCGCCGCGGTTGAAGGCCAGCTGCGCCAGGGTCTGCCAGTCGGCGCGGCTGATCAGCACCAGCAGCCCGAGCACCGCCAGGGCCATGCCCCACCAGGCCCGTCGCGCTGGCCATTCGCCGAGCAACAGGCCGGCCGCGATGACGGTCATCAGCGGGATGCAGGTGTTGACCAGGGTAATGTTGATCGCCGCCGTGCTCTGCGCCGCACTGTAGAGCAGCGTGTTATAGCCGGCGATACCGAAGCCGGCGATCAGCAGCAGACGCCAGCCGGCGTGGCGCAGATCGCCGCGGTGCCGCCACAGGGCGCCAGCCACGAACGGCAGGATGATGGCCAGGGCCAGCGTCCAGCGCCAGAAGGCCAGGGCAAAAGGCGGGATATCCCCGGCGAAGGCACGGGCCACCAGGGCGTTGCCGGCCCAGCAGAGTACCGCCAGCAGAACCCCGGCAACGGCCAGCTGGCGTGAGTGCGCGGCCATGTTCACGGCTCCCCGAGCGGACGCAGGCGGTACTGCGTCGGCAACTGCTCCAGCCCGCTGACACTGACGTCGAGGTTCTTCCAGCGGCCATCCTTGATGCCATAGATACAGCCATGCACCGACAGCGGCTGGCCGCGGTGCCAGGCGTTCTGCACCAGGGTGGTATGGCTGACATTGGCCACCTGCTGCATGACATTCAGCTCGCACAGACGGTCGACCCGTGCCTCCTCGTCGGGCAGCAGCGCCAGGTGCTCGCGCTGCTCGTAGTAGAGGTCACGGATCGAACGCAGCCAACCGTCGATCAAGCCGTACTGAGAGTCCTGCATGGCCGCGCGCACACCGCCACAGCCGTAATGGCCGGTGACCAGGATGTGTTTGACCTTGAGCACGTCGACTGCGTACTGGATCACCGACAGGCAGTTGAGGTCGGTGTGCAGCACCACGTTGGCCACGTTGCGGTGCACGAACAGATCCCCCGGCAGCAGACCGACGATCTCGTTGGCCGGCACCCGGGCATCGGAGCAACCGATCCACAGGTACTCGGGCGTCTGCTGACGGGCCAGCTTGGCGAAGAACTGCGGATCCTTCTGAGTGATCGCCTCGGCCCACCGTTCGTTGTTGTCGAAGAGGTGCTTCAGATCACTCATGCCAGCGGCTCCGGGAAAGGTCGATGCGCACCATACGGAGGCAACGCCCGTTTTGACAAGATGCTTCTGGTGCAGCCTCGAAGGGAGCCCTGACAGCCGGTAGCCGCAACGGAGGAATTTTTCCGCCCTGGCGCCCGTCCACTGCCTGTACCCCTACAGCGCTTTGGAGGTCGCCATGAGCAGCACCGATCCAGACAAGAAGCCTGAGTCCAGCCAGCAGCGGATCGTCGAGAACCTGACCGAGCCACCGGTTCTCGATGACCTGGTGGCAGAATTTCCGCCCAGGGGCCTGCGTGAAGCCGGCCTGACCCGCGGCGGTACGCCCGTCGATCAGCAGCCCGCGCCGCCAGGCGAGAAGGATGCGCAGACGCCCGGCGGGCAGGCACCGCCGCTGTCCAGCGAATACGACCTGAGCATCGTCGATGAGGAAGATGGCGGATCCCAGCAGACGCGGCGCCGCTGAAGACCTACTCAAGCAGCGTGCAGGCCATTACCAGGGCGTCTTCGCGTCCGCCCGGCGCCGGGTAGTAGTCACGGCGCCGGCCGATCTCGTTGAAGCCGTAGCGCTCGTACAGACGATAAGCCGTCTGGTTGCTGGCGCGCACTTCGAGGAAGCACTCCCCGGCCTTGAGCTGCGCGGCGCGGCGCATCAAGTGCTCGAGCAGGCGCAGGCCCAGACCGCGGCCCTGGCTCTCCGGCTTGACGGTGATATTGAGCAGGTGGGCCTCGTCGATGATCACGTTGATCACCCCGTGGCCGACCTGCTGGCTGCCTTCGAACATCAGCCAGACTTCATAGGATTTCAGGCTGTCGAGGAAGATGCCGCGTGTCCACGGATGGCTGAAAGCGGCGTACTCGATCTTCAGCACGGCATCGATATCCGCCTCGGTCGCCCGGCGGAAGGAAATGGCATCACTCATAGCGCCGAACTCGCCCAGCGCTGACGCACCCGCTGCATGGCGTGCCACAGCTCGCGCTTGCGTGCCGGCTCGTCCATCAGCAACTCCAGCCCCGGCAGCGCCCAGGCGGCGCCCAGCCCCTCGATCCGCAGCTCGCGGTTGTAGGCCTCGGCATCGGCCTCGCCGGCGAAGCGGATAGCCGGCAGGCCGACCAGCCACAGGCAGGCGCAGGCCTCCTGCTCCTCGAGGCGCGCAGCGATGAAACTCTGCACGAAATCCAGCGCCGCCATCGGCCCCTGATCCATGTTGCCGCGCACCAGCAACGGCCAGCGCACCGGCTCGCCAATGATCTGCGGGCTGTCCGGCAGGCCGGCGGCGCGCAACAGATCCTTGAGCAGCAGGTAGGCCGGATCACGGCTCTGGAAGGGCTCGCCGGTAGGCAGCTCGACCAGCAGCGCGCAGCTGCCGGCACGCAGCAACTGCAGGGAGAAACGGGGTGGCGGCTGCGGCCGCTCGCGCGGCGCGGCCTCGCTTGGTGCCGGCGCCGCCTCGGCCTCACGGACCTTGGCGGAAGCGCCGGGCCTGGGCACCTCGACCCGGGGCCGCTCGCGCACCTGCTCGGTAGCCGGGGCCACCGCCTCGGCTACCGGCGGTGCGGTCGTCACCGCGGCCTGGGGCGCCTGCTCCGCCAGCGGGGCTGGCTGCGCCTCGATCGGCGCCAGCAGTTCCGGGCGCGAGGGCGCAGCGAACGGCAGTTCGACACGGGGCAGCCAACTGGCCACTTGCATGGCATTCAGAAAGGCGCGGCGGCGTAGCTCGGCATTCAAACGTCAGGTACCCGGCACATCGATTCTCGAGGGCGCTGATTGTCGCGTGAATCTCGCCCTGCGGGTAGTCCCATCTGCTCAGCCGGGCGCACAGGCAAGGCTGACGAAAGCCTGGGCGGCGAGGGAGCTGTACCAGCACATCCGCTATCGGCCTGGTGATGCGGGCCTCGGCGGTGGTGACGGTCTGACCAATCGCCATGGGATCGCGTGGACTATCCACACGGCGTAGGAGCCCCGATCTCGGGGCGATGCGATCGTAGTCATCCGGCAGGACCGGCAGTGCGACCGCCAATCGCCGGCAAGCCGGCTGCTACGGAACGTGGAAACGAAAAAGGATCGCCTCGGCGATCCTTTTTTCGTACAGCGATTGCGCAACCGTGCCTTACAGAGACTGATCCCAGGGACGGTCGCCGTGCTCGTCCTTGATCCGCGTCGGCAGGCCCATCGCGTCGAGCAGCTTGAGGAACGGCTCGGCCGGCAGCTCCTCGACATTGGCCATACGCTGTACGTCCCACTCGCCATGGGCGACCAGCAGTGCGGCGGCCACCGGCGGCACGCCGGCGGTGTAGGAAATGCCCTGGCTGTCGGTCTCGGCAAAGGCTTCTTCGTGGTCGGCGACGTTGTAGATGAACACCTCGCGCGGCTGGCCGTCCTTGCTGCCCTTGACCAGGTCGCCGATGCAGGTCTTGCCGCTGTAGCCCGGCGCCAGCGAGGCGGGATCGGGCAGCACGGCCTTGACCACTTTCAGCGGCACGACTTCGAGGCCCTCGGCGGTCCTGACCGGTTGCTCGGAGAGCAGGCCGAGGTTCTTCAGCACGCTGAACACGTTGATGTAGTGCTCGCCGAAACTCATCCAGAAACGCACATTGGGCACGTCGAGGTTCTTCGACAACGAGTGCACTTCATCGTGGCCGGTCAGGTACAGGTTCTGCGCGCCCACCACCGGCAGGTCGTCGGTGCGCTTGACCTCGAACATGCGGTTGCTCGTCCACTGGCTGTTCTGCCAGCTCCACACCTGCCCGGTGAATTCGCGGAAATTGATTTCCGGGTCGAAATTGGTGGCGAAATACTTGCCATGGGAACCGGCATTGACGTCGAGGATGTCGATCGAATCAATGCGGTCGAAATGCTGTTGCTGGGCCAGGGCCGCATAGGCGTTGACCACGCCCGGATCGAAGCCCACGCCGAGAATGGCGGTGACGTTCTTCTGCTGGCACTCCTCGAGGTGCTTCCACTCGTAGTTGCCGTACCAGGGCGGCGTCTCGCAGATCTTGCCCGGCTCTTCGTGAATGGCGGTGTCCAGGTAGGCCACGCCGGTATCGATGCAGGCACGCAGCACCGACATGTTGAGGAAGGCGGAACCGACGTTGATGACGATCTGCGATTCGGTCTCGCGGATCAGCGCCTTGGTCGCCTCGATATCCAGTGCATTCAGCGCGAAAGCCTTGATCTCGGCCGCCTGCTTGAGGCTGCCCTTGGCCTTGACGCTGTCGATGATGGCCTGGCATTTGGAGATGTTGCGCGACGCGATGGCAATACGACCGAGTTCGTCGTTGTGCTGCGCGCACTTGTGGGCCACCACCTTGGCGACACCTCCTGCACCAATGATAAGAACGTTCTTCTTCAATTGTTTCACCCCCTTGAACTGCGGCCTCAGGAGAGGCTGGACAGGTAATCGTCAAAGCCGAATTCACGAACCACCTCGACGCTGCCGTCGAGCTGCTTCACCACGATGGACGGCATTTTCAGGCCGTTGAACCAGTTTTTCTTGACCATTGTGTAACCCGCTGCGTCGATGAACGACAACCGATCGCCGATGGCCAGCGGACGATCGAACTGGTACTCGCCGAAGATATCCCCGGCCAGGCACGACTTGCCGCACACCATGTAGCTGTGTTCGCCCGTGCTGGGCGCCAGCTTGGCATTGAGGCGGTAGATCAGCAGATCGAGCATGTGCGCTTCGATGGAGCTGTCGACCACGGCCAGATGCTTGCCGTTGTACAGGGTGTCGAGCACCGTCACTTCCAGCGAGGCGCTCTGGGTGATGGCCGCCTCGCCGGGCTCCAGGTAGACCTGCACGCCGTACCTCTCGGAGAAGGCCTTGAGCCGCGCGCAGAAGGCGTCCAGCGCATAGCCCTCGCCGGTGAAGTGGATGCCGCCGCCGAGGCTGACCCACTCGACCTGGTGCAGCAGGTGACCGAAGCGTTCTTCGATGTGGCTGAGCATCTGCTCGAACAGGCCGAAGTCGGCGTTTTCGCAGTTGTTGTGGAACATGAAGCCGGAGATCTGCCCGATGACCGTCTCGATCTTGGCCGGGTCCCATTCGCCCAGGCGGCTGAACGGACGCGCCGGGTCGGCCAGCAGATAATCCGAGCTGCTCACCTGCGGGTTCACCCGCAGGCCGCGCACCTTGCCCTCGCTGGCCTCGGCGAAGCGCTCGAGCTGGCCGATGGAGTTGAAGATGATCTTGTCGCAGTTGGCGAGCATCTCGTCGATCTCGTCGTCGGCCCAGGCCACGCTGTAGGCATGGGTCTCGCCGGCGAACTTCTGCCGGCCGAGCTTGAGCTCGTACAGCGACGAGGAGGTGGTGCCGTCCATGTACTGCTGCATCAGGTCGAACACCGACCAGGTAGCGAAGCACTTGAGCGCCAGCAGTGCCTTGGCGCCGGAATGTTCGCGCACGTAGGCGATCTTCTGCATGTTGCCCAGCAGCTTCTGTTTGTCGATGAGGTAGTACGGCGTTTTGATCATTTCGCGATCCGTAATAAAGGTCGGCCAACAGGAGCCCGCCAGCCTCCCGAAAAAAGCGGACGCGAATTGTGCCGACAACCGACGCATATCGAAAGGCCATTGAGCATATTTTGTCCATGTTTGGATGTTTCGCCGGCGTCGCCCGGCCGCGCCGGGACAGCCGCAACGCTGCCGAGCATGCCCATGGGCCATGACCGGGGCATGACAGAGGGTGACGAGCGTCACTTAGAGCTTGGCGCCGCTTTCCCGTACAATCGGCGTTTTTTCGAAATCGAGCGACCGCCCCTGCGATGATCGACCCCAAACGCGTACTGCGCGCCCTCGCCGAACACTGGACGTTGCTCGAACCGCTCTGCGAGCGCTTCGACGCCGGCACCCTGAGCCTGGTGGAGCTGCGCAACCAGCTCAGCGCCCAGTTGCCGCCGCAAAGCACGCCCGTGGACGTCACCGCCCTGCTGGATCAGTGGATCCGCCTGGACATCCTGGTGCCGGTGGCCAAGAGCCCCAATCGCTTCGAGCTGAATGCGCAGATCCACGACTTCCTCGCCTACCTGCGCCGCGAGCACCGCCTCGGCCTGTGCCTGGAGATCGAAGCCTACCTGCGCCATCTGGAGCGTCTGGCCGGCTATATCCAGGACGCCTTCGAGGTGCGCGACGGCAACGACCTGGCCCGCCAGCTGCGCCTGCTCGACATGCGCGTGCGCGACGTGCTGAAGAAGCTGGCCAACGACGAACAGGCGCTGGTCGGCGTGGCCGAGCGGGCCAAGACCAGCGACCGGCAGATCCCCCTGCGCCAGCGTTATGCCGAGGTACTGGCGACCTGGGACGAATACGTCGAGCCGATGATCCAGCTGGTCGCCGCCGACGGTGCCTTCGAGCAGGGCGTATACCGGGTCGAACACGTGCTGCTGCGCCTGCTCGGCGAACAGCAGCGCCTCGGGCAACTGGTCGACGACGACCTGCTGCTGCGTACCCATGCGCGCATCCTGGAGATGCAGACCACCGCCCAGCTGACCCTGCGCAAGGCCCGCGAGCTGCTGCTGCCGCTGCGTGAGGAAGCGCGCCGGCACAACGCCGTGACCCGTGGCGCGGCCCTGGCCCTGTCGGTGATCCGCAAGAAGGGCCTGGACGCCGTGCCCCAGGCGGCCATGCCACTGTTCACCCGGCCGCAGAGCACCTTCCTCGGCAGCGCCTCCCAGGTCGAGGCCTATGTCTACGCCCTGGCCCGCTTCGAGGCCAAGCCCAACCACTTCCCCAAGGCCAGCGGCAAGCGCAAGGGCGACAACCCGCGCGCGCCGAAGACCGCGCGAGAAATGATCGAACGCTGCGAACAGTCCCTGCCGCTGCCCGACCTGATGGTCTGGCTGCTGGAGCAGGAGCCCGAGGGCGCCACCGACGAACTGCTCTACTGGTTCTCGCGCCTGTCGCGCGAAGGCCGCTTCCAGCGCGATCGCCTGGAGCGCCAGGTTTACCTGACCCGCGAGCACGAGATCAGTCTTGCCTCCTTTGCCCTGGTGGGCCGCCCCAATGCCTAACGCCCTCGTAGAGTGGACAACGCGCAGCTTGTCCACCATTGGACACCTCGAACTCTCAGGTGGAAAACGCTTCGCGGTTTTCCACCCTACGACTGCCTGTGAGCATTGCGTATGAATATCGACCTCAAAGAAATGACCCAGCTCGCGGCGATCTTCCGCGAGCTGTTCAAGGGCTACCACCTGTCGCGCAGCGAGCCCGAGTGCTACGCCCAGCTGTCCACGCTGCAGGATCAGTATCGCGCCCTGTTCAAGGCCCTGGGCTTCGAGCTGGTGTGCGATCCGCGCGGCTTCTATTACTTCATCCCCGAACAGGCCGCGGCCCAGGTCAACAAGACCGCCCAGCGCCTGGCGCTGTTCACCTTCATCCTGGTCGAGCACCTGGCCGACCAGGGCCGCGACCCGCTGTCGGTACTCGACGGCGGCAGCATCGGCCGCGATGAACTGCCGGCGCTGCTGGACAAGTACCGCGACCTGTTCCTGCAGGCCGAAGTCACCAGCCACGAAGAGCTCGAAGACAAGATCATCCGCCGCCTGACCCAGCTGGGCTTCGCCGAGGACAGCAACGGCATCTACCGTTTCCTGCCGCCGATGCACCGCTTCCTCGACGTCTGCCTGTCGGTGCAGCACGACCGCGACCTGGCGGCCAACCTGCACAGCGGCGACCTGTCGCTGCCGGCGCCGGTGCTGATCGACGACGACAGCGGTGACCCGATCATCACCCTCGACGATGCCGTCGAAGAATCCGAGGAAGAGGCCATGGCCCGCGCCATGGCCGAAGAACGCGCCGCACAGGAGAGTGAAGCATGACCCAGGAACGCTACGGCATCCGCCGCTTCGCCCTGCTCAACACCGCCGGCTACAGCCTCGGCCTGTTCCCTCTGGAGAACCCGCTGTCGGTGTATGGCGCCAACAACCTGGGCAAGTCCGCCTCGATCAACGCCCTGCAGTTCCCGATCCTGGCGCGCATGTCGGACATGAGCTTCGGCAAGTACAGCCTGGAACAGTCGCGCAAGTTCTACTTCGCCACCGACACCAGCTACATCCTCGTCGAAGTCGCCCTGCCCCATGGTCCCCACGTGATCGGCGTGGCCGGGCGCGGCCCGGGCGGCGGCTTCGGCCACCAGTTCTTCGCCTATCAGGGGCAGCTGGACCTGGATCACTACCAGAAGAACGGCACCTGCCTGCGTCAGCGCGAGCTGTTCGCCAACCTCGAGCGCGAGGGCCTCAAGGCCTACGAACTGAAGCCGGACGAGCTGCGCCGCCTGCTGGTCGGCGGGCATACCTCGATTCCCCTCGACCTGACCCTGATCCCGCTGCGCTCCACCAGCGAGCAGAGCCTGAAGACCTTCCGCGCACTGTTCATCAACCTGCTGCACATGCGCGAGATCACCGCGGCGAAGCTGAAGCAGCTGTTCCTCGATGCCTTCGAGCACAGCCTGCGCTCGGGCAGCGTCGACTACATCGCCGCCACCGAAGAGGCGTTCCGCGATGTGCGGCGCATGGAGCAGGACTACCAGGCGCTGGTCACCGCCGGTCCGCTGATCGAGGCCCTGGCCGCCGGCGTGACCCAGCGCGAACACCTGCGCGGCAAGCTGCACCGTATCTCGCCGCTGCTCGACTCGCTGCTCGGCACCTGGCAGGACTATGCCGGCGCCCGCCGTGAGGAACTGGTGATCCAGGCCGAGCATTACCGCAACGAGCAGGACGGCCTGCAACAGGAACAACGGGGCGGCACCCAGGAGCTGATGCGCCTGGAACGCGAACTCAGCGAGATCCAGCGCTGGCTCGGCGAACTCGCGGTACTGAAGAACCGCTTCGCCCTGGTCGACGACGTCAAGGTGCTCGAAGCCCAGTTGCTCGCCGCCAAGGACGCCCACGACGAATTGGCCGGCGCCCTGGCGCAGTCCCGACAATTCTCCAGCGAAGACCTGGACGAGCGTCTGCACGATCTGGAAAAACGCCTCAAGTCGGTCAAGCAGCAGCTCGACCACGCCGACAACAACAGCTACTCGCGCCTGCGTGAAGAATTCTCTCAGGCCGACGTCGATCGCCTGATGCGCCTGTTCAACGGCCAGCTGTTCAGCCTGCCGCTGGGCGAGAAAGGCATTCAGCTCGACGATGGCGACCTGTGGGTCAAATCCCTGGAGGCCATTCTCGACGGCTTCAAGGGCGAGCGCTTCCAGGTGCCCGGCCTGGACATCGACCTGTCGCACATCGAGCCGCCAGCCCTGCAGGCCCTGGCCGACCGCGCCGCGCTGCGCGACCAGAAGGACCGCCTCGAGCGCGAATACAAGCAGCTCAAGACCCAACAGTCGGTCGCTGCCGACCGCGCCGCCAGCAAGGCCCAGGCCGAACAGCTGTACCAGGCCGTGCTCGACGCCCAGAAAGCCCTGGAAGACTTCCGCCGCAGCCAGACCCTGGCCGCCGAGGAAGGCGGCAAGCTGGAACAACTGGCGCAGCTGGAAGCCGCCCAGGATGAACTCAAGCGCTCCAGCGACGCCTTCACCGAGCGCGTGCAGCAGTTGTCCGCCAAGCTGCAACTGGTCGGCCGCCAGCTCGCCGACCTGGAAGCCAAGGAACGCACCCTGGAGGACGCCCTGCGCCGCCGCCAGCTGCTGCCGGCCGACCTGCCGTTCGGCGCACCGTTCACCGAGCCGGTGGACGACTCGCTGGACAACCTGCTGCCACTGCTCAACGACTACCAGGACACCTGGCAGGGTCTGCAGCGCATCGACGGGCAGATCGAGGCGCTGTACGCCCAGGTCCGCCTCAAGGGCGTGGCCAAGTTCGACAGCGAAGACGACATGGAGCGGCGCCTGCAGCTGCTGGTCAACGCCTACGCCCATCGCCAGGACGAAGCCCTCACCCTGGCCAAGGCCAGACGTGCGGCGGTGACCGACATTGCGCGGACATTGCGCAATATCCGCAGCGACTACGACAACCTGGAACACCAGCTGGCGCTGTTCAACCGCGAGATCAACAAGCGCCAGGTCTCCAACCTGTCGAGCTTCCGTATCGTCCTGGCGCCGAACAAGGATGCCCTGCGCCATATCGACCAGATCATCCACAGCGCCGGCCAATACGAGGAAGGCGAAACCCTGTCGGTATTCGACCTGCAGCAGAGCAGCGACCAGGACGCCAGGAACGAGGAAGCCAAGGAGTACCTGGCGCGTCTGGTGGCCGCCAACCACAACCAGCTCGGCCTCAAGGACCTGTTCGAACTGGCCTTCGAGATCACCAAGGTGCACGGCGCGCCGGTGATCCACACCGACATCGATGGCGCCGCTTCCAACGGCACCACGATGACCATCAAGGCGCTGACCAACATGTACCTGCTGCTGCACCTGATGGATCGCGAGCAGGCCGGGCGCGTACGCCTGCCCTACTACCTCGACGAGGCCGCGGACATCGACGAACGCAACCAGCAGGCGCTGATCGAGACCAGCCTGCAACTGGGCTTCGTGCCGATCCTCGCCTCGGTCAAACCGCAGGTCTCGGCCCACGTGGCCATCGACCTGGAAGGCGGCAGCGGGCCCAATGGCATCTATATCGACGAAGCCGACTGGAAGTACATCAAGCGTCGTGAAGACAGCGCGGAACGTACCTCGACCGCACAGGAAGCGGCCGAACCGGCCTGATTCCACAACAATGAAAAGGGCCGCCCATGCGGCTAATGCCGATCAGATAAGGTTTTTGTAGAAGCAGGGCGCGCCTACGGAAGAGCGGCAAACCGCCGCTCCGTGTAGGAGCGTCGACCTCGGCGCGATGCGACCGTGGCTATACTTGCAAAAATCGCGGTATGGCCACCAATCGCCGCGGGGTCGCGGCTCCTACAGCGCCAGGGCAAACCGCCGTTTTGCGGGCCAAATGCTTAACTGACCGGCATTACGCTCATGCGGCCCTTTTCCTTATTGCGGCACTTATTGCGGCAAGGCGATCTTCGGCGCCCACTCCAGCCATTCCGGCTGCGCCTCGTCGAACAAGGCGAAGGTCTGCCCCGGGCGCGCCGCGTTGCCGGTCGGTTCCGGCGTGGCGAAGGCGACGCCGCCCTCGACCAGGGTCTCCAAGGACTCGGTACGCACCTTCACGCCCTTGAACAGGCCAGCATCGACACCGAAGCCCGAGCTGTTCCAGAAGCGGCTACCGGTGTGCACCAGCGCAGCATAGCGGGGCTCGATGAGGATATGGATCAGCACCCGGTCGGCCGTCGCCCCCAGCTCGTAGCGCGTGACCTTGCCCACCTGCACTTCACGGTAGGTCACCGGCACGCCGGCCTTGAGCGAACCGCGCCGTGCGGCGCTGAGCACAAGACGCAGTCCCGGCTCCTCGACGACCTGCTCGGGCGCCGCCGCCAGGGCGACGAAGCGGGTCTGGTGGCCACCCGCCTGCGTGCCCGGCAAGACTTCGATGTACTGGCCGGACACCAGGGTATCCAGGTTCGCCGCGCGGGTCAGGCTCAGTTCGGGCTTGACCACCCAGAATCGGCTATCAGGGCGCAGCACCTGCTTGGCAGCCGTGGTGATCCGGCCATGCAGCAGCACCGCCTGCAGATCCTCGGTCAACTCGACCCGCTCGATCTTGCCGACCTCCAGGCCCTTGAAACGGATCGCCGTGCCCGGCGCCAGGCCATCGCCACGCTCCACCCGGATGCTGATCTCGTCGCCCTGCCGCATGGCGCTGTCACGATCGGCGTATAGAGCGAAACGCTGTACCCGCTTGGCTTCGGCCGGGGCATTCAGGTCAACGGTCTCGAAGGTGATGCCGCCCGCCAACAGGGTCTGCAACGACTCGCTCTTGACCTCGACCCCGGACAGGCCACCCTTGAGGGTAATGCCGCTGGCATTCCAGAAACGGGTGGTGCGATTGACCAGCCCGGCGTACTCCGGCTCGATGTGCACGCCCAGCACCACCTGCTTGTTATCGCGCGACAGCTGGAAACTCTGTACCGAACCGACCTTCATCTGCCGGTACAGCACCGGGCTGCCAACGTCCATGGAGCCCAGGGTATCGCTGAACAGAACCAGGTGCAGGCCTTCAGCGCCCAGATCCAGCGGTGGCGCCTTGGTCCGGGCGACGAACTCGCGTCGCTGCTGGCCACCGATCTGTCCGGGGCGAATGGCGATGTAGTTGCCCTTCACCAGGGCTTCCAGGCCGGTGATGCCGGCCAGGGAAATCGATGGTTTGACCACCCAGAACTGGCTGTCCTCGACCAGGTAGTCCTCGGCCAGCGGATCCATGGCCAGCTCGGCCGTGGCGCTCTTCAGGTCCGGGTCGACTTTCAGGCTCTTCAGGGTGCCCGCCTGGATGCCCTTGTACATGACCGGCGTGCGCCCAGCCTGCAGGCCCTCGAAATCGCTCAGCTTGACCACGGCCTTGATCCCCGCCTGGGCCGCGTCGAAATCCTCGTAGAGCCGGAAGGGCTTGCTCGGATCGGTCGGCGGGCTGTCCTTGCGATGCTCCGGCGTGGCGAAGGCGATGCCGCCGGCGACGATGCTGGCCAGGGACTCGCTGCGAAACTTCACACCGGAGAAATTGGCATCGACGCTGATGCCGCTGGCATTCCAGAAACGTGTGTGTTTGCGCACCAGATCGGCATAAGCCGGCTCGATGAAGATCTTCACATCCACCGAAGTCTGATCGTCGGCCAGGGTGAAGCTCTTCACCCGGCCGACCTGGATCTGCTTGTAGAACACCGGGCTGTCCTTGTTCAGCGAGCCAAGCCGCTCGGCCTTCAGCACCAGGTGCAGGCCCGGCTGGCTATCCGACAAGGGAGGTGCCTGGGGCAACGCGGTAAACGCATAGGTGGGCTCGCCCGTACCCGGGCTGACGGCAATGTAATTACCCGAAACCAGGGTCTCCAGCCCGGTGATACCAGCCAGACTGACGCTCGGTTTGACCAGCCAGAAGCGCGTGCCCGAACGCAGCTGGTATTCGACGTCCTTGCTCATTTCCAGGGTCGCCACCACGCCCCGCTGCTCTTTGCTCTGGTCGAGCGCCAGGCTGGTCACACGGCCAATCGACATGCCCTTGTAGAACACCTCGGTCTTGCCGGCTTCGATGCCCTCGCCACTGGCGAACACCACCTGGATCTCGATCCCGGCTTCACTGTAGGCGCGCCAGGCCAGCCAGCCACCGATCAGCAGGGCGATCAGGGGCAACACCCATATCGCCGACCAGTTGGAAGCCGGACGAGTCCTGGCGGTTGGCAAATCATTCATGGTCGTCATCCGTGTTATCCCAAATCAGACGAGGATCGAAGGTCAGCGCCGCGAGCATGGTGAGGATCACCACGCTGGCGAAGGCCGCCGCCCCCATGCCCGGCTCGATGCTCGCCAGGCTCCCGAACTTGACCACCGCCACCAGGATGGCGATGACAAAAATATCCAGCATGGACCAACGACCGATCCACTCGATGAAGCGGTACATCAGAACACGCTGGCGTGCCGACATCGGCTGGTGCCGCTGAACCGAATACAGCAGCAGCGCGATACCGACCAGCTTGAACGTCGGCACGACGATACTGGCGATGAACACCACCGCGGCGATCGGCAGCATGCCATGACCGACCAGTGTGACCACGCCGGACATGATGGTGTCCGACTGGCCCTGGCCCAGGGCATTGACCGTCATGATCGGCAGCATATTCGCCGGGATGTACAGGATGGCGGCGGTCAACAGCAGCGCCCAGGTGCGAACCAGACTGTTTGGCCGGCGCGCATGCACCTGTCCACCACAGCGCGAGCAATACTGGCGCTTGAGTTCCGGCTCGTGCCGGTTGAGCTGATGGCATTCGTGACAGATCAGCAGCCCCGCATCAATGGCGCGCATCGGCGGCCTCCCCCGATAACGCTTCCCAGATCTGGTGAGGTGACATGGTCACTTCCAGCCACACCTGCACCAGCAGCAGGGCGATGAAACAGAACAAGCCGAATCCCAGCGTCAACGCAGCGATATCGGCCAGTTTGACGATCGAGACCAGAATGCCCATCAGGTACACCTCGAGCATGCCCCAGTCCCGCAGGTGGTGGTAAATGCGGTAGAGCAGCAGACCGTAGCCGCGCCCGACAGCCAGGCGAATGCTCAACAGAACCAGCAACTGGCAGAGCAACTTGAGCAGCGGCACCGCCATGCTGCAGAGGAAGACCACCACCGCGACCTCCTGCATGCCACTGTCATAGAGACCCAGCACGCCGCTCCAGACGGTATCTTCGCTACGCTGTCCGAGCAGGCTCAGGTGCATGATCGGCAGAAAGTTGGCCGGAACGTAAAGCAGCAAGGCCGCCAGAACCAGCGCCATGCTGCGTCGCACGACCTGATGCCGGTGGCTGTACAACTCGTAGCCACAACGCGGGCATTCGGCCCGCTCGCCGTCGGCGATGTGCGGCTTACGCATCAGCAGATCGCATTCATGGCATGCGATCAGCTCCGCCAGAGGTAGCTCTGCCAAGGACTGCTGCTCGACCAACTCAGGCATGGGTGACGCTCTCGAAAAGATCGGATCATTCTAGCGGCACTGCGTGAAAAAGGCCTCGGCATTTCAACCCGTAGCCCGGGTTGAGCGCAGCGATACCCAGGAAAGGCCATCAAAGCCAAAGCCTCTCGCGCGTAGGGCAGGCCTTTGTAGGAGCCGGCTTGCCGGCGAGCCACGGTTCAAGAGCATCGCGGGCAAGCCGGCTCCTACGTGCAACCTATAGCCTGTCGAGAACGTGCCCGATCCCTGCCCGTCGGCCTTCTTTTTCCCCGCCCACAAAGACGAAACCCCAGACCTCTGTCGAGATCTGGGGTTTCTGGTAGAAGCTTGACGATGACCTACTCTCACATGGGGAAACCCCACACTACCATCGGCGATGCGTCGTTTCACTACTGAGTTCGGGA
>NZ_QJUM01000042.1 GCF_004327355.1 Phytopseudomonas dryadis
GAGGGCGACGCGCCTACACGGATCACATCTGCCGCGCTCCGCTGTGGGAGCCGCGACCCCGCGGCGAATGGCGGCCGTGACGCGGTTTCGGGGAATGGCCACAATCGATTCGCGCCGAGGGCGACGCGCCTACACGGATCACATCTGCCGCGCTCCGCTGTGGGAGCCGCGACCCCGCGGCGAATGGCGGCCGTGACGCGGTTTCGGGGAATGGCCACAATCGATTCGCGCCGAGGGCGACGCTCCTACACGGATCACATTTGCCGCGCTCCGCTGTGGGAGCCGCGCCCCGCGGCGAATGGCGGCCGTGACGCGGTTGCGGGGGATGGCCACAATCGATTCGCGCCGAGGGCGACGCTCCTACTCGAGCAACGACTGCCGCGCTCCGCTGTGGGAGCCGCGACCCCGCGGCGAATGGCAGCCGTGACACGGTTGCGGGGAATGGCCACAATCGATTCGCGCCGAGGGCGACGCTCCTACACGGATCACATCTACCGCGCTCCGCTGTGGGAGCCGCGACCCCGCGGCGAATGGCGGCCGTGACGCGGTTGCGGGGGATGGCCACAATCGATTCGCGCCGAGGGCGACGCGCCTACACGGATCACATCTACCGCGCTCAGCTGTGGGAGCCGCGACCCCGCGGCGAATGGCGGCATCGACGCGGTGTGGCATAAAGCACGATAGCTTGCATCATCGGGGCGGCCATGGCCGGTTGGCGGCGGCTTGTTTCAGCCATGCAGCTGGCGGCGCAGCTCGGCCAGCACCGGGGCGCTGTCCGGGCGCACGCCACGCCACAGGTAGAAGGCTTCCACCGCCTGTTCCAGGAGCATGCCCAGGCCATCCAGGGTGCGCGCCGCGCCCTGTTCGGCTGCCCAGCGATTGAAGGCGGTGGGGCCGCTGCCGTACATCATGTCGTAGCACTGGGTGTGCCCCGGGCGGATCAGGCTCGCGGCGATCGGCGGCAGGTCGCCGGCCAGGCTGGCGGAGGTGCCGTTGACGATCAGGTCCACCGGCGCATCGAGCCAGTCGAAACCACTGGCCACCACCGGCCCCAGATCGGCGAACTGGCGGGCCAGTTGCTCGGCCTTCTCCAGTGTGCGGTTGGCGATGACCAGGATTTCCGGCCGCTGCGCCAGGACGGGTTCGAGAATGCCGCGCACCGCGCCACCGGCACCGAGCAGGAGAATGCGCTTGCCGCGCAGTTCGATGCCGGCATTGACGGTCAGGTCGCGCACAAGGCCGGCACCGTCGGTGTTGTCGCCGAGCAGGCTGCCATCGTCGAGTTTCTTCAGCGTGTTCACCGCGCCGGCGCGCCGGGCGCGCGGGGTCAGGCTGTCGGCCAGGCGCCAGGCCCGCTCCTTGAACGGTACGGTGACGTTGGCGCCACGGCCTTCAACGAAGAAATCCCGGGCATAGCCCTCGAAATCCTCCAGTGGCGCCAGCAGAGCCTCGTAGACTATGGCCTGGCCGCTCTGCTCGGCGAATAGCCGGTGGATCAGAGGAGACTTGCTGTGTCCGATGGGATTGCCGAATACGCCGTAACGATCCATGGGTGTCCTGAGCGGGAAGCCAAAAGCCGGAAGCCTGAAGCTTTTGCCTTCAAGCTTCAAGCGTCAAAGCCCGGCCTGCCCCAGCCAGTCACGGTCGGTCAGGAAATATTCGGTCAGGCGCGCTTCCTCGCTGCCCGGCTGCGGTTTCCAGTCATAGCCCCAGCGCACCTGCGGCGGCAGCGACATGAGGATCGACTCGGTGCGTCCGCCGGACTGCAGGCCGAACAGCGTGCCGCGGTCGTAGACCAGGTTGAACTCCACGTAACGCCCGCGGCGGAATGCCTGGAATTCGCGCTGGGCCTCGGTGAAAGGCGTGGCCTTGCGCCGCTGCACGATGGGCAGGTAGGCGTCGATATAGGCATCGCCGATGGCCCGGATGAAGGCGAAGCAGGTGTCGAAGTCCCACTCGTTGAGGTCGTCGAAGAACAGTCCGCCAATGCCGCGCGGCTCGCCACGGTGCTTGAGATGGAAATAGCGGTCGCACCAGGCCTTGTAGCGTGGGTAGACGTCGGCGCCGAACGGCGCGCAGGCCTGCTCGGCCACGCGGTGCCAGTGCACGCAGTCCTCTTCGTTGCCGTAGTAGGGGGTCAGGTCGAAACCGCCGCCGAACCACCAGACCGGCGCTTCGCCCTCCTTCTCGGCGCTGAACAAGCGCACGTTGGCATGGGAGGTCGGCACATGGGGATTGTGCGGGTGGATCACCAGCGACACGCCCAGGGCCTGGAAGCCGCGCCCGGCCAGTTCCGGCCGGTGGGCACTGGCCGACGGCGGCAGGCCGTCGCCGAACACGTGGGAGAAGTTGACCCCGCCTTTCTCGATCAGCGCACCGTCGCCGATCACCCGGGTGCGGCCACCGCCGCCGCCCGGACGCTGCCAGGCGTCCTCGATGAAGCTGGCCTTGCCATCCTCGGCTTGCAGGGCGGAGCAGATACGGTCTTGCAGGTCGAGCAGGTAGGCCTTCACGGCCTCGGTCTGGTCACTCACGGCGGGCACCTTGTGGAACGTCGGGCGAAATCGGCGGCTAGCATAGCATCGGCCATCGGCGCTCCGCAGTTGACGCTGGTCAACGGCCAGGACAATCGCGCTATGCGCTCGAAGAGCCGGCGACTGCATGGATGCAGGAGGTAGAGCGAAGCAGGAACCCGAGCCGAAAACAGCGCTGGAAAGCTGGAGGCTGAACGAAAGGCGGCTCGAGCACGACGCGAAACAGCGGTTTCTCATCCAGCTTTCCAGCCTCCAGCGCTTTTCATCGAGTGCGGGCGATGCCCTGACGCCATAGCGCGATTGCCCTGGGTCAACGGCCAAGACGACGCTCGGCCACGGCCAAATACGCGACCCCGCTCAAGTGGCTTGCGCAGCAACGCCAACACCCCCTAGGGTTGGCGGTCTAGCGAGTTCCGACAGCGAGGAGAAACGACGATGGCCAAACGTATCCAGTTCAGCCGCCATGGCGGCCCCGAGGTGCTCGAATACCTCGATTACCAACCCGCCGCGCCCGGCCCCCATGAAGTGCGCGTACACAATCAGGCCATCGGCCTCAACTTCATCGACACCTACTTCCGCAGCGGCCTCTATTCGCCACCGTCGCTGCCCTCCAGCCTGGGAACCGAAGGTGCCGGCTTCGTCGATGCCATCGGCTCCGAGGTCACCGGCTTCCAGGTCGGCGACCGCGTGGCCTACGCCACCGGCCCGCTGGGCGGCTACAGCGAACTGCACGTGCTGCCGGCGGCCAGACTGGTCAAGCTGCCCGAGGCCATCAGCTTCGAGCAGGCCGCCGCGGTGATGCTCAAGGGCCTGACCGTGCAGTACCTGCTGCGCCAGACCTTCGAGCTAAAGGGTGGCGAAACCATCCTCTTCCACGCCGCCGCCGGTGGCGTCGGTTCCTTCGCCTGCCAATGGGCCAAGGCCCTCGGCGTCAAGCTGATCGGCACCGTGAGTTCCGCGAAGAAGGCCGAGCGTGCCAAGCAGCAAGGCGCCTGGGCGACCATCGACTACAGCCACGAAGACGTCGCGCAGCGCGTGCTGGAACTGACCGACGGCAAGAAATGCCCGGTGGTCTACGACGGCGTCGGCAAGGACACCTGGGAAACCTCGCTGGACTGCGTCGCGCCGCGTGGCCTGCTGGTCAGCTTCGGCAATGCCTCCGGCGCGGTCACCGGGGTCAACCTCGGCATCCTCTCGCAGAAAGGCTCGCTGTACGTCACCCGGCCGACCCTGGCCGGCTATGCCGACACCCCGGAACACCTGCAGAAGATGGCCGACGAACTGTTCGGCATGATCGCCAGGGGCAAGCTCACGGTGGAGATCGGCCAACGCTACCCGTTGCGCGACGCCGCCGCCGCCCAGACCGCGCTCAGTGCGCGGCAGACCACGGGATCGACCATCCTGCTGCCTTGAAGCAGCCGCAAGCTGTAAGCCTCAAGCGGCAAGCAGGGCGTAGGGTGGATGACGCTCTTTTCATCCACCATTGCGATCGTTGAGTGGTGGACGGATCGAGCCGCGCAGGTGAAGCGTCGGCTACGCGCCCCGGTCCACCCTACGAATTGCCGCTGCCGTCAGGCCGGCCGACGCACGTCGCCAGTGACCAGGTCGCGGATCACGCTGGGATTGCGGCGCCCACCCAGGGCGCCGCCCAGCACCGCATCGAGCTGCCGGGGAAAATACTGTTCGACCCGCAGGCGGCTGCGCGCAGCCGGTCGGCCCGCCGGATTGGCCGAGGTCGACACGAGGGGCCCGGTCAGGGCACAGAGTTCGCGTACCCGCGGGTGGTCGCTGACGCGCAGAGCGACGCTGTCGTGCTCGCCGGTGATCCACTCCGGCAGGCGATCCTGATGCGGTACCAGCCAGGTGTTGGGGCCGGGCCAGGTGCTGGACAGGCGATCCAGCCAGATCTCGGGCAGATCCTCGAGGAGGAAGTCGAACTGGTGGATATTGTCGGCGACCAGAATCAGGCCCTTGCGCACGGGGCGCTCCTTCAACGCCAGCAGGCGATCCACCGCCAACTCGTCCCAGGGGTCGCAACCCAGGCCCCAGACGGCCTCGGTCGGATAGGCGATCACGCCGCCGGCACGCACCACGCGCGCCGCTTGCTGTACCTGCCAACTGGTGACCATCGCTAGACTCCCGCAGAAAACCTCCGCGCAGTGTATCCAAGCGGTCTGTCGTTAACACGCTCGATTAACGCCCGCGGCCCACCCAGCGCCCGGCCTCGCAGGCGATCAGGCCTTCCAGCTCCAGCTCGGTCAGGGCCGCCAGCACCTCGGACAACGGCCAGCCGCTGGACGCGGCCAGGGCCTCGCTGCTGTGCGGAGCGGCGTGCAGCAGGGCCAGCAGCGGATGCACGGGTTGCGCATTCTGCGCCGGGGCCGCGTGGGTCGGGGCCGGGTCGAGCAATTGCCAGCCGCGCAAGGCCTCGAGGATATGCTCGAGGCTTTCCACCAGGGTCGCGCCCTCGCGAATCAGCTGGTGGCAACCCCGTGCGCCGGGATGGTGGATGGAACCGGGAATGGCGTAGACCTCACGGCCCTGCTCCGCCGCCAGGCGCGCGGTGATCAGCGAACCGCTCGAGGGACTGGCCTCGACCACCAGCACCCCCAGCGACAGTCCGCTGATGATGCGATTGCGCCTGGGGAAATTACTGGCATGGGGTGGGCTCGCCAGCGGCAGCTCGGAGACCAGCGCGCCACCACGTTCGACGATTCGCCGCGCCAGGTTCGTATGCCGCGCCGGATACAGGCATTGCAGGCCGGTGCCCAGCACCGCCACGGTGTGGCCGTCGGCATCCAGCGCGCCCTGGTGCGCGGCGCCATCGATACCCAGGGCCAGGCCGCTGGTAATCACGAAACCGCCACGGGCCAGGCTGCGGGCGAAACCATGGGCGTTGTCCAGGCCCGGGCGCGACGCGCGCCGGCTGCCGACCATGGCCAGTTGCGGGCGCTCGAGCACGGCCGGATCGCCGGCGACGAACAGCAGCGGGGGCGCATCGGCGAGTTCACCGAGCAAGGCCGGATAGTTCGGCGCATCCCACATCAGCAGGTGCTGCCCGGGCACCTGCAACCAGGCCAGTGCGTCACGGGCGCGCTCGCGAACCTCGGCGCTGCGCCGCGCTTCGGCACAGGTCGCCGGCAAGCCCAGGGCGCGCCAGGCGCTGGCCGGCGCGCTGAGGGCCGCCGAGGCGCTGTCGAAAGCGCTGAGCAGGGTGTGAAAACGCCGCGGGCCCAGTTCCGGCAGGCTATGCAGGCGCAGACGGGCTTCGAGTTCGGCGGAGGACGGAGAGGCTGCTGACATGGCGGATCATCCTTGATCGACTCGCCGGTGAACCCATCCATGGGTTCTGGCGTACAGGCAAAACGACAGCGGCCCTTGCCGACCGCTGTCGAGCGTTACGGGTTGCGTACCTTGTCCATCACCGCCAGCTGACGCGTGGCATTGAGGATCAGGCCATAGCTGAGCTTGTCGTAGGTGCGGAACACCATGAGCAGGCCGGCGCGCTCGTCGGGGATCTTCACCATTTCGTCGGTGACCCGATCGCGTACGGTTTCGCCGGTCTTGTACACCGCCAGTACGCTGCCCTCGACCAGACCGTCACGGGCGCCCTTGTTCAGGGTGACCACGTCGAACTGACCGATCTGGCTGACGCCGCGCGGCACATCGAGGATCACGCCCCGGATCTCTTCGCTCGGCTCGCTGGGCATGAAGGTCGAATTGATCGCCCGCTCCTCGGTGGGGAACAGGCGATCGCCGTTACGCACTTCCTGGGTGGTGCGGGTCAGGTTGAGGGTGCCGACATCGCCTTCCTCGGCGACGATCTCGCCACCGCCGATGTCATCGGCGTTGATGCCGAGGAACTCCTTGCTGTCCGGATCGACGTAGCTCTTGCCCTGACGGAAGATGCCATACACCGGCGCCTCGGGGTCGAAGCTGCCACGGGCGTAGACCCGGTCGCCGGCGCCGCTGACCACGCGCTCGGCGTTGCCGGCGACGATGTAGGGCGCGCCCTGGAACTCTTCCGGCGTGTTGACGATGCGGTTCTTCAGCAGGAAGCTGTTGATCGCCTCCAGCGGAATGGTCGGAATCGCCTCGGCCATCGGCGTGCTGCGCACCTGGGGCGACAGCTTGATGGTGCCGCGCGACTCGCCACGCCCCAGCATCAGGCGCGGCTGCCCGTCGATATAGACCAGGCTCAGCACGTCTCCCGGATAGATCAGGTGCGGGTTTTCCACCTGCGGGTTGGCGTGCCAGATTTCCGGCCACTTCCATGGCTGGCGCAGAAACTTGCCGGAAATGTCCCAGAGGGTATCGCCCTTGACCACGGTGTAGCGGTCGGGGTGGCCTTCCTTGAGTTGCACAGCGGCCTGAACCCAGCCACTCGCGGCGACCAGCAACAGGGCGAGTAGTGATTTCCTCATGCGGTGAATCCCTTTATTATGTGACTTCACGTGAAGCGCCCTAGCGCCGCGACAGAACCCAGTAAAACCGCGGCATGAAGCCGTTTTTCAATGCTGCCGTCATCTTAGCAGCGGATTTTGACTTTATTCCACAAGTGCATCACACAACGCATATGGCGATTTTAAACATCCTCGAATTTCCCGATCCGCGCCTGCGCACCATCGCCAAGCCGGTGGATGTGGTCGACGACGCCCTGCGTCAGCTGATCGACGACATGTTCGAAACCATGTACGACGCACCCGGCATCGGCCTGGCGGCCACCCAGGTCAACGTGCACAAGCGTGTGGTGGTCATGGACCTGTCCGAAGACAAGAGCGAGCCGCGGGTGTTCATCAACCCCGAGTTCGAGACGCTGACCGAAGAGATGGATCAGTACCAGGAAGGCTGCCTGTCGGTGCCCGGCTTCTACGAGAACGTCGACCGCCCGCAGAAGGTCAGGATCAAGGCCCTCGATCGCGACGGCCAGCCCTACGAGCTGGTCGCCGAAGGCCTGCTGGCCGTGTGCATCCAGCACGAGTGCGATCACCTCAACGGCAAGCTGTTCGTCGATTACCTGTCCACGCTCAAACGCGACCGCATCAAGAAGAAGCTGGAAAAGCAGCACCGCCAGCAAGCTTGATGGACTCTCGAAGGCTTGCCGCGGCAAGCCTTTTCTTTTTCAGCGCGGCATCGCCGCCGCTTGCGACCCCTAGCGAGACACCATGACCGAAGCGCTGCGTATCGTTTTCGCTGGCACCCCGGAATTCGCCGCCGAACACCTCAAGGCCCTGCTCGACACCCCGCACCGGATCGTCGCGGTCTACACCCAGCCGGATCGCCCCGCCGGCCGCGGGCAGAAACTCATGCCCAGCCTGGTCAAACAGCTGGCCCTGGCGCACGACATTCCCGTGCTGCAACCGCCGAGCCTGCGCGATCCCGCGGCCCAGGCCGCGCTGGCGGCCCTGGCGCCGGACCTGCTGGTGGTGGTCGCCTATGGCCTGATCCTGCCCCAGGCGGTGCTCGATACCCCACGCTTCGGCTGCATCAACAGCCACGCTTCGCTGCTGCCGCGCTGGCGCGGCGCGGCGCCGATCCAGCGCGCCATCGAAGCCGGTGACGCGGAAAGCGGCGTGACGGTGATGCAGATGGAGGCCGGCCTGGACACCGGGCCGATGCTGCTCAAGGTGCGCACGTCGATCGGCGCCGACGACACCGGCGGCAGCCTGCACGACCGCCTCGCCGAGCTCGGCCCGCCCGCGGTGATCGAGGCCATCGCCGGCCTCGCCTCTGGCACCCTGCTGGGCGAAGTGCAGGACGACGCCCAGGCCACCTACGCGCACAAGCTGAACAAGGACGAGGCGCGCCTCGACTGGACGCGCCCGGCCGCCGAACTGGAACGCCTGATCCGCGCCTTCAACCCCTGGCCGATCTGCCACAGCAGCCTGAACGACGCGCCGCTGAAGGTGCTCGCCGCGCGCCTCGCCGAAGGCAAGGGCCAGCCCGGGCAGATCCTCGCCGCCAGCAAGGATGGCCTGACCGTCGCCTGCGGCAGCGGCGCCCTGCTGCTCACCCGCCTGCAATTGCCGGGCGGCAAGGCGCTGAGTTTCGCCGACCTGTACAACAGCCGCCGCGAGCAGTTCGCCGTGGGCGCGGTGCTGGCATGAACCCACGCCTGGCGGCCGCCCGCGCCCTGGCCGCGGTACTCGAAGGCAAGGCCTCGCTGGGCAGCAGCCTGCCGCCGCTGCTGGACAAGGTCGAGGCACGCGATCGCGGCCTGGCCCAGGACCTGGCCTTCGGCAGTGCGCGCTGGCAGCCGCGCCTGGCGCTGATCGCCGGCACCCTGCTGCGCAAGCCGTTCAAGGATGGCGACCGCGACCTCGAGGCGCTGCTGCTGATCGGCCTGTACCAGCTGTTCTACACCCGTATCCCCGCCCACGCCGCCATCGGCGAGACCGTGGGCTGCGCCGACAAGCTGAAGAAGTCCTCGGCCAAGGGCCTGCTCAACGCCGTACTGCGCAACGCCCAGCGCGACAGCGAGCGCATTCTCACCGAACTGGATCGCGACCCGGTCCTGCACAGCGCCCACCCGCGCTGGCTGCAGAAACAGCTCAAGGCCTTCTGGCCCGAGCACTGGCAGGCCATCTGCGCCGCCAACAACGCCCATCCGCCGCTGATCCTGCGGGTCAACCGGCGTCATGGCGATCGCGACGACTACCTGGCCCGCCTGCGCCAGGTCGGCTTCGAAGCCGAGCCCTGCGCCTTCAGCCGCGACGGCATCCGCCTCCTGCAGGCCTGCGACGTGACCCTGCTGCCGGGGTTCGCCGAAGGCCAGGTCAGCGTCCAGGACGAAGCCGCGCAACTGGCCGCCGACCTGCTGCAACTGGCGCCCGGCCAGCGCGTGCTGGACGCCTGCGCCGCCCCCGGTGGCAAGACCTGCCACCTGCTCGAAGCCGAGCCGGCGCTGGCCGAGGTGGTCGCCGTGGATCTGGAGCCCAAGCGCCTGCTCCGGGTGCGGGAAAACCTGGCGCGGCTGCAGCTCGACGCCACCCTGATCGCCGCCGATGGCCGCGACACGGCCGCCTGGTGGGACGGCAAGCCGTTCCAGCGCATCCTCCTCGATGCGCCCTGCTCGGCCACCGGGGTGATCCGCCGCCACCCGGACATCAAGCTGACCCGTCAACCCGACGACATTCCGGCTCTGGCCAAACTGCAGGGCGAACTGCTCGACGCGCTGTGGCCGACCCTGGAGGTCGGCGGCATCCTGCTCTACGCCACCTGCTCGACCCTGCCGACGGAAAACACCGAGGTGATCAGCGCGTTTCTCGAGCGCACGCCAGGGGCGCGCGAGCTCGATATCACCGGCCCGTTCGGCCTCGAGCAGCCTCACGGCCGGCAACTGCTCGCCCAGCAGGACGGCCACGACGGTTTCTACTATGCCAAGCTGATCAAGATCGCAGCTGCTGGAGCATCCCGATGAAGATCATCATCCTCGGCGCCGGCCAGGTCGGCGGCACGCTGGCCGAACACCTGGCCAGCGAAGCCAACGACATCACCGTGGTCGACACCGACGGCGACCGCCTGCGCGACCTCGGCGACCGCCTCGACATCCGCACCGTGCAGGGCAAGGGCTCGTTCCCCACGGTGCTGCGCCAGGCCGGCGCCGACGACGCCGACATGCTGGTGGCGGTGACCAACAGCGACGAAGTCAACATGGTCGCCTGCCAGGTGGCCTACACCCTGTTCCACACCCCGACGCGCATCGCCCGGGTGCGCGAATCGGCCTACCTGAGCCGCGCCGGCCTGTTCGACAACGAGGCGATCCCGGTCGACGTGCTGATCAGCCCCGAGCAGGTGGTGACCAACTACATCAAGCGCCTGATCGAGTACCCCGGCGCCCTGCAGGTCATCGACTTCGCCGAGGGCAAGGCCCAGCTGGTGGCGGTCAAGGCCTACTACGGTGGGCCGCTGGTCGGCCAGCAGCTCAAGCAGATCCGCCAGCACATGCCCAAGGTCGACACCCGGGTGGCGGCGATCTTCCGCCGCGACCGGGCGATCATGCCCCAGGGCGACACCGTGATCGAAGCCGACGACGAGGTGTTCTTCATCGCCGCCAAAGCCGATATCCGCGCGGTGATGAGCGAGATGCGCCGTGCCGAGAACGAGTACAAGCGGGTGGTGATCGCCGGCGGCGGGCATATCGGCGAGCGCCTGGCCGAAGCCATCGAGAGCCGCTACCAGGTCAAGATCATCGAGATGAACCCGGCCCGCTGCCGCTACCTCTCGGAAAACCTGGAAAGCACCATCGTCCTGCAGGGCAGTTCCTCCGACCGCGACCTGCTGGTGGAAGAGAACATCAAGGACGCCGATATCTTCCTCGCCCTGACCAACGACGACGAGGCCAACATCATGTCCTCGCTGCTGGCCAAGCGCCTTGGCGCGCGCAAGGTGATGACCATCATCAACAACCCGGCCTACGTCGACCTGATCCAGGGCGGCGAGATCGACATCGCCATCAGCCCGCAGCTGGCCACCATCGGCAGCCTGCTGACCCACGTGCGCCGCGGCGACATCGAAAGCGTGCACTCCCTGCGCCGCGGCGCCGCCGAGGCCATCGAAGCCATCGCCCACGGCGATGCGCGGTCGAGCAAGGTGGTGGGCAAGGCGATCAAGGACATCTCGCTGCCCACGGGCACCACCATCGGCGCCATCATCCGCGCCGAACAAGTGCTGATCGCCCACGACGTGACGGTGATCGAATCCGGTGACCACGTGATCCTGTTCCTGGTCGACAAAAAGTACATCCGCGACGTGGAGCGGCTGTTCCAGGTCGGTCTGACGTTTTTTTGAGCTGCAAGACGATCAGCTTGCAGCTTGAGGCTTGCCGCTTGAAGCTGCCGACGAAGGAGGCCCCGCAATGAGTACCGAAGCACTGGAAAAGATGCTGGCCAAGGGCATGGACAACGCCCTGCTGCGCTTCGGCCTGGGCAAGGGCCACCTGGATGCCGGCGACGCCGCCCGCGCCGCCGAGCACCTGCAACGCTGCGTCGAACAGGACCCGCACTACTCGGCGGCCTGGAAACTGCTGGGCAAGGCGCAGCAGGCCGCCGGCAATCCCGAAGCCGCCCGCAGCGCCTGGCACAGCGGCCTGCAGGCCGCCCAGGCCAGGGGCGACAAGCAGGCGGAAAAGGAAATGACGGTATTTCTGCGCAAGCTGGATAAGCGCGCCAGCGCGTGATGCGCTGCCAGCCGGTAGCCTGGGTCGAGCGCAGCGATACCCAGGTACGCCTTCCCCGGGTGTCGCTGCGCTCGACCCGGGCTACGCAAAAACGCTGTTCAGCACCACCACTTGCTGTGGATCGCTCACCTGCCCTCCCTATACCAACGCCATGTTGGCGGATGTCGCTTCGCCTGCGCGCCCGAATCGCCCGACCTCGATTCCGTAGCCTGGGTTGAGCGTAGCGATACCAGGTACCCTCTCCCGGGTGTCGCTGCGCTCGACCCGGGCTACGCAAAGGCGCTCGATGCGCTAGCAGGGTCACTTGTGCGCCTGCACTTCCCGGGTCAGCAGGTCGATGAAGGCCTGGGCCAGCGGCGAGTGTTCCTGGCGCCGCTTGACCAGCCACACCGCGGTGGTGGCGTCGGCGTCGAGCAGGGTGCGGAACACCACGCCATCGATGCGGATGCGCCGAAAGGACGCCGGCAGCACCGACACCCCGAGCCCCGCGGCGACCAGACCGATGATGGTCAGCGCCTCATGGGCTTCCTGGGTGATGCGCGGACTGAAGCCGGCCTGGCGCGCCAGGCTGAACAGCTGGCCATACAGGCCGGTGCCGTAGCTGCGCGGGAAGAACACGAAAGGCTCGTCGGCAAGCTCCGCCAGGGCCAGGCCACGATCCTGATCGCCAGCCAGGGGATGGCCGGCATGCAGCAGCGCCACCAGCGGCTCGCCGAGCAGCTCCACCGCATCCAGTTCGGCGGGCAGCTCCAGCGGACGGATCATGCCGATCTGCAGTTTCTTGTCCACCAGCGCCTGGCTGACCTGGCGGCTGGTCATCTCCTGCAGGTTGAGGTGCACCGCCGGGAACGCCTGGCGAAAGGCGAACACCGCCCGCGGGATGATCGAGACGAACGGCGCCGAAGCGGTGAAACCGATCTGCAGCTCGCCGATCTCGCCCTGTTCGGCGCGGCGCACCACGTCCACCGACTTGCTCACCTGGGCCAGGGTCTGGCGGGTCTCCTCGAGGAACAGGCGGCCGGCGTCGGTGAGCGCCACATGGCGGTTGCTGCGCTCGAACAGGCGCACCCCCAGCTCCTGTTCCAGCGCCTGGATCTGCTGGCTCAGCGGTGGCTGGGAAATGCCCAGCAGCTCGGCGGCGCGGCCGAAATGCAGTTCTTCGGCAACCGCCACGAAGTAGCGCAGATGACGCAGTTCCATGAAGGCTCCATAGGTCGTAAAACATATCGATCGTGTCGAATATTATATTGGAAAGAACTTGCCAGCCTATTTATCCTTGTGACCATTCCCAATTACAACAAACCAGCCCATGCCGGCATTCGCCCGTGCATGCGATGGCGTTCCGCCCGGGAAAACGAGTATTCAAGAGGTCGTAATGAGTCAGCCCGTTCCACACGCACCCAACGAGTGCGTCCCCGCCAGTGATGAGGAGCCTGCCCCTCGCAGCCTTCCGGCAGAACCTGTGTATATCCGCAAAGGCACCCGCGCCTTCCTGCGCACCATCCTCGCCATGTGCTGCGGTGGTTTCGCCACCTTCGCCCTGCTCTACTGCGTGCAGCCGATGATGCCGATGCTCTCGCTGCAGTTCGGCCTCAGCGCGGCGCAGAGCAGCCTGATCCTGTCCGTGTCCACCATCACTCTGGCCGTCGGCCTGCTGATCACCGGCCCGCTGTCCGATGCCCTGGGACGCAAGCCGGTGATGGTGGTATCGCTGCTGGCCGCCGCCCTGTTCACCGTCGGCAGCGCGCTGATGCCGACCTGGGAAGGCGTGCTGCTGATGCGCGCCCTGGTCGGCCTGGCGCTCAGCGGCCTGGCCGCGGTGGCCATGAGCTACCTGAGCGAGGAAATCGACCCGCTGCACCTGGGCCTGGCCATGGGCGTGTACATCGGCGGCAACGCCATCGGCGGCATGAGCGGGCGCCTGCTCAGCGGCGTACTGGTCGACTACATGTCCTGGCACGCGGTGCTGGGCACCCTCGGCGGTCTGGGCCTGCTGGCCGGTGCGCTGTTCTGGCGCCTGTTGCCCGAGTCGCGCAATTTCCGCTCGCGCTCGCTGCGCCCGCGCAGCCTGCTGCAGGGCTACACCCTGCAGTTCCGTGACGCCGGCCTGCCCTGGCTGTTCCTCCAGGGCTTCCTGCTGATGGGGGCCTTCGTCACCCTGTTCAACTACATCGGCTACCGCCTGATCGAGACTCCGTTCCAGCTCGACCAGACCAGCATCGGCCTGCTCTCGGTGGTCTACCTGTCGGGCATCTACAGCTCGGCGCAGATCGGCGCCCTGGCCGACAAGCTGGGCCGGCGCAAGGTGCTCTGGGCGGTGATCGGCCTGATGCTCTGCGGCCTGGGCCTGACCCTGTTCGATGTGCTGCCGGTGATCCTGGTTGGCATGCTGCTGTTCACCTTCGGCTTCTTCGGCGCTCACTCGGTATCGAGCAGCTGGATCGGCCGCCGCGCCACCCAGGCCAAGGGCCAGGCCTCGTCGCTGTACCTGTTCTGCTACTACCTGGGCTCCAGCGTCGCCGGCACCCTGGGCGGGGTGTTCTGGCAGGCCGCCGGCTGGGATGGCGTCGGCCTGTTCATCGGTTCGCTGCTGCTGGTGTCCCTGGCCGTGGCCCTGCACCTGTCGCGCCTGCAGGCGTTGCCGGTGGCGATACAATCGCGGGGGTAGATTCAGCGGCGAGCGTTTCCAGATCGGGAATGGAGTGGATCGACGTCCGACGTAGGGTGGATGACGCTTTTTTCATCCACCAAGAGGGCGTGGTGGTGGATGGATGAAGCGTCGGCTACGCGCCCCGATCCACCCTACGGATAGACTCAAAGCACGTCGTTAGCGACTGCATCCACCGCCGCCTTGGCGATACCGACGACTTCATCGGCCTGGGCCCTGGTCAGCACCAGCGGCGGGGCGAAGCCGAGGATATCGCCGTGAGGCATGGCGCGGGCGATCATGCCGCGCTCCAGGCAGGCCGCCGAGACCTTCGGGCCGACCTTGAGGGCCGGGTCGAACGGCGTGCGGGCGTCCTTGTCGGCCATGAACTCCAGGGCCGCGAGCATGCCGTCGCCGCGCACCTCACCGACCAGCGGGTGACCTTCGAAGGTCTGCCGCAGTTGCGCGTTGAGGTAGCTGCCCACCTCGGCGGCGTTGGCGGTGATGTTTTCCCGCTCGAGAATATCCAGGTTGGCCAGGGCGGCCGCCGCGCAGATCGGGTGGCCGGAGTAGGTCCAGCCATGGCCCATGGCGCCGTCGCGGGTGGAAGCGCTGTCGATCACGTTCCACACCTTCTCACCGACGATCACCGCCGACAGCGGCGCGTAGGCGCTGGTCAGGCCCTTGGCGGTAGTCATCAGGTCGGGCTGCATGCCGTAGCGCTGGCTGCCCATCTTGTCGCCCAGGCGGCCGAAGGCGCAGACCACTTCGTCGGCGATCAGCAGGATGTCGTATTTGTCGAGCACCGCCTGGATCGCCTGCCAGTAACCCTTGGGCGGCACGATGATGCCGCCGGTGCCCATCACCGGCTCGCCGATGAATGCCGCTACCGTATCCGCGCCTTCGGCGAGAATCAGCTTCTCCAGATCCTCGGCGCAGTGACGTACGAAGGCAGCCTCGTCCACGCCCGCCGGCGCCTTGTAGAAGTGCGGGCAGGCGGCGTGCTTGATGTCCGCCGCCGGCAGGTCGAAATGCTGGTGGAAGCTGGCCAGGCCGGTGAGGCTGCCGGTCATGATGCCCGAGCCGTGGTAACCGCGCTGGCGGGAGATGATCTTCTTCTTCAGCGGCCGGCCGAGCACGTTGTTGTAGTAGCGCACCAGCTTGATCTGGGTTTCGTTGGCGTCCGATCCGGACAGGCCGTAGTAGACCTTCTTCATGCCCGCCGGCGCCCAGTCGATGATGCGGCTGGACAGCTCGATGATCGCCTCGCTCGAGTGGCCCACGTAGGTGTGGTAGTAGGCCAGCTCCTTGGCCTGCTTGTAGATCGCTTCGGCCACTTCGGTGCGGCCGTAGCCGATGTTCACGCAGTACAGCCCGGCGAAGGCATCGAGGTACTCGCGGCCCTGGTGATCGCGGATGTGCACGCCCGAGGCGCCGGTGATGATCTTGCCCGGCAGCGCGCCGCTGGCATGGTCATGGGCGTGGGTGGACGGGTGCATGAAGTGGGCGCGGTCCTGTTCGAACAGGTTCTGGTAGTCGGTCATGGCGGTCTCCATCGGGTTCATCGTAAGTAGTCGGGGGGCAGGGCTTCAGTAACGCTGGCCCTGGTGGTGGATGCAGAAATACTTGGTCTCGACGAAGGCCTCGAAGCCGTCGCTGCCGCCTTCGCGGCCCAGGCCCGAGGCCTTCATGCCGCCGAAGGGGATCGGGTGACCGGTGAACTTGGTGCCGTTGACCGCGACCATGGCATGCTCCAGACGGCGGATCAGCGGTTGCACCACGTCCAGGCGGTTGGAACAAATGTAGGCGGCCAGCCCGTATTCGGTGTCGTTGGCCATGGCCACGGCTTCGTCCAGGCTGTCGAAGGCGCGCACGCCGGCGATGGGCGCGAAGTTCTCTTCACGATAGATGCGCATGGCATCGGTGACGTCGGCCAGCAGCGTCGGCTGCCAGAACCAGCCGCCCAGGGCATGGGGCTCGCCACCGACCAGCAGGCGCGCGCCCTTGTCCACGGCATCGGCAACGCGTTCGGCGGTCGCATCGAGAGCGGCCTGGTGCATCAGCGGGCCGATGGCGTGACGATCCTCCAGGCCGGGGCCGACGCTGAGGCCGCGCACGGCCTTGGCGAAGCGTTGCAGAAAAGCCTCGTAGACTGGACGCTGCACCAGGATGCGATTGGCCGCGCAGCAGTCCTGGCCCGAGGTCTGGAACTTGGCATCCAGGGCCACCTGGACGGCGTGATCGAGATCGGCGTCGGCACAGACGATCAACGGCGCGTTGCCGCCCAGCTCCAGGGCCACCTTCTTCACGTCTGCGGCGGCGGCCTGCAGCACCAGCTTGCCGACCCGGGTCGAGCCGGTGAAGCTCACCGCCCGCACGCGGCTGTCGCCGACCAGGGTCTGCATGGCCATCTGCGGCTCGCCGAGCACCACGTTGAACACCCCGGCGGGCAGGCCCGCTTCCTCGGCCAGTTGCGCCAGGGCAAAGGCGGAATAGGGCGTTTCATGGGCCGGCTTGACCACCAAGGTACAGCCGGCTGCCAGGGCGGCGGCGGCCTTGCGGGTGATCATGGCGCAGGGGAAATTCCATGGGGTGAGCAGGGCGCAGACGCCCACCGGCTCCTTGAGCGTGCCCAAGTGCGCCCCGGGAATATGACTGGGAATGGTCTGGCCGTAGAGCCGCCGCGCTTCTTCGGCGAACCAGGGAATGAAGCTGGCGGCATAGCGGATCTCGCCACGGGCCTCGGCCAGGGGCTTGCCCTGTTCCTCGCTGAGGATGCGCGCCAGGTCGTCCTGGTGCCGCAGGATCAGCTCGGCCCAGCGGCGCAGCGCCGCAGCGCGGGTGTCCAGGCTCTCGTCACGCCAGGCGCCGAAGGCACGCTCGGCGGCGTCCACGGCGGCGACGATCTGCTCGCGCTCGAGCAGCGGCACATGGCCGATGTCCTGCTGGCTGGCGGGGTTCTGCACGGCGATGCTGGCGCCGCTGCTGCTGTGCAGCCAATGGCCGTCGACATAACACAGCGACTTGAACAGCAGGGGATGGTCGAGGGGCATGGCGATGTCTCCGGGCCGGTGGGCATGGGAGACATGCTAGAGAAGGGCGGCTTGGGGTTTCTTCCAAGCCAGCGTGGCGTTACCGCAGTTTTTTCTGAAGGTGCCGGGCAGGCAGGTGGTTTTTCTCGTGGGCAAACGTGATCCGACGCCCCGGAACCCGGATTACGCCTACGGCCAATCCAGGCTACGGGTGGTCACACAACTCTGGCCTGGCGTTGTGGCAGACGCCGCACAATGGCACCGAGCAGCATGCCGTACAGCGGCACGAACAGCATCAGGCTGACCGCCAGCTTGATCACGTAGTCGACCACGGCGATCTCCACCCAGTTGGCCGCCATGAAGGGGTCGCTGCTCTGCCAGAAGGCGATGGAGAAGAACGCCAGGGTATCCATGGCCTGGCCGAACACACTGGAGGCCGCCGGGGCGACCCACCACTGCTTCAGCCTGCGCAGGCGGTCGAACACCTGGATATCGAGCAGTTGCCCAAGCACGTAGGCCAGGAAGCTGGCCAGGGCGATGCGGAACACGAACAGATTGAACTCGCCAAGCGCCGCCACGCCGCCGAACGCACCGTCGTGGAACAGCACCGAGACGATATAGGAGGCGACCAGCGCCGGCACCATCACCCGGGCGATGACCACCCGCGCGGCGTGCTTGCCGATCAGCCTTACGGTCAGGTCGGTAGCCAGGAAGATGAACGGAAAACTGAAGGCGCCCCAGGTGGTGTGCCAGCCGAACAGGCTGATCGGCAGCTGCACCAGGTAGTTGCTGGCGATGATGATGAGGATGTGAAAGGCGATCAGCGCCGCCAATACGGCGCGGCTGACCGACGGGGGAAGCAGGGTCATGGCATGTCCTTTTTCGTGAAATGGGGTTAGGGAACCCATTGCCGCAGCCGACATGGCGTTGAGCGGCGCGCAGTGTAGCGCCTGCACCCACGCCGGGACAGCCCGCCCGCCGGACGGTGAGCGCCTGTTGTTGGCGGTGGTTTGAAGGCGGAAGCGGACATTTGTGGGGGGCTTTAGCCGCGACCGGATGGAGCAGCTCGTAGGATGGGTGAAACCCATCGGCATATTGATGGGTTTCACCCATCCTACGGCCGCTATCGCCTTACAACAGCCGTTAGCCGTTGCTGGCCAGCTGCGTCTCGTCCGGCATCACCCGCCGGGCCAGCTGGAAGTGCTTGTTCCAGTAGCCGTCGCTGAGTGTGTCGATACGCACGTTGCTGCCACGGCGCGGGGCGTGGATGAAGCGGTCGTTGCCCAGGTAGATGGCCACATGATCGACGCTGCGCCCGCGAATGCGGAAGAACAGCAGGTCGCCGGGCTCCAGGTCGCCCTTGGCCACCTTGGGGCCCTCGACGCGGGACAGGGCGCGGGACGTGCGGGGCAGGTCGAGGTCGTCGACCTTCTTGAAGGCGTAGTTGACCAGGCCGCTGCAGTCGAAGCCCCGCTCGAGGCTGGTACCGCCCCAGCGGTACGGCGTGCCGAGGGCGCCGAGGGCGCGTTTGACCACGCTCTGGGCGGGAGTCTGTTCGACCTGGGCCGGCGGCACGACGCGGCTGCTGCCGTCCTGCAGGTGAACACGAAAGCTGGCGGATGCATGACCGACGGCGGCACAGCACAGGGTGCCGCCCAGAACCATGGAAAGGATGAATTTATTCAACGCGATGACCTTGAAAATACCCAAGCCGCCGTGAATCCCTTTCTGATCAGCCACTTGTAACATTGATGGAAGAGAGTGAAGAGCGCTCCGCGCGTCCCGTGGACGGACAACATGAAGGCGCACCCAGTTCATTTTTTCGCTGCGGATACCGATGAGCGGTTGCGGTTGCCGAGGAAACTGCCGCAGGAAAAACAGCGCAGGGTTCTGCTAGGGTTACCACTCTCTCAGCAGAAGGACGATGCCAATGAAGCCCCTCACGACCGTGATCGTCGCCACCCTGCTGGCTGCGACCGCCAGCGTCCAGGTACTGGCGGAGGACGCCAAGTGCGCCAATGTCAGCCTTGCCGATCCCGGCTGGAGCGATATCGCCGTGACCAACGGCATCGCCAGCCTGCTGCTCGATAGCCTCGGCTACAAGGCGCAGACGCGCACCCTGGCGGTACCGATCATCTTCGCCGGGCTGCAGAAGGGCCAGGTCGACGTGTTCCTCGGCAACTGGATGCCGGCCGGCCAGCACGACTACCAGCGCTACGTCGCCAGCGGCCAGGTCGACAAGGTGGTGGAGAACCTCGGCGGTACCGAGTACACCCTGGCCGTGCCGACCTACGCTTATGAAGCGGGCGTACAGGACTTCAAGGATCTGCACAAATTCGCCCAGCGCTTCGGCAAGAAGATCTACGGCATCGGTTCCGGCTCGCCGGCCAACGACTATATCCGCCAGATGATCGCCAATAACGAGTTCGAGCTGGGTGATTGGGAACTGGTCGAGTCCAGCGAGCAGGCCATGCTGGTGCAGGTCGGTCGTGCGGAAAAGCGCGGCCAGTTCGTGGTGTTCCTCGGCTGGACGCCGCATCCGATGAACGTGCAGTACGACATGCAGTACCTCAAGGGCGGCGAGAAATTCTTCGGCAGCACCGGCTCGGTCAACACTCTGGCGCGCAAGGGCTACGTGGCCGAATGCCCGAACGTGGGCAAGCTGCTGACCAACCTGAAGTTCACCCAGGACATGGAAAACACCATCATGGACGAGGTGCTCAACCGCAAGGTCGCGAACGCCACCGCCATCAGGACCTGGATCAAGGCCAACCCCGAGGTGCTCGACGGCTGGCTCGAGGGTGTGACCACCCGCGACGGCGGCGACGCCCTCGAAGCGGTCAAGGCCAGGCTGTAGGCGCGCACCGAGGCCCGGGGCAATGCCTCAGGCGTCATCGAGTTGCGCGGGCGCGCCGCCGGGATCGTGCTTGATGGTCTTGGTGACGATATAGGTGAAGTAGCGTTCGATGCCCAGGTCTTCGAGCAGCAACTGGTCGACGAAGCGCTGGTAGTGGTCGACGTCGCGGGCGCGGATCATGGCGATGTAGTCGACGCCACCACCCGTGGCGTAGCAGAAGGCGACTTCCGGCGCCTCGCCCAGGCGCTGCTCGAAACGGCGCATGTCCTGGGCGGTGTGCTTGGCCAGGGTGATTTCCACCAGCACCTGCTGGGTCTTGAACAGCGCGCCCCAGTCGATCTGCGCGCGGTAGCCCTTGACCAGCCCGGCGGCCTCCAGCTTGCGCACACGCTCCCAGGCCGGCGTCACCGAGAGGTTGATCGCCTCGGCGAGGGCCGACTTGGTGATCCGCCCATCCTCGCTGAGGATGCGCAGGATCTTCAGGTCGTAGCGGTCGAGCTTGTGCATCGGTGGCCTCGGTTGATCGGGATTGCGTCCCTTGCAAGGGATCGTCGCTGCAGCACCTCCCCTCTAAAATGCAGGATGGGTGGCAACCCATCGGCTCTTGATGGGTTACACCCATCCTACCTGGCTGCGTTCGCGAGCAAGCTCGCTCCTACGGACTCACCACCTCGGCGATCACCGCCAGGGTATCGCCGCTTTTCACCAGCCCCGGGAAGTGCCGGGCGGCGAGCAGACCGCTGCGCCGGGCACGGTATTCGCTGGCGGGCGCGCCGGTGCGCCGGGCGCTGTGCACGCGGGCGATCACCTCGCCCTTTTCCACCGTCTCACCGAGGTCGCGGCACATTTCCAGCAGGCCGTCGTCCTCGCTGGCGACGAAGCAGTCGCCGTCGGGCATGTCGAGCATCACCGATTCACCCACCTCGATCTCGCCGCTCAGCAGGCCGAAGTGGATCAGCAGGTTGCGCACGCCGCGCTCGGCGATGGCCAGGCTCTGCGCCGTGCAGCTGCCGCCACCGCCGAGCTCGGTGGTGACGAACACCTTGCCCTGTTCCTCGGCGGCGGTGTCGTACATGCCCACCGCGTCGAGTTCGAGCATGCGCATGCAGTAGGGCGCGGCGAAGGCGCGCATGCCGGCCTCGCAGGCGGCGTCCTGGGCCTTGTCCGCCAGCACGTGGCAAGCGGCGAAGGGCAGGAAATCCAGGGTCTTGCCGCCAGAATGGATGTCCAGCACCACATCGGCCATGGGTAGCAGGGTGCGCTGGAAATAGTCGGCGATCTTCTGCGTCACCGTGCCGTCCGGCTTGCCGGGAAAGCTGCGGTTCAGATTGCCCTTGTCGATCGGCGAGGTGCGGGTGCCGGCGTGCACCGCCGGGGCGTTCATGAACGGCACGATGATCACCCGACCGCTGACGTCCTCGGCGCGCAAGGTCTGCGCCAGCTTGGCCAGCGCCAGCGGGCCTTCGTATTCGTCGCCGTGGTTGCCGCCGGTGAGCAGGGCGGTGGAACCGCTGCCGTTCTTCACCACGGTAAGCGGAATCATCACCGCGCCCCAGGCGGAATCGTCGCGGGAGTAAGGCAGTTTGAGGAAGCCGTGCTGCACGCCGTCACGGTCGAAATCGACGGTGGGGCTAATCGGGTTGTCGCGGAGTTGGGTCATGATGCAAAGCCCGGTACAGGTGGATATATCGAATCTCGCCGCTTTCCGTAGGAGCTGGCTTGCCAGCGATGCATTGTCAATGCTGATCGCCGGCAAGCCGGCTCCTACGGGGGGTTGGTCAATCCTTGACGAACAGCTTGCGCGGCACGTCGCACAGGGTTTCCACGCCGCTGTCGGTGATCAGGATCGATTCGGTGATCTCCAGTCCCCAGTCGTCCAGCCACAGGCCCGGCATGAAGTGGAAGGTCATGCCCGGCTGCAGCACGCTCTCGTCGCTCGGACGCAGGCTCATGGTGCGCTCGCCCCAGTCCGGCGGATAGCTGATACCGATCGGGTAGCCGCAGCGGCTGTCCTTGTGGATGCCGAATTTCTCCAGCACCTTGAAGAATGCGCGGGCGATATCGCCGGTGGTGTTGCCCGGCCTGGCCGCTTCCAGGCCGGCGGCGATGCCTTCGACCACGGCCTTCTCGCCATCGAGGAAATGCTGCGGCGGCTTGCCCAGGTACACGGTGCGCGACAGCGGGCAGTGATAGCGCTTGTAGCAGCCGGCGACCTCGAAGAAGGTGCCGGCGCCGGACTGCATGGGCGAGTCGTCCCAGGTCAGGTGCGGGGCGCTGGCATCGGCGCCGGTGGGCAGCAGAGGCACGATGGCCGGGTAGTCGCCGCCATGGCCGTCGGCGCCGAGGATGCCGGTGCGGTAGATCTCGGCGACCAGTTCGTTCTTGCGCAGGCCCGGCTCGATCTTGTCGAAGATCGCCGCGTGCATCTTCTCGACGATCCTGGCGGCGATGCGCATGTAGCCGATCTCGGTGGGCGACTTGATCGCCCGCTGCCAGTTGACCAGCGCGGTGGCGTCGACGAAGCGCGCGTTCGGCAGGTGGCGCTGCAACGACTGGTAGGCGGCGGCGCTGAAGTAGTAGTTGTCCAGTTCCACGCCGATGGCGAGCCTGTCCCAGCCACGGGCGGCGATCACCTCCTTGGCCAGGTAGTCCATCGGGTGGCGCTCGGTGGACTGCACGTAGTGGTCGGGGTAGCCGACGATGTTGCCCGGCTGCATGAACACCGTGCGCCTGGCGCCGTTGGCGTCCTGGCCGCGGCCGAACCACACCGGCTCGCCGTCCAGGGCCAGCAGCACGCACTGGTGCACGTAGAACGACCAGCCGTCATAGCCGGTCAGCCAGGCCATGTTGGACGGGTCGGAAACGATCAGCAGCTCGATGCCCTGGGCGCTCATGGCCGCTCGGGCCTTGGCGATGCGCTGGGCATATTCCTCCCGGCTGAAGGGGAGGTTGACGACGATGTCGGACATGCGAAAGCCCTCGTGGATTGTGTTTTCCGTAGGAGCCGGCTTGCTGGCGACATATCGCCGGCAAGCCGGCTCCTACAGGGGGATCAGGCGTTGAAGATGAAACCCTTGCCCGCCGCCCGCGCCCGCTCGAACGCGAGGCTGGCGATGGCGGTGTCCTGGGCGCCGGTGCCGGTCAGGTCGCACAGGGTGATCTGCGCGGCCGAGGTGCGCCCGGGGCGCTGGCCGGCGATGACCTGGCCGAGTTCGGCGAAGCCGTCCTGCGCGCCGACCAGGCCGGCTTCGATGGCGTGATGCAGCTCGCCGAGCACGCGGGTCTGGCTCAGGCGGTCGGCGACGTAGGTATCGACCCCTGCCAGCGCGGCGGCGGCGATCTCGTTCTTGTGCTCGGCATCCGAGCCCATGGCGGTGATATGCAGGCCGGGGCGCAGGTGCTCGGGCCGGATCAGCGGTTCGCGGCTGGGCGTGGTGGTGATGGCGATATCGGCGCCGTCCAGCGCGGCCTCGATGCTGTCCACGGCCCGGGCATCAATCAGTTCGGCAGCCATGGCGACAGCCTTGCTCGCGTCGCGTGCCCAGATGCGCACCTCGCGCACCTCCCGCACCAGGCGCAATGCCTGCAGTTGCAGGCGCGCCTGCTCGCCAGCGCCGAGAATGGCGACCACGCCGGCATCTTCCCGGGCCAGCCACTTGGCAGCCACGGCGCCAGCGGCGGCGGTGCGCACGGCGGTGAGGTAACCGTTGTCCAGCAGCAGCGCATCGGCCAGCCCGGTCTGCGCCGAGAACAGCATCATCAGGCCGTTGAGGCTGGGCAGGCCGAGCCTGGGGTTGTCGAAGAAGCCGGGGCTGACCTTGATGGCGAAGCGTGGCACACCGGGCAGGTAGGCGGTCTTCACGTCCACCTCGCCGTTGTGCTCGGGGATGTCCAGGCGCAGGATCGGCGGCATCGCCACGGCGGCGGTGGCCAGCAGGCGGAAGGCGTTTTCCACCGCGGCCAGGCTGTCGGCATCGATGCCGACGCAGTCGCGCAGGTCGGCCTGGTTGAGAATCAGGGTCTTGGCCATGGGGGGTTCCTCAGGCGTCCGCGCCGTTGAGCACGCGCAGGTGCTGGTCGATGTCGATATTGCGGCCGCTGACTACCACCACCACCGGCCCGCGCGGCTCGATCAGGCCGTCGAGCAGGGTGGCGATGCCCACCGCAGCGGCGCCTTCCACCACCAGCAGTTCCTCACGGTAGGCGTGGCGGATGCCACGGGCGATGGCGGCTTCGTCGAGCAGATGCACCTGGTCGCACAGCTCGCGGGTCAGGCCGAAGGTGTAGCGGTTGTCCAGGCCGATGCCGCCGCCGAGCGAATCCGCCAGGGTCGGCAGTTCTTCCACCTCTATCGGGTGCCCGGCCTGCAGGCTGGCGTGCATCGCCGCGCCGAGACGCATGCTGATGCCGTGGGTACGAATCGCCGGGCTGGTGCCCTTGATCGCCAGTGCCACGCCGGCGAACAGGCCGCCACCGGAGAGCGGCACCAGCACGTCGCAGACGTCCGGGCACTGCTCGAGAATCTCCAGGCCGAGGCTGCCCTGGCCGGCGATTACGTGTGGGTGATCGAACGGCGGAATGAACGTGGCGCCCTGTTCGCGAGCGATGCGCAGTGCTTCGAGCTGAGCATCGTCCTGGCTGCGGCCGGTAACGACCACCTCGGCGCCCAGTTCGCGGATGGCGCGCACCTTGTTCGCCGGCACCAGCTCGGACAGGCACACGGTGGCCTTTACCCCAAGCTGCGACGCCGCGAACGCCAGCGCTCTGCCATGATTACCGGTGGAGGCGGTGACCACGCCCAGACGCTGCTGTTCGGCACTCAATTGCGCCACGGCATTGCTCGCGCCACGCAGCTTGAAACTGCCGGTGGCCTGTTGCGATTCCAGCTTCAACCACACCGGTACGCCGAGCAGGCGGGTCAGCGAAGGCGACGCTTCCAGCGGCGTCTGCCGAACCAGACCGGCGATACGCTGGCGCGCCTGGAGCAGGTCGTCGAGGTGGATCGAAGGCATGGCACGCATTCCCCGCAAGGTGTGTGCGGCCGAGTGTACGAGCGGGAAATTGCACGGCTGAATGTACTAGGACGATATTTTTCGAGGGTGGCGGTGTGCCGTCGATACCGTCTTGATCCCTGGCCTGCAAGCGCCCGTTCACAGTCAGGGTTGACACGTAGGAGCGTCGACCCCGGCGCGATGCGATGCGATGGTGGCCATGCTGCAAGAATCGCGGCATGGCCACGATTCGCCGCGAGGCAAGGCACGAGCCGCGAAGTTTAGATCGTAGGATGGGTCGGGCTGGAAAGCGGGACGAAAGAGCCCATGGGGTTTGCTTGTCGTCCAGCCTCCAGCGCTCTAATCGGCCGTCCGCTTTTGCCTTTAGCGCGGCAGACCCCGAACGGCCTGGTTGCGGCCCTGGTGCTTGGCCTGGTACAGCGCCAGATCGGCGGACTTCAGCACATCGGCCAGGTTGTCCGAGGTTTCCGGCAGGTGGGCGATGCCAAGGGACACGGTCAGGTGCCCGCCGGTGGCAAAGACATGCCGGGCGACGGCGTTGCGCAGCCGCTCGGCGATCTCCAGCGCATTGTCCAGGCTGGTCTCGGGCAGGAACATGGCGAATTCTTCGCCGCCGGCGCGGCACAGCAGGTCCTGAGAACGGGAACCTTCACGCATCAGCGTCGCCAGCTCCTGCAGCGCCTTGTCGCCGACATCGTGGCCGTGCAGGTCGTTGACCTGCTTGAAATGGTCGATATCCAGCATGATCAGCGCGAAGCTGCGGCCTTCGGCCTGCCAGATGCCAAGCATGCTGTCCATGCCGCGGCGGTTGGTCAGGCCGGTGAGCTGGTCGGTCAGGGATTCGTGGTTGAGGCGATGGATCTTGCTGTTGACCTGGCGCAGCCCGGCCAGCAGCGAGAGTTTCAGCTGCGCCGCCTCGAAATACCAGGAGCGTACCTTCTCGAAGGCTTCGCGGGCCCCGGGCGAGTCCATCTCGCGGGCCTGGTGGGCGAGTTGCCAGAGCGGCAGCGAGATCAGGCGCGAGAGCCCCCAGATCGCCAGCAGGGAAAACAGCAGCAACGGCAAGGTATTGAACAGGGTATGCCAGGTCAGGGCTTCCAGCTCCTCCAGCGTGGCCTGCAGCGGCCGTTGCGCCACCAGGCCCCAGCCGACGCGCTGCAGCGGGGCGTAACCGGCGAGCATTTCCACGTCCTGGCTGTTGCGCAGGCGCATGCTGCCCGCTTCACCGGCGATGACCGCTTCGATCACCGGGTTGCCGGTGACGAGGTGGCCGAGGCGGCTGGTATCCCTGTGGTAGACCAGGTGACGCTGGCTGTCGACGACGTAGAGGTAGGAGCCATCGAGGTAGTAGTGCTGGCCGAGCAGGCTGCGCAGGATATTGTTCTCCTGCAGGTAGATCGAGCCGGTGACATAGCCCTTGTAGCTGCCGTCGGCGGCGAACAGGGGATGGGAAATGCTGACCACCAGCTTGCCGGTGGTGGTGATGAACGGCTGGCTGATCAGCGGTTCGCGGATTTTCAGATTGTTGCGGTTGCCTACGCTGTGCAGTTGCCGGCCGACCAGGTTCAGGCTTGCCGGGGAGTTGCTGAGCACATGCCCGCGGGCATCGACGATCAGCACCGCGTTGAAGGTATTGGTCGACAGTTGCAGGCGCCTGGCCTGTTTATCCAGTTCGGCGGGCCGCTCCAGCGCCTCGACTATGTCGGCATGGCTGTACGCCAGCTGCTGCTGGGTGGCGGCAAGAAAATTGTCGGTCGAGTCGGCCAGTTTGGCGGCATAGACGCGATTGGCCTCCAGGGTGGTGCGGATCAGCAGATCCTCCTGCACCTGATAGCTGGAATAGAGCGCGTTGGCGAGCGTCAGCACCACGGACACCAGGGTCAGGGCGAGGATCAGTTGACGGAGATCGATACGGGGCATTGTCTTTCTTGTGCGATGTTCCAAGGCAAGGGCATCATGCCTGCCGATGGAGTCGCTGACCAGCCATATGGGCACTCGCCGGTATCATCCGCCACGCCTCCGGCAGCCCGGCGCGCCCTGGCGATGCCCGCGCGCCACCTGACGCCCCTCAGAAGTCATGGATCTTCGGGTACTGCCCGAACACTTCGCGGATGATGCCGAGCCCCTTGTGCATCTGCGCCTCGCTGCACTCGGCGCCCACGCACAGGCGCACCGCGCGCGGGCGCGGCATGCCCGGTGGCACGAAAGGGTCGGGCAGGGTGAGGGCGACGTGCTTGCGCCGCAGCTCGCGCAGCAGGTTGTCCGGCGCCCAGTGCTCCGGCACGGCGAGCCAGGCGTTCAGCGAGTAGGGATGGTTGCGCAACAGGAACTCGCCCAGTTCGGCTTCCACCAGGGCCTGGCGGTTGGCCAGCAGCTGACGCTGCATCTGCACCAGTTCCTCGGCCTGGCCGCCATTGATCCAGCGGGCGGCGATCTCGCCGAGCAGCGGCGTGGCCATCCAGCTGTTGACCCGCAGGATGCTCTCGGTGCGCAGCGCCAGGCGCTTGGGCATCGCCAGGTAACCGAGGCGCAGGCCGGCCAGCACCGACTTGGTCATGCTGGTGCAGTAGAACGACAGCTCCGGCAGGTAATGGCTGATCGGCCGGGCCCGTTGCTGGCCGGCGAGCAGCGGCCCGTAGACATCGTCCTCGATCACATACACGCCATAACGGCGGGCAATCTCGGCGATCTCGCGGCGGCGCGCATCGGGCATCAGGCAACTGGTGGGGTTGTTCAGGTTGGGCGTGCACACCAGCGCGGTGATGCGCTCGTTGCCGCACATGTCCTCGAAGTGCTCGGGGTCGATGCCATGGGCATCCATCTCCAGGCCCTTGAGGGTGAAGCCGAGCACCTGGGACGAGCCGATCACGCCGTGATCGGACAGCCCCTCGCAGAGCACCACGTCATCCGGTCCGGCCAGCGAGGCGAGGGCCAGGAAGATGCCGTGGGCTGCGCCGTTGGTCAGCAGCAGGTCGTCGCGGGTCACCTCCAGGCCGAGCCCGGACAACCAGCGCACCCCGGCCTCGCGGTGGCTCTCGAAACCGGCGATGGGGCGGAAGGCGCGGATCCATGGCTGGTCGGGCTCGGTCGCCAGTTCACCACAGGTGGCCTGCCACAGGCGATCGTGCTCACCGGTATGGACGATGCGGGCGATGGAAAAATCCAGCAGCGCCTGCTCGCTGCGATCGAGCATCGAAGTGGCGACCTTCTCGCTGGTGCGCCGCGACACGAAACTGCCACGGCCCACCTCGCAACGCACCCGGCCCTGGCGCTCCAGCTCCTTGTAGGCATTGGTCACCGTCTGCACACTGATGCCCAGGGCCTCGGAGACCTGCCGTTGCGGCGGCAGGCGCTGGCCATCGCTGAGCCTGCCCTGCTCGATGTCGGCGGTGATGGCCTGCACCAGCGTCTTGTACTTCGATTCGCCCTGACGGGCGCCGCTCAGGGCCTGCTTCCAGTTGTGCATGGTGCTCCGGGGTAAGGGACTACCTTTCAACGTCTTCGAAAGACGGCTATCGGGTAACGACAGCTATATAGCCGCAAAGAGCGCTGAAGGCTGGACGAGAAGAGCAACGCCGCATTTCGTCCAGCCTCGAGCCTCCAGCGCTCTTCTCGGCTGTTACCCCTCACATGAGGGTGAGGGGCCGTTGCCTACAGCATCCCGCCTGTCAGCTTGCGATTCAATTGTCCTAGTGCAATACCGCAGGCAAAAACCCTTTTGTATGCTCGGCCCAAGGGTGGAACCGGTGCTCGCAGCGCCCGGATAAAAATACACGATCCGCCTTCGGCCGCCCGCGGTCAGATGCTCTTGAAAACCTGCCTCCTAGAGGGTCTGTTGCCGTTTCAGCACGACTGCGCTGAAACGGCAACAGACCTTAATAACGCTCCGCTCCATCGGGCGGATTACAAGAAACAGGAGAATCACATGATGAGCAGCGTTATTCCTTCCACTGTGCGTCGTCTCGTCGTCGCCTGCGGCATTCTCGCCGGCCTCGGCGCCGGTATCGCCCACGCCGCCGACACCCTGGAAAAAGTGCGGGACAACAGCAGCGTACGCATCGGCTATGCCAATGAAACGCCCTTCGCCTATACCGCCCTGGATGGCAGCGTGACCGGCGAATCGCCGGAAATCGTCAAGAAGGTCTTCGAGAAGATGGGCGTCACCACCATCAACCCGGTGCTCACCGAGTGGGGCTCGCTGATCCCCGGCCTGCGCGCCAGCCGCTTCGACCTGATCGCCGCCGGCATGTACATCACCCCGGAGCGCTGCAAGCAGGTGCTGTTCACCGACCCGCACTACCAGTTGCCCGACACCCTGCTGACCAAAACCGGTAACCCGAAGAACCTGCACAGCTACGAGGACATCGCCAAGAGTGGCGCCAAGGTGGCGATCATGGCCGGTACGGTGAACCTCGGTTACGCCCGCGGCGCCGGCATCACCGACGGGCAGATCCTCCAGGTGCCGGACACCACCGCGCAACTGCAAGCCGTACGCGCCGGTCGTGCTGACGCCGCCGTGGGCACCCAGCTGACCATGAAGGGCCTGGCCGACAAGGGCGGCGACTCGGTGGAAGCCATCGCCGAGTTCAAGGACGACCCCGCCCACACCGGTTACGGCGCCCTGGCCTTCCGTCCGGAAGACAAGGCCCTTCGCGATGCGGTCAACGCCGAGTTGAAGCAGTGGATCGGCAGCGAAGAGCACCTGGCCACGGTCGCCCCATTCGGCTTCGACCAGTCCAACATCACCGACAAGACCGCCGCCGAGCTCTGCGGCCAATAAGCTGTCGTGCGCAAGGGCGCAGGCAACTGCCTGCGCCCTTGCGCTTCCCGTTGCTTCCCCTCGCCACATAGGACTGCACTGATGGGCGACCTCCTTCCTCTCCTGCTCCAAGGCGCCTGGGTGACCGTGCAGGTCACCTTCTGGGGCTCGTTGCTGGCCATCGTCTCGGCGGTGCTCGCCGCCCTCGGCCGACTCTCGCCGATCGGTCCGCTGCGCTGGCTGGCCATCGTCTACATCGAGGTGTTCCGCGGCACCTCGCTGCTGGTGCAGCTGTTCTGGCTGTACTTCGTGCTGCCGATGCCACCGTTCAATGTCGAGATGAGCGCCTACGCGGTGGCCATCGTCGGCCTTGGCCTGCATATCGGCGCCTATGGCGCGGAAGTCATGCGCGGCGCCATCCGTTCGGTGGCCAAGGGTCAATACGAGGCATGCCAGGCGCTGAACCTGTCGCCGTTCAAGCGCTTCTACCGGATCATCCTGCCCCAGGCGCTGCTGGCGGCGATCCCGCCGGGCACCAACCTGCTCATCGAACTGCTGAAGAACACCTCGCTGGTGTCGCTGATCACCCTGTCGGATCTGGCCTTCCGCGCCCGCCAGCTGGATCAGGCGACCTTCATGACCCTGGAGATCTTCGCCCTGGCCCTGCTGATGTACTTCGTCATGGCGCAGGTGATCAACCTGGGCATGCGCCGGCTGGAAAAACGCCTGGCCCGCGGGCGCATGCGCGGGGGCCTGTCATGAATTTCTTCGACTGGCAATTCGCCTGGAGCATCCTGCCGCAACTGCTGCAGGCCTCGCTCAACACCCTGCTGATCACCTTCGGCGGCTTCGCCATCGCCATCGTCCTCGGCCTGTTCCTGGCCATCGCCCGGCGCAGCCGGCAGGTGTGGCTGTCGTGGCCGGCCACGGGGCTGATCGAATTCATCCGCAGCACGCCGCTGCTGATCCAGGTGTATTTCCTGTTCTACGTGTTCCCCAACTACGGGCTCAACCTCACCGCGTTGCAGGCGGGCATCCTCGGCATCGCCCTGCATTACGCCTGCTACACGGCCGAAGTGTATCGCGCCGGCCTGGATGCCGTGCCGCGGGCGCAGTGGGAGGCGGTCACCGCGCTCAACCTGTCGCCGCTGACCGCCTACCGCAACATCATCCTGCCCCAGGCACTGCGGCCGATCCTGCCAGCGCTGGGCAACTACCTGGTGGCCATGCTCAAGGACACCCCGGTGCTGTCGGCCATCACCGTGGTGGAAATCATGCAGCAGGCCAAGAACATCGGTTCGGAAAGCTTCCGCTACCTGGAGCCGATCACCCTGGTCGGGCTGTTCTTCCTGCTGCTCAGTCTCGCCCTCGCCTGGTGCGTGCGCCGCCTCGAAGACCGTATGGAGGAGGCGCCCCGATGAACGCCCCGCACCTTTCGCCCACCGCTGCCGGGAGTCCCGCCATGCCCCAGCCCATCGTGCGTTTCACCGACGTGACCAAACGCTACGGCAACCTGACCGTGCTCGACCACCTCAACCTCGACGTCGCTCCCGGCGAGAAGGTCGCCATCATCGGCCCCAGCGGCTCGGGGAAATCCACCCTGCTGCGTGCGTTGATGACCCTGGAGGACATCGACGAAGGCGTGATCGAAGTCGACGACCAGCCGCTGACCCACATGCCCGGCCGCGACGGGCGCCTGGTGCGCGCCAGCGCCAGCCACCAGCGCAAGGTGCGCGGCAAGATCGGCATGGTATTCCAGAGCTTCAACCTGTTCCCGCACATGAACGCCCTGCAGAACGTCATCGAGGCACCGGTGCAGGTGCTCGGCATGAACAAGCGCGAAGCCAGCGAACGGGCGCGGGAACTGCTGGACATGGTGGGCCTGGGCGCCAAGCACGAACACTACCCGTCGCAACTGTCCGGCGGGCAGCAACAGCGGGTGGCCATCGCCCGCGCCCTGGCCATGCGGCCCAAGGTGATGCTGTTCGACGAAGTGACCTCGGCGCTCGATCCCGAGCTGTGCGGCGAGGTGCTCAACGTCATCCGGCGCCTGGGCAGCGAGCACAACCTGACCATGCTCATGGTCACCCACCAGATGGGCTTCGCCCGCGAGTTCGCCGACCGCGTGTGCTTCTTCCACCAGGGCTGCATCCACGAGCAGGGCACCCCCGCCGAGCTGTTCGGCAACCCGCAGCAGGAACGTACGCAGAGCTTCCTCAGCGCGGTGAACGAGGCGCATTGAGGCGCAAGCGGCCTTCGATCAAAAACGCTTGAGGCTGGAAAGCCGGACGAAAGAGCCCATGGGGTTGGCTTGTCGTTCAGCCTCCAGCCTTTAGCGCTCCTGTCGGCCGTCCGCTTTCGCCTTGTAGCCGATGTGGAAAAGCGCAATGACTTCTAAGGAGGCTAGTCGCGGATGAAGCGCAGACCGGCGCCCTCGCCGTCGGCGCGCATCACTTCCATCTCCAGGATCGGCGCCTCGATGGGCAGATCCTGTACCTGGCCGGTCACCCGCGTGCCGAGCGCCAGGGCGCCGAGATCCGGGTGTTTGACGTACACCCCGCCATCGGAGAGATCGCGGGTCTGGGCGACCAGCTCACCGAAGCTGGGGTGACAGATGCGGATGCGGCACTTCATCGGTGTGCGGGGGTGCTGGCGCTGGTTGGCAGACATGCCTGGACATCCTCGTGCGCGAATGACGCCTGGTTAATAACCCAATTTTCCCGGCGCGCCCAGCGCCAATCGCCAACCGGCCCCCATCAGTACCAGCGCGCTTCGCCTTCCGGGCGTTTCTTGAAGCGCTTCATGCTCCACATGTACTGGCTGGGGTAGGCCCGCACGTATTTCTCCACCACGCCGCTCATGGCGGCCACCGCAGTGTAAGTGTCTTCGCTGTACATGCCTTCCGGCGCGGCCTCGAGGATCACCTTGTAGCCCGAGCCGTCTTCCAGGCGCAGGGCATGGAGGAACACGCCCACGGCCTTGTGCCCGGCGAGCATGCCCGGCACGAACTTGCTGGTCAGTGCCACGGTGCCGCAGAAGGGCACGAACAGGCCGGCCGACAGGCTCGGCTCGGGGTCGGCCGGGATGCCCACGGCGCCACCCTTGCGCACTTCCTTGATGACGCTGAGGATGCCTTCCTTGGTCGACGGCGCCACCCGGTTGCCCAGTTGCACCCGTTGCTCGCGCAGCAGGTCGTCCACCGCCTTGAGCTTGGGCGGCCGGTAGAAAATGATCGGCTTGCACTGCGAGCAGTAGAAGTGGTTGAGCACTTCCCAGTTGCCCAGGTGGCTGGTGATGCCGACCACGCCCTTGCCCGACGCCAGCGCGGCTTCGAGCACTTCCAGGCCCTCGACCTCACGCACCCGCGCCAGGGATTTGTGCGCCGGCCAGACCCAGGCACAGGCGCTCTCGGTGAGCGTCCTGCCGATGTCCATCAGGCTGCGGCCGACCAGTTTCTCCCGTTCGGCGGCACTCAGTTCAGGGAAGCATTTGCCCAGGTTGATGCGCACCACGTCACGCGAGCCACTGGGCAGTTTCCACATCAGCCAGCCGATCATCGCACCGAGCGACTGCACCGCACGCCACGGCAGGAGGGCGAACAAACGCAGGAACCCCACCACCAGTGCGCCTTTGAGCTTTTCCACACGCTGCTCCCGTCAATCAAAGGGAGCGCATTGTAACCGCCTCAGGCCAGCGTGACTGTTACATACACGCGCAGAAACGAGGAAACGTTCAGTAGAGCCCGGTCCTCAGGCGTTCCTGCAGTTCGCGTTCATAGGCCTGCACATCGAACTGCGGATCCATGAGGGTCTTGAGGATGTCGCCGGGCGACGGCAGGCTGGAGCGCAGCACCTGCTGCTCGGGCTCCCACAGCCTGGAGCGGACGATGGCCTTGGAACACTGGAAGTAGCAGCTGTCCACCGTGACCCGCAGCACGCTGCGCGGCAACTTGCCCTGGGCGCGGCACGCCTCGAGCAGCTCCGGCTCCAGGGAGATGCTCGCGCGGCCGTTGACGCGCAGGCTCTCGCCCACCCCGGGGATCAGGAACAGCAAGGCCACACGCGGGTCCTGGACGATATTGCGCAGGCTATCGATGCGGTTGTTGCCCGGCCGGTCGGGCAGGGCCAGGGTACGTTCGTCGAGGACCCTCACGAAGCCCGGCGCGTCACCGCGCGGCGAGCAATCCAGCCCCTCGGGCCCGCTGGTGGCCAGCACCACGAAGGGCGCCGCGGCGATCAGCGCCTGGTAGGGCTCGCTGAGGTAGGGGATTTCCTTGCGCAGGGAACGCTCGTGGGGTTCGCCGTACAGCGCGTGCAACTGTTCCAGGGAGTCGATGCGGGTCATGCCGGACGCTCCTGCCGCAACGACGCATGGCGGTCACAATCGAGGGTATGGTCCATGACCATGCCGGTGGCCTGCATGTAGGCGTAGCAAATGGTCGGGCCGACGAAGGTGAAGCCGGCTTTCTTCAACGCCTTGCTCATGGCCTCGGCCTCCGGCGTCACCGCGGGTACGTCGCCACGACCGCTGAAGTGGTTGATCTTCGGTTTGCCGCCGACGAACGACCAGAGCAGCGCCACCGGATCGTCGAGGCGCAGCCAGGCCTGCGCATTCCTGCGCGCGGCCTGCAGCTTGAGGCGGTTGCGGATGATACCGGGGTCCTGCATCAGGGTGTCGATGTAGGCATCGCTCATGGCCGCCACGCGCTCGACGTCGAAGCCGAACAGCACCTCGCGGTAGCGCTCGCGCTTCCTCAGCACGGTGATCCACGACAACCCCGCCTGGGCGCCTTCGAGCAGCAGCAACTCGAACAGGTGCCGCGGATCGCGCGACGGCACGCCCCATTCTTCATCGTGGTAGGCCTGGTACAGCGGATCGTCGGTACACCAGAAGCAGCGAGGCATGGCAGTCGGCTCGGCGATGGGCGAAGAGACGCACTATAACCGCGGATCGGGGGTTTGTAGGAGCTAAGCCCCCGCGGCGAATGGCGACCATGCTGCGGTATCGTGCAAATCCACAGAAGCTTCGCCCCGAGGCGGGGATCCTACAGGTGGTTGGCGCCCCCGCGGCTCACGACTCGCGGCCGATATAGGCCACCACCCGGTCAGCGCGTAGATACCGTCTCGATCCTTGGCCTGCCAGAACCCGTTCACAGTCAGGGTTGACCAGTAGGAGCGTCGCCCCCGGCGCGATGCGATGGTGGGCATGCTGCGAAAATCGCGGTATGTCCACGATTCGCCGCGAGGTCGCGG
>NZ_QJUM01000043.1 GCF_004327355.1 Phytopseudomonas dryadis
CGGGAAATGGCACCTGGGGATCGCTCTGCTCAACCCAGGCCACGGGCTTGCAGGCGATCCCCCTTAACTGCCGATGCCGCGACGAACACCGCTTTCGTAGCCCGGGTCGAGCGCAGCGACACCCGGGAAAGGCACCCGAGTATCGCGATGCCCCACCCATACGTGGGGTTGTGTTATGGATCGTAATCCTACGGCTCCAGAACAGCCGATTGGCACCTGCATAACAGTTCGTAGTCAGAGTTAGAGGCTGGCCCTGCTGCTGGTCGCCCCGTTATCGTGAAGCTACTTTTGCAAAGAGGCCTGGAACCATGCGCACGCTCACTCTCGACCTCGATACCCTGACCCAGCTGATCAACGGTCGCGAAACCCTGGAGCACTGGCTCGACCTGGAGGCAGGTACGCTGCTGAGCCTGTCGCCGGAAGATCAGGGCAGCGACGAACGCCAGCAGATCCAACTGCAGCCCGATCGCTACGCCGCCGTGCCCAATCTCGACGTGGCCCAGCGCGTGGCCCTGCGTGAAACCTTCCTGTTCACCCTCGATGACCTCAACGCCCACCCGCTGCTCAGTGCCGCGTTGACCGGGCGCAAACCGCTGCGCGCCTTCGATTACGAGATCGACTTCTTCCCCCGCCTGCGCGAACAGTGGTACGCCTACGAGCGCAAGCAGTTGCGCGAGTACGCCCTCAACTGGCTCTTCGAGCTGGGCCTGGAGCCCGCCCCCGACAAGCTGCCCCTCGACACCCGCGGCATTCCCAAGGACATCCTGCGCCGCCTGACCAAGAACGCCTGATGCCAGGGCGCTACCGAGCGGCGGTCATCTGCCCCAGGGCCTGGACGATCTCCCCGGTGGCGCTCGGACGTACCAGCCGCGCCACCTCGCGGCCTTCGCTGAAGAAGATCAGCGTCGGCCACAGCTTGACCTGAAAGGTTCGCCCCAGGCGCTGCCCCGGACCATCCTCGACCTGGATATGGCGCACGCCGTCGCCCTGCTGCTCGAGGGCCGCGGCGATCAGCGGCTGGGCGCGGCGGCAATGGCCGCAATCCTGCGCGCCGAACTCGATCAGCGTGGCGCCGGGCAGGGCGTCGATCTGGGCCCGCGTGGGTGGTGCGGAGGCGGCATTGTGGGTCATGGTGATCCTCGTCGTAGGTTCTGCTCGATGCATCCGACCACGGCGGCAGGCACTGAGCTCCGTCTATATTGGCGAGGATCACAAGGGGTGCGCCAGCAAGCGCGGCCGTGTGCGGGATTTTCCCAGGGCTGGCATCGCTCGCAGGGTGGTGGCGCAATCGCTACCGCGCCGACGACAAGGCAGGCCATGGCGCCTGGCCCGCCCCCCTCTACAGGACCCAGCGACCCGCGCGGAGAATGTGGGAGCCGCGCCCCCGCGGCGATTGCGGGGCGCACCATGGATCTTGCGGGATGGCCGCCATCGCCTCGCGCCGGGGGCGGCGCTCCTACAGGTGACGCCTCCGACTGCGAGCGTTCCTGCCTACCAGGGAGCGGGACGGTCGCCGGATGACGTAAACAATGGCTCCCAACGGCTTTTTGAGGGAAAATCCGCCGCTTTACCCTTGAGCCCAGAGGAACCGGTCGTGGAGTCGTTGAAACAGAAGATATGCAGCGAAGGGGTCGTCCTGTCCGACCAGGTGCTCAAGGTCGATGCCTTTCTCAACCACCAGATCGACCCCCTGCTGATGCAGCAGATCGGCCATGAGTTCGCCCAGCGTTTCAAGGGCCAGGGCATCACCAAGATCGTCACCATCGAGGCATCCGGCATCGCCCCGGCGGTCATGGCCGGCCTGGAGCTGTGCGTGCCGGTGATCTTCGCCCGCAAGTACCAGTCGCTGACCCTCAAGGACGATCTCTACATCGCCAAGGTGTATTCCTTCACCAAGCAGACCGAAAGCACCCTGGCCATTTCCGCCAAGCACCTGGACGCCAGCGATCACGTGCTGCTGGTGGACGACTTTCTCGCCAATGGCCACGCCGCCAAGGCCCTGATCGAGCTGATCGGCCAGGCCGGGGCGAGCATCGCCGGGATCGGCGTGGTCATCGAGAAATCCTTCCAGAACGGTCGCGCCGAACTGGACGAGCAGGGTTACCGCGTCGAGTCCCTGGCCCGTATCCGCTCCCTGGCCGACGGCCGGGTCAGCTTCCTCGAATAAGCCACAGGCTCAACGCGCCGTGGCCTGCAACCCGGCCAGCAACAGGCGCTGGTAGAGCTCTTCGCGCAGGCCGCTCGGCTGTTCCAGCTGCATGCGCCGCAGGTGCGCGGGAAAGGCTTCGGGGGCGGGCGCCTCCAGCGTGGCCTTGCCCAGCTCGAGCGCTTCGCTGAGTTTGAATTTGCTCTTCAGCCAGGACAACGCCCGCAGCAACGCCTGTTCCTCGTCGTCGAAATCGCTGCCCAGTGGGTACTCCTCGAACAGCGCCCCGTGCTGCGCGGCGATGGCCTGCAGGCGCTCCGGGGTGTTGTCGGTGTAACGCGGGTCGAGGCGAAAGCCCGGCGGCAGCTTGCCCGCCTGGATGGCCTGCTCGATCAGAGCCGGCTGGAAGCGCGAATCGCTGATGCCGAGCAGCGCCTGGATCACCTCGGTATCGGTCTTGCCGCGCAGATCGGCAATGCCGTATTCGGTCACCACCATGTCGCGCAGGTGGCGCGGGATGGTCACGTGGCCATAGTCCCAGACGATGTTGGAGCTGGCCTGCCCCGCCGTTTCGCGCCAGCTGCGCAGCAGCAGGATGGAGCGGGCACCCGGCAGGGCGTGGGCCTGGGCGACGAAGTTGTACTGCCCGCCGACGCCGCTGAGCACACGTCCATCCTCCAGCTGGTCGGCCACCGCGGCCCCCAGCAGCGTGACCGTGAACACCGTGTTGACGAAGCGCGCATCGCGCCGCTGCAAACGCTTCAGCTCTTCCTCGCCGTGCAGCTCGTTGATGAAGGCGATGCCGGTCATGCCATAACGGTCACGCTGCTCGCGGCTCAGCTCACGCAGGCGCTGATAGAACGCCCGGGGGCCGAGGAAGAAGCCACCGTGCAGCAGCACGCCGCCATGGGCGGGCGTCAGGTAATCCTTCAGCGCCGCCTGGCTCAGCGGATCGGACAGGTCGGTAGAGGTCTGCTGGTCGGTCGGCAGCAGCAGGTGCTCGCCCTGTAACGTCAGATTGGCGTCCAGCAGGCCGGCGCCCTGCAGCCAGGCCAGAGTGTCGGCCTCCAGCCGCTCCGGGACGCCGGCGTCGAGCAGGGCCTGCACGCTGCGCGGTTGCCCGCGGGCATCCAGCGCCCCGGCATCGGCCAGGCGCTGCACCTGCAGATCCGGGTACACGGTGCGCCGCACGATGCCCGCCTCGGCCAGCGCCAGCAGGCCGCCGACGAACATTTCACTGCAGCCGTACAGCCCTTCGGCGAAGGGCTGCAAGCCGCCAAGCGCCACGACCGCCTCGGGCCGGCTCCCCCCCTGCAAGTCATCCAGCAGCGCCTGGTAGGCGGCATTGTCGGCCTGCCGAGCAAGCAATGCGGCGCTCAGCGCATCACCCATGGCGCCGATGCCGATCTGCAGGGTGCCGCCATCGCGCACCAGACTGCTGGCGTGCAGGCCGATGCAGTGATCCTGGATGCTCACCGGCATGTTCGGGGTGGAGAACAGGGTGCTGGACTCGACCTCCTGCAACTGCAGGTCGAAGGTCTCGCGCGGCAGTTCCGCGGTGCCGCCCATGTAGGGTAACCCGTCGTGCACCTGGGCCAGGCTGAGAATGGTTTCTCCGGCGTCACGCCGGGCCTGCAGCAGGGGCAGCAGGTCGAGGGTGATATCGGGGTTGCAGCTGAGGCTGAAATGCTCGGGGCGCGAGGCGTCACGGGCCACCAGCTGGGCCACCACATTGAGGCCCTTGGCATTGATGTCGCGGGCCACGTGGCTGTAGTTGCTGCTGGTGTATTCCTGCTGCGCCGGGGCGCTGTCGAGCAGGCTACCGGGCTGCAGGAAGAACTGCTCGATGCGTACGTTGGCGGGCAGGCTGTCGCCATGCAGATCGGCGAGGAAATCCAGTTCGGGGTAATCGCCATAGACCCGGTCGACGAAGGGCTCGAGAAAGCGCCGCTGCAGGCCTTGCTCGGCCCGTGGCCGCCCCAGGCACAGCGCGGTGTAGATGGTCAGCTCGCGCTCCGGCAGCTGGCGGATGCGCGCATACAGCGCATTGACCCAGCGATTGGGCTTGCCCAGGCCCAGTGGCAACCCCAGGTGGATGGGGCCTTCGATCTCGCGCAGAACGCGCTCGACGGCTTGCTCGATGGAGCACAACTGGGGCATGGGCATCTCCAGGCGGATCGTCAGGGTCAGGAATTTGGACTGCCCTGCTCCGCCTTTTGCTGCACCCGATTGGCCACCGGCAGGAAAAAACCGCCAACAGGCTAATGCCTGTCAGTTAGGCATTTGGCTCGCAAAACGGCGGTTTGCCCTGATCTTGTAGGAGCCGCGACCTCGCGGCGCCCGCGGCGATTGCCGGTCGCACCACGGATTTTGTGGGATGGCCGCCAGCGCATCGCGCCGAGGTCGGCGCTCCTACATGGGCGGCGGCTTACTGCTCTTCTGTATCGTCCCCCTGGCGCCCTCAGAGACCGGACATCTTCTCGATCGCCTCGCGCAGTTCGTCATCCGAGCAATCGCCACAGGTACCTTTCGGCGGCATGGCGTTGATCCCAGAAATCGCCTTGGCGAGGATGCCGTCCATCCCGCCCTGCTCGTCGGCCCGCGCCTTCCAGGCCGCGCTATCGCCGATCTTCGGCGCATCGAGCAGCCCTGTCGTATGGCAGGCGGCGCAGTGCTTGGCGATGATATCGTCGGCACTGCGCGCAGCACCGCCAGCGGAGGCGGCAACGGCTTCGACCCCCACGCATTCCTGACCCGACACACAGACCTGCCCGACCGGCTTGAGCCGTTCGGCGATCGCCTCGTCGGTGGTGGCTTGCGCGCTAACAGCCCACAGCGCCACGGCAACAGCTGGTGCGACCAGCATTCTTTTAATTGGGTTCACACATACGCCCTCATCGGTGGCTAGTCACGCTCGCGGCCACGGTTTCGCAAGCCCACGAAGTATAGCGGCTGGCTGGGATGGCGAAAATGACCCAACTTGCCGCAGGGTTATTGATCTCATGACGCAGATCAACGAGACGAGCTGGAGGCTGGAGGCTGGAGGCTGGAGGCTGGAGGCTGGAGGCTGGAGGCTGGAGGCTGGAGGCTGGAGGCTGGAGGCTGGAGGCTGGACAGCGTTGTGGTCGGCCTCGCCACCGTCAAGCTTTTTCGTCCAGCCTTCAGCCTTTAGCGCCTTTATCGGCTTTTGCCCCGTAGCCTGGGTTGAGCGCAGCGATACCCAGGTAGCGCCTCCCCGGGTGTCGCTGCGCTCGACCCGGGCTACCTGGCTTTTTCGTCCAGCCTTCAGCCTCCAGCGCTGTTCTCGGCTTCTGGCTTTACCGCGCTGTTTTCGGCTTTTTCGGGCCGTTGCGCGCCGTCCTGCTACACTGCCCGACCTATATGAATGCTCCCGCCAGGCCCGTACCGTGACCGCCACCGCTTTCTCCTCGCTTGCCCTGTCGCCCGCCATGCTGGCGAACCTCGAGTCCCTCGGCTACACGCAGATGACGCCGATCCAGGCGCAGAGCCTGCCGGTCATGCTCAAGGGCCTGGATCTGATCGCCCAGGCCAAGACCGGTAGCGGCAAGACCGCCGCCTTCGGCATCGGCCTGCTGGCGCCGCTCAACCCGCGCTACTTCGGCTGCCAGGCCCTGGTCCTGTGCCCGACCCGCGAGCTGGCCGATCAGGTGGCCAAGGAACTGCGCCGCCTGGCGCGGGGCGAGGACAACATCAAGATCCTGACGCTCTGCGGCGGCGTGCCCTTCGGCCCGCAGATCGGCTCCCTGGAACATGGCGCGCAGATCATCGTCGGCACCCCCGGGCGGGTGCAGCAGCACCTGGCCAAGGGCACGCTGAAGCTGGACGGGCTCAACACCCTGGTGCTCGACGAAGCCGATCGCATGCTCGACATGGGCTTCTACGACAGCATCGCCGAGATCATCGGGCAGACCCCGCAACGGCGCCAGACCCTGCTGTTCTCCGCCACCTATCCGGCCGGGATCAAGCAGTTGTCCGCGACCTTCATGCGCAACCCGCAGCAGGTCAAGGCCGAGGCCCTGCACGACGACAGCCAGATCGAGCAGCGCTTCTACGAAATCGCTCCCGAACAGCGCATGGACGCCGTGGTCGAGGTGCTGGCCAGCTTCCGCCCGCAATCCTGCGTGGCCTTCTGCTTCACCAAGCAGCAGTGCCAGGAGCTGGTCGAGCACCTGGGCGCCGCCGGCATCTCGGCCTCGGCCCTGCATGGCGACCTGGAACAACGCGACCGCGATCAGGTGCTGGCGATGTTCGCCAACCGCAGCCTGTCGGTGCTGGTGGCCACCGACGTCGCCGCCCGCGGCCTGGACATCGATGCCCTGGACATGGTGATCAACGTCGAACTGGCGCGTGATGCGGAAATCCACATCCACCGCGTCGGCCGCACCGGCCGCGCCGGCGAGAAGGGCATCGCCGTCAGTCTGGTGGCGCCGCCCGAGGCGCACCGCGCCCAGGCCATCGAAGCGCTGCAGAAGAGCCCGCTGACCTGGCACCCCCTCGGCAGCCTCAAGGCGCGCGCCGGCGAGCCGCTGCAGCCGCCGATGGTGACCCTGTGCATCGGCGCCGGACGCAAGGACAAGCTGCGCCCGGGCGATATCCTCGGCGCCCTCACCGGCGAGGCCGGGATTCCCGGCAGCCAGGTCGGCAAGATCGCCATCTTCGACTTCCAGGCCTACGTCGCCGTCGAGCGCGGCATCGCCAGGCAGGCGCTCAAGCGCCTGAGCGAAGGCAAGATCAAAGGCCGATCATTGCGCGTGCGCACCCTGTAAACTTGCGCAAAACAGGCTCAGCACAGGGGGTTCCGTGCGCAATATTCTGGTCATCGAAGACAGCCCGCTGGTATTGAAGATTCTCGAACATCTGTTCCGCCAGGAGCCCGACCTGCAGCCGGTGTTCTGCGCCTCCCTGGCCGAGGCCGAGGTGATGCTGGATACCTCGGCCGAGCTGTTCTTCGCCGCCATCGTCGACCTGCACCTGCCCGATGCGCCGGACGGCGAGAGCGTCGACCTGGTGATGCGCCACGCCCTGCCGTGCATCGTGCTCAGCGGCTCCTACAACGAACAGCGGCGCGACGACCTGCTGCTCAAGGGCGTGGTCGACTACGTGCTCAAGGAAAGCCAGCACTCCTACGAATACGCGTTCCGCCTGTTGCACCGTCTGGAGAGCAACAGCCAGGTGAAGATCCTCGTCGCCGAGGATTCCGAGGCCACGCGCCATTACATCCGCCACGTGCTCGCCCCGCACCGCTACCAGATCATCGATGCCTGCGACGGTAACGAAGCCCTGCGCATCCTCAAGGAGCAGCCGGATATCGACCTGCTGGTGGTCGACCACAGCATGCCCGGCATCAGCGGCTTCGAACTGGTCAAGCTGCTGCGCCAGAAGATGAAACGCAACGAACTGATCATCCTCGGCCTGTCCGCCGACGCCAAGGGCTCGCTCAGCGCCATGTTCATCAAGCACGGCGCCGACGACTTCCTGCGCAAGCCGTTCTGCCCGGAGGAACTGAACTGCCGGGTGATCTCGACCCTGGAGCGCCGCGACCTGATGCGCGCGCTGAAACAGGCCGCGCAATTCGACGCGCTGACCGGACTGAACAACCGCCGGGCCTTCTACGAGCAGGGCATTCAACAGTTCCAGCAGGCCCAGCGCGGTGGCCGTGACCTGAGCGTGGCGATGCTCGACATGGACTTCTTCAAGCAGATCAACGACGAGCACGGTCACGCCAGTGGCGATGCCGCCCTGATCGCCTTCTCGCGGGCGCTGAGTGCGGCCTTCCCCGATGCCTTGCTCGGGCGCCTGGGTGGCGAGGAGTTCGCCATGGTCAGCCAGCAGGACGGCGAACAGCTCAGCCTGGCCCTCGACCGCCTGCGCGAGCAGTGCGCCCGGCTCAAGTACGCCCTCGGTGCGCCACCGCTGTCATTCAGCGCGGGCGTCTATCATGGTGCGCCGGATGATCTGGAAAGCCTCCTGCACCTGGCCGACCAGCAGCTCTATCGGGCCAAACGCCAGGGTCGCGGGCGTACCCTCTGGCAGTGACGAGCCGCCACGCTCAGAGGCCGTGGCGCGCCATGATCGCCGCATAACTACCGTCGGCGCGCATCGCCGAGATCGCCGCATCGAAGCTCGCGCCGATCTCGGCATGCGCGGCATGGCTGCGGCGGATGAGGATATGCAGCCCGTTCTCGCTCAGGGGCGTAGGCAGGAACTCGAGTTGCTCGGCAATGTCGCCGAGGTTGCGCGCGAATTGAAAACGGGCGACGTACTCGTCCTCGAGCGCCAGATTCACCCGTCGGCGGTGCACCATACGCGCCGCGCTCTCGAAGCTGCCGACGCCGATCGTGCTCAGCTTCGGGTCAGCGTTGAACGCCTGCGAATAGGCGTAGCCGCGCAGCACGGCGATCCGATGCGGATACAGGTCGGACAGCTGGGCAAAGTGGATGGCGTCGCCCTTGCGCTGCACCAGGCGAATGCGGTTGATCAGGTAGGGCTGGGAAAAATGGCCGAAACGGGCGCGCTCCTCGCTGTACCAGGCATTCACCAATACGTCGTGTTCGCCTTGCTGCAAGCCGCGAATCGCCCGCTCCCAGGGCAACTCGCGGTATTCGCTGGCGTACCCGGCCCGCTCCAGGGCGGTGGCGACGAGCTCCACCGCCACGCCATTGCCCGGTAGGCGCAGGTCGGTAAAGGGCGGCCAGGTATCGGCGACCAGGCGCAAGCGCTCGGCACAGGCCACACCGGGCAATACCATCAGCAACAGGCACCACGCTCGCCAACTGTCCATAGTCGCATGCTCCCGGAAGCGAAAGGAGACCCCGCCATGGTCACATGGATCACGGCAGAGACACCAAAGGTACCAGCAGACGCATTGATGGCAAACAGCCATGAGCGATCGCGCGCCGCGATGGCCTCAGGCAACGCCAGCCCGGCTTGGGGTACCATGCGCCGCTTCGTCCTGGCCGGGATCGGCGCCTGGCCCAGGCTCCGTTGACGCTTCAGAGGAACTGCCGTGCTCTCATCCCAGGTTGTCATCATCGGCGCCGGCGCCGCCGGACTGATGTGCGCTCTGAGCGCCGCCGCCCGTGGGCGCCAGGTACTGCTGCTCGATCATGCCAACAAGGCGGGCAAGAAGATCCTCATGTCCGGTGGCGGGCGCTGCAACTTCACCAACCTGTACTGCGAGCCGGGCAACTTCCTGTCGCACAATCCGCACTTCTGCAAGTCGGCCCTGGCGCGCTTCACCCAGTGGGATTTCATCGCCCTGGTGGCCAAGCACGGCGTGCCGTACCACGAGAAGAAGCTCGGCCAGCTGTTCTGCGACAACAAGTCCAGCGACATCCTCGGCCTGCTGCTGGCCGAGTGCGACGAGGCCGGCGTCGAGCTGCGCCTGGCCACCTCGGTGACGACCATCGAGCGCCTGCCAGACGGCTATCGGCTGCAGACCAGCGCCGGCACGCTCAGCTGTCAGTCCCTGGTGATCGCCACCGGCGGCCTGTCGATCCCGACACTCGGCGCCAGCGGCTTCGGTTACCAGGTCGCCCGGCAGTTCGGCCACAGCCTGCTGCCCACCCGCGCCGGCCTGGTGCCGTTCACCCTGACCGACCCGCAATTGAAGAGCCTGTGCAGCGAACTGTCCGGCACCTCGGTGGAGGATTGCCGGGTCAGCTGCAACGGGCAGAGCTTCGTCGAGAACATCCTGTTCACCCACCGCGGCCTGAGCGGCCCGGCGATCCTGCAGATTTCCTCGTACTGGCACCCCGGCGACAGCATCGGCATCGACCTGCTGCCGCATCTCGACCTCCCCGCCTGGCTGGCCGAGCAACAGCGCGAACGCCCCAACAGCGAGCTGAAAACCCTGCTCGCCGAGCTGTTCACCAAGAAGATGGGCGGATTGCTGGCCGAGCACTGGTTCAGCTCCCGACCACTGAAACAGTACACCCCGACGCAGCTCAACGACATCGCCGAGCGCCTGGCCAACTGGCAACTGGTACCGGCAGGCACCGAGGGCTACCGCACCGCGGAAGTCACCCTGGGCGGCATCGACACCCGGGAGGTGTCATCCAAGACCATGGAATCGCTGAAGTCGCCGGGGCTGTATTTCATCGGCGAAGTCCTGGACGTCAGCGGCCACCTCGGCGGCTTCAACTTCCAATGGGCCTGGGCCTCGGGCTACGCCGCCGCGCAGTACGTTTAGAGCAGCCTTGAGCTTCAAGCCTCAAGCCTCAAGCAAAAGCAAAAGCCTAAGCGTTTCTGCTGTGTGCTTGAGGCTTGCCGCTCGCTTAGAACAATGCTTTGCGCGCTTCGCTGGTCAGCACCGCGTCAGGCCGCTGGGAAATGGCCTCGGCCACGCTGTAGGCGCGCTGCACCGCGGGCCGGGCACCCATGCGGGCCAGCCAGGCGGCCATATGGGGGAAGTCCTCGAGACGCTGGCGCTGCAGTTCCCAGCCCTTGGCCCAGGGGTAGATGGCCATGTCGGCGATTGAGTAATCGCCGGCCACGTACTCGCGGCCCTCCAGCTGACGATCCAGCACCCCGTAGAGGCGTGTGGTTTCCTTGACGTAGCGCTCGATGGCATAGGGGATCTGCTCGGGGGCGAAGCGCACGAAATGATGGTTCTGCCCGGCCATCGGCCCGAGCCCGCCCATCTGCCAGTGCAGCCACTGCTGCACCTGTACGCGCAGGCGTGGCTGCAGCGGCAGGAAGCGGCCGATCTTGTCCGCCAGGTACTCGAGAATCGCCCCGGATTCGCACACCGAGATCGCCTCGCCGCCGTCGGCCGGATTGTGGTCGACGATGGCCGGGATGCGGTTGTTCGGCGAGATCTTCAGGAACGCCGGCTCGAACTGTTGACCGGTACCGATGTTCACCGGGTGGACGCTGTAGTCCAGCCCGCTCTCCTCGAGGAAGATGCTGATCTTGTGGCCGTTGGGGGTCGTCCAGTAATGCAGGTCGATCATGAGGCGCTCCTGTCGATCGCGGCGCATGCGGCAGCCACGGCGTGATGGAAAGTAGGGGATTGGAGCCAGCGGCCAGGCGCAGAGTTCAGGTCGGCGTTCGTGGCGTTGCCGGTGACCCGCCATCCGCCGCGGACGTCCAGCATGGCGTAACGCGCTGGCCAGCGACAACCCGCGGCATGATTATTTTGCCTGCGCAACGCAAACGGCCTCTCGCCGTCGGGGTCTCAGCCAGGGCACAATCGAATCGCCGGGCGCTGCACGCGCCTGGCCCGCTCATCTCATCTGCGAAAAGGTCGCCTGTCCCGGATGCCGTCCCCCTCCCTGCGCCACTCCCTGCGCCGCCTCTGGGCGCTGGACAAGTTCAGCTACAGCCTGCGGGTGTTCATCGCCCTCAGCGGCAGCCTCGCGCTGTGCTGGTACCAGGGCTGGATGCACGGGCTGATCCCGCTGTTCCTCGGCGTGATCGCCAGCGCCCTGGCGGAAACCGACGACAGCTGGCAGGGCCGTCTCACCGCCCTGCTGGTCACCCTAGGCTGCTTCAGCGCCGCGGCCTACACGGTCGAGTTCCTGTTTCCCTATCCCTGGCTGTTCGTCAGCGCCCTGGCTTTGTCGACCTTCGCCCTGACCATGCTCGGCGCCCTCGGCGAACGCTACGCCACCCTGGGCTCGGCAACCCTGATCCTCGCGGTGTACAGCATGATCGGCGTGGAGCAGCGTGGCGGCATCGCCGGGCTGTGGCTCGAACCCCTGCTGCTGGTTGCCGGCGCCGCCTGGTACGGCGCCCTGTCGGTGCTCTGGAACGCCCTGTTCGCCCATCAGCCGGTACAGCACAGCCTGGCCCGGCTGTTCCGCGAACTGGGCCTGTACCTCAAGCTCAAGGCGGCACTGTTCGAGCCGTTGCGCCAGCTCGACGTGGAACAGCGGCGCCTGGCCCTGGCCAAGCAGAACGGCCGGGTGGTGGCGGCACTGAACGCGGCCAAGGAGGTGATCCTGCACCGCGTCGGCAACGGCCGCCCCGGGCCCAAGGTCAGCCGCTACCTGAAACTCTACTTCCTCGCCCAGGACATCCACGAGCGAGCCAGTTCCTCGCACTACCCCTACAACGCCCTGGCCGAGGCGTTCTTCCACAGCGACGTGATGTTCCGCTGCCAGCGCCTGCTGCGCCTGCACGGCAAGGCCTGCCACGCCCTGGCCCGGGCCATCGAACTGCGCCAGCCATTCGAATACGGCGAACAGCAGGGCCAGGCCCTGGGCGACCTGCAGGCCTCGCTGGAACACCTGCGCATCCAGAGCAACCCGGCCTGGCGCCACCTGCTGCGCTCGCTCGGTGCCCTGGCCGGCAACCTCGGCACCCTCGACAAGCTGCTGGGCAGCGCCAGCAACCCCGACGCCCTGGCCGAGGAACAGGACAGCAGCCTGCTCGACCGCGAACCGCAATCGCTGCGCGATGTCTGGGAGCGGGTGCGCCTGCAACTGACGCCCACCTCGCTGCTGTTCCGTCACGCCCTGCGCCTGTCCGTCGCCCTGGCCGCCGGCTATGGCGTGCTGCACTGGATTCATCCGACCCAGGGCTACTGGATCCTGCTGACCACGCTGTTCGTGTGCCAGCCGAACTACGGCGCCACCCGCCTGAAGCTGGTGCAGCGCATCACCGGCACGGTCCTCGGCCTGGTGCTCGGCTGGGCGCTGATCGAGCTGTTCCCCAACGCCCTGGTGCAGGCCTTCTTCGCGGTCGCCGCCGGCGTGGCGTTCTTCGCCACCCGGGCCAGCCGCTACACCGTGGCGACGGCGGCGATCACCCTGCTGGTGCTGTTCTGCTTCAACCAGGTGGGCGACGGCTACGGGCTGATCCTGCCGCGCCTGTTCGACACCCTGCTCGGCAGCCTGATCGCCGGCCTGGCGGTGTTCCTGATCCTGCCGGACTGGCAGGGCCGGCGTCTGAACCGGGTGGTCGCCAATACCCTGAGCTGCAACAGCACCTACCTGCGCCAGATCATCCGCCAGTACGCCGAAGGCAAGCGCGACGACCTCGCCTACCGCCTGGCCCGGCGCAACGCGCACAACGCCGACGCGGCGCTGTCGACCACCCTGGGCAACATGCTCATGGAGCCGGGCCACTTCCGCAAGGAGGCGGACATCGGCTTCCGTTTCCTGGTGCTGTCCCACACCCTGCTCAGCTACCTGTCGGGCCTGGGTGCGCATCGCGGCGAGGTGCTGCTGGCCGACGAACAGAGCGACCTGCCAGCCAGCGCCCGGCGCCTGGCCGACAGCCTCGACGAAATCGCCCGCAGCCTGGCCGAACAGCGTCCGGTGGCCATTCAGAGCGACAGCGAGGAACAGCTCGCCAATACCCTGGAGCAGATCCCGGAAGAACTGGATGACGACCAACGCCTGGTACAGACGCAACTGGCGCTGATCTGCCGGCAACTCGGCCCGTTGCGCACCCTGGCCGCGCACCTGCTGAAGAATCGCCAGGCGGCACCCGCCTGATAGTCGCCCCCAGGATTGTCCTCCCTCCCCACAAACACCCGAGCGCCCATGGATAAACAGCCCATCGCGGACCTGATGATTGAGCGCCTCGGCGCCGATCTGCTGGCCGCCGAGCAGGCGGCGCGGGTCGCCCACGAAACGGCGACCCATGAAGAGAACGTCGCCGAGAACAAGTACGACACCCTGGGCCTGGAAGCCGCCTACCTGGCCGCCGGGCAGGCGCGCCGGGTCGAGGAAATCGGCCTGAGCCTGCGGGTCTGGCGGCAGTTGCAACTACGCCCGTATGACCCGGCGCTGGGCATTCGCCTCACCGCCCTGGTGCAGCTGGCGGACGAAAGCGGACACGAACAGTGGCTGTTCCTCGGCCCCGACGGCGCAGGCATCAAGGTACGCATGCAACAGCGGGAGATTCTGCTGCTCAGCCCCCACGCGCCCCTCGGCCAGCGCCTGCTGGGCCGCCGCCCGGGCGACGAGATCGAACTGCGGATCGCCGGCCGGGTGCAGCATCACGCGATCATCGCGGCGTACTGAAGGCTCCCTTGCCCGATTGCAGATCGCGCCAGGTCAGGTACAGGCACTCCAGTTGCTGGCGCACATAAGATGATGGAGGGTGCTCTACGCTCCCCCACACATGCACGCATGAAAGGGGATCGCTTGCGACTGCAAAGTCTGGATAGCGTCGCCGCCTGGTCCCGGCGACGCAAGCCTGCGCGGCATGACCAAACTCTTCACCATGTCATCATGCCGCTACCAAAGCCCCTTTGCCGACAGAATCGACCAGGCGGGATGAATGGTCTTCGAGAGCGTTCTCTCAACGACCTCCCTCCATCAGAACCAAGGTAAGACGAGCGTCAACCTTTCCCACGGTTCCCCGGTCAAGGCTTATCTCCGAAACACTTATACCCTTCGCGTCCAGATCCACAAGCCAACGCAACATCGCATCAAACGGAACCTCCGCCACCGTCACAAGCAGGCCCGCCCCATCGCTGTCGATACGCTCCAGCACCAGCCCCTGCTGCTTCGCCGTGCCGGTTATGGTGCCCTGCAACTGTTCCGGCGCCAGTTCGGCTCGGCCTGGAACTGCGCTGGCACGTGCCAGCGCCGCGTTGCGCTGGATATAGAGGAAAGTTTCCTGCTGCAGCGCCTGATAGGCCTTGGCGCGCTCCACCCGTGCATCCAGCGGGCGCCAGACCAGCAGGTAGAAAAGCACCGGTAACAGAAAAACACCCAGCAGGCTCAGCGCCGTGCGGTCATTCGGCGATAACTGCAGCCAGCGGCCCCACAAGGGCGACTGCTGTACACAGGCCTTCAGCGACAGTTTCAACTGCGTGAGACGATTCATACTCCACCCCGCAACACGACACGGGCGGTGACACCCTGTTCCTCACGACTGGCCGATCCGACCTGGACGCTCAGGCCGCTCTCGGTGAGACGCTGGCGCAGTTGCTCCAGGTCGGCGAAATCCCTGGCACGCACCTGCAGGACCAAGTCACCACGGGATTGGCTATAGTCGACCTGGGTGACGACCAAGGGTGACTTGGCGCTGGCAATACTCGGCGAGGCCAATCCGAGAAGCGACATGAAGCTGCTTTCCGGTGTTTTCTGCTCGAGATGGGCAGCGAACTGGGCGCGGATGTTGACGATCCGCGAGTCCTCGGGAAACAGCTCCTGGTACAGCGCCCGGCTGGCTTGCGCGTACTCATCACCGCTGCGCTCCAACAGCCAGACCTGCACGACGTTGAAGGCCAGCAGCAGGATCACCGCCGCTGCGGACAGCAGGGCGAAGGGTCGCCAGAGCGGCCACGCCGTGGTCTCCGTGCGCAACCGGAAGTCGCCCTGAGCCAGGTCGATGGCCGTAGCGCGGCCGCCAGCCAGTAGCGCATAGGGATCAGGTTCGGCACGAGGCGCAATGCTGCCGCCGCAGAAAGGGCTCAACTGCGGCCAGCACGCCTGGGAAACGGCCATGCGCACCTCGGCCTCACCGCCAATCAGCAGCCGATCGCCCAGCAACAGTGTCTGCTCGCCATCCTGCGGCAGAAGATCCGCATCCACATGTATGGCGGCGACCGTAATGCCGGATAGTTCCAGCGTATCCAGCCAGTTGGCGAGCTGCGCCTTGAGGATCGCCAACACCGGGTAACGACCATCCGCGCCCGGTTCGCCCAGCGACAGGTGGAAATGCTCGACGTCATCGGCCAGCATCTCCTCGACGACATACGGCAGTGCCTGGCGCATCAGGCGCGCCTTGCGAGTGGGCAGGCTGACCCGCAGCGCGCTGGTCATCTCGGCCGGCAGCACCAGCGCCACGGGCCGGCCTTCGAGCAGTCCGGCACATTCGCCAAGCCCGAGGCTACGACTGCCCTGCCCGGGCGCAACCCACACCACGGGTGAATCCCCCGCCGGACTCGTCGGGCTGGTTGCCACAAAAATACAGTCCATCGTCACTCCAGCTCTTGCGCCGCGGCGGACACGCTTTCGGCCCACCCCGGCTGACCAAGATCACGCTTCAACACCCGGATTTCACCCTTGGCATCTCGCGCCAGGGTACTCAACAGAACCAGTCTGCGATCGGCCAGACGCACCTCGCTACGCACCTGAAAGAAACCGCTGCCCACGCTGAGACCCGACGCCCTCACCCCGGTACCGGCCATGGCCGGCTGATCCAGGAAACTGCGAATGTCCTTGTAGCCATCCTTGCCCCTGGCGTTGACCAGTGCCTGGGCCGTCGCCGGCTCCAGGTTATCGGCCAGGCACGACAGTACCAGCGCGCTGGCCGTGTTGACGTTCAGCGGCGCCCACGGCGGGATGGCGGCAACATAAGGCTGCAGCGCGCGGTAGTGGGCTTCGGACATGCCCAGCAGCAGGCGCAGTTCGGAGACATCCTGCAAGTTCCTGCCGGCCGAGCGATAGGGCGGCTGGGCGAGCAGGTACTGCTGATCCTCGGCGCCATATTCGCCATTGATCTGCTGATCCTCGTCGAGCCAGTCCACCAATCGATCCGCATAGGGCTCATCGATCCGCAGACTCGACAACAGTCGCTTGAATCGCTCGACCGCCAACCTGTCCACCTTACCCTCGCGCACCAGGCTGTTGAGGTTGAATCGGCCAGCCAGATCGTCGATCTGCACGCCGATCTCGCCCTGTTCGATGGGGAACGCGGGCAGGGGCCGAGCCCAGGGTTCCATAGGGTGATCGACAGGCGTGCGTGGATCGGTACCGGCCTCCTTGAGGTCGCGCAGCAGCACGGCCTGCCCCAGGGCCTCGCCACCGAGGGCATAGTGCCAGGCCTGACGCAACGCGATCTGGTTGGCGCTCTGGCGAATGGACAGTTGCTGTCGCGCGACCAGCCCCGCACAGACGACGGTGACGATGGACACCACCAGCAGCACGGTGATCAGGGCCATGCCCCGCTGCGACCGTTTCAACCGCCGCCACCGCTGTCACTCGGCACGCGACCTTGCTCATCCGCAGCGACTCCGTCAGTGGAAAGCGGTTCAGCGGGCATTTCCGGCAACCGGTAGAGGCGCTGCAAGTCGCCATAGGCACTGTGCTGCACCTTCACTTCCACCGCTACCGGCAGTCGAGCCAGCCGCGAAGGATCGTCTTCGCCAACGGCAGCGGGAGGCCATTGCGTCTGCCATTGCCCCTTATCGTCCAGGTAGCGCAGCTCGAAGGCGCTCACCTCGTCGAGCACGCTCTGCGTCCTGGGCTGGCTGTCCACGGCCTGATCCAGCACCGTCCAGTACACCCGCTCCAGCGTCTTCCCGGCCAGTCGCCAGCGTACCCGCTGGATACTGGAGCGTTGGGTGCCCAGCGGATTGCGCCAGCCCACACGACTGAACTCAATCGCCACGCTACCATCCATCGCCCCCATATCGCCGAGCAGAGCCGCACGTTGCTCGCCATAGGCGTCACGTACCATACGCGGCACGGCCTGGGCAAAATCCCGATCGAGGGCAGCCACGGCGCGCCCCAGCTCACGCAGCGAGCGCTCATGGCTACGAGTGACTTCATCGGTGCGCAGCACGGTATCCAGCATGCGGTAGGTGGCCAGACCGAGCAGGGCGAAGATGGCGATGGCGATCATCACTTCGAGCAGGGTGAAGCCTCGCTGCGCGCCGTTCATTCGCGCACCAGGAGAAAACCGATCAGGCTGAGCACGGCGCGTTCGCTTATCGCAACCGCCCCTCCGCGCTCGGCCTTGGGCGCCACCCACACCGTGACACGGCGCATACCCTTGTCGCTGGTCGCTTCCACTTCACTCTGGATCTCCCACTGCCGCCCGCCAAAACCCAGGGTCGAGGAGTCACGCCCGGGGCCCGGTGCGGGTGTCTGCAACTGCAACTCGGTGATGCGGTTGTCGGCGATCCACCCGGCCAGGGTCTTGAGCTGCAGCTGTTCGGCCACGATCAGGCTGCGGCTGGCGGCGGTCAGCACCGATGCCGCCACCACGGCGAAGATGGCCAGCGCCACCAGCACCTCGAGCAGCGTGAAGCCACGATCGGCTCTGGCGTCCATGGCTACTGCGTCGCCTCTGGCCGAGGCAACTGGTAGCCATCGCTGGCCAGGGCGTAGGCGCTCCCCGCCCTCTCCCGCTCCTCCAGGCGCAAAGTGAAGGGCGAAAGTTCGCCACTGGAGAGAAACAGCAACTGCGGAGCCAGCGGCTCTTCATCGCTCGACCTGTTCGTGCCCCCCGGCGAATCCTCGGGCGTGGCCAGTGCTGGCAGTACCAGCGCCTCGCCGTCCAGCTTCAGTTCCATGCGCATCCAGCCCGGCATCGCGTGCCGAGTTCGTGACGAGTCCCGGCTCCAGGTTTCGGAAAGGTTGTCATGGACGAGCACCTGATAGCTGTCGGCGTCGAGCAACAGCCCGTATTCGCGCCCCTCGAGCACGGCCTCATCCACCAACAGGGTCATCAGCGCCGCGAGGCGATCCGCCTCTTCGCGCAATTGCCGACCACTGCTTGGATTGCCTGTGGCGAGCACGGCCACGCTGACCAGACAGCCGATGATCACCAGCACTACCAGCAGCTCGATCAGGGTGAAACCCTGCGCACGCCGCATCAGCCTTCCCAATTACCGATGTCGGCGTCGCTGTCACTGCCGCCTTCCTTGCCGTCGGCACCCAGGGAGTACAGGTCGTAGGGCCCCTTGGTGCCGGGCGCCAGGTACTGATAAGGGTTGCCCCAGGGGTCGACCGGCAGTTGCTTGAGGTAGCCGTCGCGGTTCCAGTTCTTCGGTTGCGGGTTGCCCGAAGGCTTCTTCACCAGGGCATCGAGCCCCTGCTGGGTGCTGGGGTAGGCGAAGTTGTCGAGCCGATACATGTCCAGGGAGGCGCCAATGGCCTTGATGTCGTTCCTGGCTACCGTCATCTTGGCCTGATCCGGGCGGCTCATCACCTGCGGGACGACCAGTGCGGCGAGGATGCCGAGAATCACCACCACCACCATGATCTCGATCAGGGTGAAGCCTTGCTGTTTGCGTTGCGCTTGCACTGCGATTACCCCACAAGTTGGTTAAGGGAAAGAATGGGCATCAGGATCGCCAGCACGATGACCAGCACCACGGCGCCCATGAACACCAGCATCAGCGGCTCGAACAAGCCCACTAGCATGGCGATTCGCGCGGCCAGGTCGTTCTCCTGATTCCGCGCCGTGCGCAACAGCATCTGATCCAGCTCGCCGGACTTCTCGCCGCTGGCGATCATGTGCAGCATCATCGGTGGGAACTCCCCACTCTGATCCAGAGCCCGGGTCAGGCTGCCACCCTCGCGCACCTTCTGCGCGGCGATCTCCACCTTGCCGCGGATGGCGCGATTGGCCAGCACCTGGGCGGCGATGCCCAGGGCGTCGACCAGGGGCACGCCACTGCGAACCAGGATGGCCAGGGTCGAGGCGAAACGCGCCGTGTCGGTGGCACGCACCAGACGTCCCAGCAACGGCAGGCGCAGCAAGGCGGCGTGAGCGCGCAACTGCAACGCTTCGCGGCGCAACGCCCGCTTCGTCAGCAAGACCGCCGCGATGCCGGCCAACAGAATCAATACTCCCCAGTTCTTGACCACATCACTGGCGGCGATCAGGCCAAGGGTCAGGCCAGGCAGCGGCTGACCGGTGTTGACGAACACCTTGACCACATCCGGCACCACGTAACCGAGCAGGAAACCGACGATGCTCAGGGAGGCGACCAGCAGGATCACCGGATAGAGCAACGCCAGCTGGATGCGCTGCCTGGACTGCTGGCGCTGCTCGGTGTAGTCGGCCAGTTGCTCCAGCACCAATGCCAGATGGCCAGCATGTTCTCCGGCGGCCACCGTGGCCCGATAGAGTTCGGGAAAGGCGGCCGGATATTCCTTCAGCGCCTCGGCCAGACTGTGGCCTTCCAGTACCTTGGCACGCACCGCCAGCACCATCGCCTTGATCCGCCCGGTCTCGCTCTGGGCAGCTACCGCGCTCAGGGCTTCGTCGATAGGCATGGCCGCCTGCACCAGGGTCGCCATCTGCCGCGTGAGCAGGGCCAGGCTGGCCGCCGACAGACCGCGCTGCAGGCTCCAGCGGGCACTGCCGGCGCTGCGCCGTTCGCGGGTCTGCCTGACCTCCAGCGGTGTCAGTTGGCGGTCGCGCAGCAACTGGCGCACCTGCCGCGCGCTATCCCCCTCAAGCACACCACGGGTCTGCAGGCCGCGAATGTCGAGCGCGATATATTCGAAAGCAGCCATTATTCCTCTCGGGTCACCCGCAGTACTTCCTCGACCGTGGTCACGCCTTCGAGAATCTTGCGCCGGCCATCGCCACGGATGCTCGGCCCGCTGGAGCGGGCATGGGCGGTCATTTCCTGCTCGGAAGCACCGTTGTGAACCAGCGTGCGCATATGATCATCGAACACCACCAGTTCATAGATGCCGGTACGGCTGCGGTAGCCGAGCTGATTGCACCGCGCGCAGCCCTTGGCGCGGTGCAGCGTGGGGGGGCTGGAGGCCTTGATCTCCAGCAACGCACATTCGGCGGCGTCGGCCTGGTAAGCCTCCTTGCAATGGGGACAGAGCACTCGAACCAGCCGCTGCGCCAATACGCCGAGCAACGACGACGACAGCAAAAATGGCTCGATCCCCATGTCCACCAGGCGGGTAACGGCACCGATGGCGCTATTGGTATGCAATGTCGACAGCACCAGGTGGCCGGTGAGCGACGCCTGCACGGCGATCTCGGCGGTCTCGCGGTCGCGGATTTCGCCGACCATCACCACGTCCGGGTCTTGTCGCAGGATCGCCCGCAGGCCACGGGCGAAGGTCATGTCGACCTTGCTGTTGACCTGGGTCTGGCCAATGCCTTCGAGGTTGTACTCGATCGGGTCTTCGATGGTGAGGATATTGCGCGAGCCGTTGTTCAGGGTCACCAGACTGGCGTACAGGGTCGTGGTCTTGCCGGAACCGGTAGGCCCGGTGACCAGCAGGATTCCATGGGGCTTGCTGACGGTCTCTTCCATCAGCCCGCGGTCGCGCGGGCTCATGCCCAGATGCTGCAACGTCAGCCGCCCGGCCTGCTTGTCCAGCAGCCGCAGTACCACGCGCTCGCCGTTGGCCGACGGCAAAGTGGAAACCCGGATATCCACCTCACGGCCCGCCACCCGCAGCGACATGCGGCCGTCCTGCGGCACGCGTTTCTCGGCGATGTCCAGCCTGGCCATGACCTTGATCCGCGAGACCAGCAGCGCCGCCAGCTCACGCCGCGGCTGCAAGACCTCACGCAGAATGCCATCGATACGGAAACGCACCAGCAGACGCTTCTCGAACGTCTCGACATGGATATCGGAGGCGTTTTCCTTGATCGCCTCGCCAAGAATGGCGTTGATCAGGCGAATGATCGGCGCATCATCCTCCTGCTCCATCAAGTCTTCGGTTTCCGGCACCCGCTCGGCCAGGCTGGCCAGGTCTAGCTCATCGCCCAGGCCTTCGGCCATCTGCATGGCCGCCGAGGAATCCTGCTGGTAGACCGCACTCAGCGCCGCGTCGAACGCCTCGGCGTCCATGGCCTGCAACTCGAGAAACCGGCCGGCGAAACGTTGCGCTTCGGCCAATGCGGTCAAGGCCGTACCCGGCCGATAGACCAGACGGGGGCCCGCTTCAGTCGCCTGCAACAGCACGCCATGCCGCTTGGCAAAGGTGAACGGCAACCGCCTCAGCGCGGTTGCATCGACAACAGAAGAAGGAACATCGGAAAGGCTGGTGGCAGACATCGCAGATCCATTGCGCAGGAGGTGACGGGGCTGGCCCGCAAAGCCTATTCAGACCACCGCATCAGACCGCGATGGCAAGATGCAATTAAACCACAGAAGGCCTATCGCGGAACTGGGTGAGGTGCGGTTTGTGGGGTAGTTCCCGTTCGTGCCCCACCCGAGAACAAAGGCCCCGATCCAGCAGGGCTACAAAGGCAGCCTGGAAATTGAAGAATGTCCGCCGACGAAGCTTGTTCTCCATGTGAACCGTGACATAAGGAATCCACCCTTTTACCCTGGACTACACACCAAACTAATTCTCGGTACGCTCCCTGGTTCTTGAGCACCTATCGGCTTTTCAAGCCTGAGCGCAGCCTACTGCAGAGGATCCAGAGTCACCTCAGGCTCTGGTGTTTCCGGCGCATGCAGATCAGCGTAGATGCTCTCTGCTAGCGCAATATCTTCATCCGTCAGGTGCTGGAACAATCTCGTCCGTTTACGCTTGGAGACACGCCCGCTGTTCTCATAGATCACCGCGATAAGCAGCTCAAGATCCCGGTTCGACAGATCCAGCTCGCGATTCAACTGTTCTTTGAACCTATCACGCCGGACCAGATGGTTGACCTCATCGCGCATGAGACCATCGAGAACTCGCGTCGCGCTCTTATTGATCTCACCCTGCAGATCAGTGAAGTCCAGGTGGGCGAACAGATGGGCATGCGCTTCGTCCAGCTCAGGATCGCTGGTCAAGTCCCTCCGGTGGTACTGCGTGGCGCTAAGTAACCGTCGTGACAACGCGTCGAGCGTACCGATGTAACTGTCCAGATTGACCAGAAGGCCGGCAGAGATAGGCAGGATGATGCCCTGCAAGTTGAGACCTTCATTGGCCAGGATGTCCTGCATGATGAAGCGAGACAACCGGCCATTGCCGTCCATGAAAGGATGGATGTAGATGAAGCTGTGCGCGATCGCATTTAGCTTCACTAGCGCCGGGGCGTCACTGCGCATGACGCGCTCACGCATGACGAACCACTCCTCCATCATCTCAGGCACTGTTTCCGGTGTCGGCGGAATCAGGTGGATGAGATCCCCGCGGCCGAGCCAGTTCTGCAGGTGCCTGTATGCACCAATGGATGGATCGGGACGCCCCATACCGAGGGCTATCCGATGAATGTCGAACAAGAACTCCTCATCCAGCGGGCGCCGGCCCGCCTGTTCCAGCACTTGTACAAAGCGCAAGATTCGATCAGGCGCTGGGCGCTCATGCTCGATCTCATAGGAACTGCGGGTCTCGGTCGTCAGCAGGTATTGCGCCGCTCTAGCAATCTCGGTGACCGAGAAATCAACCATCTGGTCATGCATGCGCTCGACTATTTGCGCATTCAAAAGACTGTCGTCTGCCCAGCCCTGGCGGGTAATCAACGCTGAAAGCTGAGGCGTTCCCAGGAGATTCATCCGCACCCGATGTCTGCGCGACATCTCCTCTGGGCCGGTGAAATACTTCTCCGGCGGGAGCAGGTGCTCATAGGGAATGTTCTGGGCGGCGTCGGGCAGAGGCAACGGGTGGCCTGCAATGTTCTCGCAGATGTACCAGAGTCGGCGCAGATAGCCGCTGGCTGGCTTCTTAGCGATTGCCGCAGCCAGGTCATCCCGGACAGTGGGAAGTTGGAAGGCACGTTCCAGAACCCCCAGGTTTACCCCTTCGTAGGAGAGCGCAAACAGCATCTGGTCGATGGGGCGATGCTCTCTGGCGTACCCCTTGGTGAAGACCTCTACTTTCGCACCACCAGCGGACTGAGAGCGCGCTGGGCGCGAGCCTATGACACACTCATGATCAAGCGGCGCGCAGCGAAGATCGAGCGCGTTGATCAGCCAGCTGTATCCGGCTCGCTCAATGGGTTGCCGCATGGCGAATTTCCTATAGGAAGTACGAGAAAATTATAATTTACACGCTTTTCTTGGAAAAACTTATAGCTAATTGCCTGGGCCATGAGAATGACAGGGCTGGCGAAGGAGACGAGCCAGACCGCCGGCACTGCCTCAAGGTTGACTGCACACCCCGTCGCCATTAGCCTTGGCATCAAGAATAACCCCCACGCCTCGGGCGGGCTCGTCCCGTACTGCGCACCAGGGGGTTAGTTTTTCTGCCCTCCTAGCGCGCGCCTCCGTGATCGCGCTGCTCGCAATTCATCAGTGCTCCCAAACCGACCTCAGCGGCCTGAGCCCCGAGCTGCAGGGTGCGATCTGCTGTAAACGCCTTGCAGGTCAGTGATGGTCACATGGGTGTAGATTTGGGTGCTCTCGATGCACAGGTGCCCGAGCATTTCCTGCACATAATGAATGTCCGCTCCATTGCGCAGCATGTGCGTCGCAGTGGCGTGGCGAAGGGCGTGACAGGAGCCGCTCTTACCGATGCCGGAACGGCGAATGCATCGGCCAACAAGCTCAGTCAGTTTGCTGTTCTGGATGCGCTCGAGCAGGCGCTTCACGCCTGTCGGCCAGAGCCTCACCGGCTGGTTCATCACAGCGACAGGGGCTCGCAATATCTGTCGATTCGCTACAGCGAACGGCTGGGTGAGGCCGGCATCGAGCCATCGGTTGGCAACACCGGTGACAGCTACGACAACGCGCTGGCAGAGACCATCAATGGCCTCTACAAGACCGAACTGATCCACAAGCGAGGGCCATGGAAAAGCGTAGAAAGTCTGGAGTGGGAAACGCTGAAATGGGTGACCTGGTTCAACCATCAGCGGCTGCTGGAGCCGATAGGAAATAGGCCGCCAGCGGAGTTTGAGGCACTATACGAACAGAGTCAGGCAGCAAGCCCAATTGCCGCCTGACTCAAACACAACAGCCTCCGCGATACCCGGGGCGGTTCAAAAAGGTGGACAAGCAAAGCATTGTCCACCCTGCTCCAATGACAGCCCTTAGACATCCAGGTTAGTTGCTTATATTTTTCGTTATGAAACGGTAATTCTTACGTCGACACCGAGATCCCCTAGCCGAAGTAGAGAAGAGTTATGAATTCTGCACTCATAACTGTCAGAGAGCGATGAGTTCTCATCGGACAGACCAAGATAAATATCCAATATTGCTATCTGGACGCCCTCAATACTTTTTAGCGATTTACCTGCAAGAGAGCAGAGCAAAGAATCCAGCTCATGCTCAAAAGCGGATTCAATATTTCTTTCATAAACCCATATCCCTAGATCCTTAGGGGTGGTTGTCTTTCCACTTGATAATTTTTTAACGTATCCCCGCTCATAGAAATGGCTTGGCTTCAAGCCCAAGGTGTTAGTAATCAATTCATGATTGATTTTCTCCCCCCACAGCCTAAGGGATAACCGAATACATTTAGACTTATTCATTAAACCTCACTAATCATTGAGGTTGTCATAAGGGTCGCCATTTGGATCATAGATATCCCCAGTGTCCGGATCAACCGACCAGTTTTCTTTTCCGCCAGGCCACGGGCTGTTTTGCTTGGTGTCATGAAATTTATCACGTCCTTTTCTTCCAGCCCCATTCCGCTTATCCCACTCTCTGGCCCCTGCATCAGCAGGCCAGCTTCCTGGTGGACGTTGAGAGTAGTAGGGATCATCAGAAGGGGGGCTATCTGCTGGGCAATTCTTAGGTGTACATGCTTCTGGGTTAATGAGGCAGTAGAAGGCTCCAGCGGCGGCGGCACAAGCGGCCGGATACCGTGTGCAAAGCAATACTGCGGCCGCTGCTGCTCCGGCTCCTCCGACGACAGTATTTTCTCCAGTGGGGTCTATATAGTTAACTGGATTCCCTTCGACATACCCATAAGTGTTGAGCCCACCGTTGAGCCCAATCGGATCACTCTGCACATACCGCCCGGTCTCGGGGTCGTAATCTCTGAAGTAGTTGTAGTGCAGCCCGCTTTCGCTGTCGTAGTACTGCCCGGGGAAGCGCAGGTTGATGGCCTGTAGGCCGCTGTTAGGAGCACTGATCGCATCCCCCTCGCCAAAGGCGTCGGAGGCCCAGCGCCAGATTTCCTCACCCGCCTGGTTGGTGGCCAGGCGCGGGGTATCGAGGTGGTCAGCGTGGAGGTAGAAGGACGTGCTGCCCGCCACCGCACCACTGGCATTGTAGGTCAGGGCCAGGCCACCCAGCGGCAGGCTGTCGAGCCACAGGTAGTACTGGCTGCTCAACTTGTCGCCGTCGGCGCTGTAGCGGGTTTCGCCGAGCAACTGGCCGTCAGGGCCATACAGGAAGGTGGTAACCGCGTTGCTGGTCAGCTTATGAGTGCGTTGGCCGAGGGCATTGTAGCGGTATTCAGCGACCACATTACCATCGATCCTGACCTTGGCCAGACGGCCCTGGGCATCGTAGTCCAGTTGGCGGTTGGCACGATCCTGGGTCAGATTTCCGGCAGCATCGCTGCTGACTGCCTGCCCGTCGATCTGGGTCAGGCGATTACTGCTACTGGCGTAGCCCAAGGTACTGGTGGTGTCGCTCTGCGGCTGGCCATTGCTCAGGGGGGTCACAACCTTGGCGATTCGATTACCGACGGCATCGTAGGCGTACGCTTGGCGCTGAGTCGCGTGCTCCTCCTAGGTCAGGCGATCCAGTTCGTCGTATCCATAGAGCAGGTCACCGAAGATACCGCCCTGCAGGTTTTCGATATTGCTGTTGGCATCATAGGCATAGCTCGCCTGCCAAGGACCGACGCTCTGTTGGGTAAGGCGATAATCCTGATCGTGGCTACGCAAGAGGGTCAGGCCGTTGGCCCAGCTCAGGCCCTTGAGTGGGCCGAAAGGCAGGTAACTGATGTCGCTGACGAACGTATTGGGCGATTGTTGGTTTTGGGCAGTCGTGACACCAACTACCTGGCCTGCGGTATTGCGCTGATACGCCACGCTGATACCGGCTGGGTAATCAATGCGGATCAACTGGTTTGCGCTGTCGTAGGCATAGACGAGGTTGTCGTAGACGTCGCTCCCGGCCACCTCGACGGATCGAACCTGTTCCACCAGATTGCCACGGGCGTCGTAGACATAGCCCGTGATGCCACTCGCATCCTGGATGGCCGTCAGCCTGCCGACGCCGTAATTGCCTTCAGCGGTAATGTCGTAGTGGTACTGAATGTTCAGCGCTGGAGTGGCCGGATACTGCCGGCCAGTCTGCCGGTTAAGCGCATCGTAGGTGTAGGTGGTGACCACACCACGGGCGTCGGTCTTGCCAATGACGTTACCGGCGGCATCATGGGTGTAGGTGGTGGTGCCGCTGTCCGGGCTGATCAGTTTGGTCAGGTTGCCGAGACCATCATATTCATAACGGGTGGTAACGCCGCGCGGGTCGATAACCTGGGTCAGGTTGTCCTGGGCATCGTAGGCCAGGCCGGTCACACCCTCGAGCGGATCCGTGCTGGACACCAGGCGGTTCAGGGCATCGTAGGCGCTGTTGGTGTCATGCTGTTTCGGAGTACGGCTCAACGTCGGGTTGTCGTTGAGATCATAGCCGTACTTATACGTCTGACCTTCGGCACCGACCGAACGCAACAAGCGCCCAAGTTCGTCATAGGCCCACGTTTGTTGCTGCACCAATGTGCCAGAAGCATCCTTCAATCGTTGGGCCGTGCGGTTGCCCATGGCGTCGTACGTGTATTCGACAATCTCGCCCAGGTTGTTGCTTATCTGAGTCAGCCGGCGAGCATCGCTCCAGGTGTAGGCCAGCCAACTGCCGTCCCCACGGGTGACCTTGGTGATCTGGCCAATGGCGTCGTGCTCGAAACTGGTGGTGGAGCCAGCAGTACTGGTCGAGGCAAGCCAACCTTGAGGCGTGTAGGTCAGGGTGCTGGTCACACCATTGGCATCGACTATCGTCTGTGGGTTGCCATAGTTATCGAAGTTTGACAACTGGGAGAGATGGCCAAGGGCGTTGCTGACCTGGGTCAGACGACCCTGGCTGTCGTAGCTGTACGTGGTGACATCGTCGACGTCCGTACGGGGGCCATCGGCCGTTTCTACCAGGCCGAGACTGTTGTAGGTGTAACTCCAGTTGCGTTCTGCTGCGTGGCCAGCAGAGGCCAAATATGACGTCAGGGCAACGGCCAGCAGGCTTGCGCGGTGCAAGGTATTCATCGGTCAGATCCTTCTGAATCAGCGGGTTTCGACGGTACGACTGAGCGGTCTTCCCTGGTCGTCATACTGGTAGTGGGTGATACGGTCAGGTTCGGTGACCGTTAATGGCAGAAACAACGAGGGATGCCATTCGGTCGTTATCGTACGGGCTTGCTCCGTGCCGCTGGCCTCCGTCCTAGGTTTTGTACGAAAAGTAATGCCGTAGACATCGTAGTGCGCAGGCCAGCGTGACCATCGCACTAAAACTCCTGGCGAGCTTGTCGTAGCGGGTGCCGATTCTTCGGCTTTCTTTCAGCCAGCCA
>NZ_QJUM01000044.1 GCF_004327355.1 Phytopseudomonas dryadis
TATTGGTGCTGTCGTAGCTTTCGCTCTGCTTGCTCTTGCTACGACCGAACGAGCCTTTGCTTTTCTTGAAGTAGTAGGAGGCGCTTTCGTCCTGGGCCGAGAGGATGTTGATATCCTGCCCGGCATCGATATCGACATCGTTGCCCGCCTGCACACGGCTGGCGATCACGCTCAGGTCGTTGCCGGCACCGAGGCTGATGTCGCGCCCGGCCAGGATTTCGCTCGATTGCTGGGTGACCCGGTCGTTGCTCTGGGTGACCTTCTTGCTGCGTGACAGGAAGTGGCTTTCATCGGCCGCGCTGGAAATCGTCAGGTCACGCCCGGCCCCCAGGTCGAGGTCACGGCCGGCGCTCAGTTGGCTGGCGACGATGCCCAGGTCGCGACCGGCGCTGATCTCCAGATCGCGGCCGGCACTCACCTCGGCGCCCAGTTGGCTCACCCGCTCGTTGAGGAACCAGTTGCCGCGTGACTGGTGCTGCACGTCCTGCACCGAGGCGATGGTGACGTCGCGCCCGGCTTCGATGGTCAGGTCGCCACGGCTGTCGAGCACGCCGCCGAGGTTGCTCACGTCGCGACCGGCCGCCAGGCTCAGGCTGCCGCTCGCTTCGATACGCGCGGCACTGTCGAGGTAGGTCTGGCCCCAGAGGCTGGCGCCCAAACGAGCGGCATGCTCGGTGACGCTACGCTCGTTGAGGATATCGTTACCCGCCGTCAGGCTGACTTCGCGCCCGGCGATGATACCGCCCTGGGCATTGCGGATACTGTCTTCGGCCAGCAGTTGCAGGCGCTCGTTGGCCTGCAGCAGGCCACTGTTGGCGATATTGACCGCCTGCACGTCGAGTGTGCCGCTGGCGCGCAGGGTGCCCTGGTTGTCCAGATCGCCACCGCTGATCAGGGCCACGTCGCGGCCCTGGATCAGCGCGCCGTTGGGGGCCAGGCGGCCTTCGGCCTGGGCCAGGTAGAGCACCGGCACCAGGACTGTCTCGCCCAGCACCTCCTGCTCTTCCATCCACACGATGTCGTGGGTCAGCGCCGCCACCTGCTCCGCGCTCAGGCTCACCCCCAGCCCCAGGTTCAGCGCCGACTGGCTGGCGATGGCGTTGTCCATCAGGTAGCGGAACATGGCTTCGTCGCTGTCCAGCCCGGCGATGAAGCGCTGGCCGGTGCGGGCGACGATGGCCTCGCGGATCAGGCGCTGCTCGTAGAGGCCGTCGCCCAGGCGCTTCTGCGCCTGATCGGGGTCGTAGCCCAGTTGGTCGAGCATATAGTCGGAGCTGAGGAAGCGGTTCAGTTCGGTCAGCGCCGGGTTGGTTTCGATCAGGTATCTGTGGGGTTGCGAGGCCTGGGTGACCACCGTGCCCTGGGCATGGGAGACATTGTTCTCCAGGTCGATGCCAGGCACTTGAACACCAGCGGCCCGGGCGTCGGGCAGGCCGACCGTCTGCAGGCCGTCGGTGACGCTACTGGAAGGCTGGGCGCCGAGCTGGAGGCCACCCGACTGGCCGGGCAGGCCGCTGGCCTGCTCGCGATCGCCGGCCTGCAGCTGAGCGCCGCCGGCCAGCAGTTCGCCGAGGTGTACCGTGCCGACCTGAGTACCGGTGCCGGCGGCTTCACGCTGCGTCAGGTCGAGGGAAACGTCGGAGAGGGACCAGCCCTGACTCGAGTTGGCATCGCGCACCTGGCTGTCGCTGGCGCCCTGGCCGCTGAGGCGGAACAGGCCGTTCTGTCCCATGGGCAGGCTGAAACCGGGCAGGGTCAGCGGGTTGACCTGTTGCTGGGCAAGATCCGGGGGCAACTGGGCATTGAGCTGGATAATGGTGGTCCCGGTACCGGAAGCGCTGGTCCCGTCAACCCGGGTCGTACCCAGGGCAATGCTCTGGCCGTTCCGACGAACACCATTCTCGATGAGGTTCGAACTGTTGATCGAGACATCGCCACCCGCCTGGATAATGGCATTGGCGGCGGCGCCGTTGGCGGTGACTATCTCGCGAGAGTCGACTAGCCGGTAGCTATCGAAGATAGCGGGAATAGGGTAATTCCGCTCCGGATCATAATAAGCATTGGTTTTTTGGGTTATCTGGTTACCCGGTGCCAGGTATCTCGTAACGTATTGATTACGATCGACATACTCCTGAACCGTATAGACGTGCTCATACAGTGAGTTGTATTTATTGTACTCATAGACGGCCCCGCCAGCTCTTACCAGCCCCTCGAACACCCCCCGCGACTCGGAGTCAAAGGGGTTCCTGTACTGCTGGAACCGAGTAACGCTCTCGGTAGCGGAACCGACGTTGGAGACCCTGTCACCGGTAATGGCGACATTACGCGCCGCAGACAATACGCTATGAGCGTTCTCGATCTCACCGCCAACAAGTTTGAGATCCCTGCCGGCCTGAATCAGGGAAGAGGGCGAGTCCTGGCTGACCGTTCTTTCCACTTCCTCGTTGAGAAAGTAATAAAGATCGAAGTGCCTGTTCTTGCAATCAATGCACTGGTAGGTGATGTACCCCGATACCAATCGTTCGGACACTTCGAAAACATCCTTGCGATTGATGATCTGCGTGGCATCGATGCTCAGGTCTTCGCCACTCTCCAAAGTACCCGAAATATTTTCCAGTCTTGTCGCCCGGTTGCCCGATTCGTCACGGGCCACCAGCAGTGTCCCCAGGCTGTACACATCCGCATACCGGTTGGTGAACGTCTCCACGTACAGCGCCATGTCGTCACCGCTGAAGAGCAGGCCGTTCTCGTTGAGCAGGCCGGTCGTACTCAGGGTCAGGCGCTGGGCGCTGCCGAGGGTGCCGTGGTTGCTCAGGCTGCCGGCGCTGACGATCAGGTCGCCAGCGGCGCTGAGGCGGCCCAGGTTGACCAGGCTGCCGCCGAGGGTGAAGGCTCCCTGGCCGCCGGCGCTGATGCTGGCCACCTCCGTCAGGCTCAGGCTGGCGGCCGTCAGGCTCAGGTCGCCGAGGCTGGTGAGGCGGCCGTTGCCGTCGTAGGCGCCGGTCAGGGTCAGGCTCAGGTTGCCGTCGCTGGCGATCAGCCCGTGGTTGGTCCAGTTGCCACCGCTGCCGCTGAAGGACTGGCTGGCCAGCAGCTGACCACTGGCGCTCTGGCTGAAGGTGCCGACGTTGACGGTCAGGTGGCCGGCCTGCAGCACGCTGCTGTTGCTCCAGCTGTCGGCTTCGATGGTCAGGCCGCCCTGGGTGACGAGGCTGCCGCCAGCGTTTGCGGCGCTGGACAGGGAGAGGCCGAAGGTGCCGCTGCCGGCGTGCAGGATGCGGCCGTTGTCGTTGGCCAGGCCGCCGATGCCGAGGATCAGGTGCAGGTTGGCGCTTTCGATGACGCCATTGCGGTTGTCCAGTTGCCCGCCGAGGCTGAAGAAGGTGCTGCCGCTCGCGCCCAGGGCGCGCAGTTGGCCACCCTGGTTGTCGACGCTGGCGCCTTGCACGTCGAGCGTGCCGCGGCTTTCCACTAGCCCCTGGCGATTGTCCAGCCCGTCGTCGCCCTGGTTCAGGGTGATCTGGGCAGCACCGATCCGTCCGCCACGGTTGTCCAGCCCGCCACCGGCCAGCAGCAGGTTGCCTTGCGCGGTGAGCAGGCCGCCCTGGTTGTCGAAGGCTTCTGCCGTCAGGCTGGCGTCGCCACCCAGGGCGTTGATGCCCCCGTCCGTATTGAACAGGCTGCCGCTCACCTGCAGGTCGAGATGCCGGGCCTGGATCAGTCCGCCCTGCTCGGCCGCGCCATTGCGCAGCCAGCCGCCCAGGCGGGTGCGTACCCAGCCCTCCAGGCTGGCGATCGTGCCCTGGCGGTTGTCGAGGTTGACGGCCGCGAGGTCGAGGTCGCCAGCGCGGCTCTGCAAGGTACCGCCACGGTTGAGCAGATCCTGGGTAGCCTTGATCTCGAGGCTGTCCCGGCTTTCCACCGACCCGCCCTGGTTGCTCAGGCGGCCGACGATAAGAGTGGCGCCGGCGTCGCGGCTGTAGATCAGGCCGTCCTGGTCGTTGCTGACGGTGCCGCTGGCGGTCACGCCGAGCCGGCCGTTGGCGGCGAGGGTGCCTGCCGCCGAGTTGTCCAGGCTGGCGACGGCCAGGGTGGCCGTGCCCTGGCTGGCCAGGATGCCGCCCTGGTTGTCGACGTCGCCGGCGCTGATGGTCAGCGCGCCGCCGCTGGCCAGTAGGCCCTGGGCGTTGTCCAGGCGACCGCCGAGGCTGACGCTGGTGATGCCGGCAGCGCCGATGCGCCCGCCGCCGTTGTCCAGGTTATGACTTTCGATGTTCAGCGCGCCGCCCGCCTGGAGGATGCCGGCCCGGTTACTCAGCGAGCCGGCTTCGAGATCCAGTCGCCCGCCGGCGTCGATCTGCCCACCGGCGTTGTTCAGTGCGTCGCTGATCAACAGGCGTTGCCCGCTGCCGCTGGAGAGGATGCCCTGGCCGCTGTTGTCGAGACTGCCCGCGCCGAGGTCGAGGCGGCCCTGGGCGACGATCGCGCCCTCGCCGCTGTTGAGCAGGTCGCCGGCAAGTTGCACGTCCACGTCGCCATGGCGGCTGGACAGGGTGCCCGCCAGGCGATTGTCCAGGGCCGTGCCGCCCAGGACCAGGCCCTGCCAGCCGGAGAGCAGACCATTCTGGTTGTTCGTGCTGCCGGCGACGAGACGCAGCCAGTCCTGGGCAATGATACGGCCCTGGCGGTTGTCCAGGCTGGCCGCGGCCAGTTCCAGCACGCCGAGGCTGGTGAGTTCCCCGCCCCGGTTATCGAGTTTGCCGAGGTTCTTCAGGCTCAGCGGACCACTGGCGCCGATCAGGCCGGCCTGGTTATCCAGCGTGCCGCCGAGCAGGTCGAGGGTGACCGACGCTTCGCCGATGAGTGCACCCTGGTGCTGGGTCAGCCCGCCGAGAGCCAGGTTCATGTCACCCTTGGCCGAGACTTCGCCTTGGCCGCTGCTATCCAGATGGCCAGCGCCGAGGCTCAGGCCGCCCTGGCTGTTGATCAGGCCGCTGGCGCTGTTGTCGAGGTTCCGGGCGACGTTCACGCCCAGGCCACTGCCAGCCAGCAGGTAGCCGCCACGGTTGTCCAGTTCGCCGCTGTCGAGGATCAACCCTTCGCCGGCCTGGATCAGGCCCTGGGCGCTGTTATCGAGGGCTCCGGTGATAGCCACGCTCAGGTCGCGGCGGGCCGAGACGGTACCGCCCTCATTGTCCAGCCGGGTAGCTTCGAGCTGCGTGGTAGCGGCGCTGACCAGGCCCGCCAGGTTGTTCAACAGGCGCTCGATGCGCAGCGTCAGGTCGCCGTTGGAAAGCAACCGGCCCTGGGTGTTGTCCAACGAGGTGGCCGCCAGGGTGAAGCCGGCGACGCTGGATATCTCGCCGCCGACGTTGCTGAGCGCGCCCAGGCGGGACAGGCTCAGCGCCCCGGGGGCGTGGATCAGGCCGCCGTCATTGACCAGTTCGCCACCGGCCAGGTCCAGGCTCAGGCGACTCTGGCTGAACAGCTCGCCGCCTTGCTGACGCAGACCGCCGAGTTGTGCCGTCAGGGCCCCCGCGCTGGCGATGCGCCCGGCCTGGTTGTCGACCTGACCGGCGCTCAGCTCGAGCCCGGCGTTGCCGATCAGTTGACCGCGACTGTTGTCGAGGTCGCCGGTTGCCACCTCCAGGGTGCCCGTCGCGGAGATCTGCCCGCCGACGTTGCCCAGACCAGTGCTGCGCAGCAGCAGGTCGGCGTCGGTGAGCAGGCGGCCGTCCTGGTTGTTCAACCGGCCTGTAGCGGTGACGCTCAGGGTATCCGCACTGGAGAAGCGGCCACGACTGTTGTCGATCGCGCCAGCCGTGACGCTCAGGGTGCCTTCGCTACCGAGCAGCCCGCCGACGTTGAGCAGGCGGCCGTCGGCGTCGGCCTGACCGGGGATGGCGGTCAGGCTGACGGTCAGTTCTTCGTCGCTGGCGAGGGTGCCGCCGCTGTTGTCCAGTTGGGCACCGATGAGCCGGTTGGACGCGCTGCCCAGTATCAGGCCCTGGGCGCGGTTGAGCAGACGCTCGGCGGTGACGCTCAGGTGCGCCGCCAGCAGGCGGCCGCCGTCGCTGTTGTCCAGGTACTGGCCGACGCTCCTGAGGCTGGTGCCCGTGGAGATCTCGCCGGTGCGGTTGTCCATGGCGGCCACCTTCAGGGTGACGTCGCCATTCGCAGCGAGCCGGCCTTCGCGGTTGTCGAGGCTGGCGCCTTCGAGCGTCAGCGTGCCTTCGGCCAGGGTCTGGCCCCGGTGCTGGCTGAACTGGCCGACTCTGGCGTCAAGATTGCCGCGGGCGCGGATCAGGCCGTCCTCGCTGTTGTCGACGTCGGCGGCGGCCAGATCGAGGTGGCGAGCGGCCAGGCTGCCGCCCTGGTTGTCCAGTTTGCCGCTGAGAACGAGGCTCAGGTCCTGTTCGCTGAGCAGCTTGCCGCCCGTGTTGTCCAGGCGCTCGGTGATCAGGCTGAAGCCGGCGGCACTGGAGATCTCGCCGCCACGGTTGCTGATACGGCTGATGTTCTCCAGCAGCAATGATCCGGGGGCGTTGAAGAAGCCGGCGTCGTTGTTCAGCACACCGCCCTGCAGGTCCAGGGCCAGGCTGCTCTGGCTGAACAGTTCGCCACCCTGCTGGTTCAGGCCCGTGGCCTCGATCACCAGCGCGCCGCCCGCCGCGATACGACCGGCGGCATTGCCGATCTGGCCCGCCTTCAGGTCTAGGCCGGCGCTGCTGGTGAGGCGCCCGGCGTCGTTGTCGAAGGCCCCGGTGGCGAGTGCCAGCGCAGCGGCGGCGGAGATCAGCCCACCACGGTTGTCCAGCCCGGCGCTGCGCAGCAGCAGATCGGCGTCGGTGAGGATGCGCCCATTCTGGTTGAACAACTGGCCTCGGGCGCTGGCGCTGAGCGTGCCGGCGCTGGAGAGGCTGCCTCCGGCGTTGTTGAGGGTCTCGGCATCGAGGGTCAGGGTGCCTTCGCTGCTGAACAGGCCGCCGTCGTTGAGCAAGCGGCCATCGTTTTCGGCATCGCCCGCCCGGGCGGCCAGTTCGATGGCCAGCAGGCTGTCACTGGAAACGGTACCGCCGCGGTTGTCCAGGTGGGCACCTGTCACCTGAGCGCTGTCCCAGCCATAGACCAGGCCCTGGTTGCGGTTGAGCAGGCGTTCGGCGATCAGGTTCAGGTGCGCACCCAGCAGGCGGCCGCTGTCGCTGTTGTCCAGACGCTGGGTATCGAGGCTCACACGGCCCTGGCTGGAGAGTTCACCACCGCGGTTGTCGATCTCGCCCACCGCCAGGTTCAGGTCGCCGTTGGCGGCAATCAGACCGCTGCGGTTGTCCAGCGTCTCGCCGGTCAGCTTGAGTGAGCCTGCGGCGAGGAGTTCGCCCTCGATCTGGTTCAGGGTATCGATCCCGGCGACCAGGTCGCCACGGCTGGACACCCGGCCTTCGCCGTTCTCCAGTTGGCCGGCGGCGAGGTCCAGGCCATTGGCGCTGACCAGCCCGGCCAGGTTGGACAGCAGTTGCTGGATGCGCAGGCCAAGGCCTTTCTCCGAGAGCAGCCTGCCGCCATCGTTATCCAGGCGCGACGCTGCCAGAGTGAAGCTTTCGTTGCTGGAGATCTCGCCACCGCGGTTACTCACCGTGCCCAGGTTGCTCAGGAGCAACGTGCCAGGGGCGTTGAGCAGACCGCCGTCGTTGTTCAGATCGCCGCCGGCCAGGTCCAGGCTCAGGCTGGCCTGGCTGAACAGTTCGCCGCCCTGCTGGTCGAGACCTGTGGCGCGCAGAACCAGCGGACCGCTGGCGGCTATGCGGCCGGCGCGGTTGCTCACCTGTCCGGCGACGAGGTCGAGGCGGTCCAGGCCGATAAGCTGGCCCCGGTCATTGTCCAGCACACCGCTGCTGACGCTCGTCGCGCCCTGCCCTTCGATCCGCCCCAGGCGGTTGTCGAGGGCAGCGGCAATGAGGCTCAGCCGATCTTCACTGGCGATCAGTCCGCCATCGTTGAGCAGGTGGCCAGCACCTTCGACATCGCCCGCCCGGGCGGCCAGTTCGATACCCAGCAGGTTGTCACTGGCGACACTGCCGCCGCGATTGTCCAAGAAGGCGCCTGTCACCTGGGCGCTGTCCCAGCCGTAGATCAGGCCCTGGTTGCGGTTGAGCAGGCGTTCGGCGGTCAGGTTCAGGCGCGCGCCCAGCAGACGGCCGCTGTCGCTGTTGTCCAGGCGCCGGGCATCGAGGCTCGTCCTGGCCTGGCTGGAAACTTCCCCATCACGGTTGTCGATGGCGTCCACCGCCAGGTTCAGGTCACCGTTGGCGGCGATCAGGCCTGCGCGGTTATCCAAGGTACCGCCGGCCAGGTCCAGGCTCAGGCTGGCCTGACTGGTCAGCTTGCCTTGCCGCTGATCCAGGCCGCTGGCCTTCACCTCCATCGCCCCGCCGCTGGCGATAAGCCCCTGGGCATTGACGATCTGTCCGCTGGCGATGTCCAGACGCCCGCCGGCGACTAGCCGGCCCTCGGCGTTCTCCAGACTAGCGGTGTCCAGGCGGGCATCGCCCTGGGCCAGCAACTGGCCCTTCTGGTTGTCCAGCGCACCGCTGGCGTTCACCCGCAGATCGCGGCTGGCCAGTGCGCTGCCGGCGTTGCGCACGCTCTGCCCGCTCAGTTGGATGTCGCCGGTGGCGTTGCGGCTGTCGTCGGGATTGACCCCGGCCTCGATATGGCCGCGGTTGTCCAGGTTCACGCCACTGTCCAGCGCGACCGCGTCCCGCGCCGCCAGGCTGCCGTGGTTCATCAGGTCGCCCCGAGCCTGAACATCGAGGCGCGTGCCGGCGTACACCTGGCCCTGGGTTTCCACCTGCCCGGCCAGGACGGCGATCTGCCCGCTGGCCGCGGCATTGGCGACAGTCAGTTGGCCATTGGCCTCGATGTGGATATCCCCGGCGCTGGCCGCCAGGTCGCCGGCCAGCTTCACCCCCACACCAGCCTCGGTACCGACCAGACGAATCGCCCCGGCGTACATGCCGCCCAGCGCCGAGCTGTCGATGGCCAGCAGCGGCGCCTCGCTGCCGTCGGCCGCCTTGGCCGTGGCCTGCAGGGTCGCGGCATCCACTTCGTTGCGCCCGGTGATGACGTTCAGGCGCTGGGCGTGCAGCTCGGCATTGAGCTTGGCGCTGCGGGTGATCAGGTCGAACTGGTCGAGGTTGCTGGCATTCAGGCCGGCGCCCTCGATGGCGATGTCGCCGCCATTGACGTCGAAGCTGCGCAGCTGGCCATTGTCGATCACCGGCGTGCCGGTGCTCAGGGTCGCGCGCGGGGTGTTGAGGAAGCCGCAGCCGTCGCAGCTGATGCCGTGGGGGTTGGCGACGATGACGCGGGCCGCCTGCCCCGCCACCTCGGTGTAGCCCTGGAGCTGGCTGCGGTTGCTGCCGGTGACTTCGTTGAGGATCACCCCCGCCGCCCGGCCGTTCAGGTTCGGGTTGCCAAGGATGATGCCGCCCTGCTGGGTGCCCTGCAGGCGCTCGGTGGCATTGTTGAGGATCAGCCCCTGCTGGCCGACGTTGTAGTCGCTGAATTTGTTGTGCGACAGGCCGCTGCCATTGGGTGTGGCGATGTTGACGATCGGCACGCCGTTGCCGGCCTGGCCCAGGCTGGTATTGCCGCCAGCGGCGCTGTCCACCGCCAGTTGCGCCGCCGTGGCGACGATGGGGTTGAGGAACAGCACGCCAGCGAGGATCAGGGCGATGTTCTGGAAGAAGGGGCGGCGAACGTCCATGTCAATGACTCCAAGGCGCATCGAATCAGAAAATGAAAATCAGAAGAAAACGTCGAGACGGAAGTGCACCGGCCGCTCACGTTCGGTGATGGCGTCGGGGCGTTCCAGGGAATGGGCGAAGGTCACCGTGGCGGCCAGGTGTTCGCCACGGGCGCCGAGTTCCAGGGCGTGACCGCTCATGCGCCCGCTCTGCCCGGCGCTGTACCGGTCGTGGCTGATCACGCCGACGTCATAGGCCAGGGTCGCACTGTATTGCTGCACCCAGGGTTGCAGCGCCGCCCAGGTCACCGGCCGCGTCCAGCGCAACTGGTTGCGCCAATAGCCGCCACTGTCGCCGGACAGCGACTGGTCCTTGAAACCACGCACCGAGCTGAGGCCGCCGAGGCTGATGCGCTGCGGGCTGTACAGCACGTCTTCGCTCTTCTGCCCGGTGGCCAGGCTGTCGAAGCTGAACGACTCGCGCCACAGGCTGAACGGCTGCAGGTAGCTCAGGGTGAGGCTGTACTTGTCGTAGCGCGCCACCGGCTCGCTACCCCGGGGATCGCCATTGCTCTGGGCGCCGAACAGGCCCACGCCGCGCTGCCAGCCGGCGTCCAGGTTGACGAAGGCGCTGCCGATGCGCCGGCCATGGTTGAAGCCCAGTTGCGCCTCGCTGAGGTGCGGGCTGGAGCCCTGCAGAAAACTGTCGAGCAGGTAGTTGCGCGAGCGCATGTGGCTCAGGCCCAGGTTGACCGCCGTCTTGCTCAGGTTGTCGCGGTGCAGCACCCGCTCGCCACGCAGGGCATGGGTGCGGCTGTCGCCGTCCTGCTTGAAGTCGAAGCCGTTGCCCTGCCCCAGGGTGCGGTAGTAGCTCTGGCTGTAGCTGTAGTCGAAGCGCCACCAGCCGTAGGGCAGGCTGTAGGACAGGCTCTGGTTGTGCGAATGACGGTAGCTGTCGCTGACCGCGTCGCGCCCGGCGCGCAGGCTCAGCTGGTCGGCCAGGCCCAGCGGGCTGTCCCACACCAGGCCCAGGCCCCACTGCTGCTCGCCGGTGCTGCGCTGGCCCTCGTTGTGGCGGTTGAGGTTGGCGTGCCAGGGTTTGCTGCGCTCGCCCTGCAGTTGCACGCGGCTGCCGCCGACCTGCTCGCCGGGCACCAGTTCCAGCTGGGCGCGGCGCGAGGGCAGGCGGCCGAGGTTTTCCACCAGTTGTTCCAGTTCGCGCAGGTTCAGCACCTCGCCGACCTGGCCGGGAAAACCGATGGCCAGTTCGCGGTCACTGGCCAGGGCGGAGCTGTCCAGCCCTTCGAGGCGCCCTTCGACCACGATCACCTGCAGGGTGCCGCGCGACAGGTCCTGCTGCGGCAGGTAGGCGCGGGTGGTCACGTAGCCGCGGTCGATGTAGTGGTCGGTGATGGCCTTGAGCAGCTCATTGAGCTGGCCGACGCCCAGGCAGCTGTCGGCGAACGGGGCGAGGATCGCCGTGCGCTCGGCTTCGCTCAGCAGGCTGGCGCCGCTGATCTTGATCTGTTCGATGGCGAAGCAGCGTTCATCGCTCGGCGGCGCTTCGGCCGGCGCCTCGACGCCACGGCCAGGCAACTGCTGCAACTCCTGCAGACGCCGCTGCTGCTCCTGCAGCAGGCGCTCCTGGCGCTCGCGGATCAGGTCCTGATCCAGCGGCGAGGGCAACCCCGGCGGTGGGGTCTGGGCACCGACGTATAAAGGCAGGCAGCACAGGCAGAGCAAGACCGCCGCAGTTCCTTTGCGGAAAAACATTCATCCATCCCTGATTTAGCGTATTGGTTCGGTGGCCGCGATTAAACCATATGGCCTCTTGCCATCAAAGAATGTGCAGCGGACCTGGTTCACAGTCTGTGAACGACGACCGCCAGCCGGACGGCCTGATGCCAGTCAGTTAAGCACTTGACCCACAAAACGACGGTTTGCCCTGGCCCTGTAGGAGCCGCGACCCCGCGGCGATTGGTGGCACATCAGCAATTTTGCTGAATGGCTACCATCGCATCGCGCCGAGGTCGACGCTCCTACACGGGCGGCGGTTTGCCGCTCTTCTGTAGGCGACCCACTAAAACCTTATCTGATCGGCATTAGGCGGACGGCCTACTTCACCAGGCGCAAGCAGAACGGATAGCGATAGGAGCGCCCTTCCCCGGCCTTGATGCCGGCGATGATGCTCAGCACGATGGCGCCAATGGCCACCAGGCTCAGCAGCAGGAAACCGATCAGCACCAGCATCAGCAGGATGCTGACGATGGCGGCGATGGCCACGGTGATCTGGAAGTTGAGCGCTTCCTTGCCCTGCTCGTCGATGAAGGCGTCCTGCTCCCGCTTGATCTGCCAGACGATCAGCGGGCCGATCAGGTTGCCGAAGGGGAAAACGAAGCCGAGGGCCGCCGCGAAATGGCAGAGCATGGCCCACTGGCGGGCGCTCTGGCTCGGCGTGGGCACGGGTGGCTGGCTGGGTTCGTCCATAGCGGCTCTCCTCTATACGTAAGTGTCGCAACACAGATCAAATGTCGGTCGCATGGTTTCTCGTAGATGCCGTCTTGATCCTAGGCCTGCAAGAACCCGTTCGGAGCCAGGGTTCACAATGTAGGAGCCTCGACCCCGGCGCGATGCAATGGCGGCCATCCTGCAAAAATCGCGGTATGGCCACCAATCGCCGCGAGGTCGCGGCTCCTATGCAAATGTGGCAATTCTGCGCACTTGTTGCTGAAACCCGAGGTAAACGACTTCGAGTCGAACGCCATCCTTGCGTAGCCGGGTCGAGCGCAGCGACACCCGGGAAATCGCACCCTGGGTATCGCTGCGCTCAACGCCAGGCTACGGGGCAAGCCGTAACCCACACTGGCGCAACGCGATCCATCGCCTGGTGCGGGGCGGCCATCCGCGACGCACCACGACAGCGCTGCCTGTCGATCCGCGTCCCGCGTCGCTAACCTGCGCGGCCCGACCCAACCTATGGACGTCCGACATTACATGACTGACACGATACTAGGGTCTGTTGACGTTTCAGCCGACCGCGCCGGAAGCGTTAACAGATCCTAGCGCCTGGTTACTCGGCCAGCGCGGCCTGCTGCAGCGCGAACAGCTCGGTCATGCCCTGCTGCGCCAGGGCCAGCATGGCATTCAGCTCGGCCGGCTGGAAGGGCGCGCCCTCGGCCGTGCCCTGCACCTCGATGAAACCGCCGGCACTGGTCATCACCACGTTGAGGTCGGTTTCGGCGGCCGAATCCTCCAGGTAGTCCAGATCGAGCACCGGCTCGCCCTGGTAGATGCCGACGGAAACGGCGGCGATCATCTGCTTGAGCGGATCGCCGCCCTTCAGGCCGCCGCGCTTCTTGATCACCTTGAGGGCGTCGATCAGCGCCACCATGGCGCCGGTGATCGAAGCGGTGCGGGTGCCGCCGTCGGCCTGGATCACGTCGCAGTCGACGTACAGGGTGTTCTCGCCCAGCTTGCTCATGTCCAGCGCGGCACGCAGGGAACGGCCGATCAGGCGCTGGATTTCCAGGGTACGGCCACCCTGCTTGCCGCGGCTGGCTTCACGCTGATTGCGGTCGCCGGTGGCGCGCGGCAGCATGCCGTACTCGGCAGTCAGCCAACCCTGGCCCTGGCCCTTGAGAAAACGCGGCACGCCCGACTCGACGCTGACGGTGCAGATCACCTTGGTATCGCCGAACTCCACCAGCACCGAACCTTCCGCGTGCCTGGTGTAGTTGCGGGTGATGCGAATCGGGCGCAACTGATCGGCCGCGCGGCCACTGGGACGTTTCATCTGGGCAATACCTGCTGTGAAGTAGAATCTGCCCGGCATTATAGGGACCTGAGCCGACAAGGACAGGCCGAATTGGGAGCGACCGATGCACTGCGCTACAATCGCCCGGCTCTGACATGAGCAAAGCACGGCAAAATGCCGCGCCGCACCGATGTTCCCTGAGGTAAACAGCATGATTCACAGCATGACCGCCTTCGCCCGCACCGAGCAGGCCGCCGCCACTGGCACCCTGAGCTGGGAGCTGCGCTCGGTCAACCATCGCTACCTCGAGCCGCACCTGCGCCTGCCCGAGGCCTTCCGCGATCTCGAAGGCGCGGTGCGCGAGGCCCTGCGCCAGGGGCTGTCGCGCGGCAAGGTGGAGTGCACCCTGCGCTTCAGCGAAGACAATGCCGGCGCGGCGCTGCAGGTGGATCGCGAGAAGGCCGCGCAACTGATCGCTGCCGCACAAAGCGTGGCGGCGCTGATCGAGCGGCCGGCGCCCCTCAATCCGCTGGAAGTCCTCGCCTGGCCCGGCGTGCTGGTGGCCGACAGCGCCGATCCGCAGGCGCTCAACGCCGCCGCCCTGGCGCTGTTCGGCACCGCCCTGGACGAACTGAAGAAGGGCCGTGGCCGCGAAGGGGCGGAACTGGCCAGGCTGCTCGGCGAACGCCTCGACAGCATGCTCGAGGAAGTCGCGGCGCTGCGTGAACTGGTGCCGCAGATGCTCGATGCCCAGCGCCAGAAGATCCTCGAGCGCTGCCGCGAGATGCAGGCCGAGCTCGAGCCGCAGCGCCTGGAGCAGGAGCTGGTGCTGCTGGCGCAGAAAAGCGACGTGGCCGAAGAGCTGGATCGCCTGAGCACCCACGTCGGCGAAGTGCGCCGCGTGCTCAAGAGCGGCGGCGCGGCGGGCCGGCGCCTGGACTTCCTGATGCAGGAACTCAACCGCGAAGCCAACACCCTCGGCTCCAAGGCCTTCGACCCGCGCAGCACCCAGGCCGCCGTCAACCTGAAAGTGCTCATCGAACAGATGCGCGAACAGGTCCAGAACATCGAGTAGCGGCTGCCCAGCGCGACCTGCGCAGCGATCCGATCATCAACCGTTTTCAGGACAGGCCCATGAGCGTCACCACCGGCACCCTCTACATCATCTCCGCGCCATCCGGCGCCGGCAAAACCAGCCTGGTCAAGGCGCTGACCGACAGCGAGCCGCTGATCCGCGTCTCGGTTTCCCATACCACCCGGGCCATGCGCCCCGGCGAGAGCGATGGGGTCAACTACCATTTCGTGGCCCGCGAGCAGTTCCACGCCATGCTCGACAAGAACGCCTTTCTCGAGCACGCCGAGGTGTTCGGCAACCTCTACGGCACCTCCCAGGCCTGGGTCGAGCAGACCCTGGCCGATGGTTTCGACCTGATCCTGGAAATCGACTGGCAGGGTGCCCAGCAGGTGCGCCGGCTGATGCCCCAGGCCCGCTCGATCTTCATCCTGCCGCCGACCCAGGAGGCCCTGCGCCATCGCCTGACCAGCCGTGGCCAGGACAGCGGCGAGATCATCGAGCAGCGCATGCGCGAAGCGGTCAGCGAGATGAGCCACTACGTCGAATACGACTACATCGTGATCAACGACGACTTCTCCCATGCGCTCAGCGACCTGAAGGCCATCTTCCGTGCCAACCAGTTGCGCCAGCAGTCGCAACAGCAACGCCACCTGGGCCTGCTCAACGAACTGCTGGTCTGAAAACAGCGACAAGCCTCAAGTTGCAAGCAAGAGCAAAGCAGAGGAGCGCCTCAGCTTGTAGTTCAGGGCAATCGCGCTATGGCGTTAGGGCATCGCCCGCACTCGATGAAAAGCGCTGGAGGCTGGAAAGCTGGACGAGAAACCGCTGTTTCGCGTCGTGCCCGAGCCGCTTTTCGTTCAGCCTCCAGCTTTCCAGCGCTGTTTGCGACTCTTCGAGCGCATAACGCGATTGCCCTGCTTGTAGCTTGTCGCTTGTAGCTGCGCTAGACTATCCAGTCGCTCGCCCATCCGGGCCCAGCCTTAATTTCGCATTTGCTACGAGGAACACCATGGCCCGCGTTACCGTTGAAGACTGCCTGGACAACGTCGATAACCGCTTCGAGCTGGTCATGCTCGCCACCAAGCGTTCCCGTCAACTCGCCACTGGCGGCAAGGAGCCGAAAGTCGCCTGGGAAAACGACAAGCCGACCGTCGTCGCCCTGCGCGAAATCGCCGCCGGCCTGGTCGACTACGACGTCATCGCCCAGGACGACATCGTCGAAGAAGAGCCGCTGTTCGCCGCCTTCGAGGAAGAGGCCAACGAGCCTCTGTAAGTCCATGCCCGGTCGAGATCGCACGGCGCAGGCGCACAAGGCCCGGCAAGGGGAAGCCCCATGCCGAGCATAGACGCCCTCGCCGATCGACTTTCGACCTACCTCGGCGACGACCAGGTCAACCTGGTGCGCCGCGCCTACTTCTATGCCGAGCAGGCCCACGACGGCCAGCGCCGGCGCAGCGGCGAAGCCTACGTCACCCATCCCCTGGCGGTCGCCAACATCCTCGCCGACATGCACATGGATCATCAGAGCCTGATGGCCGCGATGCTGCATGACGTGATCGAGGACACCGGCATCGCCAAGGAAGCCCTGCACGCGCAATTCGGCGAGTCGGTGGCGGAACTGGTGGACGGGGTCAGCAAGCTGACCCAGATGAACTTCGAGACCAAGGCCGAGGCCCAGGCCGAAAACTTCCAGAAGATGGCCATGGCCATGGCCCGCGATATCCGCGTGATCCTGGTCAAGCTGGCCGACCGCCTGCACAACATGCGCACCCTGGAAGTGCTGTCCGGCGAGAAGCGCCGCCGTATCGCCAAGGAAACCCTGGAAATCTACGCCCCCATCGCCAACCGCCTGGGCATGCACAGCATGCGCGTGGAGTTTGAGGATCTGGGTTTCAAGGCCATGCACCCGATGCGCTCCGAGCGTATTCGCGCCGCGGTACGCCGCGCCCGTGGCAACCGCAAGGAAATCGTCACCCGCATCGAGGAGTCGCTGCTGCACTGCCTCGAGCGCGAGGGCCTGAGCGGCGAAGTGATGGGCCGCGAGAAGCACCTGTACAGCATCTACCAGAAGATGCGTGGCAAGCGCCGGGCATTCAACGAGATCATGGACGTGTACGCCTTCCGCATCGTGGTCGACAAGGTCGACACCTGCTACCGCGTGCTCGGTGCCGTGCACAACCTGTACAAGCCGCTGCCGGGACGCTTCAAGGACTACATCGCGATTCCCAAGGCCAACGGCTACCAGTCGCTGCACACCACGCTGTTCGGCATGCACGGCGTGCCCATCGAGATCCAGATCCGCACCCGCGAAATGGAAGAGATGGCCAACAACGGCATCGCCGCCCACTGGCTGTACAAGGCCAACGAAGACGAAGCGCCCAAGGGCACCCATGCCCGCGCCCGACAATGGGTCAAGGGCGTGCTGGAAATGCAGCAACGCGCCGGCAACTCGCTGGAATTCATCGAGAGCGTGAAGATCGACCTGTTCCCCGACGAGGTCTACGTGTTCACGCCCAAGGGCCGCATCATGGAACTGCCCAAGGGCTCCACCGCGGTCGATTTCGCCTACGCCGTGCACACCGACGTCGGCAACACCTGCATCGCCTGCCGTATCAATCGTCGCCTGGCGCCGCTGTCCCAGGCCCTGGAAAGCGGTTCCACGGTGGAGATCGTCAGCGCGCCGGGGGCCCGGCCGAACCCGGCCTGGCTGAATTTCGTGGTCACCGGCAAGGCCCGCACCCATATCCGCCACGCCCTCAAGCTGCAACGCCGCTCCGAATCCATCAGCCTCGGCGAGCGCCTGCTGAACAAGGTGCTGGCCAGCTTCGACAGCCACCTGGAGAAACTGCAGCCCGAGCGCCTGCAGGCGGTGCTCGGCGAATACCGTCTGGAAGTCTTCGAGGATCTGCTCGAAGACATCGGCCTGGGCAACCGCATGGCCTACGTGGTGGCGCGCCGCCTGCTGGCCAGCGAGGGCGACGAGTTGCCCAGCGCCGAAGGCCCGCTGGCCATCCGCGGCACCGAAGGCCTGGTGCTCAGCTATGCCAAGTGCTGCACACCGATCCCCGGCGACCCTATCGTCGGCCACCTGTCGGCGGGCAAGGGCATGGTCGTGCACCTGGATACCTGCCGCAATATCAGCGAGATCCGCCACAATCCGGAAAAGTGCATCCAGCTCAGTTGGGCCAAGGACGTCACCGGAGAATTCAACGTCGAGCTGCGCGTGGAGCTGGAACACCAGCGCGGCCTGATCGCCCTGCTGGCGGGCAGCGTCAACGCCGCCGACGGCAACATCGAGAAGATCAGCATGGACGAGCGCGATGGCCGCATCAGCGTGGTCCAGCTGGTGGTCAGCGTGCATGATCGCGTACACCTGGCCCGGGTGATCAAGAAACTGCGCGCCCTCACCGGCGTCATGCGCATCACCCGGGTCAAGGCGTAAGAGCAGCTTCAAGCTTCAAGCCAAAGTGTATAGCGACCTGCATGGCACTCCAGCCGCCCTATACACCGACATGCCTTGAGGCGACCAACGGCAGCCTGTAGCCTAATGCCAGCCAATCAAGCGGTTTGCCCTGGCCCTGTAGGAGCCGCGACCTCGCGGCGAATCGTGGCCATAGCGCGATTCTGCAGCATGGCCGCCATCGCATCGCGCCGGGGTCGACGCGCCTACACGGAGCGGCGGTTTGCCGCTCTTGCGTAGGCGCCCTGCTTCTACAAAAACCTATCTGATCGGCATTGGCCTGTAGCCTGCCGTATTCGTTTTCCTTGCAGCTTGAGGCGTGCCGCTTGAAGCTGCCTTTACCGAGGAGTTTTCCATGAGCAAGACCGTCATCAACAGTGACAAAGCCCCCGCCGCCATCGGCACCTATTCCCAGGCGATCAAGGCCGGCAACACCGTATACCTGTCCGGGCAGATCCCGCTGGATCCCCGGACCATGGAGCTGGTGGAAGGCTTCGAGGCGCAGACCGTGCAGGTCTTCGAGAACCTCAAATCGGTGATGGAAGCGGCCGGCGGCTCGTTCAAGGACGTGGTCAAGCTGAACATCTTCCTCACCGACCTCTCGCACTTCGCCACCGTCAACGAGGTCATGGGCCGTTACTTCCAGCAGCCCTACCCCGCTCGTGCCGCCATTGGCGTCGCCGCGCTGCCGAAGGGCGCGCAAGTGGAAATGGACGCCATTCTGGTCATCGACTGACCTGAAAGCAGTGATGAGCTGCAAGCCGCAAGTGGAAGCGTCCTGCCCGCGCTTGCTCTCGAGATTTGCGGCTACCCCTCGTGTAACACTGCCGCATACCCTTCTCGATAACTGGGATACTCGGGTTGCCAGCCTAGCGCCCTGGCGCGGGCATTGCTGCAGCGCTTGCTGCCGGAGCGGCGCACCGTCGACTGCTCCGACCAGTGTTCGACACCCAACCGCTGGCGCAGCCAGTCGACCACTTCGTGGAGCGGCGCCGGTTCGTCGTCGACACCGAGGTAACAGTCGGCGAGCGCCTGCCCGGCGGCTTCGGCCTCGAGCAGGAACGCCAGCAGCCCCGCCGCGTCGTCGGCATGGATGCGATTGCCGTACAGCGGTGGCTCACTGGCCACTCGATAGCCCATGCGCACCTGCTTGAGCAGCCATTCACGGCCCGGCCCATAGATGCCGCTCAGGCGCACCACGGTCGCCGGAAAGCCACTGTCCAGGGCCACGCGCTCGGCTTCGAGCATGATCCGCCCGGCGTAAGCCTGCGCTTGCGCGGGGGAGTCTTCATCGATCCATTCGCCAGCGGCCTGGGCGTAGACGCCACTGCTGGAGACGAACAGCACCCGCCTGGGCCGCTGCCCACTGGCCCGCAGCCAGGCCAGCACATGACCCAGACCATCGACATAGGTCTGGCGGTAACCCGCCTCGTCATGCTGGCTGGCGGCGGCGCTGTACACCAGATAGTCCAGCGCGCCCTGCGGCCACTGCGGCGGACAGTCGACGCCATGCAGATCCCCGGCCACGGGCAGGATACCCGGCGGCAGCGCCTCGACGCTGCGGCGCAGGCCATATACCGTCCAGCCCGCCTCTCGCAACCGCACCGCCAGGCGCCCTCCCACATCGCCGCAGCCGGCAATCATTACGCGTCCCACAGCCTTCATTCGTCACTCCTCGGGAGCACCTGGAACGAGCGCAGGTGCTCTAATCGGCAGATTTAGACGTAATACAGTTACGTTACGCCTTTCATAAACAAGAATTACTTGCAATAATGTTCAGCCTTTTTTACCAGCGCCCTGCTTTGCCAGGCGCTGGTCATCGTCATCCCACTCTAGGTCCGGCCAGCATGAACTCTACCGCCCATAGCGCTAAGCCAACCACTGCCGCCGCTCGGCCACGACGCCTCGGCGCGCTCTTCGCACTGCTGCTCGGCCTGTTCCTGGTGCCGGCGGCGAGCTACGCCGATGAGTCCGTCAATACGCCGGAGCCGGCCGCCAGCGCGCCGCAAGCGCCCGCTGCCGACGGCCAGGACGCCCCGGCGCAAGCGACAGCGCCCACGGCGGCTGGCGAAGCGCCTGCAGACGTACCGGCAGAGACCACGGCCCAGGTCAACGCCCTGAGCGAAAAACTCGAGGCCCTGGGCCCGCAAGCCACGCCCGAGCAGATCAACGAAGCGCGTCAGCAGTTCATCAGCGAGAACAACATCGCCCCCCAGGACGCCGAACAACTGCTGCAGGCCCTCGACGCCCAGCAAAGCGCGGACGCCGCGGCCATGGGCAACGACGCCGCCGCCGAAGCCGAACAGGTTTTCCATGACCTGTCTCCCTGGGGCATGTACCAGGGCGCCGACGTGGTGGTCAAAAGCGTGATGATCGGCCTGGTGCTGGCGTCCATCCTGACCTGGACCGTATGGATCGCCAAAAGCATCGAGCTGATCACCGCCCGCCGCCGCCTGCGTCGCGAGCTGGTCGAGCTCAAGGGCGCCCGCAACCTGGCCCAGGCCACCGAACAGGCCCGCGCCAAGCACAGCTTCAGCGAGATCCTCATCGAGGACGCCCGCGAGGAACTGAAGCTCTCCGCCAGCAGCCGCGAGAAGGAAGGCATCAAGGAACGCGTCAGCTTCCGTCTCGAACGTCTGGTCGCCGCCTGTGGCCGCGACATGAGCAAAGGCACCGGGGTGCTCGCCACCATCGGTTCCACCGCCCCCTTCGTCGGCCTGTTCGGGACCGTATGGGGCATCATGAACAGCTTCATCGGCATCGCCAAGACCCAGACCACCAACCTCGCGGTAGTCGCCCCGGGTATCGCCGAGGCCCTGCTGGCCACCGCGCTGGGTCTGGTCGCGGCCATCCCGGCGGTGATCATCTACAACGTCTTCGCCCGCTCCATCGCCGCCTACAAGGCGCAGGTCGCCGATGCCTCGGCCCAGGTACTGCTGCTGGTCAGCCGTGACCTCGACACCCTGCCGCCGGGCGAGCGCAGCCAGCAGCCCCACATGGTCAAGGCGGTCTGAGGCCATGGGTCTGCATCTGAACGAAAACGGGGACGATCTCCAGGAAAGCCACGAGATCAACGTCACCCCCTTCATCGACGTCATGCTGGTCCTGCTGATCATCTTCATGGTCGCGGCACCGCTGGCCACGGTCGACGTGAAGATCGACCTGCCCGCCTCCAGCGCCAAACCGGCGCCACGCCCGGACAAGCCGATCTACCTGACCATCAAGGAAGACAAGAGCCTGTACCTGGACAATGACCAGGTGCAGCCGGCCCAGCTGGGAGCGGAACTGGACAAACTGACGCAGACCGACAAGGACAAGACCATCTTCGTGCGCGGCGACAAGGGCGTGGAATATGGCGACCTGATGGAAGTCATGGATAACCTGCGCAGCACCGGCTACCTGAAAATAGGCCTGGTGGGCCTGGAGACGGTCGGCGCGCAATGAAGAACTCCAGCCGTACGTTCTCCTGGTTCGGCAGCCTGGTCGTCGTGGTCGGGCTGCACGTCGGCCTGTTCCTCTGGGCCATGTACTGGCGCCCACAGGCCATCCCGGTGGAGCTGCCGCCAGCGGCCATGATCGTCGAACTGGAACCGGTTCCCCCGGCCGCGCCCAAGCCCGCGCCGCCACCACCGCCGGAAGTGGTTCCGGAAGAGCCGGAGCCGCAGCCCAAGCTGGTCGAGGCGCCGAAACCGACGCTGGCGGTGACACCGCCCAAGCCGAAACCCAAGCCCAAGCCGAAACCGCCGAAACCCAAGCCACCGGAGCCCAAGCCGCCGGAGCCCCAGGACGAGCCGCCGGATGATGCGCCGCCAGCGCCGCAGGCGCCTGCCGAAGCCAAACCGGCCGCCCCGCAGCAGGCGCCCGTCAGCTCGCCCAGCCAGGCGGAAATCACCTGGCAGAGCAAGCTGCTGACCCACCTGGCCAAGTACAAGCGCTATCCGGAAGACGCCCGGCGTCGTGGTCTCGAGGGGGTCAATCGGCTGCGCTTCGTGGTCGATGCCAATGGCAAAGTGCTGTCCTATTCGCTGGTCGGCAAATCCAGCAGCGCGTCCCTGGACCGGGCGACGCTGCAGATGATCCGCCGCGCCCAGCCGCTGCCGGTGCCGCCGGCGGAAATGCTCAAGGACGGCAGCATCGAGATCGTCGCCCCGTTCATCTACTCGCTGGAACGCAAGCGCTGAAGCTGGCGGCGTTTGCGCCGCCAGCGACCGCAAGCTCAGGCACAAGCCCACGACCAAGCAGATAAGGTTCTTGCAGGAGCAGAGGGCGCCCACGGAAGGGCGGCAAACCGCCGCCCGTGTAGGCGCGACCTCGGCGCGATGCGATCGTGGCCATTGCACAAATCGTGTCACGGCCGCCAATCGCCGCGGGGTCGCGGCGCCTACAGGGCCAGGGCAAACCGTCGTTTTGCGGGCCCTTGCGGCTTGCAACACCCCCGCCTGAAACCCATAGCATCAAAGCAACCCCTGGTCAGGTCGCTTCCATGGTTGGTTACAGGGAAGACAGCCGCTATGCTTGGCTGCATCTCAATGGACTAAGACTATGACCCTAACCGAACTGCGCTATATCGTGACCCTCGCCCAGGAACAACATTTCGGCCGGGCCGCGGAGCGCTGCCATGTCAGCCAGCCGACCCTGTCGGTGGGCGTGAAGAAGCTCGAAGACGAACTCGGCGTGCTGATTTTCGAGCGCAGCAAGAGCGCGGTGCGCCTGACCCCGGTCGGTGAGGGCATCGTCACCCAGGCGCAGAAGGTGCTCGAGCAGGCCCAGGGTATCCGCGAGCTGGCCCAGGCCGGCAAGAACCAGCTGGCCGCCCCGCTGAAGATCGGCGCCATCTATACCGTCGGCCCCTATCTGTTCCCGCACCTGATCCCGCAGTTGCACCGGGTCGCCACGCAGATGCCGCTGTACATCGAAGAAAACTTCACCCACGTGCTGCGCGACAAGCTGCGCACCGGCGAGCTGGACGCGATCATCATCGCCCTGCCCTTCCAGGAAGCCGACGTGCTGACCAAGCCGCTGTATGACGAGCCCTTCTACGCCTTGCTGCCGGCGGATCATCCGTGGACGGCGATGAAGACCATCGACACCAAGCTGCTCAACGACAAGAGCCTGCTGCTGCTCGGCGAAGGCCACTGCTTCCGCGACCAGGTGCTGGAAGCCTGCCCGACCCTGCGCAAGGGCGGCGAGGACAGTGCCAAGCACACCACCGTGGAATCCAGCTCGCTGGAAACCATCCGCCATATGGTCGCCTCCGGGCTCGGCGTATCGATCCTGCCGTTCTCGGCGGTGGACAGTCACCACTATGCCCCGGGCGTCATCGAAGTGCGTCCCCTCAGCGCTCCGGCACCGTTCCGCACCGTGGCCATCGCCTGGCGCGCCAGCTTCCCGCGGCCCAAGGCCATCGAAGTGCTCGCCGACTCGATCCGCCTGTGCTCGGTCGCCAAACCCCAGACCTATACGGCCTGAGGCCCGATCATGAGCGAGCTGTCCACGGTTCCGGTCACCGAACTCAAGGGGGTCGGCGCGGCGCTGGCCGAAAAGCTCGCCAAGGTCGGCCTGGAAACCCTGCAGGACGTGCTGTTCCACCTGCCCCTGCGTTACCAGGATCGCACCCGTATCGTGCCCATCGGGGCCCTGCGTCCGGGCCAGGATGCGGTGGTCGAGGGCATCGTCGCCGGCGCCGATGTGGTCATGGGCCGGCGCCGCAGCCTGCTGGTGCGCCTGCAGGACGGCAGCGGCACCCTGAGCCTGCGTTTCTATCACTTCAGCAATGCGCAGAAGGAAGGGCTCAAGCGCGGTACCCAGGTGCGCTGCTACGGCGAGGTACGCCCCGGCTCCTCGGGGCTGGAGATCTACCACCCCGAGTACCGCGCCTTGTCCGGCGCCGAACCGATCGCCGTGGAACAGACGCTGACGCCGATCTACCCGACCACCGAGGGCCTGACCCAGCAACGCCTGCGCCAGCTCAGCGAACAGGCCCTGGCCCGACTCGGCCCGCGCAGCCTGCCGGACTGGCTGCCCGAGGAACTGGCCCGTGACTACCAGTTGCGCCCGCTGGATCAGGCCATTCGTTACCTGCACCGGCCACCGCCGGACGCCGATCTGGAAGAGCTCGCCGAAGGTCGCCACTGGGCGCAACACCGCCTGGCCTTCGAGGAACTGCTGACCCATCAGCTGTCCCTGCAGCGCCTGCGCGAAAGCGTGCGCGCGCAGCAGGCGCCGCCCCTGCCCAAGGCCAGGCGCCTGCCGCAACTGTTCCTGAACAACCTGGGCTTCCAGCCCACCGGCGCGCAACAGCGGGTCGGCGCGGAAATCGCCTACGACCTGAGCCAGAGCGAGCCGATGCTGCGCCTGGTGCAGGGCGACGTCGGCGCCGGCAAGACGGTGGTGGCGGCCTTCGCCGCCCTGCAGGCCATCGAGGCCGGCTACCAGGTGGCGCTGATGGCGCCGACCGAGATTCTCGCCGAGCAGCACTTTCTCAACTTCAGCAAATGGCTGCAGCCCCTCGGTCTCGACGTCGCCTGGCTGGCCGGCAAGCTCAAGGGCAAGGCCCGCGCCGCCGCGCTGGAGCAGATCGCCGCGGGCGTGCCCATGGTGGTCGGCACCCATGCCCTGTTCCAGGACGACGTGCGCTTTGCGCGCCTGGCCCTGGCGATCATCGACGAGCAGCACCGCTTCGGCGTGCAGCAACGCCTGGCCCTGCGCCAGAAAGGCGTGGGCGGACGGCTGTGCCCGCACCAGTTGATCATGACCGCCACGCCCATTCCGCGCACCCTGGCCATGAGCGCCTACGCCGACCTGGATACCTCGATCCTCGACGAGCTGCCGCCGGGACGCACCCCGGTCAACACCCTGCTGGTGGCCGACAGCCGGCGCCTGGAAGTGGTGGAGCGGGTACGTTCGGCGTGCACCGAAGGGCGCCAGGCCTACTGGGTCTGCACCCTGATCGAAGAGTCCGAGGAACTGACCTGCCAGGCCGCCGAAACCACCTACGAAGACCTCGCCGCCGCGCTGGGCGGCCTGCATGTCGGCCTGATCCACGGGCGCATGAAAGCCGCCGAAAAGGCCGCGGTGATGGAGCGCTTCAAACAGGGCGAGCTGCAGCTGCTGGTGGCCACCACGGTGATCGAGGTGGGCGTCGATGTGCCCAACGCCAGCCTGATGATCATCGAGAACCCCGAGCGCCTGGGCCTGGCCCAGTTGCATCAGTTGCGCGGCCGGGTCGGCCGCGGCAGCGCCGCCAGTCACTGCGTGCTGCTCTATCATCCGCCCCTGTCGCAGCTGGGCCGCGAACGGCTGGGCATCATGCGCGAAACCAGCGATGGCTTCGTGATCGCCGAGAAGGATCTGGAGTTGCGCGGCCCGGGCGAGATGCTCGGCACTCGACAAACCGGGCTGCTGCAGTTCAAGGTAGCCGATCTGATGCGTGATGCGGATCTGCTGCCGGCCGTTCGCGATGCCGCCCAGGCGCTGCTGGAACACTGGCCGCAACATGTCAGCCCGCTGCTCGAACGCTGGCTGCGTCACGGTCAACAATATGGGCAAGTGTGAGCCAGTGCACAGGACGATGGTCGGCCAACGGGCCGTATCGTTAGCTTGCTGGTTATACTCGGGGAACTGCGCCCCCATTTACGCCGGAACTCGTCATGACTGAAGTTGCCATCGCCTCCGACACCTCACCGCAACCGCCGGCGGTGATCCTCCAGTTGCTCGAGAAGCTCGGCCTGAGTTATCAGGTGCGCGCCGAGCATCCCGGCCTGCCCGCCGCCCAGCGCGTACAGACGGTGCTGCTCGACGACGCGGTCGGCGCGCTGCTGGTGCTCTTCCCGCAGAGCCAGTTGCTCGACCTCAACCGCCTGGCCGAACTGACCGGGCGCAAGCTCACCGCGGTGAAGCCGGAACGGCTGGAGCGCATGCTCGGCAAGCACCGGTTGCGCGTCCTGCCGGGCCTGCCGGCGCTGACCAGTTCGCCCTGCCTGTACGACGAACGGTTGCTGGATGTGCCCAGCCTGTTCATCCAGTCCGGCGAGCCCGGCGTGCTGCTGGAACTGAGCGTCGAGACCTTCAAGAGCCTGCTGAGCAAGGCCAGCGCCGCCCGCTTCGGCGAACCGCTGAGCAAGGTCAGGCCCAACCTCAACCGTCCCGACGACGACCGCGCCGAGATCGACCACGCGGTGCAGGCCTTCACCGCGCGGCGTATCCAGCAGCGGCTGGAAGAAACCATCGAGATTCCGCCGCTGGCGGAAACGGCGCAGAAGATCATCAAGCTGCGGGTCGACCCGAATGCCACGGTGGACGACATCACCGGCGTGGTCGAAACCGACCCGGCCCTGGCCGCCCAGGTGGTGAGCTGGGCGGCCTCGCCCTACTACGCCGCCCCCGGCAAGATCCGTTCGGTCGAGGACGCCATCGTGCGCGTGCTGGGTTTCGATCTGGTGATCAACCTGGCCCTCGGCCTGGCGCTGGGCAAGACCCTGAGCCTGCCGAAGGATCAGCCCCAGCAGAGCACGCCCTACTGGCAGCAGGCGATCTACACCGCCGCGGTGATCGAAGGGCTGACCCGGGCCATGCCGCGCGCGCAACGCCCGGAATCCGGGCTGACCTACCTCGCCGGCCTGCTGCACAACTTCGGCAATCTGGTGCTGGCCCACGTGTTCCCGCCGCACTTCTCGCTGATCTGCCGGCACCTGGAGGTCAACTCGCACCTTTCACACAGTTATATCGAACAGCACCTGCTGGGCATCAGCCGCGAGCAGATCGGTTCCTGGCTGATGCGTTACTGGGACATGCCCGAGGAGCTGGCCATCGCCCTGCGCTTCCAGCACGACCCGAGCTACGCCGGCAATCATGCCGCCTATCCGAATCTGGTCTATCTGGCGGTCGGCCTGTTGCGCAATCACGGCATCGGTTCGGGCCCACAGCGCGAGATTCCGCAGAGCCTGCTGGACAGCCTGGGCATCAGCCGGGAAAAGGCCGAGGAAGCGCTCGCCAAGGTGCTGGCCGCCGAAGTCGCCCTGCGTGACCTGGCGACCCAGTTCGGCTCGCCGCACTGACGCAGCCATACGGTTCAGGCCAATGCCGAGCAGATAAGGTTTTTGCAGAAGCCCAGAAGAGCGGCAAACCGCCGTCCGGGTAGGAGCGTCGACCTCGGCGCGATGCGCTGGCGGCCATGCCGCAAAATCGCGGTATGGCCACAATTCGCCGCGGGGGCGCGGCTCCCACGGGATCGCGGCAAACCACCGACCGTGTAGGAGCGTCGACCTCGGCGCGATGCGATGGCGGCCATCCCGCAGAATCCGTGGCGTGGCCGCTATTCGCCGCGGGG
>NZ_QJUM01000045.1 GCF_004327355.1 Phytopseudomonas dryadis
AGTTGGTGGCTTATGTGGTGGGCGAGGCGACGGCCGAGGAGCTCAAGGCACGGTTGGCGCGAAGCCTGCCGGAGTACATGGTGCCGGGGCAGTGGTTGTTCCTCGAGGCCTTGCCGTTGAGCGCCAATGGCAAGCTGGATCGACGCCAGCTGCCGAGCCCCCAGGCCCAGGCGCAGAAGGCCTACGTGGCGCCGGAAGGAGAGCTGGAAGGCGCCATTGCGGTGATCTGGCAGGACGTCCTGCGCCACGGACAGGTTGGACGAGACGATCACTTCTTCGAACTGGGCGGGCACTCGCTGCTGGCCGTCAGCGTGGTGTCGCGCCTGCAACTGGAGCTGGGCGTGGCGGCGACGCCGCAGACCTTGTTCCAGTACCCGGTGCTGGCACAGTTCGCCGCGCAGTTGCAACACAACTACGGCCAGAATACTGGCGACAGCCTGAGCAGGCTCGAGTCTCTGCTTGATGAAATGGAGGAAGTGTGATGGATAAGCAAGTCGCCGCACGGATCGCCCGGCGGTTCATCGCGCTGCCATTGGACAAGCGAACGCGTTACCTGCAGAGCATGCTCGCTGAAGGCATTTCGCCGGCGCAGCTGCCGATCCCGGCCATCAGCGATGAGCTGGAGCAACTGCCACTGTCCTACGCCCAGGAGCGCCAGTGGTTTCTCTGGCAGCTGGAGCCCGACAGCGATGCCTACCACATTCCGTTCACCCTCCGTCTGCGCGGCAGTCTCGACCTTGCTGCGCTGCAGCACAGCTTCTCGGCGCTGCTGGCCCGGCACGGGGCACTGCGCACCTGTTTGAAGGCCAGCGATGACGGGGCGGTGCAGGAGGTGCTGAACCAGGTCGACTTCCAACTGGAACTGTGCGAGGACGAAGCGCTCAATGACTTCGTGCTGCGCCAGACACGGCAACCCTTCGACCTGGCCCATGCCCCGCTGCTGCGCGCGGGGCTGGCGCGCCAGGCTGACGATGACCATGTGCTGGTGGTGGTCATGCACCACATCGTTTCGGATGGCTGGTCGATCAAGGTCATGATCGCTGACCTCATCGAGTTCTACCAGGCCCGAGTCGAACGGCGTGAGCCCCGCCTGGCGCCTTTGCTGGTGCAGTACAGCGACTATGCGGTCTGGCAACGGCGCTGGATGGAAGCGGGCGAGCGCGAGCGACAACTGCAGTACTGGATCACGCAACTGGCGGGCGAGCCCGATGCATTAGAGCTGCCCCTGGACTTCGCCCGCCCCCCCCAGCAGAGCTTCCGCGGTGCTCGCCTGAGCCTGCCGTTCGATGCCACCCTGACCCACGGGCTGGAAGTCTTGGCACGGCAGCAGGGGGTAACCCTGTTCATGCTGTTGCTGGCGGCATACCAGGTGCTGCTGCACCGTTACACCGGGCAGCACGACATCCGTGTCGGTGTGCCGGTGGCCAACCGCAATCGGGTCGAGACTGAGGGGCTGATCGGCTTCTTCACCAATACCCAGGTGCTGCGTGGCCAGGTGCAAAGCGGCATGCGTTTCAGCGATTTCCTGCTGCAGGTGCGTGAAGCTGTGGTACAAGGCCAGAATCACCAGGATTTGCCATTCGAGCAGTTGGTCGAGGCCCTGCGCCCGGAACGCAGCCTCAGCCACAATGCGCTGTTTCAGGTGATGTACAACCACCAGCGCGTGGATGGTGGCGAAAGTCGCGGCTCCCTCGCCGCCGACCTGACCCTCGAAGCGATGCCGGTGCAGATCCATGCGGCGCAATTCGACCTTACTCTCGACACCTTCGAAGGCGAGGCGGGGCTGAGCGTCGCGCTGACCTATGCCACCGACCTGTTCGAAGCTGCGACCATCGAGCGTTTCGGGTGCAGCTGGCTGACCTTGCTGCGTGGTATCGTCGCCGATCCGGCGCAGGCCATTGAAGACTTGCCAGTGCTGGAGGCCCATGCCCGGCAGCGCCAACTGGAAAGCTGGTGCGGCGAGACCTGCGACTTCCCCCGCGACGAGACGCTGCACGGCGCGATCGAGGCGCAGGCGCTGCGCGCCCCGCAGCGGCTGGCATTGGTGCATGATCACCAACGCCTGACCTATGACCAGCTCAACGTGCGTGCTAACCGGCTGGCACGGCACTTGGTGGGCCTGGGCGTCGGCCCGGAAGTTCGGGTCGGCGTGGCCTTGGCCCGCTCCACCGAGCTGGTGGTGACCCTGCTGGCGATCCTCAAGGCAGGCGGCGCCTACGTGCCGCTCGATCCGGACTATCCGGCCGAACGTATCGCCTACATGCTCGACAACAGCCAGGCGACGGTGCTGGTAAGCCAAGCCGGAGTGATCGAACGCCTGTCAGTTCCGACGCACACCGAGGTGGTGCTGGTAGAGGCCTGCGAGCAGTGGCTGGGCGACCTGAAAAGCACAAATCTGGGCCGCGATGTACGCCCGGACAACCTAGCCTATGTGATCTACACCTCTGGCTCGACCGGCCGGCCCAAGGGCGTGGCGATCTGCCACCGCAACGTCGCCGCGTTGCGTCATTGGACGGCCCGGGTCTATGCACCAGACGACCTGAAGGGGGTGCTGGCGTCGACTTCGGTGTGCTTCGACCTGTCGGTGTGGGAACTGTTTGTCACCTTGGGACTGGGCGGCTTCATCGTCCTGGCGCGCAATGCCCTGGCGCTGGCCGAACTGCCGGCCAGGGATGAAGTACGCCTGATCAACACCGTGCCATCGGCCATCGCCGCGCTGCTGCGCGAAGGCAGCATCGGGCCGGGGGTAAGCGTCATCAACCTGGCCGGTGAACCTCTGAAGCAGCCGTTGGTGGAGGCGTTGTACCAAGGCACCTCGGTACGCACCGTGTATGACCTGTATGGCCCTTCCGAAGATACCACCTACTCAACCTGGACTCGCCGCGAGGCTGGTGGTCGGGCGAACATTGGCCATCCGCTGGACAACACCTCCAGCTATGTCCTGGATCCACAACTGAACCTGGTTCCCGTAGGGGTGGGCGCCGAGCTGTACCTGGCCGGCAGCGGCATCACTCGTGGTTACCTGGCCAACCCGGGGTTGACCGCCGAGCGCTTTGTTCCCGATCCGCTAGGCAACAGCGGCGAGCGAATGTACCGCACTGCCGACCGTGTGCGCTACGACGGCGATGGGGTGATCCAGTACCTGGGGCGCCTCGACCACCAGGTCAAGGTGCGTGGTTTCCGTATTGAGACGGGCGAGGTCGAGGCGCGTCTGCTGGCCCATGCGCAGGTACGCGAGGCCGCTGTGCTGGTGCTCGAGGGTGCCCATGGCGCGTACCTTGTCGCCTATGTGGTAGGGCAGGACACACTGCCAGGACGCGACTTGCTGCGCCAGGCACTGGCGGTGAACCTGCCCGACTACATGATTCCGGTGCAATGGGTGTTCCTCGATGCACTGCCCTTGACCCCCAATGGCAAGCTCGACCGCAAACGCCTGCCGGTACCAGACCTGAGCGAACTGGCCAGCGAGCGTCAGATGCCCGCCAACGAGTGGGAGCAGCGCTTGCTGGAGGTGTGGAGCGCTGTGCTCAAGCTCGACGAGCTGGGGGTAACCGACAACTTCTTCGAAGTGGGCGGCGATTCGATCGTCTCCATCCAGATGGTCAGTCGGGCGCGCCAGGTGGGTATCCGTTTCACGCCCAAGGAGCTGTTCCAGCACCAGACCGTGCGCAGTCTGGCTCTGGTGGCCACGGCCGCAGAACAGATTCGCATTGATCAAGATGAAGTTCAGGGTGGCGCGCCGTTGATGCCATTCCAGCGCTGGTTCTTCGAAGCGCCGATTGTCGAGCGCCAGCACTGGAACCAGTCTGTGCTGCTGCGCCCGACCACTGCCCTGGAGGCCTCGGCGCTGGAGCAGGCTCTGCAGGCGCTGATCGTGCATCACGACGCGTTACGCCAGTCGTTCCATCCCACGGCCGGGGCGCAGGCACTGCATCGCACCCTTGCGCAGCAACGGGCCCTGTGGAAACAGACGCCGGCGCTGGACTGCCGGCGTATCGACAGCCACGACCAGTTGCTGGAGGTGTGCGAGCAGGCCCAGCGCAGCTTGAACCTGGAGGGCGGACCACTGGTGCGTGCTGTGCTGATCGACCTGCCCGATGCGTCCCAGCGCCTGTTGCTGGTGATCCATCACCTGGTGGTCGACGGTGTGTCGTGGCGGATTCTGTTCGAGGATCTGCAACAGGCTTATCGTGATGCCTCGTCGCAGCAACCGCCGCGCTTGGCGTCCAAGACCAGTCCGGTGCAGGCCTGGGCGCAGCGCCTGCAGGGCTATGCGGTAGGCGCCGCGCTGGAGCAGAAGCCCTACTGGCTGGCGCAGGCGCAAGGGGGCGAGGCCGACCTGCCGCGTGACTGGCCGGTGGCCCAGGCACTCAATGGCGAGGGCCGAAGCGTCGAGACGCGGCTGGACAAGGAGCTCACCCGGCGCCTGCTGCTGCAGGCTCCCGCGGCCTACCGAACGCAGATCAACGACCTGCTGCTGGCCGCGTTGGCCGGCACCCTGTGCGCCTGGGTCAGGGCTGATTCGGTGCTGGTGGAGCTGGAGGGGCATGGCCGTGAGGAGCTATTCGACGATATCGATCTGGTACGTACTGTCGGCTGGTTCACCAGCGTCTATCCGGTTCGCCTGGATGCCTGCCAGGCGCCGGGCGAGTTGATCAAGGGCGTCAAGGAACGGCTGCGCGCGGTGCCGGACAAGGGCCTGGGCTTCGGTGTCCTGCGTCACCTGGGCGATGAGGCGACTCGAGCGGCTTTCGCCGCACTGCCGCAGGCGCGCATCACCTTCAACTATCTGGGCCAATTCGACGGTGTGTTCGCCGCCGATGACCAGGCGCTGTTCGCCCCGTCCGGCGAGTATGCCGGCGCCGAGCAACATGCCGCTTCTCCAATGGCCAACTGGCTGGTACTCAATGGCCGGGTCTATGGTGGCGAACTGAGCATGACCTGGTCGTTCAGCGGGCAGCAGTACCGCAGGGAGACCGTGCTGGCCCTGGCCGACGAGTACGGGCGCCAGCTGATCGAACTTATCGGGCATTGCTGCGATGCCGGCAATGCCGGTGTGACGCCATCCGACTTCCCACTGGCCGGACTCGACCAGGCACAGCTGGATGCCTTGCCGATCGCTCCTGGGCAGATCGAGGATATCTATCCGCTGTCGCCGATGCAGCAGGGCATGTTGCTGCACAGTGCGGCCGACAGCGAGTCGGCGTTGTACATCAACCAGGTCGACCTGCCGGTACAGGGCTTGCAGGTAGAGCGGTTCCGCGACGCGTGGCAGGCAGCCATCGAGCGGCACGACATCCTGCGTACCAGCTTCCACTGGCCCGATGACAGCGAGCACCCGGTGCAGGTGGTGCAGCGCCAGGCCGGGCTCGACCTGGAACTGCTCGACTGGCGTGGCCAGGCCGACACCGAAGCCGCCATCGCCCAACTGGCTGCGAAGGATCGTGCCCGAGGATTTGACCTGGCCCGCGCGCCGCTACAGCGTATCACCCTGGTGCGCACCGCCGAGCAGGACTACCGCATGCTTTGGACCAGCCACCACATCCTCATGGATGGCTGGAGCAGCTCACGGCTGTTTGGCGAGGTGCTGCAGCATTACAAAGAGGGCCAGGTGGCCAACCCCCCGGCGCGTTATCGCGAGTTCATCGCCTGGCTGCAACGCCAGCCTCAGGGTGAACTAGAGCAGTTCTGGCGCCAGCGCCTGGCCACGCTGGCCGAGCCCACGTCGCTGAGCCTGGCGATGTACCCGCGTCACGAAAGTGCCGCTGCTGGGCATGCTGCCTTGTATTCCAACTGGACCCCGGAGCAGACCGAACGGCTGCAGCGGTTCTGCCGCGATTGCCGGGTGACCCTCAATACTCTGGTGCAGGCCGCTTGGTTGCTGGTACTGCAGCGTTTCTCCGGGCAGCGCACAGTCGCCTTCGGTTCGACGGTCGCCGGGCGACCGGCGTCGCTGGCCAACGCCGAACAGACGCTGGGCCTATTCATCAATACCTTGCCGGTGATCCAGACCCTGGAACCGGCACAACCGATAGGACAGTGGCTGGCGCAGTTGCAAGATTACAACCTCGACCTGCGTGACCATGCCCATGCATCGTTGGCCGATATTCAACGCTGGTCCGGCATGGGCGCCCAGCCGATGTTCGACAGCATCATCGTGTTTGAGAACTACCCGATTGATGAGCGCCTTGGCCAGGTCGGGGAGAGCGAGCTGAGCTTCGGCCAGTCAAGCAACCACGATGTCACCAACTTCCCCATGGATCTGGCGGTCACCATCGGCCAGCGACTGTCCATCGAGTACCTGTACCTACGGGCCTGCTTCTCGCCCGAAGCGGTACAAGCCATCCGCCAGTGCATGGAGGACACTCTGCACGTACTGGCCGAGGATGGTGCACGACCACTGGGGCGGTTGCCACGGCTGTCCGCGGTGCAGCTGCAGGCTTTCGAGCAGTGGAGCCGCGCGCCGCAAGCCCGCCACGAGGCGGTGGCCATCACCGAACTGATCGACCGCCGGGCCGCATCGCTCCCTGACGCCGTGGCCGTGCGTTGTGGCGACGGCGTATTGACGCACGCGCAACTGCAACGGCGCGCCAATGCCCTGGCCCATGCCCTGCAGGCCCAGGACGTCGGGCCCGAAGACGTGGTCGGCATCGCCTTGGAACGGTCGTTGGACAGCATCGTTGCCTTCCTGGCGGTACATAAGGCCGGGGCGGCCTATCTGCCGCTGGACATCGATTACCCCGCCGAGCGGCTGGCGTACATGATCGAAGACTCCTCGATGAAACTGCTCATCGGCCGGGCGGATATCTTGCAGCGCCTGGCGCCGGATAGGCTGGCCAGTATCGATCTGGACATCCTGGATTGGGCCGGGCTGCCAACGCAGGCGCCGGTGTCGACGATACTCTCCGGAAACCTGGCCTACCTGATTTATACCTCGGGCTCCACCGGCCAGCCCAAGGGCGTAGCGGTAACCCATGGACCACTGAGCATGCATTGCCAGGCCATTGCCGAACTCTATGAGATCGATAACGACACCCGCGAGCTGTTGTTCATGTCGTTCGCCTTTGACGGTGCCCAGGAGCGCTGGCTCAGCGTACTCGCCAGCGGCGGTGAACTGGTGGTTCGCGATGGCGAGCTGTGGACCGCCGAGCAAACGTGCGCGGTATTGCACACTCGGCGTATCACCATCGCCTGCTTCCCACCGGCCTATCTCAAACAACTGGCCGAGCACGTACGTGATAGCGGCCAGCCGGCACCGACGGTGGAGATCTACTGCTGCGGTGGCGACGCGGTACCGGAGTCGTCCTTCGACCTGATCACCTCGGTGCTCAAACCACGCTACCTGACCAATGGCTATGGTCCAACCGAGACGGTGGTCACGCCGATGCTCTGGAAAGTTGGCGTACAGGAACGCTGTGGCGCAGCCTACGCGCCAATCGGCCGGGCGGTGGGAGCACGAGCCCTGTATGTGCTAGACGATGATCTGGAACCGTTGCCGGCGGGCATCCCGGGTGAGTTGCACATTGGTGGCGAGGGGGGGGCGCGGGGCTATCATGGCCGCCCCGGGCTGACCGCCGAACGTTTCGTGCCAGATCCCTTTGGCGCGCCAGGCAGTCGCCAGTACTGCAGTGGCGATCGGGTACTGCAGCGTGAGGACGGGATCCTCGACTACCTGGGACGGGCCGATCATCAGGTCAAGTTGCGAGGTTTCCGCATCGAACTGGGCGAGATCGAAGCTGCCCTACGGCGCCAGGAGGGGGTCGGCGATGCGCTGGTGGTAGTCCGCGAGCTGGCCAGCGGCAAGCACCTGGTCGCTTACGTGGTCATCCGTGATGGTCGCAAAGTAGGAGACTGGCTCAAGGATCGACTGCGGCAGGAACTTCCCGACTACATGGTACCAACCTACCTGATGGGGCTGGCGAGCTTGCCGGTCACCGCCAACGGCAAGATCGATCGCCGCGCGTTACCGGTACCCGAGGTACAGACGGGAGAGTACGTCGCACCGGTCGGTCAGGCCCAGCGGCTGCTGGCCCAGATCTGGGCACAGACCCTGCAGGTCGATCGTGTGGGCATCCATGACAACTTCTTTGAGCTGGGCGGCGATTCGATCCTCAGCCTGCAGGTGGTATCCAAGGTTCGCAACCATCCGGAACTGGACATCGACCTCAAGCTACGGGATCTGATGCGTTGGCAGACCATCGCCGGGCTGTTCTCCCGCGAGGAGATCCTCGCCCCAGGGCGTGAGGATATCGGCGCGCAACTGGCCACCGAGGGCTGGTTCGAACTGCTGCCGATCCAGCAGTGGTTCTTTGCTTGTCCAATGACCGAGCGTCATCACTACAACCAGGCGCTGATGTTCCGTCCGCAGCAAGCACTGGATGCCGAGGCGCTGGCGCGGGCACTGCACCGGGTGGTCATGCAGCATGACAGCCTGCGCCTGCGTTTTCGCCAGATCGATGGCCGCTGGTACCAGAGTTACGACCTGCACGAGCGTGGGCCCGGCGAGGGCCTGGGGGAATGCCTGAGGATCGAGCAGGCCACCGACGAGGCAGAGCTGCAGTTATGCGTCAACCGCGCACAGCGCAGCCTCGACCCGCAGAACGGCCCGCTGTTCCGCTTCGTGCATATCGAACTGGCCGGTGGCGAGCAGCGCCTGCTGATGGTGATCCATCACCTGGTGGTCGATGCAGTGTCTTGGCGAATCCTCCTGCAAGATCTGCAGACTGCCTACGAAGCCTGCTCCCAGGGGGGGGAGCCAGAGCTGCCGGGGCGCAGCAGCAGCTACCGGGCGTGGGTCGAGCGCCTGCAGGCCCAGTCTCAGGAACGCGCCGAGCGTGAGCTGGACTATTGGCTCGGATGCCTGCCTGCCGCCGATCAGGCTTTCCCATGCGACAATCCGCGGGGTAAGGATCAGATCCGTTACCAAGCCGCGGCGCATTTCTCCCTGGATGCCACGCAGACCGGTGACCTGCTCAAGCGGGCGCCGGCCGCCTACGGTAGCCAGATCAACGACTTGTTGCTGACAGCTCTGGGCCGAGCCCTGTGCTATTGGGCTGGGACGCAGACCGCCTGGGTGCAACTCGAAGGGCATGGCCGTGAGGATCTGTTCGACGAGCTGGATCTGAGCCGCACACTGGGCTGGTTCACCACGGCCTTCCCGGTACGCCTGGATTGCCCGCCAGGGCAAAATCAGGTCGACGCCTTGCGCGGGATCCAGGCGCGCCTGCAAGCGATTCCCGACAAGGGCATCGGCTATGGCGTGCTACGCCATATGGCCGGGCCCGTGCTGGCGGCACGCCTGGCTCAGGCGGAACAGGCACGGGTGACGTTCAACTATCTCGGCCAGTTCGACCAGAGTTTTGATGACAAGGCCCTTCTGTTGCCTGCGCCAGAAGGGCAGGGTGATTGTTACAGCAGTGAGGCGCCCCTGGGCAACTGGCTGGAAATGGTGGGCCAAGTGTACGACGGACGCCTGTCGATCCGTTGTGTCTACAGCACCCGACGCTACCGGGCCGCAACCGTCGAACGGCTGATGCAGCACCTACAACACGAGTTGCAGACATTGATCGTGCACTGTGTGTCGGTATGCGAGGCGGGCGTCGCCTGATCTTTCCATGCGGGAGGCTTGCCTCCCGCTTTCGTTTTCGCTTCAGGAATTCTCTTTGATGACACTACATCCTGATATTGGTGCTTTCCTCGATCTCGCTGAGCAGGCGCAGCTGCACATGCTGGCCCCAGAGCAGGCGCGTGCCTTGTTCGAGCAGACCAGCCGGCAACTGGCCTGGCCAGCGCCTGCGATCGAACCGCTGGCGCTGGAGGCGGCCCGGGAGGATGGCAGCCTGTTGCCGCTGCGCCTGTATCACCCGGCCACGGTTGCGCCGACACCGGTGATCCTGTTCTTCCACGGTGGAGGCTACGTGCTGGGTAGCCTGGATTCGCACCAGGGCATCTGCCAGGAACTATGCCAGCGGTCTGGCTTCGCCGTGGTGTCGGTCGGCTATCGGCTGGCGCCCGAGCATCGTTTTCCGCAGCCGCTGGAGGATGCGCAGCAGGCGTTGCGCTGGCTCTGCGCCAAGGGATCGGCATTGGGGCTGGATACCACGCGGGTGGCTTTCGCCGGTGACAGCGTGGGTGCCAGCCTTGCCACAGTGCTCGCGGTGCAGGCCTCCCAACCTGGTTTTGAGGGCATCCGGCCGCGCCTGCAACTGCTGTGTTATCCGATGACTGATGCCAGCCAGCGGCACGCTTCGCGCGAGCTGTTCGCCGAGGGCTACCTGCTGGAGGATCAGACCCTGGAATGGTTCTATGAGTGCCATGCACGCGAGCCCCAGGATCGTGACGACCCACGTTTTTCGCCACTGCTAACCGAGGCGCTGGGAAACTGTCCACCTGCCTGGATCGGGCTGGCAGGCTTTGATCCGCTGCTTGATGAAGGTCGGGCCTATGCCGAGAAGCTACGCAGTCAAGGGGGGAAGGTCGAGTTGATGGAGTACGCCGGGCTGACCCATGATTTCCTGCGTATGTCCAGTGTGGCACCTGCAGTGCTGGAGGTCTATGACGAGATGGCCGATGCCTTGAAGCGCTATTTGGGCTGAACCCCGCGGCGGGACTCAATGAAAAGGGCCAGCCATGTGGCTGGCCCTTTTCATGTTTAGAGACAGATAAGAAATACCCGACTATCGTAGCCTCAGAAGGTGCCACGCAGGGTCAACATGTACTCGCGTGGGTTGCCATACCAATTACTAATCGCGTTAGTACCAACGGTTTGGTAGTACTTTTTGTCGAATATATTGTTGACGTTCAGCGACGCGGTCCAGTGGTTATCGATCTTGTAGTCCACCAGAGCATTCCAGATGGCGTAGCCTGGTTGTTCATAGTTGTACGGAACACTAGTGTCGATCGTATTGCCAAAAGAATCCTTGATCGATGAAGTTCCGCTCACATAATTATGACTCTGGATATTGGCGCCCAGTCCGACTTTCCAGTGGTCAAGGTTGCCAGGGAGGCGGTAGCTGGTGAACAGTTTGAGCAGGTGCTTGGGCGTCTGCGTGCTGAGTGGTTTGCCACGGTTTGCTGCAGTACCGGTCTTGACCTGCTCATTGATGTTGAAGGTATAACCTGCGCCAATCTGCCAGTTCGGCAATAGCTCGCCTGTGATCTCGGCATCAATGCCCTTGCTAACGATCTTGCCAGCAGCCTCATAGCAGCATGGGTTGGCGGTATCGGCTACAGTCTCAGAATAAAGTTGCATGGCCTCATTTTCGCGCTTGGTGTAGTACACCGCGAGTGAAAGGTTGGCTTTCTTGTTGAGCAACTCTGCTTTGGTACCGAGCTCGTAGGTATCACCGGTTATTGGCTTGAGTGATTGATAATTGCTATCCAGATAGGTGGTCTGTGGGGTGTATATCTGGCTGTAGCTGGTATAGACCGACCACTGATCGTTAACTGTGTAGACCAGACCACCGAACGGTGTGATTACGCCGCTGTCCTTGCCGCCCGTGGGATAGTCTAAGTTATAGGCTGGAAGCGTGCTAAAGATGTTGTCGTTATAGTCGGAGTAGCGAGTGCCGATGATCAACTTGAGTGGTTCGGCCAGTTGCGCGCGTAAGGTCGAGTAGGCACCGCTCTTGCGCTGGTTCCAGGCTGGAAAAGTAATGTAAATGTCTGGCATGGCACCCATTGGCTGGTCGTCAATGTTGTTCTGGCGTGGATCGACTGGGATGTTGGCCATGCCCAGGCGGTACGATTCGAAACTTCGACGGGTCTCTTGGTGGTCTACGCCGAATAGAACCTCGTGTTCGAGGCCAAACGCCTGGAAGCGGCCCGAGACGTTGGCGTCGTAGATGTCTTGGTCGATGGTGTAGTCGCGGCCCCAGCGGGAGAACAGGGAGCCTTCACCTGTGGTGTTGTTGATGGTGCCGGTTGCCTGTCCAATGTTTTGGGTTATGTCCTGGCTGTAGCGGGTATAGCTGCCGTTGACCTTCCAGTTTTCGTTGAGTGTGTGTTCAATCTTCACGAAAATTTCGTTGGTCTCGTAATTGGAGGTAGACCAGTCGGCCGCCAGCGACGTATCACGCGATAGGCCGATGTCTTCTCCTGTGTCATAGCGTGGCAGGCCGCTGTCCCAGTAGCCCTTTATCTTGCGCCACTGGTGGCTACCACCTAGGGTGAATAGGGTATCGGGACTGAGGTCGGCTTCAAGGATCCCATAGTAGATTTCCTTCTTGCTGCTAGTCGTATCGTAAAAGTAGTCGCGATCTTCGACAGCGAATACGCCTCGAGCGCGCAAGCGCCCATCGAAGGCCAAAGGACCAGTTATGTCGACTTCTTGGCGATAGTTGTCCCAACTCCCAGCCGAAGTTGTGGTCTTTATCTGGTTGTAAGGCAGCGGCTTCTTGCGCACCAGATTCAGGGTGCCACCGGGTTCGCCTGTGCCACTGAACAGACCATCCGAACCACGCAGAATCTCGATATGGTCATACATCGCCATGTCAGATAGAGACTGGTAGTTTTGCTGGCGAATGCCAGGGGCTCCGCCGTCCGTCTGTACACTGGTGACTTCGAAGCCGCGGGCATAGAACTTGGTATCGACGTTATTGCCGCCGACCACTGTGACGCCGGTCAACTTGTCCAGCGCCTGCTCTATGTTGGTGATGCCTTGGTCTTCGATATTTTGACGTGTCAATACAGAAACCGACTGTGGAGTCTCGCGTAGTGCTATTGGCGTCTTGCCGCCCACCGAGACAGCTCCAGTGGTGTAGGAGCCACTACCTTCCGTGGTAGTTTCCAGCACCTTGCCAGTGATGGTTACCGGAGACAGTTCCCGAGAACTGCTACCCGAGGCCTGTACCGTCACGGTATTGCCGTTCAATTGATAACTGGCCCCTGTACCTTGAAGCAGGATCCCGATCGATTCTTCCAGTCCGTAACGACCGTTCAGGGCATTGGAGCGCAGATTCTGGACGTCGCTCGGGTTGTACAGAATCTGTAGGCTGACTTGTTCAGCGAGCTTCTGCAGAGCCTGAGCAAGGGGCTGCGCTGGGATATTCAGGGGCCACTCTTGAGCCTGAACCTGTGGCGCGACCGTCAAAGCGAGCGCCATGCTGATGCCGGCTAAAGATAGTCGGGGGCGGATGCTGTTACGCATCAACAATGCTTTGGTCAGAGGACGCAGTTTGCTCAAATGTCGTGCTGGCATGGTCTATTTCTCGGATAATGCTGTTGAGAATTTTTTCTATTTACGCAGTTAAGACGCTGGAGTCCATAAAACCGGAAGAGCGGGATTGGGGGAATTGACTCTCAGACCGGTATGGCCTCGCTCCTGACCTTGCCTGCCTCCAGCCGCACTAATTGATCCGCCATGTCAAAATAGCGGTCATCGTGGCTGATGATGATAATGGTCTTGCCCAGCCGCTTCAGATCAGGCAGAAGCTCGGTATAGAAAATACGTCGGAAGGTCGGATCCTGGTCGGCCGCCCACTCGTCGAACACCAGCACCGGGCGCTCCTCCAGCCACGCGTTGATCAGCGCCAGGCGCTTGCGCTGGCCGGTGGACAGGTCTGTGGTGGTGAAGGTGCCGTCCCGCACGCTGACCTTGTGGGCGATCTCCAGGCGCTTGAGGTAGCGGTTGGCGTCGTCCGGGATATGGGTGTCGCCTTGGACTACATCATCGAACAGGTAATAGTCGGCGAATACCGTGGTGAACAACTGGCGGTAGTCATCGCGGCTCTCAGCATCGACGGCCTGGCCGTTGAGCAGGATCTGCCCTTGCTGTGGCGTGTACAGACCCAGCAGCAGCTTGATCAGGGTCGTCTTGCCGCAGCCGTTCTCGCCGACGATGAAAACGATGTCGCCCTGCTTGATTAGCAGGTTGACCGGGCCCAGTAGGAAGGGCGCTGTATCGCCCACCGCAGGAAACGCGTAGCTGACGTCTTTCAGGGTCAACTCGTGCACGTCGGGGGGCGGGGCATCTTGGTCATCGAGAAGCAGGTGGGGCTCGGGCGATGAGAACTGTTCCGACAGTTGTGCAATGCGGCGGAAGGCGATCTGCGCGCGGCTGACGATCGGCAGTGTGCCCACCAGGTGCTCGAGAGGGCCTTTCATGTACAGCAATACCAGCACGAAGCCGCTCATCGCGGTCGGGTTCGTGTTGGGCCATAGCGCGTGCAGGGCGAGGGCAAGACCGATGACCACGAAGAACAGCATAGAGCCGAGGCTCTTGGCGATCACGAAGGTATTGATCGAGCGAATCTGGGTGTCTCGAATCAGTTCGGCCGTCTGCTGTATACCCTTGGTGAACATGCGTTGACGCCGGGGGCGGTGGATGCGCAGCTCCTTGGCGCCTTCGGCGATGGCGTTGTAGTGCTTCTGCAACTGGTCTTCCGCATCCCGGGCCTGTAGGAAACCCTGTATGCCGCGGGCTTGTGCGATGTACTGGATCACCGTGCCGATGCCTATCGCTACCACCATCAATAGGAACATCGGCCAGGACAGCACGGCCAGATAGCCGAGACAGCCCAGGGTGACCGTCAGCGAAATCGCCAGCGGCGCGAAGGCAAAAGCGAAATCGCTGATGGTGTCAACGTCATGGGTCAGCACCGGGATGAGCCGATGGCTGCGGTAGCGCTCGATCTGTTCGATCGGCGCGGACAGCACCTTCTCGCCCAGTTCCTTGCGCAACGCCGCGATGATGCTCTGGCCGACCCGATTGGTGCCGATGTCGGACAGTATCGAGCAGGAGAGCGCCAGCAGGCAAAGCCCGGCAAATCCCCACACCAGGCCCTGACTAAGGCCATTCTCGGTGTGCAACGCATCGTTGATGGTGGCCAGCAGCAGGGTGATGCTGAGACCGCCGATCATGCCCAGTACGATGGAGCCTGCCACGATGAACTTGAACGGTCGTAACAGAATGAACAATTCGTGCAGCGGGCCTTTTTCGGGCTGGGACATGATCGCTCCTCGGGGCAGTCAGACGCTAGCCAGTGCGCTGGCCTTGGATGGTTTGGCGGAGGTGGAGATGTTCAGTGCCTCGTAGAGGGCTCGGCCGATTTCCTCGCTACGCATGGGCAGCACCGACAGCAGGGTGTCGCTGAGGCCATGGGTCGCTTCGCAGAACCCCTGCAGGAATACCGGGGCCTGCAATTGCTGAGTGGCCAGGGCTCGGTAGTTGCGATCGACTTCCAGGCCTTGCAGGTAGCCGTCCAGTGGCGTCAGCAGGCGTTGATGGCTGAGGCGTTCGTAGCCGGTGGCCAGGATCACTGCGTCGTAGCGATGCGTTCGTTGCTGATTGGTGGCCAGGTCGCGTAGCGTGAGTTCGATACCTTCAGCGGTGGCCACCACACCTTCGACCTGTTGTCGGCAGAGCACGGCATGGCGGAACTGCCGGGCGACTTTCTGGCGATAGAGCACGCCATAGATGCGCTCGATCAGCTCCGGGTCGACCACCGAGTAGTTGGTGTTGTGGTATTCCTTGATCAGCTTCTCGCGGTCGTGAGCGGCCTGCTGGAAGACCAGGTCGGTGTATTGCGGTGCGAAGATCTCGTTGACGAAGGGCGTATCGTCGGCCGGCTTGAGGGCGGTGCTGCGCAGGATCATGTCGACCTTGACCGACGGGAAGCTGTCGTTGAGGTCAATGAAGGCTTCGGCGGCGCTCTGCCCGGAGCCGATGATGGCGATGCGCATGGGTTTGCCCGCGCTGCAGGGCAGCTCCTTGAGTGCGCTCAGGTACTGTGAGTGGTGGAAGACGCGCGGATCGTCGCGGAACGCGGCGAACAGCTCGGGGATCTTCGGCGAGCCGCCGGTGCTGATCACCACCGAACGAGCACGCCGTACCTGTTCCTGGCCCTGGGCGGTGCGGGAAACGAGTTTCAAATGGTGGATGGCGCCATTGTCGAGTTCCGGCTCGACCCGCACGACTTCCTCGCCATAGGCGGCCTGGTCGGCGAACTGTTCGGCGACCCAGCCGAGGTAGTCGTTGAACTCCAGGCGACAGGGGTAGAAGGTGCCGAGGTTGATGAAGTCGACCAGGCGATCCTGTTGCTTCAGGTAGTTGACGAAGCTGTAGGGGCTGGTGGGGTTGCGCAGTGAGACCAGGTCCTTGAGAAAGGAGATCTGCAGTTCGCTCTGGGAGGAAAGCGTGTCGCCATGCCAGCGGTAGTGCAGTTGCTTGTCGATGAACAGCGCATCCAGATCCCTACCGCTGTGCTGGGCGAGTTCTTCGAGGGCGATGGCCAGGGCCAGGTTGGAGGGGCCGAAGCCCACACCGATGACGTCATGAATCTTGCTGGTGCTCATGCGATGGTTCCTTCATGCGATGGCTGGACGGCGTCCAGGGGCGTGTACAAACGGTCGAAAAAGAAGCGCTCGCGGGACAGCATCACCAGCAGCGCACGTTTGTGGGGGAAGTCGAAGTGCTTGACCTTGGCGAAACCGCTGCGGTCGAAGTTGGCGATCTGCCGCTGGTTGTCGTGCCGCGGTTCGCAGACGATGCGCTGGGTACGCGGATCGTCGAGAAACAGGTAGTGGCAGATCGAGGAAAACCAGGCGGTGTAGAAGGCTTTGCCGCGGAAGGTTTCTTCGCCCACCAGCAGATGCAGGCCCCTGTCGTAGTCCTCCGCATCGTAGAAGGGCGCGATGCGATCTTCCTTGGCCCAATAGACTTCGAAGTAACCGAAGGCCTGGCCGTCGAAACGACCGATCAGGGGCAGCGTGTGGGGATCGTCCAGTTGTTTTTGCAGGTAGGCACGATGCTGTTCCAGGCTGCCTTCTTCTTCCCAGAATTGCGCGACGCGTGGGCTGTTCATCCAGCGGTTGAAGGCTGCCAGATCGCGATCTGGATCGGCCTGTTCTAGGGTCAGTGTCTGGCCCAGCCAGGGAATGAAACGGCTATAGAGCGCCCCGCGCGCTGGCGTCGGACGCAGGGGATGTCGGCTGGAGCCGGTCTTCACGTGATGCTGAGGGAATGCCGGGGTAGAGCCTTTGTGCAGCCAGGGAAGAGGTTGTTGCCACAGCGAATGCGCCGAGCAGATGACCGTATCCTGCGCAACCCGGTGGAAGAGGCCTCCGGCCAGCAAGGCGTCGACCGTGGCATGGGGAGTCGTTATCGAGAGCCGCAGTTCGTCGAGACCTGACGTGCGGATGAACGCCGCTTCGCACGCACCCAGGAGATAGTGCGTTTGCCGGTCATCGTCGCCTGCAAGATGGTTGATGTTGCCCAGCAACACATGCGCAGATGCTGGCTGCAGGAGGAGTTCCAGGCGAGGCAGGTCGTTCAGCGAGACTGTGATGCGCTCGTCTGTGCAGCGTGCTCGCAACTGGCGGTCGGGGTAAAGGCTGCCGAGTACCGGGATGTCTGTATGACCGTTCATCTGGTCGTCCATACTATGAAGGCTTTAGCTGTCAGACGAGGACGCAACGGTCGGATTTAGCGAGTCCTGCTAGGTTTCTGTAGCAAGGAGATGATCGGCATTAACCGTTGGCGCGGTGAAGCGCGCATTGAGAGGCCGGTCTTCCGGCGCACACGCCCATGGCCATCCAGCCGAAACGGGCAGTCAGGCAATGGGCCGTGCGCGTGCCTGACGTCAGAGTTCGCGGGCGACCCTGAAACCCACCCAATCTCCCCGGTCGCGCTTGCCTAAGGTATTGCGGTTACCCGACCGGGAAAAGATCGGCGGTTCTCCCCAATCGTTGCCGCGGATCTGCACCACTTCGCACTGCTCGTCGTCAATCCATGCACTGCCATCCACCGGTGCGCCGTTGTAGTGGTCATGCCAACAATCGGCCACCCACTCATACACATTCCCATGCATGTCGTAGACACCAAAGGCATTCGGCGGGTAGCTGCCCACGGAAGAGCTGTAGGTGAAGCCGTCCTTGGGGCCATAGGTGTTGGCGTGTTTGCTGATCTGGTAGTCGCCTTCCTCGTCGAAGGGGAAAGGGAAGGGGCCGGTGGAGCCGGCTCGTGCGCCGTACTCACGTTCGGCTTCGCTGAGCATGCGGTAGACCTGGCCGGTTTTTTCCGACAGCCATTTCGCATAGGCCTGAACCTCCTGGTAATCGACGCAGACGGCGGGTTGTCGGGGGCCCTGTTCATAGCTTGGCTTGCCTGCTTCGCACCAGCGACCAGGGCGTTCGTCGCCGCTCTTGATCACCACGCCGGACTGTTCGATATAGGCATCGAGCTCAGCGGCGGTCACCTGGTAGCGACTGATGGCGAAGGGCCTGGCAAAGGTCACGGTGCGTTGCGGCCCCTCGTCAGGCTGGCGCCCCAGTTCATCGTCCGGGGTACCCATGACGAAGCTGCCGGCGGGCAGCACGACCATTTCTGGGCAGTCCTGGCAATCCTTGAAAACGGTTCCAGGGGTTGTGGCGTTCTCCGACGCCTGGAGGGAAGAGGCCGCAGCCAGGCAGAACAACAGGAGGTTTCCAAGGTGATATGTGCAACGCATCTTGCTTGGCCCTTAATTCAGGTTGTGTGTTGAAACGTCTACGGTGCTCGTTTGGCGTACCTGTCGGCTTACTGCGGCTTGGCCAGTTGTTGCACCGATTCCCAGACCCGCAGGAAATTGCCGCCCCACAGCTTGGCGATGTCCTCGTCCGAGTAGCCGCGCTGGATGAGCTCGGCGGTGACGTTGCGCGTATCGGCGACGCTCTCCCAGCCAATCAGGCCGCCGCCATCGTTGAAGTCGGAACTGAGGCCCACGTGGTCGATGCCGATTTTCTTCACCGCGTAGTCGATGCTGTCGCCGAGCTCCTTCAGCGAGGCGCGTGGATCGGCTTCGAGGATGGGGTAGAGGCGGCTGGCGTATTCACCGAACCTTTTTTCCGGCCAGATGGAGAAGACCGGGTCGGCAGGCATGCTGGCCTGGGACAGGTTCTGCACTTCGGGCAGGTCGAACTCGGCGCGCATGCGGTTGACCTTGTCCAGGGTTTCCTTGGAGAACGCCTTCAACTGAGAGGTGAAGCCGACGATATGCACCACGCCGCCGGTATCGCGGATCAGGCGCATCTCCTTGTCGGTGAGGTTGCGCTGCAGATCCACCAGCCCGCGTACGCCGGAGTGGGAGGCGATGATGGGGGCGCGGCTCAGCTGGGCTGTCTGCTCCAGAGCGGTCGTGGACATCTGTGACACGTCGATGACCACGCCCAGCTCGTTGAGACGGTGCACGGCCTGGCGACCCAGCTCCGAGAGGCCGCCCCGTTCGTCCGGCGAGTCGCCGAAGAAGGGCATCGGTCGCGACGAGTCGGCCCAGGCATTGTTGGCGACATAGCTGAAGCCGAAGATCCGCATGCCCCGGGCGGCCCAGTCGTCCAGACGCGATACGTCCTCACCCAGCGGGTAGGCATTGAGCATGCTGATGACGATGGCGAACTTGCCTTCATGGGCCAGGCGTCGGAAGTCGGCGGGGGTATAGGCGATGCCTGCGCGCTCGGGAAAGTCGCGGGCGATGCCGGTGATGATCCGGTAGCGGGTTTCCTGCTCGTGGCGTGCCGCTTCGACGAAGCCTGCGTTGGGACGGTGCGGGCTGTTGGCGCCGGTCCAGAACTCGGGCCAGGCAAAGATGGCCAGAGCGGCGCCGCTCAGGCGTCCACGCTCGGCCTTGACCAGGTCGAACTGGCCAGAGCCGTCGCGATCCGCTTCCGCGCCGTCGGTACCGAAGTGGGGCGGGATGTCCAGATGAGCGTCGAACGAGAGGATGCGCTCCTGCAACGCGTTGGCCCGTGCGACGACGTCCTTCGGGTAAAGGGCGGTTTCGCGGGTCAGAAACCACCAGACCAGCAATGCCGCTCCCGCCAGTAGCAATAGCGACAGGATCAGCAGCGGCCATTTCCAGATGGTGCGGCTCGTACTCATGGGGCTCCCTTGCGGATGGTGCGGCGCCGGCCGGGATGCCGGCGATTGTTGGGAAAACGAGCGGGATGAGTCGAAATTTATGGGTTTCTCTTGCATGCAGCCGGCCCGTTCATGACCCGTTCTCGTGCGCCTATCTGCGACGCCGGGTTGCGTGCAATACGACGGTCCTGGCGCTTTCGGTCATGCTGGAGCAGTCGTTGCCCAGGCAGGGGAGGGCAACTGGCTGTACCTTGTAGGGACGACTCACCACCAGCGATCACAGACCGTCCTGTTCATGCACCGCCACGCTAAGCGAGCATGCGCTCCAATCTGGCTTTCAAAGCCACCTGCAGTGCAGCGGTCATAGCGAATAGAGCCAGTTGAGATTTCTATAGCTCAAGTGCGAGGTAAAGGGCCCCAGGGCCAGGCCGAAGCCGATGGCAAAGATGATGAACCATTTGTACCGATTGACTACGGTGGTTATGGCGGCGGCGAGCACTGGATCTCGCATCAGCAACGTCAGCGAAATGGCGGTGTTGCTGATGGCGATACTCCACCAGCGCGTGTAGTCAGATGCGATCAGATACAGCGCCAAAGGCGACACGGAACAGGCAAGGAGGAACGACTCGTAGGAGACCAGTTTGATATGGCTCGACAGGGCCTTGAGTATTTTCGTGCCGATGAAGAATGTCGGGATCAGCCCGAGCAGCATGTTCAGGTGGAAGTTGAGATAAAGAACACTCAGCATGACGCTTGCCGTTTCCGACGAGTTTCCATGCAGCGTATTGAACAGGATGCCAACCGCCTCTATGTCGATGGGTTGCGTCGTCGACAGGAGATGCTCGTAGTATTCCTGCAGAGAGATTTTCGAACCGGGGTTGCTCGTGCCGATGAAGATCACCTTGGCCAGGAGCAAGGCGAATACGACGAAAATCAGGAAACTGTCGAAACTCACCACTTTCGGTCTGTTGGTATAGAACCAGATCCCGATAAGCAGGGGGATGAACATCACGAAGCTGGCTTCATGAATGGGAATGATCAGACCGCCAGCAAGCAAAACGGCAAGTGCACCGACCTTGGCCGGGCCTTTGAGAATTGCGACGATGCCAAGGATGGCGATCAGGTAGTTGATATTATCCAAAAAACCCGAGGCTTGTGCGAAGTGCAGGACGATCAGCGGGTGGCAGATGAAGAACAGGGCCAGAAGGAAGGCCGCCGTGCTCTGCCTGCAATAGGACAGTGCTGAGCGTGACAGGAGCCAGAACAGGGCGATGCACACGCAGAGTGAAAAAACAAAGGCCGCGATCATGTAGAACTCGGGGCTTGGCACATAGCCGAATGCCTTCAATAGCCCACCGACCAGGCCTCTCCTGACGAGGCCGAAGTCATAGTTCAGCACCCACTGCGTATACACCCACTCATCGAAATGGTGTTCATAGGATGTAAAGAACACGACCACGAAGGTCAGAACCAGGATGCGAAACTTCTCCTTGTGGTTTTCCGAATGTTCCTGATCCAGCCAGTGACTGCCAGGCGACATATTTCCTGCTGACATTCGATATCTCCAGTGTTCTAGCGAAGGGGATTTTGTTGAGTCGGCGCTGGCTGTGCCGGCAATATCTCGGTCGTGCCCATACCACGTGGGTCGCTGGCGCCTTCGATTTTCCCGGTCAGCTTGTTCCAGTGAATGGATTGCTGGTTGCCATAGGTCGCTACCTGTTCCAGTCGATGCCCCAGTGACTGCAGCTCGTCGCGTTCAGCCTTGCTGAAAGCATCCGGTTCATGGGTTATGAGATCCGGCAGATACTGATGGTGGTAGCGCGGCAGCGCCACCCAGCTCGAGGCAGGCTCACCCTGTAGGTATGCGAGCAACGAAATCAGGATCATGCTGGGAATCTGGCTGCCGCCAGGTGTACCGAAGGTGGCGAAGTCCTGGTTGGATTCGATGAACGTTGGAGCCATGCTGGAGATTGGCCGCTTGCCTCCTGCCAGGGCATTGGGGGCGGTGCCCCGGAGCCCGTAGGCATTGCTGCCACCTACGTCGATGGCGAAATCATCCATTTCGTTGTTCAGCAATATTCCGGTGCCCGGGACGGTGAAGGCGGCGCCGAACATGCTGTTGAGCGAGAGGGTGGCGGCGACGGCATTGCCTTGTACGTCGAGAACAGTGAAGTGAGTGGTGTGATCGCCTTCACGCCATGGCTCCGTAGGGGGCAGGCTGCTGCTGGGCGTGGCGCGCTCGGGATCGATGCTGCTCGCTTGCCGTTGCAAGTAATCCGCGGTGGTCAGTCGTTCCAGCGGCATCTCGACGAAATCCGGATCCCCCAGCACACCCCGGTCACGGTAGGCGCGGCGCAGCGTCTCCACCACGTAGTGGGCGCGCTGGACGGGCTCGGCCTGCCGCCACGGCAGTGAGTGCAGCATGCCGAGGCTCTGTACCAGCACCAGCCCGCCAGCCGAAGGCGGTGGAGAGCTGATCAGTTCCCCGCCATGGGGCAGCTTCCAGCGCAGGGGCTCGCGTTCGACGACCTGATAGTCGCTCAGGTCCTCCAGGGTCCAGGCACCACCGCTTTTGCGCACGCCATCGACCAGTCGCCTGGCCAGTTCTCCGCTATAGAAGCCGTCTCGGCCATGATCCGCCAGGCGTTGCAGGCTGGCTGCCAATTCCGGGTACTTTATTCGTCGGCCCTGGGCAGGGAGTTCGCCGTCGCTGAGAAACAGCCGGGCGCTGCCCGGATCCCGGCGCAAGGCCTCCAGCCGGTAGCCCGCCCATTTGCGATAATGTTCGTCGACCTCGACGCCGTCACGGGCCAGGCGGATGGCCGGTTCCAGGCTCGCCGCGATGGGCAGGCGGCCGTACTGCTCGGACAGCTTGACCATGGCGGCGGGCTGGCCTGGTATGGCGCTGGCCAGGGCGCCATCGACGGAGAGGTCGGCCTGTATTTCGCCGTCACGCATGTACAACTCTGGCTTGATGCCCAGCGGAGCGCGTTCGCGGGCATCGAGGAAACGATACTGAGGCGTATCACCCGCCGTGCGGAGCAGGAAGAAGCCCCCGCCGCCGAGGCCGGATCCGTAGGGTTCCACCACCGCCAGTACGCTGGCAATCGCAACGGCGGCATCGAACGCGTTGCCCCCGGCCTCGATGATCTGGCGTCCCGCCGCGGTGGCCAGCGGATGGGGAGTGGTGATCACGTTTTGCGCGGGGGAACCGGCTTGTGCCGCAGGGTTCAGCGCCCATAGCGCCAGGATGAAAGAAAGCTTTCCCACTCGTTGAAGTCGATCTAGGACGCAATGGGTTTTCAGTATCGTCATTGTTCTTGAGGGGCCTGCTTCAAAAAGGAGTTTTATGAGTTCGCACGCTCGATGCCTGGACGTAATCGGTACGTCCAGGCACGACGCTGCCCGATTGTTTTGAGAACGAGCGGGATGAGACGGAATTTATGGGTGCTGCGCTTGCGAAGGCTTCGTCGTGCCTGATGAGGTGGGATGTAGCGATGTGAACCGGGAATCGTAAATTCCCCATTTGACCGTTCGTTATTGCTTGAGGCCCTCTGAAGGGTGAGAGCGGATAAGCGGATGGTTATATAGATGAAGTTCTCCCGACGTGGATTCGTAGCCGGTCTGGCGGCTGCCGGTGCGGTGGCTTTGCCGGCCGTGGGCTACATACGCCACCAGCGGGCCGAGGAAGCGGCGCTGAACGAGGAGCCGACGATCGTGGCGCCTACGCTCGGTGAGAATCTGCTGGCCGGGCGCCTGGTCGGCATCTGGGATTTCAGCTTGCTCGACGGGCAGCAGGCGTTCGCCGAGCTTGCCGACGAAGGCCTGGAGCTGTTGCTCGACGTCGGGCCTTCCGGGCGGGCGCTACGCGGTTACCTGGGGCGGCGCGCCTTCACCGCTGGTGGCTTTCAGGTGTATGGCGAGCTGGCGACCGACAAGGGCGCCGAGGTGCGCTGGAAGCTGGTCGATGACCAGGGCCGGGCCTATGAGTGCACGGCGATCTTCGACGAGATCTGGGATATCTGGAGCGCGGGCGGCGGTGAGGCGACGCTGAGCGGCAAGCTGCGGCATCAGGGGCAGCAGGCGGGTTTTTCCACCACCCAGGCGGCCTTCCTGGCGAAGCGGCGGCCGTTCATCCAGGCCCGCGAGCGCTTGCCCTATGACCCTGAATTGAAGGCCTGGCTGGTTTCTCCGGGCCACCGCCTGTACCACCAGCTCTGGCATGCATCGCGTGACCGCTGGCACCGGCTCGATGAGGATCGTCGCCAGTCGCTACGAGGGCTCGGCTGGCAGCCGGGGCCGCTGGGGCGGGAGCGCGATGCCCGTGGCAAGCGCCGTCATCGCAACGGTTCCGGTGAGGATTTCCTCTTCATGCACCGCAAGATGCTGCGGCGTGCGCGCAGCTTTCAGGATCTCCCTTCCTGGCCCAGCCTGCCGCCACCCAGGCCCCATATCGGCCATGGCATCCAGGCTTTCGTGGATTATCTGGAAAACCATGACGGTTATTCCGTGCCGCCGGCCTGGGAGGCACCGGGTGACGATGCCTTCAATCAATGGCTGCGCGACGTCAAGAGCAGCGAAGGCTACTACGGCAATTTCCAGCTCTGGGAGGCGCAGTACCAGAACCCCGAGTACCTCGGCACGCTGTGCCTGGGGGAGCTGGGCAGTCGTATCGAACTGGGCCTGCACGACTGGCTGCACATGTGCTGGGCGTCGGTGTGCCGGGACCCGAACAGCCAGATGCCGATGATCTATGACCGCCGCCCCGATGATTTTTCCGAGCGCTGGTTCCGCGCCGACAACGATTACCTCGCCGATGCCTTCTCCTCCCACGTCAACCCGGTGTTCTGGGCGTTCCATGGCTGGATCGACGATCGTATCGAGGACTGGTTCCAGGCGCACGAACAGGCCCATCCGGGGCAGGTGCGGCGTGCGCAGGTGGGAGGCGTGTCCTGGTTCTCGCCGGGCGAGTGGGTCGAGGTCGCCGAGCCCTGGCTCGGTCCTGCCGAAGCCGGATGCGGCGCCTGGGGCGCAGGCAACGGTGGCGGTGGGGAAGAGGGCGATCTGGACATCGAAACCATGAAGCTGGCGCTGCGCGTCATTCATGCCGGTGAAGATGAGGCCGAGCGTCTGGCCGGGCGCATCCCGCGGCGCCCGTGGTACGGGCGCTACCTGCCGCCGGGGCCGGGCAGGGTGGTAGGTGGATGAGCGGCCGCGCTGGGATTTGCGGGACGGCTGCAAGCGCATCGCGCCGAGGTCGACGCTCCTGCACGGCTGGTGGATTGCCGCAATCCTGTAGATACTCTGTTAGTGGTCAAGCGTTTTTCAGGTGTTCATTGCTGAATAGCTCGGATGAATCGAAAGGCACACCGAGCTTCAGGCAAGCCCAGACGCCAGTCAGGTATTTACGCATGACTGC
>NZ_QJUM01000046.1 GCF_004327355.1 Phytopseudomonas dryadis
GCGGGTGGGCGGGCAGGGCGCGTTTGCGCTCGGCGGCGAACAGGCCTTCGCCATCGAGCTTTTCCTTCAAGGCTTCGAAAGCCAGGCGCAAGGCCCCATCGCCGGCCGGCTCCAGGGCGTCGAGAATCAGCTGGTAATCGCCACGCCCCTCGAACAGCGAGACCTTGCCACGCACCTTGACCGCCAGGCCGTCGCGCAGGGCCTGGCGCACCCGGGCGGCGTTCTGCCGGAACAGCGCGCAACGCACCTGGGCCTGGCTGTCCTTGAGGGTGAAGTAGATGTGCCCGGATGCCGGCCTGGCCAGGTTGGAGATTTCGCCCTCGACCCAGATGCCGGCGAAGACGTCTTCCAGCAGCACCCGGGCGCGCTTGTTGAGTTGGCTGACGCTGAGCACCTCGCGGTCGAGGCCCAGGCGTTGGAACGGGTCTTTGATCATGGCGGCATGATAAGCCGGGGCCGGCCCCGACCGAAACAGGCAAAGCGCGGGGATCGCCGTGTAGCGGGTGGCGCTGCGGCGTTCGTCGTTGCGCATGCCGTCGCGAAACGGCCTGCGGCACGACGCCGCACCTGCCAGGCTATGACGCTTGGGCTACCATGGCGCCCGCAAATGATAATCCTCTGCGTCTTTTGTATCGTGCTGCCCTGTAGGCGAACGCAAGGCTGCTGGAGTCACCATGACCGCTACAGCTCCCATACCCGCACCGCGTGTTCTGGTGGTCGATGACCATCGCAAGATTCGCGAGCCGCTGGCTGTGTATCTACGCCGGCATGCCTTCGACGTGCGCACCGCCGAGAGCGCCGAAGGCATGTGGCAACTGCTCGAGGTTCAGCATTTCGACGTGATCGTGCTGGATGTGATGCTGCCCGACGGCGATGGCTTCGAGCTGTGCAGCCGCCTGTATCGGCGCAACGGCGTGCCGGTGATCCTGCTGACTGCCCGCGACACCACCAGCGACCGTATCCGTGGGCTGGATCTGGGCGCCGATGATTACCTGAGCAAACCCTTCGAGCCCCGCGAACTGGTGGCGCGCATCAACAGCGTGCTGCGTCGGCGCGGCGCATCCCGGGTCGAGCCCGCTGCCGTCGAGCCGGCGCCTCGGCCGCTGCTGCGCCACTACCAGTTCGCCGGCCTGGTGTTCGCCAGTGGCACTGGCAGCCTGAGCGCCGGCAATGGCCAGTGCGTCCGCCTGAGCACGGCGCAAGGGCGCCTGTTGCAGGTGTTTCTCGAACATCCGCATCAGGTGCTGGATCGCGCCCGGCTGATCGACCTGACCGCCCGCCCCGACAGCGACGTGTTCGATCGCACCATCGATCGGCAGGTCAGCCGCCTGCGCCGCAGGCTGGCCGACGGCGCCGGACGCGACGATCTGCTGCGTACCGTGTGGGGGGGCGGCTACATGCTGGTGGCGGACGTCACGCTGCTGGCGTCATGAATAGCCTGAAGCGTCTGTGGCCACAGCGCCTGGTTCATCAGCTCGGGGTGTTGCTGGTGCTGGCGCTGCTGGCGTCCCATGCCATCGCCGTGGTGCTGCTGCAGCGCACCGGCGCCCTGCTGCATCCGTTGTCGCGCAGCTTCGTGCTGGAGCGTTTGAACACGGCCTACCAGGCGCTCGACACGCTTGGCGAGGCGCAGGGTGAACGTGTGCTGGTGGCGATGAGCGGCGCTGAAGCGCGCTTCTGGATCGCTGCCGAGGCGGATGTCGGCGCCTTCGCGATGCATCCCGAGGAGCGGCGCCTGACGGGCGAACTGGCCAGGGAACTGCAGGTGGCGGCGAGCACGATCCACATGCAGCTCGAGCGCGTCGGCGGCGGGCCGGCCCGTGAGGATGTCCTGAGCCCCGCCGGCTGGGAGCCGTTGCGCTTGCGCAGCAGCATCGAGCTGGCGTCGGGTCGCTACCTCAACGCCCTGCAACATCCCTCCGGTGCCTACGAGTGGAGCCGTCTGCTGGCCTATGCCCTGCCGGTGAGCATCGTGCCGATCCTGTTGATCCTGCTGCTGTTCATGGCCCGGGTGGTGCGTCCGTTCAGGACACTGGCCACGGCGACCGAGCTGATCAGCCGCGGCGAACGGATCGCCCCGCTGGCGCTGTCCGGCCCCCGTGAAGCCCGGGAACTGAGCCAGGCCTTCAACCGGATGCAGGAGCGCCTGGCCCGGCATGTGGAAGGGCGCACACGGATGCTCGCAGCGCTGAGTCATGACCTCAACACGCCCCTGACCGAGCTGCGTCTGCAACTGGAGCTGCTCGAAGAGGGCGCGCTGCGCGAAGACCTGCTCGACAGCCTGGACGAGCTGCGCGCCATGGTCGCCGAGACGCTGGATTTCATCCGTGACGATGCCGTGCAGGAACCCACCGTGCGCCTGTCGCTGAGCGGGCTGCTCGACGACCTGGCGCGGCGTTACCGTACCCTGGGGCAGCCGGTCGCCTGGCAGGCGGGCAGGGAGGTGTTCTGTCGCTGCCGGCCGCTGGCGCTGAAACGGGCGTTGACCAACCTGATCGACAACGCCCTGCAGCATGGCGGGGACGCCTCGATCAGCCTGGATCGGGCCGAGGAGGGGGAGCTTCGCCTGCAGATTCTCGACCACGGCCCGGGCATCGATCCGGCCAGGCTGGAACAGGCGTTCGAACCTTTCGTGCAGTTGCAGGCCGAGGGGCGCGGGCAGGGACTGGGGCTTGGCCTGGCCATCGCCCGGGCCTGCGTACGGGCCCATGGCGGTGAGCTGACCCTGGAGAACCGGCAGCCCACAGGGCTATGTGCCGTGGTGCGGTTACCCGAGGGGTAGCCTGGGTCGAGCGCAGCGATACCCAGGGCAGGATTCCCGGGTGTCGCTGCGCTCGACCCAGGCTACAGGAGAAAGGTTTTCAGTTCGCAGGATGGCTTAGGCGCTACCGCCTGTTCACGGAATGACAGGCTGGTGGCTGCGCCGTAACCCATCATCGGCGCAACGCCGGATATCGGTCGATGGGTTACGCGGCGCGCCACAAGATGCGGTGCCTGGGCAAGCCATGCAAGGCGCCGCTAACCCAGCCTACGTTCGTGTGGCGATCCGCCTCGCCCACGGGGTGCGCTGCCTCAGAAATCCAGCGAAGCGCCGAGCCAGAAGGTACGGCCGTAGTTGACGGTGCCGTAGGTCTCGTCGTCCAGGCGCTTGTCGGTCAGGTTGTAGACCGCCGAGTTGAGGGTCAGCGACTCGGTCAGCCGGTACGAGCCGCCAACGTCCGCGGTGGTATAGGCCGGCGCCGTGTCGGCGTTCAGGGTGGCTTCGTATTCCTTGCCGTAGTAGTTCACCGATGCCCAGGCCTGGGCCTTCTCGCTGATGTCCCAGTCGGCGCGCAGATTGGCCTTCTGCTCCGGGGTCAGGGCCAGGGGCGCGCCCTTGTTGGCGCCACTTTTCTGCTCGGAGTCCAGGTAGGTGAAGTTGCCCTTGATCGCCACGTTGGCCAGTGCCTGCCAGCTACCGTTGAGCTCGAGGCCGCGGATCACCGCATTGTCCAGGTTGACCCGTTCCATCACGGTCAGGCCTTCCCACTGTTCGGTGGTGGTGACGGTCGACAGCTTGTCCTCGAAGTCGTTGTAGAACAGGGTGGCGCCGGCCGACAGATCGTCGCGGTTCGACCACATGGCCGAGAGCTCGTAGTTGGTGCTGCGCTCGGGCTTGAGGTCGGGGTTGCCGAACATCACGAAGCGGTTGCGGCGAACCACCGCGTAATCATCGATTACCGCACGCAGTTCGGGGGCCTTGAAGCCTCGGGCCACGCCGCCTTTCAGTGTCCACTCGTTGCTCAGGCGCCAGACGCCGTAGAGGCGCGGGTTGATATGGCTGCCGTACTGCTCGTGGTGATCCAGGCGCACGCCGGTGGTGAGGGCGAAGTCGTCGGTGATCGACCACTCGTCCTCGGCGAACAGGGCCTTCTGCACCACCGAGTATTCCTCGTTCTCGCGCTCGCGGGAGGTGCCGCGGTTGGCCTGGTTCCAGTCGGTCAGGGTGGCTTCGTTCCACTGCACGCCGGCGGTGGTGACGTGGTAGTCGGTGGGCATCACCAGCTTGCCGTCGAACACGCGGTTGCGGATTTCCGGCTTGCGTCCGTAGACATCGGTCTGCGCCGGAGTGGCCTTGCCTTCGCGGCTGGTGGTTTCCTCGGCGAAGGACAGCGTCGAATCCGCCCAGCCCCAACGGCCTTCGTGGGTCAGCGACCAGTGATCGCGGTCGTTGTCTTGTTCGCGGGTCGACCAGTTGGGGCTGACGCCGTCGCCGTTCTTCAGGCGCGCGGCGCCGGCCTCGAGCAGGACGTCGTGGTTCTCGGTCGGGGTCAGGGCCAGGCGCGCGGTCAGGCTCTTGTTGTCGGATTTGGCGAAGCCTTCGTTCTCCACCGCGTCGTCATCGGCCTGCCGGTCGAAGTGGTTGCCCCACACCTGCAGCCCCAGTACCTCGTCGATCAGCGGACCATTGAGGTAGAACTGGGTGTTGCGGGCGTTGCCCTGGTCGCTGTGCTGGCGCGCCGAGTAGTCGTAGGACAGGTTGCCGCCCCACTCGGGTGAAACCTTGCGGGTGATGATGTTGATCACCCCGCCGATGGCGTCCGAGCCGTACAGCGAGGACATCGGCCCGCGTACCACTTCGATGCGCTCGATGGCCGCGGCCGGCGGCACGAAGCTCTGCTCGTAGCCACGGTTGCCGTTGACCCGCGAATCGCGGCCGCTCTGGCGCTTGCCGTCGACCAGGATCAGGGTGTAGTCGCCGGGCATGCCACGGATCTGGATATCGCTTTCGTTGGCGCCGCCGTTGACCACCACGCCCTGCACGTCGCGCACCGCATCGCCGAGGTTCTGCACCGAGCGCTTGCGCAGGTCATCGCCGCTGATCACCGTGACCGAGGCTGGGGCGTCCTCCAGGTTCTGGGCGAAGCCCGAAGCGGTCACCACCATATCGTCCAGCTCGACGGTGTCAGCATGGGCGAGCGGGATGCCGCTGGCCAGGCAGAGGGTGGCCAGGCGGATCAGTGTGGCGACGGGGCGGCGCGGGAAAGGTGCGGGCATGGCGAGACTTCCTTACGAATCGTTTGCAGACGCGAATCGTATGCATCTCTGCCGGTGAAGGTTGGACAAGATGTGACAGCGCAGGACTCAGGGGAGGGCACTTGCCTGCCGGATGGAAATGAAGCGGCCCATGAACCAGGTTCATGGGCCGTGCGTCACGGCAGCAGGAGGCTCAGTAGGTCATGGCCCAGGTCAGGGTGTAGGTGCGTCCGCGGCCCTGGTAGTCGTACAGGTAGGCCGGGCCGTAGGTCGGCGAGTAGAACATCGTCGCGCGCTGGCCCCAGACGGTGCTGTACTGCCGATCCAGCAGGTTCTGCACGCCCAGCGACAGGGTGCCCATGCCGATTTCACGGCTGCCCATCAGGTCGAAGGTGGTGAAGCCCTGGATGCGGTTGCCGTCGTCGTCTTCCAGGCTGCGGGCGTGGTTGGCCTGCAGGCGTACCTGACTGATGCCGTCGCTCCAGCCGGCGAAGGCCGTGGCCTTGGACAGGGAGCTGGACTTGGCGTCGCGTTTCTTCCAGTCGCCGTCGTCGTCCCGCTCCTGCGAGCGCACCAGGTGCAGATTGCCGCCGGCCTGCCAGCCGCTGTCGAAGTGCCGCGTCAGCGCCGTCTCGAAACCGTAGTCGCGGCTCTTCTTGCTCGCCACGTCGATGTTCAGGGTCGCGGTGTCGATCTCGATGACCTTGTCGGACCAGATGTAGTAGAGGGCGGCCTGGGCTTCCCAGGCGCTGTCGGCATAGCGCCAGCCGGTTTCCACCTGGCGGCTCTTGATGCCCGCCAGCGGGTTGGCGGCGACGTCGAGTCCGGCACGCCCGTAGTACTTGGCCGGATCGGCCAGCTCGAATCCCTCGCTGTAGTTGGTCCACAGCTGTTGCCCACCGCCCAGGTCGTAGAGCGCACTGAGGTTGTACAGGTCGACTTCGTAGTCGTTGTCGCCGCCTGGCACGCCGCGGTAGTCCTCGACCTCGACATCCATGTGCTGGCGCCGCGCACCGCTGGACAGCGTCAGCCGCTCGGTGGCTTTCCAGTCCAGTTGCAGATAGCCGGACAAACCCTTGACCCGGTAACTGGGATAGCGCGGTGCTTCACTGGCGGTGACCAGGTCGAGGCCGCCGCTTTCCGAGGATACCCGTGCGTCGAAGGTCTTCTGGGTGGCGTTGAAGCGCTCGCGATCCAGATCCAGCCCATAGGTCAGCTTCCAGGCATCCCACTGCTTGGCGAACAGGGCCTTGAGCCCGGACATCTCGAAGTTCTGCTGCGAGGCGGCGAAATACACGCCGTTGCTGCCCGTGGGTGTGCCGCGGTTGTAGTAGGTGAAGGGATAGAAGTTGTCGTTTTCCTGGCGATGGTAACCCTGCAGGTAGAAGTCCTGACCCAGCAGGTCGCCATGGTGGTAGCTGGCATTGAACAGGGTGCGTCGGGTGCGCGGCTCGAGGTCGCTGGAGTAGCCACCGCGCAGCTCGGCGTCCTCGAGATCGGACGGCGCATTATGGTTCAGGTTGGGGAAGTAGATGCCGGTGCTGCCGTCGTAGCCGGAGTCGTAATACTGGGCCAGCAGGTCGAGGCTCTGCTGCTCGTCCAGGGTCAGGCCGAGGCTGCCGAGCACGTCGATACGGCGGTTGTACTGCAGATCGGTCTGGGTATTGTCGAGGAAGATCTGTTCACCGGCGCCATCGTAGAAGGCTTCGTTCTTTTCCACCGACACCCCGAGGCGGCCGCGGATGCTGTCGTTGCCGCCGCTCACCGACTGCGCCAGGCGGCTGGACAGGTCGTCGCTGGCGTTGAAGCCGCTGCTCATGCTGGCCTGGGTCTGGAAGCCCAGCGGGCCGCTTTCGCCCTTGCGGGTGACGATGTTGATGATGCCGCCGGTGGCGCCGCCACCGTACAGGCTGCTGGCGCCGGACAGCACCTCCACGCGCTCGACGTTGAACGGGTCGATGCTGTCGAACTGCCGCGACAGCCCCCGCGAGCTGTTCTGGCTGACCCCGTCGATCATCACCAGCACGCCGCGCCCGCGCAGGTTCTGCCCATAGTTGGTACGGCCCTCGGGGCCGAGGTCCAGGCTCGGGACCAGCTTGCCCAGGGCCTCCTTGAGGCTGACCCCGGTCTGCAACTGTTCGCGCAGTTGCGCCTGTTCCACCACCCATACGGTGCCGGCGGTTTCGCTGACGGAGGTGGGGGTACGGCTGCCGACGGTTACGCTGATGCGTTCCAGATCGATGGTGCCCTGCTGCTCGCGTGGCTCGACCGTCAGGGTGCCGTTTGGCGTGACGCCCAGTTGCAGCGGCGATCCGTGCAATACCTGGCGTATCGCTTCTTCGCTGCTGTAGCGTCCTTGCAGCGGCGGTGCGGACAGATCGCGGGTCAGGGAAGCGCTGAACGCGATGCCGCGTCCACTCTGCCGGGCGATGGCCGTCAGGGTCGCTTCCAGCGGGCCGGCCGGCAGGTCGAAGGTGAGCAACTGCTGCTCGGCCAATACCGGCTCGGCGGTTTCGGCGCTCGCGTACGGACTGCTCAACGCCAATGCCATGGCCAGCGGCGTGACGGTACGACGAAAGGGGCGGTGCATGGGGCATGTCTCCAGGGATCGGGATCGATGCCTGTCCTGTGATTCGAGGGGCGCGAATATTAAGGGGCGGCTGAAAAAAAATCAGCGCAGGCTCAGCTGCGTCCACCAGCCGAAGCGTTGCTCCACGCGGATCGGCAGCACTTCCTGCAGCGAGCGCAGTACCTGGTCGCTGTCGTCCAGGGGGAACACGCCCGACACCCTCAGGAGCGCGGCGTCGGGGTCGACTCGCAGCAGCCCGCGGCGGTACGGGCGCAGGGCTTCGATGATGTTCTCCAGAGACTGGTCATGCACCTCCAGCAGGCCGTCCTCCCATCTGTCCTCGGCGGCCCGGCGTGCATCCAGGGCATGGATGCCGTTGGCGTCCAGGCTGGCGCCCTGGCCGCTGGCCAGCTCGAGCCGATCGCCTGTCGGGGCGTGCAGGCGTACGCGAGACTCCTGTACCCAGACACGCGTCTCGTGCTGGCCGAGCGCGACCGAGAAGCGCGTGCCCAGCGCTCGGGCTTCACCGAATGCGCTGCGCACGATCAGTGGCCGCTGCGGGTCGGCCGCTACCTGAATGAGCAGCGCGCCCTCGTGGAGGATGAGCAGGCGTCGGCCAGCATCGAAGATCGGTTCGACGCGACTCTGCGCATTGAGCAGCAACTGACTGCCGTCTTCCAGGGCGAAGGAGCGACGTTGTGCCAGGCCGCTGCGTAGCTCTCCATTGCCCAGTGGCAGCAGGCCGGCGCGCTGCAGCCAATAGCCGCCCACCGCGATGCCGGTCAGGCCCAGTGCGCCGCGCAGCAGGTGACGGCGACTCGGGCTGGTTCGGCTCAGTACCTGGCGGGTGGTCGTTGGCAGGTCATCGAATGCCATGCCGAGCCGTTGCTGCACGCGTTCCCAGGCCTGGCGGTTGTCCTGGCTGGCCTGCAGCCAGCGTTGCAGATGCCGAGCATCGCTTTCGCTCATGCTCCCGGAACGCTGCCGGGCGAGCCATTCCACCGCCTCGGCCACCGCCGGTGGCAGGCGCTCAGCGCTCATCGCCTTCCAGGGCCAGGTAGCACAGGCCCATGGCCTTGACCACGTACTGGTGCACGCGCGGTGCGGAGATGCCCAGGCGGCGACCGATCTCGGCGTAGGTGAGGCCTTCGAGCTGGCTGTACAGGAAGGCACTGCGTCCGCGTGGCGACAACCCCGCGAGCAGGGTGTCGATGGCCAGCAGCGCTTCCAGGGCCTGGGCCTGTTCTTCGGCCGAGGGCTCGTGGGCCAGGGGCTGCTGGGCCAGCACCTCGAGGTAGGCCCTCTCCAGATCCCGGCGCCGCCAACTGGCGAACACCAGCCGCTTGGCGATGGTGGTGAGCAGGGCGCGAGGTTCGTGGATGCCCTGTGGATCGGGCAGGGCGACCACCTGGGCGAAGGTTTCCGCAGCCATGTCCGCCGCGTCGTACGCACAACCCAGGCGGGCGCGCAGGCGGCTCAGCAGCCAGCCGTGGTGGTCACCGAACAATTGCTGCAGGACATGGTTGCGAGCGGCCAGGCGCTGGCCTTCGAGAGAGGCGGGAGGCATGCTTTGATAACGCTTAATGAAAACTATTATCAAAGAGTGCCGTTTGCCGGTGACGATTGCAACTGGCGTGGGTGCCCGGCGTGCAGGCCGCGCTCCGGCGCGGGGGATTGGCGCACGACCACGGACCGGGAAAAGGGACTGATCGGTCAACGATGGATGCCAAAACATCCAGGAGCTTCTCCGCACGGCTCCAGTCCATGGAGCCGGTTCCAAATGTACCTAACGTTTGCTTGAGCGGCGGGCTCTTAGCCCGTCCCAGTGAGCGAAGCGAACGACTTGATCACCGGCCTACTCTGGAAGACGAACTTCACTGTACCGCATGCGAGCAAGGTTGCCTTGCGACTCCAGCCGGCCTTGAGCCACCAGGGCAGCAACGCGCTGAGCATAAAAGACGTCAGGAATACCAGGAACCCGCTCAGGAAGAGTGCCCATGGCCGTGCCGACGATAAAAGCAACTTTGCGCCAATTACGATCTGCCGCGCGCATTACCGCCGAGTCGATTGCCTGAACTTGTTCTGGCCGAAGTGCCGCAATCAACTTGAGCGAGCTGGCGTCAGGCGCGGAATCAGCAGGCTCGTGTTCTTCTGCAGTTACCATGGCATTCCCTGTGAGGCCTGACGCCTGAATTGAGCCGTGCCGCGAAGCGGCATCGGCTTGAATGAATCATCGTACGGCATTGCTTGCGTCGATCTGTGCCGGTCTACTTGGGGACGCGGCCTTTCACCGCATTGGCGCAAGCACGGTAAGTGATGTGGCCAGTGGCATTTGCCGGTAGGCGCGCCCGTACCCGTTCCTTGAGAAACGCAAGCTCCTCGGTCGCCATCGTTGCGAGCGTCGTCCCGACGCTGGGCGCTCCGAGGGCTGTCGCCCAGAAATTCTCGAAATCATCGAACGTCCGATGCACAGTGATCTGCCGCGTTTCAACCGCATCCAGGCCGGCATCGGCCCACAAGCCCCGCATGACGTCTATTCGCGACGCTTCAGGGCTTGGTGGCGCCGGAACCGCAATACCAAGCCCACGTATTTCCGCCAGCAGCGCCTCATAGGGGAAGCCGCCCCCCATCATGTCCCAGGCGTACGCGGTAACGGTCCCGCCCGGGCGAACCACTCGCCTCATTTCGGCAACACCTCTGGCCGGATCAGGAACGAAGAAGATCACCAGAGGCATGACAGCCGTATCGAACGTGTCGTCAGGGTAAGGCAGCGCCATCGCATCCCCTTGACGAAATTGTGCGGTACCCAACGCAGGCCGCGCGCGTGCATACGCAAGCTGTTCTTCCGACGGGTCTATGCCATGCACCGAAGCTGGATCACAGTGCTCGATGAGCAGCTCGGTAAAGGCGCCGTTGCCACAGCCGACATCCAGCCATCGCTGGCCCGGCTCCGAGACGAGCCAGTCAAGAAAGGTTTCGCCTGCGAGCTGGCTCCACCTTCCCATGTATCGCTCGTAAGAGGCTCCGTCATTGAAGCGGATTTGATCGGTCTTCATACCGTATAACGCCTAGGCCTCAGCCAGTGTTTTTCTTGGGTCGAGAAGAAATTCACAGATGATTCTTTCAACGACTTCTGGAGCATCATCCATCGCAGCATGCCCTGCAAAGGGGATGTTGCCAAACGATGAACCTGAAATCCTAGCCCGGACTTCTGCCGCCTCCGGCAGGGAAAGAAGAAAATCGCCGTCGCCTCGAAGAATGAGCGTCGGACACTCAATGTGGGGCACCGAGTCCTGAGGGTAGCCTGCTGGACTGAGGTCGGTCCAGAGGTCGACGCAAGCCTCGACGAGTCGATTGAAATCGCCTTGTGGATTGAACGCAGCGTACTCTCAAGAAGTGGGCTTTAGCCCGTCCCGAGCGAAGCGAACGGGTTAGGGGGCTGCGGTAGCGAACCTGGTTGGAGGGTGAACAAGGCGTTCCGATGACCGCGTTATACGCCATGGATGGACCGCCTCGGTTGCTCGATCAAGTGCGTGAGCCGGTTCGCCTGAAACACTACTCGACTCGCACTGAACGTGTCTATTGCGAGTGGGTCAAGCGCTTTATTCGTTTCCACCGCCATCGTCATCCAGCCGAAATGGGCGCTGCCGAGGTCGAGGCATTTTTATCTGATCTGGCCGTGCGGGGAGCCCCCATGGCTGATGGCGAGCCTGTTCCATGGCTCGGGGTTCAGCTGCGCCTCACTCCCCGAACCTCTTTGACGGGCGTCCTCCGTAAAGGGGAGGGGTTCAGACCGGCTCGGCCCACATGTCGTACTCATCGGCATCGACGATACGCACGCGGATCGTGTCGCCCGGCTGGAAGTCGGTGCCTTCGATGAACACGCTGCCGTCGATTTCCGGGGCATCGGCCCAGGAGCGGGCCACGGCGCCCTGGTCGTCGACTTCGTCGATCAGCACGTCCATTTCGCGACCGATCTTCATCTGCAGCCGCGCCGTGCTGATGGCCTGCTGGTGGGCCATGAAGCGATCCCAGCGCTCCTGCTTGACGTCATCCGGGACGCTATCCACGTCCAGGTCGTTGGCCGGGGCGCCTTCCACCGGCGAGTACTGGAAGCAGCCGACGCGGTCGAGCTGGGCCTCGGTCAGCCAGTCGAGCAGGTACTGGAAGTCTTCTTCGGTTTCGCCGGGGAAGCCGACGATGAAGGTCGAGCGGATGGTCAGATCCGGGCACTGCTCGCGCCAGGACTTGATGCGCGCCAGGGTGCGGTCTTCGAAGGCCGGGCGCTTCATCAGCTTGAGTACGCGCGGGCTGGCGTGCTGGAAGGGGATGTCCAGGTAGGGAAGGATCTTGCCCGCGGCCATCAGCGGGATCACGTCGTCGACGTTGGGGTAGGGGTAGACGTAGTGCAGACGCACCCACACGCCCATGCTGGAGAGCGCCTCGCACAGCTCCTTCATGCGCGTCTTGACCGGCTGGCCGTTCCAGAAGTCGGTCTTGTACTTGAGGTCGACGCCGTAGGCGCTGGTGTCCTGGCTGATCACCAGCAGTTCCTTGACCCCGGCCTTGACCAGGCGCTCGGCCTCGCTGAGCACCTCGCCGACCGGGCGGCTGACCAGCTTGCCGCGCATCGACGGGATGATGCAGAAGCTGCAGCTGTGGTTGCAGCCTTCGGAAATCTTCAGGTAGGCGTAGTGACGCGGGGTGAGCTTGACGCCCTGGGGCGGCACCAGGTCGATCAAGGGATTGTGCTCCGTCTTCGGCGGCACCACTTCGTGCACGGCGCTGACCACCTGCTCGTACTGCTGCGGGCCGGTCACCGACAGCACGCTGGGGTGCACCTCGCGGATGCTGCCTTCCTCGACGCCCATGCAGCCGGTGACGATGACCTTGCCGTTTTCCTTGATCGCCTCGCCGATCACTTCCAGTGACTCGGCCTTGGCGCTGTCGATGAAGCCGCAGGTGTTGACCACCACCACGTCGGCGTCCTGGTAGGTCGGCACCACTTCGTAGCCTTCCATACGCAGCTGGGTGAGGATGCGCTCGGAGTCCACCAGGGCTTTCGGGCAGCCGAGGGAAACGAAGCCGACTTTCGGCGTGGCGGTGGTGGTCATGCGGGCGAACCTCAGGCTGGGATGATGCGGGCGCTTGGGCGCCTCTGATCAAAAAGTGCGCAATTCTAGCGGCGTGCGCGCGACTTTTCCAGCACCGGCGACGTGCAGGGGAGGTAAGGATTCGGCCAGGGAGGCGGACGCGCTGGAAGCCGGCGGTCCGGGCCGCCCTCATGGCCTCAAGGCCGTGCTGGCCGGAACCGGGCTTTTGCCGCGAGACCTGACCCGGCGCTGCCCGCTATGTCCTATCATATTGCTTGTCTCGGGGCGTTTGTTCTGCCCATCAGCCCGAGCTGGTTGCCTCGGGTACCAGACAGGTCGATCCGCCACCGCTGAGGCTGCGCTGGTGACGACTCCATCGACAGGGTGCGACTGTCCGCGACCGCCAAAGTGAGGCCCGAATTGCCGTATTCCAACAAGGGGCTGCGCCTGGACTTGCGCACGCTCATGCTCATGCTGTCGGCGCTGACCGCATTGGTCATGCTGGTGACCAGTTTTTTCGCCAGCTACCATGTGCAGCGCCAGTTGCTCATAGACAATGCCCAGCAATCCAACCAGGTCTATGCCTCCAAACTCGCCTCGATCACCGACATCTACCTGCATAACGCCCTGCAGCAACTGGCCTACAGCGCCAACCTGCAGGTCTCGCGGTTTGCCGACCCGGTCTTGATGCAGGCGGAAACGGAGCGCTTGCTGAGGCAGACGAACTCCTTCAATTCCACCTTCGTCATCGACGCCGAGGGCGTCGTCAGGGCGACCAGCCCGAGCATGCCCTGGGCGGTCGGCAAGACGCTCGATACCGATGGCGCCCGCCAGGCCCTGATCGAACGCAGGCCGCTGGTCTCCAGGCCCTATATGTCGGCGGCCAGCAACCTGGTGGTGGCGCTGTCGCAGCCTGTTTTCGATGCCGAGGGTCGCTATCTCGGCTATGTCGGCGGCAGCATCTACCTGCACCAGAGCAACGTCCTCAACCGTCTGCTCGGCGAGCATTATTACCGCGATGGTTCCTACCTCTACGTCGTCGACAGCGATCGTCGACTGCTCTATCACCCTGACGAGGGGCGGGTGGGTTCCATCGTCGAGCAGAGCGGCCTGCTCGACATGCTCGCCACACAGGATACGGGCACCTTGCGTACCGCCAACAGTCGCGGCGACGTTTTGCTCGCCGGTTACGCCACGGTGGCCAGTGTCGGTTGGGGGATCGTCTCCCAGCGGCCGCTGAAGCAGACCGTCGCGCCACTGAACCACCTGATGCTCAATGTGCTGATCATTTCCGCGCCCCTCATCCTGGTCGGTTGCCTGTTCATCTGGTGGCTGGCGTTGACCATCGCCCGGCCGCTGTGGCAACTGGCGGCGAGCGCTCACGAGCTCGATCAACCCGGCACCGCCGAACGTATCGGCGAGGTACGTTCCTGGTACTTCGAGGCGGCGGAGCTCAAGCGCGCCTTGCTGCTCGGCCTCAATCTGCTGCACGAGCGCATCGGCAAACTCAAGCGCGATGTGCAGACCGATCCGCTCACCGGTCTGAACAACCGTCGTGGCGTGCAGCCCATGCTGGCCATATGGCAGGCCGAGGGCCTGCCGTTTTCAGCCATCGCGCTGGACATCGACCACTTCAAGCGGATCAACGACAGCCATGGTCACCACATCGGCGACACGGTGCTGCAGAAGCTGGCCGACCTCATGCGGGGCAGTTCCCGTGGCGGCGATGTGCTCTGTCGTACCGGTGGCGAAGAGTTCCTCATGCTGTTGCCGGGCACCGCCATGGAGGCGGCCACGGCCGTGGCCGAACGGCTGCGGCAGAGCGTGGAGCAGGTGGATTTCCCGGGCGTTGGCCGCATCACCCTGTCCCTCGGCGTGGCGCATTGGCATCCCGGCAGCCGGCAGGAGCCCGCCGACGTGCTCAAGGCCGCCGACCGGCAGCTCTACCTGGCCAAGGCTGGCGGACGCAACCGGGTCAGTGTCGAGCCCGGGCCGGCCGCCGGCCTGCCTGGCTGACCGGCCCGGCACATCGATATCCGGCGGATGAACGGAACCAGCCTGTGCCGGGCCAGCGGCACTGACGTTCACTCGTGCTGTCGCGCACCAATGGCCGCGATCAGCCGCTGCGCCAGCGCTGGATAATCCTTGTCGTAGTGGTGACCGCCAGGCAGTTGCAGGCGCTCGCCCACGGCCTGTTCCTGGGTGCAGCCACTCTCCGGGGCCTCTTCCTGACCATAGACACACAGCACCTTGGCGGCCGGGAGCTGCGCCAGCTCGGGCCCGGTGGCCGCCTCATCGGCGGCCTGGCCGAGCCAGCTCTGCACGCGAATCTCGAAACTGCCGCTGCGCGCCAGGGCGAGCAGGACGATGGCGTCGACCTGCTGTTTGTCGCTGTCCGGTAGCCGGTTGTACAGGGCGGGCATGACGTCGGCGCCGAAGGAGTAGCCGATCAGCACGAAACGCCTGGCGTGCCATTTCTCGCGGTACTGGCGCATCAGTTCGGAGAGATCGCTGGCGGCCTGTTCCGGGCTTTTGCGCTGCCAGAAGTAGCGCAGGGTATCGACGCCGACCACCGGGTAGCCGCGCTGGGCCATCTGCTCGGCGACGGCGCGATCCAGGTCACGCCAGCCACCATCGCCGGAATAGAACAGGCTCACCGTATCGCCGGGCTGGGTGGCGGCTACCTCGACCACCGGCAGGGCATCGCCGGCCCCCTGCAGCAGGCGCCGCAACTGGGCGAGCAGCAGTGCCTTGGGCGCTGTCTGGTAATCGCCGATCAGGGGCTCGGCATTGGCCTGCTGGCGCACGAAGCGTGCGCTGGCGTCATCCGGGTTGTCGTTCCAGGCGGCCAGCCAGTGGCCGTGGGCGCTGCGCGTCGGTGGCGCGGCGTCGCAGTCGGGCTTGCCCAGGGCGAACCCCACCGACAGCGCCTGGGCCTGATCGCGGTTCTGGGTGGCGAGCCAGCGCCAGGCCAGCATCGCGCCAGCGTCACTGCCGGCGAGCAGATCCACCTGGCCGCCCAATCGGGAGATGGCCTCGCCCAGGCGTTTCGCCTGGGCATCGCAGCTCAGTGACGCCAGCGGATACTGGCCGATCAGCGCATGGTTGGATCGGGCCAGCTCCAGCAGCTCGGTGTCGCTGAGTTGCTGGTCGGCGGGCAAGGCCAGCAGCACCCGGCGTTGTGCCCTGTCGCCTGGCGTCGCCAGAAGCAGGTCGCCGCCCGAGGCCAGCGGATGACGTGCCAGGCTGGCTTCGCTGGGCGATCGCTGCAGGTAGTAGAGCGCGCCGGCCAGCAGCAGGAACAGCGCGACGAGGATCGGCAGCAAGTATTTGGCAGTTCGGCTCATCAGCGTTTCACCAGTCCGGTAAAGCCACCGGCAATCAGCGCGGCGGTGTCGGTAAGCGCCACCAGTGGGTCGAGTCCCGCCGGCACGGCCATGTAGCGGGGTTCCCAGCCCGGCTGGAACTTGTCCTTGAAGCGGCGCAGGCCCTGGAAGTTGTAGAAGGCCTCGCCGCGCTGGAACACCAGGGCGCCCAGGCGCTGGGTCAGGGGCGCGCCGCGACGTGGCTGCAGGCCGGACAGGGGCACCATGCCGAGGCTGAACCGGGCGAAGCCGGCCGCCTTGAAATGCAGGATCAGGCCGAGCATCAGGAACTCCATGGTCAGCTTCGGCGCATCGGGCAGTACGCGCATCAGATCCAGGGTCGCCAGGTCGCGGCTGTCGGTTTCCAGCAGGTTGGCGAAGGCCAGCGCGCGGCCCTGCAGCCGTACCACGACGATACGGAAATGCCTCAGGTAGGCCGGGTCGAAACGGCCCAGGGAAAAGCCTTTCTCGCGCATGTTCTTGGCGTTCAGCCAGGCATCGGAAATGCCGCGCAGTTCCTCCAGCGGCGCCGTGCCCGGCTCGTGGAACTCCAGCACCAGGCCGTCGCGCTGGCCACGGTTCCAGGTGTAGCGCAGATCCTTCATGGCCTTGCCGGTGTTGTCCAGGTCGAATCCCGGCAGGTCGACACGGGCTTCTTCGCCGAGTTTGATCGCGGTCAGGCCGATGTCCATGTACAGCGGCAGGTTTTCGGCACGGACCTGATAGAACACCGGGCGGGCGTGGTGGCGGTCGCACAGGTCACGGAACAGCCAGACCAGCTCGGCACGGCGCTGGGGCGAGCCGATCGGGTCGAACAGGGCGATCATGCTGCGCGCCCGGCGTGCGTACATGAGGAAGGCATCGCCCTCGGGATGCAGCAGCAGGGCCTTGTCGCCGGTCAGCGCCAGGCCGCCATCGGCCTGTTCCGAGGCCTTGACGATCCGCGCGGCATTGGCCAGCTCATCCGCGTCGGGCAAGGTGACCGCCGGTGGTGCGGCGCGCAGCAACCAGGCGAGGAACACCAGGCTCAACAGCAGGGCGCAGCCAAGCGCGGCGCGCAGGCCACGCGGGGCATCGGCGTTCACCGCGAACTGCCACCAGAGTTGATGCTCGTAGGGCACGTCCTGGTAGGCGAACAGCAGCAGCCACACCGATGCGCCGAGCACGCAGGCGCTGGCGGCCAGGTGCCAGGGCGAAAAGGGCAGCTCCATGATCCGGCTGGGGCGGTAGAAATATGGCCGGAACAGCGCCAGCAGGCTGGCGGTGATCGCCAGCAGGGTCGCTTCTTCCCAGTCGAAGCCCTTGAGCAGCGAGAGCAGCACGCCGGCGAGCAGCAGCACCAGGGTCAGGGCCCAGGCCGCCGACAGGCGACGACGCAACCCCTGGGCGAGCAGCAGGCAGAGCATGCCGACCAGGCTGGCGCCGAAGTGCGAGGCATCGATCAGACGGTGGGGAATGAGAAAGCCCAGGGCGGCCAGGCGCTCGTCCATGCTCGGGGTGGCGCCGGAGAACAGCAGCACCACCCCGGAGATGAAGACCAGCAAGGCCAGCACGGGCGCCGCCAGCCCGCTGGCCGCGCGGATCGCCTGGCGTGCGCCGAGTAGCCGGCGCAGTTCGATGGCCAGCAGCAGCAGGCAGGCGAGCAACAGTGGCAGCACGATATAGATCAGCCGATACAGCAGCAGTGCCGCGGCCAGGGACGCGGTGCCGAGCTGGTCGGCGAAGGCGGCGAGCAACACCGCCTCGAACACGCCGACCCCGCCGGGTACGTGGCTGAGCACGCCGGCCGCCAGCGCCAGCAGGTACACCAGCAGGAAGGTGCCGAAAGGCGGGGCCTCCGGCAGCAGCAGGTAGAGCACGCCGGCGGCAGCGCCGACGTCCAGCGCGGTGATCAGCACCTGCAGCAGGCTCAGGCGCGTGTCGGGCAGGCGCAGCAGGCGTTTGCCCAGGCGCACGTTGACGCTGTGCGGCGATGGCTTTTCGCCGCAGCGGGCGCGCCGCAGCAGCACCGCCAGCAGCGTGGCGAAACCCAGCAGGCCGATGCTGATGCCGGCCAGCACGGGTTGCGGCAGGCGCAGCGCGCTGGAGGCGGCGGCAAGATCGCTGAGGCAGGCGAGTGCGGCGAGCAGTGGCAGGGCGCAGCCCAGGGACAGGCTGGCGAACAGGCTCATGCGCGCCACTTCGGCGCCGCCGATACCCAGGCGGGCATACAGCCGGTAGCGTATGGAGCCGCCCGAGAACATCGACAGGCCGACCGCGTTGCCGATGGCGAAGGCACAGAAACCGCCCGTGGCGAGTGCGCGCGCCGGCAATTGCACACCGGCATAACGACTGGCCGACCATTCGTAGCCGAGCAGCGCCATGAAGCCGACGGCGGTCAGTGCCAAGGCGCCGAACAGGTCGCTGGAGGGCACCGCGTGCAAGGATTCGCGCAGTGCCCTCGGGTCGAGCTCGTCGAGCAGGTGGCGGCAGGCGAGCAGGGCGATGGCGAACAGCAGCAGGGCGACGCCCAGGCCCAGGGGACGGCGATAGCGGTTGAGTCGTTGTTGCCAGATCAGCAGGCGAGAAGTGGGCAGTGGGGGCGTTACGCTAGCGGCGGAGCTGGCGCGCATCGGATACCTCGTGGGCAGTGCGGCTCAGATTCTGGCCAGGAGGCCAGGTTTCTACATGTAACAAATAATGTAGGGGCTGTCGTTGCGCACCGCAAGCGGCATGCTCGGGGGCTCGAACGAGCGGTACGCCTGCCGGGAGGAAAACCGGGCGGAGGCAGAATGCAAAAAGGCCACTCGATTGAGTGGCCTTTCTGAGTATCTGGTTGCGGGAGCCGGATTTGAACCGACGACCTTCGGGTTATGAGCCCGACGAGCTACCAGACTGCTCCATCCCGCGACGGCCATTGTATATAAACACGGATCTCTGTCAATCGATTTTTTCTTTTTAATCAATTAGTTAAATCGAAAGAGCGGAAAAACAAAAAGGCCACTCGATTGAGTGGCCTTTCTGGGTATCTGGTTGCGGGAGCCGGATTTGAACCGACGACCTTCGGGTTATGAGCCCGACGAGCTACCAGACTGCTCCATCCCGCGGCGCACATTCTATCCATATCAGGCGGGGTGTCAACGCTTACTTTTGAAAAAACTGTTTTCCGTTCAAAAACTTAGCTTGTCGAGCCACGCCGTGGGAGGGTCCCGGCCCCTGTACGGCGGGCGTTCTGGCGCCGATAGCCCCGTCCGATCGCTGGTCTTCTGATGAGCGGGCAGGCGCAGCATGCTGCCGCGCGGCGTAGAATGCGCGCCCTTTCTTCCCCGGGAGCCCCCCATGAGCTTCAACCTGGCCAACAAGAGTACCGAAGAGCGCAATGCCGGTGAGACCGAGAAAGCCCGCCTGTTCGAGTTGTGGCAGCAGAACCTGCAGCGTTCCAAGGTCGAGGCCGCGCGTCTGTTCGGCGAAAAGAGCCGGCGCAAGGGCAAATGGCAGGAATGGTTGAACGAGCAGTTGCAGCAGATCACGCCGGTGGAATACGCCAGCATGGTGCGCAGCGAGGTGAAACGACTGGCCGAAGGACGCTGAGGGCACTGGATGGCTGTTCTTATATACAGTATAAGGTGACTTCCCTGTTTGGCCGCCTCGGGTGCGAGGCCGAGGTCGTTTCGTGAGCGTTCAGAGCCTATGTCGCAACGAAAAATCATCCATATAGATTGCGATTGCTTCTATGCCGCCGTCGAAATGCGTGACGATCCCTCGCTGGCCGACAAGCCGCTGGCGGTAGGGGGATCGGCGGATCGGCGTGGAGTGATCGCCACCTGCAACTACGAGGCGCGTGCCTATGGCGTGCGCTCGGCGATGGCTTCCGGGCATGCCTTGAAACTGTGCCCGGACCTGTTGATCGTCAAACCGCGCTTCGAGGTGTACAAGGCCGTTTCCCGGGAGATCCACGCGATCTTCCGCGACTACACCGAGCAGATCGAACCCCTCTCGCTGGACGAAGCCTTTCTCGACGTGTCGGCCTGCGAGCGCTTCGGCGGCAGTGCCACGCGCATCGCCCAGGACATACGCCGGCGCGTGTCCAGCGATCTGCACATCACGGTGTCGGCGGGCGTGGCGCCGAACAAGTTTCTGGCCAAGATCGCCAGCGACTGGCGCAAGCCCGACGGCCTGTTCGTCATCACCCCGGATCAGGTCGAGGATTTCGTCGCCGACCTGCCGGTCAGCAAGCTGCACGGCGTGGGCAAGGTCACCGCGGACAAGCTGGGGCGGCTCGGCGTACGTACCTGCAGCGACCTGCGCCAATGGCACAAGCTCGGCCTGGTGCGCGAGTTCGGCAGTTTCGGCGAGCGCCTGTGGAACCTGGCGTGGGGGATCGACGAGCGCAGGGTGCAGACCGACAGCCGGCGGCAGTCGGTCAGCGTGGAGAATACCTACGATCAGGATCTCCCCGATCTGGCCGCCTGCCTGGCGCAACTGCCCGCGCTGCTGGAAGAACTCAATGGCCGGATGGCGCGCCTGGATGGCAGTTATCGGGCGGACAAACCCTTCGTCAAGGTCAAGTTCCACGACTTCACCCAGACCACCCTGGAGCAGGCCGGCGCCGCCCGCGACCTGGAGAGCTATCGCACCTTGCTGACCAATGCCCACGCCCGCGGCAATCGACCGGTGCGTTTGCTGGGGGTTGGGGTGCGCCTGCAGGATCTGCGCGGGCGCCTGGAACAGCTGGAGCTGTTCACGCCGCGGGGAGCATAAGCCCGGGCGGGCTCGCTGCGAATTGACGAAGTCGGGTCTGCGATAAGGCGATAGCGGTCTTCGGCCTTCGATCAAAAACGCTTGAGGCTGGAAAGCTGGACGAAAGAGCCCATGCGGTTTGCTTGTCGTTCAGCCTCCAGCCTCCAGCGCTCTTATCGGCCGTCCGCTTGCGCCTACTCGTCAGGCCAGAGGCGGATCGGTTTGCCCGTGGCTGGCCACAGCCGCAGTTGCTCGAGTGGCGAGATGTCCCAGCGTTCGATGTCGGTCAGGCTCCGCAGAAAGCGGTTTTCCTGTTCCATCAGGGCCGGCGCGCACAGTTTCCGGGTGCTGCCGGCATTGCCGAAGCTCAGTTTGTCGCCGTCGAGCCGATAGCTGGCGAACCAGTGGTTGCAGCCGGCGTTGCCATAGGCACGGCCATCCTCGCCGAGGGTGATGGTCAGGTGGCTGTTGTCGATCAAGGGGCGTTCGCCAATCCATTCGACGGTGTAGGCGCGCTCGGTCTCCAGCTGCGGCGGATTGCCGGCGCAGCCGGCCAGGCCGGCGGCTATCAGGCTCAGGGCCAGGGTGCGTTTCATCAGGTCTCCTTCAGGCATGCGGGGCACAGGTGCTTGCCCTGTTGCTGGCGCCAGCCGAGTTCGCGAATGCGCGCATCGGCGGCGGGTGCCTGGGCGTTCTTGCCCAGTGCAGTGTCGACCGCGAATTCGAAGTCCAGTTGCATGCCGCAGCCGTCGCAATAGACTTGCCAGTTGAAGATCGCCAGTTCGCCGAAGGCCGGCCCATGGGCCATCGCAACCCACTGGCCGGGGGGATTGATCAGGTGGCGAACCTTGTCCACCTGCAGGCGCATGCTCAGGTCGCGGCTGCCCTTGAGGGTGACCAGCAGGCCGTCGCCGCCCTGGATCGAACCGCCGTTGCCGGTGACCTGATAGCGGCCCGGGGCCAGGGCACGGCACTCGATCAGGGTGTGTTCGGGGTTGAGCAGGTTGTAGCGGAAATCGTGTTCGGCCATGGTTCCTCCGGATGAGGAGGGCATTCTAGCAGGCCACGATAGGCGGGGGCGGAGCGGCGAAGCCCGGTTTCAGTCGAGCTTCGCGCGATCAGGCTGTGGGGAAGATTTCGCGCAGGGCGTCACGATAGAAATCGAACGCCGCGACGGCGCCGCCGATGGCCTCCTGACGCTGCGCCTCGCTCAGTTCCAGGGCGTCGAGCAGGGCGACGAACTGGCGCCAGTGCAGGCCACGGCCATCCGGATGGGGGGCCAGGTGACGGGCGCCTTTGGCGCCGTCGAGACCGATCTGCTGGGTCTCCTTGAACAGGAAGGCGGCGCCCAGGTTCGAGCCTTCGCTGCAGTACAGCCAGCCCAGTGCGGCGTAGGGGCTGGTTGGCGCCACGGCTGCCGGCGTGGCCGGGATTTCCAGGCCCAGGTCGGCCAGGTCGGTGCACACCGCCTGGAAGCGCGGCAGTTCGCTGAGGCCGGGGAGCAGGCGGTTGAGCTCGATATCGTCGTACAGCGCGTCGATGGAGCCATGGAAGCGGTGCTGCAGGCGCAGGAAGTAGCCGTAGCGCTCCAGGCTCTCGAAGGGGCGTGCCTGCATGACCAGGCTATCGACGCTGTCGTGGTCGCGGCGGGTGCCGGCTTTCAGGCTTTTGCTCAGGGGCAGCTGTGCGGTGGTGGCGTTCATCAGGGCGCTTCCGGATAACGGGGTTGACTGGGGGCGATGATGGAGAGGATCGATGCTCAGGACAATCCGTGGATCATTAAGAACGCTTAAGCGTTCAGAACGCCGATTCACGGATCAGCACGTTGAGCACCTGCCGTCCTGCCTGCAGCAGGGGGCTGCGCGCCTCGCCTTCGATGCTGGCGTTGCCGCGCAGGGTGACCGGGGTTGCCTGCGGCGAGCCGTCCGTGGGGCGCAATAGCACGCGGTACAGTGCCTGCTCGGGAACCGGCACGCGCTGTTGGTCGAACTGGGCGGCCAGAGCGCCCTGGTAGACCGACGCCAGTTCCGGGGCCGAGCTCAACTGGCGTACGGCGGTCTGGCCGATGTCCTCGACCACCAGTCGGCGTCGCGGCCGGCCGGGGTCTTCCGGGATGAACCAGGCCTGGGCGCCCACCTGGAAGCGCTCGCGATCGGCCTCGCCGACAAAGGCTTCGATCCGTTCGCCGCGGGTGTCGGTCAGGGTGCCCAGCCATTCACCGGCCGCCAGCCATTCACCCTCCGCCAGCGGCTCGGCGATATCGGCCAGGATACCGTCGAACGGGGCACGTACCTGCAACTGCAGCAGGCGCTCCCGCAGCGCCAGGCGGCGTTCGCGGGCGACCTGCAGTTCCTCGTGCGCCACGGCCTGGCGCGCGGCGTCTTCGCTGGCACGGATCTGCAGGCTGCTCTGCTGGCGCAGTCGGCCGATTTCCCGTTCGAGGCTGTCCACCTCGTGTTGCAACTGCGTCGATTGCAGGCGGAACAGCGGTTGTCCGGCGCCGACCTTGTCTCCCGCGCGGACTTCGATGCGCTCCAGGCGCGCGTCGGCCGGGGTCAGCAGGATCGCCTGGCGTTCGGCGCGCAACAGCGCCGGCGCCTCGATCCGGCTGCGCCAGGGCCAGACCAGCAGGAACAGCGCGACCAGCAGCACGCTGGCGGAAATCAGGGTGTTGCGGTTCATGCGGTAGTCCTTGCGGCGTTGATGCCAGTGGCACAGCTCGCCCCAGATCGGGCGCAGGATGAAATGCACGATCTCGACGGCGAACAGCAGCACGCCGAGCAGCTTGAAGGCGAAGTGGTAGACCAGCAGGGCGATGCCGAGGAACAGGAAGAAGCGATAGACCCAGGTGGCGAAGGCATAACCGAGCAACACCCGCCGCAGCCAGGGTTCGAAGTGCTCCGGCGGCGCGTCGCCGAAGCCGAACAGCGTTTCGCGCAGGCGCCAGCGGGCCAGGGCGAAGGCGCGTTCCTGCAGGTTGGGCACGTCGAGCAGGTCGGAGAACAGGAAATAGCCGTCGAAGCGCATCAGCGGATTGAGGTTGACCGCCAGGGTCAGGATCCAGGTGGTGCTGGCGAGCATGAAGGCGGCGCTGCGCAGCATGCCGTCCGGCAGGAAGCTCCAGGCCAGGGTGGCCCAGGCGGCCAGGCACAGCTCGACGCCCATGCCGGCGGCGCCGATGGCCAGGCGCTGGCGCCGGCTGGTCAGGCGCCAGGCGCCGCTGGCATCGGTGTAGAGCACCGGCCACAGCACCAGGAAGGCCACGCCCATGGTCGGTACGCGGCAGCCATAGCGCTTGCAGGTATAGGCGTGGCCGAATTCGTGGAGCACCTTGGTCAGGCTCAGGGTGACGGCGGCCAGCAGCGCGCCCTCCAGGCTGAAGAAGTGCAGGAAGGTGTGGATGAAGGTGTCCCACTGGCGCGCCGCCAGGTACAGGCCGAGCAGCGCCGCGCCGAGGGTGGCGCAGAAGAAGGTGCGGCTGAACAGCGGCACCACGCGCGAGTAGGTGCGGGTCAGGAAGGCATCCGGGCGCAGCAGCGGAATGCGGATCGACAGGTAGTTGCTCAGCAGCCAGGAGCCCCAGCCGCGCTTGTTCGCCTGGCCACGCCGGCGCAGGTCGGACAAGGCCGCGTCGCCGCTCACTTCCACCAGTTGCATGTTGCGCAGGAAGTGCGCGAAGCCTTCCACGTCGCCATCGTCCAGCGCCAGGGTGGTTTCCCGACTGACCGCCGCGGCCACCGCCGCGGCATTGCCCAGCTCCCAGCGCGCGAGGATTTCCGCTTCCGCCCAGCCGATGCGGTAGAAGCGGCCACGGGCGCTGTCCTCCAGGGTCCAGCTCGGCGAGCCGTCACGCGCGCGCGGCCCAGCAGGCGGTGGTCGAACGTATCCTGGTGCAACCCAACCAGGCGGTGAAGAGCGGCGAGCCGCTGGTGCAACTGGACCGTCGCGAACT
>NZ_QJUM01000047.1 GCF_004327355.1 Phytopseudomonas dryadis
GGTCACCGGTTCCCCGACCTCGCACTTCTTTACCGCTACAACCTTGTGATGCGAAGTCCGCCACTCTTGCGAGTCCGGCTTCGGGATACTCCACGTAGTGGTAATGAGGCGGGGGGCCACTCTACAGACGAGGTCACGCAAGGTGCCTCCAGGAGCGAACGGCCTCCCCGGTAACTGCTTCCGTCATGGTTGTTGACAGACAAGCTCAACATACAAGGAGCGTCGCCCCCGGCGCGATGCGAGGGCGGCCAGGCTGCAAAATCGCGCGATGGCCACGATTCGCCGCGAGGTCGCGGCTCCTACGCGCATGTGGCCCCATTCTGCGCGCTCATTGCTGAACCCCGTGATGGATACCGTCTTGTTCCCTGGCCTGCAAGAACCCGCTCGCTAGGGTTCACACGTAGGAGCGTCGCCCCCGGCGCGATGCGAGGGCGGCCAGGCTGCAAAATCGCGCGATGGCCACGATTCGCCGCGAGGTCGCGGCTCCTGCGCGCATGTGGCCCCATTCTGCGCGCTCATTGCTGAATCCCGTGTGGATACCGTCTTGTTCCCTGGCCTGCAAGAACCCGCTCGCAGCCAGGATTCACACGTTGGAGCGTCGCCCCCGGCGCGATGCGAGGGCGGCCATGCTGCAAAATCGCGCGATGGCCACGATTCGCCGCGAGGTCGCGGCTCCTGCGCACATGTGGCCATTCTGCGCGCTTGTTGCTGAATCCCGTGTACGGCGCCAGCGCGCCGTTCAAGCAGACGTCAACATGGCGCGCCGCAGAACATCCGCTCACGCGATCGGTTGCTGCCGTACCTCGCCCACTCAAAATCCAGCACAAAACTTGTACATTGCATTTGACTTGTACAATATCACACTTAATATGGCGTTAAAGTTGTACACATATAGAGCCCTGTACAACCCCTCAACACAGGTGCGCCATGCCAGCCAGCCCGCTCTCCCACGACAAGCCCATGCTCGGCATCAGCGCCTGCCTGCTCGGCGCCGAAGTACGCTACAACGGCGGGCACAAGGCGTCGCGGCTGTGCAGCCACGCACTGAGCGAATACTTCGATTTCGTCCCGCTGTGCCCGGAAGTGGCCATCGGCCTGGGCGTTCCGCGCGATCCCATCCGCCTGGTCGGCGACCCCGCCGCGCCACGGGCCGTGGCCACGCGGCATCGCCAGCAGGATCACACCGAGGCGCTGGCGGCCTACGCCGGGCAGGTCGCCACGCAACTGGCGCCGATCTGCGGCTACATCTTCATGCAGCAATCGCCGTCCTGCGGGCTGCAGCGGGTCAAGGTCTACCAGGACAACGGCCAGCCCGGTGAGCCCAGGGGCCGCGGCATCTTCGCCGCCGCCCTGTGCGCCCGCTACCCGGATCTGCCGGTGGAGGAAGACGGCCGCCTGAACGACCCGGTGTTGCGCGAGAACTTCCTCACCCGCGTGTTCACCTACGCGCAATGGCAGCGGCTGTGCGCAAGCGGCCTGACCCGCAAACGCCTGATCGATTTCCACGCGCGGCACAAGTACCTGCTGATGGCCACCGACCCGCAGCGCTACAGGAGCCTGGGCCGCCTGCTCGGGGAACTGGCCGGGCATGACCTGCAGAGCCTGGCCAGGCGCTACTTCAGCGAGCTGATGACGGCGCTGAAGAGCTGCGCCACCCGCGGCAGCCACAGCAACGTGCTGCAGCACCTGAGCGGCTACTTCAAGGGCGCGCTGAGCGCGGCGGAGAAACAGGAAATGCAGCAACTGATCGCCCAGTACCGCCAAGGCATCGTGCCGCTGGTGGTGCCCCTGACCCTGCTCAAGCACCACTTGCGCCGGCACCCCGACGACTACGTGGCGCAGCAGGTCTACCTGCAGCCCCATCCGGAAAACCTCAGCCTGCGTAACGCCCTGTGAGCCGGCCGACAGAGCGACAGGCGGCGGACGGCTATCGGGACGCGCAGGCAAAAGGGCTTCTGCCAATCCGCGAGGTCGCCGCCATCACCGGGGTGAACCCGGTGACCCTGCGCGCCTGGGAACGCCGCTATGGGCTGATCGTGCCCTACCGCACGGCCAAGGGCCATCGCCTGTATGCCCCGCACCAGGTGCAGACCATCCAGGCGGTGCTGGCATGGCTCGACCGCGGCGTATCGGTCGGCCAGGTCAAGGCCCTGCTGCACGCCGCCCCGTCACTTCCCGCCGACCAGGCCGCGCAGTGGCAGCACAAGCGCGAGCGGCTGAAGCTGGCCATCGACAACCTCAGCGAGCGTCAGCTGGATGAAGGCTTCAACGCCGAACTGAGCCTGTACCCACCACGGGTGCTCTGCCAACACCTGCTGCTGCCGCTGTTCGAAACACTCGAACAACGCTGGCGGCAACAGCCCGGAGCCCAGACCCAACGGCTGTTCCTGCATACCTGGCTGCGCAGCAAGCTGGGCGCGCGGGTGTACCACGACAACCGTCAGCACCAGGGGCCAGCCGTGCTGCTGATCAACCTCGGGCCCACGCCCATGGCGCCGGCACTCTGGCTCAGCGCCTGGCTGATCGGCAGCGCCAACTGCCCGGTGGCCGCCTTCGACGGGCCGATACCGGCGGCCGAGCTGGCCACCGCCATCGAGTTGCTGCAACCCCGCGCCCTGTTGCTGTTCAGCGACGCGGACCCTGACCGCCTCCTGCCCGCCTGGCTCCACGACTGGGGCCTGCCCTGCCTGCTGATCGGCGTCCGCGATGCCGGGCCTGGCCAGGCACTGCCGGCCAACCTGCCCGCCGATGCGGACATCACCCTGGTGGCGGACCCGCTGGCAGCGCTGCAGGTGCTGGCCGACCGTCGCCTGCTCGCCCAGGACAGTCCATGCTGCAATTGATGTGGTACCGCACCGACCTACGCGTCACCGACAACAGCGCCCTGAGCGCCGCCATGCAGGCCGGGCCGACCGTCGCCGTATTCCTGCTCAGCCCGCGGCAATGGCTGCGCCATGACGATGCGCCAAGCAAGGTCGACTTCTGGCTGCGCAACCTGCAGGCGTTGCGCAGCGACCTGCAGCGCCTCAACGTGCCGCTGCTGATCCGCGAAGCGAGCGACTGGAGCCAGGCGCCGCAGGTGCTCGCCCAGCTCGCCGCACAGCTGCAGGCCGGGGCCGTCCGGGTCAACGAGGAATACGCCATCCACGAACGGCGCCGCGACCAGGCCGTGGCCGCCAGGCTGCGGGAGCTGGGCATCGACTTCCACAGCCACCTCGATCGCCTGCTGTTCCAGCCCGGCAGCGTGCAGACCCGCACGGGCACCTGCTTCAAGGTCTACAGCCAGTTCCGCGCGGTCTGCTACCAGCGCCTGCAGACGGCCTTGCCCGGCCTGGCGCGCACCGCGCCGGCCCAGGCGGCGCTGCCCATCGCCAGCGACGAGGTGCCGCGCCAGGTGCCGGGCTTCGCCGTGCCTGACGAGCGTCTGCGCGCCTGCTGGCCGGCCGGCGAAGCGGCTGCCCGCCAGCGCCTGCAGGCCTTCGTCGACGAACGCATCGAGGACTACCACGAGGGCCGCGATTTCCCCGCCCGCCCCGGCACCAGCCAGCTGTCGCCCTACCTGACCGCCGGCGTGCTGTCGCCACGCCAGTGCCTGCACGCCGCGCTGCACCTCAACCAGGGCGAGTTCGAGAGCGGCAACCAGGGCGTGGTCGCCTGGATCAACGAACTGATCTGGCGCGAGTTCTACAGCCATGTTCTGCTCGGCTACCCGCGCGTCGCCATGCACCGCGCCTTCCGCGCGGAAACCGAGGCCCTGCCCTGGCGCGCTGCGCCGCAGGAACTGCAGGCCTGGCAGCAGGGCCGTACCGGCATCCCGATCATCGACGCGGCCATGCGCCAGCTGCTCGCCACCGGCTGGATGCACAACCGCCTGCGCATGGTGGTGGCCATGTTCCTGAGCAAGAACCTGCTGATCGACTGGCGCGAAGGCGAGCGCTTCTTCATGCGCCACCTGATCGACGGCGAACTGGCGGCCAACAACGGCGGCTGGCAGTGGAGCGCCTCCACCGGCACCGACTCGGTGCCCTACTTCCGCCTGTTCAACCCGATCAGCCAGTCGCGGCGCTTCGACCCCAGCGGCCGTTTCATCCGCCACTGGCTGCCGCAGCTGGCCGAACTCGACGACAGGGCCATCCACGACCCCTACGCCGGCAAAAGCCCGCACGGCCTGTTCGAGCGCCTGGACTACCCGTTGCCCATCGTCGACCTGCGCGCCAGCCGCCAACGTGCGCTGGCTGCCTTCAAGAACCTGCCCTCAGCGAACCAGTTGCCATGAGCGATTTCCTGCGGCGTTTCGCCGAGGGCTTCGCCGCCCTCGACAAGCACAACCTGGATCGCCTCGGCGAGCTGTACAGCGACGACATCCAGTTCCGCGACCCGTTGCACCGGATCGAGGGGCTGGCGGCCCTGCACCGTTATTTCGAGCAGTTGTATGGCAATGTCACCGAGCTGCACTTCGACTTCCACGGCCATGACCTGGTCGCCGAGGGCGAAGGCTACCTGCGCTGGTCGATGCGCTACCGCCACCCGCGCCTGGCCGCCGGCCAGCCGATCACGCTGCCGGGCTGCTCCCATCTGCGCTGGCACAGCGACAAGGTCTACCAGCACCGCGACTACTTCGACGCCGGCCACCTGCTCTACGAGCACCTGCCGCTGTTCGGCGTCCTGATCCGCTGGCTGAAAGGCAGGCTGGCATGAGTACGCCAGGCAAGCGCATCTGGCTCACCGGCGCCAGCAGCGGTATCGGTCGGGCCCTGGCCGAGCGCCTGCTCGCCGACGGCCACCAGTTGGCGCTCAGCGCCCGCCGCGTGGAACCGCTGCAGGCCTTGGCCGAGCGCTTCCCCGGACAGGTACTGGTGGTCACGGGCGACCTGTCCGAAGCCGGCCAGGTCGCCGCCATCGGCTCACGCATCGCCGCACACTGGGGCGCGCTGGACTGCGCGATTCTCAACGCCGGCACGTGCGAGTACATCGACGTGCGCCACTTCGAGGCGGCCATGGTCGAGCGCGTGGTGCGCGCCAACCTGTTCTCGGCCAGCCACTGCATCGAGGCGGCCCTGCCCTTGCTGCGCCGCGCCGAGTCACCCCATCTGGTCGGCGTGGCCAGCGCGGTGACCTACTGGCCACTGCCGCGCTCGGCAGCCTATGGCGCGTCCAAGGCCGGCCTGCGCTATCTGCTCGAATCGCTGCGCCTGGATCTCGCCGCCGAGGGCATCGACGTCACCCTGGTCAGCCCAGGCTTCGTCGACACCCCGCTGACCCAGGCCAACGACTTCCCCATGCCCATGCGCTGGCCGGCGGCCAAGGCCGCCGCGCGGATTGCCGGGCGGCTCGAGGGCCGGCCGCTGGAAATCGCCTTTCCCGGGCCACTCATCGCCGCCCTGAGCCTGCTGTCCGTGCTGCCCGCGCGCCTGCAACTGGCGCTCGGCAAACACCTGGCCCGTACCGGGCCCGCCAAGGACGAACCATGAAGATCGCCATCATCGGCAGCGGTATCGCCGGCCTGACCTGCGCCTACCTGCTCAACCGCCGCCATGCCATCACCCTGTTCGAAGCCCGCGACCGGATCGGCGGTCATACCCATACGGTGGATGTCGAGGTCGATGGCGCCCGCTACGCGGTGGACACCGGCTTCATCGTGTTCAACGACTGGACCTACCCCAACTTCATCCGCCTGCTCGATCAGCTCGGCGTGGGCTACACCCCGACCGAAATGAGCTTTTCGGTCAGCGACCCGGCCAGCGGTGTGGAATACAACGGCCATAACCTCAATACCCTGTTCGCCCAGCGCCGCAATCTGCTGTCGCCGGCATTCATGCGCATGCTGCGTGACATCCTGCGCTTCAACCGCGAGGCGCTGGACGACCTGCAACACAACCGTATCGCCGCCGGCACCACACTGGGCGACTACCTCAGGGGCGGCGGCTACGGCCAGCGCTTCATCGATCATTACATCGTGCCCATGGGCGCGGCGATCTGGTCGACCTCGCTGGCCGACATGCAAGACTTTCCGCTGCGCCTGTTCGTGCGTTTCTTCAACAACCACGGCCTGCTATCGGTCAGCGAACGGCCGCAATGGTACGTGGTCGCCGGCGGCTCACGCAGCTACCTGGCGCCCCTGAGCGCATCGTTCAGGGAGCGCATCCGCCTCGACTGCCCGGTGCAGCAGGTGGTGCGCGACGCCGATGGCGTGACCCTGTACAGCAGCGCCGGGGCGGAGCGGTTCGACAAGGTGGTGTTCGCCTGCCACAGCGACCAGGCCCTGCAACTGCTGGCGCGGCCAACCCTGGCCGAACGGGTCGTTCTCGGCGACCTGCCCTATGCGCGCAACGAGGTGGTGCTGCACACCGATACCCGCCTGCTGCCCAAGCGGCGCCTGGCCAGGGCCAGCTGGAACTACCGCCTGGGCGGCGACCGGCAGCGCCCGGCGGCGGTCACCTACGACATGAACATCCTGCAGGGCATCGTCAGCGACACCACCTTCTGCGTCAGCCTCAACCAGACCGAGGCCATCGACCCGACCAAGATCCTCAGCCGCCATACCTATGCCCACCCCCAGTACAGCCTGGCGGGCATCATTGCCCAGGCCCGCTGGAAAGAACTGCAGGACAACCGCCACAGCTACTTCTGTGGCGCCTACTGGGCCAACGGTTTCCACGAAGACGGCGTGCTCAGCGCGCTGCGCGTGGCCAGCATCTTCGGCGAGGCGTTGTGATGAACAGCGCCCTGTACAGCGGCTGGGTGCAGCACCGACGGTTCTCGCCCAGGGCGCACCAGTTCCGTTATCGCATGGGCCTGCTGTACCTGGATCTGGACGAACTGGAACAGGTACTGGCCCTCTCGCCCCTGTCCGGCCATGGTCGCTGGGCGGCTTTTTCCCTGCGCGAGCGGGACTTCCTGCCGCAATTCACCCGCGCCGGCTGCCGGCTGATCGACGCCGTGCGCCAGCGCGTCGAAGACGCCCTCGGCCAACGGCCCGCGGGGGCCATCTGCCTGCTGGCGCAGCCGCGCAGCTGGGGACTGGCCTTCAACCCGGCGAGCTTCTTCTACTGCCACGATGCCCAGGGCCGCCTGCAGGCGATCCTGGTCGAGGTCAGCAATACGCCCTGGCGCCAGCGCTACCACTATGTGCTGCCGGTCGACGGTGACGGCCACCAGCATGTCGGCGTGGCCAAGGCCTTCCACGTCTCGCCGTTTCTGCCGCTCGACCTGGAGTACCGCATGAGCTTCAGTCCGGTGGGCGACCGGCTGGGCATCCACATGGCCGACTGGCGCGGCGCGGAAAAACTCTTCGACGCCAGCCTCAGCCTGCAGCGCCAGCCGCTGCACCGCCGCGGCCTGCACCGCTACCTGCTGAGCTTCCCCTGGATGACCGGCAAGACCCTCGCCGCCATCTACTGGCAGGCGCTGCGCCTGTCGCTCAAACGCCTGCCCCTGTTCGATCACCAGGCCGCCAGCGGCGACTTCAGCGTCGCCCGACCAACCGCCAAGGACGTGCGCCATGAAGAATCCTGACCTGACCTCCGCCAAGCGCTCGGTACGCGCCAGCGCCGGCATCGGCGCCAGCCTGCTGCGTGGCGCCGTGATCCGCCAGTTGAGCGGCTTGCACCATGGCCTGCTGCTGATCAACGAAGGCGACGAGCGCCTGCAGTTCGGCGATCCCCACTCCAGCCTGTGCGCGCGGATCGACGTGCAGGACGGCGCGGCGTGGGGCATGCTCGCCAGCAACGGCTCGATCGGCGCCGGCGAAGCCTACATCCATGGCTACTGGAGCAGCCCCGACCTGACCACGGTGGTCCGCCTGTTCGTCAGCAACCTCGACCTGCTCGACGCCCTGGAAGGTGGCCTGGCGCGCCTCGGTCGCCCACTGCTTCATGGCCTGCACTGGTTCAACCGCAACACCCGCAAGGGCTCCAGACAGAACATCGCGGCCCACTACGACCTCGGCAACGCCCTGTTCGAGCAATTCCTCGACCCGACCATGATGTATTCGGCCGGGCAGTTCCTCGACGCCGACGACAGCCTGGAGCAGGCGCAGTTGAACAAGCTCGAGCGTATCTGCCAGAAGCTGGCGCTGAAGGCGGACGACCACCTGCTGGAGATCGGCAGCGGCTGGGGCGGCATGGCGATCTACGCGGCCAGCCGCTACGGCTGCAAGGTCACCACCACCACGCTGTCGCGCGAGCAGTATGCCTACACCGCGCAACGCATCGCCGAGCTTGGCCTGCAAGCGCGCGTCACCCTGCTGCTGGAGGATTACCGCGATCTCAGCGGCCGCTTCGACAAGCTGGTATCGATCGAGATGATCGAGGCGGTCGGCCATCGCTTCCTGCCGACCTACTTCGACAAATGCGCCAGCCTGCTCAAGCCCGATGGACTGATGCTGCTGCAGGCCATCACCATTCGCGACCAGCGCTACGAGCAGGCGAAGAACAGCGTGGACTTCATCCAGCGCTACATCTTCCCCGGCGGCGCCCTGCCCTCCCTGCACAGCATGCTGCAGATCATCACCGACAAGACCGACATGAACCTGCAGCACATGGAGGATTTCGGCCTGCACTACGCGCGCACCCTGCGCCTGTGGCACGGCAACCTGCAGCAGGCGCGGCACCGGCTGGAGGAACTGGGTTACGACGACTACTTCTATCGGCTGTGGGAGTTCTACCTGTGCTATTGCGAGGGCGGCTTCATCGAGCGCACCATCGGCACCGCACAACTGCTGCTGGCCAAACCGGCCGCGCGCGCCCAACCCCTGCTCGGACGATTCGGTGCTTGAAAACCTGGCCAATACCGTAATGCCGATTCAGATCAGGTGCTTGTAGGCGCCTCGACCTCGGCGCGATACGCTCGTGGCCATCCTGCAAGAATCGCGGGATGGCCAGCAATCGCCGCGGGGGCGCGGCTCCTGCAGGGCCAGGGCCAACCGCCGGTCAATGCCGGGCTTTGCCAACGTGGCGGGTCGCGCACCGGTTGTGAAACGGCAACGGGCGCGGCGAAGGCAGGCGGCTGGTCCGGCATGAGGTTGGCGCATCGCGTACACTGCAGCCATGAGCGACAAGCCGACCATTGCCCACATCCAGTTAGCCGAACGATCGGACGTCAGTTGCAGCACCTGCGCGGCCTGCTGCTGCCAGCTGGAAGTCATGCTGATCACCGATACCGGCGTGCCCCAGCGCTTCATCGACACCGATGAGTGGGGCGGCGAGGTGATGCGCAGGCTGGATGACGGCTGGTGCGCGGCGCTGGATCGCGACAGCATGCGCTGCACCATCTACGCCCTGCGCCCCTTGATCTGCCGCGAATTCGAGATGGGCGCCCCGGAGTGCCTGGACGAACGCCAGGGCATCAGCGGCGCCTACCGCTGAATCCGAGCTGCTCGAATTTCCAGCGTGCAAGCCTCGGCTCGGCGTCAAAGGTGAACATGCAGGAGCCCCGCCCCCGGGGCGATACGATGGCAGCCATCACGTCGAACCGGGTCATGGCCACGATTCGCCGCGGGGTCGCGGCGCCTACAAAAAACGTGTTCACCCAGCGTTGAGCGAGCACGTTGTTGCAGCGAAGCGATAGCCAAATACCCGGCCCAGGGGTTTGCGACCCATCGTTGTCGCGACGTTAGAAATTCAAACGATAGTGCAGGGTGTAGGCTTCCACGCCGTCGTTGGGGTTTTTCAGACCGGCGTTGGAATAATGCACGGCGCGAATCCCCACTTCGTGGCCACCGGCGAAACGCAGGCCGGCGCCGATGCGGTCCTCGAACTGGAACGAGGAACCCAGGTCGTTGGATTCCAGCTTGGTGCTGGAGAACGCCGCCACACCGATCCCCGCTTCCAGGTAGGGCTTGACGTTCTGCCCGGCGAATTCGTAAACGAATACCGGCGCGAAGGAAATGCTGTGGTTGCTGGAGGTGTCATCACCTTCCCAGAAGGTGTAGCCGGCATCCCAGTAGCCACCGAGATGGCCGACACTGCTCTCGAACCAGCGGCTGTTGAAATCGAATTGTGCACCGAGGCGGTACACCATCGTCGAATCGCCGGACTGGCCGACGGAGAAGGTCACACCGGCGGCATTCGCCATGGTTACCGATCCAAGAGAAAACGCTACAGCCGCTGCCAAGCCAACCAGCTTCTTCATGGAAACTTCCTTTTTTATGCAAATCACGGGGTTGTTGAGGGATCACGGAAAAAACTATAGATAAAGACTTGCCCTGAAAGCCATTTGTTCTAAGAGAATTTTCATCGCCCCGGCAGTCTTTTCAGCCTTGGGGAAAGGCCAGCACCTGCGCCGGTTCGCCCCACAATGCCGGCATGATCGCCTGCATGGCCAGAGGATCGGCGCTGCACCAGAAGCGCGCCGGCTGCGCGGCATCGCTCGCCAGCAACTGGCGCTGCTGCAGAAGCCTTTGCAACTGGCGCGCCACCGCCTCGCCGGTGTCGATCAGACTGATCGAAGGGGCGATCAGCTCGCCCAGCAACGGCCTGAGGAAGGGGTAATGGGTGCAGCCGAGAATCAGCGTATCGCAGCCTTCGGCGAGCAGCGGCTCGACGTAACGGCGCAGCATGGCACGCAGGGCCGGAGCCTGCAGATCGCCGGCCTCGATCAGTTCGACCAGCCCCGGGCAGGGCTGGGTGACCACCCGCACATCGCTGGCGAAACGATCGAGCAGGGCGGCGAACCTGGCGCTCTTCAGCGTACCGGTGGTGGCCAGCACGCCGACCACCCCGGAGCGCGTCGCCGCCGCAGCCGGCTTGACCGCCGGCTCCATGCCGACGATCGGCAACTGTGGATAACGCTCGCGCAGTTCGCTCACCCCCGCCACGGTGGCCGTGTTGCAGGCCAGCACCAGGGCCTTGGCGCCCTGCCCGAGGAGGAACCCGGCGATGATCCGGCAGCGTTCGCGGATGAATTCGGGGCTCTTTTCGCCATAGGGCACATGGCCGCTGTCGGCCACGTACAACAGCGATTCGCGGGGCAGCAGCCCGCGGATCTCGCGCAACACCGACAAACCGCCGACGCCGGAATCGAAGACGCCGATCGGCGCCTCACGCATGGCCGCCCCCGCACACCGCACAGCCCGGATCGCGCCTGACCCGCAGTTCGCGGAACCGCGAACCCAGGGCGTCGATCAACAGCAGGCGGCCCACCAGCGGTTCGCCGAAACCGGCCAGCAGCTTCAGCGCCTCCAGCGCCTGCAGGCTACCGACCAGGCCCACCAGCGGTCCGGCCACACCGGCCTCGCTGCAGCTCAGCTCGGCTTCGCTGCCATGACCGTACAGGCAGTGGTAGCAGGGGCTGTCGGCGCGGCGTGGGTCGAATACCGAGAGCTGCCCTTCCAGGCGGATCGCCGCGCCGCTGACCAGGGGCCGCCCGGCGGCGACGCAGGCGGCATTGACCGCCTCGCGGGTGGCGAAATTGTCCGAGCAGTCGAGCACCAGATCCACCGCCGCCACGGCCGCCGCCAGGGAGCCCGCGTCCAGCGCCTGGCGATGGGCGCGCAGGGCGATCGTGGGGTTGAGCGCCGCCAGCCGCGCCAGCATCGAGTCGACCTTGCTCTGGCCGATGCCGGGGGTGTCGTGGGCGATCTGCCGTTGCAGGTTGCTCAGCTCGACCGTATCGAAGTCGGCCAGGTGCAACTCGCCGACGCCGGCCGCGGCCAGGTACAGCGCCACCGGCGAGCCGAGACCACCGAGGCCGACGATCAGCGCCCGGCTGCCCTTGAGGCGCAACTGGCCGGCGATATCGACCTGCGGCAGCAGGATCTGCCGGCTGTAGCGCAGCAGTTCTTCATCGCTCAAGTGTTCATGCATGCGGCCACCGCCCCAGGCTGATGCGTTCATGATTGGCCAGATCGCGCCGGCTGTGAACCTCGGCGAAACCGCGCTGGGTCAACAGATCGCGCACCGCTTCGGCCTGGTCGAAACCATGCTCGAGCAGCAACCAACCGGGTGCCGCCAGGTGCTCCGGGGCTTGCCCGATGATCAGGCGGATATCGTCCAGCCCATCGACGCCCGACACCAGCGCGCTGCTCGGCTCGAAACGCACATCGCCCTCGTCCAGATGGCGGTCGTCACTGGCGATATAGGGCGGGTTGCTGACGATCAGTGCATAGCGCTCGCCGCCCAGCCCGTCGAACCAGTGGCTCGACCCGAACGCAGCGTTCGCCAGGCCCAGGCGCACCCGGTTGCCTTCCGCCAGGGCAATGGCTTCGTCGATCCGATCGACCCCGGTCACCTGCCAGGCCGGGCGTTCGCTGGCCAGGGCCAGGGCGATGGCGCCGGTGCCGGTGCCGAGGTCGAGCACCCGCGCCGGACCGCCCGGCAACAACGCCAGGGTGGTTTCCACCAGCAGTTCGGTATCCGGACGCGGGATCAGGGTATGCGGCGCGACATCCAGCTCCAGGCTCCAGAAGCCCTGCCGGCCGAGGATGTACGCCACCGGCTCGCCATTGCGGCGGCGCGCCAGGCTGGCGGCGAAACGCGCCGCCGGCTCGGCCTCCACCTCGCGGTCGGCCCAGGTATGCAGGTAGCTGCGTGGCTTGCCGAGGGCGTGGGCCAGCAACAGTTCTGCGTCCAGGCGGGCGCTGGGCGAATCGGGCAGATCGGCAGTGGCGAGCAGAGATTCGATGGTGGCCATGGTTATCTCGTAGGGTGGATCGCGCCTCATCGATCCACCAGGTGGACTCGAGGTGGATGAAAAAAGCGTCATCCACCCTACGGGTTCAATCGCTCAGCGCGGCCAACTGATCGGCCTGGTATTCGGCCAGCAGCGGTTCGATCACCGCGTCGACGCCGCCGGCGATCACCTCGCTCAGCGAATACAGGGTCAGGTTGATGCGGTGGTCGGTGACCCGGCCCTGGGGGAAATTGTAGGTGCGGATGCGTTCGGAACGGTCGCCGGAACCGACCAGCAGTTTGCGTGTGTCGGAAATTTCCTTGTGCGCGGCGGCATCCTGCTGATCCTTGAGCTTGGCCGCCAGCCAGGCCATGGCCTTGGCGCGATTCTTGTGCTGCGAGCGTTCTTCCTGGCATTCGACCACGGTGCCGGTCGGGATGTGGGTGATGCGGATCGCCGAATCGGTGGTGTTGACGTGCTGGCCGCCGGCCCCCGAGGAGCGGTAGGTATCCACGCGCAGGTCGGCCGGGTTGATCTCGATGGCCGCCTGCTCGTCCGGCTCCGGCAACACGGCCACGGTACAGGCCGAGGTGTGGATGCGCCCTTGCGACTCGGTTTCCGGCACGCGCTGCACGCGGTGGGCGCCGGATTCGAACTTGAGCTTGGCGTAGACGTTGTCGCCCTCGACCCGGGCGATCACTTCCTTGAAACCGCCATGCTCGCCCTCGTTGGCCGACAGCACCTCGACACGCCAGCCCTGCTTCTCGGCGTAGCGCGAATACATGCGGAACAGGTCGCCGGAGAAGATCGCCGCCTCGTCGCCGCCGGTGCCGGCACGCACTTCCAGGTAGACGTTGCGCGAATCGTTGGGGTCCTTCGGCAGCAGCATGCGTTGCAGCTTGTCTTCCAGCTCGACCAGGGCTTCCCTGGCCTGGGTCACTTCCTCCTCGGCCATCTCGCGCAGGTCCGGGTCGCTGTCCTTGAGCAGCGCCTGGGCGCCTTCCAGGTCGGCCTGCACCTTGCGGAACTCACGGAAGGCCCGGTTGACCGGCTCGATCTCGGCGTACTCCTTGGAGTAGGCGCGGAACTGGCTCTGGTTGGCGATCACTTCGGCATCGCCGAGCAACGCCGTGAGTTCTTCGAAGCGATCCTGCAGCAGGTCGAGTTTGTTGATCAGCGAAGCTTTCATTGCAGGCCTTTGTTGGCGGATACGCCGTCTTCGAGGGCGAAGAGTTCCTGGGCCACGCCGAGCGCGTCGACGCGCCCGTCGGCCGAGAATTTTTTCAGTTGCACGCTCGGCGCGTGCAGCAGCTTGTTGGTCAGGCCACGGGCCAGTTGCGCCAGCACGTCCTCGGCGGCGGCGCCGTTGGCGAGCATGCGCTGGGCCCGCGCCAGTTCGTCATCGCGCAGGCGCTCGGCCTGTTGCCGGTAGGCCCTGAGCACATCCACCGCGGCCAGTTCGCGCAGGCGCAGCATGAAGTCGTCGGCCCCGGCGGCGACCAGTTCCTCGGCGGCCTGGGCCGCGCCCTGGCGGCTTTTCAGGTTTTCCGCGATGACTTCGTGCAGGTCGTCGACGGTATACAGGTAGACGTCGTCGAGCTCGCCGACCTGGGGCTCGATGTCCCGCGGCACGGCGATGTCGACCATGAAGATCGGCTTGTGCTTGCGCTGCTTCAGCGCACTTTCCACCGCGCCCTTGCCGAGAATCGGCAACTGGCTGGCGGTGGAGCTGATGACGATGTCGCTGTGCACCAGTTCCTGCGGGATATCGGAGAGCAGCACGGCATGGGCGCCGAACTGCTCGGCCAGGCTGCTGGCGCGCTCCAGGGTACGGTTGGCCACGACGATGCGCTTGATGCCCTGATCGTGCAGGTGGCGGGCGACCAGGCTGATGGTTTCGCCGGCGCCGATCAGCAGCGCCTGGCTGCGGTGCAGGTCGCTGAAGATCTGCTTGGCCAGGCTCACCGCGGCGAACGCCACCGATACCGGGTTCTCGCCGATGGCGGTGTCGGTGCGCACCTGTTTGGCGGTGCTGAAGGTGGCCTGGAACAGACGCCCGAGCAGCGGCCCCAGGGTGCCGGCCTCGCGGGCCACGGCGAAGGCGGATTTCATCTGGCCGAGGATCTGCGGCTCGCCCAGCACCATGGAGTCGAGGCCGGAGGCCACGCGCATCATGTGACGAACGGCCGCATCGTCTTCGTGGATATAAGCGCAGGCGCGCAGCTCATCGAGGCTCAGATGGTGATACTCGGCCAGCCAGCCCAGCACCGCATCGGCGCTCTGGCCATCCTGTTCGAGGTACAGCTCGCTGCGATTGCAGGTCGACAGAATCGCCGCCTCACGGCTGCAGGTGTGCTGGCAAAGCAGTTGCAGGGCCTCGACCAGTTGCTCAGGGGTGAACGCCACGCGCTCGCGGACATCCACCGAAGCGGTCTTGTGGTTGATACCGAGGGCGATAAAGGCCATGCACGTCGCTGACAGGGGTTGGAAGCCGGCAATTGTCCTACTTCGACCGAGGCACGACAACCACCGCCACGCATATGGTGATCATAGCGCCCGTCGATGGCGGCCACTTTCGCGGCCAGGACCGACGCGGCGCCATGAAAAAGGCGGCCTGCCGCGCAGACAGCCGCCCCAGGGTCGTGTCAACCATGAAATGTCGGACTTCCGTGGATAGCGTCTTGATCCCTGGCCCGCAAGAGCCCGTTCGCCATCAGGGTTCGCCTGTAGGCGCGTCGACCTCGGCGCGATGCGAGGGCGGCCATGCGGCAAGAACGCGCTATGGCCACGATTCGCCGCGAGGGCGCGGCTCCTACACGAATGTGGCCATGCTGTATGACCGACATTTGATCGGTGTCGCGACACCAGGGTCAATCGATCAGCGGCATGGCCACCTCCAGCGTCGCCGTGACGCCATTCAGGGCGCCGCTGTACACGGCATAGCCCGCATTGTTGCCGGTAAGCTCCCAGCCGCTGCCCAGGCTGAGCGAATCCTCGCTGTCGCCGAGAATGCGCAGGGTGTTGCGCGCATCGGTGATATCCAGCACGTCCTGGATGCTCAGGCCGGTGATGGCATTGGCCCCGCCGATGCTCAGGTCGATGACCTCGATGTTGTCCAGCCTGGCGGCCAGCTCGCTGCCTGCCAGGCTTTCGCCGTAGCGCAGCTGGATGGTGTCGGTGTCGCCCGTGCCGCGCCCATTGATGGCGGCGCCGGTCCACAGCAGGCGGTCGTTGCCGGTGGTGCCGTACTGGGCGTTGATGTTGGTGGTGATCGCGCTCCAGTCGCTCCACGCCGAAGGCGCGTCCGGTGCCGCGCTCTCCACCGTGCGTGCGCGCACCTCGAGGGTGCCGATGTCGCTCAGCGCCTGGACGAAGCCGAGCCTGTCGATATCGTCCGGGCTGAGACCGTCGATGGTGTAGACATCCTCGTCGGCGTCGTAGCTGACCCGGCTCTGCATGTCGATCAGCACGGCGTCCAGGTAGAACGCGGCATGTTCGCCCAGACCCTTGAGTTGCAAGGTCGCGCTTTCCGTCGACGCATCGGTGCTGCCGGCCTGGCGCAGGTCCTTGATCTCGGCATTGAGGTTGAGCTGGATGATCTCCCCCTCCTTGCCGAAGCTCGGTGTCGGCGTCAGGCTGATGCCGTCGGCCACCGGCGTGACGCTCAGCGAGAAGTCCTGGCTCGTCGAGGTGCTGGTCCCCGCCGCCGTTTCACCGCTGATCACCACCAGTTGCAAGCCCTCGAGGGTTCCGCTCCAGTGCTTGGGCGGCAGGATCGCGATGTAGGGCGGCAAGCCGCCGTTGACGCTGCCCAGCAACCAGGTATTGGTACCGCTGCCACCGGCGTTGTTGGCCAGGCTGGCCAACTCTGCATCCGCCGCGCTGGTACCGACGTAGACCAGGAAGTCATTCGGCAGGTTCTTCAACAGGATGGCGCTGACGCTCTCCGAACCATCGGCATCGACCAGGCCGCTGTCGCTGATGTCCAGGCGAATGGCCTGGGTCTTGTCGTTGGCCGTGGGGTTCTCGTGGCCGACGCTATCGGCCACCGTGAAGTCGTAGCCGCTATCGACGGGCGCAATGCTGCCCTGCCCGGTGACCGTGGTGGTCTGCACCAGCGTCGAGCCGGCTTCCTGACCGCGCACGCTGGCCACCAGGCCGATGCTGCCGCTGACATGGGCGTCCCTCGGCGTATAGACGAGGTCCAGCGGCGTCCCCGCGGCGACCGCGGTCACGACGTAATAGTCGCCGTCGGCCAGCCCCGGCACGCCGCTGACGCTGCTCAGGCTCAGCACGTTGCCTTGCGCATCCTTGAGTTCGCCGCCCTGCATGGCGACCGGCTCCACCAGTTGCAGGTAGAGGGTGCCATCGAGCAGTGTCCAGTTCGGGGCATCGGCCGCGTTGCCGATATCGATGCGGATCGCCAGGTCGCCGCCCTCGTCGACGCTCGGCGCGCTGATCAGGATATCCGCCGCATCGGTGACCGGCAGCACCGCCTGTTCCAGGCTCAGGGCGGCTTCGGCGCGGCTGCCGCTGGGCACGTAGGTGGTCAGCTTGGCCTGGTAGTCGAACGAGCCCTGGTTGCTGTTCCAGTTCGCCGGCGGCGTCACCTGGATGCTCTGCAGCAGCGCCTGCAGCTCGGCGTCGCCACCGCTGCCCGAGGCGGTCCAGAGCGCCTGGCCATTGATCAGGGTCAGCGTCATGCCGCTGACCTGGGTCCCCGCCGGCAGGTCGCTCAGGGTCACGGTGAAGCCGTTGTCGCTCACGCCGTCCTCGATCTGCGCCGCGATGGCCTGGTCGAGGCTGAACGGGCTGTCCTCGCTCGGCTCGAAGCTGGTCTGGCTCCAGTCGAGGATCTGCGCCGGCTGCTCGGCCGGGCCCGCGGGGAAGTCGGTGCTCAGGCTGACGGTCACCGTGGCGCGGCTGTCCACGCCGTTGCCAGCGTCCTGGCTGACCACGGTGATGCCGATCGGGTGATCGCTCAGCCCGCCGGCGGAACCATGCACCTGGAATTCGATGGTCTTGGCCAGGCTGGCGTCGAAGGCATCGCTGCTGATCATCAGCCACTGGCCGTTGCCGATGAATGCCGCGTCCTTGACCACCACGCCGTCCGGCACGTTGTCGATGAGGATACGGGTCAGTTGCTCGCTGCCGTCGTAGTCGGCGTTCTCGTTGCCGAGCAGCAGGCCGACGCTCAGGGTGCCGGCGCCGCTCAGGGTCGTCTGCTGGCCATCGGTGACGGCCAGGGTCACCTGGTCGGTCACCGGCGCCACCTCGATCAGGTAGTTGCCATCGAAGCCTTCGGTCACCGCCGTGACGCTGGCATCGGCGGCCGGGTCGGTGATCAGGTAACGCACGGCGAAACCGGCGCTGCCGTGCCAGTTGGCCTTGCCCTGGGCGTAGAGGGCGTCGATGGCGCCGCCGGTCAGCTTGTACCAGCCGTCCTCCAGCACGATGCCGCTCTCGCCGTTGGCGACGGCGCTGGCCAGGCTGCCGCCATTGGCGCCGAAGGTCAGGCTGAAGTCGCTGGCGGCGTCGACGTCGCTGGCCTTGATCCAGACCGCCTCGAGCACCTCATCGGTGTCGCCGTTACGCTGCACGATGGAGAAATCGAGGCGCCCGGGAACATCTTCCTGCAGGCTGCTGGACAGGGTGATATCGGCCTCCGGCGAGGGGCTGACCCGCACTTCGACCAGTTTCCTCTCGGTCAGCGAGTCACCGTCGTTCTCGGTGGTGACCACATAGAGGTCGAACGGCTGGGTGCCATTGAAGTTGGCCGGGGTTTTCAGGCTGGCGCTGGCCAGTTGCGCCTGGGTCAGCGACCACTCGCGCGATGTACCGCTACCGCCGATGAAGGTCGCGCCCTCGATGGCGAAACCCTCGGGCAGGCCGCTGATCTTGAACGTCAGCACTTCGGAGCCGTCGTCATCGATCAGTGCGGCATTGACGATCAGTTGATTGAGGGCGATGCCGCCGGCCGCGTCGACCTGGGCCTCGCTGAAGCTGTCCGTGCTCAGCTCGATGTCGGCCGGATCGGCCACGCCCTTGGGCGCCACCACGATAGTCAGTTCATGGGGCGCCGAGGTCGAACTGTAAGGCGAGCCCGGATCGCCCGGTATGACCAGGGTATCCACCGAGACGGTGGACACCTGCAGGGTGAACGTCTCGTTGGAATGCAGCGGCGGGGTGACGGTCATCGGCAGGCTCGCATCGAAGTCCTCGAGCAACCAGCTGGTATTGCCCGCCGTGGCGGTGAAACTCTGCGCGCCGTAGGTAATGGTCGCGCCCAGCGGAATCCCGGACAGGGTCACGTTGAAGATTTCCGACGGGTCCGAACTGCTGGGACGGATCGACAGCGGCAGCGCCTGGTCCTCGCCGCCTTCCACGCGCGCGGTGATGCTGGTGGTAACCGTGTCGGCGGCGGGCTTGATCAGAATATTGGTCAGCTCGGCCGCCCCGCTGATGCCGACATTGGCCCGGCTCAGGTCGCCCGGATGATCGTCGTCGTAATCCACGGTCTTGACCTGGACGCCGATCCTGAACATACCGGAAAAATCCGCGGCGGCCTTGAACTGCAAGGTGCCGAGGTATTCGAGGGGCACCTCGATGGCATCGCCACCGTAGGTCTGCACCACCCAGGTCGCGCCACCGTCGGTGCTGTACTGGAACTGCGAGCCGAAAGCGTCGGCTTGCGAACCGTCGCCGGCGATCAGCTCCGGGGTCAGCAGGGCGAAGACGGACTCGTTGCCGTCTTCATTGAACCAGGCATCCGGATCGGCCAGGTTGAAGCCGTCCTCCTGCCCCAGGACGAACCAAGTGTCCTCGACGCCCTCGGTCACGTAGACATGATCGCCGATCATGCCCAGATCCGCGCTGCCATTGCCGTCGCTATCGCTGACGCTGCCGTCGCCAATCGTTTCGGCCACCGGCCTCACGCTGATCGTCAGGTCATAGGGGTTGGTCTGCTGGTCGGTGACCAGCGTGCCATTGACCGTCTGGCTGTCCTGGCTGGTGATGTTCAGTTGCAGCGTGGCATCCAGGCTGCTGTGGGCCGGCGGCAGGATGGAGAATTGCCCGAGGATGTCCTGCAGGTCGTAACCGGCGCTGGTGGACTCGATGCTGTAGGTGCCGCCGTTCAGGCTGGCCGACCAGTCGGCGGTGGCCGCCGGGGCCGTGACCAGCCAGCCGCTCGGCACCTCGAACTCGACCTTGGTGATGATCTCCACGCCACCGGTGGTCGCGGTATCGTTGTCGCTGACGCTGACCCCGGCGAGGAAGGCCACGGCCGTGTCTTCCGCGGTTTCGACGTCATCGACGCGGATATCGTCGGCGACCGGATTGACGTGCAGGGTCAGGCTGACGCTGTCCTGCACCACCGCGCCGAGGGTGGCTCCTGAACCGATGCCATCGGCATCGTGATCCTGTCCCTTGAGGGTCACGGTGATACCGCTGATATCGCCACTGAAGTTTTGCGGTGGGGTGATGCCGATCGCCGGCAGTTGATCGGCCGAGACGCTCAACCCGGGCGCCGGGATCGTGACGACCTGGTCGACGCTGGTCACCAGGATGCCATTGACCTGGCTGCCGACCGGCAAGCCGCTGATCTCGAACCAGCGCTCCTCGCTACCGTCCACGTCCGCCGTGGTATTGCCATCGCTGTTCGGGTAAGCCACCGTCAGCAGGCTGGCCAGGTCGAGGGCGCTGTCTTCATCGATGGTCACGACATGGCTGTCGCCACCATCGATCTTCAGCTCGAGCGGGTCGGTCACGGCCTGCACGGCGACCTGCACGCTGGCCACCGACGTGGCGCCGGCCACGCCGTCCAGCGGCCGGTCGGCGGCGTCCACCTCATAGCTGGTGACCTCGATCCCGACCGTGAAGTTGGCATGGCTTTCCGCAGGCGGCAGCAGCATCAGCGCCTGGTACTGGGCCGTGGTCATGGTCAGCGTCTGGCCGCTGAGGTCGGCGATATGCTGACCGTCGCTGAGCACGATGGTGATCGGCGCGCCCGTGGCACTGTGGCTGATCGCGGCCGAGGCGCCATCGGCAGCGGCGGACAGCAGGGCCCCGGCCGGGATGCCGCTCAGGGTGATCAGGCCCAGGCGCTCGGGATTGTCGCCGTCGGCCGCCGCATTCTGGTCGAGCGCATCGGTGACCTGGGGCGCGTTCAGCCCCAGGGCGACGGCGGTGTCCTCGGCGGTCGTGACGCCGGGCGCCTCCACCGTCAGGGTCGGCGCATCGGCGACCGGATTGACCGTGACGGTCACCGTCACGTCGTAACCGCTGCTGCTCTGATCGGTGACAGTGGTGTAGGTGAAGGTGTCGGTACCGCTGTAGTTGCCGTTCGGCACATAGGTGATGCTGCCGTCCGGATTGACGCTCACCGTGCCATGCGCGGGTTCGGAGCCGGCCTTGATCAGGGTATTGTCGCCGGTGGCGTCGGCACTGGTGGTGAAGGTGACGCTGCCGTCCTCCTCCAGCGTGATCGCCTTGTTGTCCTGCGGGCTGTCGTCGACCACGCTGACGACGAAGCCAGCGCCGGCGGTGTCGCCGTCGGCGTCGGTGACCAGCACCTGGAACGGCAGATCGATGACCTCCACGTCCGGCGCGTGATCCAGCGCATTGTGCAGGGTGAAGGTGTAGCCCGCGGCATTGCTGGTGGTGCTGGTCAGCTCGAGGGTAAAGATGGGCGTACCGCCCGCACTCGCCTCGATCCGGCCGTCGACCAGGGCAATGCTCAGGTCGATCCCCAGGTGCTTGAGCCCCAGCGCCTCGAGCGCGGCAATGGTGGCCGCCCCGTCGATGCCGACCGTGATGGCGTCGGCCCCCTTCTGTACCTGCAACGCCCCCGACACCACCAGCTTCTGCGCGTCGGGCTCGGAACCGTTGCCCAGGTACTTCTCTTCCACGCGCTGGTTTTCCGGCGTACCGAGCCCCGGTACCGTGTCGCTCACCCGGATCGGCTGCGTGGCCCAGTCGCTGAGATCGCCATCGCCGTCGATCAACTGGTAAGCGAAATCCGCCGCCAGTTGCTCATCGCTATCGCTCCCCGGGGCGCCATGGCCGGCGGCGACACCGCTGTCACGGGCGGGCGGGCTGGTGTAGCTCCAGGTGCCGTCACTGTGCACCGTCAACTGGCCACCGAACTGGGTGGTCACGGTCAGGCTGGCGCCGTCGCCAATGACCTCGGACAACTGCTCGTCGCCATTGCCATCCAGGTACCTGAACCTGTGGACGCGGGCGCCATCGGCGCCGCGCGCGTCCTGCAGCAGGTTGTCTTCGCCAGTGGCGGTGCCGACGGTGACGCCGCCCTCGTCGAGCTCGACCGCCTGCTGATCCACGGCGACCGGCACATCGTCGATGATTGCCACCGTCAGCGTGGTACTGCGGCTGTCGCCCGCCGTCATGATGATGCGGATGGCCACGTCTTCGCGCGCCGAGTCGGCGATCTGCACGCTGTCGTTGGCCACGGGCGTGTGCAGCGTGTAGGTGTAGCTGACCTCGCCAGTGGCGGCCGCGTATCCGTTGATCTGCAGCAGCCCCAGGGCGGTGGGGATAGCGATGGGCGTGGTCGCGCTGTCGAGCAACTGCTGGAGGTCGATGCCGATACCGCCCACCTCGATCCCTTGCAGATCACCGATGACGCCCAGCGTGAACGTCGAATGGGCGATCTGTTCACCGGAGTCGGGCTCCGAGCCATTGGCCAGGCCCTTTTCGTGAACGATCACGTGGCCCAGGACGTCGTCCGGCGGCGCCACGATCGACACCGTCGGCACGTTGCGCTGCGCCGTATTGCTATTGCCCACGGGGTCGACGGTATGGGCGGTCAGGCTGCCCTCGCCGTCCGGGAAGGGCGCCACGGGCGTGTAACGCCAGTCGCCGTTGTCGTCGACGAGAATGTCATCGGCCAGTTGCTGGTCGCCGATGTTCAGGGTGATGGTCGAGCCGGGTTCGCCCTTGCCGGTGATTTCGCCGGGGGTCTGCCCATTGATCACGTCGAGCGGGTCGATGCTCACCTCGGTGACGGTGTCCTTGCCGATCACATCCGAGGTGCTGACAGCCACGCCGCTCGGGCTCTGCACCGTCAGGGTCACGCTCAGCTCACCGTCGAGCAGGGTGCTGACATCCACGCTGGCGGTCAGCCTGCCCTCGGCATCGAGGCTGATGGCCGTCGCCGGCACCGTCACGCTGTTGCCCTGGCCATCGCTCACCACCAGGGTGATGTCCTCGGCGCTCGCCCCGGCCGGCGCCTGGCCGGTGATCCGGGTATTGACCAGGTCATCGATACTGGCCAGCACGTTATCGCCATTGCCGGCGTTGACGCCTGCCGGGCTGGCGTTATCGACGATGTCCACGGCGATCACGGTGAGGGTCACCGTGGTGGTTTCACTGACCCCACCGCTGGTGACGGTGTAGGTGTAGCTGTCGCTGCCGACGAAATCGGCATCCGGCGTATAGCGGATGCTGCCATCGGCATTCACCTGGAGCGTGCCGTTGGCTGGCGCGGTGGTCGCGCTGATGACCCGGTCGGCATTGCTGAAACCGTCGTTGCCCAGTACCGAGGTGAGCACCGATCCATTCCGGGCCACGACATCGCTGTCCGGGGCGATGTCGACGACCGGCTCGACGCCGATGTTCAGCACCGCGCTGTCAGTGCCGCCCTCGCCGTCGCTGATCCTGTAGGTCACCGGCGGCACGCTGCCATGCCAGTCGGCGACGGGGACGAAGCTGTAACTGCCATCGGCATGCAGGGTCAGTTGGCCGACGCCGGCGATATCCGCCGTTTCGCCCGGCAGGTAGTCGCTCCCCGCCACGCTGAAACCGGTCACGCTCAGGTTGTCGCCATCGACGTCGCGGTCATTGCCCAGCACCCCGTTGGCGGCATCGACGATCAGCGGCGTGTCCTCGTCGGTGCTGGCGCTGTCATCGAAGGCCTGCGGCGCAGGGTTGTCGACACGCCAGGTAAAACTCGCCTCGGTGCTGTTGCCGGCCTTGTCGGTGGCCGTGACGGTCACCGGATACTCGCCATGGCCGTCGCCCCCCTGGCTGGCAGAGGACCCGATCGTGCCGCTGATCACCCCCGTTGCCGGGTCGATGCTCAGGCCATCGGGCAGGCCGACGGCAGCGAAGGTCAGCGCCGAGCCGTCCACGGCGTCGCTGAAATGCCCGCTCAGGTCCAGGCTGACGGGATCGGCATCGGCATCGGCCTGATCGCCCAGGGCAGTGTTCAGGGCGGGCGGCAGGTCATCCACCGGCTTGTCGTCATTGGCGGAGCCGCTGTTGCCCGCCGGGTCGGTGATGGTCGCGCTCACCTCCACGTTGCTCTGGCCCGGGGCGACCGGCACCTGCACGGTGACGCCATTGTCCAGGTCGGCCTGGGTCACCGGCCGGTTGAGCAGTTC
>NZ_QJUM01000048.1 GCF_004327355.1 Phytopseudomonas dryadis
CCCCCCGATCGGGCCGCCCCCCGGCCGCCGATCAAGGCCCTTGTGGTCGATGACGATATCGCCATTCGCGAACTGCTCCTCGGCTATCTGGCGCGCTACGGCATCGCCAGCCAGGGGGTCAGCGACGGCGCAGGCCTGCGCGAGGCCTTGCGGACCGGCAGTTTCGACATCGTCGTGCTCGACCTGATGCTGCCCGGCGAGGATGGCCTGTCGCTGTGCCGCTGGCTGCGCGGCGAGTCCGGCATCCCGATCCTCATGCTGACCGCCCGCGGCGAGCCGGCCGACCGCGTCATCGGTCTCGAACTGGGGGCGGACGACTACATGGCCAAGCCCTTCGAGCCCCGCGAACTGGTCGCGCGCATCCAGTCGATCCTGCGGCGCGTGCGTGACGGTGGTGAGGCGCTGCTGTGCGACCGGGTCCGCTTCGACGGCTGGCAGCTGGATGGCGCCCTGCGCCAGCTGCGCAGGCCGGATGGCCTGCTGGTGCCGCTGTCCAATGCCGAGTACCGCCTGCTCTGGGTCTTCCTGCAGCGGCCACGTCGGGTACTCAGTCGCGAACAGCTGCTCGATGCCGCGCGGGGGCGCTCGGTCGAAGCCTTCGACCGCAGCATCGACCTGCTGGTCTCGCGCCTGCGGCAGAAGCTGGGTGACGATCCGCGCGCGCCGACGCTGCTCAAGACGGTGCGTGGCGAAGGCTACCTGTTCGATGCGCGGGACATTCACTGATGCGTCGCTTCGATACCCTGTTCGTGCGCTTGTTCGCGGTGTTCATGGGAACCATCGTGCTCGCCCATGTGCTGGCCTTCACCTGGTTCAGCCAGTACGGCCATCCACCGCCGCCTCCGCCACCGCCGCCCGAGCAGGGGGCCGGCATGGCGCCCCCCGGCCCGCCGCCGGACGAGTCCTGGCTGCCGCCGTTTCTCGGCGCGCCGTTCGTGTTCCAGTTCCTGGCCCTGGTCAGTGCCGCCTGGATCGGCGCGCGTCTGCTGGCGCGCCCGGTCAGCCGCCTTGGCGAGGCGGCCCGGCTGCTCAGCGAAGAACTGGACAACCCGCCCCTGGAGGAAACCGGCCCCTACGAGGCGCGCCAGGCCGCCGCCGCCTTCAATCGCATGCAGGCGCGCATCCGCGAACAGATGCAGCAGCGTGGGCGCATGCTGGTGGCCGTCTCCCACGACCTGCGCACGCCGGTGGCGAGGCTGAAACTGCGTGTCGAGGACATCGAGTCGCCGGTGTTGCGCGAGCAATTCTCCCAGGATCTCGCCGAGATGATGGCGTTGCTGGACTCGACGCTGGCCTTCCTGCATCAGGAGAGCATGCGCGAAGCGCCGCAGCGCCTCGACCTGCAGGCGCTGGTCGAGGCCATGGCCGAGGATGCCTGCGAACGCGGCGATCGGGTGCAGGTCGAGGGCCACTGCGCGCCGATCGAGGTGCCGCCGATGGCCATGCGCACCTGCCTGAGCAACCTGCTGGAGAACGCCTTGCGCTATGCCGGCCACGCGCAGATATGCCTGGAGGACGACGCCAGCCAGGTGCGCATCCGGGTCATCGACCAGGGGCCGGGTATCGCGCAGGCGCAGCGCGAGCGGGTTTTCGAGCCCTATTTCCGGCTCGAGTCGTCGCGCAACCGAAGTTCCGGCGGCGTGGGGCTGGGGCTGTCCATCGTGCGCGAGGCGGCGCGGCGCATGGAGGCCTCGCTGTGCCTGAGCGAAACCCCGGGCGGTGGGCTGACGGTCGAGATCGTCCTGGCCCGGGACGCTATGTAAAGCGCTTGATACAAAGGCTGTATCGTCTCGACACATGCCCCCGGGAGTCTGCACGAACCGGAAAAGCGGTTTCCGGCCAGCCCACTTCCAGGGAGGCGTCTCCATGAGCATTAGCGGCGTAAGCGGCTATTCCAGCTACGCCAGTGGCCTCAACGCATTGAGATCACTGACGGGCAGCAGCACTACCACGACCGAGAACAATCCACTCAAGCAGTTGTTCAGCCTGCTGGACAGCGATTCCAGCGGCAGCATCAGCAGCAGCGAACTGACAGTATCGCTGTCGTCGGCGAGCAGCAGCGATGACAGCCAGAACACCTACGACATCGATTCGCTGCTGAGCCTGCTCGATGCCAATAGCGATGGCAGTATCGGGCTCGACGAACTGGGTGAAGCCATGGCGGCGGGCGGCGGGCAGATGCCGCCGCCACCGCCTCCGGCCGGGGCGTCATCCACCGATGCCAGCGCGTTGCTCAGTGCCCTCGACAGCAACGGCGACGGCGTGGTCAGCAGCGACGAGCTGGCCAGCGCCGCCAGTGCCGCCGGCGTCCAAGGCAGCAGCGAGCTGTTCGCCCTGCTCGACGGCGACGAGGACGGTTCGATCAACGCTGACGAGCTGAACAGCGCCCTGCAGGCCAGCGCACCGCCGCCACCACCGCCCGGCATGCACAGCAGCCAGCAAGCCGGCAGCGACAGTTCCACAGCCAGCAGTAACGGCTATGACCAGTTGGTGCAGGCGTTGCTCAAGCAGTACCAGAATGTCGCCAGCTACCAGCAGAGTACCGGTAGCCTGCTCGATATCGCCGCCTGAGCCTGCCGACCGGCGTCCGCCCGGGCGCCGGTGCAGGGCTTTCCTTCAGCTCGATCCCGCCCCGCAGCATGACGGCCGGCATGCGGCTATCGGCGCTCGCGCGGCGGGTACTCAGCGGCGGGCGCCACGCACCCCTTCGGCCAACTGGCGGCACAGGGTCAGCACGCCGTCGATGGCCTGCTGGTCGTTTTCCGCCTTGGCGATGTGGTCGATCAGCGCCGAGCCGACCACCACGCCGTCGGCCAGGCGGGCGATGGTCGCCGCGTGTTCCGGAGTGCGGATGCCGAAGCCGATGCTGATCGGCAGGTCGGTATGGCGACGCAGGCGCGCGACCGCTTCCTGGACGTGTTCCAGGGTCGCCGAACCGGCGCCGGTGACGCCGGCCACGGAGACGTAGTAGACGAAACCGGAGCTGCCATCGAGTACGGTGGGCAGGCGCTTGTCGTCGGTGGTCGGGGTGGTCAGGCGGATGAAGTCGATGCCGGCGGCCTGGGCCGGGTCGCACAGGTCGACGTTATGTTCCGGTGGCAGGTCGACCACGATCAGGCCGTCGACGCCCGCCTCCTTGGCGTCGGCGATGAAGCGCTCGACGCCGTACTTGTGGATCGGGTTGAAGTAACCCATCAGCACCAGCGGCGTGGCCTGCTCCTGCTGGCGGAATTCGCGAACCATCTGCAGGGTCTTGGCCAGGTTCTGCCTGGCCGCCAGGGCGCGGATGTTGGCCAGCTGGATGGCCGGGCCGTCGGCCATCGGGTCGGTGAACGGCATGCCCAGCTCGATCACGTCGGCGCCGGCGGCCGGCAGGCCCTTGAGAATCGCCAGGGAAGCGTCGTAGTTCGGGTCGCCGGCGGTGACGAAGGTCACCAGGGCGGCGCGGTTCTGTTGTTTCAGCTCGGCGAAGCGCGTCTGCAGGCGGCTCATAGGTGTTCTTCCTGTTCGTCGTAGTGGTGCATGACGGTCTGCATGTCCTTGTCGCCGCGGCCCGAGAGGTTGACCACCATCAGGTGATCCCTGGGCAGGGTCGGGGCGCGCTTGAATACTTCGGCCAGGGCATGGGCGCTTTCCAGGGCCGGGATGATGCCTTCCAGGCGGCAGCATTGGTGGAAGGCGGCCAGCGCTTCCTTGTCGGTGATCGAGGTGTACTCGACGCGGCCGATGTCGAACAACCAGGCGTGTTCCGGGCCGATGCCGGGGTAGTCGAGGCCGGCGGAAATCGAGTGGGCGTCGATGATCTGGCCGTCGTCGTCCTGCAGCAGGAAGGTGCGGTTGCCGTGCAGCACGCCCGGTACGCCGCCGTTGAGGCTGGCTGCGTGCTGGCCGGTCTCGATGCCGTGGCCGGCGGCTTCGACGCCGATGATCCGTACCGACTCGTCGTCGAGGAACGGGTGGAACAGGCCCATGGCGTTGGAGCCGCCACCGATGCAGGCGACCAGGCTGTCCGGCAGGCGGCCTTCCTGGGCTTGCAGCTGGTCGCGGGTTTCCTTGCCGATGACGGCCTGGAAGTCGCGCACCATCGCCGGATAAGGGTGCGGCCCGGCCACGGTGCCGATGATGTAGAAGGTGCTGTCGACGTTGGTCACCCAGTCGCGCAGGGCTTCGTTCATCGCATCCTTGAGGGTGCCGGTGCCGGCGGTGACCGGGATCACCTCGGCGCCGAGCAGGCGCATGCGGAAGACGTTGGCCTGCTGCCGCTCGATGTCGGTGGTGCCCATGTAGATCACGCACTGCAGGCCGAAGCGCGCGGCGACGGTGGCGGTGGCCACGCCATGCATGCCGGCGCCGGTCTCGGCGATGATGCGTTGCTTGCCCATGCGCCTGGCCAGGAGGATCTGGCCGATGCAGTTGTTGATCTTGTGCGCGCCGGTATGATTCAGCTCTTCGCGCTTGAGGTAGATCTTTGCCCCACCGCAGTGCTCGGTCAGGCGCTCGGCGAAGTACAGCGGGCTCGGACGGCCGACGTAGTCGCGCTGGAAGTAGGCCAGCTCCCTGGCGAATTCGGGGTCCTGCTTGGCCTTTTCGTATTCGGCGGCCAGGTCGTGGATCAGCGGCATCAGCGTCTCGGCGACGTACTGGCCGCCGAACGCACCGAACAGGCCGGTGGCGTCGGGGCCGTTGCGCAATGAAGTCATGGGATTCTCCTGTGAGTTCGAGGGCCAGTGCTGGCCTCAAGCAAGACTGCGATGGGAGGCAGACTAACCGTGCGGCGGCGCCGGGAAAAGCGATTAGTTGGAAACTTATCGTGATTAAAAGTCACATATGAGGATTGCGTCGTCTTCGTGGACGGCAGGGAAGAAGAGGAGCGCATTGCACTTCTTCTGTTCAAAAATGCGCGTAGCTGTGAGACGGTCGATGGCAACATCGGCGTGCCTAACAGATGATGACGTGATCTTTATTCACAGGTAACGGATCGGAGGCAGGATGAAAACAGGATGGGTGTGGATATTCCCAGGTATCGGGGCGCTCTTGCTGGTGATCGCGATCGGCATTCAGGTCAACCGTATCGTCGGCGAGGCGCGGATGGCGCCGGCCCAGGGCTCCGTGGTGGACATCGAGGGAGGCTGCCCGACGGTTTCCTTCGTCACCCAGGACGGTACCCTGGGCGAGTACCACAGCAACACCTGCAGCCATCCGCCGGCCTTCGCCATCGGTGAGCGGGTTGCGCTGTATTACGACCCGCAGGATCCGCAGCGCGCGCATATCGACAGCTTCGGCCAGAACTGGGCGGGCAGCTTGATCGTGGGAGGCATCGGCCTGGTGTTCCTGCTGATCGGCCTGGCCATCGTCCTGCCACCGCTGTTCGGCAAGCGTCGCAGCGTACAGCTGCTGGCGACCGGTACGCCAGTGCAGGCGGAGGTGGTGGATGTGGAGCTCAACGAGACGCTGACCATCAATGGCCGCAATCCCTACCGCATCGTCGCCCAGTGGCTGAACCCGCAGACCAACAAGCTGCATGTGTTCCGCAGCGCCAACCTGTGGTTCGATCCGGGTCCCTACATCAGCGACTCCCAGGTGACGGTGATGATCGACCCGAACAAGCCCAGGCGCTACAGCATGGACATCCGCTTCCTGCCCGAGCTGGTCGACTGAGATGGCCCAGGAGCTGCCCTCGCTCAATGCCCTGCACGCCTTCGAGGCGGCGGCGCGGCTGCTCAGCGTCAGTCGCGCCGCGGATGAACTGCATGTCACCCATGGCGCCGTGAGCCGGCAGATCCGCAATCTGGAAGAGCAGCTCGGCCTGGCGCTGTTCAGCAAGGACGGGCGCGGCCTCAAGCTCACCGACGCGGGGCTGCGTCTGCGTGACGTCAGTGGCGAAACCTTCGAGCGCCTGCGCCAGGTCTGTGTCGAACTCAAGCGGCAGAACGCCGATGCGCCCTTCGTCCTCGGTTGCCCCGGCAGCCTGCTGGCGCGCTGGTTCATTCCGCGTCTGGATCGGCTCAACCGGGCCTTGCCCGACCTGCACCTGCAGCTGTCCACCAGCCACGGCGAGCCGGACCCGCGCAGCCCCCAGGTCGATGCCACCCTGCTGTACGCCGAGCCGCCCTGGCCGGCGGACATGCGCGTCTTCGAACTGGCCCGCGAGTCGATCGGCCCGGTGCTCAGCCCGCGTTACGTGCGTTTCGCCGAGCTGCACGCGGCCGCCCCCCAGGCGCTGCTGCACGAGGCCTTGCTGCACACCACCTCGCGCCCTCAGGCCTGGCCGCAGTGGGGCGATGCGATAGGCCTGGCGTCCGGGGCGTTGCAGCTTGGCCAGGGCTTCGAGCATCTGTATTACCTGCTCGAAGCGGCCAGCGCCGGTCTGGGCGTGGCCATCGCGCCACGGCAACTGGTGGCCGATGACCTGGCCGCGGGGCGTCTGGTGGCGCCCTGGGGGTTCGTCGAGACCGAGGCGCGCCTGGCCCTCTGGGTGCCCGGGCAGCGCAGCGATCAGCGGGCCGAGCGGTTGGCGCACTGGCTCGGTTCGGAGCTGGAGCGGGGCGCTGGAATGAATGCCCGGACGGCAGATCCTGATGCCCGGCTTGCCACATCCTGAGCGGGTCGTGCTGGTTCGGGGGCGGCAACGGCATCGAACGCGGTTCCTGACCCCATCCCTTTTCATTGGCCAGTGTCCAGGCGCACTGGCCGTTGCCTGATTGACGAGACCCGCATGAGCACTTTTCCCGACGATATCGACCTGCAGGCCTTCTGGGACGACAGCGACTACGCCCGCAAGAACATCACCGACGCAGCGCCCGGCGATACGCTGATAGCCGAGCTCGAAGCCGAGCTCGGCTATCGCCTGCCGCCGTCCTACGTGACCTTCATGCGACGTCACAACGGCGGCACACCGCACAAGTGCTGCTTCCCCACCGAGACGCCGACATCCTGGGCCGACGATCATGTGGCGATCACCAGCTTCCCCAGCATCGGCCGCGACAAGATCTACTCCCTCGGCGGCCAGCTCGGCAGCCGCTTCATGGTGCAGGAATGGGGCTATCCGGATATCGGCGTGTACATCTGCGACTGCCCCTCGGCCGGCCATGACATGGTCGCCCTCGACTACCGCCACTGCGGCCCGCAGGGCGAACCCCGGGTGGTGCACGTCGATCAGGAAGACGACTACCGCATCACCTTCCTGGCCAGGGATTTCGAGAGCTTCGTGCGCGGGCTGGTGGATGAGCAACACTTCGACACCTCGGAGGAAGACTTCGAAGAGGAACGGCTGCGGGTGACCGACGGCGAATTCTCCGAAACCCTCGCGTCCTTGCTGCAGGGTTTCGAGCCTTTTTCACGAATCGACCAGGCCATGCGTGCCATCGCCCTCAGACTGCTCGAGGAAAAGCGCTGCTTCGCCCTGCATGCCGATCCGCTGTCATACCTGCTCTACGACATGCAGTTCTGGCTTTATCAGTACCGCCAGCGCATCGATCGACGCCGGGACTACCTCGATGCCTACCCGGCACTGATCGCCTTGGCGGGCGGTGGCTTCAGCACCGGTGGCTACGCCCCGGGCTTCGTCGAGGACTGGTTCGAGCGCCGCGTCGACGAGCGCCTGTTGATCGAAAGCAGGCATGGCATCGTGTTCAGCGAGGCACACAAGGCGTGGATGCTCGAACAGTTGCAGGCGTTTCTCGGCTGAAAGGGCGATAAGTCGGTGGGTCCACGTTCCTGCGCGGCCGACCCATCCAGCCCTGCCGTTTCGTAGTTTTCGCCGGCGATCGGATCGAGCGCATCGGCAACCGCTCGCTGAGGCATGACTCGAAAGCCTGAACTTTTATCGCGCCGTCCGGGACTGATTGATTAAGGGTACTCACCCATGAGCATTCATCAGGCCGGGAGGCGATATGTCGGATCACCACACCTACAAGAAGGTCGAGCTGGTTGGCTCGTCCACGTCCAGTATCGAAGAAGCCATCAGCAATGCCCTGGCCGAGGCCAGCAAGAGCATTCGCAATCTGGAATGGTTCGAGATCACCGAAACCCGCGGGCACATCGCCAACGGTGCGGTGGCGCACTATCAGGTCACGCTGAAGGTCGGCTTCCGGGTCGCCAACAGCTGATTGCTGCCATGAATGTCGGCATTCGCCTTGTCATAACGGCGATGCGCGGCTTTCATTGACTCGGGCGGCGTACAGATGCCCGGTTTTTTCACTGGTAACGAGGGAGCGTTTGCGATGAGAAAAGTGTTGTTTGCCCTAGGCCTCATGGCGCTGGCCGGTTCGGCTTTCGCGGCAAAAGATTGTGAAGAACTGAAGTCCGAGATCGATGCGAAGATCCAGGCCAACGGCGTTGCCTCCTACACCCTTGAGATCGTCGACAAGGGCAGCGTGACCGACAGGCAGGTGGTCGGCAGCTGTGGTGGCGGCACCAAGGATATCGTCTACCAGCGCAATTGATTCCGCTGCTCCAACAGCCGGCCATAGCCCAATGCTGATCAGATAAGGCTTTTGTAGGAGCAAGAGCGGCAAACCGCCGCCCGTGTAGGAGCGTCGACCTCGGCGCGATGTGATGGTGGGCATGCTGCAAAAATCGCGATATGGCCACGATTCGCCGCGAGGTCGCGGCTCCTGCAGGGCCAGGGCAAACCGCCGTTTTGCGAGCCAAATGCTTAACTGACCGGCATCAGGCCATAGCCGGCTTTTTCACGCCTGTGGCGCAAGCGCATGACGGATCTCTCGAGTGCTCTGCCCTGGCTCATCAGGCTGCTTTTGGCGTAGAGTAAGACCTACTGTTTTACTCGGGTATGTCGCGACGCCGCCAGGCGTCGAGGCTATCCACTGCCAAGGTTGATCGCCATGACTGCTCTCGCAACGCTTCCGCTTTCCGTTCTCGATCTGGCGCCGGTCCGCGACACCGGCAGCCCGCAGCAGGCCCTGCACAATTCCCTGGCCCTGGCCAGGCATGTGGAAAGCCTCGGCTTTCAGCGCTTCTGGGTGGCCGAGCACCACAACATGGATGGCATCGCCAGTTCCGCCACCGCGGTGTTGCTGGGCTATCTGGCGGCCGGCACCTCGAGTATCCGCCTCGGTTCCGGCGGGGTGATGCTGCCCAACCATGCGCCGCTGGTGATCGCCGAGCAGTTCGGCACCCTGGCCACCTTGTACCCGGGGCGTATCGAACTGGGCCTGGGCCGCGCGCCCGGCGCCGATCAGTTCACCGCCCATGCGTTGCGCCGCGAGCGTTCCGGCAGCGCCGACGATTTCCCCCAGGACGTCGCCGAGCTGCAGCGCTACCTGGGCCCGCGTACACCGGATCAGCGGGTCATCGCCATGCCCGGTACGGGGACCAACGTGCCGATCTGGCTGCTCGGCTCCAGCCTGTTCAGCGCCCAGCTTGCCGGTGAGTGGGGCCTGCCTTACGCCTTCGCCTCGCATTTCGCGCCGCGCTACATGCACGAGGCGATTCGGGTCTACCGCAACGCCTTCAAGCCGTCGGCGGTGCTCGACAAGCCCTATGTGATGCTCGGCGTGCCGCTGCTGGCGGCCGACACCGACGAGCAGGCCGAATACCTGGCCACCTCCGCCTATCAGCGCATCCTCGCCCTTATCCGTGGTCAGAGCCTGGTGCAGCGTCCGCCGGTAGCGTCCATGGACGGCCTGTGGCTGCCCCACGAGCGCGATGCCGTCGGCAGCTTCCTCGGCATGGCGGTGATTGGCGGCCCACAGAAGGTACGCGCGCGTCTGGAGGTCCTGCTGGAACAGACCGCCGCCGACGAATTGATCTTCACCTGCGATCTTTACGATTTCGATGACCGCCGGCACGCATTCGACATCCTCGCCGGATTGCGCTGACGAAATCGTACGAACTTGTCCGCCCGCCGTCTCTCTGAACTCTGTACCCCTCATCAACAGGAGCACTCAGATGAAGAAGACAGCATCGGCCCACTGGCAGGGCGGCATCAAGGACGGCAAAGGCACCATCTCCACCCAGAGTGGTGCCCTGGCGAACCAGCCTTACGGCTTCAATACCCGTTTCGAAGGCGCGCCCGGCACCAACCCGGAAGAGCTGATCGGCGCCGCCCATGCGGGCTGTTTCTCCATGGCCCTGTCCAAGGAGCTGGGCGAGGCAGGCATGACCGCCGAGAGCATCGACACCCAGGCCGAAGTGACCCTGGACAAGCAGGATGGCGGCTTCGCCATCACCGCGGTGCACCTGTCGCTGAAAGCCAGGGTGCCGGGCGCCGACCGGGCGGCTTTTGAAAAAGCCGTGGAAACCGCCAAGACCGGTTGCCCCGTGTCCAAGGTGCTGAACGCCGAAATCACCCTGGAAGTGGTGCTGGAAGCCTGACGCAGCGAGCATTTCCGCCGCCCCTCTTCCTGGCAAGCGGCGCGGCCGTATCCCGTGTTCGACACGCCGGGTTGGCATCCAGCCTGGCGTGGCTCGTGCGCGAGCCTCAGAACGTCCCGCAACGCAGGTTCTTGCCACGGGCCAGCACGTTGCGCTCGGCATCGTAGAGAATGGCCTGGCCGCGCATCACCAGCGAACGTGCCTCGACACGGTAGCGCTGGCCGGCCGCGAAATGGTCGTACTGGATACGGATGTCGCAGGTCATCTGCCGCGGTTCCGACATGAAGGCGCCGCCACCGCCGCCGCTCACTTCGAACTGATAGCGCATGTCCAGCTCATGGGCACCCGGGGTGACCTGGAAGTAACGGCCGTCGTTGACGCGTTCGCGATCCAGGCGGTCGGCCATCAGCAAGTCTATGCCGCTGCCCTTGAGGTCGATCCAGGCCTTGTCGGGATCGGCCTGTGGCAGCGGCGATGCGCAGGCACCGAGCAGGAGCAGGCTGACGAGCAGGGCGAACGGGCGCATGGCGTTCTCCGGAAAGGCGCTGCACGAGCATGATTGCTGCGCAAGAATAGGAAGGTTAGCTTAGCGGCATGGTCAATCGCTGCGTATTCTCTATTGTCGACTCTGTCCGCTGGCGCTGGGTTCCGCTGCTGGCGCTGATGCTGCTGGCCGGCTGCAGCACCGTCGATTACTACGCCCAACTGGCCCAGGGACAGTTGCAGTTGTTGCGCGCACGCACGCCGATAGAAACGCTGCTGCAGGATCCGGCCACCAATGCCGGATTGCGCCAACGCCTGGCACTGGCGCAGCAGGCGCGTGATTTCGCCAGTACCCGGCTGAGCCTGCCCGATAATCGCAGCTACCGGTTGTATGCCGACCTGCGGCGCCCCTTCGTGGTCTGGAACCTGTTCGCCACGCCGGAGTTCTCCCTGCAGCCGCAACTGCACTGTTTTCCCATTGCCGGGTGCGTGGCCTATCGCGGTTTCTACGATCAGGGTCGCGCCCGCGGGGCGGCGGCGCTGCTCGCGGAGCAGGGCCTGGATACCTACCTGGGCGGTGTCGAGGCCTACTCGACCCTGGGCTGGTTCGACGACCCGATCCTCAACACCATGCTGCGCTGGAGCGATGAGCGTCTGGTCGCGGTGATCTTCCACGAGCTGGCGCACCAGCAGTACTACCTGGCCGGCGACACCGCCTTCAATGAGTCCTACGCCACCTTCGTCGAGCAGCAAGGGCTGCGCCAATGGCGCGCCGCCCAGGGTCTGCCGGTGCCCGCGGCAACGGCCGCACAGCCGCGCGAGCAGTTCAGCGAACTGGTGCTGGCCAGCCGCGCACGCCTGGAAACCCTGTATGCCCGCGACCTCGATGCCACGGCGATGCGCGCCGCCAAGCAGGCCGAATTCGCGCGCCTGCGCCACGAGTACCAGGAGCTGCGCAGGCGCGAGTGGGGCGGCACGGGCTTCTACGACGGCTGGATCAACGGGCCACTGAACAACGCCAGGTTGCTGCCCTTCGGCCTGTATGATCGCTGGGTACCGGCGTTCGCCAGTCTGTTCCGCGAGGTCGAAGGCGACTGGCCGGCGTTCTACCGGCGGGTCGCCGAGCTGGGCGCCTTGTCCGCCGACGAGCGACTGACACAACTGCAGGCGCTGGCCGTTGTCCGAGAGGAACGAAGTAGGCACAACACAGAGGATGGGTCGCGATGAAAGGGTGGATGATGGTGATACTGGTGTTTGGCCTGATGGGCAGCAACGCCTGGGCCGCACCCAAGTCGTGCGAGGAGCTCAAGAAGGAGATCGAAGTGAAGATCCAGGCCGCGGGGGTGGCCAGCTACACCCTGGAGATCGTGCCGAACGAGGAGGTCGAGGACGACAATATGGTGGTCGGCAGCTGCGAGAACGGCAGCAAGAAGATCATCTACCAGCGTAATGACCTGACCGGCTCGAGCATGATGTAACTGGGGCGACTAAGGCCCTTGTGTGAAGCCGCTGCACGGCGCCGGGCAGATGCCTAATGCCAGTCAGTTAAGCATTGGGTCCGCAAAACGGCGGTTTGCCCTGACTCTGTAGGAGCCGCGACCCCGCGGCGATTGCTGGCCGCACCACGGATTTTGCGGGATGGCCGCCATCGCATCGCGCCGAGGTCGACGCTCCTACACGGGTGGCGGTTTGCCGCTCTTCTGGGCGCCTACAAAAACCTTATCTGATCTGCATTAGGCAGATGCTCGCCTTTCAGCCGGCGAAGGCCTGGTGCAACTGCGCCAGGGTCTGCACGTGATAGGCCGGCTTTTCGCCGCTGAGCTCTTCCAGGCTGCCGAAGCCGTACCCCACCGCCACGGCCTGCAGGCCATTGCTGTGGGCGCCGATCAGATCGTGCTTGCGGTCGCCGATCATCAGGGTCGTGGCCGGCTCCAGAGCTTCCTGCTGTAGCAGGTGGCGGATCAGTTCGACCTTGTTGGTGCGGGTGCCATCCAGTTCGCTGCCGTAGATCGCCTTGAAGTAGCGGGCGAAGTCGAAATGGCGGGCGATTTCGGTGGCGAACAGCGTCGGTTTGCTGGTGGCGATGTACAGCGTGCGGCCTTGCGCCTGCAGCAGCTGCAGCAACTCGACGACGCCCTCGAACAGCAGGTTCTCGTACAGGCCGACCTCGCGAAACCGCACCCGGTAGTGGTGCACCGCCTCCCAGGCGCGGGCCTCGGGGAAGTCGTAGGTATGCATGAAGCATTGCAGCAGCGGCGGGCCGATGAAGTGCTCCAGCGCCTGCAGGTCGGGTTCATCGATGCCCAGTTGCGCCAGGGCGTACTGGACCGAACGGGTGATGCCTTCACGCGGGTCGGTGAGGGTGCCATCGAGGTCGAAGAGAAGGGTGCGGTGCTGCATGGCGGTGGCGTCCGGTCGCTCGAGTCGGCGCGGATTGTCCCGCGCCCAGGGCGACCAGGCAACGTCAGCGCCTTGTTCAGGTCGCCAGCGGGCGATAGATCCAGCGCAGGCTCAGGCGGGTCAGTGGCCAGATCAGCGCCAGCATGAGCAGGCCGAACAGCAAGGCCCAGAATGACGCGCCGTCTGCGCCGCTGAACAGGATGACCACGAGGAGCACGCCCAGGCCCACGGCGACGACCAGCCATAGTGCCAGGCACAGCAGCGCGCTCGCCAGCAGGCGTCCGAGAGCGAGCCGGTTCAGCAGCGGTGGCAGGGCATGCCAGGCGGCGAGCAGCGCCACCAGCCCATACAGCAGGCCGGCCCCGCTGCCGACGGCATGCAGCCATTCCATGTCGTAGGGGCGGATGACCTTCTCCGGCAGCAGCGACAGCAGTTTCAGGTAAGCCACGCTGAAGGTCAGGGCGAAGGCCAGCGCCAGCTCCCCCCGGGCGATCGCGCTGGCCCGGGTATCGACCCGGGCCGTGCGCCGCGTCAGATGCAGGCTCAGCCACAGCGGCAGCAGCGACGTCAGGAGGAAATACAGCAGGTGCAGCGGCTGCATCAGCAACGCCGGGGAGAGGATGTGATCGGACGTGTAGATCCATGACAGCAGTTGGCCGAGTACCTGGTTGTGCAACAGGCCGACCAGCAACGAGGCGACGAGATAGAAGCCGGCGTAGAGGCCGATGACCTGCGCCGGCCGGGGAAACCGCGCCAGGCCGTGATGTTGCAGGTAGTGGCGGCTGAGCAGCAAGGCACTGACGGCATCGAGCAGCAGCGCGTAGAGCCAGAAGGGCACGATGAAATGGAGGTTATCCAGGTAAGCCTGCAGGCGATCGGGTTCCAGGGTGTACAAGGTGACGCCGAAGTTGATCAGCAGGCCCAGCAGGCAGCAGAGCAGGGCCGTGAGCATCAGCCACAGGGGCAGATTCGATGCCGGGCTTGGCGCGGGCGCGGGGCTGTCGTCCGGGAGGGTGATGGCATAGGGGTTGGCGTGCATAGGGCGAATCCATTCTCTGTGGCGCGTCGGGATCGCTGCAGGATAAACCGGCCGACCCGCTCGCGGCTGTGATCGGTGCACAACTCTCGCGCAGTCGGGCATGGCGTCGATGTGCGCGCCGCTCGATGCCAGGACCCTGAACCTCAACAATGTGCTGGACAAGAAGCACTACGCCTCGCTGACCGGGAATGGCGTGTACGGCGCGCCGCGTAGTGCGCTGCTGAGCCCTTGCCGATGCAGCTCCGACGAGCGCTCGGCGCCGAGCAAATGAAACATCTTGTTTCATTTGTGCCGACAAGCGGTCGCCAGATTTGGGTGGGCTCATTCGTCTTGCTAGTAGGAATCGAGAGTTTTCCTGTTCAGCCATGAATCGCCCGGCGCCATCGGCAGGCGCGGTGCGGTTCCCATGTTTCATCCTGTGCGCCTGCCCGGTGCCTGTCGCCGCCTGATCGGCCCGGGCATGCCGCGGCAGGGGTCTCTATGCTCAGGCAGAGGTCGAGCCCGTCATGACGTTTTTCCCCTTCTCCCTGCGCCGGCGCTGGCTGCTCGCCGCGGTTGCGCTCGTGCCGGTGCTTGCCTTCGCCTGGCTGAACGCCGAACCGGCGCCGGCCTATGAAACGGTCACGGTGGGCCGTGGCGACGTGGAGGCCACGGTGGTCGCCATCGGCACGCTGCAGCCGCGTCATTCGGTGGATGTCGGTGCCCAGGTGTCGGGGCAGATCATGCGTCTGCACGTGGAGCCGGGCGACCGGGTGGAAAAGGGCCAACTGCTCGCCGAGATCGATGCCAGCCTGCACGAGGCCACGGTCGAGGCGGATCGCGCCGCTCTCGACGGCCTGCACGCTCAACTGGAGGAACAGCAGGCGCAGTTGCTGCTGGCGCGTCAGCAGCATGAGCGCCAGTTGCACCTGGCCAGGCTCGATGCCACCCGTGAAGAGGACGTGCAGACCGCTGCCGCCGGCTACAAGTCGGCCAAGGCGCGGCTGGACAACCTGCGGGCGAAAATCGCCGAGAGTCAGGCGTTGCTCAAGCGCAACGAGGCGCAACTGAGCTACACCCGGATCTACGCGCCGATCGCCGGTTCCGTGCTGGGCGTCGATGTGAAGGAGGGGCAGACCCTCAATGCCACCTACCAGACGCCCACGGTGATGCGCATCGCCGACCTGCGCAGCATGACCGGCTGGACGCGGGTGTCCGAGGCCGACATCCGCCGGGTCAAGGCCGGACTGCCGCTGTATTTCACCACCCTGGGCGGTGACGAGCGTCGCTGGCACAGCACGGTGCGCCAGGTGCTGCCGGCGCCGCCGGTGACGGCCACGCAGAGCGAGACGAGCAACACCAGCAGCGAACCGGAAAAGGTGGTGCAGTACACCGTGCTGTTCGAGGTGGACAACGACGACGGTGAGCTGATGCCGCAGATGACCGCCCAGGTGGTGTTCGTCACGGCTTCGGCGCACAACGTGCTCACTGCGCCGCTGGACGCGCTGCAAGGCAGGCCGGGTCATTTCCAGGTGCGCATCCTGGCGCAAGGCGGGCAGCCGGAACTGCGCACGGTAAAGGTCGGTGCCCGGGATCGCCAAGTGGCGGAAATCGTCGATGGCCTGAGCGAAGGCGAGCGGCTGGTCACCGGTGAAGTCCAGGCCGAGCCCGGGATGTCGAGGTTCCAGTGGTAGCACCGCTGATCGAACTGCAGGGGATCCGGCGTACCTATGGCGGCGAGGGCGGTGCTCCGGCGGTGGATGTGCTGCGCGGCGTCGGCCTGTCGATCCGGGCCGGCGAGTTCGTCGCCATCGTCGGCACCTCGGGGTCGGGCAAGTCGACCCTGATGAACATCCTCGGCTGCCTGGATCGCCCCAGCGCCGGCCGCTATCGCTTCGCCGGCGAAGACGTCGCCGCCTTCGATGCCGATCAACTGGCCTGGCTGCGCCGCGAGGCCTTCGGCTTCGTGTTCCAGGGCTATCATCTGATCGCTACCGAGTCGGCGCGGGAAAACGTCGAAGTGCCGGCGGTCTACGCGGGCATGCCGGCCGGGCAACGCCGCGAACGGGCTTGCGCGCTGTTGCGCCGGCTGGGCCTCGACGAGCGCCTGGAACACCGGCCCAATCAGCTCTCCGGCGGCCAGCAGCAGCGGGTATCGATCGCCCGGGCGCTGATGAACGGCGGCCGCATCATCCTCGCCGACGAGCCCACCGGCGCTCTCGACAGCCGCAGCGGCAAGGAGGTCATGGCGCTGTTGCACGAGCTGGCCGACGCCGGCCATACCATCATCCTCATCACCCATGACCGCGATGTGGCCGCGCAGGCGCGTCGGGTCATCGAGATCCGTGACGGCGAGATCGTCAGCGACAGTGGCGTGGTGTTGCCAGCCACTGCCTTGCCGACGCCGGACATGAGCCAGGCCGGACGCGAGCAGGGCGTGTCCTTCTTCGGCGAGCTGGACGAGATGCTGCGCGGCGCCTGGCGCGTCTTGCTGATCAATCGTTTTCGCACGGCGCTGACCCTGCTCGGCATCGTCATCGGTGTGGCCTCGGTGATCGTCATGCTGGCCATCGGTGAGGGCGCCAAGCAGAAGGTGGTCGCCGAAATGGGCGTGATGGGCGCCAACATGATGTACATCTCCAGCGATGTGCCGCGCGCCGGTGGCCCCATCGGCGTGCTCACGCTGGATGATTTCGAGGCCATCGCCCAGTTGCGCGAAGTGGCGCGGGTGATGCCCATACTGCGCGACCCGGCGCTGATCCGTCATGGCCAGCAGGCCGTGCAGACCGAGGTGCTGGGCGTGGGCGAGCACCTGCCGCAGATCCACCACTGGCCGGTGGCGCGCGGGCGCTTCTTCAGCGCCGCGGAGAACGAGGAGATCGCCCCGCTGGCGGTACTCGGCCATGGGGTCTACCAGAGCCTTTTTCCGGAGGGCAGCGACCCGCTGGGCACGATCATCCTGATCAACAGCTCGCCCTTCGAGGTGATCGGGGTGATGAGCGAGAAGGGCAGCGACGCCGGCGGCAACTACCCGGACGAGCAGGTGCTGGTGCCGCATCGCACGGGCGTGGTGCGGGTGTTCCCGAAGTTGCGCGACGAGAGCTATGGGGGGATCGAAGTGAAAAGCAGCGACCTGGTCACGTCGGCGCAGGATGCCCTCGAGGAACTGATGCTGCAGCGTCATGGGCGCAAGGATTTTCGCGTGTACAACTCAGCCGCCAAGCTGCAGGCCGAAGCCAAGACGCGCCAGAGCATGACCTTGATGCTCGGCCTGATCGCGGCGGTATCGCTGGTGGTGGGCGGCATCGGCGTGATGAACGTGATGCTGATGACGGTACGCGAGCGCACGCGCGAGATCGGTATCCGCATGGCCACCGGCGCGCGACAGCGCGACATCCTGCGTCAGTTCCTCACCGAGTCGGTGCTGGTCACCCTGGTCGGCGGCAGCGTCGGCGTGGCCTGCGGTTTGTTGTTCGGCGCATTGCTGATCGTCTGGGACGTGCCGCTGGTGTTCTCGCTGTCGGCCATGCTGCTGGCCTTCGCCTGTTCGGTGGCCACCGGCCTGCTGTTCGGTTACCTGCCGGCCAGAACCGCCGCACAGCTCGACCCCGTGGTGGCGCTGGCGCAATGACAGGCATTCAGATGAACCGCCATCTGCTTCCCTGGCTGCTCGGTGCGCTGCTCGTGAGCGGCTGCGCGAACAGGCTGGAAGCCCCGGCAAACCTGCCCACGCCGCCCGAACGGTGGCGCAACGCGTCGGCGATATCCGGTGAACGTCCCACGGCCGACTGGTGGCGCGCTTTCGCCAGCCCGGCGCTGGATCGGCTGCAGCAGCAGGCGCTGGCCAATAACCAGGATCTGGCGGCGGCACTGGCGCGTCTGCGGCAGGCCGAAGCGAGCGCACGTCTGGCAGGCGCGTCCCTGTTGCCGAGGCTCGATGGCAACCTGGGCGCCAGCCGCGAGGCGCGTCTTGGCGGCAATCCCGATACCGATGGCAACAGCTACAGCGCCGGCGTCGCCGCCAGCTATGAAGTGGACCTGTGGGGGCGCCTGCGCGCGAGCCGGGACAGCGCCCTGTTCGCCGTGCAGGCCAGCCGCTTCGACCGCGACGCCCTGCGGGTGACCCTGACCGCCGGCGTCGCTTCCGCCTGGTTGCAGAGCGTCGGCCTGGGCGAGCGTCAGCGTATCGCCCGACTCAATCTGGAAAACGCCGAGCGCGTGCTGGCCACCGTCGCCGCCCGTCAGGGCGCGGGGGCTTCGACCGCGCTCGAACTGGCCCAGCAACGCGGCGTGGTCGCCCTGCAACGGCGCTTCCTGGCATCCATCGGGCAGCAGCGTGAAGACAGCCTGGCGACCCTGGCCGTGCTGCTCGGCCAGCGGGTGGATGAGTTGTCGGGCGAAACGCCCCGCCTCGCCGACCTGCCCATGCCCGGATTGAGCGCCGGCATCCCCAGCGCGCTGCTGCTGCAGCGCCCGGATCTGGCCCGGGCGGAGGCCAGCCTGGCCGCTGCCGATGCCAACGTGCAGGCGGCGCGCGCGGCGCTGCTGCCGCGCCTGAGCCTGACCGCCGGTGTCGGTGGCGAAGCCAACAGGGCATCGCGGATATTCAGCAATCCGTTGTATTCGCTGGCGGCGGCGCTGACCGCGCCGATCTTCGACGGCGGCAGCCTGGCGGCGGGCCGTGACCTGGCCATGGCCGAGCGCGAGGAATTGCTCGCCGATTACCGGGCCACCCTGGTCGGCGCCTTCGCCGAAGTGGAAGTGGCGCTCAACGGCCTGAGCGGAACCCAGGCGCAACTGCAGGCGCAGAACGAGGTGCTGGCCCAGGCCGAACTGGCCTTCCGCCTGGCCGAGTCACGCTACCGCGCCGGCGCCGAGACCCTGCTCACCCTGCTCGATACCCAGCGCAGCCTGTACAGCGCCCAGGACGAGGCCGCGCAGCTGCGGCTGTTGCGTCTGCAGGCCAGTGTCGACCTGGCGCGCGCCCTCGGTGGTGGCTGGCGCGCAGAGACAGAGGGCGTGCAGGCGCCCTGATCCATTGCCTCATTGGTACTGTTCCAGTTCCTCCAGCAGGTCTGCGCGCAGGCGTGCGGTGTCGACCAGCAGAGCCGCCTGGCGGGTACCTGAAAGACATCATTGGTGGCGCGGTATCGTTCGGATGGCCGTCGATGAATGTCTGCAGCGGCAGGGCGACGACATGGGCTCGCGAGCGTGCGTTCGGCATTGCGCATGGGGCCAGACAGGCAGAGGGCATACCGCTGCCAAGAGCCACGAGGCCGAGACGGTCGCCGCTCGGGTCGATCGCCTCGGCAGCGCCGTGCCCCCTGCCGCCCTGGCGCAAGGTGACGGCGAGCACGAGCAGACCGCGCGGCTGTTCGAGCTGAGCGTGCAGTGGGTGCTCGCCAATCCGCAGCCGATCGCCCTGGCCGCCTCGAGCTACCAGCGCTGAACGGGCGCCCCTACGGGCAGCCCGCGAGCAGCCGGTTCAGTCGTTGGGCCAGCGGCGCGCGGGCCTTGCGGGTCTTGAACACGCCGGGGACATGCAGCAGCATGCCGGCCCAGCGGTATGCCCGGGCTTTGCGGTCGACGGACAGCAGGTAGTCGCGCAGGTCCAGCGCCGATTCGCGGTGGTACGCCCAGAGCAGGTGGCTCTTGTAGGTCAGCGCATAGTAGGCCTCCCCTGGCCAGTCCAGCTCGTGGCGGGCACGGTAGCCGCACGGGCCGCAGATCAGGGCGCCGAGCGTATGGCCGTAGTGCTGGCGCAGGTAGCGCGAGTGGCACCAGTCCTCTGCCTGGTAGCCCTCGGGTAGATCGTGCAGCGCCCGTCGCGGATCGCCATGCAGGCCCTGGAAGTACAGGGCCATGTGCTGGAAATGGCCGTCACGGCTGGGGCGCAGCTGGTACTCGAAGGCGGCGTGGGCCTGGAACAGCGGTACATCCAGCTTGCGCCGGATGACCCGCGCCTCGGCGAACTCGAACAGCGCTTCGCGGCTACAGCGGGGGCAGCGCACCGCCAACTGGTAGGGCATCGGGTTCCATTCGTAGAGGCCGGTCACGGGCGTTCCTCGATCAGTTGCGCATAGGCTTCGGCTTCCAGCTCGCCACAGGGCGAAATCTCCGTACCCGCTTCGTTGAGCAGCCGCATGCGCTGTTGTTCGCCGCCCACCGCCGCCCCGCCGTCGAGGCCGAGCAGAAGGGTGTAGAGGGTGTCGCCGAGGACCTGGTCGAGCAATTCCAGCAATAGCCCCGTCTGCTCCGACGACAGCTCCAGCGCCTGCAACTTTGCCGTGGCCGCCCGGCCGCTGTCGGGGCGCAGCAGACTCAGGACCTGTGCGACCTTTTCCCGTTGCCAGCAGGCGACCAGGCGCCTGGCGTCCTGCGCTGCGTCCTCTTCGGGCAGTGCGCTGGCCAGGCCACCGATCAGGTCGCGCTCGGCGAACACCGCTGCCCAGGTCGGCGTCGGCTCACCCTCGTGCACGCGCAGCACGGCGTCCTCGCCGCGCCGTTTCCAGGCGATGTGGAAGCCTTCGGCGAGCCGCTCGCTGGCCCGCTGCTGCAGTTCGGCTCCGTCGAGGTCATGGGCCGCAAGGCACTCGACGCCGCAGTAATGCACCAGGCGCCAACGGCGCGGTGCGTGTTGTGCGTGCCAATCGCCCAGGGCCGTGAGGATTTCGTCGTGATTGGAGGCCGTCTTCATGGCAGGCGTGGGCTGTCGTCGAAGTGGTTGGCGGCGTGGCCCCCGACCGCGGCGTAAGCGAGGATCAGGCGCTCGCCCTGGCGGCGCAAGCGGACCTCGCAGGTACCGTGCTCGGCGAACAGCAGCACACCACCGTAGACCGTTTCCGGGCCAAGACCTCCCGCGGGTACCTGCTCTCCAGCGCCCACATAGAGGCAGCCGGAACGAATCTGCAGGCGGGCTACCAGCGCATCACCCGGCTCTTGGCCAAGGCCACGATGCACCTCCAGCTCATGATTGCCGTCACGGCCGAGGCCGACGAAGAGCACATGGCCGGCGTTGATCTCCGCCAGCTCGTCTTCGCTGATCGACCACCAGTCCGCCGTATCGTCAATGCGGTGGGCCAGAGCGGCTGGATCGAAGATCGCCAGGGTGGCGGTATCGGTGCTGAAGGTCGTGCGGGCGTATGCATCGTACATGGAGGACGGAACTCGAGAACGGGGCCTGTGGCGCATCGTATCAGGCGCTGTGTGGGTATGGATGCGCTCGGCCAATTGCAGATGCCCAGCCTCGATGGCCTTGTCCAGCGGGCTTGGCGCAGGCCAGCAAGCGTGCCAGCAGTGCGCTGTCCTGCGCATGGCAGGCGGTGTGCAGGCTGGGTTCGAGGGCGGTGGGCATGAGCGTGTCCTGGTAGAAAACGCAGATCGGCGTTGAGTGCTGACGAGCACGTTTCACACCGGCATGAACGGCACCCGGGCATTCCAGCGCTCTCGAAAGCGTTCGCGCCAGCCCGGGCTGCCCGAATCCAGCCAGGCGAGCGTTGCCTCTGCACTGTCCTGGCTGACCTGAAAGCTGTCGATATGGTGTGTGACGGTTGCATCTGTCAGGTGCAGAAGGTCGAGATAGGCGTCGAAGCTGTTGGCCAGTACCACGAATTCGTTCCCTTGCTGACGGCGCCCCGTCCAGGCGGGAAGACCCGCAACCATGGCCACGATCTGTTGGCCACCATCACGCAGGTCGAGTAGCAACAGACTGGCGCCGCCGTCGCGGCCGATGGGAAGCAGGCCTTGCTGCGGATAGTCTGGCTGCTCGCGCAGCTGTTGCAGTTCGAAGGGGTTGCAGTCCCATTGCCGGTCGATATCCACGCCGAACAGGCTGGAGAAACTCAGCACCTCGGGCTCGCCCGAGGCAAGCATCACCGCCACGTCATATTCGGCATAGGCGCCGTTGCAATGCTGCAGGAACGCTCGGTAGTCATCGGGCAATCGTGCGTCCAGCTCGCCCTCCAGAGCGGCGATGGCATCTTCGCTGGCACTCGGGTGGGTGTCCTCCAGCAGCAGGCCACGGTAGTTCATCACTGCAATCGGTCCCTCATTCGTAAATCTTGCCGCAGTAGAGAAAGACGGCGAATCGCTGCCAAGGGTTCGCTCCAACCCAGTTCTGGCGATCACCGAACTCGCTGTCTTCGGCCCATGCCAGAGCACCTTCCAGAAAGTCTGCGAGGCTGCTATTGGCCCAATCGCTATGCGCGCCCGCACGTTCCCGGTCGCTGGCGGCGCGGCGGTCTTCCAGCAGGGCCCTGACAAACTCCAGAAAGCTGGCCTGGTCATGCACAGCCTGCAGATGGTCGTGCGGATTCATGTTCATTCGCTCTTGTACCCTGTCATCGGCGGATAAACGTTCAGGTCACTTCGCCGTAGCGGTTTTCTGAACCATTCATCGATGGCATGTTGCACGTCGGGCCATGTCCGGAAGTGATCCGAACTACCTACCCGACAGAGCTTTGGTATTACGCCCTCGCGACTTGTTCAGACGCAAATCGCCTTCGACCTTGGTGACTCTGCCATATTCGTCAAGGTGATAGGTATAGCCACTCCAGGTAACCAAGCGAGAGGGCTTGATGTGCAGCCCTTGTCCTGAGCCACTGGTTTGGATCGTGTCCCTGGAAATGGTGTAACTGAACCAACCGAAGGCGCCCTACGGGCGAGAGAGGTGGGTCATCGTGGTTCTTGGCTAACGTTGAGTTTGCGAAGACCTAACGAGCACCAGGGAAACCAC
>NZ_QJUM01000049.1 GCF_004327355.1 Phytopseudomonas dryadis
CTGGATGCGCTGCTGGCGATTTCGTCGTACGCTTTTGCATGGCCTCGCCCTCGCTGCCGTTGGTCATCATTAGAATGCCACCGTGGCGCATCGACGCCTCGGCGGGGGCGAGTCCATCTAATTACGGGTTGCCTTGCTTCTAGCTTGAAGCTCAATGGCCGCTCCCGCCTTGGAGCAGCTTCCGGGGCCAGGCGCTAGAGCATCCACACGGCGAGGCCGACCAGCACCAGCGTGGCGCCCAGCAGGCGGATGTATGCGGTCTTGCTGCGCAACTGGCCCGCGGGGGCGAGGCGGGTGAGGGGGTAGCGCGAGTAGAAGCGTTGCAGTGCCTCGGCAACCGGTCGCGGGGCGAGCAGCAGGAATGCGCCGGCGCCGACGAACAGTACGCAGATCAGCGGCGCGAGCCAGGTCTCCATGGCGACCCTCCTTCAGAGGGCCCAGCGGGTGACGTTATGCGACACGCTGATATCGATGCCGCCGTAATCGCCCGAGTAGCTCGTGGCGATCAGCGGGCCGTTGGGGATCTTGATGCCGCCACCGATTTTCAGGCCGGCGCCGGCTTCCAGCGATATACCGCCCAGGTAGCCATAGCCGGCGAAGCTGCTCGCCGTCTTGTGATCGGCCTCGTTGAAGCGAAAAGCCCGGGACGTGGCGCGAAAGGCCGGGAGGCCGACGCCGATCCCGGCCATGTAGATGGTGTAGAGCGCAGTTTGCGCCGTGCTCAGATCCTTGATCTCGGCGCTCAGCGCCCCACCGCCGACGATGACGTGGCCGACCGCGCCGCCCACGGTGATTTTCACTTCGAATGTCTTCATGCCCCCTCCATGGTGCTTTGCGCGGTGACTCCCCGATTACCTTCGCGCCTGAGCATAGCCGCCGACGCCAGGCCTGCCAGTGGCGTGTGGCCGTTCTGTGACGCCGCTGGCAGTCGCCTTCATTCGCCGCTGACGAAGCGGCGGATCCGCCGCGCGGCTTCGACGCATTCGTCCAGCGGCGCCACCAGGGCCATGCGCACGCGGCCGCTGCCCGGGTTGAAACCGTCCACTTCCCGGGACAGGTAGGAGCCCGGCACCACGGTGACATGTTCGCGGGCGAACAGCTCGCGGGTGAATTCGGCATCGTCGCTCGGGGTCTTCGCCCACAGGTAGAAGCCGCCGTCCGGGCGCTGCACGTCGAGCACGCCATCGAGGATGGCCAGCACGGCGTCGAACTTCTCCCGGTACAGGTCGCGGTTGGCCCGCACGTGTGCCTCGTCCTGCCAGGCGGCGATGCTGGCCAGCTGGGTCTGCACCGGCATGGCACAGCCGTGGTAGGTGCGGTACAGCAGGAAGGCCTTGAGGATCTCCGCATCGCCGGCGACGAAGCCGGAGCGCAGGCCCGGCAGGTTGGAGCGCTTGGACAGGCTGTGGAACACCACGCAGCGCTTGAAGTCGTGGCGGCCCAGTTCGGCGCAGGCGCTGAGCAGGCCGGCCGGCGGGTTGCTCTCGTCGAAATACAGCTCGCTGTAGCATTCGTCGGCGGCGATGACGAAGTCGTAGCGGTCGGCCAGGGCGATCAGCTTCTTCAGGGTATCCAGCGGGATCAGGGCGCCGGTGGGGTTGCCGGGCGAGCACAGGAAGAGAATCTGGCAGCGTTGCCAGACATCCGCCGCCACCGCATCGAAATCGGGGTTGAAGCCGTGTTCGGCCAGGCACGGCAGGTAGTGCGGCCGGGTGCCGGCGAGCAGGGCCGCGCCTTCGTAGATCTGGTAGAACGGGTTGGGGCTGACCACCAGGCCGTCGACATCGCGCTGGGCCACGGTCTGGGTAAAGGCGAACAATGCCTCGCGGGTGCCGTTGACCGGCAGCACGTGGCGAGCGGGATCGAGCCAGCCGGCCGGTACGCCGAAGCGGCGTTCGCACCAGCCGGCGATCGCTTCGCGCAGCGCGGCGATACCCAGGGTGGTCGGATACACCGCCAGTTGATCGAGGTTGGCGCTCAGCGCTTCGGCGACGAACGCCGGCGAGCGGTGCTTGGGCTCGCCGATGGACAGGGCGATGGCCGAGCGCCCGGCGGCCGGTTGGACGCCGGCGAGCAGGGCGCGGAGTTTCTCGAAGGGGTAGGGCTGCAACTGGGCGAGGGCGTGGTTCATGGCGCTTCGACGTGTCCTTTGAAAAAGCGGCGGCAAAAGCCGCGACACTAGCATGGGCGTGCTGGATCAAGCTATAAGCCGCAAGCGTGAACCCAGGGCAATCGCGCTATGCGCTCGAAGAGCCGGAAACAGCGCTGGAAAGCTTGAGGCTGAACGAAAAGCGCCTCGAGCACGACGCGAAACAGCGGTTTCTCGTCCAGCTTTCCAGCCTCCAGCGCTTTTCATCGAGTGCGGACGATGCCCTAACGCCATAGCGCGATTGCCCTGAGCGTGAACAGCCCGTCTACTGCCGCGTCACGCCTTGAAGCTTGAAGCTGCTTCAAATGCCGATCGACAGCGCGCCATCGTTGCCGGCGGCCGACAGCTGGCTGACGATGGTGCTCTGCAGGCGCGCGCACAGCTCCGGATCGGACAGCGGCTGGTTGTTGGCGTCGGTGACGAAGAACACGTCCTCCACCCGCTCGCCCAGGGTGGCGATCTTGGCGTTCTGCAGCGACAGGTCGAAGTCCAGGAAGATGCGTCCGACCTTGGCCAGCAGGCCGGGGCGGTCGGGGGCGGTCAGCTCGAGGACGGTGACCGGCCGTTGCGCATCGTTGTGGATGGTCACCTGCGGGGCGAAGGCGAAGTGCTTGAGCTGGCGCGGCACGCGGCGCTGGATGATGTTGGGGTATTCGTTGGGATGCTTGAGCGTGTCGATCAGGCCCTGGCGGATCTGGCGGATGCGCTCGGGGTTGTCGCCGATCGAGCCGCCCTCGGCCTCCAGCACGATGTAGGTGTCGAGGGTGAACTGGCTGGTCGAGGTGAGGATCCGCGCATCGTGGATGGTCAGGTTCAACTGGGCCATGGCCGCCACGGTCACGGCGAAGAAGTCGTGCTGATCCGGGGCGTAGATGAAGATCTGCGTGCCGCCCTCGAATTCGCGCTGGGTGGTTTCCTTGACCAGCACCAGCGGGTCGCCGTCGCTGGGGTGCTGGAGGATGGCGTCGCTGTGCCAGGCCACGTCGCTGGCCGTGTGGCGCAGGAAGTAGTCATCGCCCAGCTGCGCCCACAGCTGTTCGACCTCGTCGGAGTCGGTGCCGCCGCGTACCAGGATGTCCAGCGCGGCGCTCTGCGTCAGGCGGATCTGCTCCTCGCGCTCCACCGGGTTTTCCAGGCCGCGGCGCAGGGCGCGCTTGGTCTCGGTGTAGAGCTGGCGCAGCAGGCTGGCGCGCCAGGAATTCCACAGGCTCGGGTTGGTGGCGTTGATATCGGCCACGGTGAGCACGTAGAGGTAGTCCAGGTGGGTCTGGTCGCCGACCAGCTGGGCGAAGTCGTGGATCACCTGCGGGTCGGACAGATCCTTGCGCTGCGCGGTGGTCGACATCACCAGGTGGTGCTGCACCAGCCAGGCGATCAGGCCGGTGTCCCAGGGTGGCAGGTGGTGGCGCCGGCCGAAGGCCGCGGCGTCCAGCGCGCCCAGTTCGGAGTGGTCGCCGCCACGGCCCTTGCCGATGTCGTGGTAGAGGCCGGCCAGGTAGATCAGCTCGGGTTTGGGCAGCTTGTCGATCAGCTTGCTGGCCAGGGGGAATTTCTCCGCCAGCTCGGGCCACTTGAACTTGCGCAGGTGCTTGATCAGGTTCAGCGTGTGCGCATCGACGGTATAGATGTGGAACAGGTCGTGCTGCATCTGCCCGACGATATGGCCGAACTCCGGCAGGTAGCGGCCGAGGATGCCGTAACGGTTCATGCGCCGCAGGTTGCGGTGGATGCCCTGTTCGCACTTGAACAGCTCGATGAACAGGCTGGTGTTGCGGATGTCCTTGCGGAAGTCGTCGTCGATCAGGTGGCGATGGTCGCGCAGCAGGCGGATGCTGTCGGCGCAGACGCCCTTCAGGTCCGGGTGCTGGGCCATCAGCACGAAGATCTCGATGATGGCGAACGGCGTGCGCTTGAACACGTTCGGGTGGGTCACCTCGATGTAGCCGTCGCGCACCTGGAAGCGGCTGTTGAGCGGGGTGACCGGGCCGCTCTGGCCGGCGCGCAGGATCTCTTCCTCGAAATGCTGGTTGATCAGGTCGCTCAGTTCGGCGATGCCCATGACCACCCGGTAGTACTTCTGCATGAAGCGCTCGATGGTGCGCTTGGTGTCGCCTTCGTCGTAACCGAGCAGCTCGGCCACCTTGCTCTGGTGGTCGAACAGCAGGCGGTCTTCGGCGCGCCCGGCGAGCATGTGCAGGGCGTAGCGCACCTTCCACAGGAACTCCTGGGACGAGGCGAGCAGGGTGTATTCGCTTTCCAGGAGGAAGCCCTGGCCGACCATGGCGTGCAGGTTGAGGGTGCCGAAGTGGCGGCGGGCGACCCAGAGGATGGTCTGGATGTCGCGCAGGCCGCCCGGCGAGCCCTTGACGTTGGGCTCCAGGTTGTACTCGGTGTCGTTGTACTTGGCGTGGCGCGCCTTCTGCTCCTTGCGCTTGGCCAGGAAGAAGTCCTGGCTCGGCCACATCCGGCTGCTGGCGGTCACCTCCTGCATGCGCAGACGCAGGTGCTCGGGGCCGGCGATGGTGCGGCTTTCCATCAGGTTGGTGATCACCGTCAGGTCGGCGCGCGCCTCTTCGGCGCACTCGTCGACCGAACGCACGCTCTGGCCCACTTCCAGGCCGATGTCCCAGAGCAGGGTGAGGAAGCGCTCGATCGGTTCGCGGAAGGTTTCGTGGTCGGCGCTGTCGAGCAGGATCAACAGGTCGATATCGGAGTAGGGGTGCAGCTCGCCGCGGCCGTAACCGCCCACCGCCAGCAGGGCGATGTCGGCGTCCTCGCACCAGGACAGGCGGTTCCAGGCCTCATGCAGGATCTGGTCGGTGAACCAGGCACGATCCTCGACCAGGCGGCGCACGTCGCGGCCGCTGCGAAAGCGTGCATCGAGCACCTCGTGGGCGCGGCGGATGGCTTTCTTGAATGCGCCGATGGGGCTGGATTTCAACGCCAGTTCCGCCTGGAACTGGCCGCGGTCGAACAGCTCGGGATCTACCTGCGGCATGCAGCGGCCTTCCTTCTATCTATGTGCGGCGTACGGGATCAGGCGGAGGTGCGGGCGATGGTGTCGTCGCTGCGCAGGGTGAAGATCTCGTAGCCATCGGCGGTGACCAGCAGGGTGTGCTCCCATTGCGCCGAGAGCTTGCGGTCCTTGGTGATGGCGGTCCAGCCATCGCCCAGGGTGCGGGTTTCCGCGCGGCCCTGATTGATCATCGGCTCGATGGTGAAGGTCATGCCTTCCTTGAGTTCCATGCCGGTGCCGGCGCGGCCGTAATGCACGACCTGGGGTTCTTCGTGGAACACCGCGCCGATGCCGTGACCGCAGTACTCGCGCACCACGGAGAAACCGTGTTTCTCGGCGTGCTTCTGGATCACCTCGCCGATGTCGCCCAGGCGGGCGCCGGGACGTACCACCTCGATGCCCTTGTACAGGCATTCCTGGGTGATGCGCGACAGGCGCTCGGCCCACTCGGGCACCTTGCCGACCAGGAACATGCGGCTGGTGTCGCCGTGGTAGCCGTCCTTGATCACGGTGACGTCGATGTTCATCACGTCGCCATCCTTGAGCGGCTTGTCGTTGGGGATGCCGTGACAGACCACGTGGTTGATCGAGGTGCAGATGGATTTCGGGAAGGGCACACGGCCCGGTGCGCCGCCGTAGTTCAGCGGGGCGGGGATGGCTTTCTGCACATTGACGATATGCTCGTGGCAGAGGCGATCCAGTTCCTCGGTGGTCACGCCCGGTTTGACGTGCTCGGCGATCATCTCCAGCACTTCGGCGGCCAGGCGGCCGGCGATGCGCATCTTTTCGATTTCATCGGGCGTCTTGATGGTGACGGTCATGGCGATCTCGGTATCTCTATGAAGGACGCCATTTTAAGCCTCAAGCTTCAAGCCGCAAGCTGCAAGTAAGAGCAGGGCGCCTATCTTGGGCTAGACTGACCTGCCCAGGTCGTCAGTCATTCAGCTTGTGGCTTGCCGCTTGTAGCTTGTGGCTGCTTCTTGTGGTATAAAACGCGCCGCTTTACGGGGCAGACCCCGGAAGCATTAACCCCACACACGCATCGACACGGTTTCCTGGGTGCCCGCAAGGGTTGGAAATTGGGATGCGTGGAGGCCTAACCCGACTTATCAAGGAACTATCATGTCCCAAGTCAACATGCGCGATATGCTGAAGGCCGGTGTGCACTTCGGCCACCAGACCCGTTACTGGAACCCGAAAATGGGCAAGTACATTTTCGGCGCGCGTAACAAGATCCACATCATCAACCTGGAAAAGACCCTGCCGATGTTCAACGACGCCCTGTCGTTCGTTGAAAAGCTGGCTGCCGGCAAGAACAAGATCCTGTTCGTCGGCACCAAGCGTTCCGCTGGCAAGATCGTTCGCGAAGAAGCGGCCCGTTGCGGCTCGCCGTTCGTCGACCATCGCTGGTTGGGCGGCATGCTCACCAACTACAAGACCATCCGTGCCTCGATCAAGCGTCTGCGTGATCTGGAAGTGCAGTCCCAGGACGGCACCTTCGCCAAGCTGACCAAGAAAGAAGCGCTGATGCGCACCCGCGACCTGGAAAAACTGGATCGCAGCTTGGGTGGTATCAAGGACATGGGCGGCCTGCCGGACGCGCTGTTCGTGATCGACGTCGACCACGAGCGCATCGCCATCACCGAAGCCAACAAGCTGGGCATCCCGGTCATCGGCGTTGTCGATACCAACAGCAGCCCGGAAGGCGTTGACTACATCATCCCGGGCAACGACGACGCCATCCGCGCCATCCAGCTGTACATGGGTGCCATGGCCGACGCCGTTGTGCGTGGCCGCAGCAATGCCGGCGGCGCCACCGAAGAGTTCATCGAAGAAGCGCCGGCTGCCGAAGCCGCCGAAGGCTAAGCGGTAACGCAGAGCATTCAGTGTTATGCGCTGCGCAAAAAGGGGGCTAGGCCCCCTTTTTGCCACTCACAGATTTGATCGCCCTTGCACGGGCGATGGTTGAAGACCTACCAAGAGGATTTTCAAAATGGCAGAGATCACTGCAGCCCTGGTTAAAGAACTGCGCGAGCGTACCGGCCAAGGCATGATGGAATGCAAGAAGGCCCTGGTCGCCGCCGGTGGCGACATCGAGAAGGCCATCGACGACATGCGCGCCTCCGGCGCCATCAAGGCCGCCAAGAAAGCCGGCAACATCGCCGCTGAAGGCGCCATCGCCGCTCGCGTCGAAGGTGGCCGCGGGGTGATCATCGAAGTCAACTCGCAGACCGACTTCCTGGCCCTGCAGGACGACTTCAAGGGCTTCGTCAAGGAAAGCCTGGACGAGGCGTTCGCCCAGAACCTGAGCGAAGTCGCACCGCTGATCGCATCGCGCGAATCCGCTCGCGAGGCCCTGGTCGCCAAGTGCGGCGAGAACGTCAACATCCGTCGCCTGACCCGTGTCGAGGGTGACGTCGTCGGCTCCTACCTGCACGGCCACCGTATCGGTGTGCTGGTCGTTCTCAAGGGTGGCGACGCCGAGCTGGCCAAGGACATCGCCATGCACGTGGCGGCTTCCAACCCGGCCGTGCTGAGCCCGGAAGACGTTTCCGAAGAGCTGGTCGCCAAGGAAAAGGAAATCTTTCTGCAACTGAACGCCGAGAAGATCGCCGGCAAGCCGGAAAACATCGTCGAGAACATGGTCAAGGGCCGGATCGCCAAGTTCCTCGCCGAAGCCAGCCTGGTCGAGCAGGCCTTCATCAAGGACCCGGAAATCAAGGTCGGCGCCCTGGCCAAGAAAGCCGGCGCTGAAATCGTTTCCTTCGTCCGTTACGAAGTGGGCGAGGGCATCGAGAAGGCCGAGAGCGACTTCGCCGCCGAAGTGGCTGCGCAACTGGCTGCCAGCAAGTAACACGCGGTTCGCGATTCGTCGCCCCTGAAGAGGCTGCCCGCTCACGCGCGCGGCCTCTTTTTCAAATGGGCGGCGTGTAGCGTTTTTTTTCGGATCGGCAGGGCGTGCCTCGGGCACGAACTGTCGCGGGCGCTGTCGAAGCGCTCGATATGGGCGAGCCACGGGGCTCGCACACTTTCTAACGCCGCAGGAGAGACTGGTAATGGCTCAGCAGGTGAGTGGTCGTCAACCGCGCTACAAGCGCATTCTGCTCAAACTTAGCGGCGAAGCCCTGATGGGGTCGGAAGACTTCGGTATCGATCCCAAGGTGCTCGATCGCATGGCCCTGGAAGTCGGCCAACTGGTCGGTATCGGCGTCCAGGTCGGCCTGGTGATCGGCGGTGGCAACCTGTTTCGCGGTGCGGCCCTGAGCGCCGCCGGCATGGATCGCGTCACCGGCGATCACATGGGCATGCTGGCCACCGTGATGAACGCCCTGGCCATGCGCGACGCGCTGGAGCGCTCCAACATTCCCGCGCTGGTGATGTCGGCCATTTCCATGGTCGGGGTGACCGATCACTATGACCGCCGCAAGGCCATGCGCCACCTGAAAACCGGTGAAGTGGTGATTTTCGCCGCGGGCACCGGCAATCCCTTCTTCACCACCGATTCCGCGGCCTGCCTGCGGGCCATCGAAATCGATGCCGACGTGGTGTTGAAGGCAACCAAGGTGGATGGTGTATACACTGCCGATCCATTCAAGGATCCGCATGCGGAAAAATTCGACCGCCTCACCTATGACGAGGTGCTGGATCGCAAGCTGGGGGTGATGGACCTGACCGCCATCTGCCTGTGCCGCGACCACAAGATGCCGCTGCGCGTTTTCAACATGAACAAGCCGGGAGCCCTGCTCAACGTGGTCGTGGGCGGTGCCGAAGGCACTTTGATCGAGGAAGGTGAAGAATGATCAACGAGATCAAAAAGGACGCTCAGGCGCGCATGCAGAAGAGCCTGGAATCCCTGGCCCATGCCTTCAGCCGGATTCGCACCGGCCAGGCCCACCCGAGCATTCTCGGCGGGGTGCTGGTGCCTTACTACGGCGCCGACACGCCGCTGAACCAGGTCGCCAGCGTTACCGTCAAGGATTCGCGCACCCTGCAGGTCGTGGCGTTCGAGCGCAACATGCTGGCTGCCGTGGACAAGGCGATCCAGAGTTCCGGTCTGGGCTTCAACCCGACCAACCTCGGCGAGCTGCTGCTGATCTCCATGCCGGCGCTGACCGAGGAGACCCGCAAGGGCTTCACCAAGCAGGCCCGCGATGCCGCGGAAGACGGTCGCGTGGCGGTGCGCAACATTCGCCGCGACGCCCTCAGCCAGCTGAAGGACCTGGTCAAGGAAAAGGAAATCAGCGAAGACGAAGAGCGTCGTGCCGCCGATGACATCCAGAAGCTGACCGACAAGTTCGTGGCCGAGATCGAAGTGGCCGTGAAGCAGAAAGAAGCGGATCTGATGGCCGTCTGACGGCCAGGAAATCGCCATGGACAATTCCAACGTCGGTGCCGTGATGGCCATTCCACGGCATGTGGCGATCATCATGGATGGCAACAATCGCTGGGCGAGAAAGCGCCTGCTGCCGGGCGTGGCCGGGCACAAGGCGGGCGTCGACGCGGTGCGCGCGGTGATCGAGGTGTGCGCCGAGTCCGGGGTCGAGGTGCTGACCCTGTTCGCCTTCTCCAGTGAGAACTGGCAGCGCCCGGCCGAGGAGGTCGGCGCGCTGATGGAGCTGTTTCTCGGCGCCTTGCGCCGCGAAACCCGCAAGCTCGACGAGAACGGCATCAGCCTGCGCATCATCGGCGACCGTTCGCGCTTCCACCCGGAGCTGCAGGCCGCCATGCGCGAGGCCGAGGCGAAAACCGCGGGCGAGAAGCGCTTCATCCTGCAGATCGCCGCCAACTACGGCGGTCAGTGGGACATCGCCCAGGCCGCGCAGCGCCTGGCGCGCGAGGTTCAGGGCGGGCATCTGCAGCCGGAGGACATCACCCCGGGGTTGCTGCAAAGCTGCCTGGCCACCGGCGACCTGCCGTTGCCCGACCTGTGCATCCGCACCGGTGGCGAGCACCGCGTGAGCAACTTCCTGCTCTGGCAGATGGCCTACAGCGAGCTGTATTTCTCCGATCTGCTGTGGCCGGACTTCAAGCACGAGGCCATGCGTGGCGCGCTGGCGGACTTCGCCAAGCGTCAGCGACGTTTTGGCAAAACCAGTGAACAAGTCGAAGCCGAGGCCCGCGCCTGATGCTGAAACAACGAATCATCACGGCGCTGATCCTGCTGCCGGTCGCCCTGGCCGGCTTCTTTCTGCTCGAGGGCGGGGCGTTCGCGTTGTTCATCGCCGCGGTGGTGGTGCTCGGGGCCTGGGAGTGGGCGCGGCTGGCGGGCCTGGCCACCCAGCCTCTGCGCGTTTTCTACGCGGCCGTGGTGGCGGTGCTGTTGTTCGCCTTGTACGCCGCGCCGCCCCTGGCCCCCTGGGTGTTGGCCGTGGGCGTGCTGTGGTGGGCCTTGGCGACCTTTCTGGTGCTCGATTATCCGCACAGCAGCCGTTACTGGGGTGGCCTGCCTGGCCGTTTGCTGATCGGCCTGCTGATTCTGTTGCCGGCCTGGCAAGGTCTGCTGGTGCTCAAGCAGTGGCCGCTGGCCAATTGGCTGATCCTGGCGGTCATGGCGCTGGTCTGGGTGGCCGATATCGGGGCGTATTTCTCCGGCAAGCGTTTCGGCAGGCGCAAGCTGGCGCCGCGGGTCAGCCCCGGCAAGAGCTGGGAGGGCCTGATCGGCGGCCTGCTGCTCAGCCTGTTGCTGACCCTGGTGGTGGGCGTCTACCGCGACTGGTCGCTCGGCCAGTTCCTGCTCGCGCTGCCCGGCGCGGCGCTGGTGGTGCTGGTGTCGGTGGTCGGTGACCTGACCGAGAGCATGTTCAAGCGCCAGTCCGGCATCAAGGACAGCAGCAACCTGTTGCCGGGCCATGGTGGCGTGCTCGATCGTATCGACAGCCTGACCGCGGCCGTTCCGCTGTTCGCTGCCTTGTTGTGGCTGGCGGGTTGGGGCGCATGGTGAGTCAGGTTCAACAGATTACCGTGCTTGGCGCTACCGGCTCGATCGGCCTCAGCACGCTCGACGTGATCGCTCGCCATCCGGCGCGCTATCGGGTGTTCGCCCTGAGCGGTTTCAGTCGTCTGGCCGAGCTCGAGGCGCTGTGTCTCGTTCACCGGCCGCGTTTCGCCGTGGTGGCCGATGCCCGTTCGGCGACCGAGCTGCAGGCGCGTCTGGGCGCCGCCGGCCTGCGCACGCGCGTGCTGTTCGGCGAGGCGGGGTTGTGCGAGGTGGCCGCCCATCCCGAGGTGGATGCGGTGATGGCCGCCATCGTCGGTGCCGCCGGCCTCACGCCGACCCTGGCCGCGGTCGAGGCGGGCAAGAAGGTGCTGCTGGCCAACAAGGAAGCCCTGGTGATGTCCGGGGCGCTGTTCATGCGCGCGGTCCGCCAGAGTGGCGCCGTGCTGCTGCCCATCGACAGCGAGCACAATGCCATTTTCCAGTGCCTGCCCGGCGACTACGCCCGCGGTCTGCAGCAGGTCGGCGTACGCCGCGTGCTGCTGACCGCCTCCGGCGGGCCGTTTCGCGAGACGCCGCTGGAGGCGCTGTACGAGGTGACGCCCGAGCAGGCCTGCGCCCATCCCAACTGGTCGATGGGGCGCAAGATATCCGTGGATTCGGCGAGCATGATGAACAAGGGCCTGGAACTGATCGAGGCCTGCTGGCTGTTCGACGCGCGGCCCGAACAGGTCGAGGTGGTGATCCACCCGCAGAGCGTCATTCATTCGCTGGTCGACTATGTCGACGGTTCGGTGCTGGCCCAACTGGGCAATCCGGACATGCGCACGCCGATCAGCCATGCCCTGGCCTGGCCGCAGCGCATCGACTCCGGGGTCGCGCCGCTCGATCTGCTGGCCGTCGGCCGCCTGGATTTCCAGGCCCCCGACGAAGTGCGCTTTCCCTGCCTGCGCCTGGCGCGTCAGGCGGCCGAGGCGGGTGGCACCGCGCCGGCGATGCTCAATGCCGCCAATGAAGTGGCGGTGGCCGCTTTTCTCGAACGGCGCATCCGTTTCCCGGATATCGCGCGTATCATCGAAGGGGTTCTCGAGGCCGAGCCGGTGAGCCCGGTGGACAGTCTGGAACCGGTGCTGGAGGCCGATCGCCGCGCGCGTGATCTGGCCGGGCAGTGGTTGAATCGTCGTGGAGAGGTGGCATGAGCGCACTGTATATGATCGTCGGCACCCTGATCGCGCTCGGGGTTCTGGTGACGTTCCATGAATACGGCCATTTCTGGGTGGCGCGTCGTTGCGGCGTCAAGGTGTTGCGTTTCTCGGTCGGTTTCGGCACGCCGCTGGTGCGCTGGCACGACCGGCACGGCACCGAATTCGTGATCGCGGCGATTCCGCTGGGCGGCTACGTGAAGATGCTCGACGAGCGCGAGGGTGACGTGCCGCCCGAGCTGGCCGAGCAGTCCTTCAATCGCAAGACCGTCGGCCAGCGCATCGCCATCGTCGCGGCCGGGCCGCTGGCCAATTTCATGCTCGCGCTGGTGTTCTTCTGGGCCGTGGCCATGCTCGGCAGCCAGCAGGTGCGCCCGGTCATCGGCGCGGTCGAGGCGGGCAGCCTGGCAGAGGTCGCCGGTCTGCAGGCCGGCCAGGAGATCGTTTCGGTGAACGGCGAAGCGACCAGCGGCTGGGCGGCGGTGAACCTGCAACTGGTTCGTCGTCTGGGGGAAAGCGGCACCTTGAACGTCGTCGTGCGCAGCGAGGGCGTCGACAGCCAGCACCGTGTCGAGCTGGACAGCTGGCTCAAGGGCGCCGACGAGCCGGACCCGATCGCCTCGCTGGGCATTCGCCCGTGGCGGCCGAGCCTGGCGCCGGTACTGGCCGAGTTCGATCCGGACGGGCCGGCCCGAGCCGCTGGCCTGCAGGTGGGCGATCGTCTGCTGGCGCTCGATGGCGAGCCGCTGGCCGATTGGCAGCAACTGGTCGATCGCGTGCGTGGCCTGCCGGGCAAGGCGATCGCCTTGTCGCTCGAGCGTGACGGCCAGCGTCTCGAAGTACCGGTGACCCTGGCCTCGCGTGGCCAGGGCGAGGCGGCGACGGGCTACCTGGGCGCCGGCGTGCAGCCTGTGGAATGGCCGCCGCAAATGCTGCGCGAGGTCAGCTACGGGCCACTCGAGGCCCTCGGCGAAGGGCTGTCGCGCACCTGGACGATGAGTGTCCTGACCCTCGATTCGCTGAAGAAAATGCTGTTCGGCGAGCTCTCGGTAAAAAACTTGAGCGGGCCGATAACCATTGCTAAAGTGGCGGGCGCTTCGGCCGAGTCGGGCTTGGGGGACTTCCTGAATTTCCTCGCTTACCTGAGCATAAGCCTGGGCGTTCTCAATTTATTGCCCATCCCGGTTCTCGACGGGGGGCATCTGCTTTATTACCTGGTCGAGTGGGTGCGTGGTCGCCCGTTGTCGGAACGGGTGCAGGGTTGGGGGATGCAGATCGGTATCAGCCTGGTTGTCGGGGTGATGCTGCTGGCCCTGGTCAATGATCTGGGGCGTCTGTAACCGCTTCTGAATTACAAATCCGTCGCTTCGGGCGGCGGATTTCTTATCGTCAGTTGGAATAAGTAAAGGACTTCATGAAACGTCTGCTGCTACCTGCGGTACTTGCCGCATTGATGATCGCCGAAGTTCACGCTGAGTCCTTCACCATCTCCGATATCCGCGTAAACGGTTTGCAACGCGTCTCCGCCGGCAGCGTCTTCGGTGCTCTGCCGCTCAACGTGGGCGAGGCGGCCGACGACCGCACGCTGGTCGAAGCGACCCGCGAACTGTTCAAGACCGGTTTCTTCCAGGATATCCAGCTCGGCCGTGATGGCGACGTGCTGGTCATCACCGTGGTCGAGCGGCCGTCCATTTCCAGTATCGAGATCGAAGGCAACAAGGCCATCAGCAGCGACGACCTGCTCAGGGGCCTGAACCAGTCCGGTCTGTCCGAGGGCGAGATCTTCCAGCGCGCCACGCTCGAAGGCGTGCGCAACGAACTGCAGCGCCAGTACGTCGCCCAGGGCCGTTACTCGGCCGAGATCGAGGCCGAGGTGATTCCCCAGCCGCGCAACCGCGTCGCCTTGAAGATCAACATCAACGAAGGCACGGTCGCTTCGATCCAGCACATCAACGTGGTGGGCAACAGCGTCTTCTCCGACGAAGACCTGAACGACCTGTTCGAACTCAAGACCACCAACTGGCTGTCGTTCTTCCGCAACGACGACAAGTACGCCCGTGAAAAACTCTCCGGCGACCTCGAGCGCCTGCGTTCCTACTACCTGGACCGCGGCTACATCAACATGGACATCTCCTCCACCCAGGTGTCCATCACGCCGGACAAGAAGCACGTCTACATCACCGTCAACGTCGATGAGGGCGAGAAGTACAGCGTACGTGAGGTGAAGCTGTCCGGTGACCTGAAGGTGCCGGAAGAGGAAGTCCGGGCGCTGCTGCTGGTGCAGCAGGGCCAGGTGTTCTCGCGCAAGGTGATGACCACCACCAGCGAACTGATCACCCGCCGCCTGGGCAACGAAGGCTATACCTTCGCCAACGTCAGTGGCGTACCCGAGCCGCATGACGAGGACAACACGGTATCGATCACCTTCGTCGTCGATCCAGGCAAGCGCGCCTACGTCAACCGCATCAACTTCCGCGGCAACACCAAGTCCGAAGACGAGGTGCTGCGCCGGGAAATGCGCCAGATGGAAGGCGGCTGGGCCTCGACCTACCTGATCGACCAGTCCAAGGTGCGCCTGGAGCGCCTGGGCTTCTTCAAGGAGGTCAACGTCGAGACCCCGCAGGTTCCCGGTACCGACGACCAGATCGACGTCAATTACAGCGTCGAGGAGCAGGCCTCCGGGTCGATCACCGCCAGCGTCGGTTTCGCCCAGAACGCCGGTCTGATCCTCGGTGGCTCTATCACCCAGAACAACTTCCTCGGTAGCGGCAACAGGGTCAGCCTGGGCCTGACCCGCAGCGAATACCAGAGCCGCTACAACTTCAGCTTCACCGATCCCTACTGGACCGAGGACGGCGTCAGCCTGGGCTACAACGCCTTCTACCGCACCACCGACTACGACGAGCTCGATGTCGATGTGTCCAGCTACTCGGTGGACAGCCTCGGTGCCGGTATCAACATCGGTTACCCGATCAGCGAGACCTCGCGCCTGACCTACGGCCTGACCGTGCAGCAGGATGAGATCAACACCGGTCGCTACACCGTCGACGAGATCTTCGATTTCGTTGAGCAAGAGGGCGACAAGTACCTGAACTTCAAGGCCTCCGTCGGCTGGTCGGAGTCGACCCTCAACCGTGGCGTGCTGGCCAACCGTGGTCATTCGCAGAGCCTGGTGTTCGAGACCACCGTGCCGGGCAGCGACCTGTCGTTCTACAAGATCGATTACCGTGGCCAGGTGTTCAAGCCGCTCAGCGACACCTACACCATGCGTTTCCATACGCAGTTGGGTTATGGCGGGGCTTTCGGCTCCACCAATAAGTTGCCGTTCTACGAGAACTACTATGCTGGTGGTTTCAACTCGGTACGCGGTTTCGAAGACAGCAGCCTTGGCCCGCGCAGTACTCCAAGTGACGGTACCAAGCCAGGCACGATCGCTGACCCGGATCAGGACCCGTTGCCGTTCGGCGGTAACGTGCTGATCCAGGGTGGTGCGGAACTGCTGTTCCCGTTGCCGTTCGTCAAGGATCAGCGTTCTTTGCGTACCGCCCTGTTCTGGGATGTGGGTAACGTCTTCGATACTGACTGCAACTCTGCTCAGAAGCGACGTGGTGATGGCTGTGACATCAGCTTCGGCAATCTGGCCAGTTCGGTCGGCGTCGGCCTCACCTGGATCACCGCGCTGGGCCCGCTGAGTTTCAGCCTGGCGATGCCGGTCAAGAAGCCCGACGACGCCGACACCCAGGTATTCCAGTTCTCCCTCGGCCAGACGTTCTAAGCGTCTGCTCATGAATCACGAAGACAGTTTTTCTGCAGGAGTTGCACCGTGCGTAAGTTGACTCAACTGGTTCTGTTAAGCGCTGCCCTGCTGGCGACCCCAGCGTTCGCTGAAATGAAGATTGCGGTACTCAATTATCAGATGGCCCTGCTCGAGTCCGACGCGGCCAAGCGTTATGCCGTGGACGCGGAGAAGAAGTTCGGTCCGCAACTGAACAAGCTCAAGACCCTGGAAAGCGATGCCAAGCGCATCCAGGATCGCATCGTCAAGGACGGTGAGAAGATGCAGACCGCCGAGCGCGAGCGTCTCGAACTGGACTTCAAGCAGAAGGCCCGTGACTTCCAGTTCCAGTCCAAGGAGCTGAACGAAGCCAAGGCCGTCGCCGACCGCGACATGCTGAAGAAACTCAAGCCCAACCTCGACAAGGCCGTGGAAGAGGTGATCAAGAGCGGCAACTTCGACCTGGTTCTCGAGCGTGGTGCGGTGATCGACGTCAAACCCCAGTTCGATATCACCCGCCAGGTCATCGAGCGCATGAATCAGATGCGTTGATCATGTCCACACCGGTTTTCACCCTCGGCCAGTTGGCCGAGCGGCTGGGCGCCACTCTGCGTGGCGCCGAGGATAAGCGGATCGACGGGCTGGCGACCTTGCAGGACGCCGGCCCGTCTCAGCTCACGTTTCTCGCCAATGCGCAGTACCGCAAGCACCTGGCGCATTGCCGGGCCGCGGCGGTGCTGCTCACGGCTGCCGATGCCGAGGGCTTTCAGGGCGATGCCCTGGTGGTCGCCAACCCGTACCTGGCCTATGCCACGCTGTCCCATGTCTTCGACCGCAAGCCCAGGGGCGTGGCCGGCGTGCACCCCACGGCGCTGGTCGCCGAGGACGCCGAGGTCGATCCGAGCGCCTGCGTCGGCCCTTTCGTGGTGATCGAGAGCGGGGCGAGGATTGCGGCGGGCGTTTCCCTGGGCGCGCATTGCGTGGTCGGTGCGCGTTCCGAGATCGGCGAGGGCGGCTGGCTGGCGCCGCGCGTTACCCTGTACCACGACGTGCGCATCGGCAAGCGGGTGGTGATCCAGTCGGGCGCGGTGATCGGTGGCGAAGGCTTCGGTTTCGCCAGCGAGCAGGGCGTCTGGCAGAAAATCGCCCAGATCGGTGGGGTGACCATCGGTGACGATGTCGAGATCGGCGCCAACACCACCATCGACCGCGGTGCGCTCTCCGACACCCTGATCGGTAACGGGGTCAAGCTGGATAACCAGATCATGATCGCGCACAACGTGCAGGTCGGTGACAACACCGCCATGGCCGGTTGCGTGGGTATTTCCGGCAGCACCAGGATCGGCCGCAATTGCATGATCGCCGGTGGCGTCGGCATGGTCGGGCACATCGAAGTCTGTGATGGTGTCTTCGTCACCGGCATGACCATGGTCACTCGCTCGATCACCGAGCCGGGCGCCTACTCTTCGGGAACCGCCATGCAGCCTGCTGGCGAATGGAAGAAAAGCGCGGCGCGGATTCGCCAGCTGGACGACATGGCGCGCCGCGTGAAACAGCTGGAAAAACAGCTGGCGGCCGTGACCTCGAGCGGGAACGCCTCATCTGATGCCTGAGCACGGCTGATGCCGTGCTCTCTTCTTTTTATTACGGGCTTCTCTGGAAATGATGGAAATCAACGAAATTCGCGAATACTTGCCGCACCGTTACCCGTTCCTGCTGGTGGACCGGGTCACGGATCTGGATCTTGAAGGCAAGTGCGTGCGTGCCTATAAGAATGTCAGCGTCAACGAGCCATTCTTCAACGGCCATTTCCCCGAGCACCCGATCATGCCCGGCGTCCTGATCATCGAGGCCATGGCCCAGGCCGCCGGCATTCTCGGCTTCAAGATGATGGACGTGAAGCCTGCCGATGGCACGCTCTACTACTTCGTCGGCTCCGACAAGCTACGCTTTCGTCAGCCGGTGGTGCCGGGCGATCAACTGATCCTCGAAGCCAGGTTTCTCAGCAGCAAGCGCAGTATCTGGAAGTTCGAGTGCAAGGCTACCGTTGACGGCAAGGAAGTCTGCTCGGCCGAGATCATCTGTGCGGAACGCAAACTATGAGTTTGATTGACCCTCGCGCCATCATCGATCCCAGCGCCAAGCTGGCTGACGACGTCGTCGTCGGCCCTTGGTCGATCATCGGGCCCGACGTTGAAATCGGCGAGGGAAGCGTGCTCGGCCCCAACGTGATCATCAAGGGCCCCACCCGTATCGGCAAGCACAACCGCGTCTACCAGTTTTCCTCGCTCGGCGAGGACACCCCGGATCGCAAGTACAAGGGCGAGCCCACGCGCCTGGTCATCGGTGACCACAACATCATCCGCGAAGGCGTGACCATGCACCGTGGCACCATTCAGGATCGTGACGAGACCACGGTCGGCGACCATAACCTGATCATGGCCTATGCCCATATCGGCCACGATAGCGTGGTCGGTAACCATTGCATCCTGGTCAACAACGTGGCCCTGGCCGGGCACGTGCACATCGGCGACTGGGCGATTCTCTCCGGTTACACCCTGGTGCATCAGTTCTGCCACATCGGCGCCCATTCCTTCGCCGGCATGGGCACCGCCATCGGCAAGGACGTGCCGGCCTACGTCACGGTCTCCGGCAACCCCGCCGAAGCCCGCAGCATGAACTTCGAAGGCCTGCGCCGCCGCGGCTTCAGCGCCGAATCCATGCAGGCGCTGCGGCGTGCCTACAAGATCGTCTACCGCCAGGGCTTCACCATCGAGGAAGCACTGGTCGAGCTGGTCGAACTGGCCGAGCAGTTCCCGGAAGTGGCGGTGTTCCGCGATTCCATCCAGGCTTCCAGCCGCGGCATCACCCGCTAGGTCATGGCTGAGGTCTTGCGTGTCGCGCTGGTCGCCGGCGAGGCGTCCGGCGATATTCTCGGCGCCGGCCTGATGCAGGCGCTCAAGGCGCAGCACCCCGGGATCGAATTCATCGGCGTGGGTGGCCCGCGGATGCAGGCCGAGGGCCTGGTCAGCGACTTTCCCATGGAGCGCCTGGCGGTCATGGGCCTGGTCGAAGTGCTTGGGCGTCTGCCAGAGCTGCTGTCGCGCCGCCGCCGCCTGATCGCCAGCCTGATCGCGCGCAGGCCCGACGTGTTCATCGGCATCGATGCGCCGGATTTCACCCTGGGCGTCGAGCTCAAGCTGCGCCGTGCCGGCATTCGCACCGTGCACTACGTCAGCCCCTCGGTCTGGGCCTGGCGACAGAAGCGGGTGTTGAAGATCCGTGAGGCCTGCGACCTGATGCTGACCCTGTTTCCCTTCGAGGCGCAGTTCTACGATGCGCACCAGGTGCCGGTGCGCTTCGTCGGTCACCCCCTGGCCGATGCCATCCCCCTGCAGGCCGACCGGCCGGCGGCGCGCGAAGCCCTGGGGCTGCCCGTGGACAGCCCTGTGGTGGCGCTGCTGCCGGGCAGCCGCGGTGGTGAAGTGGCGCGCCTGGGCGCACTGTTCCTCGAGGCGGCCGAGCGTCTGCGCGCACTGCGCCCCGGCATCCGTTTCGTGCTGCCGTGCGCCAGCGCCGAGCGCCGCGAGCAGATCGAGCAACTGCTGGTCGGTCGCGACCTGCCGCTGCTGTTGCTCGACGGTCGCTCCCACGAGGCGCTGGCGGCCTGCGATGCGGTGCTGATCGCTTCCGGTACGGCGACTCTCGAGGCCTTGCTGTACAAGCGCCCGATGGTGGTCGCCTATCGGGTCGCGCCGCTGACCTTCAGCATCCTCCGGCGCCTGGTGAGGAGCCCCTATATCTCGTTGCCCAACCTGCTGGCCCAGCGCCTGCTGGTGCCGGAACTGATCCAGGATGCCGCCACCGCCGACGCCCTGGCGCAGGCGCTGGCGCCCTTGCTGGCCGACGGCGAGGTGCAGACCGAAGGCTTCGACGCCATTCACCGTACCCTGCGCCGCGACGCATCGAGCCGAGCGGCGAGCGCGGTGCTCGAACTGTTGGGGAAACGCTGATGCAGATGGGACTGGATTTCGCGCAGGTGCAGGAGCTGGTCGCCGGCGTCGATGAGGTCGGGCGCGGCCCGTTGTGCGGCGCGGTGGTCACCGCGGCGGTGATCCTCGATCCGGCGCGGCCGATCCTGGGGCTCAACGATTCCAAGAAACTCAGCGAAGCGCGTCGGGAGAAGCTCTTCGACGAGATCCGCGAGAAAGCCCTGGCCTGGTGCATCGCCCGGGCCGAGGTGGACGAGATCGATCGCCTGAACATCCTGCATGCCACCATGCTGGCCATGCAGCGCGCGGTCGAGGGGCTGAGCGTGACGCCGAAACTGGCCCTGATCGACGGCAACCGCTGTCCGCAGCTGCAGGTGCCCAGCGCGGCGGTGGTGCAGGGCGACAGCCGGGTGCCGGCCATCGCCGCGGCGTCGATCCTGGCCAAGGTCAGCCGTGACCGGGAAATGCGCGAACTCGACACCCTCTACCCGGGCTATGGCATGGCCATCCACAAGGGCTACCCCACGCCAGTCCACCTGGAAGCGCTGCAGCGCCTCGGCCCGACGCCGATCCACCGCCGCTCGTTCGCCCCGGTTCGCCGCCTGCTGGAACTTCGAGAAGGCCGCTGAAGGCTGGAAGGGTGGGGCCGATAAAAGCGCTTGAGGCTGAAGGCTGGACGAAAAGCCAGGTAGCCCGGGTTGAGCGCAGCGACACCCGGGGATGCGCCACCTGGGTATCGCTGCGCTCAACCCAGGCTACGGGGTAGAAGCCGATAAAGGCGCTAATGGCTGGACGAAAAAGCTTGACTGGGGCAGGGCCCGAGCAAAACCCTCTCCAGCCTCCAGCCTCCAGCCTCCAGCCTCCAGCCTCCAGCCTCCAGCCTCCAGCCTCCAGCCTCCAGCCTCCAGCCTCCAGCCTCCAGCCTCCAGCCTCCAGCCTCCAGCCTCCAGCCTCCAGCC
>NZ_QJUM01000004.1 GCF_004327355.1 Phytopseudomonas dryadis
CGATATTCTTCTGCGACCCTCATAGCCCTTGGCAACGCGGCAGCAACGAAAATATCAACGGCCTGATCCGTCAGTACCTTCCCAAGGGGATGGACTTGTCGGGACACAGCCAAGAACAGTTGGATGCCATTGCCTTGCAACTGAATATGCGCCCCCGTAAACGCTTCGACTTCAAATGTCCGATCGAAATGATGAGTGAGGTGATGCAAAAGGCCATGGCTATGCGGCACGATGCGCCCACTTCAATTCAATAACCGTGTTGCACTCAGCTACTGCAACCGCCGAGACTTTAAAGGGCGGTGGATAAAAAAGCGTTATCCACCCTACTTGCTGAACGTTTCGCCACCATCGCCGCCGATTACTATCCGCCGCTCGGCGAACCCGCCTACACCCACGACCGCATCGTCCCCGGCATCAAGCTGCGCGGCCTCTGGCTGCAACAGGCCGGCTTCCAGGTCAACGAGAAAATACGGATTCGCGTCATGCAGGGCTGTTTGGTGATTACAGCGGAGTGAGGAGACAGGGCCCCCGGCTTAAACGCCGGGGGGCGTTGGACGATCAGGGATTTCCAGATAAAACGATTCCGCATGAACTTCCCAAAACATCCATCCAGGCCCAGGAGGAACGTCAAGAACACCTTCCAACAAATACTCTTTTATGTTCGACCGCGTGGCTTTCGGCAGATCAAACCTCTCTATAAGCTCGCCGCCTCCCGGCTCTTTCCTGCCTTCGATATATTTGCCTATCTTTCTAACCGAAAAAGAAACACCCTCAAAAACAAACCAACAATCTCCAACGTATTCATACTTTAGGACTTCCGTGCTTATTGTCCTATCCTCATATTTCACCCACTCTCTGGAGTTTTCCAGCCGTCCAACAAGAAGCCCATCGACTTTTTTGGCCTCACTATATTTATTCCCGCTCCATGGGTCATAGAAATACTTTCGAGGAAATACATCTATTAAGCCCGAAGACACGCCAAGCCCATCCTTCAGATAAACCTTCAGCATATTCCCTGAAAAGACATGAGTCCCATATACAGACATATATGTGTCCAGTGAATCAAAGTCAGCATCCAGTCTCATTTGATTCGCTCCAAGATAATTGTCCTCATACTTGAAATGTCTTTCACTGGCGTCACCCCATCCGATTGCATGAACGTCTGGCCAGCAAATCGTGAATCCAAAGTCCCATTATTCTGTACAACTCTTAGCCCTAAAGAGTCCAGCTCCGCCTGACTAGGCAATTTCCCGTAAGGGTTTGCAGCATTCGCGTTGATATAAATTTTTCCTCCGGGCTCCACTACGCGAGTAGCCTCCGGCAGAAAACTCATCATCTTCCCGCCGGGGCCCATATATGGATTTGTAGCAACTACCTGGCCTAGCGATCCGTCTTTGAAAGGCAATTTCGTTGCATCGGCACGGATGCCTGATTGAATATCGGCGCGGATATCTACGTTTATTGCGCCGGGAATCTGCGCATTCTTCCCGCCGAACAGCTCAACGGTAGGTTTCCCGCCTGTTCCTTTTGCCCCGCTCTCACTCGGTTTACTACCCGCCCCCCTGCCCGGACTAAACAGACTCGCCATCGCCAGCAGCGTTTCATCCGATAACCCCGCCGGGGTCTGCGCCAGAATATCCCGGATGCTGTCGTATTCTCTAGAGGGTGCGTACTTGGTATAGCCCTCAAGGTCATTTTCAATCAGATCGTTATGCTGGGCTCTCCACTCCGAGGCTCTTCGGCTTCAGCATGGTTCAAGTAGTTGTAACTGGTCGCGCCCCCTGCCACCGCCGATGCGACCTGCAGGCTTTCGGCATCCCCGCCTTGCAATGCCGCCGTGAACACGCCAATCAACTGCGAGTTCATCACCAGCAGCTTCTGCCGTTGCTCATCGTCCATTTCCTGGTACTGAGCATCCAGCTTGGCGACCAACAGCTCATTCACACCCGCCGCCAATGCACCGGTCTTGAAGTCACCGCCCATGGCTTCGGCGACGAGGCCACCCATCACGGCATGCAAACCGATCTTGACCGGCCCGCCGTCGTTATGAACGCCATACGTGACATCGCCAATCCAGTTGAACCCCGCCGCCATGAAGGTATTGGCCAGGGTGCTCTGCAGGGCATCGCTGAAGCTGCCATCCTGGCCGACGAGTTTGCTCAGCGCCGCCGAGGTGGTGTTCTGCAGCGCCTGGTTGATGGCGAATTTGCCGATGCCCGACCAACTGCTCAGGCCCGATCCGGGCACGCTGACGACACCGGCATTGCTCAGCGGGGTATTGGCGCCCACCGCATTGCTCGTGCTGCTGGCCGTGGTTTCGGTGCCCGTCCACTGGTCGTAGAGGCCCGCCGTCAGGCCGGCCGTGACGCCGGTGACCAGGTAGCCTTTCAAGGCATCGCTGGAGGTCACATCCTTGAACACCGCCCCCAGGTCGCCACGGTTGTTCACCACGCTAACACTCGCATTGGTCGCGGCACCGCTCGCAACGGCGCCTGCAATAGCCCCTGCGGTGCCGCCTCCTACCGCTGCGGCGGCCATGGGCCCCACCACCGCGGCCATGACGATCGCGATGATCAACTGCGCCGCGACACCCAAGCCTGAATGGCTGTACTTGAAGCTGTCGTGGATTTCCTTGACCTGACGCCAGTCCACGTCGCCACGCTGCTCTATCTCCTTCAGCCAGGCCAGATCCGGATCGGCCTGCACCATCGCGTCGATGCTCTGGCTCACCGGCAACGCGATGGCATTGCCGCTGACTGGCACGGCGTAAGAGAATGCCGCGCATCGACCACCAACAGGGCAGGTTCTGAATGAGCTTCACTGAGCGCTTCTTGCAGCTACGCAAGCAAAATGGTCTGACCCAGCAGCAAATGGCCGAAACCGTGGGCATTCACATCACCCAGGTGAAACGCTATGAAGCCGGAGAAACCCAGCCATCGCTGGAGGTTTTGAAGAAAGTGGCTGTAGCCTTTGGCGTGACCACCGATTGGTTGATTTTCGAGGAAGGCGAACGCGAGCCACAAGACGAGTTGAAACTGAAGTTCGAGGCTGTTACCCACATGGATGAGGAGGAGCGCCGTTCGATACTGGTCGTGCTCGATGCCATGATTCTCAGGTACCAGACCAAGCGCTCCCCTCCCAAGAGCGCCGCCCCTACCAACTGACTGAAAGCCAGAAAGAACGAAGAAACCAGGTACACCGACAACCGAGCCCAGCGGCAGAACCAGTAACACAGCAAGAGCCCAATCCTTCGCCCCCTCCCCCCGATAGCAGGAAATTGCTGCCTCCATCCCCATCAGCGCCTTGATAAGAACCCATATAGATACTATATTAGTATCCGAATGGATTTTTTCTTGTCGCATTGAAGTGACCGTGCTGTTTATCAACCACCACCAGAGCATGTCTTGGATGAGCTTCACTGAGCGTTTCTTGCAGCTACGCAAGCAGAATGGTCTGACCCAGCGGCAAATGGCCGAGGCGGTGGGCATCCACGTCACTCAGGTCAAGCGCTATGAAGCGGGCGAAACCCGGCCATCACTGGAGATTCTGAAGAAAATTGCCGTAGCTTTTAGCGTGACCACCGATTGGTTGGTGTTCACGGAGACTGAGCGCGGGATTAAAACAGGACGCCTGGGGCCATCGCGCAGATGAGCGAGGGAGCAGGGCTGTCCTGGTGCCGGAAAAGACACGGGCCCAAGGTGCGCTAACACCTTGAGCCCGCTAACCACAAGCAGCTATAGGAGAGCTGAATATGGCTAAGGCCAATCATAGGGCAATCACACCCAAAACTGAACGCTTCGCCACCGTCGCCGCCGACTACTACCCCCCATTGGGCGAACAGTTTTATGCCGGCGACCGCGTTATCCCCGGCCTCAGGCTGCGTGGACTCTGGTTGCAACAGGCCGGCTTCGAGGTCAACGAGAAGATACGGATTCGTGTCATGCAGGGCTGTTTGGTGATTACGGCGGAGTGAAATAAATAGCCTCGGCAGTGCCGGGGCTATTTGTCTAAGAAAATCAATCTTGCATTCTGGCAGGACTACTCCTCAATTAACCCCAGCGCCTCACCTAGACCCTCCACAAAATCTGCCTGTTCCCCAGAATATCCCACTGCAATATTTTCAAACTGCGAACACAAAGATGATTTAGCTTTAGAATCCGCCATTTGCAATGTCGAAGCCAGTTGCTCAAGGGCCTGTATAGCAGCATCCTGATTTACTGCCGTCTCTTCCGAAAACTCGAGAAATACAGCAAGCTCAACAATCGCCTGCGCAACGTACTTATTAATTTCCTGGCTCACGAATCACCTTCACTGAAATGTTTTTAATACCCAGCTCATCAAACATTTTCTGAGCCCTAGTTGCTTGAGCTTGAGTCGGTACTTCCCAGCGTGCAGTTAGCCCATTCTGACTCAAAACCTCAGACTGCCTAAGCGCCTGATCTTTCGATTTACTTGTCGTCACAACCGAAACCTTACGATCAACTAAGACATTGCCATCCACACCGTCAAACTTGACCAACCTCGTTGAGCCATCGGGCATCGTTCTTTCTAGTGCAGGGGCTTGGCCAGACTGGGTTACAGGATTTGAGCGCGCACCAGTTGCAGAATCATTGTAGTCGCGAGCCCGCGAACTCATACCCGCATTCTCATCAACCCACTTAACTTTACTTGAAGCAAGATCATCAACAGCCTTACCAGTTCCTTTTGCCCCATTAACTTATCCAGGACACCTGATCTTCATCTAAATAATAGAGCCCCTCAAGCTCCCCTGAAATCTCAGGCAGCCCGAGAAGATGTTCTGAAACATATGAAATAGGAAAGACCGCCCTTAGTTCTTGGGCTCTTGCAGAGAAGTCTCCCCAAGAGGGCTTAATCACCCCATTCCAAAATGTAATAGAGGAACCATCCTCAAGAAGAATAACAGGTTTTAAGTATTCAACTTCACCACGACCATCCCAGTACAGATAGCCTAAGTAACTAGAACCATCTGCTCCAACAAAGCCAGTCCGAACAATTATTTGGGCATCAGCACAAGCCTCTTTTTCAAGAAGAGGACGGACTGTCAGCTCATCTTCTACAGACTCATCCATAGGAAAGAACCAAACACTATAAATAATAAGGTCTTCAATAGCCAATTCATATACTTGTTTATCAGTCATAGCCGCACACCTATTTAATCAGATGCTTGATAGAGTCAAACAATTCGGGTCGTCCTATATCACTATAAGCTCTCTGCAACCCCGAACTTATTTGTCCAGAAGTATACTCAGCCGGCTTACCACCTACCATAGGAGGCAAATACTTACTTATAGCCTTATGCATAGCATCAGGATTCACCTTTCCAGTATGGGAGTACTGGGTAATTAGAGTCGCAGGTTGATCCAGCATGTCATTCTTCGTATACCCCAGCATCTTCCCCAAATATTGAGGCAAAATGTGATGAGCCTGAAACCCTTTATTTAACCCCTGAAGATCTCGGTAAGTAGGGCTAATTACGTCAGGTACAATCTGGCCTGTCGCTTTTGCCCCGCTCTCACTCGGTTTACTACCCGCCCCCCTGCCCGGACTAAACAGACTCGCCATCGCCAGCAGCGTTTCATCCGATAACCCCGCCGGGGTCTGCGCCAGAATATCCCGGATGCTGTCGTATTCTCTAGAGGGTGCGTACTTGGTATAGCCCTCAAGGTCATTTTCAATCAGATCGTTATGCTGGGCTCTCCACTCCGAGCTGTCCTTGTAGGGGCCATAGCTTTCCAGGGCAGCGAACGCATCTGCTCGCAGTGATTTACAAGCCGCACTTTCCAGGGCCCCCCGGCAGGCGAACTTCAGCTCTTCATCTCGCTGCTTATCGAGCAGATTAAGCTGGTCACGTCGATCACATGCTTCTTGATCGCCCGCTTGGCAAGCCTGATGTTTCTCCAAGCGCTCTTCGGCTTCAGCATGGTTCAGGTAATTGTAACTGGTCGCACTCCCAGCCACCGCCGACGCTACCTGCAGGCTCTCGGTATCCCCGCCTTGCAATGCCGCCGTGAACACGCCGACCAACTGAGAGTTCATCACCAGCAGCTTCTGCCGTTGGTCATCGTCCATTTTCTGGTACTGAGCATCCAGCTCAACGACTAGCAGCTCATTCACCCCCGCCGCCAATGCACCGGTCTTGAAGTCCCCGCCCATGGCTTCGGCGGCAAGCCCCCCCATCACGGCATGCAGGCCGGCCTTGGCGACGCTGCCGTCTTGCAAATCCCAGTTTCCGGGCAGGCTTTGATCGCCAATCCAATTGAACCCCGCCGCCATGAAGGTATTGGCCAGGGTGCTCTGCAAGGCGTCGCTCAGGCTGCCATCCTGGCCAACGAGCTTGCTCAGCGCCGCCGAGGTGGTGTTCTGCAGCGCCTGGTTGGCGGCGAATTTGCCAATGCCCGACCAACTGCTCAGGCCCGATCCGGGTACGCTGACGACGCCGGCATTGCTCAGCGGGGTATTGGCGCCTACCGCATTGCTGGTGCTGCTGGCCGTGGTTTCTGTACCCGTCCACTGGTCGTAGAGACCCGCCGTCAGGCCGGCCGTGACGCCGGTGACCAGGTAGCCTTTCAACGCATCGCTGGAGGTCACATCCTTGAACACCGCACCCAGGTCGCCGCGGTTGTTGACAGTGCTGATGGCGGCACTACTGGTAGCAGAGGTCGCCACAGCAGTGAGCGCTACGTTGGCCCAACCGGCGGCCACTGTTGATCCCACGGCAGCACCACCTGCTACTGCCGAGGCACTTGCCGTGCCAGCCGCTGCCATAGCTGTTCCCGATCCAGCGCCAGCTCCAGCGGCACTTCCGATCAACCCACTCGCAGCACCTGCTGTGAAATACGCCACGATAATGGCGATGACCATCATCGCCGCGCCACCCAACCCCGAGTGGCTGTACTTGAAGGAGTCGTGCACTTCCTTCACCCGATGCCAGTCGACATCACCGCGCTGTTCCATCTCCTTCAACCAGGCCAGTTCGGGATCGGCCTTGACCATCGCATCGATGGTCTGACTGACCGTCTGCTGGTTCACCTGCTTGACGTCGATGTTCAGGCCGTCCACCGCCTTGATGACGATGTCGCCCTGGGCGAGCATCTGGCTCTGAAGGAGCGTCTCGTCGGTCGTCCCCTTACCCTTGGCCGACGTCCACATCGAGCTGCTCTTGCTCTTCTCGTGGCTCTCCTGATCCAGGTCCTTCACCGCTTCGAAGGTGATCGCGCCACCGCTTTCCAGGGTCAGGTCGGCGCCGCTGTCCAGGCGGGCGCGCTGGTAGAGCTGGTCGCCTTCGCTGACCAGGGTCAGCTCGCCACCGCTGGTGATGGTGGTGCCGACGTTGCGAACCGTGGTCACCTCGTCGCGCTGGGTCTTCTTGCTGCCCCAGGAGCCTTTCTTCTGCATGTCGTACAGCGAGTAGTCGCTGTTCTGCTCGGCCAGCAGCGACAGTTCGCCGCCGGCGTAGAAGAAGGCTTCGTCGCCGCTGCGCAGGTCGCTGGCCACCAGCGTCATATCAGAACCGGAAACCGCCACCAGGCTGCCGCCGGCTTCGATTTCGGCCTGCTGCTGGCTGACGCTGCTGTCGATGCGCTGGGTCTTCTTGCCCGCGTGCTTGCGGTACGACTCCTCGTGGCTTTCATTGGCCGCCGCGGCCACCACCAGGTTCTCCGCCGCTTGCAAGGTGATATCGCCAACCGCCTCCACGCGACTGGCAATGATGCCCAGGTCGCGCCCGGCGCTGATGGCCAGGTCGCCACCCACCTGCAGCTCGCTGGCGTGCTGGGTCACCTGGTACTGGCTGCCCGTCTCGCGACGCTGCTGGTAGCTGTAGCGGTCTTCTTCGCGCTGGCTGGCGATCAGCACATCGCGACCGGCTTCGATATGGGCGTCGCCACCGGCCTGGATCACGCTGCCCAGGCTGTGCACATCGCGTCCGGCGACAAGGCTCAGATCGTTGGCTGCCTCGATGCGCGAGGCAGCGGTCACCACATCAGCGCGGTACTGGTAGCCACTGCCGCTGCCACTGACCGTGGTCACGCTGCGCTCGTTGATGATGTCGCCATCGCGGGCGATCAGGCTGACGTCGCGCCCGGCGATGATGCCGCCGGCGGCATTGCGGATGCTGTCGGTGGCCAGCAGTTCCAGGCGGTTGCCCGCCTCGATCAGGCCACGGTTATCGATAGTGGTCGCGCTGGCGGCCAGGTCGTTGCTCGCCCGCAGGGTACCGCTGTTGTTCAGTTCGCCACCGCTGATCAGGGTCACGTCGCGGCCCTGGATCAGCGCGCCGTTGGCCATCAGGCGGTTGTCCGGCTGCGCCAGGTAGAGCACCGGCACCAGGACCGTCTCGCCCAGCACCTCCTGCTCTTCCATCCACACGATGTCGTGGGTCAGCGCCGCCACCTGGGCCGCACTCAGGCTCACGCCCAGCGACAGGTTCAGCGCTTCCTTGCTGGCGATGGCGTTGTCCATCAGGTAGCGGAACATCGCTTCGTCGCTGTCCAGCCCGGCGATGAAGCGCTGGCCGGTGCGGGCGACGATGGCCTCGCGGATCAGGCGCTGCTCGTAGAGGCCGTCGCCCAGGCGTTTCTGCGCCTGATCGGGGTCGTAGCCCAGCAGCCCGAGCAGGTAGTCGGAGTTGAGGAAATTGCCCAGGCTGGCGAACGCCGGGAGGGTGCAGAAATATTCTGGGAAAGTGCAGAGCAAGCGGCGGGACGTCAGTTGACGCCCCGCCGTGATCCCTTTTATTGAGATTTTAAAGAGCGGTGGATAAAAAAGCGTTATCCACCCTACTTGCTGCCGGTCACGCGTCTATGCTTGCGCCCCTTGGGTGGTTGGTGCACGCAATACAGCGGTACGAGATGCGGCGCACTGCGCGTCATCTCTATCAGGCCGAGCGAGCGTGCAGTCGATGTTGCCTGCTTGTAGAGCTGCTTGATTGGCTCCCATTGGCCCAACTCGTTGCGATATGAGGTCTCGATTGCGCACACGCCCAACGTAGTGCCAGCCCTTGGCTTCGACAGCCTGGAACCAGGGTCGCCGAAAACCAGCATCGGTCACCAGGATCGGAACGCAATGCTTAGGGAGCATGAGCGCCAGGGCATCGAGCAGTTGGCCCTGCCGCTTGGGGCATCCTTCCCGATCATGCACCGCCTCGTAAATTGGAAATGCCCTCCCGGCAAGCGGAATAGAGGCACGCAACAGATAAAGATCAGAGGCTGCATTGATCGGCGACCAGTCCACCAGGATCACAGGATGACGCAGTGAGCCAAGCAAGGCCCCGAGCATCTTCCAGTAGAACAACGAACGTTCGAGATGCAACTGGCGATTACCGAGCAAACGATCCACGCGCTTGATCGAGTGTTTGACGTAAGCCTTGCCCGGCAAGCTCCTACCGAGGCTGGTCAGCGTCAGGCGATGACCGCGAAGCAAGGATGCAACACAACTCATCAAGGAGGTCAGGCGCTTAGCATGAATGGTGGGGAGTGCTTGGGAAAATGACTTGTGTAAAAATCGTACGGCCTGCATGAGTCTCGGGTGGTTGGTGTGTTTGGCGACTACCAAACTGCCCGACTCATGCAGGCTCTATCAAGCTATCTGACTGATTCAAAAGGGAATTTTTCGGGGATTCCTCAGAATCTGTCCCCTTTTCTTAGTATCCAACGTATCGACGGAAGCGCCTTCGGCGATTCCATCTTAAAAATCCGCCTTTCCGTGGTCACGTACAGCGGCTTAGTGCCAAAAGGAGAGCGGCACCAACATCTTCAGGCGAGCAATCGGTTGCAATGACTACATAATCATTTTCACTTAACCCTTTTCCGCTCCAGCCCTCAAGTTTCTCATGATGGCTAGGCCTCATAGTTATGAGGCCCTCTCTCTTCTCTACGCTACAATTTTTCATATCCTTGAACAAAGACCTTTTATTTTTATAACCATATCTGCTCATTAATTGCTGCGTCCAATTCTTATGGCGCTGTTCCGTTGCCTCGAAATCATATAGTTCACTGTCGAAAGTAGCTTCCGGATGAATCCATACATCATTTCTAGGCTCCGGCAATACGAAGCGGCTTTTCGACAGTGCATCTAGCAACGCCTCGCCAACTACTTGGTTGCTAGCATCGACAGATAATAAATGCATTGCACCTTTGTAGTCGGCCCGACAGCTTCCGTATCCTGAATAGGTCTGAACACAAAGAAACTCTCTATTCATCTTTGCGTTGGCCCAAGCCATCTTTACCAAATCATTCACTCAATCACCGTCACTGTCAATTTAACTTCTTGGCTTTTAGCATATTGTATTGCTTTATTGATTTCTACCCACTGCGCCGGGGTGGTCGCCTTAGGAATCGCCACCTGAACTTCACGAGAGGCGATTTGGCTTGCATATAAAGTTCGTGAACCAAGGGTATATTCGTCAAATTTTACCACCGCATCAATATTTCCCTTCAAGGACGAGTACACTTGGCCAGGATTGGCAATTTTGGCCGCCGTGGTGGTATCCAGCGTCTTAGCGCTAGTTGCTGCTTTTGTTGCTTCATCAAAGAAGTCAAATGTCTTGAAATTCGCCGGCAACCGCGAACTCGCTGGCACCTGCGAGGCCAAGTAATTCTCCCAAGGCATTCCCTGCCCCTGGATTCCTTTACCCCACTCAATCCCCGTCGTTACACGGTCTACAGTGTCCAAAGTCCCTTTTGTAGAAGTTTTACTCGACAACCACTTGGCGAGATTCTTCGTTGCATCAACCGTAAGCTTGCCAGCCCCTGCCCCAGCCAGTGACATCGCAATGTCGACATCCCACGTCACTGGCAGGATGCCTCCATACGCCACAGTAGCCATTCGCTCGAACGCGGCATCTAGAGCATCTGGGCTTGTCGCTGCTGCTTGGGCGATTTCCCTCAGGTATCGGTTGGCATCCGCAGTTCCGAATTGCTCCTTCCATACCCCAGGTACCAACTCCGTGTAGGAGGCATGGTAACTGGTGGACTGTTTGTCACTCCAATATGTATTGAAGAGATTCGAATCCAGATACTGATCCTGGGTGGCCTGAAATGCGTATACAGGCTCACCATGTGCCGTAATGGCCTTCCCATCGCTCCAGGTCAAGAGAACATTCTGGCTGGCTAAATCATTGATGACGGCGTACGCACGACTCATGTCATCAACGAAGTTCTGGAACTCAGGATTGCTTTCCCCCCCATAGATATTCGCCACTGCCTGAAGGCGAGCATTCTCCGCCGCATCCAGTTCGGCTCCAGAAGCTATGAGCAGCAAATCATCCCAAGGCAAACCCGTCTTGGATTTCCCCGTCTCCGCTCTTAATTTTTCGGCTTCTTTCTCTAACTGCTGTTTTTCATAGTCATGCAGATGTCGGTTATACGCCGTCGCATTCTTCGCCAGCTCCGCTGCCTTGGCCGGATCGCCACCGGTTGCCGTAGCCGCCGCCACGCCGATCAGTTGCGACACCGCCAGTTCCAGGTTCTTGTCGCCGTTGATCACACCGGCAAGCTGTTCGACCAGCAGTTCGTTGGCGCCACCTGCCAAGGCACCGGTCTTGAAGTCGCCACCGATCGCTTCGCTGAGCAGGCCGCCGACCACCGCATGCAGGGCGATCTTCTCCGGGCTGCCTTCCGCCCAGTTTTTGCCGTCGGCGAAATCACCCACCGCGTTGAACACACCGGCCTGCAGCAGATGCTGAACCTGGTTGGTCAGGGTGCTTTGCAGATTGTCGCCAAGGCTGCCGCCCTGGATCGCGGTTTGCGCCACGGCCTGCACCGCGCCCTGCGCACCGAGATAGGAACCGAACTTGGCCAGATCGCCGGCCTTGCTCAGGTCGAAGCCCTTGGTGACCTTGTTGACGTTGTCGCCGGTTACGCCAAAGGCGCTGTCCAGCACCCCCGAGGTGAAGCCCGCCGTCAGCGCCGAAGTGGCATAGCCCTTCAGGTTGCCACTGCTGAAGGTGTCATCCAGCACTGCCCCCAGGTTGCCACGGTTGTTGATCGTGCTGATCGCAGCATTGCTGGCAGCTGAAGTCAGTACGGCTGTCGCGGCTACATTCGCCCAGCCAGCGGCAGTTGTGCCTGCGGCGGTTGTGACCGTTGTCGCCCACGCCGCGCCTGCTGCAGTGGAGGCACCACCTGCCCCTGCTGCTCCCGCCACCAGCCCACTCGCCGCACCCGCCGTGAAGTAAGCCACCACGATGGCAATAATCATCGCCGCCGCCCCACCCAGCCCCGAGTGGCTGTACTTGAAGGAGTCGTGCACCTCCTTCACCCGATGCCAGTCGACATCACCGCGCTGTTCCATCTCCTTCAACCAGGCCAGTTCGGGGTCGGCCTTGACCATCGCATCGATGGTCTGGCTCACCGTCTGCTGGTTGACCTGCTTGACGTCGATGTTCAGGCCGTCCACCGCCTTGATGACGATGTCGCCCTGGGCGAGCATCTGGCTCTGAAGGAGCGTCTCGTCGGTGCTGCCCTTGCCTTTGGCGGACGTCCACATCGAGCTGCTCTTGCTCTTCTCGTGGCTCTCCTGGTCCAGGTCCTTCACCGCTTCGAAGGTGATCGCGCCACCGCTCTCCAGGGTCAGGTCGGCGCCGCTGTCCAGGCGGGCACGTTGATAGAGTTGGTCGCCCTCGCTGACCAGGGTCAGCTCGCCACCGCTGGTGATGGTGGTGCCGACGTTGCGAACCGTGGTCACCTCGTCGCGCTGGGTCTTCTTGCTGCCCCAGGAGCCTTTCTTCTGCATGTCGTACAGCGAGTAGTCGCTGTTCTGCTCGGCCAGCAGCGACAGTTCGCCGCCGGCGTAGAAGAAGGCTTCGTCGCCGCTGCGCAGGTCGCTGGCCACCAGCGTCATATCCGAACCGGAAACCGCCACCAGGCTGCCACCGGCTTCGATTTCCGCCTGCTGCTGGCTGACGCTGCTCTCGATGCGCTGGGTCTTCTTGCCCGCGTGCTTGCGGTACGACTCCTCGTGGCTTTCGTTGGCCGCCGCGGCCACCACCAGGTTCTCCGCCGCTTGCAAGGTGATATCGCCAACCGCCTCCACGCGACTGGCAATGATGCCCAGGTCGCGCCCGGCGCTGATGGCCAGGTCGCCGCCCACCTGCAGCTCGCTGGCGTGCTGGGTCACCTGGTACTGGCTGCCCGTCTCGCGACGCTGCTGGTAGCTGTAGCGGTCTTCTTCGCGCTGGCTGGCGATCAGCACATCGCGACCGGCTTCGATATGGGCGTCGCCACCGGCCTGGATCACGCTGCCCAGGCTGTGCACATCGCGTCCGGCGACAAGGCTCAGATCGTTGGCCGCCTCGATGCGCGAGGCGGCGGTCACCACATCGGCGCGGTACTGGTAGCCACTGCCGCTGCCGCTGACCGTGGTCACGCTGCGCTCGTTGATGATGTCGCCATCGCGGGCGATCAGGCTGACGTCGCGCCCGGCGATGATGCCGCCGGCGGCATTGCGGATGCTGTCGGTGGCCAGCAGTTCCAGGCGGTTGCCCGCCTCGATCAGGCCACGGTTATCGATAGTGGTCGCGCTGGCGGCCAGGTCGTTGCTCGCCCGCAGGGTACCGCTGTTGTTCAGTTCGCCACCGCTGATCAGGGTCACGTCGCGGCCCTGGATCAGCGCGCCGTTGGCCATCAGGCGGTTGTCCGGCTGCGCCAGGTAGAGCACCGGCACCAGGACCATCTCGCCCAGCACCTCCTGCTCTTCCATCCATACGATGTCGTGGGTCAGCGCCGCCACCTGGGCCGCACTCAGGCTCACGCCCAGCGACAGGTTCAGCGCCTCCTTGCTGGCGATGGCGTTGTCCATCAGGTAGCGGAACATCGCTTCGTCGCTGTCCAGCCCGGCGATGAAGCGCTGGCCGGTGCGGGCGACGATGGCCTCGCGGATCAGGCGCTGCTCGTAGAGGCCGTCGCCCAGGCGTTTCTGCGCCTGATCGGGGTCGTAGCCCAGCAGCCCGAGCAGGTAGTCGGAGTTGAGGAAGTTGCCCAGGCTGGCGAACGCCGGGTTGGTTTCGATCAGGTACTTGTGGCTGTTGCCGGGAATCACCGGTTGCTCGACGGCCTGTACACCGCCGACCGCGAGCGGCGGCGTGGCGCCGACGGGTACCTCGGGCTGGCCGCTGCCGTCTGGCAGGGTCACCTGCTGGCCTGGCTGGGTCACGGCCTGTTGGCGCTGCTCGGTGTCGCCCACCGCGACGCCCTGGCCGACCGCCACGGCCTGCTCGCCGGCGCCGCCGACCGCGCTGGCGAGGGCGTCCTGGCCCGCCTGCTGGTTGAGGCGGAACAGACCGTTCTGCCCGCTGGGCAGGCTGAAGCCCGGCAGGCTCAGCGGGTTGATCTGCTTGTGCGCCAGGTCGGGCGGCAACTGCGAGGTGATCGCCGGCAGTGGTGTGGTGCTGGCGTCCACCGTTGTGTCGACACCCCTGGAGGTATCGCCGACGTAGGCGGTGGCGGAGCGCAGCACGCTGTTGTTGAGCTGCTCGCTGGCGGTGATGTTGACCGAACCCGCCGCCTGGACGATGGCCGAGGCAACGACGCTGCCGGCAACCGGCACCACGTAGGAGGAGGTCTGGTAATAGGCACCGTTGGGCGCCGAGGCGATCACCTGGTCACGCGACAGGGTGGCCGGCGCATAGCTGGCCGAGTTCGGGTCGTTGTACTGGTTGAACAGGTTCTTCTGGCGGATGAAGGTGTTGTAGATGCCGCGGTCACGGGTATACACCCCGGAACGCAGGTGCCGTTCCTCGCCACCGCCGGCGCCGATGTTGTTGAACACCTCGGTGCCGATGGTGATATCGCCACCGGCCGACACGGTGCTGTGGCGGTTGTCGAACAGGCTGCCGCTGAAGCTCAGGTCGCCACCGGCGCCGATGAAGCCGGCGGCGGAGGCACTGCCGTCGACGATCACTTCCTCGAAGCGCTCCACCGAGGTGAAGTACCACTCGCAGCCCCGGCCGTCGCAGTAGTCGTCCCAGTAGACGCTGATGTTGCCCGACACGCGCTGCTGCTCGGTGACGAAGCGGTCGCGCTGGTTGCGCAGGGTCGCCGCCTGTATGCGCAGGTCGCCGACGCTTTCCAGCGTCCCGGAGTTGTTGTCGATCAGGTTGGCGCGGCTGCCCGCGACCTGGCCGAGGATGTCCAGGTCGCCCAGGCTGTAGACATCGGCCTGGTAGTTGACGAAGTCGCCCACCTGCAGGGTCATGTCGGCGCCGCTGAAGAGCAGGCCATTGTCGTTGCTCAGGTATGGCGTGGTGATGCGCAGGCCGGCGCTGCCGCCCAGGGTGCCGCGGTTGTCCAGTTGCGCGGCGACCAGGCTCAGATCGCCGACCGCGGTGAGAACACCCTGGTTGCTCAGCCGGCCGCTGCTGGTGATCCCGCCCAGGCCTCCAGCGCTGATGCGGGCGTTCTGCGCCAGGGTGATGTCGGCCGCGCTCAGGCTCAGGTCGCCGAGGCTGCTCAGGCGGCCATCGCCGCTGTAGGCGCCACTGAGCGTCAGGCTCAGGTCGCCATCGCTGGCCAGCAGGCCGTGGTTGATCCAGGTGTCGCCGCTGCCGCTGAAGGAGTCGCTGGCCAGCAGCTGGCCGCTGGCGGTCTGGGTGAAGTGGCCCACGTTCAGCACCAGGCGGGCGGCCTGCAACAGGCTGCTGTTGACCCAGGTGGCGGCGCTGATGTCGAGCACGCTGCCGGTGACCAGGCTGCCACCGGCCGCCAGTACCTGGGCGGTGGTCAGGCCGAAGGCGCCGGAACCCAGGTGCCGGACAAGGCCGGCGAGGTTATCCAGCGTGCCGACCTGTAGCCGCAGATCGCTATTGGCGGTCTCGATCAGGCCGCCGCGGTTGTCCAGCAGACCGATGTCGAGGTACGTGGCGCCGACGCTGCCCAGCGAACGCAGGCTGCCGCCCTGGTTGTCCAGGCTGGCGGCGCGCAGCAGCAACTGGCTCTCGCTCTCGATCAGGCCACCCTGGTTGTTAAGGGTGCCGCCGAGGCCGAAGTCGATATGCCGGGCCGCCACCTGGCCATTGGCGTTGGCGAAGCTGTCGGCGCGCAGTTCGAGCGCGCCCTGGGCATACAGGCCGCCATCACGGTTGCTCAGCGCCCGGGCCTGGATGCGGCTGTCACCAGCGATCGCCGAGAGATGCCCGCCGTCGTTGTCGAGATCGGCGCTGGTCACCTCCAGGCTCTGTCCCTGGACCGTACCGCCACGGTTGTCGAACAGACCGGCGATGTCCAGTTGCAGGTGGCCGGCCGCGCTGTCGAGGATCCCGCCCTGGTTGTCCAGGTTCGCAGCGCGAAGGTGCAGGTCGCCGCTGGCGCTGACCAGGCGTCCTTGCTGGCTGCTCAGGTCGGTGCCGGCCAGCACGCTGAGGTCGCCTTCGCTCTGCAGGGTGCCGCCGTCGTTGACGACGCTCCCGGCTTCGACCAGAAGGCCGTCGGTCTGGCTATAGATCAGCCCGTCCGCGCGGTTGTCCAGGCCGGCGGTGAGGCGGATGGCCAGCGCCTGACGCGCCAACAGGGTGCCGGCGTCGCTGTTTTCGAGGCTGGCGGCGAGCAGTGTCAGCACGCCCTGGCTGACCAGGTTGCCGCCACGGTTGTCGATGTGTCCGGCTTCGATGCGCAGCGGCCCGGCGCTGGCCAGTTGCGCCTGATCGGCGTTGAGCAGGTCGCCCTGCAGGGCCAGGGTCAGGGCGGATGCGCTGCTGAGTACGCCGGCCGTGTTGTCCAGGCTCGTGCCGCGCAGATGCAGCGCCTGGCCGGCGACGATCTGCCCGGCGCGGTTGTGCGTGTCCCGAGCCTGCAGGCGCAGTTCGCCCTGGGCGCTGATCAGCCCGGCATCGAGGTTGTCCAGCTGGCCCGTGAGCTCGAGGTCGAGCGCGCCCTGGCTGGAGACGATGCCGCCCTCGCCGTTGTTCAGGCCGGAGGCGACGATGTGCTGGTCGCCGTGGCTGACCAGCGCGCCTTCGTCGTGGTTGTCCAGTTGGCCGCTCAGCGTCACGCGCAACGCGCCATCCTTGCTCGACAGGGTGCCCCTGGCGCTGTTGTCGAGCTGGCCGCCCTTGACGTCCAGGCCCTGCCAGCCGGAGATCAGGCCACCCTCGCTGTTGTCCAGTACCTCGGCCTCGAGGCTCAGGGTGCCGGCACTGATGAGCCGTCCCTGATCGCTATTGTCCAGGCTGGACGCGACCAGCCGGTAGGACTGCGCGGAAAACACCTCGCCGCCCTGGCGGTTGTCCAGGGCCCGCAGGTTGTCGATGCTCAGCGGGCCGACCGCTGAAATCAGGCCGCCGCGGTTGTCCAGCAGGCCGCCGCGCAGATCCAGGGTGACGCCGGCTTCACCGATCAGCGCGCCCTGGCGCTGGATCAGTTCGGCCACGCGCAGGTACAGGTCGCCCTTGGCCGAGACTTCGCCCTGATGGCTGGAGTCGAGGGTATCGGCCGTCAGCTCGAGGGTGGCGCCGCTGGTGATCAGCCCGCCCTGGTTGTCGACCGCAGCGGCGTCGAGCCGCAGGCCCTGACGGGCGCTGAGCACACCATCGTGGTTGACGAAAGTGCCGAGCTGCGCCGCCAGGTCGCCCTGGGCGAGGATCTGCCCGCCCTCGTTGTGCAGTGTCTCACTGGCCAGTTCCAGCCCGGCGCCACTGGCCAGCAGGCCGGCATTGGCGTTGTTCAGCGTGGTGCTGTGCAGCCGCAGCGTGGTGGCGGCCGACAGCGTGCCGCGATCCTGGTTGTCCAGCTCGCTGGCCAGCACATCGAGTTCGCCGCCGCTGCTGAGGATACCGCCCGCGCTGTTGTCCAGACGGGCGCTGGCCACACTCAGGCCGGTGCCGCCGGAAAGCACGCCGCCGAGGACGTTCTTCAGCCAGGTGTCGATGCGCAAGCGCAGTTGCCCGGCGCTGAGGATGCGCCCGCCGCTGTTGTCCAGGCTGCCCGCCGCCAGGAGGAAACCCTGGTCGCTGGAGATTTCCCCGCCCCGGCTGTTGTCCAGGGCCTTGATACCGCTGAGCGTCAAGGCACCGCTACTGGCCAGCAGGCCGTTGTCGCTGTTGTTCAGGACGCCCTGGCGCATGTCCAGGCTCAGGCTGGATTCGCTGAGCAGTTGCCCGCCGCGCTGATCCAGCGCCCCCGCCACCGCGCTCAAGGCGCCGCTAGCGGCGATGCGCCCGCCGTCGCGATTGCTCACCTGCTCGGCCCGCAAACTCAGCGTGTCGCCGCTGACGATGCGCCCGGCCGCATCGTTGTTCAGCGTCACGCTGTCGAGGCTGACCCCGGCCTTGGCGCTGATCACCCCGGCCTGGCTGTTGTCCAGCTCGCTGCCGACCACGCTGAGGTGACCATCGGCAAGCAGCCTGCCAGCGCGGTTGTCCACATGGGCGACCGTGACGCTCAGGGTATCGGCGCTGGACAGGGTTCCCGCCTCGCGGTTGTCCAGGTGCGCGGCCTCCAGCGCCAGGCGCCCTTCGCTGACCAGCAGGCCGCCGGCATGGTTGTCCAGCGTGCCGGCCAGGGTGATGTCCAGGGCCACCAGGCTGCTGAGGGTGCCGCCTGCGCTGTTGTCCAGGCTGCCGCCGCGCAGCAACAGGCCGTCGCGCCCGCTGAGCACGCCCTTGGTGTGGTTGAGCAGGCGCTGTACGGTCAGTTGCAGGCCCTGGTCGCCGATCACGCGGCCGGCCTCGCTGTTGTCCAGCGCGGCACTGACGATACCGACCCGGCCCGCGCTGGAGATTTCCCCGCCGCGGTTGTCGACAGTGGCAAGTGCCAGGTCGATGGCCCGGCCCGCGGCGAGCAGACCGCCATGGCTGTTGTCGAGCCTCTCGCCCTGCACGCTGAGGGCACCCTGGCTGACCAGTTCGCCGCCCTGCTGGTGCAGCTCGCCAACCCGCAACGACAGGTCGCCCTGACTGGCGATCCGGCCCTGGGCGGCGTTATCGATGCGTTCGGCGCTCAGGCTCAGGGGACCATCGGCGACCAGGCTGCCGGCGTCGCGGTTGTCCAGGTGAGCGACGTCCACACGCGCCGCGCCGCGGCTGTCGATCACACCCCGCGCGCTATTGTCGACGTGCCCCACCTCCAGGCTCAGCTCATCCCCGGCGAGCAAGCGCCCGCCGCGGTTGTCCACCTGAGCGGCTTGCACGTCCAGGCGGCCCTGGCCGACCAAGGCGCCATCGGCGCTATTGTCCAGCAGCCCGTCGACCTGCACCCTCAGCACATCCTGGCTGATCAACGTGCCCTGGCCGCTGTTGTCCAGGCTGCCGGCACGCAGCTCCAGGCGCGTGTTCGAGGAGAGCACGCCCTGGCTATTGCGCAGCCCGCCGCTGGCGTCGATGCTCAGCGCCTGCTCGCCGATCAGCCGGCCCTGGCGGTTGTCCAACTGGTCGCCAGCGATACGCAGCGTGCCCTGGCTGGAGATTTCGCCCTCGCGGTTGCCCAGGGTCTCGGCCTGCAGCGTGACGGCACGGCCCGCCGAGATCAGCCCGGCATCGGCATTGTCCAGGCTGGTGGCGCTCAGTTGCACCTCGTCCCGGGACAGGATCCGCCCCTGCCGGTTGTCCAGCGCCCCGGCCTGGACCTGGGTCAGCGCCTGGCCGCTCAACGTCCCGCCCTGGTTATCCAGCGTCCCCTGCGCCTGCACCTGCAGGTCGCGGCTGGCGACCACGCGCCCGGTGTTGCGCAGGCTGGTGCTGTCCAGGCTCACGTCGCCCGTGGCATTGCGACTGTTGTTCGCCTCCACGCCGGCCTCGACGATACCGCTGTTGTCCAGGTGCCCGGCCTGCAGGGCGATGCTGCCGGCCGCCGCCAGGCTCTGGCGGTTGCTCAGCGTAGCGGCGCTGTCGATGGCGACATTGCCGCCGGCATAGGCCGGCCCGCTCAGGTCGACGCCACGCGCGGCCAGCGACAGGTTCTCGCTGGCTGCCGTACGCGCCAAGGTCAGTTGGCCATTGGCATCGATGTGGATATCCCCGGCGCTGGCCGCCAGGTCGCCGGCCAGCTTCACCCCCACACCAGCCTCGGTACCGACCAGACGAATCGCCCCGGCGTACATGCCGCCCAGCGCCGAGCTGTCGATGGCCAGCAACGGCGCCTCGCTGCCGTCGGCCGTCTTGGCCGTGGCCTGCAGGGTCGCGGCATCCACTTCGTTGCGGCCAGTGATGACGTTCAGGCGCTGGGCGTGCAGCTCGGCATTGAGCTTGGCGCTGCGGGTGATCAGGTCGAACTGGTCGAGGTTGCTGGCATTCAGGCCGGCGCCCTCGATGGCGATGTCGCCGCCATTGACGTCGAAGCTGCGCAGCTGGCCATTGTCGATCACCGGCGTGCCGGTGCTCAGGGTCGCGCGCGGGGTGTTGAGGAAGCCGCAGCCGTCGCAGCTGATGCCGTGGGGGTTGGCGACGATGACGTGGGCCGCCTGCCCCGCCACCTCGGTGTAGCCCTGGAGCTGGCTGCGGTTGCTGCCGGTGACTTCGTTGAGGATCACCCCCGCCGCCCGGCCGTTCAGGTTCGGGTTGCCGAGGATGATGCCGCCCTGCTGGGTGCCCTGCAGGCGCTCGGTGGCGTTGTTGAGGATCAGCCCCTGCTGGCCGACGTTGTAGTCGCTGAATTTGTTGTGCGACAGGCCGCTGCCATTGGGCGTGGCGATGTTGACGATGGGCACGCCGTTGCCCGCCTGGCCCAGGCTGGTGTTGCCGCCGGCCTGGGCATCGACCGCCAGTTGCGCCGCCGTGGCGACGATGGGGTTGAGGAACAGCACCCCGGCGAGGATCAGGGCGATGTTCTGGAAGAAGGGGCTGCGAACGTCCATGTCAATGACTCCAAGGCGCATCGAATCAGAAAATGAAAATCAGAAGAAAACGTCGAGACGGAAGTGCACCGGCCGCTCACGTTCGGTGATGGCGTCGGGGCGTTCCAGGGAGTGGGCGAAGGTCACCGTGGCGGCCAGGTGTTCGCCACGGGCGCCGAGTTCCAGGGCGTGACCGCTCATGCGCCCGCTCTGCCCGGCGCTGTACCGGTCGTGGCTGATCACGCCGACGTCATAGGCCAGGGTCGCACTGTATTGCTGCACCCAGGGTTGCAGCGCCGCCCAGGTCACCGGCCGCGTCCAGCGCACCTGGTTGCGCCAATAGCCGCCACTGTCGCCGGACAGCGACTGGTCCTTGAAACCACGCACCGAGCTGAGGCCGCCGAGGCTGATGCGCTGCGGGCTGTACAGCACGTCTTCGCTCTTCTGCCCGGTGGCCAGGCTGTCGAAGCTGAACGACTCGCGCCACAGGCTGAACGGCTGCAGGTAGCTCAGGGTGAGGCTGTACTTGTCGTAGCGCGCCACCGGCTCGCTACCCCGGGGATCGCCATTGCTCTGGGCGCCGAACAGGCCCACGCCGCGCTGCCAGCCGGCGTCCAGGTTGACGAAGGCGCTGCCGATGCGCCGGCCATGGTTGAAGCCCAGTTGCGCCTCGCTGAGGTGCGGGCTGGAGCCCTGCAGAAAACTGTCGAGCAGGTAGTTGCGCGAGCGCATGTGGCTCAGGCCCAGGTTGACCGCCGTCTTGCTCAGGTTGTCGCGGTGCAGCACCCGCTCGCCGCGCAGGGCATGGGTGCGGCTGTCGCCGTCCTGCTTGAAGTCGAAGCCGTTGCCCTGCCCCAGGGTGCGGTAGTAGCTCTGGCTGTAGCTGTAGTCGAAGCGCCACCAGCCGTAGGGCAGGCTGTAGGACAGGCTCTGGTTGTGCGAATGACGGTAGCTGTCGCTGACCGCGTCGCGCCCGGCGCGCAGGCTCAGCTGGTCGGCCAGGCCCAGCGGGCTGTCCCACACCAGGCCCAGGCCCCACTGCTGCTCGCCGGTGCTGCGCTGGCCCTCGTTGTGGCGGTTGAGGTTGGCGTGCCAGGGTTTGCTGCGCTCGCCCTGCAGTTGCACGCGGCTGCCGCCGACCTGCTCGCCGGGCACCAGTTCCAGCTGGGCGCGGCGCGAGGGCAGGCGGCCGAGGTTTTCCACCAGTTGTTCCAGTTCGCGCAGGTTCAGCACCTCGCCGACCTGGCCGGGAAAACCGATGGCCAGTTCGCGGTCACTGGCCAGGGCGGAGCTGTCCAGCCCTTCGAGGCGCCCTTCGACCACGATCACCTGCAGGGTGCCGCGCGACAGGTCCTGCTGCGGCAGGTAGGCGCGGGTGGTCACGTAGCCGCGGTCGATGTAGTGGTCGGTGATGGCCTTGAGCAGCTCATTGAGCTGGCCGACGCCCAGGCAGCTGTCGGCGAACGGGGCGAGGATCGCCGTGCGCTCGGCTTCGCTCAGCAGGCTGGCGCCGCTGATCTCGATCTGTTCGATGGCGAAGCAGCGTTCATCGCTCGGTGGCGCTTCGGCCGGCGCCTCGACGCCACGGCCAGGCAACTGCTGCAACTCCTGCAGACGCCGCTGCTGCTCCTGCAGCAGGCGCTCCTGGCGCTCGCGGATCAGGTCCTGATCCAGCGGCGAGGGCAACCCCGGCGGTGGGGTCTGGGCCAGCGCCAACAGAGGCGCCGCCGCGAAAAACAAGGTGAATAACGAACGCATCACGATCCATACCTGGAGAAGGAAAAGACATCCCTGCCGATGCGAGGCATTATGCCATCATCCCTTCAGATGACCCGAGACCTACCACTCATTTTTCGCTCGGGGGAATGTGCTGCGTTTCACAACCTGGCCGCGAGGTCACCAGCCATGCCGACCCGAACCCCTGGCGATACGACACCTGCCCCGGGCCAACCGTAAAAACATCAGGGAACTCCAGCCCCCCGCCAGCAGCCCAATGGGCCAGTACCCCATCACTTTCGGGCGCCACGCCTGGCCGGTCTTTCAGGAATTCACAGCATGTATGTAGAAGGTTTTTTCGAGTCACTCGGCGAGGCGTTCGGCTCGTTCATCCGTTTCATCGTCGACGCCCTGAGTGGCTTCTTCAACCTGCTGGGCGGCGCGGTGGCCAGCTTCATCGATGGCATGTCCGGCGCCCTGGGCGTCACCCCGTCGCTGCTGAGCATCGCCGTGCTGCTGATCGGCCTGATCCTGCTCTACAGCGCCGTACGATCCTTTCTCCGCGGCTCGGTGATCGGCGGCCTGATCTGGCTGTTCCTCGGCCTGTGGCTGCTCAGCGGGTTGATTCACTGAACACCGCTTTCAGCGGGTCGCCACGTTTCCGTACGCGCCACCGAATCCGCCATTCAGTCCTGCTGCAAACGGCGTAGCTGCTGCTGGCTCAGTTCCAGCCATTCCTTGTGCAGCGTGCGGTAGTGGCGGGCGGCTCGGCGAGCATGCGCCTGGATGGACTGCAGGTGTTGCAGCGCCTCGCGCTCGCGTCCCAGGCGGCAAAGCAGCAGGGCATAGCGGTAGGTCGCTTCGGGGCCGGCGTAGTAACGCACCAGGGCTTGATACTCCTCTTCAGCCAGGCGCTCCTCGCCAAGCGCTTCCAACGTGCGGGCATACAGGAGGTGGCCGTCCGCCGAACGAAAATCGGGGTTCCTGGCAATCAGTTCCTCGAGATTCTCGCGACAGCCCTTGAAGTCCTCCAGGGCGAAGCGCGCCCTGGCCAGGCCAAGCAATATGTCCGGCGCGGCGCCGGCGGTACCGCGCAAGGCAATCTGGTAATGACTGGCAGCCTCTTCGGCCTGGCCCAGGCGCAGCAGTTCTTCAGCCAGATTGACCCGGGTCTCGGGGGTGTCGCGGATTTCCAGTTCGTCGCGGAGCACGCGCAGGTGGCGCTGAGGATCGACGCTGTCGTGCAGACGGGAGATCGCACGGCGGCCTCGGCGACTGCCGAGCAGGTCGGGCAGCATGATGCCGAGAAAGTAGATCAGGCAACCCAGGCCCGGCAGGGCGATGATCAGGTACAGCCAGTATCGCTCCTGGTCAGTGCGTACGACATGAAGACCACAGGTGATCTGGCAGGCCAGAACGAGCAGGGCGAGTAGGGGCATGGCGATCCGGTCCTTTGCCGTGTGAACGAAACAGGCCTTAATCAGAACATGGATGCCGGCCGATTGTCAGTGAACCAGTCGCCTTCAGCGAACGCGAAAAAGCGCGCTTCCCCGCCGACCGCGCCCGACATCGGCGCCTTTGTCGGAAGCCAGGTGACCCAGCCGCATCCGCCGGCCAGAGGCGACGTTTCCCCCATCGCTCCCTATAATGCGCAGCCCAATGGGAGCCCCGCATGCTACGTGACGCCTGGCGCCATGCCCCGACCCACCGCAAGGTGTGGGCGCTGGCCGCACCGATGATTCTGTCCAACCTTTCCGTACCGCTGGTGGCGCTGGTCGACACGGCGGTGGTCGGCCACCTGCCGCACGCCCATCAACTCGGCGCGGTAGCGGTGGGCAGCAGCCTGTACGTGCTGATCGTCGGCCTGCTCGGTTTCCTGCGCATGGGCACCACCGGTTTCAGCGCCCAGGCCTGCGGCCGGGGCGATGGTGGCGCGTTGCGCCAGGTGCTGGTGCAAGGCCTGTTGCTGGCGGGCCTGCTGGCGCTGTTGCTGGGCCTGCTGGCGGTCCCCTTCAGTGGCGCCGCCCTGGGCCTGATGAAGCCGTCCAGCGAACTCGACGCCCTGACCCGCGAGTTCCTGCATACCCGCCTGTTCGGCCTGCCGGCGGCACTGGCCAATTACGCCCTGATCGGCTGGTTGCTGGGCACGCAGAACGCCCGGGCGCCGCTGGCGATCCTGCTGACCACCAACCTGCTGAATATCCTGCTGTCGCTGTGGTTCGTGATCGGCCTGGAGTGGCAGGTGCTCGGCGCCGCGCGCGCCGCCGTGCTGGCCGAATGGGGCGGGGCGCTGGTCGGCCTGGCCCTGACCCGTGACGTGCTGCGCCGGCACCCGGGGCGCATCCGCTGGGCGGCGATGGCCAGGTGGCAGAGCTGGCGCGCCCTGCTGGCGGTCAACCGCGATATCTTCCTGCGTTCCCTGGCGCTGCAGGCGGTGTTCCTGCTGATCACCATACAGGGCGCGCGCCTGGGCGATGCCACGGTGGCGGCCAATGCCCTGCTGCTCAATGGCCTGCTGATCACCGCCTACGCCCTCGACGGCCTGGCCCATGCCGTCGAGGCGCTGTGCGGGCATGCCATCGGCGCCCGTGATCGGCTGGCGCTCAGGCGCAGCCTGATCGTCGCCGGCGGCTGGTCGCTGCTGGTCGGCCTGGTGTTCGCCCTGGCGTTCCAGGCGGGTGGGCATCTGTTCGTCAATCTGCAGACCGACATCGCCGTGGTGCGCGATACCGCGCAAGCGTACCTGCCCTATCTCGCCCTGCTGCCGCTGATCGCGGTGTGGAGCTACCTGCTCGACGGCCTGTTCATCGGCGCCACCCGCGCCCGGGAGATGCGCAATGCGATGCTCGTCGCCCTGGCGCTGAGCATTCCCCTGGGCCTGCTCCTGCAGGGCCTGGGCAATCACGGCCTGTGGCTGGCCTTTCTCGCCTTCATGGCGTTGCGTGGCCTGACCCTGGGCCTGCTGGCCTGGCAACTGGCGCGCCGCGACATCTGGTTCGCGGCGCCAGGAGGCAAGTGATGCCAGACTGACGCCCAGGAAACGGTTAGATAGTGGTGAGTTGCAAGGCGATAGCGGCCTTCGGCCTTCGATCAAAAGCGCTTGAGGCGGGAAAGCTGGACGAAAGAGCCTGTGCGATTTGCTTGTCGTTCAGCCTCCAGCGCTCTTATCGGCCGTCCGCTTTAGCCATCGAATTTGATCGACTCGTTGCGTACCGATACGACAATAAACGCCATCCGTTCAACCCGGGAGTACGCCATGGCCAGCGCCATCGTCGCCTATCTGCACTATCTGTCGATCTTCGTGCTGTTCGCCCTGCTCACCTTCGAACATGTGCAGTTCAAGTTGCCGCTGGATCTGCCCAGAGCGCGCAGCCTGGCGCGCATCGACATGGCCTATGGCATCACCGCACTGCTGGTGCTGGGCAGCGGCCTGGCGCGGGCGCTGTGGTACGGCAAGGGTCCGGCGTACTACCTGCACAACGGCCTGTTCCATGCCAAGGTGACGCTGTTCGTGCTGGTCGGCCTGCTGTCGATAGTGCCCACCCTGATGTTCATCGGCTGGCGCGGGGCCCTCGGGGCCGGCCAGGTGCCCCGGGTCGATGAACGCCAGGGGCACCGGGTGACCCTGCTGATCCGTCTGGAATTGGGCCTGCTGCTGGTCATCCCGCTGCTCGCGGTATTGATGGCGCGCGGTTACGGGATGTTCGGGGCCTAGCCGCGATGCGTTCAGCGTTATCGAAGGCCAGTCGCGGCTGAAGCCCCTCCCACAGCATGCCGACAGTCAGGGCACCAGCGGCAGGTCGCGCTTGTGCTGGGTCTTGTCGTAGGTCTGCACGATGATCCGGTAGACCGACTCCTCGACCGGCTGCCCCTGCAGGAAGGCGTCGATGTCGTCGTAGGTGACGCCATGCACGTGCTCGTCCGGGATGCCGGGGCGTTCGTCTTCCAGATCCGCCGTCGGCACCTTGCCGACCACGCTGGCCGGCGCGCCGAGGCGCTCGGCGATACGCCGCACCTGCCCCTTGACCAGGCCGCTCAGCGGCGCCAGATCGCAGGCACCGTCGCCGAATTTGGTGAAGAAGCCCATCACAGCCTCGGCCGCGTGGTCGGTACCGATGACCAGGCCATCGCGCGCATTGGCCACGGTGTACTGCGCCAGCATGCGCATGCGCGCCTTGGTGTTGCCCAGCACGAAGTCACGGCGCGCGCTGGTCAGCCCGCCCAGTTCGCCGACCTGTCCGGCCAGGCCGCTCACCGCCGGGGCGATGTCGATGGTCAGCGCTTCGTCGGCGGCGATGAAGCCCAGGGCGGCCTGGGCGTCGGCCTCGTCGTGCTGCACGTTGTGCGGCAGGCGCACCGCGACGAAGCGGTAGCTGTCGTCCTGCTGCTGGCTGCGCAGTTGCTCCACCGCCAGTTGCGCCAGGCGCCCGGCCGTGGAGGAGTCGACCCCACCGCTGATGCCCAGCACCAGCACCTTGCTGCGCGCGGCCAACAGGGTGTCCTGGATGAAGGCGATGCGCCGGGCGATCTCGGCGTCCACATCGGCGTCCGAGGTGAAGGGGGCGATCACGCCCAGGGCGGTGGCGATTTCGGCTTGTCGATTGCTCATGAGGAAACCTCCTGATTGGCGTCGATACGGAAAACGTGTTTGAGATAGGCCACGAAGTTGGGGTCGCGACACTGGGTCTTGCCGGGGGTATCGGAGATTTTCGCCACCGGCTGACCGTTGCAGTCGATCATCTTTATCACGATATTCATCGGTTCGACACCGGGGATATCGCAGGTCAGGTTGGTGCCGATGCCGAAGCTGACCTGGATGCGCCCGTGCAGCGCGCGATACAGCTCCAGCGCCTTGGGCAGGGTCAGGCCGTCGGAAAACACCAGGGTCTTGCTCAACGGGTCGATACCCAGATTCTCGTAGTGCCCGATGGCCTTGTTGGCCCACTGCAGCGGGTCCCCGGAGTCGTGGCGCAGGCCGTCGAACAGCTTGGCGAAGTACAGGTCGCAGTCGCCGAGGAAGGCATCCATGGAAATGGTGTCGGTCAGGGCGATCCCCAGCAGGCCGCGGTATTCCTTGACCCAGCACTCCAGCGCCGCCTTCTGGCTGTCGATCAGCCGCGGGCCGAGCTGCTGGTGGGCCATGAACCATTCGTGGGCCATGGTGCCGATCGGCTTGAGTTCGAACTCGCGGGCCAGGTGCACGTTGCTGGTGCCGACGAAACGCCCCGGGAAATCGCGCTTGAGGATGTGCACCACCTCTTCCTGCACCCGGTAGGAAAAGCGCCGGCGGGTACCGAAGTCGGCAAGCTGGAAGCCGGCCAGCTCCTCCGCCGTGGCCTCGCCCTTGAGCCAGTCGAGCTTCTCGTACAAGCGCTCGCGCACCTGCTCGATGACCACTTCGCGATAACGGTAGCGGTTGCGCACTTCCGAGACGATGGCCAGCAGCGGGATCTCGTAGAGGATCACGTGCAGCCAGGGCCCGCGCACGCGGATCGACAGCTGCCCCGAGGCGTCGGTACCGACATGCACATAGCGCATGTTGAAGCGGAACAGGCTGAGGAAGCGGATGAAGTCGGCCTTGATGAAGGGGATTTTCTCCAGGTAGCTCAACTGGTCGGCCGTGATCGAGGTATTCACCAGTTGCTCGATCTGGTAGCGGATCTCGGCCAGGTAGGGGGTCAGGTCCTCGCTGCTGCGGCAGCGGAATTCCCACTCCACTTCGGCGTTGGGGTAGTTGTGCAGCACCGCCTGCATCATGGTCAGCTTGTAGAAATCGGTGTCCAGCAGGTTCTGGATGATGCTTGGCGCGAATACGCTCTCACTCATGGTCGCTCTCCTCGAGGCGGGCCAGCTCGGTGTCGAGTGCGCCGCTGTCGGCGCAGATGATGATGCCCTGCGCACGCATCTGGTCGATGGCCGCGGTCGCCCCGGCCTCTGAAATCGCCCGGCACGCCGGAAGATACAGCAGCACCTGGAATCCGCCAGCGCGTAATTGCAGGGCGGTGTTCTTCACGCAGAAGTCCAGGGCCAGCCCGCCGACCACCACCGCGTCGACCCCGGCCACGCGCAGGTACTCGATCACGCCGGTGCTGCGCTTGCCGGCCAGGTCGTGGAAACAGGCGCCGTAAGGGTGCAGGTCGGGTTCGACCCCCTTCCAGACGAAGAAGTCGTAGTCGATCGGCGCCGGCAGTTCGTCGAGCAGTTCGAAGCCCGGGGTGCCCGGCACACAGTGGCGCACCCAGGTCAGGTCGGCATTGGCGTGGCTCAGGGGCTGCAGCATCTGCGCATGGCTGGCCACCACCCAGAGCGCATTCGGCGCGTGGGCATCCTTGCTGCCCAGACGCAGGGTGCCACGGCGCGCCATCCGGTTGAGCGACGCGGCGATCTCATGGCCGCCGGCCACCGGCAGCTCGTCGGGGCACAGCTCGGTGAAACCCTTTTGCGCATCGACATCGAACGTGGCGATCTTCATCTGGCACCTCCTGTTCATGAATCCCGGCGACGATGGAAAACGTCGGGGGTGGCAACATATTCCACCAGGTGTATTATGTATGTCAACACCCACGACCAAGGAGTCGCGCCATGCTTCGCTCAACGCCTCCCTCTCTCGCCGACAGCTCGATGCTGGCATTCGCCGCCGGCAGCCAGACGGCCACCCGCCAGCGCTTCGCCGTGGCCGTGTACGGCGGCGCCTTCGACCCGCCCCACGCCGGGCATCTCAGCGTCATCCAGCGGGCGCTGACCTTGGCCGAGCGCGTGCTGGTGGTGCCGAGCTACCGGCATGCCGACGGCAAGCGGATGGTGGATTTTCCCCTGCGCTGCGCCTGGATGCGCCGCCTTGCCGCACGTTTCGGCGATCGGGTCGAGTGTTGCGAGGTGGAGCGGACGCTGGGCGAGCACGGCGCCGTGGTCTACAGCTACGATCTGCTGAGCCATCTGGCGCGGCAACTGCGGCTGCCGACCCGGGCCATGGCCCTGGTCATCGGCGAGGACAACCAGGCCCGTCTCGCCGGCTTTCACCGCGGGGCCGAACTGCGCGAGGCGTTCGGCCTGCTGGTGGCGCGCGAGGAGATGACGGTGCACAGCCGCGAGATTCGCGCGATGATCGCCACCGGCCAGGCGCTGCCGCCGGCCTGGCAGTTGCCGGAAACCGAACCCGAACTGATGGTCTACAGGAGTGCGATGTGAGTTCTGCAGAAGTACTGGCCAGCGTCGACCTGATCGCCCTGCGTATCGATCCGTCCAGCCAAGGCTTGCAGCTGTTGCTGCACCGCCGCGATCGCCAACCCTTCGCCGAGCAATGGGCGCTGCCCGGGGTGATCGTCAACGGCAGCACCCGCGATGCCACGCTGCAGGACGCCGCCCAGCGGGTGCTGCACGACAAGGCCCAGGTGCTGCCCAGGCACCTGGAGCAGGTCGGCACCGAAGGCAGCTCCAGCCGCGACCCGCGGGGCTGGTCGATGAGCACCTACTACCTGGCCTTGCTCGCCCCGGATACCGAGGCGGCCGACGAGCGCCTGCGCTTCGCCGCGCTGGACGAGGTGCTGACGGCGGCTATCGCCCTGCCCTTCGACCACAACCGCCTGGTGCAGCTGGCGGTGGAGCGCCTGGCCGGCAAATCGGTGTACACCAGCCTGCCGCTGTACCTGACGCCGGCGCGCTTCACCGTGCTCGACGCCCTGACCGCCGCCCAGGCGTGCCTCGGCACCACGGTGAACAACACCTCGCTGCGCAAGCGCCTGGAACGGATGAGGGAAGCCGGCTGGATCCGCGATACCGGCGAAAAGAACTTTCCCAAGATGGGCCGGCCGCAACAGCTGTTCGAGCTGACCGAACAGGCCGAGGGCGCCTTCGTCTTCGACCGCAGCCTGCTGACCGAGCGCGCCTGAGCCTACCGGCGCATAGCGCTGGCCAGACGCCGGGCCTGGTGCTCGACGGGAAAGAAGGTGCCAGCGGTAGACTGGCGACGTCCTCGGCCAAAAAGCCGAGCAGACGTTGAGCTGCAAGCCACAAGCTTCAAGCTAGAAGCGAGGCAACCTGTAGGATGGGTGAAACCCATCAATCGCCGATGGGTTGCACCCATCCTACGGCCGGCCGCTTTCGCCTTTGAACACCCCATCAGCCTGTCCGCCCGCTTGCCCTGGCGGACGCTCGTGTGGCATCACTCGGCGCGCCGCATGGGCATGCGGTCGATGCTGGAGAAGATCGCCTGCAGGTCGGCATCGGCGCCCTGCTGGATCTTCTTGCCGCCATCCTTGCCGAGCAGGATCACCTGGGGCCGCGCACGGCCGGCATCCAGCGCCAGCAGCAGGCGCTTGGTGGCGATGTCGTCCAGTGGCTGATCGTTGCGCCGCCCGTGTCTGCCGATCACCGTGTAGAGCACCATGTCGCGCTCGGCGAAGGCGGCGCGGTTGGCGGGCTCCTGCAGCGCCGCCCGCACGCGGGCCAGTAGCGGATCAGCGGCGTCGGCGGCGAGCACGATGAGCGGCCGCGTGTTCCAGCGTTCGGCCTGCAGCGGGTTGTTGTCCGAGGCTTGAACGGTGATGGCGAGCGTCGACAGTAGCAGGGCCAGAAAAGCGTTCATCGCAGTGCCTCCTTAATTACGGATGCCCCGCATCCAGGCGCCTGGCGCCAAGGCAGCCGAGTGGCGATTCATGGCACGACACGACGTTGCAGCATGGCCACCAGCGTATCGCCCCGGGGTCGGGGCTCCTACGCTAGCGCGCTCAGACCGGCGATTGCTGGGCTCGATGGCTGCTCAGGACGACAGGTAGGACGAGCGTGTCAGGCCCAGGCGCAGGGCATCGAGGAACTGGGTGCGCTCACGCGCGCCGATCCTGGCGCTGGCCACCTTGTCGCGGTAGTGGGTCATCAGTTCCTCGGGCGACAGGTGCACGTAGCGCAGCATATCCTCGATGGTGTCGTGGGTCTCGATGCCGGCGTGGTACACGCTGCCGTCCGGGTTCTGGTAGATGTTCACCGAGTCGGTGTCGCCGAACAGGTTGTGCATGTCGCCGAGGATCTCCTGGTAGGCGCCGACCAGGAAGATGCCCAGCACGTAGTCCTCGCCCTCGCGCAGCTCGTGCACCGGCAGGCTGGTCTCGATGGACTGCTCGTCGACGTACTGGTTGATCTTGCCGTCCGAGTCGCAGGTCAGATCCTGCAGCACGGCGCGGCGCAGCGGCTCTTCATCCAGGCGACCCAGCGGCAGGATCGGCAGGATCTGGCCGATGGCCCAGGTGTCGGGCAGGCTCTGGAATACCGAGAAGTTGCAGATGTACTTGTCGGCCAGCTTGTCGTTGAGCTCGTCGAGCACCTGGCGATGGGAACGCTGGCGGGCCTTGAGCTGGTTGTACAGGCGGCGGCAGATGGCGAAGTAGCACTGTTCGGCCAGGGCCTTCTGCGGCAGGTCGAGCTTGCCGGCGGAATACTGCGCGGCCACTTCGCTGACGTAGTGGGTGGCGCGCCAGTAGCTTTCGGCGACCATTTCCGGGTCGCTGTCGCCGAGCAGGTCGATCAGCACCTGCAGCACTTCCGGCTGCTCGACGCTGCGGTCGATGTCCGGCACCTCGTCGTTGTGCCGCTCGACGTCGGTGACCTGCACCAGCAGCACCGCGTGGTGCGCGGTCATCGCCCGGCCACTTTCCGAGAAGATGTGCGGATGGGGGATTTCCTGGCGGTCGCAGAACTCCTTGAGCATGTCGACCACGGCGTCGGCGTAGTCCTCCATGTCGTAGTTGATCGAGCTGGCGTTGCGCGAGTGGGTGCCGTCGTAGTCCACCCCCAGGCCACCGCCGACGTCGATGTGATCGACCGGCAGGCCGAGGGCGCGCAATTCGCCGTAGTAGCGGATGGCCTCGCGGAAGCCCTTGCGGTAGTCGGCGATATTGGCGATCTGCGAGCCCATGTGGAAATGCAGCAGGCGGATGCCCTGATCCAGGCCCGCGGCGCGGAAGCGCTCGACCACCGACAGCAGTTGCGCCGCCGACAGGCCGAACTTGGACTTCTCGCCGCCGGTATCGGCCCACTTGCTCGACGCCAGGGACGACAGGCGCACGCGCAGGCCGATCTGCGGCGCGACCTTGAGCTCGGCCGCCTCCTCGATCACCAGGGCGACTTCCGACTCCTTCTCGATGACGATGAACACGTTATGGCCGAGCTTCTGCCCGATCAGCGCCAGGCGGATGAATTCGCGATCCTTGTAGCCGTTGCAGACGATGGTGCCGCCCTTCGGCGCCAGGGCCAGCACGGCCAGCAGTTCGGGCTTGGAGCCGGCTTCCAGGCCGATGGAGACGTTCGGCGTGGCGATGATGTTCTCCACCACCGCCTCCTGCTGGTTGACCTTGATCGGGTACAGCGCAGTGTAGCGGTTGCCGTACTCCAGGCGCGCGATGCTGGCGTCGAAGGCGCCGGTGAGCTTGCGCACGCGATCCTGCAGGATGTCCGGGAAACGCACCAGCAGGGGCAGCGAAAGGCCGCTCTGACGCAATTCATCGACCTGTTCATGGAGGTCGATGGGGGTGCTGTTCGGCCCGTTGGGGCGCACTTCGACGCGGCCCGCCTCATTGATCGCGAAATAACCCGCGCCCCAATGGCGGATGCCATAGACGCTGCGGCTGTCCGCCACCGTCCACTGGCTTCCATCGTCCTTGCGTGTGCGTCGTGCGGCCATCGAGGTCTCCCGTAAATAATGAATGCAGCCGTGTCGGCAACGTATTGAAGATCAGTTTAGAAGGGCTGCACGACGACAAGGTTGCAGTCGCGGTAAAGAGCAACACCATTCAGCTTGAAGCTTGAAGCTGTGAGCTTACCGCTGCCGCTAACCGCCGGACTTCTTCGCGGTGAAGCCACGCTTCTGCAGTTCCGCGATGAGCAGTTCGACGTGATCGCCCTGGATCTCGATCACCCCGTCCTTCAGCGCCCCCCCGCAGCCGCAGCGTTTCTTCAGCACCGAGGCCAGCTCCCTGAGCGGCTCCTCCGCCAGCGGCACGCCACGCACGGTGGTCACCGTCTTGCCGCCACGGCCCTTGGTCTCGCGCCGTACGCGCGCCACGCCATCGCCCTCGGGGAGCGCCGTTGGCTTGCATACGCAGGCATCCACCGGCTGGGCACAATCGGGGCAGTGCCGACCGCTGTCGGTGGAGTACACCAGCCCGCCGAGGCCGGCAAATGAAGAGGCTTTCTTGACCACCGCGCGGGCCCTCGATAGGGGTCAGGATCGCGACAGGCCGACCAGCGTCGACCGCGAAGCGGCGCAGTTTAACGGCAAAGGCCGGCCATGCTAAGGGCAAAAATGCGCCATGGGCTGATGAATTGGCGACCGCCCGGCCCTGGCGCGGAAAGATCGCTTGGCGGCGAGCGCCGCAGCGGGTCGTGTTTCCCGGGTTCCTGACGCGGGGCTCGCTCCCCTCCTTCAAGGACGAGGGCCGGGATCGCGCACGATGACACCCGCCAGCAGGCGTCATCCGGCTTGGCGACGCGCCAGGTAATGCCGCAAAGCCTGCAGCGAATCCGGGCAATAGGCTTTCGCCCGAGCCTCGCGCAGCGCCGCCTGCGGGCTCATGAAGCAGGCCTCCAGCACCTCTTCGGGCTGCAGCACCAGGGGCGCGTCGGACACCGCCGAGAACACCGCGCACCACAGGCGGTTGTCCGGCTGGTCGAAGAAGAAACGGCCCTCCTCGAGCAGCCGCGCATCACCGATACCCAGTTCCTCCTGCAGTTCGCGGGCCGCCGATTGCGCATAGCTTTCGCCGGCGGCGACCATGCCCCCGGCGGCCACGTCCCAATAACCGGGGTATACCGCCTTGCTCAGGGTGCGCCGGTGCACGCACAGCTCGCCGGCGGAGTTGAACAGCAGAATGAAGGTGCCGCGGCCGACCAGCCCGCGGCGGCGCAATTCGGCACGGGGCAGCTCACCGAGCAGCGTGTCCTGCTCGTCGACCCAGGCGATCAGTTCGGCATCGGACGCGGCGCGATGCGCCACTTCCGCTTCGCAGGTGACCGCCACGATCAGCCCTGGGACAACAGTTGACGCAGGTCGATGACCGCCGCGTTGGCCCGCGAGATATAGTTGGCCATGACCAGCGAGTGGTTGGCCAGGATGCCGTAGCCGCTGCCATTGAGGATCATCGGGCTCCACAGGGTCGCCTGCGCGGCCTCCAGCTCACGGATGATCTGCCGCACGCTGACGGTGGCGTTCTTCTTCGCCAGCACGTCGGCGAAGTCCACTTCGATGGCGCGCAGCAGGTGCGACAGCGCCCAGGCCTGGCCACGCGCCTCGTAGAACACGTTGTCGATCTGCAACCAGGGCGTTTCGTAGCTGCGCTCGGTGACGGCCGGCACTTCGCCCGGCGCCAGGGCGTCGGGATCCTTCAGGTCGCTGTTGAGGCGCACCTGGCCAACGCTGGCGGACAGCCGCTGCGACAGCGAACCGAGACGGGTGGCGACATCGCCGAACCAGTTGTTCAGGTTATCGGCGCGGGTGTAGAACTGCGCTCCGCTCTGGCTCGGGTCGGACAGTCGCGCCAGGTAGCGATCCAGGGACTTGAGGCCCTCGCGGTACTCCGACTCGGCGGCCGGCAGCGCCCAGCTCTTGTTGTCGAAGTTGAAGCGCGGCTCGGCCCGGGCCAGATCGCCATCCTCGGTGGACTGCGACTGCGAACGGGCGAAATCCTTGCGCAACGCCCGTGACAGGTCGCGCACCTGCACCAGTACGCCGTACTCCCAACTCGGCATGTTGTCGAGCCACAGGCCCGGCGGGGCCAGATCGTTGGACAGGTAGCCGCCCGGCTTGTCGAGCAGGGTCTGGGCGACCTGCTTGAGGGTTTCCACCGTGGTGTAGCCGCTGACCACCTGGCGCTGGGCACTGTCGGCCGCCGCCTGGACACGCTGCTGTACCGGGAAGCGATCCGGCTCCTGGCTCCAGTACCAGCCCACCACCAGCGCCACCAGCAGGTAGAGCCCCAGCAGGCCCGCCACGAGTCGACCGATTCGCCCACCACGGCGCCGAACACTGTCTGCAGAGCCCTCGCCGCTACGCGCGCCTGAGGTGCGGTTCTTCCAATCGAGCATGGCAATATCCTTTGATCTACGACATTCGGGGGTTTCGACCACAAGCCGCTGCCAGTGTTGCGCCGAATGCAGGGGGATGCTGCAAATGACGAACAACCTGCGATCCGGCCACGCGGCGGGTTCGCTATTGCGAAGCGCGCGCCGCGGCACAGTATCCGGCCAGCGACAGGAGGCACTATAAGGGAAGCGCGCCCCGCTGCGCAGCGCTCGACGGCAAACTCGAGCATCGGGCCGGCCTGCCGGAACCATCCAGCTGCAGGCGGGGTCGGCATGCAGCCGGCCGTGGCGCCCTTCGATCCAGCGCCATGCGAGGCCATTCACAGTATTGGCGCCAAGGTAATGGCAAAACCCCCAAGCGGTGGTAGCATACAGCCATCACGCGGTAGCGATTCGCCACCCATAGCAGACTACGGGCCATGACCGAGCACGAAGATCCAAGCCGCGACCGACTGAAGCAGCACTTCGCCCAGCGCGTCATCCACCAGGCACGCCAGGTACTGGAAGTCTGGCAACGCCTGCAGCGGGCCGAGTGGAACGACAACGGCATGCAGGAACTGCACGAAGCGGCGCTGCTTCTGCAGCGCTATGCCGAGCGCTTCGATCAGGTCGAGCACAGCCACCTGGCGCAGCGCATCGCCGAAAGCCTGAGCGCCGTGAAGGCCAACCACGGGCGCCTCAACAGCGCGGTGATCAGCGACCTCAACCAGCTGATGCAACGGCTGTCGCGCACCGGCCTGCGCCACGGCGACCGTTTCGAGCAGACCGTGCTGCCCCCGCTGCGCAAGCCGGTGTACCTGGCCCTGCAGCACCTGGAACGGGCCGAGCGCCTGGCCCAGCAGCTGGAATTCTTCGGCATGAACGCCCAGCCCCTGGACACCGCCAATGCCTTTCGCGAGGCGATGCTCGAACGCCATCCGGCGGCCATCCTCATGGAGATCGACTTCGCCGGCCCCGGTAACGGCCTGCAACTGGCCCAGTCCATCCAGGCAGGCCTGGCGGAAAAGATCCCGCTGCTGTTCTACAGCCACGAGGACACCGACACCCCGACCCGTCTCGCCGCCGTGCGCGCCGGCGGCCAGGAATTCTTCACCGGCACCCTGGACGCCTCCAGCCTGCTGGAACGCGTCGAGGTGCTCACCCACGTCGCCCAGTACGAACCCTATCGCGTGCTGATCGTCGACGACTCCCGGGCCCAGGCCACCCATACCGAGCGCGTGCTCAACAGCGCCGGTATCGTCACCCGGACCCTGACCGAGCCGATCCAGGCCATGGCCGAACTGGCCGAATTCCAGCCGGACCTGATCATCCTCGACATGTACATGCCCGAATGCAGCGGCACCGAGCTGGCCAAGGTGATCCGCCACAACGATCGCTACGTCAGCGTGCCGATCATCTACCTGTCCGCCGAAGACGACCTGGACAAGCAGCTCGACGCCATGAGCGAAGGCGGCGACGACTTCCTCACCAAGCCGATCAAGCCACGTCACCTGATCGCCACGGTGCGCAACCGCGCCGACCGGGCGCGCAACCTCAAGGCACGCATGGTGCGCGACAGCCTCACCGGCCTGTACAACCACACCCACACCCTGCAACTGCTCGAAGACGCCCGCTACCGCGCCCAGCGCGATGCGCAGCCGCTGAGCTTCGCCATGCTCGATATCGACTTCTTCAAGAAGGTCAACGACAACTACGGCCACCCCATGGGCGACCGGGTGATCAAGAGCCTGGCCCTGTTCCTCAAGCAGCGCCTGCGCAAAAGCGACCACATCGGGCGCTACGGCGGCGAAGAGTTCGCCGTGGTCATGCCGCATACCGATGCCAGGACCGCCGCCAAGGTGCTCGATGAGATCCGCCGGCGCTTCGCCGAGATCCACTACCCGGCACAACCCCAGGACCTGTCCTGCACCTTCAGCTGCGGCATCGCCGAACTGCAGGGCGACATGGACAGCAAGCACCTCTCGCAACAGGCCGACGAAGCCCTCTACGCAGCCAAGCATGGCGGCCGCAACCGCGTCGAAGTATTCGGCTGAGACAACGGATCCGCCGGCGAAAGCGGCCTTCGATTAAAAACGCTTGAGGCTGGAAAGCTGGACGAAAGAGCCTATGCGGTTTGCTTGTCGTTCAGTCGTAGGGTGGACGACGCTTCATCCGTCCACCGCTCCGCGATCGCAAGGGTGGATGAAAAAAGCGTCATCCACCCTACGCTCTTGAAGCTTGAAGCTTGAAGCTTGAAGCTTGAAGCTTGAAGCTTGCCCCACAGCGTCATACGCCTGTCATCGATACGCAATAACTTACCGATACGTCGCCGCACTGCATGGCGCAGTGCCACCGTTCCGTAGTCGGTCGAGTTCTATGCGCCTGAAAACCCTCACCAACCTCAACACCCTGCTGCTGGTCGGGGTCGGCATCGCCCTGGGGACCACGCTGTGGTGGTCACAACGGGCGCTGGAACGCCCCTATGCGCTGATGGAGCAGTACCTGGACATGGCGCAGCAGTTCCAGCACGAGGCCGCGGGCAACATCCTCGGCTACCTGGACAGCGGCGACGCGCTGAAGCACAGCGCCGCCCTGCAGGCCCTGGATACCCTACAGCAGTCGCTGGGGCAGTTGCCCATGACCCTGGCCGGCGATCTGGGCAGCAGCCTGGACGAACTGAAGGCGTTCAGCGCCAGCGAGCTGCTGGCCGCCGGCAAACTGGCCGGCGATCCCCAGGGGCTGCTGATCCAGGCGGAACGGGAAATGGCCGGCAACCTGGCCCTGCTCGCCCAGTACGCCGACGAGGGCGGGCGCGAAGCCGCCCAGGACTATCGCCGGCCCCTGTTCGAAGCCGCGCAGCACCTGGCGCGCCTGGCGCTGGCCCGCGACAAGCTGGTCAGCAGCGGGCGCAGCGAACTGGCCGCCGACGTCGAGCGCGAAGTGCAGGCCCTGCAAAGCCAGGCCCAGGCCCTCGACGCCCTGCCGCTGCTCGGCGTGACGCAGCAGAGCGCATCGGGCAGCGCCGCCTTCGCCTCATTGCTGGGCCTGGGCACCGACGACAGTCAGGACAGCGAAGCCGAGGATCGCGGCATCGGCCTGAAACGCGACCTCGGCAGCCTGCTCGGACGCTACCCGGGCGAGCTGGCGCGCACCCGTACGCTCATCGAACAACGCGCCCAACTGTCCGCCGCCACCCGCGCACGCCTGGATGCCGTGCAGCAGGCGTTCACCGCGCTGGAACCCCAGGTGCGTGCCGAGCACGGCCGCATTCAGAGCGAAGTGCGCCTGCTGCTCGGCGCCATGGTCGCCCTGATCCTGCTGATCGCGCTGATCATCGACACCCTGCAACGGCGCCTGGCCCGCCTGCTCGGCCGCCTGGTGCCGGCACTGTCCGCCTGGGCCGCCGGCGACTTCGCCCAGGACATCCACCTGGCCACCAAGACCCGCGAGCTGCGCGACATCGAAGAATCGCTGAATCGCCTGCGCGCCTACCTGGTGGATCTGGTCGGCACCATTCGCCAGCATGCCGGACAGGTCGCCGGCTCCAGTCGCACCCTGGCCGATCTCAGTGGCGGCCTGCACGATGACGCGCAACGCCAGGCCGGCGATACCGCCCAGATCCGCGACGCCCTCGGCGAACTCGAGGCGACCATCCTGCAGGTGGCCGGGGACGCCAGCCAGACCGCCGGCGCCAGCCGCGACGCCGACCGTATCCTGGTGCAGAGCCAGCAGATCATTGGCAACAGCCTCACCGGCCTGCACGCGCTGGTCGAGGAAGTACAGGGCAACGCCCAGGCCATCGAACGCCTGGCCGAGGAAACGGGCACCATCGGCAGCGTGCTGACGGTGATCCGCGGCATCGCCGAACAAACCAACCTGCTCGCCCTCAACGCCGCCATCGAAGCGGCCCGCGCCGGCGAGGCCGGCCGTGGCTTCGCCGTGGTGGCCGACGAAGTACGCTCGTTGTCGCAGCGTACCAGTGCCGCCACGGCGCAGATCCAGGAGGTCATCGGCCGCCTGCAGCAGGCCGCCAATCAGTCCGTGGGGGCCATGCGCAGCCAGGTCGAACATGCCGAAGCCACCGCCAGCCAGGCCAGAACCGCCGATGGCGCGCTGGACGAAATCGTCACCGCGATCCGCACCATCGCCAGCATGGCCGGACGTATCGCCGACGCCACGGCGTACCAGGGGAGCTCCGTCGGCGAAATCCGCGACCACAGCGAACGCATCCACCGGCTGGGCGCCGACAACCTGCTACGCATCGGCCAGGGCCGCGCGCAGAGTGGCGAGCTGCAAGAGTTGAGTGGCCAGTTGAACCAGGCGGTGCAGGCGTTTCGCGTGTAAAAAAGCTGGAAGCTGGAAGCCTCAAGCAAAAGCACTGACACTCCAGCTTCTGGCTTCTGGCTTCTGGCTTCTGGCTTCTGGCCTCCAGCCTCCAGCCTCCAGCTTACGTTATCATTGCTCGTCCCCAATCTTACGAGCTCCCCATGCCACGCTTCCTCTGCCTGCTGCTGTTGCTCATCGTCGTGCCGGCCGGCGCCGGTGTGTTCGACAGCCGCCCGAACGCCGCGCCCCTGGGCGCAGCGCTGAACAACAGCGCGGAGTTCCTGCCCGTGCGCGAGGCTTTCAGGCTGAGCCTGGTCGACAGCTCGCCCACCTCGGCGACCCTGCGCTTCGTCGCCGCCGAGGGCTACTACCTCTACCGCCACCAGTTCAAGTTCCAGGTCGAACCCGCCGAACTGGCCGGCGCCCCCGTCGAGCTGCCGGCCGGCCTGCACAAGACCGACGAGTTCTTCGGCGACGTGCAGGTGTTCTACGAAGTGCTGGATGTCGAGGTACCGCTGAACAACCCCGACAAGCGCCCGCTGAACCTGCTCGTCACCTACCAGGGTTGCGCCGACAAGGGCCTGTGCTATCCACCGGAAACCGAGACGCTGGCCATCAATGGCGGCCTCGGCGACACTGCCGCGGGCGGTGCCGTGCCGGCCGGCTGGCGCTGGGTCGACCTGGCCCTGTTCTTCGCCGCCGGCCTGGGGCTGACCTTCACCCCCTGCGTGCTGCCGATGTTGCCGATCCTCTCCGGCGTGGTGCTGCGCGGCCGGCCGAGCAACCGCCGCGGCCTGGTGCTGTCGCTGGCCTATGTCCTGCCCATGGCCGCCTGCTACGCGCTGCTCGGCGCCCTGATGGGCCTGTTCGGCGCCGGTCTCAACCTGCAGGCGATGCTGCAATCGCCCTGGGTACTGGTGCCCTTCGCGCTGTTCTTCGGCCTGTTCGCCCTGGCCATGTTCGGGATCTTCGACCTGCGCCTGCCGGCGTTCATCCGCGAGCGCCTGGATCGCCAAGCCGACCGCACCCGGGGCGGTACCATCGCCGGCGCCGCGACCCTCGGCGTGCTCTCCAGCCTGATCGTCTCGCCCTGCATCACCGCGCCGCTGACCGCCCTGCTGCTGTACATCAGCAGCACCGGCGATGCCCTGGGCGGCGCCCTGCAGCTGTTCGCCCTGGGCCTGGGCATGGGCACCCCGCTGGTGATCTTCGCCGCCGGCGGCGGTGCCCTGCTGCCCAAGTCCGGCACCTGGATGGTCACGGTGCGCAACGCCTTCGGCGTGATGCTGCTGGCGGTGTCGATCTGGCTGCTGGAGCGGGTGCTGCCCGGCAGCCTGTCCCTGGCGCTGTGGGGCCTGCTGGCCGCCGGCGTGGCCCTGTTTCTCGGCGCCCTCGAGTTCACCGTCAAGAGCGCCCGGGGCAAACTGGCCCAGCTCGCCGGCCTGGCGCTGCTGGTCTACGCCCTGGCGGCGTGGACGGGTGCCTTGCAGGGCCAGGACGATCCCCTGCGCCCGCTCGGCAGCGCCGCGGGCGGCAACTCGGCGGCCACGGCCAAGGCCGGCAGCTGGCAAACCGTCACCACGCCGGCCGAGCTGGACGCGGCGTTCTCCCAGGCACGCAGCAGCGGCCAGCCGCTGCTGCTGGACTGGTACGCCGACTGGTGCGTGAGCTGCAAGAAGATCGAGCGCGAGGTGTTCGGCTCGCCCCAGGTGGGCGCGCAACTGGCCGACTATCATCTGCTGCGCTTCGACATGACCGACAGCACCGCGGCCCAGCGCGCCGTGCTCGACCGCTACAAGCTGTTCGGCCCGCCGGCGATCCAGCTGTTCGATGGCCAGGGCCGGGAATGGACCGACCTGCGCGTGGTCGGCGAAGTGAGCGCCCAGGCATTTTCCGAGCGGCTGAGCCGGGCACGGGAACGATTCTAGGCAATCCAGTCACATATTTGGCACAACCTGCGGACATCGTGCTGTCTACTCCCGAAAACTGGACAGCCCGGCGACAACTCTGGCAGAGTCCGCGCAGCTAAAAAGCGCCCAGGGTCTGTTGACGTTTCAGCACGACCGCGCCGGAGCCCGTTTTGCCGCGAGGCAAGGCACGAGCTGCGAAGTTTAGCGGGCTAAATGAGCCGGCGAGAAACGCCGCATCGCGGCAAAACGGGCCCGGCCCTGCGGGTTGCGCGGGAAATCTCGCCATGCGTTGTTGGAGGACTTGGCAAGGGAACACGCGGACGGCTAGTCCATTCCCTGCGTCCTCCGCCTAGCCTGGCGAGATTTCTCGCGGCAACGCGGCTTGCGCTGAAACGTCAACAGACCCTAGAACAAGGAACAGCAGATCATGGCGACCCTACTGGTTTTGCACGGCCCCAACCTCAACCTGCTGGGCACGCGGGAGCCCGGTACCTATGGCGCCGTCACCCTCGAACAGATCAACCTCGACCTCGAGCGCCGCGCCCGTGAAGCCGGCCATCACCTGCTGCACCTGCAGAGCAATGCCGAGTACGAACTGATCGAGCGCATTCACGCCGCCAAGGGCGAAGGTGTCGACTTCATCCTGATCAATCCCGCCGCATTCACCCACACCAGCGTCGCATTACGTGACGCGCTGCTGGCGGTGAGCATCCCATTCATCGAAGTGCACCTGTCCAACGTGCACAAACGCGAACCTTTCCGCCATCACTCCTACTTCTCCGACGTTGCGGTGGGGGTGATCTGCGGCCTTGGCGCCAGCGGTTACCGACTGGCCCTGGAGGCGGCACTGGAAGGGCTGCAGAGCGAGACCGCCTGAACCGGCACCGACCTTGCGCTACGGCCTGTCGAACAACTTGAACGACCCTGAGACCTGACTGGGAGTTGAACACCTATGGATATTCGTAAAGTCAAGAAACTGATCGAGCTGCTGGAAGAGTCCGGCATCGACGAGCTGGAAATCCGCGAAGGCGAGGAATCGGTACGCATCAGCCGGCACGGCAAGCAACCGACCTACGCCCAGCCGACCTATGCGCCGGCCCCGGCTCCGGTCGCCGCCGTGGCCGCCGCGCCTGCCGCCGAAGCCGCGCCCGCCGCAGCCAAGCTCAACGGCACCGTGGTGCGCTCGCCGATGGTCGGCACCTTCTACCGCGCCTCGTCGCCGGCCTCGGCCAACTTCGTCGAAGTCGGCTCGACCGTGAAGAAAGGCGACATCCTCTGCATCGTCGAAGCGATGAAGATGATGAACCACATCGAGGCAGAGACCAGCGGCACCATCGAATCCATCCTGGGCGAGAACGGCCAGCCGGTGGAATACGACCAGCCTCTGTTCACAATCGTTTGATTCGCGGAGAGCCAGCGATGTTGGAAAAAGTTCTGATCGCCAACCGCGGCGAGATCGCCCTGCGTATCCTGCGTGCCTGCAAGGAACTGGGCATCAAGACCGTGGCGGTGCACTCCACCGCTGACCGCGAACTGATGCACCTGGCCCTGGCCGACGAGTCCGTCTGCATCGGCCCGGCCCCCGGCGCGCAATCCTATCTGCATATCCCGGCGATCATCGCCGCGGCGGAAGTCACCGGCGCCACCGCCATCCACCCCGGCTACGGCTTCCTCGCGGAAAACGCCGATTTCGCCGAACAGGTGGAAAACTCCGGCTTCGCCTTCATCGGCCCGAAAGCCGAAACCATTCGCCTGATGGGCGACAAGGTCTCGGCCAAGGACGCCATGAAACGCGCCGGCGTACCCGTGGTGCCCGGTTCCGATGGCCCGCTGCCGGAAGACGAGGAGACCGCCCTGGCGATCGCCCGTGAAGTCGGTTACCCGGTGATCATCAAGGCCGCTGGCGGCGGTGGCGGTCGCGGCATGCGCGTGGTGTACAAGGAAGAAGAGCTGATCAAGTCGGCGCGACTGACCCGCAGCGAAGCCGGTTCGGTGTTCGGCAACCCGATGGTCTACCTGGAGAAGTTCCTCGGCAATCCGCGTCACGTGGAAGTCCAGGTGCTGTCCGACGGCCAGGGCAACGCCATCCACCTGGGCGACCGCGACTGCTCGCTGCAGCGCCGTCACCAGAAGGTGCTGGAAGAAGCGCCTGCGCCGTTCATCGACGAGAAGGCCCGCGCCGAAGTCCTGCAACGCTGCGTCGATGCCTGCATCGAGATCGGCTACCGCGGCGCCGGCACCTTCGAGTTCCTCTATGAGGACGGCCGCTTCTACTTCATCGAGATGAACACCCGCGTCCAGGTCGAGCACCCGGTCACCGAAATGGTCACCGGCATCGACATCGTCAAGGAAATGCTCAGCATCGCCGCCGGCAACACGCTCTCGTTCAAACAGAGCGACGTGGTCATCCGCGGTCATGCCCTGGAGTGCCGGATCAACGCCGAAGACCCGGACAACTTCATGCCCTGCCCCGGCAAGGTCAAGCATTTCCACGCCCCGGGCGGCTTCGGCGTACGCGTCGATTCGCACCTGTACAGCGGCTACACCGTACCGCCGAACTACGACTCGCTGATCGGCAAGCTGATCACCTACGGCACCACCCGCGACGAGGCCCTGGCCCGCATGCGCAACGCCCTGGAAGAGATCGTGGTCGACGGCATCAAGACCAACGTCCCCCTGCACCGCGACCTGGTCGTGGACAAGGGCTTCTGCAAAGGCGGCGTGAACATCCACTACCTGGAAAAGAAACTGGGTATGGACAAGCACTGAAAGCGTCCTTAAAAGACGATAGAAGCGCTGGAGGCTGAAGGCTGGACGAGAAAGCGACAACTCGTTCGGCCTCCAGCCTTCAGCCGTTTTTCACGAGGTTCTTTATGCCCTGGTTACAAGTCCGTCTCGCCATCACGCCGGAGCAGGCAGCCACCTACGAAGACGCCTTGCTGGAAGTCGGCGCGGTATCGGTCACCTTCATGGATGCCGAAGACCAGCCGATCTTCGAGCCGGATCTGGGCACCACGCCGCTGTGGTCCAACACCCACCTGCTGGCCCTGTTCGAGGCCGATACCGACCCCGAGGCCCTGGCCGCGCACCTGCGGTTGCTGACCGATGGCGAACTGCCCGAGCACCAGTTCGAAAGCATTGCCGATCAGGACTGGGAGCGCAGCTGGATGGACGGCTTCGCCCCGATGCGCTTCGGCCGGCGCCTGTGGATCGTACCGAGCTGGCATGACGCGCCGGAACCGGACGCGGTGAACCTGCTGCTCGATCCGGGTCTGGCCTTCGGCACCGGCACCCATCCGACCACCGCCCTGTGCCTGCAATGGCTCGATGCCCAGGAGCTGGGCGACTGCAGCGTGCTGGATTTCGGCTGCGGCTCGGGCATCCTGGCCATCGCCGCCCTGCTCCTCGGCGCGCCGCGCGCAGTGGGCACCGACATCGACCCGCAGGCCCTGGAAGCGTCCCGCGACAACGCAGGGCGCAACGGTATCGCCGAGGAACGCTTCCCGGTATACCTGCCGGCCGACCTGCCCCAGGAGCCGGCCGACGTGGTGGTGGCCAATATCCTGGCCGGCCCGCTGGTCAGCCTGGCGCCGCAGATCAGCGGCCTGGTCAAGCCAGGCGGGCGCCTGGCGCTGTCGGGCATTCTCGCCGAGCAGGCCGAGGAGGTACGCGCCGCCTATGCGTCCGACTTCCTCCTCGACCCCACCGCGACCCAGGACGGCTGGGTGCGCATCAGCGGGATTCGCCGCTGATCAGAGAAGGTGACTGACCGGCTTCCCCCGGATTACGCCTTTGGCTAATCCAGGCTACGCAGGTCGCAACTGCCCGACGCCGCTGATGCCGAGTATTGGCTCGTCCGGCAGTTGAGTTAGACTACTCGCCCTGTTTTCGCCGCCACGTCGGCCGCCGGATCCCGCATGACCGAGAGTTTCGTCACCCAATGCCCGAAATGCCGCACCAGCTTCCGCGTAAGCCTGGCGCAGCTCGGCATTGCTCAGGGCGCGGTGCGTTGTGGCGCCTGCCTGCAGGTCTTCAATGCCGCCCGACAATTGCGTGAGCAGGGTCATCACGTGCCCGACGTACGACCAGCCGTGGCGCCGCCAGCGGCCAGGGTCGAAGCGCCTCCAGCGGCCGCCGCGCCAACGCCACCCGCGGCAAAACCCGCGCCCAGGATCGACGACGACACCCTGTGGATCCACGACGACCTGGATCTCGACGATCTCGATCTGGACGAAGAGCTGGCCAAGCTCGAGGCGCAGGAGCAACAGCTGTCGCAGCAGTTCCTCGAACTCGACCAGGCCACGCGCCAGCCCAACCGTTTCCAGCCGACCGCCGGCAGCGATGACGATGTGGACGACGAGCGCTGGGCCGAAGCCCTGCTGCGTGACGAGCCGCCACCCGCGCCACTGGCACTCGAGCCGGTGCACAAGGCGGAGCCCGCTCGACTGCCGCCGATCCCCGATACGCCGGGTATCCGCCACTTCGACAATCCGCCCCCGCCTGCCGAGGAGCCGGAACCGGACGCGGAGCCCGAGCCACGCTTCAGCCTCAGCGCCCAACGTGACGACGAGCCTTTCGATGACCAGGCCGAGGATGCCGAGCCCGCCCCCGAAGCGCCGCTGAAACCCGGCGCGCGCCAGGCTCGGCGCAGCGAGCCGAACCTGCGCGACGAGCACCTGTTCGACCTCGAGGAAGAGCCCCTGCAACTGGACTGGCAAGCGCCGCGCAAGCCCTGGGGGCGCTGGATCGGCTGGGGCCTGCTCAATCTGATCGCCGCCAGTGCGCTGGCCGGGCAGTACGTGATCTATCACTTCGCCGAGCTGGCTCGCCAGGACCAGTACCGCCCCTGGTTCGAGCAGGCCTGCCCGGTACTGGGTTGCGAACTGCCGTCCAAGGTCGACATCCAGCAGATCAGGAGCAGCAACCTGGTGGTGCGCAGCCATCCGGAGTTCAGCGGCGCCCTGGTAGTCGATGCGATCCTGTACAACCGCGCCGCCTTCTCCCAGCCCTTCCCGCTGCTGGAAATGCGCTTCGCCGACCTCAATGGCCAGCTCATCGCCAGCCGCCGCTTCAAACCCAGCGAGTACCTGGCCGGCGAGCTGGCGGGCCAGGCCGAGATGCCGCCACAGACACCGATCCACATCGCCCTGGATATCCTCGACCCGGGCGTACGGGCGGTGAACTACAGCCTCAACTTCCACTCGCCGGAATAAGCGGCGCGGCGAGGCAGCCGGCTGCGCCAGCGGCAGGCCGTTGCCAAACCTGGGCGACGACTGCCTGACCGCAGGAGATGGAGCGCCGCAGGCAGCCAAAGCCGAGGTCGTTTTTTCAACGACCTGCCAGCCGATCAACGGCTGCCGCCCCGAGACAGCCACGGCTACTGCCGCGCGACGCCGCACCACAGGGAAACTGTTCAGATTTTGTTCAAAACGACCTTTATCCGGTCATTCAGAGCGGGTATGATTCCCACCCTTTTTCACACTCTCCTCTTGGCCTCAACAGCACGTCTCTTGAGCAGGGAAGCCCTATGTCGGCGCTAAGCATCGGCCCTTATACATTGCCCAATCGACTGATCCTGGCCCCCATGGCCGGCGTCACCGATCAGCCGTTCCGCCAGCTCTGCCGCCGCCTGGGCGCCGGCATGGTGGTGTCGGAGATGGTCACCAGCGATGTGCGCCTGTGGAATACGCGCAAATCGAGCCTGCGCATGATCCATAGCGGCGACCCGGAGCCACGCTCCGTGCAGATCGCCGGTGGCGATCCGCAGATGCTCGCCGAAGCGGCCCGCGCCAACGTGCAGCTGGGCGCGCAGATCATCGACATCAACATGGGCTGCCCGGCCAAGAAGGTTTGCAACAAGGCGGCCGGCTCGGCCCTGCTCAAGGATCGCCAGCTGGTGCAGGCGATTCTCGAGGCGGTGGTGGCGGCGGTCGACGTGCCGGTGACCCTGAAGATCCGCACCGGCTGGGACAGACAGAACAGGAACGGCGTGGACGTGGCCAGGATCGCCGAGCAGGCCGGCATCGTCGCCCTGGCCGTGCATGGCCGCACGCGCGCCGACCTCTACACCGGCGAGGCCGAGTACGACACCATCGCCGCGATCAAGCAGGCCGTGTCCATTCCGGTGCTGGCCAACGGCGACATCGACTCCCCGGAAAAGGCGGCCCGGGTACTCGCCGCCACCGGCGCCGATGGCCTGCTGATCGGACGGGCGGCCCAGGGCCGGCCGTGGATCTTCCGCGAAATCGAACACTACCTGCGCACCGGGGCCCGTTGCCCCGCGCCGGCGCTGACCGAGATCGAAGGTATTCTGCTGGAGCACCTGGCCGCACTGCACGCCTTCTACGGCGACGTGATGGGCGTACGCATCGCCCGCAAGCATGTCGGCTGGTATCTCGCAACCTTGCCGGGCGCCAGGGAGTTCCGCGCCCAGTTCAATCGTCTGGACCGACAGGACGCGCAGTGTGCCAGCGTTCGCCAGTTCTTCGGCGAACGGTACAACGATGGAGAAGGGGTGGCTGCATGACAATGTTGAACGAGACCTTAGGAAGTGGAATTGCACCCGTGAGCGACAACACCAGCTTGAAACAGCACCTCAACACGCCGAGCGAAGAGGGCCAGACCCTGCGCGGCAGTGTCGAGAAAGCGCTGCACAACTATTTTGCCCACCTCGAGGGCGCGGACGTCACCGACGTCTACAACCTGGTGCTCACCGAAGTCGAAGCGCCGCTGCTGGAAACCGTGATGAACTACGTCAAGGGCAACCAGACCAAGGCCTCCGAGCTGCTGGGCCTGAACCGCGGCACCCTGCGCAAGAAGCTCAAGCAATACGACCTACTTTAAAAGCCGAAAAGGCAAAGCCGCTGGAGGCTGAAGGCTGGACGAGGGCGCCGCTCTTTCGTTCAGCCTCCAGCCTCCAGCCTCTAGCCTCCAGCGACTGTTCCCGATGAGATCGTTATGACCGACCAAACCCTCCGCCTTCCCGTGCGCCGCGCCCTGATCAGCGTTTCCGACAAGACCGGCATCCTCGAATTCGCCCGCGAGCTCGTCGCCCTCGACGTGGAGATCCTCTCCACCGGCGGCACCTACAAGCTGCTCAAGGACAACGGCGTGGCCGCGGTGGAAGTGGCGGACTACACCGGTTTCCCGGAAATGATGGATGGCCGGGTGAAGACCCTGCACCCGAAGATCCACGGTGGCATCCTCGGCCGTCGCGCCCTGGACGGCGCGGTGATGGACGAGCACGGCATCAAGCCGATCGACCTGGTGGCGGTCAACCTGTATCCCTTCGAAGCCACGGTGGCCAAGCCTGATTGCAACCTGGCCGACGCCATCGAGAACATCGACATCGGCGGCCCGACCATGGTCCGCAGCGCGGCGAAGAACCACAAGGACGTGGCCATCGTGGTCAACACCGGCGACTACGCCGGTATCGTCGAGGCCCTGAAAGCCGGCGGCCTGAGCTACGCCCAGCGTTTCGACCTGGCGCTCAAGGCCTTCGAGCACACCGCCGCCTACGACGGCATGATCGCCAACTACCTGGGCACCATCGAGCAGAGCCGCGACACCCTGAGCACCGAAGGCCGCGGCCAGTTCCCGCGCACCTTCAACAGCCAGTTCGTCAAGGCCCAGGAAATGCGCTACGGCGAGAACCCGCACCAGAGCGCGGCGTTCTACGTCGAGGCGAGGAAAGGCGAGGCCAGCGTCTCCACCGCGATCCAGCTGCAGGGCAAGGAACTGTCGTTCAACAACGTGGCCGACACCGACGCCGCCCTGGAATGCGTGAAGAGCTTCGTCAAGCCGGCCTGCGTGATCGTCAAGCACGCCAACCCCTGCGGCGTGGCCGTGGTACCGGAAGACGAAGGCGGCATCCGCAAGGCCTACGACCTGGCCTACGCCACCGACAGCGAATCGGCCTTCGGCGGCATCATCGCCTTCAACCGCGAGCTCGATGGCGACACCGCCCAGGCCATCGTCGAGCGCCAGTTCGTCGAAGTGATCATCGCCCCCAGTGTGTCCGCCGAAGCCCGCGCCATCGTCGCCGCCAAGGCCAATGTGCGCCTGCTCGAATGCGGCCAGTGGCCGGCCGAACGCGCGCCCGGCTGGGACTTCAAGCGGGTCAACGGCGGCCTGCTGGTGCAGAGCCGCGATATCGGCATGATCAGCGCGGACGACCTGAAGATCGTCACCCGGCGCGCGCCCAGCGAGCAGGAAGTGCACGACCTGATCTTCGCCTGGAAAGTGGCCAAGTTCGTCAAATCCAACGCCATCGTCTACGCCAAGAACCGCCAGACCGTGGGGGTCGGCGCCGGCCAGATGAGCCGCGTCAACTCGGCACGCATCGCCGCGATCAAAGCCGAGCACGCCGGCCTGCCGGTTCCCGGCGCGGTGATGGCCTCCGACGCCTTCTTCCCCTTCCGCGACGGCATCGACAACGCCGCCAAGGCCGGTATCACCGCCGTGATCCAGCCGGGTGGCTCGATGCGCGACAACGAAGTGATCGCCGCCGCCGACGAGGCGGGCATCGCCATGGTGTTCACCGGCATGCGCCACTTCAGGCACTAAATCGGCCGCACTGAAACCGGCATCTGCGTCGTTGCCCTGGGTTTCGCCAATGCTCATTGCCACTAGGCAACTCCGCTTGTCGAAACCCAGGGCGCCTAGCATCTACCGGCTTCATCGCGGCCTCGGAATTCGTAGGGTGGATAACGCTTCGCTTATCCACCGCGCGGGCTCAAGGCCCGCCTCCATTGGGAGAGAAGCATGAACGTATTGATCATCGGCAGCGGCGGTCGCGAACACGCCCTGGCCTGGAAAGTGGCGCAGGACAAGCGCGTCGACAAGGTCTTCGTCGCCCCGGGCAATGCCGGCACCGCCAGCGAAGCCAAGTGCGAGAACGTCGCCATCGACGTGCTGGCCATCGAGCAACTGGCCGACTTCGCCGAAAACAACGTGCAACTGACCATCGTCGGCCCCGAAGCGCCGCTGGTGGCCGGGGTGGTCGACCTGTTCCGCGCGCGCGGCCTGGATATCTTCGGCCCCAGCGCCGCCGCCGCCCAGCTGGAAGGCTCCAAGGCCTTCACCAAGGACTTCCTGGCCCGCCACGCCATCCCTACCGCCGACTACCAGAACTTCACCGAGGTGGAGCCGGCCCTGGCCTACCTGCGCGAGAAAGGCGCGCCGATCGTGATCAAGGCCGATGGCCTGGCCGCCGGCAAGGGGGTGATCGTCGCCATGACCCTGGGCGAGGCCGAAGACGCGGTGCGCGACATGCTCGCCGGCAACGCCTTCGGCGAGGCCGGTTCGCGGGTGGTGATCGAGGAGTTCCTCGACGGCGAGGAAGCCAGCTTCATCGTCATGGTCGATGGCGAGAACGTGCTGCCGATGGCCACCAGCCAGGATCACAAGCGCGTCGGCGACGGCGACAGCGGCCCGAATACCGGCGGCATGGGCGCCTATTCGCCGGCGCCGGTGGTCACCGCCGAGGTGCACCAGCGGGTGATGGACGAGGTGATCTACCCGACCGTGCGCGGCATGGCCAGCGAAGGCAACGTCTACACCGGCTTCCTCTATGCCGGGCTGATGATCGACAAGGCCGGCAAGCCCAAGGTCATCGAGTTCAACTGCCGCTTCGGCGACCCGGAAACCCAGCCGATCATGGTGCGTCTGGAAAGCTCCCTGGTGCTGCTGGTCGAGGCCGCCCTGGCCAGGGCGCTGGACAAGGTCGAAGCGACCTGGGACCCGCGCCCCACCGTGGGCGTGGTGCTGGCCGCCGGCGGCTACCCGGGCGATTACGCCAAGGGTGACGTGATCGCAGGCCTGGACGAGGCGGCCAGGCTCGACGGCAAGGTGTTCCATGCCGGTACCGCGCTCAAGGACGGCCAGGTGGTCACCGCCGGCGGTCGTGTACTCTGTGCCACCGCCATCGGCGCCAGCGTGGCCGACGCCCAGCGGCAGGCCTACCGCCTGGCCGAGCAGATCCGCTGGAACGGCCTGTTCTACCGCAACGACATCGGTTACCGCGCCATCGCCCGCGAGCGGGGCGAAGGCTGAGGCACGGCCTGACGGCGGCACGGGAGGCGTGCCGCCCGTCGGCCAGCTGCCGGCATTCCGATCATCACAGCATCCTGGCTGTCAGGATGATTCCGGCGTCATAGTCTGCGATAACGCCGGCTGGCTATAATCAGTCGGATAACTTCAAAGGGATTGCCACGTGCGACGGCTCAGGATTGCCATAGGTTTACTCGTCAGCCTGCTACTGGCCGGTGCCTGCCTGCAGGGTGCGTATGCCGAATTGCGGACAGCGGCGCCCTACGCCAGCGGTTGGTCGATGTTCGTCGATGCCGACGCGCAGATGGATCTGGACGAGGTGCGCGCCCAGCGCAACCAGTTCCTGCCCCTGGATAAACTGGCCTTCACCTTCCCCCTCAGCCAGCAAGCCGTCTGGCTGCGCTTCGACGTTCAGGCCCACCACGCCCCCTACTGGCTGTGGATCTTCGCCCCGCGTGTGCAATACCTCGATTACTACCTGCTGCAGGATGGCCAGATCGAGCAGAGCACCCACACCGGCGAGTCCATGCCGCTGAGTTCGCGTCCCCTGCCTTCGCGCGCCTACCTGATGTCGCTGCCCAACGACGAGCGGACGCGTGAAGTCTATGTGCGCATGACCTCCAATCATCCGCTGATGGCCTGGTTCAAGGTCATCGACGAGGCCGAGCTGGTCGCTCTGGAGAAACCCGCCTACGTGTTCGGCGCGCTGCTCGGCGGCCTGCTGCTGCTGGTGGTCTACAACCTCCTGCGCTTCGTCTACGCCCGCTCGGCCTGCAGCCTGTGGCTGGCCGGCATGCATGCCGGCCTGGCGGTATGCGCCGCGTCCAACCTGGGCATGCTCGCCGCCTGGATCCCCAGCCTGAGCTACAACCAGTCGCTGATCGCCGACATCAGCGCCCTGTTCGCCGCCATCGGCCTGCAGGCCTTCACCCTGAGTTTCCTGCAGGGTAGCCAGGCTCAACGCAGCAAGCTCAACTACCTGCTGCAGGGCCATGCCCTGCTGACCCTGTGCCTGGCACTGACCATCGCCATCACCGGGCTGCTCTGGTACAGCTCGCTGGTTTACCTGCTGGTGATGCTCGGCACCGTCAGCGTGCTGCTGGTGGCGGGCGCGCACTGGCACAACGGCTACCAGCCGGCACGCCTGATCTTCGCCGGCATGCTGGTGTTCAACCTCGGTTTCGGCCTGTTCGTTCCCATCCTGTTCGGCTTCGACCAGCTCAATCCGGGCTGGCTGGTGACCGGCGTGTTCAGCATCGCCACCCTCAGCGGCGTGCTGCTCAGCGCCGCCCTCGCCGAGCGCCAACGGCAGATCCAGCACGATGCCCTGCAGGCCAGCACGGCGCTGGCGGCCAGCGACGCCGAGCTCAAGGCCAAGGCCGAGTTCCTGGCCAAGATCAGCCACGAGATCCGCACGCCCATGAACGGCGTGCTGGGCATGACCGAACTGCTGCTCGGCACGCCGCTGTCGGCCAAGCAGCGCGACTACGTGCAGACCATCCACAGCTCGGGCAACGAACTGCTGAACCTGATCAACGAGATCCTCGACATCTCCAAGCTGGAATCCGGGCAGATCGAGCTGGACGATGTGCAGTTCGACCTCAATGCCCTGACCGAGGACTGCCTGGACATCTTCCGCGCCAAGGCCGAACTGCAGAAGATCGAGCTGATCAGCTTCATCCAGCCCCAGGTGCCGCGCATCGTCAGTGGCGACCCCACACGCCTGCGCCAGACCCTGCTGAGCCTGCTGGACAACGCCTTCAAGCAGACCAGCGAAGGCGAGATCCTGCTGGTGGTGGCGCTCGACACCAGCAGCGACACACCGCGCCTGCGCTTCGCCGTACAGGACAGTGGCCATCCGCTCAATGCCGGCGAGCGCGAGGCGCTGCTCAACAGCGAGCTGCAGAGCAAGGACTTCCTCTCCGCGACCAAGCTGGGCGGGCGCCTGGGCCTGGTCATCGCCCGCCAACTGATCCGCCTGATGGGCGGCGAGTTCGGTATCCAGAGCGGCGGCACCCAGGGTTCGACCCTGTGGCTGACCCTGCCGCTGGACAGCGCGCGCCTGCAGCAGCCGAGCACCGATATCGACGGGACGCTGCAGGGCGTGCGCCTGCTGGTCGTGGACGACAACGACACCTGCCGCAAGGTGCTGCTGCAGCAGTGCAACGCCTGGGGCATGAGCGTCAGTGCCGTGCCCTCGGGCAAGGAGGCGCTGGCGCTGCTGCGTACCAAGGCGCATATGCGCGAATACTTCGATGTGGTGCTGCTCGATCAGGACATGCCGGGCATGAGCGGCATGCAGCTGGCGGCGAAGATCAAGGAAGACCCCAGCCTCAACAACGACATTCTGCTCGTCATGCTCACCGGCATCAGCCACGCGCCGAGCAAGATCATCGCGCGCAATGCCGGGATCAAGCGCATTCTGGCCAAGCCGGTGGCCGGCTATACCCTCAAGGCGACCCTGGCCGACGAGCTGACCCAGCGCGAGCATGGCCAGAGCAGCGCCCTCGCCGTCGCCAGCAGCGCGCCGCTGGTGGTGCCCAGCGATTTCCGCATCCTCGTCGCCGAAGACAACAGCATCTCCACCAAGGTGATCCGCGGCATGCTCGGCAAGCTCAACGTGCAGCCCGACACCGCCAGCAACGGCGAGGAAGCGCTCAGCGCCATGAAGTCGCAGCGCTATGACCTGGTGCTGATGGACTGCGAAATGCCGGTACTCGACGGTTTCTCCGCCACCGAGCAGTTGCGCGCCTGGGAAACCGCCGAGCACCGCCAGCGCACCCCGGTGGTGGCCCTGACCGCGCACATCCTCAACGAGCACAAGGAACGCGCGCGCCTGGCCGGCATGGACGGCCACATGGCCAAGCCCGTGGAGCTGTCGCAGTTGCGCGAACTGATCGAATACTGGGTCGGCGAACGCCAGACCCGGCAGCATGACGACACCGTGCCGTCCTGAACGCCCTGTTAGAATCCAGCTCCATGGACATCAAACAGCTCAAGTTCCTCATCGCCCTCGACGAAACCCGGCATTTCGGCCAGGCCGCCGCGCGCTGCCATATCACCCAGCCGACCCTGTCCATGCGCCTGCGCAATCTGGAACAGGAGCTGGGGCTGGAACTGGTGCGCCGCGGTCAGCGTTTCGAAGGCTTCAGCGCCGAAGGCGAACGCATCCTGGCCTGGGCCCGCAGCCTGATGGCCGCCCATGACGGCCTGTACGCCGAGGCGGCGGCCTGTCGCGGACAGCTGGTCGGCACCCTGCGCCTGGGCGTGGTGCCGTTGGCGGGCTTCGACCCCATGCGCCTGGTGCACCTGTTCGCCCAGGAACACCCGGGGCTGCGCTTTCAACTGTTCGCCCTGAGCAGCGAGCAGATCCTCGAACGCCTGGGCAGCAATCAGCTCGACCTCGGCCTGTCCTACCTCGACCGTCTCGACCGCGAGCACTTCGACAGCCTGGAACTGGCGCCGACGCGCATGGGCCTGCTCTACGATCGCCGCCATTTCCAGTTCACGCAGGCCACGCTGCGCTGGGAAAGCCTGGTCGAGCTGCCGCTGGGCCTGCTCTCGGCGGGCATGCATTTTCGCCAGTCGATCGACCACAGCTTCCGCTCGCGCGGCCTGACACCCCTGCCGCGGCTGGAGACGGACGCCGTGCATCAATTGCTGCAAGCGGTCAGCGCCGGCCTGTGCTGCTCGATCATGCCGCTGCACAACGGCCTGGCCGAGTTCACCGAGCACCTGACACTGACGCCCATCGAGGATGCCCATACCCTGGCGCCCCTGGGCCTGATCCTGCGCCGCAGCGCGCCCCGCTCGGCCCTGGCCGATGCCTGCTTCGCCGAGGCGCGCGCGCTGATCAATGCGTGAGCGGCGGCTCGCTGCCCTCGCGCGGTAGCTGCACGCCGGTTACACCGCGATCGGCACGCCCCCCCAGATACCAGCCGAGCAGCCCCCAGATGGCCGCACACAGCGCTCCGATCACGGCGATCAACGCCACGCCGTAACCGAGCATGTCGATCAGGCTCTTGGCCCAACCGCTGATCGCATCCCCGCCGCGGTAGACCACCGTATCGATGAAGTTCTTGGCCTTGTACTTGCTCTCGGCATCCAGCGGGGCGAAGAGCATTTCCCGCCCGGGACGCACGAACGCGTACTCACCGATGCGCCGCACGATCATCAACCCCGCCAGCACGGCGAAGGTCGGCGCCATGGCCAGGGCGAGAAAACCCACGCACATCAGTACCGGCACGGCTGCCAGCAGCGTGCGCACGCCCAGACGCTGGGCGACCCGTCCGGTGATGAACAACTGCGCCAGCAGCGCGCCGGCCTGCACCACGAAGTCGATCAAGCCGAATACCCGGACCTGCTCGTCACGGTCCGGGAACAGCTCGCCGACCAGTCGCGCCTGCTCGAAATAGAGAAACGTGGTGACCGTGGCGAGCAGGATGACGAACGCGGAAATCCCCAGCAGGTAGGACGAACGCAGCACCCGGGTCATGCCACTGAAAGGGTTGCCGGCCACCGGTCGCCGCGGGCTTTCCGCCCGGATCGCGCCCGGGCGCCCGGCGCCGCCCCGTTCGCGCCAGGCCATCAGGTAATGCTTGAGCGCCATGGCGCCGGCCAGCAACAGCGCCGCTATCAGGGCCAGGCCGCTGGCGCCCAGCGCGCCGACCAGCAGGGCACTCAGCGCCGGTCCCGTCAGGCCGCCGACACTGGCGCCGGCGGCGATGAAGGCGAACAGGCGCTTGGCCTGGGGCGAGTCGAACACGTCGGCCATCAGGCTCCAGGCCACCGAGACCACGAACAGGTTGTAGACCGAGATCCACACGTAGAACACCCGCGCCATCCACAGGCTGTCGGCGAACAGGCTGAACGCCACGGCGAAGGCCAGCAGGTTGAGGCAGAAGAAGCCGTAGACCCAATCGATGAAATGAATGCGTGGCACCCGGGAATTGAGCCAGGCGAACAGGGGCACGGCGATCAGCATGACCACGAAGGTGGCGGTGAACAGCCACTGCAGGTTCTCCACGCCGGCCTGGATGCCCATGGACTCGCGAATCGGCCGCAGCATGAAATAGCCGCAGAACAGGCAGAAGAACAGCGCGAAGCCGGACAGGGCCGCGGCCAGTTCGCCTGGCTGCGCATTGATCGCACGGGCCGCGCGCTGTGACAGGGATGTGGCAATGGTCATTAGTGCTCCTCGGCAAAGGCGGGGACGACGGCGCAGCCAAGGGGACGCCAGCGTTTGCTAAGGGGGCAGCATCGCCGCCCCGTTCCATGACACCTCAGGCGAACAGCTCGACGATCCGCGCACGCTGTGCGGCATCCGGCAGTTGCCCCTGGCCGGCCAGCAGGTTGTCGAGCACATAGCGCGGGTTGGACGTGGCCGGGATCACCGTGGTGACCGCCGGGTTGGCCAGCACGAACTTGAGCATCACCTGGGCCCAGGAGGTCGCCCCCAGCTCGCTCTGCAACCATTGCGGCACCTCCTTGCCGCGCACCTTGCCGAACAGTTCGCCGGCCTGGTAGGTGCGGTTGATCAGCGTGGCGATGCCCTTGTCGGCGCAATAGGGCAGCAGCCGCTGTTCGGCATTGCGCGCACCGATGGAGTAATTGAACTGGACGAAGTCCACCGGTTCCTTTTCCAGCGTCGCGAGCAGGTCATCGTGGGCCGACTCCAGGTAATGGGTCACGCCGACATAACGAATCCGTCCCTGCTCCTTGAGTTCGCGCAGCAGCCCCAGCTGGGTGGCGGTGTCCTGCAGGTTGTGCACCTGGATCAGGTCGATGCGCTCGGTCTGCAGGGCCTTGAAGCTGGCCTCGATCTGCTGCAGGCCGGCCTCGCGCCCGGTGGACGAGACCTTGGTCGCGAGAAACACCCGATCGCCGGTGCCGGTACGCTTGACCAGTTCGCCGGTGACCGCTTCCGAACGGCCATAGCTCGGCGCCGTATCGATCAGCGTGGCGCCGCCGTCGACGAAGGCCTTGACCACTTCCTGCAGCGGCGCCATGTCCGCCGATGCCGGATCGACGTTGAAGGTGCGTGAGGTGCCCAGGCCGATTACCGGCAGGGTTTCGCCGGTCGCCGGAATGGCCCGCTTGAGCAGGGTGTCCGCGGCGAAACTGAACGAGGGAAACAAGGACGCCATGCTGGCCATGGCGGCGAGGGCGCTGCTGCGCTGGATGAACTGGCGACGTGTTGGCATAGGGCCTCCTGGCGGGACAAGGATGCGGCCGGACTGGCCGCAACGGGTGAAAGGCGAGTATGGTCAGGGCAGCCCGCCCCATTCTCTCCAGAAACGATATGCATTGTTTCCCCATGGTTGACTAAGCCCATGCTCGAAGACCTCAGTGATCTGCGCCTGTTCGAACGAATCCTGCGTGCGGGCAACCTGTCGGCGGCCGCCCGGGAACTGGATCTTTCCCTGGCCGTGGTGAGCAAGCGCCTGGCGCGCCTGGAGGCCCGCGTCGGCGTGCGCCTGCTGCAGCGCACCACGCGGCGCCTGGCCCCGACGGAAGAAGGCCGGCTGTTCCATGCCCACTGTCGGCGCATTCTCGACGAGGTGGATGTCGCGGAAGCGATGCTCCTGCAACGTCGCGAACAGGTCGACGGATTGCTGCGCATCAGCGCGCCATTCGGCTTCGGCCGTCGCCAGTTGATCCCGCTGATCGCAACATTCCGCAAACAATATCCGGAGCTGCGTATCCAGCTGAATCTCGGCGATGCCCTGGTCGACCTGCTCGAGCACGAGGTGGACATCGCCATCCGCTTCGGCACGCCTGCCGACTCCAGCCTGATCGCCCGGCAACTGGCGCCGAACAACCGGGTCCTCTGCGCCTCGCCGTCCTACCTGGACTGGTACGGCCGCCCGACGCATCCCGAGCAGTTGCACACGCACAGTTGCCTGCTGATCGGTGATCAGGAACGCATGCACTGGCGTTTCGAACAGGACGGCGTCCCGCTGCAGGTGCGGGTTCAGGCCAGCATTCTGTGCAACGACGGCGAAGCGGCCCACGCCCTGGCGCTGCAGGGCCAGGGCATCGTCAGCAAATCCATCTGGGATGTGGCGGCCGACCTCAGGGCCGGGCGTCTGGAGCGGGTGCTGCCACGCTACCGGCTACCGGACGCCCCTTTGCATGCGCTCTATCCGACCAGCCGCCAGCAGGTGCCACGCGTACGGCGCTTCGTCGAATTCCTCGGCGAGCGCCTGGAACAGACCTGGCAGCAGGAGATCGCCGGGTTGGCGGAGCGTCAGCTCGCGGCCAGCCAGTCCCGCACGTCGGCGTAGGGATAATCCTCGAGCGCCGCGAAGCCCTTGATCTGCCTGGCCTTGAGCCGGGTGAGCATGGGCGTGCCGATACCGCAGAGAAAGCGCGTCAGGCACTCGTTGCCGGGCAACTGCCCGCCACGGGCGGCCTGGTGCCTGTCGATGAAGGCGGCGCACAAACCGTCGCGATCCACGCTGGCCAGCGGTGGCAACGGCGCTGGCTCGGGCAGGCGCGCCACCCGGCCCTGACAGACGGAACAGTGAGCGCAGTGCTGCGGTGCCCGGGTATCGCCGAAGTAGGCCGCCAGGCGCTGGCTCAGACACTGCTCGCTGGCGAACAGCGCGAGCATGGCGTGGATGCGGCGGATCTCGCTGGCTTCCTGTCGCGTGAAGTAGCCGTGCAATTCGCGGCTCAGGGCCTCGGCATCGAAAGCCGGCTGCAGCAGGGCATAGACCTCGGTCATCTGCTTGCTTTCCAGTTCGATCCAACCGCGCTCCTGGAACCAGTCCAGCGCCTTGACCACACGGCCGCGCTCGGCCTGGTGCTGGCTGTACAGAGCAGCGAAATCCACCGTGCACCAGGTTCGCGCCCGCGTCGAGGTAGCGACGATGGCCTCGACGAACTGACGGCGCTCACCGTCGAACTTGCCCAGCAGCACCTCGGGCTCGATCAGGTACTTGAAGCGGTACTCGGCGAAGTAGGCGTAACGCGCGGCGATGATGCCGCGCAGTTCGAGCTGCACCAGCAGGGTCTTGAGCGGCAACGGGCGAATATCGCTCTGCTCGCTCAAGGCGCCCAGCATCAGCTCCCACTGGCCGTCGGCAGCGGCGCCCTGCAGCTCGTCGAGCACGCAGCGGATGCCCGCCAGCTCCGGCGTATCGCCGTAGACGAAATTCTCCAGCACATTGAGGCTGTCGCGGTTGGCCAGCACCAGGCAATCGGAGGGCTGACCGTCACGCCCGGCACGACCGATTTCCTGGCTGTAGTTCTCCACCGACTTGGGCAGGTCGTAATGCACCACGTTGCGGATATCGCTCTTGTCGATGCCCATGCCGAAGGCGATGGTGGCGACGATGCAATTGACCCGCCCGTCCATGAACTGGCGCTGGATCGCCTCGCGCGCCTCATGGCCCATGCCGGCGTGGTAGGCACTGGCGGCGATGCCGCGCTGGCCGAGTTGCTCGGCCACCTGCTCGGCCGTCTTCTGCTGGGTGACGTAGACGATGCTCGGCTGGCCTTGTCTGGCGCCGAGCCACTCGACCAGCCGGCGCTGCTTGTCACGGCCAGCCACCGGCTCGACCAGCAGGTTCAAGTTGGCGCGATAGAAACCAGTGGTGACCACGTCATCCGCGGCGATGGAGAATTTCTTCTGCATATCGGCAATCACTGGCGGCGTCGCCGTGGCCGTCAGTAGCAGCACCTGTGCAATGCCGAACTGGCGCTGATAGTCCGGCAGTTTCAGGTAGTCGGGCCGGAAGTTGTGCCCCCACTCGGAGATGCAGTGGGCCTCGTCGACCACCAGCAGGGAGATCGGCACCTGGGCGATGAAATGGCGGAAACGTTCGTTCTTCAGGCGTTCGACCGAGATCATCAGGATCTTCAGCTCGCCGGACTTGGCCCGCGCCATGGTCTCGGCGGTCTGCTCACGGCTCTGCGCCGAGTCGATGCTGGCGGCGCTGATGCCGTGCCTGTGCAGGAACGCGAGCTGGTCCTGCATCAACGCCAGCAAGGGCGACACCACCAGGGTCAGGTGCGGCAGGTGCAATGCCGGCAACTGATAGCACAGGGACTTGCCCGAGCCGGTGGGGAAGATCGCCGCCGCCGAACGGCCGGCGAGTACGGCGCTGACCACGGCTTCCTGGCCGGGGCGCAACTGGCTGAAACCGAAGACGCGTTCGAGGGTGGTCATGGCTGTCACTCCTTTGAGTCAGCTGCAAGCCTCAAGTGAAAAGCCTGCTGGCGTCCCGTCAAATGCTGTTCCGCTTTTGCTTCTACTTGCCGCTTGTAGCTTGAAGCTTGCCGCTGCAAAAACAAAACCGCCCGAAGGCGGTTTCTTTTGCTCTGGCTCGCTTACAGCTGCGGGCCGGCGTTCCGGATGGCGTCGCTGACGTCGAACTTCTGGAAGTTGTCGATGAACAGCTTGGCCAGGCCCTTGGCGGCTTCGTCATAGGCGTTCGGGTCGGCCCAGGTGTTGCGCGGGTTGAGCAGTTCGGTCTCGACGCCCGGGACGGCCTTCGGCACGTTCAGGTTGATGATCGGCAACTGCTCGGTTTCGCTACCGATCAGCGCGCCGCTCTGGATGGCCGCGATCACGCCACGGGTGGTCGGAATGTTGAAGCGCTTGCCGACCCCGTAGCCACCGCCGGTCCAGCCGGTGTTGACCAGGTAGACCTTGGAGCCGAAGGCCTGGATGCGCTTGATCAGCAGCTCGGCGTAGACACCGGCCGGACGCGGGAAGAACGGCGCGCCGAAGCAGGTGGAGAAGGTCGACTTGATGCCCGAACCCGAGCCCATTTCGGTGGAACCGACCAGGGCGGTGTAGCCGGACAGGAAGTGGTAGGCCGCCTGCTCCTCGTTGAGGATCGACACCGGCGGCAGCACGCCGGTCAGGTCGCAGGTCAGGAAGATCACCGCGTTCGGCTCGCCACCGAGATTCTTCTCGCTGCGTTTCTCGACGTATTCCAGCGGGTAGGCGGCACGGCTGTTCTGGGTCAGGCTGTCGTCGCTGTAATCGGGTACGCGCTGCTCGTCGAGCACGACGTTTTCCAGCACGGTGCCGAACTGGATGGCTTTCCAGATCACCGGCTCGTTCTTTTCCGACAGGTCGATGCACTTGGCGTAGCAACCACCTTCGATGTTGAACACCACGCCGGTGCCCCAGCCGTGTTCGTCGTCGCCGATCAGGTAGCGGCTCTCGTCAGCCGACAGGGTGGTCTTGCCGGTGCCGGAGAGACCGAAGAACAGGGTCACGTCGCCTTCTTCGCCGATGTTGGCGGCGCAGTGCATCGGCAGCACGTCGACGGCCGGCAGCAGGAAGTTCTGCACGCTGAACATGGCCTTCTTCATTTCACCGGCGTAACGCATACCGGCGATCAGTACCTTGCGCTGGGCGAAATTGATGATCACGCAGCCGTCGGAGTTGGTGCCGTCGCGCTCGGGCACGCACTCGAAGTTGGCCACGTTGAGCACTTGCCACTCATCCTTGGCGGATGGGTTGTACGGGGTCGGGTCGATGAACAGCTGGCGGCCGAAGAGGTTCTGCCAGGCCGTGGCGGTGGTCATCCTGACCGGCAGGTAGTGGGCCTCGGCGGAACCTACATGGACATGGGAGACGAAGCTGTCCTGGGCATCGGAGAACGCCTGTACGCGGTCCCACAGGGCATCGAACTTGTCGGCCGGGAACTTGCGGTTGATCGGGCCCCAGCCGATGTCGGCCGAGGTGCTCGGCTCGTCGACGATGAACCGATCGACCGGCGAACGCCCGGTACGGTGGCCGGTGCGTACGACCAGGGCACCGTTGGACGCCAGTTCGCCCTCACCGCGACGGAGGGCCTCTTCGACCAGTTGGGCGGTGCTGATGTCGGTGTACACGGCGTTGGTGGCTTGCGTCATGTGAGTCCCCGTCGGCCAGATGGCCGAGTCTTCCAAACGTTTTGTAGTGATGCCCTGGCACCGCTACAGCTAAAAAAGTGCGTCGGATTATGCCAGAAAAGCAGGCTACGGGTGCAGCCTCTAATCAGAACAATCTAGCGCGGTCCAGTGGTGCCCCTCAGTGACGGGTGTCAGAGGGCTCGTGACTGCCTCCACCGGCGAACAGCTGGGCGACGTCGGCGGCATCGAACGCATAGCGCTCGTTGCAGAACTGGCAGTCGATTTCCACACGGCCGTGATGCTCGTCGAGCAGTTGCTCGGCATCGGCCCGCCCTAAACTGACCAGCGCTTTGGCAGAGCGTTCACGGGAGCAGCTGCAACGGAAGCGCAAAGGACGCGGTTCGAACAGACGCAAGGGCTCCTCGTGGTACAGCCGGTGCAACAGGGTTTCGTTGTCCAGGGCCAGCAATTCCTCATTCTGCAAGGTGTTGGCCAGGGTCGCCAGATGCTGCCAACTGGCGGCACGTTCCTCGTCATCTTTCAGACGATCGGCAGGCAATTGCTGCAACAGCAACCCTCGGGCGCGGCGCCCGTCGGCACACAACCAGAAGCGTGTGGCCAATTGCTCGGAGGTGGCGAAATAGTTGCTCAGGCACTCGGCCAGGCTATCGCCATCCAGCGCAACCAGGCCCTGGTAGCGCTGCCCCTGCCGGGGGTCGACGGTCATGGCCAGCACACCCTCGGGCATCAACTGGGCCAGGCCGGCGTCATCGCCGATGCGCTCGGCAGCGTAACGGGCGATGCCGCGCACCTCGCCGTCGCTGGAGCACTCGACCATCAGCAGGGGAACCGCCCCGTCCGAACGCACCTGCAGCACCAGCAGGCCGTCGAACTTCAGCGTGCCCACCAGCAGCGACGCGGCGGCCAGCAATTCGCCGAGCAGTTGTGCGACCGGCTGCGGATAGTCATGCTTGGCCAGTACCTGCTGGTAGCTAGCGGACAGCCCGACCAATTCACCGCGCACATCGGTGTCATCGAACAGGAAACGCTGGGTATGGTCGGACATGCCGGGCTCGCAGAAAATAGGCGGGGAAACCGCGAATAATAGAGGAAAAGCCTCGGTCGACCAAGGATCGGGCATCCTCGCCCCCCGCGCGCAACGGGGTAATCCGCAGACTGGAGGAAGACACGATGCTCACTGCGCTATTCTGCTTCATCGCCGGTGTGCTGGCGGCCCCGCTGGGCGGCCTGCTGCAACTGAGCGTACTGGCGTTATTCTCCGGGGTCCTGGCGGATCACCAGAGCCTGACGGCCGCGCAACGACACTGGCGCAGCACCTGGTTGCGGCTCATGGCCATCGGCTTCTCCCTGGGCCTGTTCTACGTGGCCATGTTGATCGCCGACAATGTCCCCATCCCCCTGGTCGATTTCGCCAGCGGCGCGGCCGGCATCGCCCTGGCGTTCCTCCTGTTCCGCTGGCTGATCCGCCAGCAGGAAAATTCGCCCATGGCCAGCACTTCGGCCGACGCGCTGGGCAGCGCCAGCTTCATCCACCTGTCCAGCCACGCCGGTACCCATGACGGCTACAGCGATTGCACGGCGGACAGCGGCTCCAGTTGCGATGGCGGCGGAGGCGATGGTGGCGGGGGCGGCGGCGACTGAAGGGCAATCGCGGGGCAAGCTGAACGGCGGCTGAACGAACCGCCCATCGTCAACCGACGGCGACGGCGGATCGCTAGAATTGCGCACCCGAAAACGTCCCGTTCGAAGCCGCCATCATGTCCAGCGCTGTTCTCGATAACCACTGGCGCCCACGCGCCCTGCTCATCAGCCATATGATCGTCGGACTGCTGCTCGCCAGCTGGCTGTGGCAACCGACCCGACAACTGTGGAATCACTTCGACCTGTGGCTGTTCCACCTGCTCAACGACCCAGTGCATGCCGTCGGCCTGTGGGCCCATCTCTGGGCCATCGGCAGCATGCGCCCGGTGGATGCCGGCGTGGGCCTGGCGATGCTGGCGATCATGCTTCGGGGCGGCCTGGTGCTCCCGGCGGCCCAGGTGCGCACGGGGCTGTATGCCTTCCTGGTCGCCCTGACCGTGATGCTGCTGATGCGCGTGCTGTTCGCCGACCTGGTGGAGTACATGGACTGGCAGCACGCCAGTCCTTCACTGGTGGTGGAAGGCAGTGCGCGGCTCACCGAGCTGTTCCCGGCCTGGGAGGAACGCTGGGACCTGAAGGATAGCGCCAGCCGCAGTTTCCCTGGCGATCATGCTTCGGTGCTGCTGATCTGGGCGATGTTCTGCAGCTTCTTCGCCAGCGGCTGGCGCCTGGCGCTGGTGTGGGGAGTGGCGGTCATCGGCATGCTGCCACGCCTGGTCGCCGGCGCCCACTGGGGGGCCGACGCCCTGGTCGGCGGCGTGCTGCTGAGCGTGCTGGGCCTGGCCTGGAGCTGCTACACGCCATTGGCCCACCGCGCCAGCGGCGCCATCGAACGCCTGACCGCCCCACTGATGCGGCGCCTGGCCGGACTGCCGCTGCTGGGTCGCCTGAGCGTTATCAGCGGGCGCTGAGAGGCGCCTGCGGTTACCCGGCCGCCAGAGGGCTCACGGACAGGAGCGTCGCCCCCGGCGCGATAATGATGGCCGCGTCACGGCCACCATTCGCGGCGAGGTCGCAGCGCCTACACAAGCATGACCCTCTTCTGCACTTACCGCTGAATCCCGTGCAGGGCGCCGTACCTCACAGGCCGTAGCCCGGGTCGAGCGTAGCGATACCCGGGTGTCGCTACGCTCGACCCGAACTACAGGAACAAGAGGTTTGGCGCGAGCAGGCGCTCAGTCGTTCGCCCCGCCGCGCAGGAAGTGCAACTGCCGCCGCTGCTTCTTGGTCGGGCGCCCGTCGGTCTGCACCCCCAGGGCACCGGACTTGCGCTGCTCGGCGGCCAGTTCGCGGCGCACGATGCTCTCGCCGGTCTCGGCATACAGCGCCTGGGCCTCCGGCGCGCCACGCCGAACCGCCGACAATGCCTGAACCACCACGGTACGCTCGTCGAAACCGCTGCGGATCACGTATTCCTCACCCACGCGCGGTTCCTTGCCCGGCTTGCAGCGCTCGCCCCGGCAATGCACCTTGCCGCCTTCTATCGCCGCCTTGGCCAGCGCTCGCGTCTTGTAGAACCGCGCGGCCCATAGCCACTTGTCCAAGCGAATCTTGTCATCGGAATCCTGCCTTGCCACCATCGCTTCACCCGTTGCTTCATTGCCCACACAATTCACTGCCACATCAGCCTGTCCGTATTGTCACAGGGACACAAGCCTGATGTGCAATCGCTACCCGGAGCCGCAGTGACCCACTTTCCCAGCGACCTCACCCATCCCGAAAAATGTCGCGGCTGCCAGAATAGCCAGGCGCTGGACTTCGACTTCACCTTCGCCTTTCAACCCATCGTGGATATCCGCGAGCGGCAGGTCTTCGCCCATGAGGCCCTGGTACGCGGCCCCGCGGGCGAGAGCGCACTGTCCGTGCTCGAGCGTGTCAACGATCACAACCGCTATCGCTTCGACCAACGCTGCCGCACCCAGGCCATCGCCGAGGCGATGCAACTGGGCCTGGATACCCATCTGTCGATCAATTTCCTGCCCAATGCCGTCTACCGCCCGGAGCTGTGCATCCGCAGCACCCTGGAGGCCGCCCGGCAACACGGTTTTCCGTTGCACAAACTGATCTTCGAGACCATCGAGAGCGACCACATGGAAAACAGCCGGCACCTGACGAACATCCTGCGCCAGTACCGCGAGTTCGGTTTCAAGACGGCGATCGACGATTTCGGCGCCGGGCACTCGGGGCTCACCCTGCTGGCCGGTTTTCAGCCCGACCTGATCAAGCTGGACATGGCCCTGATCCGCGGGATCGATCAGGACAAGGCTCGCCAGGCCATCGTTCGCGGCATCGTCGGCATCTGCGCCGACCTCGGCGTGACGGTGATCGCGGAAGGTATCGAGACCGCCGCGGAACGGGATTTCCTCGCCGACAGCGGGATCGAACTGATGCAAGGCTACTGGTTCGCCAGGCCACGATTCCAGGGCTTGCCGGCCATTGCCGAAGCGGCCTGGCCGGCAGCGAATCCAGCGTGCTGACGGGCTCGCATCGCCCGGGATTTTCAGTACCATGAGCGCCACACAGCCTGACCTCAGCAGCCACGGAAGCCTTTCTTGAAGACATTCGACCACCTCAGCGTGATCGGCCTGCGTGAATGGGTCAACCTGCCCGACCTGGGCATCATCGGCCTGCGCGCCAAGATCGATACCGGGGCCAGCACGTCCAGCCTGCATGCCAGCGATATCCAGACTTTCGAGCGCGATGGCGAGCAGTGGGTGCGCTTCACCGCCTACATCGGCACCCAGGTACAACGCCGGCACCGCTGCGAAGCCCGTCTGGTGACGGTCAAGAGCATCAAGAGCTCCAACGGCCTGGCGCAAAGCCGCTACGTCATACGTACCAGCCTGGTGCTGGGCGACCGGCTGTGGCCGGTGGAATTCACCCTGGCCAGCCGCAAGACCATGCGCTATCGCATGCTGCTCGGTTCCAAGGCGCTGATCGACGGCCAACTGGTGGTCAATCCCGCGCTCGCCTATGTTCAGGACAAACCCACGCTTACCGACCTTAGCGGTGCCCAATGAAAATCGCTGTGCTGTCGCGCAACCCGCGCCTGTATTCCACCCGCCGCCTGGTCGAAGCCGGGCAGCAGCGCGGCCATGAAGTGGTGGTGATCGACACCCTGCGCGCGTACATGAACATCGCCAGCCACAAGCCGCAGATCCACTACCGCGGGCGCCCGCTGGAGGGCTTCGACGCGGTGATCCCGCGCATCGGCGCCTCGGTGACCTTCTATGGCTGCGCGGTGCTGCGCCAGTTCGAGATGATGGGCGTGGTGCCGCTCAACGAATCGGTGGCCATCGCCCGCTCGCGGGACAAGCTGCGTTCGCTGCAGCTGCTGTCGCGGCGTGGCGTGGGCCTGCCGGTGACCGGTTTCGCCCACTCGCCGGACGACATCCCCGACCTGATCCAGATGGTCAACGGCGCGCCGCTGGTGATCAAGGTGCTGGAGGGCACCCAGGGCATCGGCGTGGTGCTGTGCGAAACGGAAAAGGCCGCCGAATCGGTGATCGAGGCCTTCATGGGCCTCAAGCAGAACATCATGGTGCAGGAGTACATCAAGGAAGCCGGCGGCGCCGACATCCGCTGCTTCGTGGTCGGCGACAAGGTGATCGCGGCGATGAAGCGCCAGGCCAAGCCCGGCGAATTCCGCTCCAACCTGCACCGCGGCGGTACCGCCAGCCTGATCAAGATCACCCCGGAAGAGCGCATGACCGCCATTCGCGCGGCCAAGGTCATGGGCCTGTCGGTGGCCGGCGTCGACATCCTGCGCTCCAACCATGGCCCGCTGGTGATGGAAGTGAACTCCTCGCCCGGCCTGGAAGGCATCGAGGTGACCACCGGCAAGGATGTCGCCGGGATGATCATCCAGTACCTGGAAAAGAACGGCGGCCCGCATCTGACCCGCACCAAGGGCAAGGGATGAGCCAGCCATTCGCAGGGCGCCTGGCCCTGATCGCGCCGGCGGCGGCCATCGCCGAGGATGTGCTCGAAGCGACCCTGGCGCAGCTCGAGGTGCTGGGCATCGACTATCACCTGGGCGCCCATGTCCGGGCCCGCCATCGCTACCTGGCCGGCACGCCGGCACAGCGGCTTGCCGACCTGCACCAGGCCTTCGGCCTGGCGGATATCGAGGCGGTGTGGTGCCTGCGCGGAGGCTATGGCTGCGCGCACCTGCTGCCCGGCATCGACTGGGCGCTGCTGCGACGCGCCAGTGCCCGGCCGCTGATCGGTTTTTCCGACCTGTCGATCCTGCTCGCCGCCTTCCAGCGGCATGGCCTGCCGGCGATCCACGGGCCGGTGGCCACGGCCCTGGGTCGGCAGCCCCTGTCTGCGCCAACGGGCCAGCGCGAACGCCTGGCTTCGCTACAGGCGCTATGGCAGTTGCTGCAGGGCCACGGCCGGCCGTTGCCGGTGCGGCATATCGCCGGGCCGACCCGGCCGGTCGACGGCCCCCTGGTCGGCGGCAACCTCACCGCCCTGGCCAGCGCCTGCGGCACCCTGGGCCAGTTGCAGCTGCCGGACAACGCCATCCTCATCCTCGAGGATGTCGGCGAGCCCTACTACCGGCTCGAGCGCAGCTTCTGGCAGTTGTTCGAAAGCTTCGGCGAGCGTCGCCCGGCAGCGGTATGCCTGGGCAGCTTCAGCGATTGCCCACGGCGCGGCGTCCAGCACAGCATCGAGGCGATCATCGGCGAATACCTGGCGCCGTTCGCCATCCCGCTGTACGGCGACCTGCCCAGCGGCCACGGCGACGCCAACCTCGCCTGGCCCTATGGCCACCCGGCGCGACTGCGGGGCAGCACGCTGGACTGGTGAGCGAGCCGCCGCGGCACCGGTTCGGCCTGGCCGCTCTCCTGCTACGCGGGAACCCTCGACCCGGGTGTCTCCAGCCAGGCCAGGAACGCCGCCTCCGGCATCGGCTGGCCGAGCAGATAACCCTGCCCCAGGGCACAGCCCAGGGCATTGAGGCGGTCGAACTGGGCCTGTGTCTCGATGCCTTCGGCGACACACTCCAGCCCCAGGTTGCGGGCGATCACCAGGATGGTCTCGACCAGCATGGCACCGCTGCTGTCTTCGCCGCCGCCGAGATCCTGGGTGAAACTGCGATCGATCTTCAGGCGATCCAGCGGCAGGCGCTTGAGGTAGGTCAGCGACGAGTAGCCGGTGCCGAAATCGTCGATGGCGAAGCGCACGCCCAGCGCCTTGAGCGCCTGCATGTTGGCGATGCACTGCTCGACGTCCTCGAGCAGCACGCCCTCGGTGATCTCCAGTTCCAGCGCCGCCGCCGGCACCCGATGGCGCTCCAGGCAGCCGCGCACGCGTTCCACGCAAATCCGGCTGCGCAGCTCGCGCGGGCTCAGGTTGACGGCGAGCACCAGATGCGGCCGCAGCGGCAGCCAGCGGCCCAGTGTGGCGCATGCCTGCTCCAGCACCCAGTTGCCGATGTCCTGGATCAGGCCGGTCTCCTCGGCCAGCGGGATGAACTGCCCCGGCAGGATTTCACCACGGTCGGGATGGACCCAGCGCAACAGCACTTCGGCGCCGATGATCCGCCCCCCGTCGAGCTGCAGTTGCGGCTGGAACGCCAGGTGCAACTGGCCGCGCTGGATCGCCTGGCGCAGTTCGCCCTGCAACTGCAGGCGCTGATCGATGGCCGCCTGCATCTGCGGCGCGAAGAAATGCAGCGCGTTACGGCCCGCGTGCTTGGCCCGGTACATGGCGGTGTCGGCCTGCTTCAGCACATCGGCCGCGACCTGTTCGCCGAATGGGTGCAAGGCGATGCCGATGCTGGCGCTGATGACCAGTTCATGGCCATCGACCTGACAGGAGGCCTCGAGGTTCTTGAGCAATTTCTCCGCCATCAGCGCCGCCTGCTCGGCGGCGAGTTCGGGGTTGGCATCCAGCGCCTCGAGCAGCACCACGAACTCGTCGCCGCCCATGCGCGCCAGGGTGTCTTCGGCGCGCAGCGCGGCGGCCAGGCGGTGGGTGACCTCGCGCAGCAGGTTGTCGCCCACCAGATGCCCCAGGCTGTCGTTGACCGTCTTGAAGTGATCCAGATCGATGAACAGCAACGCGCCCAGCGTGCCTTCGCGCAGCTCGCGATCCATGGCGTGCTGCAAGCGGTCGAGCAGCAGACGACGATTGGGCAGCCCGGTCAATTCATCGCTGTAGGCCAGCCGCTCGATTTCGCGCTGGTAACGCTGGCGTTCGGAAATATCGGAAATGCTGCAGCGAATCATCGCCGGCTCGCCGGGCATGCGCACCAGGCGTACCTCGCAGGGGAACTGCCGGCCGCTGCTGTCGCGGTGCATCCATTCGAACACCGGCGCGGCGCCCTGCAGAGCGCTCTCCACGTAGGCCTTGCCGGCCAGGGCCGACGGCTGGCCGTCGGGCTGGCGCAAGGGGCTCAGCTCGAAGGGCTTGCGGCTGAGCATGTCTTCGCGGCGGCAACGGAACAGGCGCAAGGCGTTCTCGTTGAAATCGACCATGCCGCCATCCTCGGTGAACAGCATGATGGCTTCCGGGGCATGCTCGACGATGGTGCGGTAGCGCGCCTCGGCCTCGAAGCGCGCGCTGATGTCTTCGACCAGCAGCAGGAACATGCCGACCCGGCCACTGCGCTTGCGCACCGCGCGCAGGTTGACCCGGGTATGCACCTGCGAGCCATCGGCGCGCAGGAAACGCTTGTCGCACTCATAGCCCTCGCGCTTACCGTCGAGCACCTCGTCGAGCAGTTGCCGCTCGGCCTCGAGGTCCTCGGCGACACTGATGCTCTCCCAACTGCAGCGCTGCAACTGTTCGCGACTGCGGCCGAGGATGCTGCACAGCTTGAGGTTGACCTCCTCCCAGGCGAATTCCGGACTGGTCAGCGCCATGCCGATCAGCGGGGCTTCGAAGAACAGCCGCAGGCGGTCATCGCGCTCGCGCAACTGCTGCTCGGTGCGGCGCCGCGCGCTGATGTCCTGAACGGCGCCATAGACCCGTACCAGAGCATCGCCATCATGCTCGCTGACGCCACGGATACGTACCCAGCGCGTCCTGCCCTTGCCGGTGGTCATGCGCACTTCGATGTCGAATTGTTCGCCACCGTTGCGCATCCGCTGCTGCGTCTCGCGCGCCAGCATCCGGCCGGCCGAATCGAAATGCCCGATCGCCTGCTCGAAGTCCGGCGCGCCGCCATTGGCATCCAGTTCGAAGATGCTGAAACAGCCGGCGCTCCAGTACATGCTCATGTCGTTGAGGTTGATCATCCAGCCGCCCAGATCGGCGATATTCTCGGTCTGGCTGAACAGGTAGCTCTGCTGCAGCAACTCCTCGCGCTGGCGGGCGACCTCGCCGGCCAGTTGCTCGCGGGCGCTGACATCCTGCTGCAGCGCGATGAAATGGCTGAGCCCCTGGTCGTCGTGCATCGGCGCGAGGATCACCTCGTTCCAGAACGACTGACCATCCTGGCGCTGGTTGCACAGCACCACATGAGTGCCGGTGCCCCGGCGGATGGCGGCATCCAGCTGACGCATTTCATGAGGGCGCTGCGCGTCATCGAGCAGCGCACGCAAGTTCTTGCCCAGGCTCTGCTGGGCACTGTAGCCGGTGATGCGTTCGAAGGCGGGGTTGCAGTAGATCAGCGGCAGCTCGGCCTGGCGCGCATCGGCGATGACCACCCCCAGCGGGCTGGCCTCCAGCGCCAGCCTGGCCAGTGCCAGTTGCTGCTGCATCAGCGCACTGCTGCGCAGGGCCAGGCGCAGGTCGCTCAGGCTGCGTCCGACCAGCAGGGTCGCCAGGGTCAGCAGCAAGACGCTGAAGTGCAGCTCCAGACGCTGCGGTTCCAGCCAGCCGGCGCTGGCGCCCAGGCCGAGCAGCCAGGGCAGCGCGAGGATGTTCAGGGCGCTGAGCCAGGCACTGCACAAGGCCCCGGGAAAGCCCCAGAGCAACGCCAGGCCCAGGGTCACCGCGCCGATCAAGGGCAGCTTGAGCGTCAATGGCAACAGCCCGACCAGTACCGGCAGGCACAGCAACAGCGCCAGCAGCAACGGCCACGGCGGCAGACGGCGCAAGACCTCGGGCACCCGTTCCAGGGGTGGCTGCGCCGTCGGCGTCGGCAGCAGCCAGCCACGCCGGCGCAACAGCGGGCTGAGGTAGCTCAGCAGGGGAATGGAAATCACCAGCGCGGTCAGACTGTCGGCCAGCCACAGGGTCATGATCACCTGCGTCCAGTCACCCTGCTCCAGGTCACCGAGCAGCCACAGGTTGACCTGCAGACCGACGCAGGTCAGCGCTGCCGGACACAGCACGCCCAACAGCATGAAGCGCAACAGATGAGCCGTATCCGGCAAGGCCACATCGAAGGGACGCGCGCGCAGCAACAGATAGCTCAGGCCGACGCCGATGGTTTCCGGCAGGGCATGCACCGGCGCCCAGCGCCAGTCGAGCCCCCATAGCGGCGTGCAGAGCAGGGCATTGGCATACAGCGCCAACAGCACCCGTGGCCCCCACCACAGGCACAGCACCAGGCCGAGCGCGAATGGCAGATACCAGATCGCCACTCCGCCATGGAAGTGGGTCGCCAGGGAAAGCCAGGAGGCCACATGGAAGATCGGCAGTGGCAACCACCATGTCCAGGACGGCAGGCGATCGGGATTTACGGGCATGCTGACCTCATGTCGGAGCACCCACACAGCATAGTGCAGCCGCCATCGCTGGTCAGCTCACGCCGCGAATAAAGCCAGGCGAGACGGCGGCAGCCATAAGGCGATAGCGGCCTTCGGCCTTCGATCAAAAGCGCTTGAGGCTGGAAAGCTGGACGAAAGAGCCTATGCGGTTTGCTTGTCGTTCAGCCTCCAGCCTCTAGCGCTCTTATCGGCCGTCCGCTTCCGCCTTTGAGCAACCAGTCAGACCGCATCGCGCGGCAGCAGCAGGCCCAGTGGCAGACAGATACGCGCCTCCAGGCCACCGCCGGAACGGTTGCGCAACTCGACGCTGCCGCCGTGCAGCGCGGCGATGCGCTTGACGATGGCCAGGCCCAGCCCCGCGCCCTGCCCGCCGCGGGCGCGGTCGCCACGGATGAAGGGGTTGAAGATATTGCCCAGTTCCGTGGGATCGATACCGGTACCGCGGTCGAGCACGCTGAGCACGACGTAGGGCGCGCCGTCGTCGCCCGCCAGCGACAGGGCGATTTCCACGGCGTTGCCACCGTAACGCAGCGCGTTCTCGATCAGGTTGACGATCAGGCGCTTGATCGAGACGCGCCGCAGGGGAAACGCCGGCACGGGCTCCAGGCACAGACGCACCAGCTCCTGCTTCTGGTTGTAGGGCGCAGCCACCTCGCGGATCAGCTCGGGCAGCTCGAGCTCTTCCACCGGCTCGTCGCGACCGTCGCGGATAAAGGCCAGGAACTGATCGAGGATGGCGTCCATGTCCTCGATGTCGCGCACCATGTCGTCGGTGAGCTCGGAATCGTTGTTGAGAAACTCCAGCGACAGGCGCAAGCGCGTCAGCGGCGTGCGCAAGTCGTGGGAAACCCCGGCCAGCATCAGTTCGCGTTCGCGGGCGGCCTGTTCGACGTCCTCGGCCATCTGGTTGAAGGCGCGATACACCTCGGTCATCTCGCTCGGCGTATCGCTCACCGGCAGGCGCACGCTGCGTCCCTGGCCGATCTGCCGGGCGGCGAAGACCAGACGCTTGAGCGGCGCGTTGAGCTGACGCACGAAGATCCAGGCGGCCGCCGTGGACAGCAGGCCGATGCCGAGGAACCAGCCGAGCACGCTCCAGATGCGCTGGCCACGCAGCGGATGGGGATACAGCGGCACCCGCAGCCATTCATCGCCCAGGCTCGGCGCATGCACCCACAGCGCGGGCGGACTCTTGGCCCGTACCCGGGTCTCGGTATCGGGGCCCAGTTCGGACTGCATCTGGCGCTGGAATATTTCGCTGTAGGGCCAGTGCTCCTCGCTGGCCGGCACCTCGGTACGCGGCACGCGCTTGAGCCCGGCGGCCTCGGCGATGTTGGACCGGTCCTCCGGATCCGCCGCCCAGTAGGCGCGCAGGGTCAGCGCCGCGCCATGGCTGTACTGCCGGTCGACCAGCACGTCCTCGTTCATCATCAGATAGACCAGGGTCAGCGCCTTGGAGAACAGCACGACGATGAGCACCAGCCAGAGGGTGCGCGAGAAGAAGCTTTGCGGGAACCAGAGTGGAGCTTTCATAATTAAGAACCGAATCAGAGCGCTGAAGGCTGGAGGCGGAACGGAAGAGCGCCGTCGTTCAGCCTCCAGCCTCTCGCGTTTTTTCGGCTTATTTGTTGCCATCCGGCACGAACACGTAGCCCACGCCCCAGACGGTCTGGATGTAACGTGGCTTGGACGGGTCCGGCTCGATCAGGCGGCGCAGGCGGGAGATCTGCACGTCGATGGAACGCTCCAGGGCGTCCCATTCGCGGCCGCGCGCCAGGTTCATCAGCTTGTCCCGGGTCAGCGGTTCACGGGCGTGCTGCACCAGCGCCTTGAGCACGGCGAATTCGCCGGTGGTGAGCATGTGCACCTCGTCGCCCTTCTTCAGTTCGCGGGTGGCCAGCGACAGCTCGTAGTCGCCGAAGGTGACGGTCTCGTCCTCGCTGCCTGGCGCGCCGGGCACCACCGGCGCCTGGCGGCGCAGCACGGCCTTGATCCGCGCCAGCAGCTCGCGCGGGTTGAAGGGTTTGGCCAGGTAATCGTCGGCGCCCAGTTCCAGGCCCTGGATACGGCTGCTCTCGTCGCCCTTGGCGGTGAGCATGATGATCGGCACCTGATTGTTAGAGGCCCGCAGGCGACGGCAGGCGGACAGGCCGTCCTCGCCCGGCAGCATCAGGTCGAGCACCACCAGATTGAACAGCTCGCGCGCCAGCAGGCGATCCATCTGCTCGACGTTTTCCACCGCGCGCACGCGGTAGCCCTGCTCGTCGAAAAAGCGCTCGAGCAGGCGCCGCAGACGGGCATCGTCATCGACAATCAGGATCTTCTCACCTTCGACCGGTAGTGCTGCAGTGCTGCTCATAGGGGCTCCTTGATCGAGAATTCGGGACGCGACGCGCCCGACTTCAACGCGGCATTATGGCTCAGAGGCCGTATAGACCACGTAGTGTCCATTGTTAGCAGATTTTTCGGTTTGGAGGGGGCTGGAAGCTGTTTTGCTCGGGCCCTGCCGCTGTCAAGCTTTTTCGCCCAGCCTTCAGCCTTTAGCGCCTTTATCGGCTTCTGCCCCGTAGCCTGGGTTGAGCGCAGCGATACCCAGGTAAACCCTTCCCGGGTGTCGCTCCGCTCGACCCGGGCTACCAGGCTTTTTCGTTCAGCCTTCAGCCTCCAGCGCTGTTCTCGGCTTCTAGCCTTTCTCGTCCAGCGTTTTTTTCGACTTCCAGTTTCAGGCTTCCAGCTGCTTTTATACCGCTATAATGCGCCGCTTTATCGTCCGGCCGATCATGAGCGAGGCCGGTTCTTATTCGTTCCAGGGTAGGCTTACTTTTCCATGCTCAGCATCAACAACCGTATCGCCGAAGAACTGGGCGTGCGCCCGCAACAGGTCGCCGCCGCCGTCGCGCTGCTCGACGAAGGTTCCACCGTGCCGTTCATCGCACGCTACCGCAAGGAAGTCACCGGCAGCCTGGATGACACCCAACTGCGCAACCTGGAAGAACGCCTGCGCTACCTGCGCGAACTCGACGAGCGCCGCGCCAGCATCCTCGCCAGCATCGAGGAACAGGGCAAGCTGACCCCCGAGCTGCGCCGCGAGATCGACCTCGCCGAGACCAAGACCCGCCTCGAAGACCTGTACCTGCCCTACAAGCAGAAGCGCCGCACCAAGGGCCAGATCGCCCTGGAAGCCGGCCTCGGCGAGCTGGCCGACGCGCTGTTCGACGACCCGAGCCTGAGCCCGGAAAGCGAAGCGGCGCGGTTCATCGACGCTGAAAAAGGCTTTGCCGACATCAAGGCCGTGCTCGAAGGCGCCAAGTACATCCTCATGGAGCGCTTCGCCGAGGACGCCAGCCTGCTCGCCAGCCTGCGCGGCTTCCTCAAGGACAACGCCACCCTCAGCGCCCGGGTGGTCGCCGGCAAGGAAAGCGAAGGCGCCAAGTTCCGCGACTATTTCGAACACGACGAGACGCTCAAGGGCGCGCCGTCGCACCGCGCCCTGGCGATCTTCCGCGGGCGCAACGAGGGCATCCTCGGCGTCAGCCTCAAGGTCGGCGAGGAGCTGCCGGGCACCCTGCACCCCTGCGAGGGCATGATCGCCGAGCGTTTCGGCATCGCCAACCAGGGCCGCGCCGCCGACAAATGGCTGGGCGAAGTGGTGCGCTGGACCTGGAAGGTCAAGCTCTACACCCACCTGGAAACCGACCTGCTCGGCGAGCTGCGCGAGGGCGCCGAAGACGAGGCGATCAGCGTCTTCGCCCGCAACCTGCACGACCTGCTGCTGGCCGCGCCGGCCGGCCCGCGCGCCACCCTCGGCCTCGACCCGGGCCTGCGCACCGGCTGCAAGGTCGCCGTGGTCGACGCCACCGGCAAGCTGCTCGATACCGCCACCGTCTACCCCCACGCGCCGCGCAACGACTGGGACGGCACCCTCAACGTGCTGGCCAGGCTGTGCGCCAGGCACGGTGTCGACCTGATCGCCATCGGCAACGGCACCGCCAGCCGCGAGACCGACAAGCTGGCCATCGAGCTGATCAAGAAATACCCGGGCCTGAAGATGACCAAGATCATGGTCAGCGAAGCCGGCGCCTCGGTGTACTCGGCCTCGGAGCTGGCCGCCCGGGAATTCCCCGACCTGGACGTGTCCCTGCGCGGTGCCGTGTCCATCGCCCGGCGCCTGCAGGACCCGCTGGCCGAACTGGTCAAGATCGATCCCAAGTCCATCGGCGTCGGCCAGTACCAGCACGACGTCTCGCAGCTCAAGCTGGCGCGCAGCCTCGACGCCGTGGTGGAGGACTGCGTGAACGCCGTCGGCGTGGACGTCAACACCGCCTCCAGCGCGCTGCTGGCGCGGATCTCCGGGCTCAACGCCAGCCTGGCGCAGAATATCGTCGCCCACCGCGATGCCCATGGCGCGTTCAAGACCCGCGACGAGCTGAAGAAAGTCCCGCGCCTGGGCGACAAGACCTTCGAGCAGGCCGCCGGCTTCCTGCGCGTGATGAACGGCGACAACCCGCTGGACGCCTCCGCCGTGCACCCGGAAACCTACCCGCTGGTGCAGCGCATCGCCGTCGACACCGGCCGCGACATCCGCTCGCTGATCGGCGACGCGGGCTTCCTCAAGCGCCTCGATCCGAAGAAGTTCACCGACGAGACGTTCGGCCTGGTAACCATCGGCGACATCCTCAGCGAGCTGGAAAAGCCCGGCCGCGACCCGCGTCCCGAGTTCAAGACCGCGGAATTCCAGGAGGGCGTGGAAACCCTCAAGGATCTCGAGCTGGGCATGATCCTCGAAGGCGTGGTGACCAACGTCACCAACTTCGGCGCCTTCGTCGACATCGGCGTGCACCAGGACGGCCTGGTGCACATCTCCGCCCTGTCGGAGAAGTTCATCAAGGACCCGCGCGAGGCGGTCAAGGCCGGCGACGTGGTCAAGGTCAAGGTCATGGAGGTGGACATCCCGCGTAACCGCATCGCCCTGTCGATGCGCATGGGCGACACCCCGGGCGAGAAGATCGAAGGCCCGCGCGGCGGTGCTCGCCAGGGCGGTCGCGGCGCCCAGGCGCCGCGCAGCGAACGTCACTCCGGGCAGGACAAGCCGGCTCCGGCCAACGCGGCCATGGCCGCGCTGTTCGCCAATGCCAAGCAACTGAGGAAATAACCCGTGAGCGAACCCGTGGAAGCAATCGGCAAGAGCAGCGCCTTCGGCCGTCTGCTCGGCCTGCGGATCGTCAAGGCCGAAGGCGGCGAAGCGGTGATCGACCTGAGCATGCACGACGGCCTGCGCAACCTGCATGGCAAGCTGCACGGCGGTGCGCTGTTCTCCCTGATCGATACCGCCATGGGCCAGGCCAGCCACAGCCTGGGTGACGGCGAGCCGAACAGCGTCACCCTGGAATGCAAGGTCAACTACATCCGCGCGGTGACCGATGGCGAGCTGAGTTGCCGGGCCTGGGTGGTGCATGCCGGGCGCCGGACCCAGGTGATCGAAGCCGAGGTGCACCAGAACGGCAAGCTGATCGCCAAGGCCCAGGCGACCTTCGCCTGCCTGTGATCGCCACCCTGCGGCGCCCGGCTTCGCTCGGGCGCCGCGGCCCGCTAGAATGCAGGCCACACTGACCCGCCAGACGACCAACGTCGGTAACCGTCCCCTTGTACGGCGCACGATCCACCCCCATATTGGGGCGACCGCTGCGTGAAGGAATGCAATCTTGAGCGACCTGTTCTCCCGTCGTCTGGCTCTGCTCGGCGAGCACGCCAACCTCTCCCTGCTGTCCCAGTGCCTGCACGGCATCGAGCGCGAGTGCCTGCGCGTCGACGGCAACGGCCAACTGGCGCTGAGCGGACACCCGGCGGCCCTGGGCTCGGCCCTGACCAACGCGCAGATCACCACGGACTATTCCGAATCGCTGCTCGAGTTCATCACGCCGACCGCCACCGACCCGGCCACCACCCTGGCCGAACTGGAACGCATCCACCGTTTCGTCTACAGCAAGCTCGATGGCGAATACCTGTGGAGCCCATCGATGCCCGGCCCGCTGCCGGACGAAGAGATCATCCCGATCGCCCGCTACGGCCACTCGCACATCGGCCAGCTCAAGTACGTCTACCGCAAGGGCCTGGCCCTGCGTTACGGCAAGACCATGCAGTGCATCGCCGGCATCCATTACAACTTTTCCCTGCCCGAAGCCCTGTGGGCGGTCCTGCAGCAGGCCGAAGGCGACACGCGTAGCGCCCGCGACTTCCAGTCGTCGCGCTACATCGCCCTGATCCGCAACTTCCGCCGCTACAGCTGGCTGCTCATGTACCTGTTCGGCGCCTCCCCGGCCCTGGACCGGAACTTCATGCGCGGCCGCCCGCACCAGTTGCAGGAGCTCGATGCCGACACCCTGTACCTGCCGTACGCCACCAGCCTGCGCATGAGCGACCTGGGCTATCAGAGCGAGGCCCAGGCCGGCCTGACGCCCTGCTACAACGACCTGCCCAGCTACACCGACAGCCTGCGCCAGGCGGTGGCCACCCCCTACCCGCCCTATGTCGACGTCGGCACCAAGAAGGACGGCGAGTGGCTGCAACTCAACACCAACATCCTGCAGATCGAGAACGAGTACTACTCCAACATCCGTCCGAAGCGGGTGACCTACAGCGGCGAGCGCCCGATCCAGGCACTGATGGCCCGCGGCGTGCAGTACGTGGAAGTGCGCTGCCTGGACATCAACCCCTTCCTGCCACTGGGCATCGACCTGGTCGAATCGCGTTTCCTCGACGCCTTCCTGTTGTTCTGCGCCCTGCAGGACAGCCCGCAGCTGAGCAATGGCGAGTGCGGCAACTGCTCCGACAACTTCCTCAAGGTGGTCAAGGAGGGCCGTCGCCCGGGCCTGCACCTGCAGCGCCAGGGCGTACCGGTGGTGCTGCAGAGCTGGGCCCACGAGCTGCTCGACGGCATCGAAGCGCTGGCCGCGCTGCTCGACGCCAGCCAGGGCGGCGACGCCCATCGCGCCGCCCTGCAGGCGCAACGGGCGAAGATCGATGACGCCAGCCTGACACCATCGGCCCAGGTGCTGGCACAGTTGCAGCAGGGCGAAAGCTTTGCCGCGTTCGCCCTGCGCCAGAGCAAGCGCCACGCCGAATACTTCCGCCAGCAGCCGCTGAGCCGCGAGCAACAGGCCGAATTCGAAGAGGCCGCCGCACGCTCGCTGCAGGAACAGGCGGAGCTGGAAGCCCACGAAGACGGCGATTTCGACAGCTTCGCCGCCGCCTACCAGGCCAGCATCCTGGCTCTGGCGGTATAGGGTCTGTTGACGTTTCAGCGCAAGCCGCGTTGCCGCGAGAAATCTCGCCAGGCCGGGCGGCGATCCGCTAGGCGGAGGACGCCGGGAATGGACTAGCCGTCCGCGTGTTCCCTTGCCAAGTCCTCCAACAACGATAGGGTCTGTCGAGCCTACATGCCCGCTCGTGGTGCAGCGACTTTCGTCGACTGCATCACAAAAAAAGCCAGCGGCAGTAAATCCATGACCAGCGGCTCGGTTCGTGCATCCCGACTTGGCTAGCATTGAGCCTGAGCACTCAATGCGAATCCCAGCCCATGTCCCACCGTGAAAAAGACCAGCACTGGAGCCTGGAAAGCCTGACCAAGGCCTATCAGCAAGGCTACATGGCAGGCCTCACCGGTCAGTCGGCGCAGTCGCAGCCATTCGCTGCCAGCGTGCCCGCGGCGGCCTGGGAAGCCGGCTGGGTGGATGGCGAAGGCCAGCGCCGGCTCAGCGAAGAGAAACTCAACCGAACGCCCTCCGCCAACAGAAAGCGCGCCTGATTCGAGCCGGCGCGAGCAGCTATTAGCTGCAAGCTAGAAGCCGAGGCAGCCCGTAGACACCACCGTCTTGATCCTTGGCCTGCAAGAGCCCGTTGGGAGCCAGCGGGCTCGCCTGTAGGAGCGTCGACCTCGGCGCGATGCGATGGCGGCCATCCGGCAGAATCTGCGGCGTGACCGCCAATCGCCGCGGGGTCGCGGCTCCTACAAGAGTGTGACGGCCCGTAGTTCGCCCGTGACAATGGATGCGAAGCCCGACCCTGCTAACGCAGGGCTGGATGAAACAAGCGCCGGCTACGCGCCCCAGAAACGAGTTACGCGCAGCACCTGCGTCTGCGCCTGCGCTTGAAGCTTGAAGCTTGAAGCTTGAAGCTTGAAGCTCAGAGCGTCTTCTCGAAGATCTTCGAATTGCGCTGGAAGTTGTACAGCGAAGCCCGCGCCGCCGGCAGGCGCTCGACGCTGCTGGGCGCGAAGCCACGCTCGCGGAACCAGTGAGCGGTGCGGGTGGTGAGGACGAACAAGGTATTGATGCCCATGCCCCGGGCTCGCGCCTCGATGCGCTCGAGCAACTCGTCGCCACGGCCGCCATGGCGATAGTCCGGGTTGACCGCCAGGCAGGCCAGCTCGCCGCAGGTCGAATCCGGGATCGGATAGAGCGCCGCGCAGGCGATGATCATGCCGTCGCGCTCGACGATGCTGAACTGGCCGATCTCGCGCTCCAGCACCTCGCGCGAACGCCGCACCAGGATGCCCTGCTCCTCCAGCGGGCTGATCAGTTCGATCAGGCCGCCGACATCGCCGATGTTCGCCTCGCGCAGCGACTCGAACTGCTCCTGGTCGACCAGGGTGCCGCCACCGTCGCGGGTGAACAGTTCGGTGAGCAGGGAGCCATCGGCCACGTAGCTGACGATATGGCTGCGCTTGACCCCGCTGCGGCAGGCCTGGGCCGCGGCGTCCAGCAACTCGCCCTGATAGTCGCCGCCGAGGCGTGCAACATGTGCCGGCACCTGCTGCGGGCGCAATTCGCGGATCAGCTTGCCGCTGTCGTCGAGCAGCCCCGGCTCGGCGCCGAACAGCACCAGCTTGTCGGCGGCCAGGTCGATGGCCGCGCGCATGGCCACGTCTTCGCAGGCCAGGTTGAAGATCTCGCCGGTCGGCGAATAGCCCAGTGGCGAGAGCAGCACGATATTGCGTTCATCGAGCTGGCGATTGATGCCCTTGCGATCGATGCGCCGCACTTCGCCGGTGTGGTGGTAGTCGATGCCATCGAGCACGCCGATGGGCCGGGCGGTGACGTAGTTGCCGCTGGACACGCGCAGCCGCGCGCCCTGCATGGGCGAAGCCGCCATGTCCATGGACAGGCGCGCCTCGATGGCGATGCGCAACTGCCCCACCGCATCGATCACGCACTCCAGGGTCGGCCCGTCGGTGATGCGCAGGTCGCGGTGAAAGTGCGGCGTCAGCCCGCGCGCCTGCAGGCGTGTCTCGATCTGCGGCCGCGAGCCGTGCACCAGCACCAGGCGCACGCCGAGGCTGTGCAGCAGGACCAGGTCGTGGACGATATTGCCGAAATTGGGATGGGCCACCCCCTCGCCCGGCAACATGACCACGAAGGTGCAGTCGCGGTGGGCGTTGATATAGGGCGAAGCGTGGCGCAGCCAGTTGACGTAGTCGTGCATGTGCAGCGTAACCCTCAGGTAATGTCGCGATCCGAATGAAAAGCGTCAGGCGGCCATGACCATGGCCGCCAGCGGCGCGGAACCCGGGGCTCCGCAGACAGGCTCAGCGCGTTATCGTCGTCGCAACGGCATCGGCGGCGCACTCCTCGTTCAGGCGGGGTTGAGACAGTAATGCTGGATGAGCTGGCGCAACAACCGCACCGTCGGCTCCAGGCGGTCGGTGTCCAGGTATTCGCCCGGCTGGTGCGCGCAGTCGATATCGCCGGGGCCGAGCACCAGGGTCTCGCAGCCAAGCTGCTGGAAATACGGGGCTTCGGTGCCGAAGGCCACTGCCGTCGCGGCATGCCCGGTGAGGCGCTCGGCCAGGCGCACCAGCTCGGCGTCGGCATTCTGCTCATAGGGCGGCACGCTGGGAAACAGCGGATTGAAGTCGATGCTGACCTGGTGCCGCTCGGCCAGCGGCTGCAGCTTCTGCCGAATCGCCGCCCGCAGCGTTTCGGGCTGCATGCCCGGCAGCGGACGCAGGTCGAACTCCAGGGAACATTGGCCACAGATGCGGTTGGGGTTGTCGCCACCATGGATGCAGCCGAAATTGAGGGTAGGCTGCGGCACGCTGAACTGCGGGTTGCGGAATTCGCGCTGCCACTGCTGGCGCAGCTGCATCAGTTCGCCCATCACCTCGTGCATGGCATCCAGCGCGCTGCGCCCCAGGCTCGGGTCCGAGGAGTGGCCGCTCTGGCCGAGGATATCGATGCGCTCCATCATCACGCCCTTGTGCAGGCGGATGGGCTTGAGCCCGGTCGGCTCGCCGATCACCGCGGCACGCCCGAGTGGACGTCCAGCCTCGGCCAGGGCCCGGGCGCCGGACATCGAGCTTTCCTCGTCGCAGGTGGCGAGAATCAGCAAGGGCTGGCGGAAAGGCTGGTCGAGCAGGCCCTGGACGGCCTCGATGATCAGGGCGAAAAAGCCCTTCATGTCGCACACCCCGAGCCCGACCCAGCGATCGCCGACTTCGCTCAGGCTGAGCGGATCGCTGTTCCACAAGGCCTCGTCGAACGGCACGGTGTCGCTGTGTCCGGCCAGCACCAGGCCGCCGGGGCCGCTGCCGTAGGTGGCGAGCAGGTTGAACTTGCCCGCTTCGACCTGCTGCTTCTCGCAGACGAAACCCAGCTCGCTCAACCAGTTGGCCAGCAGGTCGATGACCTGCTGGTTGGACTGATCCAGCGCCGGTTGTGTGCAACTGACCGACGGCGCGGCGATCAGCGCCGCGAAGCGATCCTTGAGCGTGGGAAATGACATGGCGGCTCCTAGGGTCGGTCGCCTCATCATAAACCAATAGAGCAGCTTCAAGTCAGAGCGTGCAGGGCAATCGCGCTATGGCGTCAGGGCATCGCCCGCACTCGATGAAAAGCGCTGGAGGCTGGAAAGCTGGACGAGAAACCGCTGTTTCGCGTCGTGCTCGAGCCGCTTTTCGTTCAGCCTCCAGCTATCCAGCGCTGTTTCCGGCTCTTAAAGAAAGATCAACATGAAGATTTCCAGGTAGATGATCGCCAGGATCGCACCGATCGGCAGGGTCACCACCCAGGAGGTGAAGATGCGTCCGACCACCGACAGGTTCAACGCGCCGATACCGCGGGCCATGCCGATCCCCAGCACCGCACCGACCAGGGTATGGGTGGTGGAAATCGGCAACCCGACACCCGAGGCCGCGACCACGGTGGCGGCGGTGGCCAGCTCGGCGGCGAAGCCACGGCTGGGCGTCAGTTCGGTGATGCCCTTGCCGATGGTGGCGATGACCTTCCAGCCATAGGTCGCCAGACCGACCACGATACCCGCCGCGCCCATCAGCAGCACCCAGCCGGGCACGGCCGATTGCCCGCCGATGGCCATGTCGCCACCGGCCTCGATCACACCGACCACGGCAGCCAGCGGGCCAACGGCGTTGGACACGTCGCTGGCGCCATGGGCGAAGGCCATGGAACAGGCGGTGAAGATCATCAGCACGGCGAACACCCGTTCGACGCTGGCGAAGTGGAAGTCCTTGTCCGCCTCGGGATCGAGCTTGATGCGCCGCAGCAACAGCATGCCCAGGCCGGCGACCAGGATGCCGACGCCCGCCGAGAGCAGGATGCCCTGCCCGGTGCTGAAACTCAGGCCGACGTGCTTGAGGCCCTTGGTGAAGGTCATCAGCGCCAGCATGAAGCCGGTGAGGAACATGTACACCGGCACCCAGCGCTTGGCGTTGCGAAACGGATCATCGGTGTCGATGATCAGCCACTGCACGCTCATGAACAGGCCGAAGGCGAGCAGGCCGGAGATGAACGGGGTGACCACCCAGCTGGAGACGATCGGCACCAGCCCGGCCCAGTTCACCGCATCCACCGAGACACTGACCGAGGCGAAGCCGATGATCGCGCCGACGATGGAGTGGGTGGTGGACACCGGCCACCCCCGCAGGGAAGCGATCAGCAGCCAGGTGCCCGCCGACAGCAGCGCCGACATCATGCCCAGCACGAACATGTCGGCCGGGATGACATTGGCGTCGACGATGCCGTTCTTGATGGTCTCGGTGACCTGGCCACCGGCCAGGTAGGCGCCGCAGAACTCGAAGACCATGGCGATGAGGATCGCCTGCTTGATCGTCAGGGCCTTGGAGCCCACCGAGGTGCCCATGGCATTGGACACATCATTTGCACCGACACCCCACGCCATGAACAAACCAAAGCAGCAGGCCAGCACGAGGAGTACGAAACCGTAGTCCGCGACAAGAGACATAGAAGATTACCTGTAGACCCAGAAAGGATGCCGGCGACTAGCGCGCCAGCAGTTGTTCCAGCCGGTTACCGACGCGCTCGGCGCGATCCGCGATATCACCGACCCAGTCGATGATCCGGTAGAGGAACATCACATCGACGGCGGGAAGATCCTTTTCCAGCTTGAACAAGGCGCGGCGCACCTCGATCTGCTGGCGGTCGGTCTCGTGCTCGATTTCTTCGAGCTCCTCGACCATGCGTTCGACCAGGGATGCCTCGCGCCCGGCGAAACCGGCCTCGAGCAGGGAATCCAGTTCCTTCATCGCCTTCAGCGCCTGGGCGCTGGCATCCACGCAACGACTGACATAGGCCAGCATCAGCGGCTGCAGTTCGCTGGGGATGGTCATGCAGCGACCGAGCATCAGCCCGGCGATATCCTTGGCCCGGTTGGCCACCTTGTCCTGGGTGCTGAGCAGTTCCAGCAGATCGGAACGTGGCACCGGCAGGAACAGGCTCTTGGGCAGGTGCATGCGCACGCTTTTCTTGAGCTTGTCCGCCTCGCGCTCCAGACGCACCATTTCCTGCTGCACCTGTTCGACCCGCGCCCAGTCCTCGACCATCACCGCCTCGAAGAACGGCACCAGGTTGGCTGCGCATTCATGGGCCTTGGCGATGTGCTGCTGCATCGGCCCGATGGGCGAGCGGCCGAACAGGCTGACGAACGGATTGGTTGGCATAGGGGTGACCCCTGTCTGTGAAGAGGCGGCAAGTATACGGATGACATCCGGGGCAAGCCAGCGCGTGTCATCTTTCAGTCACAATGTCGCATCTGGCCGGGGATTTTCCGCGAACGCCGGGGAAACATCGACGAAGCCAGGGTCATGCACAGCCTAGCATCGTTCGCCAGTACCGTTCGCCGACCTGCATCCGCCGCGCTTTTCCACTACCCTGTACGGCCAAATGCCCAGGGCGAGCCCTCCGCCCGCCGGACATCCCGCTTTCACCGGTTCACCGAGCCATCGCGATGAATAAAGAAACCGAAATCAAACTGCGCGCCAGTCGCGACACCCTGGTCGCCCTGCAGGCGCATCCGTTGCTGAAGAAACGCAACAAGAGCGGCTGGGAGCCGCGCGAGCTGTCCAACCAGTACTTCGACACCGACGCGCGCGACCTGGCCCGGGCCAGGGTCGCCCTGCGCCTGCGGCGCGACGGCGAGCAACTGATCCAGACCCTCAAGAGCCGCGGCCAGAGCGTCGCCGGCCTGTCCGAGCGCAACGAGTGGGACTGGTACCTGAGCGAGGCCGAGCTGGATCTGGCGAAACTCGACGACAGCTGCTGGCCGGCCAGCCTGGCCGAGCTGGACAAGCAGCAGCTGAAACCGATCTTCACCACCGACTTCCTGCGCCAGCGCGCGGAGATCGCCTGGGGCCGCGGCAAGGCCCGGGTGGTGATCGAGGCCGCCCTGGACCTGGGCAAGGTGATCGCCGCCGGCCAGGAAGAAGAAATCTGCGAACTCGAGCTGGAGCTGCGCCAGGGCGAACCCGAAGCGCTGCTGGAGCTGGCCGCCGAGCTGGCCGCCGATCTGCCGCTGATGCCCTGCGACATCAGCAAGGCCGAGCGCGGCTATCGCCTGTTCGACGAGGGCAGCTACAACCTGCACCTGCCCGCGCCGGCCCTGCAGGCCGGGCAGAGCCTGGACGATGCCGTCGCCGCCATCGGCTGGTACCTGCTGGGCAGCAGCCAGCGCCTGGCCGAACAATACCGCCACAACGGTCACTGGCGCCTGCTGGTCGACTGGCAGCAGTGCCTGGTCGACCTGCGCGCGCTGCTCGGCAGCCTTGGCCAGGCCGCGCCACGCGCCAGCAGCAGCGAGCTGCGCCAGGCCCTCGACAGCCTGCTCGACGACTGGCGTCCGCGCATCCTCGCCGGCCAGCAGGACGAGACGGCGCGGCACAACGCCCCCGGCCAGTTCGCCAGTGAACTGGAGAACTGCCGCTGGGGCCTGTTCTCCCTGAACGCCTCGCGCTGGCTGCTGGCGCGTAGCTGGACCCTGGCGCGCAACACGCGTGGCGATCGCCAGGGCGCCGCGCCGCTGCAAAGCTGGCTGCAGACCCTGATCGCCGAGGAAGGCCGCGACCTGCAGCTCAAGCGCTACCAGCAACAGCCCGAGGATCTCGCCGAACAGCTGCCGCGACTGGAACGCCTGCTGCTCTGGCTGCACCTGGCCCGTGGCGTGCTCGATGTCGCCGAGAGCGACCGGCTGTTCGGCGAGCTGAGCAAACTGGCGGAACTGGCCAAGCGCCCGCTGAGTCGAGAAGAGCTGGATCTGCGCATGACCCAGGCACAGATCGTGATGAGCCTGAAACCCTGGAAGACCTTGCTTAAACTCAGCTGAAACCATTGGCAGGTAGCCTGCGCCACCTGCCCCGCCCTCGACGACAGGACGACCGCCGATGTTCAAACACAGCCTGAAATCCATAATCGCGACCTGGCTCACCGGGCTGCTGGCCTTGCTGCCGCTGGCCCTGACCATGGTGGTGCTGGCCTGGATCGTCAGCCTGCTGAACAATCTGGTCGGCCCCTCGACCGCCATCGGCCGGCTGTTCGCCGCCCTTGGCACGCCCTTCGCCAGCAACCCCTACCTGGCTTACCTGCTCGGCAGCCTGGTGCTGCTGATCAGCCTCTACCCGCTGGGCCTGGCGGTGCAGCTCGGCCTGCGCCGCCCGCTCGGCTGGCTGATCGACGTGACCCTGCGCCGCACCCCACTGATCGGCAACTTCTACAACCTGGCCGACCGCTTCGTCGGCCTGCTGGACAAGAAGAACACCGACATCACCAGCATGCGCCCGGTGTGGTGCTTCTTCGGTGGCGACGGCGTGGCCGTCCTGGCCCTGCAACCGAGCGCGCAACCGGTCTTGCTGGATGGCCGCCCGCACTTCGCGATCCTCGTACCCACCGCACCGATCCCCATCGGCGGCGGCCTGCTCTATGTGCCGGCGGAATGGGTGAAACCGGCGAACATGGGGGTGGAAACCCTGACCAGCATCTATGTCTCCATGGGCCTGACGCCACCGCCCGCGCTGCCCACGCCAAGCCAGGAAGACGAAAACGAAAAAGTTGACGGTAAAGACGAGGCACCCAGGCAGGAAACGCTGGCGGTGACCAGCGAACAGCAACCGCCAGCGAAAGCGGACGGCCGATAGGAGCGCTAAAGGCTGGAGGCTGAACGACAAGCTCTTTCGTCCAGCTTTCCAGCCTCAAGCGCTTTTGATCGAAGGCCGCTATCGCCTTGGCGATCCTCGGCAGAACGTGAATAGGGCCTTAGCCAGCCCCCGCACAATCAGGCATGCTGACTTCCGACAGCACCGCCGCCGACCCTTCAGGAGCCCGCATGTCCAGCCTCTCCCCCAACGTCCCCGACCGCCTGCTGGATCTCAACGATCTGCTGCGCGAACTGGTCGCCCAGGGTAGAACCGCCCAGGAAAGCGCCGAGCAGTGCCTGGCGATCCGCCGCAGTGGCAGCAACAACGAGCTGCATCCGCTGGAGTTCCTCGCCGCGCAACAGCTCGACGACCTGTCGCGGCCGGGCAAGAAGCTCGATCTGGAAAGCCTCACCCAGTGGCTGGCGCACTATGCCGGCCAGCCCTACCTGCGGATCGATCCGCTGAAGATCGACGTGGCCGCGGTCACCCCGCTGATGTCCTACGCCTTCGCCCAGCGCCACAAGATCCTCGCCGTCGCGGTGAGCGCCGAGGCGGTGACCATCGCCAGCGCGCAGCCCTTCCTGCACAGCTGGGAAGCCAACCTGACCCATGTGCTGAAGCGGCCGATCAAGCGGGTGGTGGCCAACCCGGCGGACATCCAGCGTTTCACCGTGGAGTTCTACCGCCTGGCCCGCTCGGTCAGCGGCGCCACCGCCAACGACATGAAGACCAGCCAGGTCGGCAACTTCGAGCAATTGCTCAACCTCGGCGCCCAGGATCAGGAGCCGGACGCCAACGATGCCCACGTGATCAATATCGTCGACTGGCTGTTCCAGTACGCCTTCCAGCAGCGCGCCAGCGACATCCACATCGAGCCGCGGCGGGAACAGGGCAGCGTGCGCTTTCGTATCGACGGCGTGCTGCACACCGTCTACCAGTTCCCGGCGCAGGTCACCATGGCCATCGTCAGCCGCCTGAAGACCCTGGGCCGCATGAACGTCGCCGAGAAACGCAAACCCCAGGACGGCCGGGTCAAGACCAAGACCCCGGCCGGCAACGAGGTGGAGTTGCGCCTGTCGACCCTGCCCACCGCCTTCGGCGAGAAGATGGTGATGCGCATCTTCGACCCGGACGTGCTGCTGCGCGGCTTCGACCAGCTGGGTTTCAGCCCGGACGACCTCAAGCGCTGGGAGAGCATGACCCGCCAGCCCAACGGCATCATCCTGGTCACCGGGCCCACCGGCTCGGGCAAGACCACCACGCTGTACACCACGCTCAAGCAACTGGCCACCGACGAAGTGAACGTCTGCACCATCGAAGACCCCATCGAGATGATCGAAGGCGCCTTCAACCAGATGCAGGTGCAGCACAACATCGACCTGACCTTCGCCAGTGGCGTACGCGCCCTGATGCGCCAGGACCCGGACATCATCATGATCGGCGAGATCCGCGACCTGGAAACCGCCGAAATGGCCATCCAGGCCGCGCTCACCGGCCACCTGGTACTGTCGACCCTGCACACCAACGACGCCCCCAGCGCCATCACCCGCCTGCTCGAACTGGGGGTGCCGCACTACCTGCTCAAGGCCACCCTGCTCGGGGTCATGGCCCAGCGCCTGGTGCGCACCCTGTGCCCGCATTGCAAGGCACCGCACAGCCTCGACGAAGACGACTGGCAGGCCCTGACCCGCCCCTGGAACGCCCCGCTGCCGACCGGTGCGCAGCGCGCCGTGGGCTGTGCCGAGTGCCGCGAGACCGGTTACCGCGGGCGTGCCGGGGTGTATGAGATCATGCTCCTCAACGATGGCCTGAAACCGCTGATCAGCGCCGATACCGACCTCACCCCACTGCGCCGCCAGGCGTTCAAGGAAGGCATGCGCAGCCTGCGCCTGTCCGGCGCGCAGAAAATCGCCGCCGGGCTGACTACTATTGAAGAAGTCCTGCGCGTCACCCCGCAAAGCGAACAGAAGTAACCGCCGGCCAACGGCGCCATGGTCAGCAGACGCTGGCTTGCCCCGCTCACAGTGCAGCATCAGCCAACAGGGATACCGTTTTCATGGATATCGGTACAGCAGTCATCTTTCTTTTCGTCGGCCTCGCCTTCGCCGTGGTGTTCATGGGCTTCAAGGTGGTGCCGCAGGGCTCCCAGTGGACGGTGGAACGCTTCGGTCGCTACACCACCACCCTCAAGCCCGGGCTGAACATCATCGTGCCGGTGATGGATCGCATCGGCCGCAAGCTCAACGTCATGGAAAGCGTGCTGGACATCCCGCCCCAGGAAGTCATCACCGCCGACAACGCCACGGTGCAGATCGACGCGGTGTGCTTCTTCCAGGTGATCAACGCGGCGCAGGCCGCCTACGAGGTCAACAACCTCGAACACGCCATCCGCAACCTGCTGCAGACCAACATCCGCACCGTGCTCGGCTCCATGGAGCTGGATGCCATGCTCAGCCAGCGCGATGGCATCAACGAGAAGCTGCTGAAAACCGTCGACGAGGCCACCGCGCCCTGGGGCATCAAGATCACCCGGATCGAGATCAAGGACATCAGTCCACCCGCCGACCTGATGGCCGCCATGTCCGGGCAGATGAAGGCCGAGCGTATCAAGCGCGCGCAGATCCTCGAAGCCGAAGGCCTGCGCGCCGCCGCCATCCTCACGGCAGAAGGCAAGAAACAGGCGCAGATCCTCGAGGCCGAGGGTGAACGCCAGGCCGCCTTCCTCGAAGCCGAAGCGCGCGAACGGGCCGCCGCCGCGGAAGCCGAGGCGACCCGCGTGGTGTCGGTCGCCATCGCCGCAGGCAACGTGCAGGCGATCAACTACTTCGTCGCCCAGAAGTACATCGACGCCCTGGGCCGGCTGGCCAGCGCCGACAACAGCAAGGTGGTCCTCATGCCGCTGGAGGCCAGCCAGATGATCGGCGCGGTCGGCGGCATCGGCGAGATCGTCAAGGCCACCTTCGCCGACAAGAAGGCCTGAGCCATGCTGGCTTACCTGCAGCACCTGACGTTCTGGGACTGGCTGGCGCTCGGCACCCTGCTGCTGATCCTCGAAGTCTTCGGTGCCGGCGGCTACCTGCTGTGGATCGGCATCGCCGCGGCGGCCGTGGGCGTGCTGACCTACCTGATCCCCGGCCTGCCCTGGGCCCTGCAGTTCATCCTGTTCGGCATCCTGTCGGTGCTCACCGCGGTGTTCTGGTGGCGCCGCCAGCGCAGCGCCGGCAAGGTCTCCGACCAGCCGGGCCTGAACCACCGCGGCCAGGAACTGCTGGGCCGCCAGTTCGTCCTCCACGAGGCCATCGCCGGTGGCCGCGGCAAGATCAAGGCCGGGGACTCACTGTGGCTGGTAGTCGGCCCGGATCTGCCGGTCGGCAGCCTGGTCGAGGTCATCGGCCAGGACGGCGTCCTGCTGAAAGTGCGCGCGGCAACCACGACGGCCGCCTGAGCCGCCCGCGATTACAGTGGAACCAGTCATGCGGCCGCACACTCCTATCATTAGAAATTCCAACAAGGAGTCACCGATATGCGTCGCTTCAGCCCGTTGCTTTTTGCCGTACTGTTCATGGCCACGGCCCCGACCTTCGCCGCCGGCCTGCGCGACATCCTCTCGTCAGGGGCGACCACTGCGTCGACCTACCTGACGTTCAAGGACAACAAGCTGATCATCCCCGCCCAGGACGATGCCAGTAGCTACGTCGCCAGCAATGGCGAGATCCGTGGCCCCTATCTGGAGGCCGCCCTGCAGAAAGTGCGGGCCGACCATCCGGATCTGCAGGCCAGCGACATGGAACTGGCCACGGCCATCCTCACCGCCGAGCAGTGACATCCGCGCAGCCCATGGCCTTGCGCCATGGGCTGTTGTGACATTCGCCCGTCACGCGTCGATGGAAGCCTCGTAGGCGGCGGCGTCGAGCAAGGTCTGCAGTTGCGCCGTGTCGCTGGGCTGCAGCTTGAAGAACCAACTGCCATAGGCATCGCTGTTGACGCTTTCCGGGCTGTCGGCCAGCGCCTCGTTGATGGCGATCACCGTGCCGGCGATCGGCGCATAGATATCCGATGCGGCCTTGACCGACTCCACCACACCGGCTTCCTGCCCGGCCTCCAGCACCTTGCCGACCTCCGGCAACTCGATGAACACCACATCACCCAAGGCCTCCTGGGCATGGTCGGAGATGCCCACGGCGACACTGCCATCGGCTTCCAGGCGAGCCCATTCGTGGCTGGCGGCGTAACGCAGATCGGCGGCAATAGAGCTCATGTTGTGGTTCCTCATCAGACAGGGACGGCGACCGCGCCGTCAGGAAAATTTAGCGTAAAAGCAAGCGGCAGGCTTCAAGCAAAGCGCGCACCCCGTGACGCGGTGAAAAAGCCCCTATCCCGGCACGATGGCTGCCATCGCATCGCCGGGGCTCCTACCCGAACGCTGGCTTGCCGCAAACCTGTAGGAGCGCGCCCCCGCGGCGATCGATCGAGGCGCCCCGATCTGGCACGAAACAACATATCCTTCATCACCGGGAACGGCCAGCGGCCATGGCCGTTAGCGTAAAAGAAAGCGTCGGATCGCGAAACGTGTGCTAGATCAGCGCCTTGCCATGGCGGACGAAACTCGGCTGAACCACGCGCACCGGATACCACTTGCCACGGATCTCCACCTCGGCCCGCTCGCCGGTGGCGGCGGGCACCCGGGCCAGGGCGATGGACTTGCCCAGGGTCGGGGAGAAGCTGCCACTGGTGATCTCACCCTCGCCCAGGCCCTCGACCCGCACCACCTGGTGGGCACGCAGCACGCCACGCTCTTCCAGCACCACACCGACCAGACGCGACTGGACACCCTGGCGCTGTTGCTCTTGCAGCGCCTGGCGCCCGTAGAAGTCGCGCTCGAGCGGCTCCCAGGCCACCGTCCAGGCCATGTTCGCTTCCAGGGGCGAAACGCTCTCGTCCATGTCCTGGCCGTACAGGTTCATGCCGGCCTCCAGGCGCAGGGTGTCCCGCGCGCCGAGACCGATGGGCGAGATGCCGGCGCCGACCAGGTCATTGAAGAAGGCCACCGCCTCGCTCGCCGGCAGCATGATTTCCAGGCCGTCCTCACCGGTGTAGCCGGTACGCGCGATGAACCAGTCGCCTTCCGCCAGGCCCTGGAACGGCTTGAGCTCATGGATCAGTGCGGCGCGGCTCGCGGTCACCAGCTCAGCGGCCTTGGCCCGCGCCTTGGGCCCCTGGATGGCGAGCATCGCCAGTTCGCTGCGCTCGCGCAACTCGACGGCAACGCCCTCGCTGCACTGGCGCATCCAGGCCAGATCCTTGTCGCGGGTGGCGGCGTTGACCACCAGGCGGTAGCTCGGCGCATCGGCCGCGCCGGTGAGGTAGACGATGAGGTCGTCGATCACCCCGCCCCGTTCATTGAGCATGGCGCTGTACAGGGCCTTGCCCGGCGCCTGCAGACGCGCCACGTCATTGGCCAGCAGCCGTTGCAGATAGCCGCGTGCCTGCGGGCCGTGGACATCGACGACGGTCATGTGCGAGACATCGAAGACGCCGCAGTCACGCCGTACCTGGTGATGCTCCTCGACTTGCGAACCGTAGTGCAGAGGCATGTCCCAGCCGCCGAAGTCGACCATCTTGGCACCCAATGCGAGGTGCAGGTCGTAAAGAGCTGTGCGCTGTCCCATGGGTGTCTCCTTCCGGGCTTGGCGGAGCTGCGGCGCGCACGCTTCGGGCCACTGCGGCATTGAGCGGAGACGGGCGCATGACGGGCCGCAACGAATGGCGCGCATTGTAGCCGCATGACCGGAGCCGGTCATCCCGGACATTGGCAGGCCTTGTAACAGGGCCCGGGTACAGCCTCGAACCGGGCTGAGCAGAGCGAGGCCGGGACGACACCTGCACGGCGCCAGACCGTCTATCAGGTTGTTGAAAAACGTTAGCGAGGCAGCCAGCGCAATACCGATGGCAGCCCCGCAAAAACAGGCGAAAAAGCGGAGTTTACGTGTTGTAAATGAGCCTGTTGATTGGACTCGCACACGAGCCTGTTTTTAACGCCGCGATGGCAACGTAGGTAGTTCTTCAATGGCCTGCTATCCGATTCGTCGGGCCGAGCGGCGGATAAGCAGGACCACCGGCGGCAGGCCGACCAGCACCAGGGTCAGGGCCGGCAATGCGGCGCGCGCCCATTCACCCTCGCTGGTCATCTCGAAGATGCGCACCGCCAGCGTGTCCCAGCCGAAGGGACGCATCAGCAGCGTGGCCGGCATTTCCTTGAGTACATCGACGAACACCAGCAAGGCCGCGGACAAGGTCCCCGGCAGCAGCAACGGCAGGTAAACCCGCAGGAACAGCCGCGGGCCAGCGACGCCCAGGCTGCGCGACGCTTCCGGCAACGACGGCCGGACCCGCGCCAGGCTGTTTTCCAGCGGCCCGTAGGCCACGGCGAGGAAACGGATCAGGTAGGCCAGCAGCAGCGCTCCGAGGCTGCCGAGCAGGATCGCCTTGCCGGCACCACCGGCCCAGGCCGACAGCGGAATGACCAGGTGCCGGTCCAGGCCACTGAATGCCAGCATGATCGCCACCGCCAGCATCGAGCCGGGTAGCGCATAGCCCAGGTTGGCCAGGCCCACCGTGGAGCGCATCAGCCGCGTCGGCGTCAGGCGCCGGGCGAAGGCCAGCAGCAGCGCCACGGCAACCGTGATCAGCGCGGCCGTCACGCCGAGGTAGAGGGTGTGCACGATCAGCGCGCTATAGCGCTCATCGAGATCGAAGCGCCCCCGCTGCCAGAACCACACCAGCAACTGCAGTACGGGGATGACGAAGGCGCAGGCGAACACCAGCAGGCACCAACCGCTGGCCGCCGCGGCGCGCCAACCGGCGAGCCGGTACAAGGCCTCGCCCCGCGGCCGTTCGTTGGCCGGGCGTACCGCACCGCGGGCGCGACGCTCGCCGTAGAGCACCAGCATCACCGCGAACAGCAGCAGGCAGGCCAGTTGCGCGGCGCTGGTCAGGCTGTAGAAGCCGTACCAGGTCTTGTAGATCGCCGTGGTGAAGGTGTCGAAATTGAACACCGAAACGGCACCGAAATCCGCCAGGGTCTCCATCAACGCCAGGGCCAGTCCGGCGCCGATGGCGGGCCGGGCCACCGGCAAGGCAACCCGCCAGAAGGCCTGCCAGGGTGTCTGCCCGAGCATCCGCGCCGCCTCCATCAGGCCCTTGCCCTGGGCGAGAAAGGCCGTGCGCGCCAGCAGGTAGACATAGGGATAGAACACCAGCACCAGGACGATGATCACGCCGCCGGTGGAGCGCACCCGCGGCAGGCGCACGGCGCTGCCGAACCAGTCGCGCAGCAGCGTCTGCAACGGCCCGGAGAAATCCAGCAGGCCGACGAAGACGAACGCCAGCACATAGGCCGGAATGGCGAAGGGCAGCATCAGGGCCCAGTCCAGCCAGCGCCGTCCGGGAAACTCACAGAGGCTGGTCAGCCAGGCCAGGCTGACGCCGAGCAGGGTCACGCCGCAGCCGACCCCCAGCACCAGGATCAGCGTGTTGCCGATCAGACGCGGCATCTGCGTCTGCCACAGGTGCGCCCAGATCTGCCGATCCACGTCGTGCCAACTGAGCAACAGCACGCTCAGCGGCATCAGCACCAACAGCGCGACGGCAAAGGCGATGGGGTACCAGCGGCGCTGGGCGGGATGGGCCACGCACACTCCTCGATGCGTCGAAAAAGCTGCAAGCTAGGGTGGTGTACACCTCAAGACCGCTGTCAAGCTTTGGCTCCTACTTGAAGCTTGGCGCTTGCGGCTTGCAGCTGCTCGTCAGTTCCAGCCGACGCGGTCCATCAGGCGAATGGCTTCGGCCTGGCGCTTGCCGGTGACTTCGACCGGGATGGTGTCGGCCTTGAACGCGCCCCAGGAAGCGACTTCAGCGGATGGCTTGACCTGCGCATTGGCCGGGAACTCCTTGTTGCCGTCGGCGAAGATGTTCTGCGCCTCGGCGCTGGTCATCCACTCGACCAGTTTCTGCGCGGCCTGCGGATGCGGCGCGTGCCTGGTCAGGCCGATGCCCGACAGATTGACGTGCACGCCACGGTCTTCCTGGTTCGGCCAGAACAACTTGGCCTTGAGCTCGGGGTTCTGCTGGTGCAGACGGCCGAAGTAGTAGGTATTGACCATGCCGACGTCGCACTGGCCGGCAGCCACCGCCTGGATCACCGAGTTGTCGTCGGCGAACACGTCGGTGGCCAGGTTGTCGATCCAGCCCTTGATCACTTGCTCGGCCTTGGCCTCGCCATGGGTTTCGATCAGGGTCGCGGTCAGCGACTGGTTGTAGACCTTCTTGCTGGTACGCAGGCACAGGCGACCTTCCCAGTTCTTGTCGGCCAGGGCCTCATAGGTGCTCAGCTCGCCCGGCTCGACCCGCTCCGGAGCGTAGACGATGGTCCGCGCGCGCAACGAAAGCCCCGTCCAGGCGCCGCTGGCGGCACGGTACTGTGGCGGGATGTTCTGCTCGACGATGCTCGACTTCAGCGGTTGCAGGATACCCATCTGCTCGGCCTGCCAGAGGTTGCCACCGTCCACGGTGAGCAGCAGGTCGGCCGGGGTGTTCTCCCCTTCGGCCTTGATCCGCGCCATCAGCGGCGCTTCCCTGTCGGTGATGAACTTCACCTGCACGCCGGTCTTGGCGGTGTAGGCGTCGAATACCGGCTTGATCAGTTCGTCGATCCGCGAGGAATAGACCACGACTTCCTCGGCCGCCTGGACGGAAGTCGTGGCGAGGCCCAATGCCAGCGCCGCGATAAAAGGTTTGCCTACGCGCATCGTGCAGTCCTTGTGGATTTCGGAAAGGCGCAAATGATAGTAAAACTCAGTTACGGAAGATCGCAGGATTTATGTCGAGGTGTTTCACCTGGCCATGCGCTTATCCGTGACCCGCACATCGAGCAGCGCAGCAGCGCAGCAGCGTCAGACGACGGTCCAGACAGCCCGCGGGGCGTTTTCCACCCCACGGTATCCAGGCTACTTGCTCGTAGGAGGCGCTTTAGCGGCGATGGCGCCCGCAAGAACGCCGAAAGAATCGCGGCTGAAGCCCCTCCCACGACCCGGCCCTACGCTCGGTGGTCCTATCAGGCCCTGGCCAGCGCCGGCAGGTCGCCGCTCAGGCCCAGGGCCTGACGAACGAACGCCGCCTTGGCCGCATCCAGGCCATCCACCCAGTCCAGGCCGGCATTGCGCAGCCAGCGCAGCGGCAACGGGTCGGCCTGGAACAGGCGCTCGAAGCCTTCCATCGCCGCCATCATCGCCAGGTTGTGCGGCATGCGCCGGCGTTCGTAACGACTCAGCACACGTTCATCGGCGAGCCGCTCGCCACGCCCCGCGGCCTGGCCGATCACCTCGGCCAGCACCGCCGCGTCGAGAAAGCCCAGGTTGACGCCCTGCCCGGCCAGCGGGTGGATGCTATGCGCGGCGTCGCCGATCAGGGCCAGGCCCTGCTCGACGTAGCGCTTGGCGTGCCGCTGGCGCAACGGGATGCACAGGCGGCGCTCGACCTGCAGCACCTCGCCCAGGCGCTGTTCGAAGGCCTGCCCCAGTTCACTGCGGAAAGCGTCGTCGTCCAGGGTCATCAGTTGCGCGGCCCGATCCGGTGTGGTCGACCAGACGATCGAGCACCAGTGGCCATCAAGCGCCGAGCCCAGGGGCAGGAACGCCAGCGGACCGTCATCGGTGAAGCGCTGCCAGGCCGTGGCCTGGTGATGCGCCGTGCAGCGCACGCTGGTGACGATGGCATGGTGCAGGTAATCCCATTCCCGCGTGGCGCAACCGGCCAGGCGCCGCACCGCCGAGTTGGCGCCATCGGCGGCGATCAGCAGCGGCGTGCGCAGTTCGCGGCCATCGACCAGGGTCAGCAGCCACTCATCGCCGGAACGGCGCAGGCGCTCCAGACGGGCATTGGCCAGCAGGCCGATGTCGCTGTCGTGCAGGCGCTCGAGCAGCGCGTCCTGCACCACCCGGTTCTCGACGATATGGCCCAGGGTATCGGCGTGCACGCTGGCGGCGCTGAAGTGGATCCTGCCGGTGCCACAGCCGTCCCAGACGTGCATCTCGGCATACGGGCTGCTGCGCCGGGCCAGCACTCCCGGCCAGGCGCCGAGGCGCTGGAGGATGCGCTGGCTGGCTACCGACAGCGCGCTGACCCGGGGCTCATAGGCCGCGGCGAGGTCGAAGGGCTCGACGCTCAGGGGGCCGCCATCGATCAGCAGCATATCCAGCCCCTGCTCGCGCAAGGCCAGCGCCAGGGCGCTGCCGACCATTCCGGCACCGACGATGATCAGATCCGCACGCATCTCGTTCATATCCTCAGACTGCCTGCCGGGCGTGCGGCTTGAGCCGCACGTAAAGGGTCTTGTGCACCCGCGCCACCAGGGTACCGTCGCCATCCCGCACCTCGACCTGCAACTCGGGCAGGTACTTCTCGCCGCTGGCGGTGCGCTGGCGTACCTCGTCGATAAAGGCCTGATCGATGGCGAACGAGGCGAATACCGGCCCCCGGCCGGGGGCGATGAAATCGATGCTGGCGGCCTTGTCCCACACCACGTAGTCGCTGCCCAGGTTCTCCATCAACATCAGCATGAAGAAGGGGTCGGTCATGGAATACAGGCTGCCACCGAACTGCGTGCCCACGTAGTTGCGGTTGTACCAGCCCAGGCCCATCTTCACCTGCACCTGACGGAAGTCGGCGGCGATGTGCCGCACCCGCACGCCGGCGCCCAGATAGGGGGGATAGATATTCATGATCCAGCGCAGCAGGCGGGCCTTGCGCGCCAGTTTGCGGGCATTCATCGCCGTGTCCCGCGGGTACCCATGCCCATGGCCTGCCGGGCGAGCCAGCGCTTGGCCGGCGGCAGCAGTTCCAGGCCGAGCAGGCCGAGATTGCGGCCGGCGGCGAGCACGGGGTGGCCCGTGCTGAACAGGCGGGTGAGCTGATCGGAGAAGCCCACGGTGAAGGCCTGATCGCCCTGTTGCCCCTGTACGTATGCTTGCAGGGTGGGCAGATCGCCCAACGGTGCCCGGCTCGCCAACAGGGTATCGGCCAGCGCCCGGGTATCGCGCAGCGACAGGTTGAAGCCCTGCCCGGCGATCGGATGCAGGCTGTGCGCGGCATTGCCCAGCACCACCAGGTGCGAGCGCACCTGCTCGGCCGCCTCGACCAGGGCCAGCGGATAGGGCAGCCGCGCACCGACCTGCTGCAAGGCGCCCAGGCGATAGCCGAAGGCCTGCTGCAGCTCCTGGAGGAATTCCCGCTCGCCGACCCGCAGCAGACGCTCGGCATCGGCCGCCGGCCGCGTCCACACCAGGGCGCAGCGATTCTCCGAGAGCGGCAGCAGCGCCATGGGGCCGGCCTCGGTGAAGCGCTCGAAGGCTTCACCGCCATGGGCCAGGGACGGAGTGACGTTGGCGATCACCGCGGTCTGCTCGTAGGGCGTCTGCGCCACCTCGATGCCCAGTTGCTCGCGCAGGGCCGAACGCCCGCCATCGGCCAGCACGGCCAGGTCGCAGTCGACGAGCGACTCGTCATCCAGGGTCAGGCGGTAGCCATCGTCCAGCGCCTCCATGCGCTGCACCTGCGCCGGGCAGCGCCACTGGATCACCTCGCGATCCAGCGCCTGCCAGAGGCAGTGCCCGAGCCAGGCATTCTCCACCACGTAACCCAGGGCCGGCACGCCCTCCTGCGCCGCGCTCATGCGCGCGGCGGCGAAGCGGCCACGGTCGGAGACATGGATCCGCACGATGGGCTCGGCCCGCTCGGCGATCGCCGGCCACAGGCCGATGCCCTCGTAGATCAACCGCGAGCCGTAGGACAGCGCCGTGGAGCGGGCGTCGTAACTCGGCTGGTAACCCTCGCCCGGGGCGAAGGGCTCGATCAGGGTGATCTGCCAGCCGCGTGCCCGCGCCGCTCCCTGCAGCGCCAGCGCCAGGCTGGCGCCGACCAGGCCACCGCCGATGATCGCCAGGTTGACCCGCTGCATGGGCTCAGGCCACCTGCGTGCGGGCGGCGGCCATCAGCGCCTCGATCTCGTCGACGGTCTTGGGCACGTCGCCGGTGAGAATCTCGCAGCCCGTTCTGGTCACGACGACATCGTCCTCGATGCGTACACCGATGCCGCGCCATTTCTTGGCGACGTTCTGGTTATCCACAGCAATGTAGATCCCCGGCTCGACGGTCATGGCCATGCCCGCCTCGAGCACCCGCCATTCGCCACCGACCTTGTACTCGCCGACGTCGTGCACGTCCATGCCCAGCCAGTGGCCGGCACGGTGCATGTAGAAGGGCTTGTAGGCCTCGGCGGCGATCAGCTCGTCGACGTCGCCCTTGAGCAGGCCCAGCTCGACCAGCCCGGCGGTGATCACCCGCACGGTGGCCTCATGGGCTTCGTTCCAGTGACGTCCGGGGGCGATGTGCTTGAAGGCTTCGAGGTTGGCGGCCAGCACGATCTCGTAGATGGCCTTCTGCTCGGGCGTGAACACGCCACTGACCGGGAAGGTACGGGTGATGTCGCTGGCGTAGCAGTCGATCTCGCAGCCGGCGTCGATCAGCACCAGGTCACCGTCCTTGAGCAGCGCGTCGTTTTCCCGGTAGTGCAGGATGCAGGCGTTGCGGCCGGCGGCGACGATGGAGCCATAGGCCGGCATCTTCGCGCCGCCCTTGCGGAACTCGTAATCCAGCTCGGCTTCGAGGTGGTACTCGTGCAACCCCGCGCGGCTGGCCTGCATCGCCCGCACGTGGGCACGGGCGGAGATCCGCGCCGCCTCGCGCATCACCTTCACCTCGCCGGCGGACTTGTACAGACGCAGGTCGTGCAGGAAGTGGTTGAGGGCGACGAATTCCTTGGGCGGCGTGGCGCCCTGACGGGCCTTGGAGCGGATCACGTTGACCCACTCCATCAGGTGGCGGTCGAACTCGGGGTTGGTGCCCACCGCGTAGTAGACACGCTCGCGGCCTTCGATCAGGCCGGGGAGGATGTCGTCGATATCGCCGATGGGAAAGGCATCGTCCGCGCCGTAGCGGCTGATCGCCCCCTCCTGGCCGGCCCGCAGGCCGTCCCACAGCTCCCGCTCGGGATCGCGCTCGCGGCAGAACAGCACGTACTCGCCATGCTCGCGGCCGGGAATCAGGGCGATCACCGCCTCCGGCTCGGGAAACCCGGAGAGGTACTGGAAATCGCTGTCCTGACGGTAGACATGCTCGACGTCACGGTTGCGAATGAACACCGGGGCCGCGGGCAGAATGGCGATGCTGTTGGGTTCCATCTGCGCCATCAGCGCCTTGCGCCGACGGGCGTATTCCGCTTTGGAGATGCTGGTCATGGGCAGGCTTGTCCAGGTCTGGCGGGTCAATGAAAAGGCTCAGTGCAGCGAAGGCTTGGGCACTGCTGCAACGGGCTTGGCGCACTCGCTGAACAGCAGCAGCGGGGCGACGCGCAGGTACTCCATCACCTCCATGTAATCGCTCTCGCCGTCTTCGGACTCGTCCAGCGCGTTCTGCACCTGGGCGATGGCGGACAGATCCTGCAACACCTCCATGGCTTCGGCGCTCAGCGCGGCATCGCCGGCGGCCAGGCCGAAACCACCGAGAAAACCCTGGCACCATTGCCCCAGGGCCGCCGCACGTTCGGCCAGGGGCGCGTCGTCCGAGGGCAGCAACAGCACCACGGTGACGTCATCGCCGGTCAGCTCGCCCCTGACCATTTCCTGCAGGCCGATCAGCGCCTGGCGGACGTTGTCCTGGGGCGCCCCGCCGAGCAGCTCGGCGGCATCCACCAGCCAGGGATCGACCTCGAAGCCGGCGCCGGCGCAACTGCGCCCCAGCAGCAGGCCATGCAGTTCGGCGGGAGAAACGGGATTGCCGCCACTGGCGAGCAGGGTGGCGAACGCAGCGTAGGGAGAACTGGAAGTCGGCATCGATCACTAGGCGCCAGACGGCGCAGTCACTAGAATGGGGGCTCGTATCCTAGCACCGGCAAGCGCGCCAAGACCATCAGCGGGTTTGACCCCGCCTGCCGGGGCGCCTATACAGTCCGCTCAACCCTTGCCCTAGCGAGAGCCCATGGAAGACGCCGATCTACAAGCCCTAACGGCCAAACTGGAATTGCTGATCCAGCGCGTCGAGCGACTCAAGGCGCACAATCGTCTTCTGCTGGCGAGTGAGCAATCCTGGCGTGAAGAACGCGCCCATCTGATAGAAAAGAACGAAATGGCCCGGCACAAGGTCGAATCGATGATTTCGCGCCTCAAAGCCCTGGAGCAGGACTCATGACCCAATCGAATACCGTTACCGTCCAGATTCTGGACAAAGAATATTGCATCGCCTGCCCGGTGGATGAACGCGGCAACCTGCAGAGCGCCGCCCGCTACCTGGACGGCAAGATGCGCGAGATCCGCAGCGGCGGCAAAGTCATCGGCGCCGACCGCGTGGCGGTCATGGCGGCGCTCAACATCACCCACGAACTGCTGCACAAGCAGCAGCACCTGGACCAGCAGGCCAGCACCAACCGTGAGCAACTGCGCGACCTGCTCGGCCGTGTCGACAATGCCCTGGATGACACCGATGGCCGCGGTGTCTGACCAACGGTCGACACTTTGCGGTATACTGGCCACCGCTCCCTGGAGTGTGCGCCAGTCGGTGATGTCCCTGAGCCGATACGCACAAACCCGGGGGTTGCAAGTTGAGGCCGGTGTGCATGTCCGCTCGACGGAAAGCCTTAACGCCTCCTGCAACCTCCACCTTGAACTTTCGGGTTCAAGGGCTAAACCGACAGCGGCACGTCGGGGAGTCACACCTTGCAGCCCCTTGCCGGCCCGGTCCGACAAGGGGCTTTTCGTTACAGCATGATCGACTGCCAAGACCTCAGCCGCGCGCAATTGCGCCGCCTGCTGCGCCAGCGACGACGCTCGCTCGCCGCCCATGCCCAGCGTCAGGCCGCCCGTGCGCTGTACCGGCAGCTGGCTCAGCACCCCCTGTTTCGTCGCGCCCGCCATATTGCCCTGTACCTGAGCAATGACGGGGAAATCGATCCCCGCCTGCTCATGGCGGCGGCCCATACCCGCGGCAAGCAGGTCTATCTGCCCGTGCTCAGCCCCTGGCCCCGCAGCAAGATGGTGTTCCAGCGCATCGAACGCAACGAGCCCCTGTCGGCCAATCGCTTCGGCATTGCCGAACCACTGCGCAACGGCAAGCGCCAGCGCAGGATCTGGGCCCTGGATCTGATCCTCCTGCCACTGGTGGGCTTCGACCGCCATGGCGGGCGCCTGGGCATGGGCGGAGGCTTCTACGACCGCAGCCTGGCCTACCGGGCCAGGCGCAAAAATTGGCACAAACCGACACTGCTCGGGCTGGCCCACGGCTGTCAGCAGGTGGAACGCCTGCCCATGGCCAGCTGGGACGTGCCGCTCGCGGCCACGGTGACGGACGAAGGCTGGTATTAGCGTGACAGACAGCAGCGCCAATGCAGCCGGGTTGGCGGTCGAGACGCTCACCCGTCGGGGGCGGCCAGACCGGCAGCCTCGCCGCGACTACTGCGCCCGGGTAGCGGAAAAACCGGCGACGGGCGCACCATCCGAGTGCCGCCACTGACTCTGGGTGTAACCGGTCGTCACCATGCCGACACTGAACAGAATGACCAATACCCACAACAGATCTGGTTTACGCCTCATCGGTTGCCTCCCCCTTTCAGGCAAACTGCACGTGTATCCGGCAGACGCTCATCGTCGGCGCTGCTCGAATCGCCCTGCCCACGAGCGACCCTCGCTCGCCGTGACATCCCGACTCCTGGAGCAAAGTTCATGCCCTATTGGCTGATGAAGTCCGAACCCGACGAATTATCCATCCACGACCTGCAACGTCTCGGGCGCGCACGCTGGGACGGCGTGCGCAACTACCAGGCACGCAACTTCATCCGCAGCATGCAGACGGGCGATCTGTTCCTCTTCTATCATTCCAGCTGCCCCCTGCCGGGCGTCGCCGGCATTGCCCGCGTCGAAGGCCCGGCCTACCCGGACCCGGCGGCGCTGGATCGCCAGAGCCCTTACTTCGACGCCAAGGCCAGCGCCGAAAAGAACCCCTGGAGCGCCATCGACGTGGCTTTCGTCGAGGCCTTCGCGCGGGTCATCCCGCTGGCCGAACTGAAAGCCCAGAACGCCCTGCTGGAGTTGCCGCTGGTGCAGAAAGGCAGTCGCCTGTCGGTGATGCCCGTCACCGAGCCACAGTGGACGGCCATCCTCGCGCTACGCTGACAAGCCAGGTCGCGGCAATGCGCTCCCGACGGCCCGGACGGAGCTGGCACCGCGGACTCAACCCTGCAGGATCAGGTTGTTGAACAGCAGGTCCTCGACCAGCGGCCGGCCTTCTTCGTCGCTCAGCACCTGCTGCACCTGCTTCAGGGCCTCCTGGCGCAGCAGCTCCTTGGCATCCGGCGAGGCCAGGCTTTCTTCGGTCTGCTGGGAGAACAGCATCACCAGTTGATTGCGGATCAACGGCTCGTGATGGATGACCTTGGCCTCGGCGTCGACACCGGTCACACGCAGGGCGACATCGGCCTTGTAGAACTTGAGCCTGGGACCGACGCCGTAGTTGCCGACCAGCGCCGGCACCAGGTTGTGATAGATCACCTGGGGGGCGGCACCTTCCTTTTTTTCTTCCTCGGCGAGGACCGGGAGCGAGAGCGCACAAGCAAGCAAGAGGGCGACGACGGTTTTCACGGGACGAATCTCCATTGGGTTGCCGGCAAGCATAGCAACGCCTGCGCCCGAGCCCAATGCTTATAGCCGGCCATCAGGCCGGGCCATGCTCGTTGACCTCCCTCACCACCTTTCTACACTGCAGAACATTCATAGAAAGAGGTTGCCGAGATGAAAGCGCTGCTGTGCAAGGCCTTCGGCCCCGCCGAGACCCTGGTTCTGGAAGAGGTCGCCGCGCCGCGCGCGAAAGGTAACGAAGTGCTGCTGGAGGTGCATGCCGCCGGGGTCAACTTTCCCGACACCCTGATCATCGAGGGCAACTATCAGTTCAAGCCGCCCTTGCCGTTCAGCCCCGGTGGCGAAGCCGCTGGCGTGGTGACGGCGGTCGGCGACAAGGTCGCGCACCTCAAGGTCGGTGACCGGGTCATGGCGCTCACCGGCTGGGGCAGCTTCGCCGAACAGGTCGCCGTGCCCGCCTACAACGTCATGCCGATCCCGGACAGCATGGACTTCACCAACGCCGCGGCCTTCGGCATGACCTACGGCACCTCGCTGCATGCGCTGCAACAGCGGGCCCGACTGCAACCCGGCGAAACCCTGCTGGTGCTCGGCGCCTCGGGCGGCGTCGGCCTGGCGGCGGTGGAAATCGGCAAGGCCATGGGCGCCCGGGTGATCGCCGCGGCGAGCAGCGCGGCGAAACTGACGGTGGCGAAGAACGCCGGTGCCGACGAACTGATCGATTACGCCACCCAGAACCTCAAGGACGAGATCAAACGCCTGACCAATGGCCAGGGCGCCGATGTGATCGTCGACCCGGTCGGCGGCGTCCTGTTCGATCAGGCCATACGCGGCATTGCCTGGAACGGGCGCCTGCTGGTGATCGGTTTCGCCAGCGGACGCATCCCGGAACTGCCGGTAAACCTGGCGCTGCTCAAGGGCGCGGCGGTGCTCGGCGTATTCTGGGGCGCGTTCGCCCAGCGCCAGCCCGCCGACAATGCGGCCAACTTCCAGCAATTGCTGCAGTGGTTCGCCGAGGGCAAAGTCAAGCCGCTGGTGTCGCAGACCTATCCTCTGGAACGGGCCGCCGAGGCGATCACCGCCCTGGGCCAGCGCAAGGCGGTGGGCAAGCTGGTGATCCAGGTGCGCTAAAGCAGCTACAAGCTACAAGCTACAAGCTACAAGCTACAAGCTACAAGCTACAAGACAAAGCATAGGTGCTCTTGCTTGTAGCTTGGAGCTTGTGGCTTGCCGCTTATCTAGGCGCGTAGGCGAAGACGTCGGCGCGCATCTGATGGGCGTCCATGCCGGCTTCGACCAGGGCGTCCAGGGTCGCGTAGACCATGGCTGGCGAACCGCTGGCATAGACGTGCAACGCGCCGAGATCGGCGAAATCCTCGCGGATCGCTTCGTGCAGCAGGCCGCAGCGGCCCTGCCAGCCACACTGGTCGCTGACCACCTGGTGCAGGAACAGATTGGGCAGTTGTCGCCATTCGTCCCAGTGCGGCAAGGCGTAGAAATCCTCGGGCCGGCGCGCGCCCCAGTACAGGTGCACCGGATGCGCGAAGCCCCGGGAGCGGCACTCCTCGATCAGACTGTGCATCTGCGCCATGCCGGTGCCCGCCGCGATCAGCACCAGCGGGCCATCCGGCAGCTCGGCCAGGTGGGCGTCGCCGAACGGCAGTTGCACCCGCGCCATGCCCTGCTCGCGCAGCTGCTGCAGCAGGTTCAGCGCACTGCTCTCGCGACCGAGGATGTGCAGTTCCAGATCGCGCCCACACTGGGGCGCCGAGGCCAGGGAAAACGCCGACTGCTCGCCATCCTCGCGCTCGATCAGCAGGTACTGCCCGGCGTGATAGCGCGGCGGCCTGCCGGCCGGCGCCCGCAGACGCACCCGCCAGACATCGCCACCGGCATCCTCGCAGGCCAGCACCTGACAACTCAGCTTACGCACCGCTAGCTCGCCCGGCGCCAGCACCCCGTCCCAGTGCAGCACGCAGTCTTCCAGCGGCTCGGCCAGGCAGGTGTACAGCTCGCCATGCTCGAGTTCGACGCCGTTCTGGCGTACCCGCCCTTCCACCAGCAACGCGGCGCAGACATGGCAATTGCCGTTGCGGCAGCTCTGCGGGCAGCTGTAACCGAGGCGCCGGGCACCGTCGAGAATGCGTTCGCCGTCCTCGATCTGCAGGACGGCGCCGGACGGTTGCAGGGTGACCTTCATCAATCGATTCCCAACTGGCTCCAGATTTCGTCGACCCGGCGCGTCACCGCGTCGTCCTTGACGATGGCACGCCCCCACTCGCGACTGGTCTCGCCCGGCCACTTGTGGGTGGCGTCCAGGCCCATCTTCGAGCCCAGGCCGGACACCGGCGAGGCGAAGTCCAGGTAGTCGATCGGCGTGTTGTCGATCATCACCGTGTCGCGCTTGGGGTCCATACGCGTGGTGATGGCCCAGATCACGTCGTTCCAGTCGCGGGCGTCGATGTCGTCGTCGGTGACGATGACGAACTTGGTGTACATGAACTGTCGCAAGAACGACCAGACACCGAGCATCACCCGCTTGGCGTGGCCCGGGTACTGCTTCTTCATGGTCACCACCGCCATGCGGTAGGAACAACCTTCCGGCGGCAGGTAGAAGTCGGTGATCTCGGGGAACTGCTTCTGCAGGATGGGCACGAACACTTCGTTCAGCGCCACGCCGAGAATCGCCGGCTCATCCGGCGGCCGGCCGGTGTAGGTGCTGTGGTAGATGGGGTCGCGGCGACGGGTGATGCGCTCGACGGTGAACACCGGGAAGGTGTCGACCTCGTTGTAGTAGCCGGTGTGATCGCCGTAGGGACCTTCCGGAGCGGTCTCGCCGGGATGGATCACCCCTTCGAGGACGATTTCGGCACTGGCCGGCACCTGCAGCTCGCTGCCACGGCACTTCACCAGTTCGGTGCGATGGCCACGCAGCAGGCCGGCGAAGGCATATTCGGAAAGGCTGTCCGGCACCGGGGTGACGGCGCCGAGAATGGTCGCCGGATCGGCGCCCAGGGCCACCGCCACCGGATACGGCTGGTCCGGATACTTCTCGCACCAGTCACGGTAATCCAGGGCGCCGCCACGGTGGCTGAGCCAGCGCATGATCACCTTGTTGCGACCGATGACCTGCTGGCGATAGATACCGAGGTTCTGCCGCTCCTTGTTCGGGCCCTTGGTGACGGTCAGGCCCCAGGTGATCAGCGGCGCCACGTCGCCCGGCCAGCAATGCTGGATCGGCAGCTTGCCGAGGTCGATGTCGTCGCCCTCCTCGATCACCTCATGACAAGGCGCGTCCTTGAGCACCTTGGGCGCCATGCTGATGACCTTCTTGAAGATCGGCAGCTTCGACCAGGCGTCCTTGAGCCCCTTCGGCGGCTCGGGCTCCTTGAGAAAGGCCAGCAATTTGCCGATCTCGCGCAGCTCCGACACCGCCTCCGCGCCCATGCCCAGCGCCACGCGCTTCGGCGTACCGAACAGGTTGCCGAGTACCGGCACGTCGTGGCCAGTGGGATTCTCGAACAACAGAGCCGGGCCACCCTTGCGCAGGGTGCGGTCGCAGATCTCGGTCATTTCCAGGATCGGCGACACCGGCGCCTGAATGCGCTTGAGCTCGCCGCGCTCTTCCAGGCCGCGGATAAAGTCGCGCAGGTCGCGATACTGCATGCTGGAGCCTCTCGAATCGGGGCGCAAAGTTTAGCGCCGAAGTGGGGTTTTCAGAAGGTCTGCAGCGACAGTCTCCGCTCTTCAACCCTGCGTGACACTGAAACACATCGGTCGATTGCGAATTCGTGCCCATCGTCCAAAAGTCGATTCTCAAAACAAAGAAACCTATAAATCCCCTTCAACGCCGTTGAATTTCTTCACGCCTTTGAATTTCTCCACGAATGCAGAAATCTTCTGAAAGACGCTTTGCTTCTTAGTCAGGAACTGCGGATTCAACGGACTCATCTTGGGCAGAATGGAGTTCAACTCGGTTCCGGCGTCACTGGCATATTCTCGCCGCAACGAAGTCGTGATGTAGCGCCTTGCAGCTTCCGCATTGAGGCTCTCCCCGTTGATCAGTTCCTCGGCTTCTTGCCGCAACACAGCTTGGGCATAAGCATAGAAAGCCTCGATCACACTGGCCGCATCATCGATCTGATCGAGGTCGGTTTGATTGATGAAATCGACCACCAGGCTTTCCTTCGCCCGGTTACCCAAGCTAGCTCGAATGATCCGACGCATTTCCTCGACCAGTTCAGCCTTGCTCTTGGTTTTCTTATTGTGCTCGAAGAGCAGCTCCAGGATGTAATCCAGATTGATTTCCTGGGATTTGAGCAGATCCACTTCAAAGACCACGTCATCCCAGTCGATGGTGGATTGCTCCTTTTTAGCACCCGCTCTTTCCCGGCGCAGCCAATCACGCACATCGTTATAGGCCGAACGGTAATCCTGGATTTTTCTCTCCGCCGGCACCTTGATCGCTTGCAGCGCGGCGAGCTCTTCATCATTCAAATAATGCTGTGCCTTGAACGCCTCGACCGCCGCCGAGTCGTTCATGTCCACGCTTTGCAAGGTCTTCAGGCTGGCGAATTCATCGTAGTTCTGTAACACGTTTTCCACGCGCAGATACTCGCCAAACAGCTTGGCAAAGGCCTTTTTGTCGGACTCTTTTTCAATCGCCGTCGGGTCGGGGAAACGCTGCTCCAGCTCGGCAACCACATCGACAAAACCACGCCGCGCTTCACCCGTCAGCACGTCGGTAAAGCCCTCCATATATTCCTTGTAACTCTTCTCCAGCACCACGTTGCGGGTATGGCTGTTACCGAACAAGGTGATGGAGTCGATGGTCGCCTGCTGCAGATCGCGAAAGGTGACGATATTGCCGAAGGTCTTGGTTGCGTCAAAAATCCGGTTGGTGCGTGAATAGGCTTGCATCAGCCCGTGATAGCGTAGGTTCTTGTCGACGAACAAGGTGTTGAGCGTAGGTGCATCGAAACCCGTGAGGAACATGCCTACCACAATCAGCAGATCGACCTCCCTGGCTTTGACCTGCTTGGCCAGGTCGCGGTAGTAGTTCTGAAAGCCGTTGCTGTCCACGCTGAAGTTGGTTTTGAACAATCCGTTGTAGTCTGCAATGGCCGCACTCAAAAACTCCTTGGCGCTGCTGTTCATGGCAGAGACATCGAAGCTTTCGTCCTCGATCTCGCCGACCGCATCCTGCTCCTCGTTGGCCGCGAAAGAAAAGATCGTGGCAACCCGCAGCGGCTTTTCGCTGCCCGCTTGCAGAGCCCTGAAGGACTCGTAGTAAAGCTTTGCGGCATCTACGCTGCTGACCGCAAACATGGCGTTGAAGCCTTTGTTGCCCGCTTGCAAACGATGGGTTTTCTGCCGGAAGGTATTGAGGATGTACTGCGTGATTTCACGGATGCGATCAGGGTGCAGCAAGGCCCGCCTGTTTTCCGCCGCGCTGAGTTTTTTCTCATCCTGCTCGGTTTCGATGGCCTTGAACTGTGGGCGCACATCGTTGTAATCGACCTTGAACTTGAGCACCTTTTCATCGCGAATCGCATCGGTGATCACGTACGAGTGCAACTCAAGGCCAAACACGCTGGCCGTATCTTCCGCACCCAAGGCGTTGTGGCCGGCAAAGATCGGGGTGCCGGTAAAGCCGAACTGATAAAACTTCTTGAACCGCTTCTTCAGGTTCTTCTGCGCCTCGCCAAACTGGCTGCGGTGGCACTCGTCGAAGATAAACACCACCTGCTTACCGTAAATGGCCAGGTCGGGCTCGCTCTTCATCAGGTTATTGAGCTTCTGGATGGTGGTGACGACGATCCTGTTGTCGTCCTTGTCCAGGTTACGCTTCAGGCCCGCCGTGCTGTCCGAACCGTTCACGCTTTCCGGCGAGAAGCGCTGGTATTCCTTCATGGTCTGGTAATCCAGATCCTTGCGATCCACCACGAAGAACACCTTGTCGATGAACGGCACTTCGGTGGCCAGGCGAGCGGCCTTGAAGCTGGTCAGCGTCTTGCCGGAGCCGGTGGTGTGCCAGACGAAGCCACCACCCTCGCGGGTGCTCCACTTCTTGGCCTGATACGCGCAGTTGATCTTCCACAGAATGCGCTCCGTGGCAGCGATCTGGTAAGGGCGCATGACCAGCAGCGTGTTGCTGGTATCGAAGACCGAGTAACGCAGCAGCACCTTCAGCAAGGTGTCTTTCTGGAAGAAGGTGGCGGTGAAGTCCTTCAGATCCTTGATCAGGCTGTTATCGGCCTGCGCCCAATTCATGGTGAAGTCGAAGCTGTTCTTGTTGCGCTGCGTAGTGTTGGCAAAGTAGCGCGTGTCGGTGCCGTTGGAGATCACGAACAATTGCAGGAACTTGAACAAGGACTGTTCGCTGTTGAAGCTTTCCTTGCTGTAGCGGTGTACCTGATTGAAGGCCTCGCGAATCGCCACCCCGCGCTTCTTCAACTCCACCTGCACCAGCGGCAAGCCATTGACCAGAATCGTCACGTCGTAGCGGTTGGCATGGCTGCCGGCCTGCTCGAACTGCTTGATCACCTGCACCTTGTTGCGCAGGACGTTCTTCTTGTCCAGCAGGTAGATATTCTGGATACGGCCATCGTCAAAGACGAAGTCGTGAATGTAGTCATCGTGAATCTTGCGAGTTTTCTCGACAATGCCGTCGCCAGGCTTGTTCAGCCAGGTGTCGACGAAGCGCTGCCACTCACCATCGGAAAACTGCGCGTCATTGAGGGTTTGTAGCTGCACGCGCACATTGGCCAGCAGGGCCTGGGGCGTATTCAGGCCCGGCGGATATTCATAACCTTGGCTGACCAAGTCCTGAATGAACTCGCGCTCCAGATCGCCTTCGCTCTGATAGCTCTCGGCAACCTGCCATTGCTTCGTGTACTGCTCCAGAACGATGAAGTTTTTCGATTCGGCAATGGCCTTATAGTCACTCATTCCTGCACGTCCCTTTTCTGCAGCAGCTTTTTTATCTCGCGGTCGAAATCAGACTCGATACGCTGCTGCTTGTTGAATTTTTCATACTCGGCGAAGGCTTTCTGCTCCGCCTGCTGACGCGACATCGTGCCGTAGCCTTCCAGAATCCGGTATTCATTGAACGCCAGAAACTTGTTCACGCTTTCCGCGAAGCCCTCCATGGTGAAGGTGTTGCGCCGCTCGATGATGCCTTCGATGTAGTCGAAGAATGTGGCAACGGCCCGTTCCAGCTTCTTGATATCCGTCTCGCTCAGATAATTCTTCGCCACGATGGCATCCGACTTCAGCACGCGGCCATCTGGCGCGTTCTTGTAGGTGCTCATACCCATCAAGGGCTTACTGGCATCAGCATGCAAGGCAATGATTTCTGCCGCCGTATGGCCGGTAATCGCGAAGTGAAACTTGTCCTGCACATGGGCGTAGAATAGCCGCGTGGTTTCAGACTTCGGGTCGTAGTCGATGCTGCATTCGGCAAAAATATCGGTGATCTGCTGATAAACGCGCCGCTCGCCAGCACGGATGGAGCGCACCCGCTCCAGCAGCTCGCGGAAATAGTCCTTGCCGAAGTAGCGGCCATTTTTCAGCCGCTCATCATCCATGGCAAAGCCCTTGATGATGTACTCCTTGATCAAGGCCGTCGCCCAGATGCGAAATTGCGTCGCCTGCGCCGAATTGACCCGATAACCGACCGAGATCACCGCATCCAGGTTGTAGTACTTCACCTGCTGGGTTTGCGTCAGCCCCGCCACTGCACCGTGTTCAGTGGTTGTTTCCAAAATGGAAACAACCACGTCTTCCACCAGCTCGCCGCTGTCGAAAATATTCTTCAAGTGCTTGGAAATCGCCGGCACGCCCACACCGAACAGCTCGGCCATGCGCTTCTGCGTCAGCCAGATGCTCTCATTGCTGAGCAGCACCTCCACCTTGATCGCGCCATTGGGTGCGGTGTAGAGCAAAAACTCAGTGGTTTGATCGCGCAATGTCAGGTTGTGCTTGGACATGGTCGTTCTCTCGTGTCATACCCGCAAGGTGCGTACATGCAGCACCCAAGCGCGTTCGCGCTGCTTGATGGCTACTGGCGCGTCTGGCGGTAATCGCCAGGATGGGTGATGGCGGTCATGCCTTAGATCCTCACGAAGGAAAACCGCTGCCAGCCGAAAAATATGCTCATCAACCGTTTTCTTTCTTCTGCTGCCAGAAGCCATAGGTGTTCAGCTTTTCAAGCAATAGACCAACCATCTCTTTTTCGGGCGGCGTCGGCTCTGCGATCTCTTCGTTGGACAAGGTGTTGTGAGGATAGAAATTCATAACCCGACTGGCGTAAGCCTTTTTATCCTCCGGCAACAGCTCAGACCACCTTTGATATCCAAGAAAATTGGCGGTTTTTTCATACAGATTACGCAGCAGAGCAAAATGGTAGCGTTGCACGCTATTGGTAGCGACCGCTTGCTCGATAAGAGCTTTAATGTGCAGATGATAAGAAAAGCTTTTATTTGAATCGCCCTTCTTTTCTTCATGCACAAATGTGCCATCGTCTAAACGACTGAGAATATAACCGCCCTTGGCACCAACCTCATTGTAAAGCACATTGTAAAAAATAGCGCTGTGCGTAGATACGATGAATTTGACGCCCGACTCACTCGAATTGATCAATTGCCCCAGGTTCACCGCTAACTGAATCAGATGATTCTCATCCAGAGAGCTGACCGGATCATCAATAAACACATATTCCAGCTGATTGAATTGGTCAGTTTCGCGATCAGCCGGCTCAGCAACATTGAGTACGCCAATCACCTGCTCAAGCAGCGTGTAGAAAATACTCCAGATGAAGTTGCTTTCTTCGCCCTTGGAGATTTTCAGATTGCCCGAATGTGTCGTATCGCCACGCTCCATCGAGAACGTGACTTCCGAGAACGCCTTGATGGTGATCTCGTTACCGTCCTTGTTTTGTTCTTTTCGCTCTGCATTGAATCGTGGCGTGAGCTTGTCGTTGGTGTAACGCTGAAAGGTCGTGATGATGTTCTGGTCTTGGCCCTCATCCATCAACACCCAATCCGTAAAGGTATTGGGTTGGATTTTCAGCTTGGGCTCGGCGTCACCGGCCAGGTCGTTATCCCAATAGAACAAGTCTTCGGTAAAGGCGCTGTAATAGAGTATCTTGTTGCGCGACAGCCTTGGTTGATCGTCCTCATCGCCATCTTCATCGGCATCCGTTTTGGGAGCGAAGAGCTGTTTGAACTCCCGCGACAGGCGCGTTTTGCCCGTACCATTGAAGGCGTAGATCAACTGCACCTTCTTCGGGCTTCTTTTCAGACCTTCAGCTATTTCCCTTAGCGTCTTACCCATATTACGCCGCTACCTCTTCTGGCTTGGGGAAACTCAACAGTAAGGCACGATAATGTTCGTATTGCTTTTGGCGTAGGGCGATTTCGCGGGGCAAGCCTTCGCTGATGGAATTGGTTAGCGCGTCGAGTTTGTCGAGGATGGCGACGATGCGGGCTTGCTCTGCAAGTGATTTTTCAGCCTCATCTGGGTATGGAACAGGAATTTTAATCTTTGAAAACCCATTAACCAGCAATGTATTAACTTTGGTTCTGGCTATATACTTTGCCTTCTCGGAAACGAAAGATGTAGTTTGCATGCAATAGGAAACAAATTTCGGATCCATTGAATGCCGAAAAGCATAGCAATGATCGTGAATGGCGACCTTTTCATCTCCGAGCCATGCCACGGCCTTACCAACATCTTCAACGGTTTCGCCCACGTCGGTTATCACTACGTCGCCTGGCTCTGCATAGCGCAGTGACCCAGCCATATCGTTTCTAACCTGAGAATAGACTCGCGTCGTAGAAATGCCGTAACGCGTGTATATCTCGCCATAATGGATAACGTTGATACCGTCTCCCACATAATCAGCCTTGGTAAAACGCTTGCCACGAATAAAGTCGCCAACTTCTCCCAACGCCTTCCACTTCACATTCCCTTCTTTAAAACTCAGCAAGTGATCACGGTAGTAGCTGTATTGCCTTTTACGGGCGGTCAGCTCGGTGGTCAGCTCGGTGGTCAGCTCGGTAAAGGTGTCCAGTATGCGGACGATTTCGGCTTGGATTTCAAGCGATTTTTTAGGATTATCTGGACAGGGGATGGGGACTTGAATTTCTACCATGCTACCCTTGGTTAACTTAGCTCGACCACCACCAGTCAAAAATGGGATGAAATTAACAATGGATAGATAGTGGTACAAGAACCTTGTATTCACCTGCGTTTTACCACAAACAACATGAACGTGATTGTTTGCCCAAAATTTTCCTGTTGCATATTGAATCGAGTAGCTTTGCAGACTTGCGCTTCCGTCCTCAGCGATTAGAGCAAACTCACCGTCATGCGTATAACCTTCTACATAGTCTTGAATATTATTTGCACCGTAATATGGTATTTCGCCAGATTTTCGCAATGAAGCCTTTACTGGTGTTCTACCACTGTTGGCTATTTCAAAAAAACGCTCATCGCCCAGCTCCTTCCACTCCACTTCAACCCCATCCAGCAGCCTATCCAAGAAAGTCACGCTGCTCATGCCTCCAGCTCCTCGCCCTCAATCTTCGCCACGATGGCATCGATGTCCTTTCGCAATTGGTCAATCCTGGCAACCGTGGTTTTCAGGTCGGCATTGAGCTGAGCGATATTCACCGCCTCACGATTGTCCCTGACTTCCACATAGCTGCTGACGGACAGGTTGTAGTCGTTGGCGGCTATGCGCGCTAAAGGCATAGATTGGGCAAAGTGCTCGATATTCGCCTTGCTGTCGAACGCCTGCATGATGCGCTCGATATGCACGTCTTCCAGCAGGTTGTTGTTGACGCCTTTTTTGAACAGGCCGCTGGCGTCGATGAATTGGGTGGTGGTGTCTGGCTTGTTTTTCGCCAGCACCAGAATGTTCACGGCGATGGTGGTGCCGAAGAACAGGTTGGGGGCCAGAGAAATCACGCTCTCCACATAGTTGTTGTCCACTAGGTATTGACGGATCTTCTGCTCGGCACCACCCCGGTAGAAGATGCCGGGGAAGCAGACGATGGCCGCGCGGCCCTTGCTGGACAGGTAGCTGAGTGCATGCAGTACGAAGGCGAAGTCGGCCTTGGACTTGGGCGCCAATACGCCGGCCGGGGCAAAGCGGTCGTCGTTGATCAGGGTGGGGTCGTCCGAGCCTTTCCACTTCACCGAGTAGGGCGGGTTGGAGACGATGGCATCGAAGGGTTTGTCGTCACCAAAGTGCGGCTCGATCAGGGTGTCGCCAAGTTGGATGTTGAATTTGTCGTAGTTGACGTTGTGCAGGAACATATTCATCCGCGCCAGGTTGTAAGTGGTGTGGTTGAGTTCCTGACCGAAAAAACCCTCTTCGACAATATGGGCGTCAAAGTGCTTCTTGGCTTGCAGCAACAGCGAGCCGGAGCCGCAGGCCGGGTCGTAGATCTTGTTGATGCGGGCTTGCTTGTGCATGGCAAGTTGGGCGATCAGCTTGGAGACCTGCTGCGGGGTGAAGAACTCGCCACCGGACTTACCGGCGTTGGCGGCGTAGTTGGAGATGAGAAATTCATAGGCGTCGCCAAACAGGTCGATATGGCTGTCGTCGAAGGTGCCAAAGTCCAGTTTTGCTACGCCTTTGAGCACGTCTGCGAGGCGCGCATTCTTGTCCTTGACGGTATTGCCCAGGCGGTTGCTGGTGGTGTCGAAGTCAGCGAACAACCCCTTGATGTCTCGCTCGGAGGGGTAACCGCTGGCGGATGCCTCGATGGCTTTGAAGATATCGTTCAGATCGGTGTTCAGGCTGGCGTTGTTGTGGGCATTGGCCGCCACCTTGGCGAATAGCTGACTGGGGTAGATGAAATAGCCCTTGGTTCTGATGGCATCGTCTTTGACTGCCGCGATGTTCTTGTCGCCATCATTCATGGCAGCGTAATCGACTGACTCATCGCCGCCGCTCATGTAGTCAGCGAAATTTTCGCTGATGAAACGGTAGAACAGAGTGCCGAGCACATATTGCTTGAAGTCCCAGCCGTCGACTGCGCCACGCACATCGTTGGCGATTCTCCAAATTTGGTTGCGCAGTGCGGCACTTTGTTGGGCGCTGGTCATGCTCTGATTCCTACTTCAATACGGTTTGCTGGGTCACGCAATGGCGAAGGAGCGTGACGCGGATGATCGTGGTGTTTAGAGACAGCGGCATGTCTTAACTGCTTCTGCACACGGACTGCCGAGCCGACTTATCGCATAAACGGGGTATCAGGACAGCGCACTGCCTAGCCTGTAAGGGCGCCCTGGATGGCCTGAAGTCTACCAGCACTGTCCCCGCCCTCGGCAGGGGCTTTCTAGCCTGCCCTACGTGCAGAAACGACAAGGCCGGGTTTCCCCGGCCTTGTGGCATGACGCAATGTCTTACTTGCGCTTCATGGACATGAAGAACTCGTCGTTGGTCTTGGTCGCCTTGAGCTTGTCGATCAGGAACTCGATGGCCGCGATCTCGTCCATCGGGTGCAGCAGCTTGCGCAGGATCCACATGCGCTGCAGTTCGTCCTCGGCGGTCAGCAACTCTTCGCGACGGGTACCGGCGCGGTTGATGTTGATGGCCGGGAACACGCGCTTCTCGGCGATACGACGATCCAGGGGCAGTTCCATGTTGCCGGTACCCTTGAATTCCTCGTAGATCACTTCGTCCATCTTCGAGCCGGTTTCCACCAGCGCGGTGGCGATGATGGTCAGCGAGCCGCCTTCCTCGATGTTGCGCGCGGCACCGAAGAAACGCTTGGGTTTCTCCAGGGCGTGGGCGTCGACACCACCGGTCAGCACCTTGCCGGAGCTCGGGATCACGGTGTTGTAGGCACGCGCCAGGCGGGTGATGGAGTCGAGCAGGATGACCACATCCTTCTTGTGCTCGACCAGGCGCTTGGCCTTCTCGATGACCATCTCGGCGACCTGCACGTGGCGGGTCGGCGGCTCATCGAAGGTCGAAGCGACCACTTCGCCGCGCACGGTGCGCTGCATCTCGGTCACTTCTTCCGGACGCTCGTCGATCAGCAGGACGATCAGGTGGCACTCGGGGTTGTTGCGGGTGATGTTGCTGGCGATGTTCTGCAGCATGATGGTCTTGCCCGCTTTCGGCGGGGCGACGATCAGGCCGCGCTGGCCCTTGCCGATCGGGGCGCAGAGGTCGATCACCCGGCCGGTGATGTCCTCGGTGGAGCCGTTGCCGGCTTCCATGATCAGGCGTTTGTTGGGGAACAGCGGCGTCAGGTTCTCGAACAGGATCTTGTTCTTGGCGTTCTCCGGACGGTCGTAGTTGATCGTGTCGACCTTGAGCAACGCGAAGTACCGCTCGCCTTCTTTCGGCGGGCGGATCTTGCCGACGATGGTGTCGCCGGTGCGCAGGTTGAAACGGCGGATCTGGCTCGGCGAGACGTAGATATCGTCGGGGCCGGCGAGATAGGAGGCATCCGCGCTGCGCAGAAAGCCGAAACCGTCCTGGAGGATCTCCAGCACGCCATCACCGGAAATTTCCTCGCCGCCTTTGGAATGTTTTTTCAACAGCGAGAAGATCACGTCCTGCTTGCGCGAACGGGCCATGTTCTCGATGCCCATCTGTTCGGCCATTTCCAGCAGTTCGGTAATCGGCTTTTGCTTGAGTTCAGTCAGATTCATATAGGAATGACGTAATCATTAGAGGAGGGAATGATAAGCATTGAGCTTGAGAGGCCGCGCCGCAGATAGAGACGACTGGGTCGCCTGCTTGTGTTTCGACCGTTTGTTCAGCGAAGAGTCGAGTAGGAATGCGTCGGCGACGGCGTGCAGGGGGTTGCATAGAGAATGCAACGGAGCCGAATGTAACATCGGCTTGACGAAGGCGTCTAGCCTTTGCGCAGAAAAAAGCCCCGCGAACAGCGGGGCCTTTGTGCGCAGCGTCTCAGATATTGCTATCGAGGAACGCGGCCAGCTGGGACTTGGACAGAGCACCGACCTTGGTCGCTTCGACGTTGCCGTTCTTGAACAGCATCAGCGTCGGAATGCCGCGCACGCCATACTTCGGCGGGGTGTCCTGATTTTCGTCGATGTTCAGTTTGCAGATTTTCAGCTTGCCCTGGTATTCCCTGGAAATCTCGTCCAGAACCGGCGCGATCATCTTGCACGGGCCGCACCACTCAGCCCAGTAGTCGACCAGAACCGGGCCTTCGGCCTGGATGACATCCTGATCGAAGCTGGCATCGCTGACGTTGGTGATGAATTCACTCATGGGAAGTCTCCGTGTTCGCAGGCAATAACGGTAAAGTGCCCGCCATCATAGCCCGGCTTGCCGGACACAGGAAGGCGCCCGCCATTGAGCGTGTCTATAATCGCTATCGACACCCGCGATGCGCAAGCACCCGACACCACCCGCCCCGGCCTCGACGCACACCCCGCCACACCTGGTTCCGGGCCATGCACGCCAGGTGCGTGCCGGCCACGACGAAGCGGTATGCGTTGGCGCGGCCGGTCTATCGTGGCACGATGATGGGGTTCTGCCTCGAGATTGAGTCATCATGCCGCTTCCCCGTGCCGAGTCCTTTCCGCTGATTGCCGCCATCGACCTGGGCTCCAACAGCTTCCACATGGTGCTGGCCAAGGCCGACCATGGCGAAATCCGCATTCTTGAGCGCCTCGGCGACAAGGTGCAGCTGGCGGCCGGCATCGACGAGCAGCGCCAGCTCAGCGAGGAGGCCATGCAGCGCGGCCTGGATTGCCTGGGTCGCTTCGCGCAACTGACCAGCAGCCTGCCCCAGGGCGCGGTGCGCATCGTCGGCACCAATGCCCTGCGCGAAGCGCGCAACCGCGCCGACTTCATTCGCCGCGCCGAGGCCCTGCTCGGCCACCAGGTGGAGGTCATCTCCGGTCGCGAAGAAGCGCGCCTGATCTACCTCGGCGTGTCGCACAGCATCGCCGACACCCCGGGCAAGCGCCTGGTCACCGACATCGGCGGCGGCAGTACAGAATTCATCATCGGCCAGCGCTTCGAGCCGCTGCTGCGCGAAAGCCTGCAGATGGGTTGCGTGAGCTATACCCAGCGTTATTTCAAGGACGGCAAGATCACCCCGGCGCGCTACGCCCAGGCCTATACCGCCGCGCGCCTGGAAATCATGGGCATCGAGCATGCCCTGCGCCGCCTCGGCTGGCAGGATGCGGTGGGCGCCTCGGGCACCATCAAGGCCATCGGCCTGGCCATCCAGTCCGCCGGCCTGAGCAACGGCGAGGTCAACGGCGAAGGCCTGGCCTGGCTCAAGCGCAAGGTGTTCAAGAGCGGCGACGTCGACAAGCTCGACCTCGACGGCCTCAAGCCGGATCGCCGGCCGATCTTCCCGGCGGGCCTGGCGATTCTCGAGGCCATCTTCGACGCCTGCGAACTCAGCCGCATGAGCCACTCCGAAGGCGCCCTGCGTGAAGGCGTGCTCTATGACCTGCTCGGCCGCCATCACCACGAGGATGTGCGCGAACGCACCCTGAGCTCGCTGATGGTTCGCTACCACGTCGACCTGGAGCAGGCCGCCCGGGTCGAGCACAAGGCGCTGCGCGCCCTGGACCAGGTGGCGCAGAGCTGGCAGCTCGATGCCGAATGGCACCGCGAGCTGCTGACCTGGGCCGCCCGCGTGCATGAGATCGGCCTGGATATCGCGCACTACCAGTACCACAAGCATGGCGCCTACCTGATCGAGCACTCGGATCTGTCCGGCTTCTCCCGCCAGGATCAGCAGATGCTGGCCCTGCTGGTGCGCGGCCACCGGCGCAACATCCCCCGGGACAAGCTCGCCGAGTTCGGCGAGGACGGCATCAAGCTGGTGCGCCTGTGCGTGCTGCTGCGCTTCGCCATCCTCTTCCACCACATCCGTGGCACCCAGGACATGCCGACCGTACGCCTGAAGGCCGGCCCGACCAGCCTGGCGATCCAGTTCCCGGATGGCTGGCTGGCGGCCAATCCGCTGACCCAGGCGGATTTCGAGACCGAAGCCGAGTGGCTCTCGCGCATCGATCTGACCTTGACCGTCAGCTAGTCGGTAGCGAATTCCAGCACCTGCGCGGCGCTGATAAAGGCCGTACTGGCATGATCGCCATGCGCCTGGATACGTAGCTCGGAGACGAAGCCGAGCCTGGTCAGGGCAGCATCCAGGTCCCGTGCATTATCGACGATGCGCCGTCGCGCCTGATGCAACAGCCGCTCGTCCTGCCGCGCAGGATCGCCTGCAGGCTGTTCGCCATCGCCCACGCTCAGCAACAGCCGAGGCTCGCCGCTGCGCAGCGAGCGTGCGCCTTTGGCTGCCGGCAGCAGGCTGAAGATATACCGCTGCTTCCACCACAGCGAAGGGCTGGATGCCAGGTAGCGCTGGAATGCCTGGGGTCGGCTCAGCAGGGTGTAGACCGTGAACAGGCCGCCATAGGAGTGGCCGAACAGGGTCTGCCGCCCCCTGTCGATGGGATAGCGCGCCTCGACCAGTGGCTTGAGCTCATTCTCGATAAAGGCCAGAAAGCGCTCGGCGCCACCGTGCCTGCTCGATAGCCGGTCACCGGTATCGCCCATATCCGCTGCTGGCGGGGTGTAATCCTCGGCCCGCGCCTGCACATCGAAGGCTTCGTCAGTGGGGTAGCCGATGCCCACCAGCACGACCGGTTCGCGGCCACCGCGAAAGGCATTCGGCTGGAACATGCGTGATTGCGGCAGCAACGCCGGAAACAGCAGATTACCATCGAGTACATAGATGACCGGGTAGCCCTGGGCAGGCGGCTGGCCAGGCGGCACCGACAGGTAGATGCGGTATTCACGCCCGGTGTGTTGCGAATGCAGCTCGCGTTCTTCGGCGAGGGGCAGCGAAGCCGTGCGCCAGGGCGACGTGTCGGCACTGGCGCTCAGCCAGGGCACCATTCCCAGCAGAAACAGCGCGCAACGCCACTCAACGCCCAGCCAACCGCTCATGCCAGTCAATGCTCAGGTCCTCCTTGCGCGCGAAGCGTGGCAGATGGTCGTCGAGCACCGCACGAATACGGGCAGCGGCCTCTTCACTGGGCGCCTCGCAGTCGAAGCGTAGCGTCCGATCGTCGGCACGCATCAGGCACAGGCCGAAGGGAAATTCGGCTCGCGCCTGCTGCTCGTCGAATTCGACGCTGATCTTGTGGCGGAAATGTTTGCACAGCTTGCTCATGTACAGCGAGGCCGAGGCCGTGGCCACGCAACCTTGAAAACGGATCATGCAGGTTTCTCGGGTTATGAAGACTGTTCACGAAGTTGTCGGTTACCGCATGCAGCGACGAAAGACCGTTAAGACGAAAGACCGTTAAAAGGCAAAAGCAGCCATAAGCTGCAAGCCTCAAGCTAGTTCGTAGGATGGGTGCAACCCATCGGCAATTGATGGGTTTCACCTGCGCGGCCCGACCCATCCTACAGGCTGCCTCGCTTCTAGCTTGAAGCTTGTGGCTTGCAGCTCAACGTCCGTTTGCGCCTTGGTCAGGTCGTGAACAGTTCTTGTTGGTCATGCGCCAAGGCGCAATGAAAGCGGGCACGAGAAACGCTGTCTCGTGCCCGCGATGCGCTGCTAGGCAAGTCAGAAATCGACGCTCAGGCTGGTGTAGAAGGTACGCCCCGGTTCGTTGTAGGTGTAGGCGCCCGCTTCACGCGCATTACCTTCCCGGTACAGGCGCTTGTCGAACAGGTTGTCGACGCCCGCGCTGACACTCAGGCTCCTGGTGATGGCGTAGCTGCCACTGAAGCCCAGCAGCGCGTAGGGCGAGATCTGGCGACGCGCGTCGCCGGTCAGCACATTACCCTGATAGTCGTACTTGCCAGGTTTCTGCTTGCCATACCAGACCACCGAGGCACGCAGCGACAGCGGCTCGCTGACCTGCCAGTCGAGGCTCGAGTTGACCGTGTATTCCGGGATGATCGACAGCGGCTCGCCGGTTTCCTTGTTCACCGACTGCAGCATGTAGGTGAAGTTGGTGTTCCAGTCCAGGTTGCTCGCCACCGGTACGTTCAGGGTGCCCTCGAGCCCTTCGACCACCGCCTTGGGCACGTTTTCCCACTGGAACACATCGGCGTTGGCGTAGGCGGAACTGCTGCCGCCCACCGCGCTGCCAACGGCGCTTCGTCCGGCCTCGATCTTGTTCTTGTAGTCGTTGCGGAAGTAGGTGATGCCGGCGACCCAGCCGTCACGGTTGAATTCGATGCCCAGCTCCTTGTTGACGCTGGTTTCGGCGTCCAGGCCCTCGTTACCCTGCAGGTAACAGGCGCCACCGCCGCCCCAGCAACCGGCGCCGCGACTGTACAGCAGATAATTAGGGTTCAGTTGATAGAGGTTCGGCGCCTTGTAGGCACGCGCGATCCCCGCCTTGAGGGTGAAGTCCGCGCCCAGGCTCTGCGACACGTTCAGCGCCGGACTCCAGTTGGTGCCGACGATGCTGTGATGGTCGACACGCAGGCCCGGGGTCAGGATGGTCCCGGGACGCAACTCGATGTTGTCCTCGACGAACAGCGACGCGATTCGCGCCGAGATGTCCGAGGCACGATTGGTATCGCTGATACCGGGAATAGAACCGGCCTCGATGGTGCTCTGGGTATTCGAGGAGGGATCGTCCAGCGACTGTTCGACCCACTCGGCGCCAACCGTCAGAACCTGCTCCACCCCCCAGGACAGCGGCAGATTGACTTCACTGTGCGCGGTGGTGCTTTCCAGCACGCTGGTGTTGAAAACGCCATTGGCGGTGATGTTGCCCTCGGGGCCGCCGGAGAGACCTTCCTCCAGGCGCCGGTTGCGCGTCTTCTCGTATTGCAGGTAACTCAGGCTGGTCCCGAAGTCCCAGTCGCCATGATGGGTCAGGGCGTAGTTCTCGCGGTACATCTTGTTGGTCGTGCGGCCGAGCCAGGGCTCGCGGTAGGAGGTCAGCGCCGCGGAACCGCTGTTGTTCATGTTGTCGCCCGCGTAGATATTGCCCTGGCGACTGAAGCCCGCTTCGAAATCGACGCTCTGCCGGTCGTCGAGGCGCCAGGACAGCAAGCCGTTGAGGTCCTTGTTGCGCACACCCTCGCGGCCGGACGTCGAACGCGCGCCGGCATTGATGACATGCCCTTCGTTGATGTCCTCGTCGTCCATGTCGGTCTTGCTGAGATTGCCGTACAGGCGATAGGACAGGTTCTCCGTGACCGGCCCGCTGAGGCCGAAGTTGATGCGCTTGCTGGCCCCCTCCTCGCTGTGCTGCGGCATGTTCATGTAGACGGTGGCGTTGCCATGGTGCTCGGCGGTCGGCGCCTTGGTGATGATGTTGATGACACCGCCCGCGGCACCGTTGCCGTAGCGGGCCGCGGCGGGGCCACGCAGCACCTCGATACGCTCGACCTGATCGGCGGGAACCCAGTTGGTGTCCCCACGGGTGTCACGGTCGCCACGCCAGCCGTAACGTATCGAGTTGCGCGAGGTCACCGGCTTGCCATCGACCAGGATCAAGGTGTTCTCCGGGCCCATGCCACGGATGTCGATCTGCCGGTTGTTGCCCCGGGCACCGGAGCCGCTGTTGCCGGTCAGGTTGACACCGGGCTGCTTGCGAATGATCTCGGCGATGTCGTTGGCCGGCGGCGCCTTGCGGATGTCTCCGGCGCTGATCACGGAGACCCCGGGAGCCTGCTTGAGCTCTTCCTGAGCGGTGGCCATGACCTTGGTTTCTTCCAGTTCCAGCGCCTCATCGGCGTGCGCGACACTCGCCAGGCCGCTGGCCAGCAGCAGCGCGGCGGCCAGCCGATCGAGCGGCCAGCCCCTGTAGTGACGATTGCCCATCTGTGTTCTCCCCTGAAGTTGGCGACAGCGAGTCAGTCAGCCATATGCTACTGATTCGTATTTATGATGATGGAGAGTGTCCCACAGCCATTGCGGGAAAAGGTTTGCGCCAGCAAGGATGATGTTTGTGCGAACACCCGCTTGCCGCGGCATGTGGTCACGGGGCGACAAGCAAGGATAAGAATCATTTGCATCAATACCGAGGCGGCAGTAGTCTTGCCCGGCGTTTCCGGCACGGGCACTCGTGAATCCATCCCGTGTTCGCCGGATTGCCCCTGCCGGCATCCGCCCAGTGCCTGGCCCGCCAAAAGCGGGTTGCCGGATCCGCGCCAGTTTTCGCCCGATACAGCCCAAGCCCAGCAGGTAGTGACATGTCCAGCATGCAACCCGTGGTGCCACGCAGCGAGCTGATCCGCCAGGTCAGCCCCGACCTGCGCCTGATCGAGGCCGAGCCCTGCCGTGACAACCTGTTCCGCGGGCAGTTGCGCTGGCTGCGCCTGCGGGCCGGGCTGTCGCTGCACTGCTCCGATTGCCATGAACTGCACAATTTCAGCACCCAGGTGCAGATCGAACCCCGCCTGAACTTCATCCTGTTCCTGGAAGGCCATAGCGACGTGCGCTACGGCGACCACGCCGTGCGCTTCGGTTCGCCGAGACCGGCTCCCTGCGAAGGCGTCGCCCTGTCGCTGAGCGAACCGGTGCTGTTCTCGCGCCAGGCGCAGCGCGGCACACACATCCGCAAGCTGGTGGTCAGCCTGGCGCCGGAGTGGTTCGACGCCGGCGGCCTGGACGATCAGGCCGAGTACGCCAACATCACCCGCTTCACCCGCCAGCACCTGGCGCTGCGCCGCTGGCAGCCGTCCCCGCGCCTGCTGGCCATGGCCGAACAGATTCTCCATCCGCCCGGCTACGGCCCGCTGCTGGAAAACCTCTACCTGGAAAGCCGCAGCCTGGAGATCGCCAGCGAGGCTCTGGCCATGCTCTGCCAGCAGCAGCCGGCCGCCACGCCCGGCCTGCGCCCACAGGAACACCAGCGCATCCGCCGGGTGGTCGAACTGCTGGACAGTGGCGAGGCCGATGGCTGGACCCTGGAAGCCATCGCCCGCGATGCCGGCATCAACATCAATAGCCTGCAGCGCCAGTTCCAGGCCAGCCAGGGCATGACCCTGTTCGAGTACCAGCGCGTGCGCAAACTGCAGCAGGCCCGCGAAGCCCTGGAACGCCAGGGCGTCAGCGTGGCCCAGGCGGCCTGGCTGGCCGGCTACGGCAGCGCGGCGAACTTCGCCACCGCCTTCAAGCGCCAGTTCGGCCTGACGCCGAAGCAGGTCCGGACGAAGATCTGATCGAGCAAAGGCGCTGGAGGCTGGAGGCTGAACGAAAAGCCGTTCGAGTAACGAGCAAAACAGAATTTTCTCGTCCAGCTTTACAGCCTCCAGCGCTTTTCATCGAGTAGCTGCCACGCCCTGACGCCGAAGCGCGATCGCCTGGGCTAGTTGTAACTATTTTTGACAGCAGCGCCAAGGCGCACGCTAGAATCGGGCTCCCCCTACCGACCGCGGGAGTCACGCCATCGTGGATGCCAGCACGATCAACAGCCTGCTTCTGATCGGCGCGCTCATGGTGGGCGCGAGCATCATGGTCAGTTCGCTGTCCTCGCGCCTCGGCATCCCGATCCTGGTCATCATTCTCGCCGTCGGCATGGTCGCCGGCGTCGACGGTGGCGGCATCATCTTCAACAACTACCCGACCGCCTACCTGGTGGGCAATCTGGCCCTGGCCATCATCCTGCTCGACGGTGGCGTGCGCACCCGCGTCGGCAGTTTCCGCGTGGCCCTGTGGCCCGCCCTGTCCCTGGCCACGGTCGGGGTGCTGATCACCACCGGGCTGACCGGCATGGCCGCCGCCTGGCTGTTCGACCTGAGCCTGATGCAGGGCCTGCTGATCGGCGCCATCGTCGGCTCCACCGATGCCGCGGCGGTGTTCTCCCTGCTCGGCGGCAAGGGGCTCAACGAGCGGGTCAGCGCCACCCTGGAGATCGAGTCCGGCAGCAACGACCCGATGGCGGTGTTCCTCACCGTGACCCTGATCGACATGCTCGCCAAGGGTCAGGGCGAATTCCACCTGAGCTTTCTCGGCCACCTCGTGCAGGAATTCGGCATCGGTGCGGTGCTCGGCCTGGGCGGCGGCTGGCTGCTGTTGAAAACCATCAACCGCCTGAACCTCGCCCATGGCCTGTACCCCTTGCTGGTGGTCAGCGGCGGCCTGCTGGTGTTCGCCCTGACCAACACCCTGCACGGCAGCGGCTTCCTCGCCGTCTACCTGTGCGGGCTGGTGCTGGGCAACCAGCCGATCCGCTCGCGCCACGGCATCCTGCACATGCTCGACGGCATGGCCTGGCTGGCGCAGATCGGCATGTTCCTGGTGCTCGGCCTGCTGCTCACGCCCCACGATCTGCTGCCCATCGCCCTGCCGGCCCTGGGCCTGGCGCTGTGGATGATCCTCTTCGCCCGCCCCCTGTCGGTGCTGGTCGGCCTGATCCCGTTCCGCGCCTTCCACAACCGCGAGAAAGCCTTCATCGCCTGGGTCGGCCTGCGCGGCGCGGTACCGATCATTCTCGCGGTGTTCCCGATGATGGCCGGCCTGCCCCACGCCCAGCTGTATTTCAACCTGGCCTTCTTCATCGTGCTGGTCTCGCTGCTGCTGCAGGGCGCCAGCCTGCCCTGGGTGGCCAGGGTCCTGCGGGTCACGGTGCCGCCGGACCCCGTACCGATTTCCCGCGCCGGCCTGGAAGTGCATCCGACCAGCCAGTGGGAGCTGTTCATCTACCGCCTGGGCGCGGAGAAATGGTGCATCGGCGCCCCCTTGCGCGAGCTGAACATGCCCGGCGACACCCGCGTCGCCGCCCTGTTTCGCGACCAGCAGTTGCTCCATCCGTCGGGCAGCACCACCCTCGAAGCCGGCGACATGCTCTGCGTGATCGGCCACGAGCACAACCTGCCGGCGCTCGGCAAACTGTTCAGCCAGGCGCCACAGCGCGGCCAGGATCTGCGCTTCTTCGGCGACTTCGTGCTCGAGGGCGACGCCCAGCTCGGCGCCATCGCCGCGCTTTACGGGTTGTCCACCGAGGCGCTGGACAGCACGCTGCACCTCGGCCGCTTCATCGCTCAGCAGATCGGCGGCGGCCCGGTGGTCGGCGATCAGGTCGAGTGGCAGGGGCTGACCTGGACAGTGGCCGAGATGGAGGGGAACAAGATCCGCAAGGTCGGCGTCAGATTCCCCGAAGGCGCCCGCCCGGGGCCGGGGTTGTCGTTCTGACAACCTGGCCAGAGCCAAAGCGCTGACCGATTGGATGTCCACAAGAAGGCGCAAGCGGACGGCCGATAGGAGCGCTAAAGGCTGGAGGCTGAACGACAAGCAAACCGCACAGGCTCTTTCGTCCAGCTTTCCAGCCTCAAGCGCTTTTGATCGAAGGCTGAAGGCCGCTTTCGCCTTTTCCCGGCCGTATCGGCAATCCGCGCGGCCGATCGCGAACCGTTCTGACGGATCGCTGGGCGCGGTTTCATAGCAACCTGTAGACTCGGAAAATCTCCATCCCCACGACCATGATCATGCCCTTTTTCCGTCGTTTTCTCGCAGCCTCCCTGCTCGGTCTGTGCCTCGCCGCCCTGCCGGCGCTGGCGGCCGACACCCCGACCAGCGCCGACGTCCAGCACAGCCTCGACACCCTGGCCGAGCGCAAGCTGCCGGAGGCCGAGCAGGCCCTGGTACGTCAGGCCCTGGAAAGAACCCTGGCCTCGCTGAACGCCAAGGCCGAGAGCGAGCAGAAGCTCGTCGCCCTCGACAAGCAGCTGGAACAGGCGCCACGCCTGACCCAGGAGGCGCAGCGCGAGCTGGAGCGACTCAAGGCCAGCCAGGTGGTGCCGGTCGCACAACGCTACGCCGCCAGCAGCGTCGCCCAGCTGGAGCAGATACTCAGCGAGCGCAGCGCGCAACTGAGCGACTGGCAGAAGCAGAGCAACGACGCCAACACCCTGATCATCACCGCCCAGACCCGGCCGGAACGCGCCCAGGCGGAAATCAGCAGCAACCAGACCCGCAGCCAGCAGATCAACAACCTGCTCAAGGCCGGCAGGGAAGATGGCAAACCGCTGAGCGCCGAACGCGGCAATCAGCTCAGGGCCGAGCTGGCGCAGTTGAACGCCCAGACCCAGTTGCGCCGTCAGGAAATGGCTGGCAACAGCGTTTTGCAGGATCTGGGCACCGCCCAACGCGACTTGCTCGACGAGCAGATCAAGCGCCTGGACGTCGAGCTGCAGGATCTGCAGACGCTGATCAACGAGAAACGCCGCGACCAGTCCGAACGCACCGTGGCCGAGCAGTCCATCGAGGCGCAGAAGGTCGGCGGCTCGGATACCCTGCTGGCCCGCGAAAGCGCCCTCAACGTCAAACTCTCCGACTACCTGCTGCGCGGTACCGACCGGCTCAACGAACTGACCCAGCTCAACCTGCGCACCCAGCAACAGCTCGACACCCTGAACCAGACCGACCAGGCCCTGGACGAGCAGATCAGCGTGCTGCAGGGCAGCCTGCTGCTGTCGAAGATCCTCTACAAACAGAGGCAGGCACTGCCCAAACTCACGTTCGACCGCAACCTGGCCGACGAAATCGCCGATATCCGCCTGTACCAGTTCGAACTCAACCAGCAGCGCGAACAGATCAGCAACCCCGGCGCTTACGTCGACAAGCTGCTGCAGGCCCAGCCCGAAGCCAGCGTGACGCCGGAGCTGCGTCGTGCCCTGCTCGAGCTGATCGACACCCGCCGCGCCCTGCACGACAGCCTCAACCGCGAGCTCAACGCGCTGCTCAACGAGTCGATCACCCTGCAACTGAACCAGAAGCAGTTGCAGGACACCGCCACGGCGCTGCGCGCCACCCTCGACGAGCAGATGTTCTGGATCCCCAGCAACAACCCGCTCAACCTCGAGTGGTTCAGGAATGCGCCGGCGCAACTCGAACGGCAGATCGCCGACCTGCCCTGGCTCGACAACCTGAGTCAGCTCGGCGCCGGCCTGATCGAGCGGCCGTTGCTGTTCCTGCCGCTGCTGCTGGTCACGGGCCTGCTGCTGTACAAGCGCAGCTACCTGAGCCAGAAACTCACCGACCTGCACCAGGACATCGGCCACTTCAAGCGCGACAGCCAGTTGCACACCCCCATGGCCATCCTGCTCAACGTGCTGCTGGCCTTGCCCGGTACGCTGCTGCTGGCCCTGTGCGGCTTCGCCCTGCAGATGGATGCCCGCGGTATCAACGTCAACCTCGGCTCCGCCCTGCTCGGCATGGCCCAGGCCTGGCTGGTGTTCTATACCGTGTACCGCATCTTCACCCCGGGTGGCGTGGCCGAGCTGCACTTCCACTGGGCGCGCTCCCACGTCGCCTACCTGCACCGGCAGATCCGCTGGCTTGGCGTGGTGGTGATGGCGCTGGTGGCGGTGGTCACCATCGCCGAGCACCAGCCGTCGAGCCTGTCCGACGACGTCATCGGCATCGCCGTGGTGCTGACCTGCTACGGCCTGATGATCTGGCTGCTGCAGAAACTGCTGCTGCGCGGCCCGGCGCGGGAGAACGCCTCGACCTTCCGCATGTTCATCGGCGTGCTGTTCAGCATGCTGCCCCTGGGGCTGTTTCTCGCCGTGTGTTTCGGCTACTACTACACCGCGCTGAAACTCAGCGACCGCCTGATCGACACCCTGTACCTGCTGCTGATCTGGCTGGTGGTCGAGGCCGTCTTCGTTCGCGGCCTGGCCGTGGCCGCCCGGCGCCTGGCCTACCAGCGCGCCACCGCCAAACGCGAGGCACAGACCGCCGAAGACGGCGAAGGCACGGAGGTCCAGGTCGAGGTGCCGACGCTCGACATCGAGCAGGTCAACCAGCAATCGCTGCGCCTGATCCGCCTGGCCCTGCTCGGCACCTTCATCGCCGCCATGTACTGGGTCTGGGCCGACCTGATCTCGGTGTTCGCCTACCTCGACAACGTCACCCTGTACGAATACAACGACGGCGTCGGCGCCGCCGCCAGCCTGGTGCCGATCAGCCTGCGCGATGCCCTCGACGCCCTGATCATCGCCGCCATCACCCTGGCCCTGGGGCGCAACCTGCCCGGCCTGCTCGAGGTCCTGGTGCTGTCGCGCCTGCGCCTGGCCCAGGGCAGCGCCTACGCCACCACCACCCTGCTGTCCTACGTGATCTTCGGCACCGGCATCGTCGTCACCCTGTCGACCCTGGGGGTGAGCTGGAACAAGCTGCAATGGCTGGTCGCCGCGTTGTCGGTGGGGATCGGTTTCGGCATGCAGGAAATCTTCGCCAACTTCATCTCCGGGCTGATCATCCTCTTCGAACGCCCGGTGCGCATCGGCGACCTGGTGACCATCGGCGGCGTCACCGGCACGGTCAAACGCATCCACATCCGCGCCACGCACATCATCGACAGCGACCGCAAGGAAGTGATCGTGCCGAACAAGACCTTCGTCACCAGCCAGTTGATCAACTGGACGCTGACCGATACGGTCACCCGCATCGTGCTGACCTTCGTGGTCAACCGCGGCGCCGACCTGGAAAAGGTACGCACCCTGCTGCTGCAAGCGGCCCAGGAGAACTCGCGGGTCATGCGCGACCCGGCGCCTACCGCGCAACTGAGCCTGTACGCCCCCGGCGGCCTGACCCACGAGCTGAAGTTCTACGTCAAGGAACTCGGTGACCGCGGCGCCGCCACCGACGAACTCAACCGGCGCATCGACCAGCTGTTCGCCGACAACGAGATCAACCTGTCCAGCACGCCGAAGATGGACGTGGTGCTGAGCCGCGCCGAAGCGCCCCATAGCACGCTGAAGATCGAAGAGGCCGCGCCCCTCGACGGCAGCGGCGAGGCCAAACCATGAGAACCCTCGACACCCTGACCTTCGACAATCGCTTCGCCCGGCTCGGCGACGCCTTCTCCACCCACATACTGCCCGAGCCCATCGCCGAACCGCGCCTCGTCGTCGCCAGCCAGGCGGCCATGGCCCTGCTCGACCTGGAGCCGCAGGAAACCGAGCACGCGGTGTTCGCCGAGCTGTTCAGCGGCAACCAGCTGTGGAGCGATGCCGAACCCCGGGCCATGGTCTATTCCGGGCACCAGTTCGGCGGCTACTCGCCGCGCCTGGGCGATGGCCGTGGCCTGTTGCTCGGCGAGGTGCTCAACGAGGCCGGGGAGCACTGGGATCTGCACCTCAAGGGCGCCGGCATGACCCCCTACTCGCGCATGGGCGATGGCCGCGCCGTACTGCGCAGCTCGATCCGCGAGTTCCTCGCCAGCGAAGCGCTGCACGCCCTGGGCATTCCCAGCTCGCGCGCCCTGTGCGTCACCGGCTCGAGCACACCGGTGTGGCGGGAAAAGCAGGAAACCGCCGCCATGCTGCTGCGCCTGGCGCAGAGCCATGTGCGCTTCGGCCACTTCGAATACTTCTATTACACCCGCCAGCACGAGCAACTGAAGCAGCTTGCCGACCACGTACTGGCCAATCACTACCCGCATTGCCAGGAACAGGCCGAGCCCTATGCCGCCCTGTTCCAGGACGTGGTCGAACGCACGGCGCAAATGATCGCGTACTGGCAGGCCTACGGTTTCTGCCATGGGGTGATGAACACCGACAACATGTCGATCCTCGGCATCACCTTCGACTACGGCCCCTACGCCTTTCTCGACGATTTCGATGCCAGGCACATCTGCAACCACTCGGACGACACCGGGCGCTACAGCTTCAGCAACCAGGTGCCTATCGCCCAGTGGAACCTGGCAGCCCTGGCCCAGGCGCTGACGCCGCTGGTCGAGGTCGACACTCTGCGCGCCAGCATCGAGCTGTTCCTGCCGCTGTACCAGGCCCACTACCACGACCTGATGCACCGCCGCCTGGGCTTCACCACTGCCGAAGACGGTGACGAGGAACTGATCCAGCGCCTGCTGCAATTGATGCAGGCGGGCCAGTCGACGGACTACCACCTGTTCTTCCGGCGCCTCGGCGACCAGCCACCCGACGCGGCGCTCCAGGTGGTGCGTGACGATTTCGTCGACATCAAAGGCTTCGACGCCTGGGGCAGCGCCTACCTGGCGCGCTGCGCCCGCGCCCCGGGCGAGCAGAGCGCACGCCAGGCACGCATGCACGCCGTCAATCCGCTCTACGTGCTACGCAACTACCTGGCCCAGCAAGCCATCGAAGCCGCCGAACAGGGCGACTACGGTCCGGTGCGCGAACTGCACCAGGTACTCGGCCGCCCCTTTGAGGAGCAACCCGGCAAGGACGCCTATGCCCAGCGCCCGCCGGACTGGGGCAAGCACCTGGAGATCAGTTGCTCTTCCTGAAACGTCAAAAGAGGAGATAAGAACTGTGGAGTACGACCAGAAACGTATCGAAGAAGCAGTATTGGCCCTGCTCGCCACGTTCAGTTTCGACGGCAACCGCTCCTGGAAGGGCTTCGATTTTGGCGTGATGGACGCCCTGCATGCCCAAGGATTGATCGATGATCCTCGGGGCCAGGCCAAATCGGTGTGGCTGACCGCTCAAGGGCTGGAAAAGGGCAACGAGATCGCCGATCGGCTGTTCGCTGCAGATGGCAAAAGCAGTTGAGCCCGCTCGATTACGCAGATACCGTCTTGATCCTTGGTCTGCAAGAACCCGTTCGAAGCTCGGAGAGCTCACTTGTAGGAGCGTCGCCCCCGGCGCGATGCGATGGCGGCTCACCCACAAAATCCATAGTGCGACCCGCAATCGCCGCCGGACGCGGCGACACAAACATGGCTCCGTGCACAAGAAGGAACCACTAACTGTATGGCACTCATAGCCGACCGAGTAACGCTCGCCAGCGCGGACACAACCCCTGGGTTATTGCCCAATGCCGATCAGATAAGGGTTTTGCAGGAGCAGGGGGCGTCTACGGAAGAGCGGCAAACCGCCGCCCGTGTAGGAGCGTCGACCTCGGCGCGATGCGATGGTGACCATTGCCCAAAGCGTGTCATGGCCAGCAATCGCCGCGGGGTCGCGGCTCCTACAGGACCAGGGCAAGCCGCCGTTTTGCGGGCCAAACGCTTAACTGACTGGCATTAGGGTTATTGCCAAGCTTGCACCTGGCCGGGTCGTCATCGGAGACGTTCAGCTTCTGCCAGGCGACTGTCTCCAGCTTGCCAAGCTCGTTGTGCCCAGCCTCAATGATCTACCGCCTCAGGAACGCGCTCATGGCGCGCATAGGCGATGCGATCCTCAAAGCGACAGGTTCCTTGCGCATCAACTATGAAATCCTGGGCAACTCTGAGCCTGAACTACATGCCCACATCTTTCCGCGTTACATGAGTGAGCCCGAGGAGAAACGTCGCATGCCAGCGTGGTTCTATGACTGGCAGAACGCGATTCGTTATTCTGAACAAGAGCATGGGCACATCGTGGAAGCAATTCGTCGAAACCTGCAATCCGAGGCCTGACACGTCGCTCAACACCACTCTCTCCGCTCGATTGGATGGTGGGCACCGGGACCGACTAAAAAGCCGTCCTTTCGCTTAATCGCTAGCTGCGCCCATCAGATGCCGGTGATAAGCAAATCAAGAGCCGCAATGATGTCGTCGCGTTGCACGGACAGGTCGACAACTATGGGGCCTAACTGCTTCTTGGCGATACCGGCCAGTTGCGGTGTCATCATCACGTACTGGTCGTCCTCGATTTCAAATATTGGCGTTAGCGTTTCGAGCATTTTCCCTTTCATCGCGGCAACCCTGTAGAGAGGCACGACAACCCGGGTACCGAGCTCGGCAATCAGGTCACTTTGAACATCGAGCAGGAAGGGTACGGCGACCTTGGTGGCTGCATTGGTGTTCTTATGGACGGCGAACTGAGGCATCAGAAGCTCCGCAGATCGTCGCTGAACACGCCGTGGGATTCCACGTGCTGGTTGTAAGCTTCGATGGCTTTGCGGTTCTCGGCCAGCCATTGTTCGCGTTGTTTCTTCCTCAGGGTCTCGGCCAGCGCCCGCTCCAGTGTCGCAGAGAGGTTGATGTCCAGATCCCTGGCTTTATCGAGCAAATCGCCATTAACGCGGAGGTTGGCAGCCCGCTTTGGGGCATGAGGGTTGTAAGCGGGAATCATGGGTGTTCTCCAGAGCATGCATGCGCATATCTTATGCGCACACTGATAGACGGTAAAGGCGCACCCAATGAGCGCACAGCCACCCGCAGGTAGTGGGCGAAGCGCTTCCCCCCTGCCGTCAGCGCGATTGCATTCGTATATCCGGCCGTTAGCCGCTTGAGTCCTGCCTGGTCCGTCCCGGACTGAGTGGACACTGACTTAAGGTGGATAATGTCCGCCACAAGGAGTGTTCATGATCCAGACCAGACGACGTTTTCCCGAATCCTTCGAACGCGAAGCGGTAAACCAGGTGCTCGCCGGTACTGCGCTTCGTCATGTAGCCGACACGCTGGGCATCGCTGATAGCCTATTGGGCAAATGGAAACGTCAGGTGACGATGCCTTCCCGGGCAACGGCAAGCAGCGTGGCGAGAGCGCAGAGTTGCGTCGACTCCGCCAGCAATTGGCCCAAGTCACCATGGAGCGCGATGTTCTAAAAAAGATGATCGCCCTCTTCCGCCGCCTACGAAGTAAGGTTCCGCGCCATCGAGGCGTCGATGTGTCGGCCGCTGCGGGTCTCACGCAGCGGTTTCTATGCCTGGCGGCAGACGATGTGCTCAGTACTCTTCTCTGGCTCCCTCATGGGCTGAGCTGAGACGATATCAACGCCCGATCATGTAAATCTCGCCCCAGCGCGACTGGCCCTTGGCCGGCTTGGCCGCCAGGGCTACGGGGCGCGTCTGCAGGCCGGAAAGGGCGGCGCTCATCTGCTGATAGCCGTACTTGGACGGATCGCTGGCGTTGCGGAAATCCTTCAACCGTGTGGGCAGGCGTACCAGGTAGAGGCCATCGAGTTCGCATTGCACCTGGTCGTTGGCGATGCGTTCGCACTGCTCGTCGCGGAAGTCGATGTTCGGCACCTCGGGAAAGAAGCCGTCCACCAGCACGGCTTCGCCAGCGGCGATATCGAAGGAGGCGAACGGCTTGTCCAGCGCCGAGTGCACATCCAGGGCTTCGACCTTGCGCTCGGAAACAGTATTGGCCCAGCCGGCGGCGCGGGTCTGCTCCGTCACGTCATAGGAGCTGGTCTGCCAGTTCACGCACTCGTTGCTCACCACGCGCACCGTGGTGCAGTAGCTCTGCTCGTAGGTCTTGTTGGCGTACTGGGCGTCGCGCCATTCCTGGCCGTGGTCGTATTCGGAGTTGAGTTTCTCTTTGAGTACGGTGTGGCCGAGTGCGGAAGGGCTGGGCGTCTCGCGGCCGGTCAGGTCCGGCGTCACCGTGCGCGGCGATTCGTAGTAGCTGTTCTTCAGTTCGTAGTGCCCGGGCTCGACGATATAGACCTGATACAGCACGCGCCCGAACACCGTCTGGTAATGGCTGCCAGTGACGCCGACGTCAGGCGCCCTGTTGGTGTTGCCGACACGCAGCACGTTGTTCGGCGCCTGGCTGTTGACCCATTCGACTCCGGCCTTTTGCAACTTGGCGAAGTCGTTCATGCCTTCGTTGCTGTTCAGGTCGTAGGTCATGCTGTCGAGGTTGACGGTGGTGGTGACGACGATGGCCTTGCCGGATTGCAGGGCCATGCCGAACAAGTCGTCGGTGGCCTTTTGCAGCGCCTGGCGCTCGGCGATGATCTGCGCTTCGCTCTTCAGGCCAAGCATGTTGGGGGTGTTCTGCTGGGGGACGCAGCCCACCAGGGGCAGCAGTATCAGCGCGATCCCTGCCGGTGTCAGGTGAGGATTCATGGCGTAGAAGCTTTCTCGGTACGGATGGACTGGCGTGCGATGCTACGCAGTGTGTGGCACGTGCTGGATAGGTCAAGTGTACTAATGCTGTTTCGCTACTGCTGCCTCATTCGGCTTCCGACTGACGATCGCACCGCCCTGCCTTCATGCGGCCCTTCGGCAGCACGGGTATGGCATGACTGGTCGAGCTACGGCCTGGCCGCCTCGAACCCCACATGCTCACCCAGCCGCTCCAGCAGATAGGGATAGAACGGATTGGAGGTCACCCGCTGCAGCGCCTCCATGCTGACCAACAGCACGCCGCGCTCCCCCCGCACCGAGAGCGCGCCCAGGTGCACGCCGAAGTCTTCCGCTTCGTCCGGCTGCAGGCCGTACAGCGAATCGCTCAGGGGAAACGGCAGGGCGACGTGGGACAGCGAGAACACCTCACGCGGGAACGCCAGCCTCAGCGGGAAAAGCTGCTCTTCCTGGGCGCCCGCTTCAGTGATGCGGGCGGCGGCGTCCAGACTCTGCGTCGTGGTGTTGCCGACCACCACCGTGCGGTAGCGCCGCGGCGCGGGCGGCAACAGGTCGGCGGGCGAGCGGGCATTGGCGCCCAGCAGCGGGCCGAAATCGACGAAGCGGTTGAGGTCGAACAGCACCAGTTCGCTGCCATTGGCCGGCAGACGCTGGTACAGGGCGTCGATGACTGCCGGCGTGCTCACGGTGTAATCGACCAGCGACTGGAAGGTCAGCAACGGCGGCAACTCCTGCAAGGCGCCACGCTCGCTCAACGTGGCGATCTGCTCCTGCAGCGCGCTGGTGAACAGGTAGGACTGGCGCGCCGCATTGAGGGCGAAGGAGTTGTACTTGAACGGGTTGTACTCCGGCAGCACATCCAGCCAGGCGGCCTTGGCGAACGCCGGGAACACTGCCGGCAACCCGGCCAGCCCAGCGAACCGGGCGTAGCCGGCCACACCGATCATCGGCGAAATCAGCGTCAGGTGGTCGACGCGGGCCAGGCTGTCGTTGCCCAGGGCATCGAGGGCGTACTTGAGGGCCAGGCCGCCACCGGCGGAGTAACCGACCAGGTGCAGTTGGGCTTCGCTGGAGGTCAGCCGCTTGGCCTCGCGAATGGCCAGGCGCGTGGCGGCCAGCCAGTCCTGCCAGGTGACGTCGGTCAGGCCTCCGGGCGTGGTGCCATGCCCGGGCAGGCGCAGCCCGACCACCACGAAGCCGGCATCGCGATAATGCCTGGCGATATGCCGCAGGCTGTAGGGCGAGTCGCTGAGGCCGTGCAGCATCACCGCGGCGCCACGCACCGCGCCCTCGGGCTCGAGCACGTAGGAGCGGTTCCAGTCCTTGTCGAACCGCGAGGCGTTGATCGGGCTGTCGGCGAAATAGCGGTTGTCCGGCACCCGCTCGGCATCGTCCAGGCGCTGGTAGACCTTGTCCGGCAGCGAGGCGAACAGCGCCTGCTCGGCCAGCAGGTAGTCCTGCCAGGCGGCCGCGTCCAGTTCGGCGGCACTCAGTTCATGGGGCACGAAGGTGTGCCAGGGCCCCAGATCGGGCTTGCCCAGGGAATCGTAGACACGCAGGCCGAAAAAGGTCAGGCCGACCACGGCGACCACCAGAGCGCTCAAGCGCATCCATTTACTCACTACCGCCCGCATGCCTCACGCTCCACTGACCTTATCGAGGGCGATGATAGCGCCTCGAGCGGCCGTCATCCGCAGTACGAGCCGATCATCGGGAAAGGCTCACAGGTTTTAAACGCGCTTATCGATTAAACCGAATAGGTATATAGACCTTTGCAAACGGTCTTAGACTCGCCAGGAAAAGCCGTCTATCGTCGTCGCCGCTTCAAAAAAGCCTGTTCTACCACCCGCTGTCAGGCCCCCACACCGCATGAAAATCCGCAACCTCGATCTCAGCCAGAGCCCGGTCAACGACGAACACCAGGCACTGGGCCTCCCCCCTGTAGAAGATTTCGTTTCCCACCCCGATGACCATCCCGTGCTGCGTGCGGCCATGTGGTTCGCCATCCTGACCCTGGCCGGCCTGCTGCTGTTCCTCGCCTGGCGCCTGTTCTTCGGCAACCACGAAAGCAGCGGCCTGGAAATCATCGAAGACGCCCTGACCAGTCGCGCCTTCTGGAGCGCCGTGGCGGTCGGCTTCTTCGCCCAGGTCATCGACGGCGCCCTGGGCATGGCCTATGGCATCACCGCCACGACCTTCCTGCTCAGTACCGGCGCCTCGCCGGCTGCGGCAAGCGCCAGCGTGCATATCGCCGAAGTGTTCACCACCGGCCTGTCGGGGATTTCCCATGCCAAGCTGGGTAACGTCAACAAGGCGCTTTTTCTGCGCCTGCTGCTGCCGGGCATCATTGGTGCAATTCTCGGTGCGGTGCTGATCACCACCTTTGACGGCGACGTGATGAAGCCTTTCATCTCCGCCTACCTGTTGCTGATGGGCCTGTACATCCTGCGCAAGGCTTATCGCCACGTGCGGCTAGTCAAGAAGGAGCCCAAACACGTCGGCAAGCTGGCCTTGTTCGGTGGTTTCGTCGACGCCGCCGGCGGCGGTGGCTGGGGTCCGGTGGTCACCAGCAGCCTGCTCGGCTCGGGCAGCGACCCGCGCACCACCATCGGCTCGGTGAACTTCGCCGAATTCTTCCTGACCATCACCAGTGCGACCTCCTTCATCCTGCTGGCCGGTCAGCCGGACACCTGGCTGATGGTCGCCGGCCTGGTCTTCGGCGGCATGTTCGCCGCACCGCTGGCCGCGCTGCTGTGCAAGACCCTGTCGGCGCGTACCCTGCTGACCATCGTCGGCTGCCTGATCACCCTGCTCAGTGCCTACAACATCTACGCCAGCCTGACGTAAGAACCCGCGCCTTGCGATGACGGGCCGCAGCCCATAGGCTGCCGGAAAGTTGCACGACTTTCCGGAGCCCGTCATGAGCGATTCGCCAATCATTCCCTGCCCCAGTTGCAGCAGCCTCAACCGCATTCCCGCCGCACGCCTGGGCGAGGCGCCGCGCTGCGGCCACTGCAAGGCCGAAGTACTGCCCGGCACGCCGTTCGAGCTGAACCAGGGCAACTTCGCCCTGCAGCTCAAGGGCGACCTGCCCTTGCTGGTGGATGTCTGGGCCGCCTGGTGCGGGCCGTGTCGCAGCTTCGCGCCGGTGTTCGAGCAGGCCGCCGGGCAGCTGCGCACCCTCTGCCGGCTGGGCAAGCTCGACAGCGAAGCCAATCCACAGCTATCCACCCAGTTGGGTATTCGCTCGATTCCCAGCCTGATTCTGTTTCGTGACGGCAAGGAGGTGGCCCGGCAGAGCGGTGCCCTGCCCCTGCCGCAATTGCGTGCCTGGCTCAATGGCCATGGCATCTGAGCGAGCGTTCCAGGCGCCTGCCGCGACCCGGTCTAACGCGACCCGGTCTGACGCCTGACCTTGCCATGGGCGAAAAGACCAGCTAATCCATGGAACACAATAATCGGGTTCTGAGGCGCTCGCCCAAGGCCTGGCAAGAGAGAGGTTCCATGTTCACGCACATCCTGATCGCCCACGATCTGCGCGACACTGCCGAGATGGCCTTGCGCCGAGCGGCGCAACTGGCGCGACAGCACGGCGCCCGCCTCAGCGTACTGCACGTGCTCGACCCGACGCAGAGCGAGCAACAACATGAACACGCCAGGCAGGTGCTGGATCGCAGCATCGGCCAGCACGCGCCTCCCGACAGTGCCCTGCACCTGCGCAGCGGCAAGCCTTCGGAAGTGGTGCTGCAACTGCTGGGCGAGCTCGACTGCGACCTGCTGGTGCTCGGCGCTCACCACCAGCGCCATGACTTCTTTTCCGGCACCAGCCTCGACCGTATCTCGCGCCATTGCCCGGTGGCACTGCTGCTGGTCGCGCGCAACGCGTTCGACCCCTACGAGCGTGCCCTGGCGGCCATCGACTTCTCGCTCTGCGCCTGCAGCGCCCTGGCTCAGGGCTACAGGCTGCTGCCCGAAGAGGCCGAGCTGCATGCCGTGCACGTCTTCGAAGCGGACAAGGGCACCCCGGAGCAGAGGCGAAGCCAGTTGCAGATCCAGCAGGCCCTGATCGATCAGTTGTTGCACGACGAAGCGCAGAAACTGCCCGAGATCGGCCCGCGCCTCAGCCACTCGCTCCATGAGGGCGGCATTCTGCGCTGCCTGCAACAGCAGTTGAGAAGCCGCCGCAGTGAAGTGCTGATCCTCGGCAGCCACGGTCGCGGTGCGCTCTCCCAGGCATTGCTGGGCAGCCTGGCCCAGCATTTCCTGCACAAGGCGCCCTGCGACGTGTTCGTGGTTCGCTAGCCTCGCAACCCGGGTATCGCTGCGCTCAACACCGGGCTACTCAAGCAAGCAGCAGCATCGCCTGTAGCCTGCGGTCGAGCGCAGCGATACCCAGGGCCATCAAGCCTGCTGCAACAGGTCGTGCAATTCGACGTACTGCAGGGTCAGCTTGTGCCGCGGGTCGAGGTAGATCAGCGGCATACAGGCCTGGTGCGACTCGCGCATCTTCACCGAATTCATCAGGTTCACCGGCAGTACCGGCAAGCCTTCGGCCACCAGCTCGTCGAGCAATTGCTGCGGCAACGACGCCCGCGGCTGAAACTGGTTGACCACGATGCCTTCCACCTCCAGGCCCTCGTTGTGATCCTCCTTGAGCTCCTCGATCTCCTGCAGCAGGCCGTACAGCGCATTGCGCGAGAAGCTGTCGCAGTCGAAGGGAATCAGCACACGATCAGCGGCGATCAGTGCTGAAACGGTATAGAAATTCAACGCTGGCGGGGTGTCCAGGTAGATCTGGTCGTAGTCCTCGGAGAGTTCCTCGAGCAACTTGCGCAGCTTGTTGATCTTGTGTTTCTGCTCCAGCTTGGGCTGCAGATCGGCCAGTTCGGCAGTCGCGGTGATCACATGCAGGTTGTCGAACGGCGTTTCGTAGATATCCACCTTGCCCTTCTTGGCGAACGGCCCGCTGGACAGCGTCTGCTTGAAGAAGTCGGCGATGCCCATGGGGATCTCATCGCCGGTCAGCCCGGTCAGGTAATGGGTGGAGTTGGCCTGAGCATCCAGATCGACCAGCAGCGTACGGTAACCCTGCGAGGCACTCACCGCCGCCAGATTGCAGGCGATACTGGACTTGCCCACACCACCTTTCTGATTGAAAACCACACGCCGCATCGGGAACCTCCCTCACTGAAGTCCAGTGATTCTAGGCCTAGCCTGATGACAATGACGAGAAAACCGGCGAAAACGCGTCATCCAGCAGAAAATCACCACTTAATGTTTGCGAGGTAAAGTCTTACCCCGGATAATGCCCGCGCAGTATCGCTTCCCATCGACAAGGCCCTTGTCGCACAGGACAGTCGCATAGACAAGGAAATGCCCGGCGGGCCAAGCGGAGTTTCATCTAGACATGCATTTCAGGATCGATCAATGGCGTGCCTGGGCTCCCGGCCTGGACAGCACGGATGACTGGCTCGCCTGGAGCAAGGCACCCGAACGCCTGCACGATTCTGGCGAACAACCCGATGTCAGCTTTCTCCCGGCCCTGCAACGCCGTCGCCTGAGTCGCCTGGCGCGCATGGTTTTCCAGGTCGCCTGGCCGCTTGCCGAAGGTCATGCGGCGTTGCCCCTGGTGTTCGTCTCGCGGCATGGCGAAACCCCGCGAACCCTGGCCATTCTGCAAGACCTCGCTAGAGAAGAACCGCTGTCGCCGACACAGTTCAGTCTTTCCGTGCATAACGCGACCATCGGCCAATGGTCGATCCTGCGTGGCGACACCAGCGAGATGACCGCCCTGGCCGGCGAAGGTGATGGCCTGGAGACGGCCATGCTGGAAGCGGCCACGCTGCTTGCCGACGGCGCACCGGCCGTGCTGCTGGTGATCGGCGAGGAGGCGCAGCCGGCGCTTTATGCGCCGTTCATCGACGACGTTCCGTTCCCCTACGCGCTGGCCCTGCTGCTGGTGCCTGGCGACGACTGGGATTTGCAGCTACGCACGGGCACGGGCCCGCGCACACCGTGGCCGCATCCGTTGAGCCTGGTGCAAGGCCTCTGCAACGGATGCACCTCCCTCGAACACACCTGGAAGGAACGCCAATGGACCTGGTCACACAACGCCTCGTGAAGCGCTACAGCGCGCCCTACTGGTGGCGGCTGATCGCGACAGCGGCGAGCTTTACCCTGTTCGGTATCGGCGGCCTGCTGCTGCGGGTACTGGTGTTTCCCGTGTTGTCGCTGCTGCCGGGCGACGCCGCGGCCCACCAGCGCCGCGCCCGGCAAGTGGTGAGCTGGAATTTCCGCGCCTTCGTCAAGTTCATGCAGCACAGCGGCGTGCTCACCTATGAAGTCGAGGGTGCCGAGCGCCTGGGCCGCCCCGGACAGATGATCATCGCCAACCACCCGTCGTTGATCGATGTGGTGGTGATGATCGCCTTCACCCGCAACGCCAATTGCGTGGTGAAACAGAGCCTGTGGAACAACCCTTGCATGCGCGGACCGATCCACGCTGCGGGCTACATCAGCAACAGCGGCAGCATGGACATGCTCGACGAAGCGGCTGGCGCCCTGCAGCAGGGCCAGACCCTGATCATTTTTCCGGAAGGCACGCGCACCACGCCAGGCCGCGCGCCGGAATTCCACCGGGGCGCCGCCGCCATCGCCCTGCGCGGTGCCCGGGTGATAACGCCGGTGGTCATCAGTGTCACCCCCACCACGCTGACCAAGGCTGAACCCTGGTACCGGATTCCGGCACGGCGCTTCCACTTCCGTCTGCGCGTGGGCCAGGACATCGACCCGGCGCAGTTCGCCGCCATGGGCGCGGCACCGGTGGCATCGCGCAAACTCAACGATCATCTGCATCAGCATTTCATACAGGAGCTCGCAAGAGATGAGCGCTCTACGACTTGAGATCAAGAACCTGATCATCGATTCCCTGGGACTCGAAGACATCACCCCCCAGGACATTGGCGACGACCTCACCCTGTTCGGCGAGGGCCTCGGCCTGGATTCGGTCGATGCCCTGGAACTGGGCCTGGCGATCCAGAAACGTTTCGGCATCAAGATCGACGCCGAAGCCAAGGACACCCGCACCCATTTCGCCAACGTGGCCAGCCTGGCAGCCTTCGTTGCCAGCCGCCAGGCAGCCTGAGGACGACCACCATGCAGACCCGTGACGAAATCTTCGCCACCTTGCGCGACGCCCTGGTGGAATTGTTCGAGCTGAGCCCCGAGCGGATCAGCCTGGACGCCAACCTCTACGAGGATCTGGAAATCGACAGCATCGACGCCGTCGACCTGATCGACCACATCAAGCGCCAGACCGGCAAGAAGATCGCCGCCGAAGCCTTCAAGTCGGTGCGTACCGTCGGCGACGTGGTCGAAGCGGTGTATCAGTTGGTCAATGCGGAACCCGCATGAGCCGTTTGCTCGGCCTGCTGGTAGCCCTGGTCAGCGTGGCGTATCCGTTCGCCGTATATTTCGGCGCGGGCCACCTTTCACCCGGGTTGTTCGCCGGGCTGCTCGGTGGCTTGTGGCTGGCCCGCCTGCTCGCCAACCCGCGCGACAGCAATAGCCGCAGGATGACCGGCGTGGTTCTGGTCTTCTGCCTGCTGCTTGCCCTGGCTGACGAGCCGGCGTTGCTGCGCTGGTACCCGGTGCTGGTCAGCGCGCTGTTGCTGGCGCTGTTCGCCAGCAGCCTGAAGATCGGCATGCCGATGGCCGAGCGCCTGGCACGCCTGCGCGAGCCCGAGCTACCTGAAGTGGCCGTGCGCTACACCCGCCGAGTAACCGAGGTGTGGGCACTGTTTCTGCTCGCCAACGGTCTGGTGGTGGTCGCGCTGAATCTGTGGGCACCGCTGTCCTGGTGGGCGCTCTACACCGGGCTGATTTCCTACTGCCTGATGGGCCTGCTATTCGCCGGCGAATGGCTGGTACGTCAACGTGTAAGGAGATTCGCATGAACTGGCTGAGCCTCGAGAACCTGCTGCTGGAGGCGGATGCCAGCCGTCAGATAACGCCGCAACTGAACCACGCGCAACTGTGCCAGCGCGCCTTGAACCTGGCCGGCCACTGGCAGGCTGCGGGCGTGCAGCGCGTTGCCCTGCACCTGGAGGATGCCGCCGAGCTGGCCATCGCCCTGCTCGCTGCCTGGCAGGCCGATATCCATGTGCTGCTGCCGGCCGATGCGCAGCCGCAGACCCGTCAGCGCCTGGGCGCCCAGGTCGATCTGTGGCTGGAGCGGCTCGATGATTCGATGACGGCAGCGCCACTGCCCGCTCGTGCGCTGGATCTGGAACATTGTCGCCTGACCCTGTGCACATCCGGCTCCAGTGGCGAGCCCAAGCTTATCGACAAGAGCCTCGGGCAGCTGACCAACGAAGTGCAGGCGCTGGAAAATCTTTGGGGTGAAAGGCTCGGCGATGCACTGATCATCGGCAGTGTGGCCGCCCAGCACATCTACGGGCTGCTGTTCCGCGTGCTCTGGCCGCTGTGCGCGGGGCGCGCCTTCCTGCCCAAGACGTTGCCCTTCCCCGAAGACCTGCAACTGGCCAGCCTGCCCCACCCGGCGTTTGCCTGGGTCACCAGCCCGGCGCTGCTCAAGCGCATGGGCGACAACCTCGACTGGTCGGCGCTGAGCCGCGTGCGTCAGGTGTTTTCCTCCGGCGGAGCCCTGCCGGCCGAGGCCGCTGCTTCGCTGCAACAGCGCCTGGATCAGTGGCCGACGGAAATCTACGGCAGCTCGGAAACCGGCGGCATCGCCTGGCGCCAGGGCGGCGAGCACTGGCAGCCGTTCGCTGACGTGCAGCTCGAGCTGAACGACGAGGGCGCGTTGCGCCTGAGCTCGCCCTATCTGCCTGCTGGCCACTGGGAACAGATGGCCGACGCCGTGCAGATCGAGGCCGATGGTCGCTTCATCCTCGGCGCGCGCCTGGATCGCATCGTCAAGCTGGAAGAAAAACGTATCTCCCTGCCCCTGCTGGAACAGGCCCTGACCCTGCACGGCTGGGTCAGCGAGGCGCGTCTTGGCGTGCTGCAGCAGGGCCGCGCCTTTCTCGGTGCGCTGGTGGCACTGTCCCCCGAAGGCCTGCACGTGTTGCGCAACCAGGGCCGTCGCCACCTCACCGAAGGCCTGCGCCAGCATCTCGCCGCTCATTGCGAAACCATCGCCCTGCCGCGCCGCTGGCGCCTGCTGTCCCAGTTGCCCTATAGCAGCCAGGGCAAGCTGGGCCAGGTCCAGGTCAACGAGCTGCTGGCTGCCGACCGGCCCACGCGTATCGAGCCCAGCAGCACACGGGAAGAAGACGGCGAATGGCATCTGGAGCTGGACGTACCGCTGGATCTGGCCCACTTCAGCGGCCACTTCCCGGGCACCCCGGTGCTGCCTGGCGTGGTGCAGATCGATTGGGCCCAGCACCTGGGGCGCGCGCTGATCAGCGACCTGCCGCCGCTGTTCGGCGGCATGGAAGTGCTCAAGTTCCAGCAATTGGTACGCCCCGGCGACCGCCTGCAACTGACCCTGCGTTTCGACCGCGAGCGCAACAAGTTGTATTTCACCTTCCGCAACGGCGAGGCCAACTGCTCCTCCGGGCGCATCCTGCTCAAGGCCGCGCCATGACTGCGATTGCAGCCGTTCATCGCCCCTGCGCACTGATCCCGGTGTACAACCATGAGCACGCACTGCCCGCAGTGGTCGCCGCCTTGCTCGATGCCGGCCTGCCTTGCGTGCTGGTCGACGATGCCTCCAGCCCGGGCTGCGCGGCGGTGATCGACAGGCTCGCCAGCGAGGCCGATACCTATTTGCTGCGCCTGCCCCACAATCAGGGCAAGGGTGGTGCGGTAATGGCCGGCCTGCGCGAGGCGCAGCGCCTGGGCTTCAGTCATGCGCTGCAGGTGGATGCCGATGGCCAGCACGATCTGCAGGCGGTTCAGGCCTTCCTCGACGAGTCCCGCGATCATCCCGAGGCGATCGTCTGCGGCTACCCGCAGTACGACGCCAGCGTGCCCAAGGGCCGCCTGTATGCGCGCTACCTGACTCACGCCTGGGTGTGGATCAACAGCCTGTCGCTGCAGATCCGCGACTCCATGTGCGGCTTCCGGGTCTACCCGCTGGCCGCCAGCGTGGCGCTGATCGACTCGGCGAAGCTGGGCACGCGCATGGATTTCGACTCGGAAATCCTCGTGCGCCTGTCCTGGCGCGAGCAGCCCATGCGCTGGCTACCGACCCGCGTGCATTACCCCGAGGATGGCGTCTCGCATTTTCGCCTGTGGCAGGACAATGCGCTGATCTCGAAAATGCATGCGCGGCTGTTCTTCGGCATGCTCTGCCGCGCGCCCTGGCTGCTCTATCGGCGGTGGCGCTGATGGATCGGAGCAAGCACTGGGCCGAGCAACGCGAGCGCGGCAGTTTCGCCCTGATGAAATTCACCGCCCTGGCCTCGCGCCATCTGGGGCGCCGTGCCCTGAGCCCGTTGCTGTACCTGATCGTCGGCTATTTCTTCCTGTTCGGCGCCAAGGCCCGGCGCAGCGTTCGCCAGTACCAGAACAACCTGGCGAGCTGGAGCGCCCGCCCGGCATTGCGCCCGACTCACCGCTCGGTGTTCGCCCAGTTCATGGCCTTCGCCGACAGCCTGCTGGACAAGCTGGACGTGTGGAGCGGCCGCCTGCACTTCGCCGACATCGAGCTGATCGACCCCCACGGCCTGCACGGCCAGATGAACTGCAGCCGTGGGCAACTGCTGGTCGGCGCCCACCTGGGCAATCTCGAAGTGTGCCGCGCTCTGGCCGAGCTGGGCGCCCAGGTACGCATGAACGTGCTCGTTCATACCCGGCATGCCGAACAGTTCAATCGCCTGCTCAGGGAAAGCGGTGCCGACAACCTGCGGCTGATTCAGGTCAGCGAATTGGATCCGGCGGTGATGATGCGTCTGGCCGATCACCTGGAGCGCGGCGAATGGCTGGCGATCGCCGGCGATCGCGTGCCGCTGCACGGCGAGCGCACCGTCGACGTGGAGTTTCTCGGCCAGTCGGCGCCCCTGCCCCAAGGCCCCTGGCTGCTCGCCGGGCTGTTGCAGTGCCCGGTCAACCTGATCGACTGCCTGAAGATCGATGGCCGCTACCAGATCATGCTGCAACCCTTTACCGACTCCGTGCAGTGGAAACGCAGCGAGCGCGATGCGGTGATCCAGGGCTGGGCGCAACGCTACGCCGATCACCTGGCCCAACGCTGCCTGCAAGCCCCGCAGCAGTGGTTCAACTTCTATCCGTTCTGGAACGAACATGACAACCCATCAGCCTGAAACGGTGACCTTCGGCGCTCAGCCGCTGCGTCTTGAACAGATCGTCGGCCTGGCCCAGCGCACGGCGCGTGGCGCCCTGGACACGAGTGCCGAATGGCGTGAGCGCATCAGCCGCGGCGCACGCTTCGTCGACAGCCTGCTGGATCGTGAAGGCATGATCTACGGCATCACCACCGGCTACGGCGACTCCTGCGTAGTGGCAGTGCCGCTGCACCAGGTCGAGGCGCTGCCCCGTCACCTGTACACCTTCCACGGCTGCGGCCTGGGCAAGCTGCTCGACGAGCCGGCCACCCGCGCGGTGCTGGCTGCCCGTTTGCAGTCGCTGTGCCAGGGCATGTCCGGGGTTCGCCTGGAACTGCTGGAGCGCCTGCAGGCATTCATCGAACAGGATGTGCTGCCGCTGATCCCGGAAGAAGGTTCGGTAGGCGCCAGCGGCGACCTGACGCCACTGTCCTACATTGCCGCGACCCTGTGCGGCGAGCGCGAGGTACTGTACCGCGGCGAGCGGCGCAGTGCCGCCGAGGTGCACGCCGAACTGGGCTGGACGCCGCTGGTGCTACGCCCCAAGGAAGCCCTGGCACTGATGAACGGCACTGCGGTAATGACCGCCCTGGCCTGCCAGGCTTATGCCCGCGCCGATTACCTGCTCAAGCTGGCGACGCGCATTACCGCGCTCAATGTGATCGCCCTGCAGGGCAATCCCGAACACTTCGACGAGCGCCTGTTCGCCGCCAAACCGCATCCGGGCCAGAATCAGGTCGCCGCCTGGATTCGCCAGGATCTGGCCATCGACGCGCCGACCGCCCCCAAGGCCGCTGGAAGCGTATCGAGCGACGGGGCGGCAAGGCGAGAGACGGCGAGGCCGCGGAGTTTACAAGCGGTAAATGAGCAGGCCGAGCCGGCTCTCAACGCAGCCGCACCTAGCGCAGTAGCTTCCAGAGGCCTTGGTTTGCATCGCCTGCAGGATCGCTACTCCATCCGCTGCGCCCCCCACGTGCTTGGCGTGCTGGCCGACAGCCTGGGGCTGCTGCGCCAGTTCATCGAAATCGAGCTGAACAGCGCCAACGACAACCCGCTGATCGACCCCGATGAGGAGCGCGTGCTGCATGGCGGGCACTTCTACGGCGGGCATATCGCCTTCGCCATGGACAGCCTGAAGAACCTGATCGGCAACCTCGCCGACCTGCTCGACCGCCAACTCGCCCTGCTGGTCGACACCCGCTACAACCACGGCCTGCCGAGCAACCTGTCCGGCGCCCCGGCCGAAACGGCGATGATCAACCACGGCTTCAAGGCCGTGCAGATCGGCGCCAGCGCCTGGACCGCCGAAGCTCTGAAGAACACCCTGCCGGCCAGTGTGTTCTCGCGCTCCACCGAATGCCACAACCAGGACAAGGTGAGCATGGGCACCATCGCCGCCCGCGATGCCCTGCGCAGCCTGGAACTGGCCGAGCAGGTCGCCGCGGCCACGTTGCTCGCCGCCAACCAGGGCGTGTGGCTGCGCCAGCGCGCCGAATCGACCGTCCTGCCGGCAGCCCTGGCGGACATGCACGGGCAACTCGCCGAAGACTTCCCGCCGCTGATCGAAGATCGCGCCCTGGAAGGCGAACTGCGCCTGTGCCTGCAACGTATCCGTGCCCGGCACTGGAGCCTCTATGCGTAACCCATGCTTCGCAGGAGCCATGCTGGCGATAATGGCGTTGAAATCCGCTTCGCTGTTGCCGCGCAAATCGCTTTCGCTGGCAAGCCAGCTCCTACAGGGTGCGCAACGCGACCGTATACACCTGACACGTGTAGGAGCCGGCTTGCCGGCGATAAAGATGTTGAAATCCGCTTCGGTGTTGCCAGGTAAACCGCTATCGCTGGCAAACCAGCGCCTACAGGGACGAAGCCATCATGCGTAGCAAAGGCGTGCTGCAGGCCGAGGTGGAAATCCTCGTGCCGTTCTTCGACGTGGACATGATGGAAATCGTCTGGCACGGCCACTACGTCAAGTACTTCGAACAGGCACGCTGTGCCCTGCTCGACCGGCTAGACCACGGCTACCCGCAGATGCGTGACAGCGGTTACGCCTGGCCGGTGATCGATCTGCAGCTGCGCTACATCCGCGGCGCCCAATTCGGCCAGCGCATCACCGTGTGCGCGGATCTGGTGGAGTGGGAAAACCGCCTGAAGATCCACTACCTGATCAGCGACAGCGCCAGCGGCGAGCGCATGACCCGCGGCAGCAGCGTGCAGGTGGCGGTGGACATCGCCAGCCGGGAAATGCAGCTGGCTTCCCCTCAGGTATTCATCGATGCCGTGCAGCGGGTGATCGGATGATCGCCATGGCGCGCTTCGCCCTGCTGCTCGGCCTGGTGGCGACGACGCTATGCAGCCAAGCCGAGCCCCTCACCCTCGACGGGCTCAGCAAGCAGCTGTCGCAGCATGCCGTGGTGCGTGGGCCGTTCATCCAGGAAAAACACCTGCGCGCCCTGCCCCAGCCGCTGACCAGCAGCGGCGAATTCGTGCTCGCCGCCGATGCCGGCCTGCTCTGGAAGCTGCGCAAACCGCTGCAGCAGGACTACCGCATCGACGCCAACGGCATTGCCCGACGCACTACCGACGGCTGGCAGATGCAACCGGGGCGCGACATCGCCGCGCAGCAGAGCCGCCTGTTTCTCGACGTGCTCAAGGGCAACCACAGCGGCCTGGCGCGGGATTTCGACCTGCGGCTGAGCGGCGATGCCAAGGCCTGGACGCTGAGCCTGCTGCCGACCTCGCTGCTGCTCAAGCAGGTGTTCAGCCGCATCGACATCAGCGGTGGCGAGCTGGTCGAGCGTATCGAACTGCACGAAACCCAGGGCGACCGCACGCTGATGCGCATGCCCGCGAGTGTCGTGGATGATGCCCTGAGCGAGCAGGAGCGTAGCGACTTTGCCCGCTGAACCGAGAAACGCGCTCATCGAGCGCCGACTGCCGCGGCTGTTCGCCGTATTGCTGTTGGCGCTGCTGGCGCTGACCGCCTGGCAGTGGCGCCACGGCCCGCCGGTGGCTGCCAGCATGCTCGCCCTGCTGCCCAGCGGCGCCGGCGATGCGCGGCTGCAACAGGCCGAAGCGCGCATGCAGGAGCCGATTCAGCACGACGTGCTGGTGCTGGTCGGCCACCCCGAGCGCGAGCGTGCCGTCGACCTGGCTGCCACCCTGGGTCAGCAATGGCGCGACAGCGGCCACTTCGAACAGGTGCGCTGGAGACTCGACAGCGACCTCGACGCCCTGCGCCAGCATCTGCGCGACAACCGCCTGAACCTGCTCCCCGCGGCCGACCGTCAGTTGCTGATCGAGCAGCCGGAAATCTTCATCCAGCAGCGCGCTGCCGGGCTGTTCGATCCGTTCGCGTCCTTCAGCCTGCTACCGCCGGAACAGGACTGGTTCGGCCTGGGCGGGCGTGCCCAGCAGGCACTCAATTTTGGCGGCCGGGTACAGCCGGATCTGGCCAGTGGCACCCTGCTGGTTCAGGAATCCGGCATGAGCTGGGCCGTGCTGCACCTGCGCAGCCACGGCGACGCCTTCGATATGCAGGCACCACTGGCCATCGCACACAGTATCGAAACCGCGCGTGCCGCTACCGAGGCAGCCGGCGGCCAGTTGCTCGCCACCGGCGGCGTACTGTACGCCGCGGCGGGCCAGAACAAAGCCATGAGCGAGATGACCCTGATTGGCGGTGCCGCCAGCCTCGGCACCCTGCTGCTATTGCTGCTGGCCTTCCGGCGCCCGCGGGTGCTGCTCAGCCTGCTGCCGATCGGCGTGGCCCTGCTCACTGGTTCTGCCGCCTGCGTACTGCTGTTCGGCCAGATCAACGCACTGACCCTGGTGCTCGGCGCCAGCCTGATCGGCGTTGCCGCCGACTACCCGCTGCATTACCTGAGCAAGAGCTGGGGCCATGCCGAGTGGCGCAGCTGGAGCGCGTTGCGCAGCACCCTGCCGGGCCTCAGCCTGAGCCTGGGTACCAACCTGATCGGTTACCTGGCGCTGGCCTTCACGCCGTTCCCGGCCCTTACGCAGATCGCTGCGTTCTCCGCTGCCGGCCTGATCGGTGCCTATCTCTGCTCGGTCTGCCTGCTCCCCGCCTGGCTGGATGGCATGCAGCTGCGCCCGGCTCCGCGCCTGCTGGCCGTGGCCACGCGCCTGCTGAGCTGGCACAGCCGCATACAGAAAGGCAGCGGTAATTTCTGGCTACTCGGCCTGTTCCTGCTGTTCTGCGCGGGCGGTATCTGGCAGTTGCACAGCCAGAACGATCTGCGCCAGTGGCTGGGCAAGGATCCGGCGCTGTTCGCCCAGTCGCAGCGCATCGTGCAGCTCACCGGGCAGCAGCCCACCAGCCAGTTCTTTCTGGTACGTGCGGCCGATGAGGCGCAACTGCTGCAGCGTCAGCACGCCCTCGGCATACGTCTCGACACACTGGTGAAGAGCGATCAGCTGCGCAGCTACCTGTCGCTCAACCAACTGATAGCGCCCGCCGCCCAGTTGCAGTCGCTACGCACTGCCCTGGCAGAACTGCCAACGCATTGGCAAGCGCTGCTCGACCTGGGCGTACCGGCCGCCGCGTTGCAGACCGAGCTGCAGCAACTGCTGGAACAGCCACAAGCGGATCTGGATCAAGCCCTCGCCAGCCCCCTGGCCGAGCCCTGGCGCACACTATGGCTGGGCCGCGATGAAAATGGCGTTGCCGCCATCGTCAGCCTGCAGGGGCAGACCGACAGCGCACTGCTGCAAACCGCCGCAGACGGCCTCGACGGCGTGCAACTGGTCGACCGCCTAGGCGAGTTGAACAGCCTGTTCGCCGCCACCCAGATCAGCGCCGCCGAGCTCAAGCTGGTGTCGTGCCTGGCGATCGTGCTGCTGCTGTGCATACCCTTCGGCATCGGCGGTGCCCTGCGGGTGGTCTGCCTGCCGCTGCTGGCAGCACTCGCCGCGCTGGCCTGCCTCGGCTGGCTGGGCCAGCCGTTGACCCTGTTCAGCCTGTTCGGCCTGCTGCTGATCACCGCCATCGGCGTCGATTACGCCATCCTGATGCGCGAGAATATCGGCGGCCCCGCCGTCAGCCTGCTCGGTACGCTGCTCTCAGCGATCTCCAGCTGGCTGTCGTTCGGCCTGCTGCTGATCAGCCAGACGCCGGCCATCGCCAATTTCGGCCTGGCCATCAGCCTGGGGCTGATGTTCTGTTTTCTGCTGTCGCCCTGGGCCGCACCGCGTCCCGACAAGGAGGTCGTCGCGTGAGCGTGCTCGGTTTCTGGCTGCTGGCTCTGGCAGTCTACGCCCTGGTCGGCAGCGTTGGCGGTCGCCGGCTGATTCCCATCGTCGGCCAATTGCTGGTCGCCAGCCTGGCGATACCCGCCATGCTGCTCGGCTGGGTCGAGCCGCACCTGCAACTGGGCGCCGCGGATCTGCTCGCGCCAACCTGGCTGAACCTGCTCTACGGCCTGTGCTTCGCCTTGCTGCTGGGCTACATCCTCAGCGACGTGATCGACCTCGAACTCAGCCCGGCATGCCTGAAGATCGCCCTGCCGAGCTTCCTGGTGCCGCTGCTCGCCGGTCTGGCCTGTGCCCTCTGGCTGTTACCTGGCGAACGCAGTTGGTTGAGCGCGGTGGGCATCGGCCTGCTGTTTTCCATCACCGCGATCCCGGTGCTCTATCTGTTCCTGCAGAACATCGGCTATCCGCCCGCGGCGACCAAACGCCTGCTGCACGCGGCGATCCTGATGGACTTCATGTGCTGGAGCCTGTTCGGCCTGGCCCAGGGCAGCAGCCATCCGGCAAGCCTGCTGTGGCCGCTGCTGGCCGCCGCCCTGCCCATGCTGTTGCACCTGTTGAAGTTGCGCCACCCGTTGTTCTTCAGCCTGCCGTTCTTCGCGCTGATGCTGCTGTTCCATAGCCTCAAGCTCAACGCCCTGGTATTCGGCATCGCCTACATGCTGTGCCTGGCCTGGATCCGCCAGCCATTGCGCCTGCCGCTGCCGGAACACCTGTGGAAGCTGCTGATGAATGGCCTGGCCGTGCCGTTGATCCTCACCTGCGGCGTTTTGCGCGTGGACTTCCACGGCATCGATGAGCATTACTCCTGGCTGTCGGTCGGCGTACTGCTGGTGGTACCGGTGGTCAGCAAAGTGCTGGGAAGCTGGCTTGGCCTGCACTGGGCGGAGCCGGCTGCCTCGGCGCAGATCAAGTGGCGCGAAAGCCTGCTGCTGAATATCCGCGGCCTGACCGAAATCGTGTTTCTCAACCTGCTCCTGCAACTGCAGCTGATCGATGCCATGGTCTATTTCGGCCTGCTGCTGATGAGCCTGTTCTCTACCCTGCTGCCAGCCCTGCTGGGCCGGCGCGCTTATACAAGCGAGGCGAAAAGCCGCTATGAAGTCTCCTGAAGTCCAACAGCATCAGATCGTCGTAGTCGGTGCCGGCCCATCCGGTGCCATCGCGGCCGCCATCCTCAAGCGCAAGGGCCACGAGGTGCTGATTCTCGAGCGCCAGCGCTTCCCGCGCTTCTCCATCGGCGAGAGCCTGCTGTCGCACTGCCTGGATTTCGTCGAAGAAGCCGGCATGCTCGACGCGGTGCGCGCTGCGGGCTTCCAGACCAAGCATGGCGCGGCCTTCGCCTGGGGCGAGCACTACACCGACTTCGACTTCCGCGAGACCTTCACGCCGAGCTTCGGCTCGACCTTCCAGGTGCAACGCGCCACCTTCGACAAGGTGCTGGCCGACGAAGCCGAGCGCCAGGGCGTGAGCATCCGCTACGAGGAAGAAATCGTCGCGGTGGACTTCAGCAGCGAACAACCGCTGCTGTCAGTGCGCCGTCTCGCAGACGGCCACGAGTACCAGGTGCGCTGCGCCTTCGTGCTCGATGCCAGCGGCTATGGCCGCCTGCTGCCACGCCTGCTCGACCTCGAGCTGCCGTCCAGCCTGCCGATGCGCAAGGCGCTGTTCACCCATATCGAAGACCGTATCGACCACCCGGACTTCGACCGCGAGAAGATCCTCATCACCACCCATCCGACGCTGCGCGATGTATGGTTCTGGACCATTCCGTTCAGCAACGGCCGCTGCTCCCTCGGCGTGGTCGGCCTGGCCGAGCGCTTCGACGGTTACCCGGAGGATATGGACGCCTGCCTCAAGCAGTTCGTCGATGAAACCCCCAGCCTGACCAAGGTACTGGGCAATGCCGTGTGGGATACCCCGGTGCGCGAAATCAGGGGTTACTCGGCCAACGTCAAGGCCCTGCATGGTCCCGGTTTCGCCCTGCTGGGCAACGCCGCCGAGTTCCTCGACCCGGTATTCTCCTCCGGCGTGACCATCGCCATGCGCTCGGCGAGCATGGCCGCCAACCTGCTGCACCGCCAGTTGAGCGGCGAAAGCGTGGATTGGGAACGGGACTTCGCCACCCCGCTCAAACGCGGCGTCGATACCTTCCGCGTCTACGTGGAAGGCTGGTACGACGGCAGCTTCCAGGACGTGATCCATTACCCCAATGCCTCACCCGAGATCCGCAGCATGATCAGCTCCATCCTCGCCGGCTATGCCTGGGACGAGCGCAACCCCTACGTGGCCGAACCTCGGCGACGCCTGCGGGTACTGGCGGAGTTGTGCGCCAGTGCCTGAGAACGCTTCGATGAACCGCGCCGCGGCCAGCTACGTCGAGGAAACCGGTTTCGGTTTCTGGTTCCTGCGCAGCCACGTGTGGCAGCACCATGTGCTGCGCGTGGCCATCGACGATCTGCACAAGCTGATCAGCGGCCCGCTACCGAGCGACGCCGTGCTGCTCGACGCCGGCTGTGGCCAGGGCAAGTCGTTCGCCCTGCTGCAACGCGCTTTCCAGCCGGCCCGCATCATCGGCCTGGATGCCGACCCGCACAGCCTCGACTGCTCGCGCGCCGAAGCGGATCGCCTGGGGCTGGACGTACAATTGATCGCCAGCGACTGCGCGGCGATCCAGTTGCCCGACGCCAGCGTCGACATCCTCTTCTGCCACCAGACCTTCCACCACCTGGTCGAGCAGGAGCAGGCCCTCGCCGAATTCTGGCGCGTGCTCAAGCCCGGCGGCCTGCTGCTGTTCGCCGAGTCGACCAAGTACTACATCGACACCTGGGTGATTCGCTGGCTGTTCCGCCACCCGATGGAGGTGCAGAAGAGCGCCGACGAATACCTCGGCATGCTGCGTGGCCAGGGTTTCGAATTCAGCGAACGCAATGTCTCCTACCCCTACCTGTGGTGGAGTCGCTCGCAGGATTTCGGCCTGCTGGAGCGCTGGGGCATTCGCCGGCCCAAGCCCTTTGGCCAGCGCAACGAAACCCTGGTCAACGCGGCGGTACGCAAACCCTTCGGGCAGGCGCCGGCATGAAGCGCTTGTTGCTGCTCACCTGCGCTCTGGCGCTGACGGCCTGCGCCGCGCGCGCGCCGCTGCCCACGTCTTCGCCAGCGCTGGTAGCGCCGCTGCCGATATCGCTGCAGGTGAACACGGCAGATGGCCAGGACTGGCTGTTGGTGATCCAGGCCGAAGGCAGCACCCTGCGCTGGTCGCTGTTCGACCCGCTCGGCGTGCCCCTGGCGCGACAATCCCTGGCTGGCGGTGCCTGGCACAACGACGGCCTGCTGCCGCCCAATGGCGAGGCGCGGGAGCTGTTCGCCGCCCTGCTGTTCGCCCTCACCGCGGACGATGAACTGGCGCACACCTACGATGCGGCTGACTGGCGGCAGCAAGGCGCGGACAGTCGCCAGCTCGCCCCGCACTGGCGCATCCATTACCAGGCGCCGCTGGCCATCGAGCTGGAGAATGGCAAGCAGCGCTACCGGGTCAGTCCTCTGGAGAGGCAACCATGATCGCTCGACTCGACGCCCTCGGCGTTATCTGCGCCCTCGGCCAGGGCAAGCAGGCGGTAGCCGATGCCCTGTTCGCTGGCGATACCAGCGGCATGCGCCGCCAGGCCGGCTGGATACCCGAACGCAGCGTGACCGTCGGCGCGGTCGAGACGCCTTTACCGGAGATGCCCGCCGGCCAGGAACACGCCCTCAGCCGCAACAACCAGCTGCTGCTGGCCGCAGCCCTGGAAATCCACGACGAGATCCAGGCTGCCATTGCCCGCCATGGCGCCGGGCGCATCGCCGTGATGCTCGGTACCAGCACCTCGGGTATCGCCGAGGCGGGCGAGCATATCGCCGAATACGTGAACAGCGGTGTCCTGCCTGCCGAGTACCACTACAGCCGTCAGGAAATCGTGGCGCCTGCCACTTTTCTCGCCGACTGGCTGGGGCTGAGCGGGCCGGTGTATTGCCAATCCACCGCCTGCACCTCCAGCGCCCGCGCCCTGCTCAGCGCCCAACGCCTGCTGCAACTGGGTGTTTGCGATGCGGTGCTGTGCGGCGGCGTCGACAGCCTCTGCAAGCTGACCCTGAACGGCTTCGCCAGCCTCGAAGCGGTATCCGACGAACGCTGCAATCCGTTCTCGATCAACCGTCATGGCATCAATATCGGTGAAGCCGCAGCACTGTTCCTGATGACCCGCGCGCACGACGACGATCATGTCCCGGGCATTGCCCTGCTCGGCGGCGGCGCCAGCTCCGACGCGCACCATATTTCCGCGCCGCATCCACAGGGCATCGGCGCCCAACAAGCCATGCACAAGGCGCTGAGCGCTGCGGGCCTGGCGGCCGAGCAGATCAGCTATCTGAACTTGCATGGCACCGCCACCACCCATAACGACGCCATGGAGAGCCTGGCGGTGCAGGCGCTGTTTCCCGCCGGCGTGGCCTGTTCGTCGAGCAAATCACTGACCGGTCATACCCTCGGCGCCGCCGGGGCACTGGAGGCTGCCTTCTGCTGGCTGACCCTGAGTGATTACAACACCGCCAATCGCCTGCCGCCTCATGTCTGGGATGGTCAGGCCGATACGCAACTGCCGCGCCTGAATCTGGTCGAGGCGAACGTCCATGACCAGCTGCCAACGGGTGGCCGCCGTTACCTGATGAGCAATTCGTTCGCCTTCGGTGGCAACAACCTGTCATTGATTTTAGGGTCTGTTGACGCTTCAGCACGACCGCGCGCTGAAACGTCAACAGACCCTAGGAGACCTGCCGTGAGTGTCTGGCCCGTCGCCGAGCTGGTGCCCCACGCTGGCGACATGATTCTGATCGACGAAGTGCTGGCGTTCGATGCCGAGCATATCGAGACGCGCCTCGAGGTTCGCCCAGGCGGCCTGTTCAGCCATTCAGACGGCAGCCTGCCGGCATCGGTCGGCATCGAGCTGATGGCCCAGAGCGTGGCCGCCTTCGCCGGTTGCCACGCGCGTCGGGAAGGCCGTGCGGTGGAACTCGGTTTCCTGCTCGGCACGCGCAATTTCACCTGCAACGTCGAGCGCTTCCCGGCCGGCAGTACCCTGCACATCAGCGCCACCCGCTCGCTGCAGGATGACAATGGCATGTGCGTGTTCGAATGCCGCCTGCAAGGCCCGGACATTCTCGTCGAAGCCCGGCTGAACGTATTCCAGCCCCGCGACGTGGCCAGCTACATTCAGGAACCGCCCTTTACTCAGACCCTTTCTCAGGAGCCGCTCCCATGAGCGAGACCATTCTGGTCACCGGATCGAGCCGCGGTATCGGCCGCGCCATCGCCCTGCGCCTGGCGCGCGCCGGTTTCGATCTCGTACTGCACTGCCGTTCGCGCCGCGACGAAGCCGAGGCCGTACAGGCGCAGATCGCAGCCCTCGGCCAGAGCGCCCGCATCCTGCAGTTCGACGTGGCCGACCGCGAGGCCTGCCGCAGCGCCCTGGAAGCCGACGTGGAAATCCACGGCGCCTATTACGGCGTGGTGTGCAACGCCGGGCTGACCCGCGATGGCGCCTTCCCGGCACTCAGCGGAGAGGACTGGGATGTGGTGCTGCGCACAAATCTGGATGGTTTCTACAACGTCCTGCAGCCGCTGACCATGCCCATGGTGCGCCGCCGCCAGCCAGGGCGTATCGTCTGCATCACCTCGGTTTCCGGGTTGATCGGCAATCGCGGCCAGGTCAATTACAGCGCCTCCAAAGCCGGTATCATCGGCGCCGCCAAGGCGCTGGCCATCGAGCTGGGCAAGCGCAGGATCACCGTCAACTGCGTGGCGCCGGGGCTGATCGATACCGAGATACTCGACGAGCACGTGCCACTCGAGGAGATTCTCAAGATGATTCCCGCCGCGCGCATGGGCACCCCGGAAGAAGTGGCTGGCGCGGTGAATTTTCTGATGTCCGAAGAGGCGGCCTATATCACCCGCCAGGTAATCGCCGTGAATGGCGGTCTGTGTTGATCAAGAGCGAAGTGGCACGATGAAGCGCGTAGTCGTTACCGGCATGGCCGGCATTACCTCCCTGGGCGATAGCTGGGACAGCATCTCGGCGAATTTCCGCGCCAATCGCAGCGGCATTCGCGTCATGCACGAGTGGGATCGCTTCAGCGAGCTGAATACCCGCCTGGGTGGCCCGGTGGATGACTTCGTGGTGCCGGGCCACTGGACGCGCAAGCAACTACGCAGCATGGGCCGCGTATCACGGCTGTCGGTGTACGCCGCGGAGCGTGCCCTGGCACACGCCGGCCTGCTGGGCGATGCGACGATCCAGGATGGCCGCATGGGCGTGGCGTGCGGTTCGTCGACCGGCAGCACCGAGGAGATCAAGGCGTTCGGCAACATGCTGCTCAATTCGGTGGCTGACGGTCTCAACGCCAACTCCTACGTGCGCATGATGCCGCACACCACGGCCGCCAATATCAGCATCTTCTTCGGCCTCACCGGCCGGGTGATTCCGACCTCCAGCGCCTGCACCAGCGGCAGCCAGGGCATCGGCTACGCCTACGAGTCGATCAAGTTCGGCCGCCTGCCGCTGATGCTCGCCGGCGGCGCCGAAGAATTGTGCCCCACCGAGGCCATGGTCTTCGATGCGCTCTACGCCACCAGCCTGAAGAACGACGCGCCGCACACCAGCCCGCGCCCCTACGACAGCGCCCGCGACGGCCTGGTGATCGGCGAAGGCGCCGGCATCCTGGTGCTCGAAGAGCTGGAGCACGCCCTCGCCCGCGGCGCCACCATCCACGCCGAAATCGTCGGTTTCGGCTGCAACGCCGACGGCCAGCACGCCACCAAACCGGTACAGGCCACCATGCGCCGAGCCATGGAGCTGGCGCTGGAGGATGCCGCGCTGGCGCCGGAAGCCATCGGCTACGTCAACGGCCATGGCACCGCCACCGAGCAGGGCGACGTGGCCGAAACCCAGGCCACCAGCAGCCTGTTCGGCGCGCGCATGCCAATCAGCTCGCAGAAGAGCTACCTCGGCCATACCCTGGGTGCCTGCGGCGCGCTGGAATCCTGGTTCAGCATCGAGATGCTCAACCGCGACAGCTATGTGCACACCCTCAACCTGGATCGAGTCGACCCGGCGTGCGGCGAGCTGGACTATCTGCGCGGTGAATTCCGAGAGATGAGCCATGAATACGTGATGAACAACAATTTCGCCTTCGGCGGTGTCAATACCTCGCTGATCTTCCGCCGCTGGCGCTAACCGCCCATAGATTTTTCACTGACAAGGAACATGGATGATGTCTCGTTTCAACCGCCTTGCCCTGCTCGCCCTCCTGGTACTGGGTATCGCCGCCTGCACCGCGAAGCCGGTGATGAACATCGAAAACAGTGCGCCGCCCGCTGCGCTCAAGGGCGAAGACGACATGCGCCGGGCGATCCTCGCCGCCCTGCAACGCCGCCAGTGGACGGTGCAACGTGCCGACCCGGGGCAGATCATGGCGTCGATCAGCCGCCGCAGCCATCAGGCGGAGATCAGCATCCCCTATACCGCGTCGAGCTATTCGATCCGCTACCGCGACAGTCACAACCTCGACTACCGCAACGGCAAGATCCATCGCAATTACAACAAGTGGATCCATAATCTGGATCGCGGCATTCAACAGGAATTGAGCAGTCCTTCCCTTCATATGTCCCATTGAACAGTGCCATCAAGGAGATACCCATGAAAGCAAAAGCCTGGACCACTGCTGCGCTTCTCACCGCCGCCCTGCTGCCTGCCGTCAGCCAGGCCCGTGACACGGCCCACTTCCTCGACTTCCAGTCGGTGATCAACGAGGCCACCCAGGCCGGACGCCTGGATGGCTCGGTGAAGTTCTACCTGAACAAGACCCCGGCCGGCGCCAAGATCATCAACGCCAACGTCACCACCAGCCAGAAGACCAATGCCTTCGGTAAAAGTGACGAGGAAGCCTGCAGCTGGGTGCTGCAATCGGCGCTGATCAAGCTGCAGAACTCGGCCAAGGCCGCCGGCGCCAACGCCGTGGTCGACCTGGCCAGCAACTACAAGAACAAGGAATACCGCGACAACGGCAAATACGAATGCCACGCCGGCGCCATCATGGCCGGCGTCGCGCTGAAGGGTAAGTTCGCCAGCGTCAAGTAAGCGAACGGTGTGCCGGGAGCAGCCTCCGCTCTCGGCGACCGGCTGATGGCCGCGGCTCAGAGAATGAAGGGAACGAACATCCGGCTGCGCGCCATATAGTCGCGGTAGGCATCGCCGAAATAGGCCAGGCATTCGCGTTCTTCACACCTGGCGGCGAACCATAGCAGCACGCTGGACAGCGCTGCCAACAGCAACGCCACGGCCGTTGGCTGCTTCCAGGCGATGCCCCAGGCCAGCAACAGTAGCGAGCAGTACATCGGATGGCGGATGTAGCGGAAGACGCCGCTGGTGACCAGCCGCGACGTGCGCTCGAAGGCGAACAACTCATCGTCCTGACGCCGTTCATCGGCACGCCCGAAGCGACGCATCTGGTATACGCCGGCGAACAACACCAGCAGCGAAGCCGTCAGCAGCACCCAGGAAATACGCTGATGCGTGGCGCCACGATCCTCGAACCAGAACGGCGCATTGAGCACCAGCGACAGCAGCATCACCTCCCAGGCGATGAAACGATAAAAACCATGGCTGCGCGGGTTGCCCAACGTCCGCCAGGAAATCCCCGTCAGCACCATGCTCAGCACCACGAAAGCCAGTAATTGCCAGACCCCCACCACACGCCTCCCCAATCGCCCTCTGTTACACTGCTGCGCTCGTACGTCCAGACCGCTCGCCATGGATCGCACCCAACTGCACACACTGCTGCCGCACCAGGGCAAGGCGCTCTGGCTGGACGCGCTGCTCGACCATGACGCCAACGCCATTCGCGGCCTGAGTGGCTGGCACCACCTCGACAACCTCGGTGCAGACGCCTCACCCTGCCTGCTGTTCGAAGCGGCCGCGCAACTGTGCGCTGCACATGGTGCCCTATACGGCGGCGATGACGCCATCGAAATGGCCCTGGTCGGCAAGCTCTCGCAGCTGCAATTGCATCACCAGCCGACACAGCGCGACGGCCGATTGCTGGTCAGCGCGACCCAGGAAGCACTCAGTCCGGCGGGCGCCCTGTACGGTTTCAGCGTGCACGCCGACGAACGCCTGCTGCTCGACGGCAAACTCCTGCTGGTGCTCGTCCGTGCTTGAACTCGAGAACCTCGGCTATCGCTACCCCGAAGCCCGCCAGCCCGCGCTGCTGGGGATCGACCTGCAACTGCAGGCCGGACAATGCCTGGGCCTGCTCGGCAGCAACGGCGCCGGCAAGACCACCCTGCTGTCGCTGCTCAGCGGCGTGCTGCAGCCGCTGAGCGGAAAGATCGTCTGGCAAGGCGAGCGGCGCATCGGCCTGGTGCCGCAGCAACTGGCGTTCTATGCCGGGCTGAAGGTGAAGGAGAACCTCGAACTGTTCGCCGACCTTCATCGGTTGCGCGGCGCTGAACGGCGCCAGCGCCTGGATCGCTGCATCGCCAGCACGGCCCTGGAGGACAAACTCGAACGCCGCGCCGAACGCCTGTCCGGCGGCGAGCAACGGCGCCTGAACTTCGCCATCGGCCTGCTGCAGCCGGCAGAGCTGTATCTGTTCGACGAAGCCACAGTGGGCGTCGACGCCGCCAGCCGGCAGTTGCTGCTCGAGGCCGTCCGGCAACTGGCCGCCGAGGGCAAGGCGGTGATCTACACCAGTCATTACCTCGACGAAGTGGAAAAGGTGGCGGATCGCATCCTGCTGCTTCACGAAGGCTGCGTGCAGCTGGATATCGACAAGCACCAGTTGCTCGGCGACCAGCCGGGGCTGCTTCTGGAATGGCCCGAGCGCATGCCAGGAGCTCTGTTGCCACTGCTCGACGAACTGGGCCTGAGTGTCGAACACCTGCCCACTGGCGTACGCATCGCCTCGCTGGACGTGGCGCAGTTGCTGGCGATCACCCGCTGCATCGCCGAGCAAGCGCAGGCGCCAAGTCTGCTGCGCTTCGGCCGGCCATCACTGGAGCAACTCTACCTGCGCCTCAATGGAGGCCGGTTATGAGACTGCGCGCCCTGGTTCGCAAGGAAATCCTCCTGTTGCTGCGCGATCCACACGCGCTGGCGGTGCTGTTCATCATGCCGACACTGTTTCTGGTGATCATGGCCGGGGCCATGTCCAGCTACCTGCAGGATCGTCTGCCGCCCCTGCAACTGGTTCTCGAAGCAGCACAGCAGAGCGATTCCAGCCGCTTCTTCCAGAGTGCGCTGCAGGCGCAATTACCCGACAGCCAGTTGCTCGCCAGCGGCCCGCCGGAGATGGCACGCATCAGCCTGGCCGCCGACTTCGACGACAGGCTGCTGGATACGCCTCACCAGGGTCCAGCCCTGAGCTTCCCGGCCCAGTTCGACCGCCTCTCGCGCCAGCGCCTGCATGGCGCGGTGACCATCGCCCTGGCACAGACCCGATTGCTCGCTTATCTGCAGGACAGCGGCGCGCTGGAGGAAGGCCTTACCCCGGCCGAGCAGCTCGAGCTGATCCAGCAACGGACCGAGAGCCATATCGACGAGCAGGAACGCCTGGCCAGCGGCGACCTGAGCGACCGAGCCAACGCCACGCAGATGAGCGTGCCGGCCTGGCTGATCTTCGGCATGTTCTTCGTGGTGCTGCCGATGGCCGGCAGCTTCCAGCGCGAGCAGCAGAGCGGCGCGCTGCTGCGTTTTCGTTGCCTGGGCCTGGAGCTCGGCACCCTGGCGTTGAGCAAGATGCTGCCTTACCTGGCCATCAACCTGCTGCAGTTCGTGCTGCTCCTGGGCATCGGCATGCACGGCCTGCCACTGCTCGGCCTGCCAGCGCTGGAACTCAATGGCAGCCTCGCGGCCTATGCGCTGCTGGCGGCGAGCATCGCCCTGGCCACCAGCAGCCTGGGCCTGCTGCTGGCGGCCTTGGCGCGCAGTAGTGAACAAGCCCTATTGCTTGGCGGCGGGATCAATATCATCCTCGCAGCCATCGGCGGCATCATGGTGCCCAAGAGCGTGATGCCGGAGGCCATGCGCCATCTGGCGGAAATTTCCCCGATGAGCTGGGCGCTCGATGCTTTCCTCACCCTGCTGGTGGGCCACGGTTCACTGAACGACGTAGCGCCCGGGTGCACGCGCCTGCTGCTGTTCGCGGCTCTGGCCGGCGCCGGTGGCTTGTTCCTGTTCCACAAACGAGTACAGCAAACGCAATGGACGACACACTACTAGAAGAAAAACTCAAGCAATTGCTGATTCGCGAGTGCGACAAGGAAGACGACATCGACTGGCAGAGCATCGACAACGACGAGCCGCTGTTCGGCCAGCAGAGCCGCATCCAGATGGACAGCCTGGACGCGCTGCAGGTCTCGCTGGCGCTGCAGCAGCACTATGGCGTGCGCATCGAGGGCGCCAAGGACGGCCGACGCATCCTCAACAGCATCGCCAGCATCGCAGCCTTCATCAGGCACAAGCAGTGACCCCCGTCTACCTCCAGCGCGGCGCCCTGCACAGCGCGCTCGGCAGCGATCTGTACGCGGCCAGCGAAGCCCTGCAGCGCGGCGTGCTGCCCGAGGCGGGCACCTTCGTGCTGCACGAACTGCAGCAGCCGCGCGCGTACCTGGGCGTCGCGCCGACCGATGAAAGCCGGGACCAGCATCTCGATCGCCTGATCCGCGAGACACTTGGCGAGGACGCCGGTGCACTGGACGATTGCCTGCTGATCGTTGCCAGCACCAGCCTGGACATCGACGAACTGGAAGAGCGCACGGGCCAGGCCGGCGGCTTCCACCCGGATCACTCGACCCCCCTCGACCTGATCGCCGAGCAGTTGCGCCAACGCTGGGGCTTCGCCGATGCCTTTACCCTGAACACCGCGTGCACCAGCGCTGCCAATGGTCTGCTGTACGGTGCCCGACTGCTCGCCGCGAACCTGTACCGGCGCGTCCTGGTGCTGGCCTTCGAAACCTCCAGCGCGGTGGCCCAGCAAGGTTTCGGCGCTCTGGACCTGATCTCCGCCAGTGGCCACTACCGCCCCTTCCACCCCCAGCGCGATGGCCTGATTCTCGGCGAGGCCTACGTGGCCACGCTGCTGGCACTGGAGCCCGGCCCAGCCCCCTTGGCCAGGCTGCTCGGCGGTTTCAGTGCCTGCGACACCAGCAACCTGACCACCACCCGCGAAGATGGCAGCCATATCGACTGGGTGATGCGCGAAGCCCTGCGCAGCGCCGGCACCAGCGCCGAGCGGATCGGTCTGGTGAAACTGCACGGCACCGCCACCGGCGCCAACGACCGAGCCGAGAGCAACGGCGTGCGCCTGCTGTTCGGCGCGGCGCTGCCGCCGCTGTGCGTGCTCAAGCCCTGGCTCGGCCACACCCTGGGCGCCTGCGGCCTCGCTGAAACCCTGCTGCTGGTGCACAACCTCGGGCATCTTCCGGCTTGCGATTACGCCGGCGAAGCCCTGCTACCACTGCCGGCCAGGCCGCTCGCCATCACCAATGACAGCCTGCTGCTGGCCAACTTCTTCGGTTTCGGCGGCAACAACGCCAGCCTGGTACTGCAGCGCTGCCAGGGAGACGCATCATGAGCCTAGCCATCGCCGCCTGCAGCGTTCGCGGCAATGCGAGCTGCTCCGACAAGGACCTGAAAGCCGCCCTGGGTGAATGGTTGAACAGCCCGCCGCGGCGCATCGACCGGCTGATCCTGCAGGCGCTGCTGTGCAGCGCACCGCTCAAGGCCCAGGTACGCAACGATTGCGGGTTGTATCTGGCTTCGCGTCACCCGGCACGGGCGACCATGGGCTCGCTGCTCGACGCGGTGTGCGTCCACCAACTGCAGCCCAAGCCCTTCGAATTCGTCAACAGCGTCAGCAATGCCGCCGGTTTCCACGTTGCGGCGCAGTTGGGGCTGGAGGGGCCGAACCTGTTCATCGGTGCCGGACCGAATGTGTGGAAACAGCTGCAGGCGTTGGCCGCACTGGATCTGGCCGACGGCCTGATCAGCCAGGCGCTGCTGGTGGTGATCGATGAAAACGACGAGTTCGAGGCCCAGGCGGTGCTGATCAATGGGCTGAGCAAAGCGGCAGATTTTGCCGAGCTAACGGCGGGGATCGACGTGCTGCAGTTGCAGCTATAAAAAAGCGGCTGCTTTTGGCGATAGCGCCCGTAGGATGGGTGAAACCCATCGGCATATTGATGGGTTTCACCCATCCTACGAGCTGTGACTGTGGGAGGGGCCGGGCGGCGATCCGCTTTAGCCGCGAGCCCTTCGCGCCCCAATCGCGGCTAAAGCCCCTCCCACGCAAACCGCAACGTCCGCTTCCGCCTTACTGCAACCCTGGCTCATCCCTTGCGCCTGGCCCAGGCGCCCAACTCCTTCATCAACACCCGTTCCTGATCGGCAATCGCACGCAGCCTGTCGGCGATCGGCCGGAAATCCGGAACCTCGCCCTTGCTACGGCTGGCCCGCACACAGGCCGAGGCGAACTGGCGCCAGTCATCGCCCACCGCGGTCATGCGCACCGAGGCCTCCCGCAGCGTGGTATCCCCGATCTTCTCGCCGGCCTCCTGCAGAAAGCTCGCGTACATGAAGCGAAAGCCCGCACCACCGGTGCCGATCTCCTCCTGCATGCGCACGATATGGGTGAGGTACAGGCGGTTGTACTTGGCCTGCGCCGGATCGAGCGCCTCGACGCGCTTGGCCAGGTGCCCGATGCCGCGAATGCCGATCCACGGCAATGGCATGCCATCGAGGATGCGCGCGGTGGACAACACACTCTGGCGTATCAGCCGCTCCCAGTCCTGGTCGAGCGAGACGTCGTCCAGGTAATACATCAGGCCCTTGGCCGCCAGTGCACCCTTGGCGAAGCGCGCCTTCTGCAGATCCTCGGCGGCGCAACGCACCGGCGCCTCGAACACCGGATCGCTGAGCAGGTACTCATTGCCCTCGCGGCCGTAGGCCAGCAGGTTGTGGGCATTGAAGTGAAAGCGCATCTCCGGCGGGAAATACGGCAGCCAGAACACCGAGCTTTGCAAACCGGCCAAGCGGCCACTGTCGAGCGCAGCGTCCAGGGCAACGCGCCCTTGCTCGGGACTGGAGAAGGTACGGCTGGTCAGGCGCACGCCCAGACGCTTGCTGAGGGTCTTGATCAGGTGACGGGGCGGCATGCGGTAGGCAATCAGCGGCATACCGCCGAGCTTGACGATCGGCAGGTAGGCGAAAGCCAGGCCGGATGCCAGGCCGAACGCCATCGGCTCGCTCATCGGCAGGCCGGCATGGGTCAGCAGGCTGGCCATGACGCCGCTTTCGCAGTGGGCGCTCTGGCGGTGCTCGAACGCGGTCATGGCAGTTCTCTCTGGTAGCGACGCAATTCGTCGACGGACAGGCCGAAGGCTTCGGCATAGCGCGCCAGCAACGCGGTGCTCAGGCGTCGGTAGATCTCCGGGCGAAAATGCCGGCGCATGCGCCATTGCCAGAGCCCGGTGATCTGCGCCAGTGCCGGTTCGTCCATGCGGTAGCGGTACATCAGGTGTTTCAGCGGCGACAGCTCGCCACGACGCCAGGCCGCTTCGGCCTCGGCCGCCTGGGCCTCGAGCTCGGCCACCGCCAACTGGGTGGCGTAGGCTTCGGGCTCCCAGCCATCGCTCTGGGTGCCCTGGTAATGGCCGCTGGCATCCACGGCATAGACCAGCTTGCTGTGGCCGCCATAGGTGGAGCTGTGATCCTGAGGAACCTCGTCAAGCTTCATGGCCGACCACCGTGAGATGCATGAAGGCACTGGAGAAACGCCCGCTTTCCGGCACGTAGCACAGCAGCTTCTGGCCGCTGCGCAGGCGCCCGCCGTTGAACAGCTCGTCAAGGATGATGAAGATCGACGCCGCGCCGGTGTTGCCCTTGCTGGTCAGGTTGGTGAACCAGCGCTCGGCAGGGATCGGCAGGTCGACATTGGCCAGGCCCACGGCCAGGCGTTCGCGGAAGAATTCCGACGAGTAATGCGGCAGGAACCAGTCGATATCCGCCACGCGCAGCTCACGGCGCGTCATGATGCGCCGCAGCGCCTCTTCCACGGTGTACTTGACGATGTTTTCGTTGAGCAGTTTGACGTCCTGCTTGATCGCCATTACCGACTGCCGCGCGCGCTCATCGGCGTCGTAACGGCTCCAGCCACGCAGGCTGCCGTCCTGCATGTCGGCGCCGGCGTACATGCAGGCCGGCATCCGGTCGGCGAACGAGAGAATATCCAGCCAGTCGATACGCAGGCTCAACCCGCTGGCGTTGGGATGCCCCTGCAGCAGCACGGCGCCAGCGCCGTCGGACAGCATCCAGCGCAGGAAATCCTTCTCGAAGGCGATTTCCGGATGGCTCTCCAGTTCGTCGACGCGGCTCTCGTACTCGGCATTGAAGTTGCGCGCCTGCATCAGCGTCGACGCCACTTCAGAGCCGCAAGCCACGGCGTTGCGGCTTTCGCCACTGGCCACGCTCATCCAGGCGTACTTCAGCGCGGTCATCCCGCACAGGCAGATGCCCGCCGTGGTCGCCACCTCACAGGGCGGGTTGCCCAGTTCGCCGTGCACCATCACGCCGTGGCCGGGCATCATCTGGTCGGGCGAAGAGGTGCTGGCGACCAGGCAATCCAGGCTGTCCAGCGCGAAGCCCGCGCCTGCCAGACCACGGATCGCCTCGGCGCTGAGCTGCGCGTTGCTCATGCTCGGCTCGCCGGTGCGTGGATCGATGACGTAGTGGCGCTGCTGGATGCCGTTACGGCGCAAGACCAGCTTGCGCGCACGCGACGGCTTGCCACCGACCATGCCAAGCCGAGCCTCCATCTGCTCGTTGTCGACCGGCTCATGGGGCAGAAACGCACTGATGCGGTTGATGAATACGGGGGTTACCACGGGATTACCTCGAACCACTTCACTCGCCGGACGGGCCGGCGAAGTAGGCCTTTTCACGCTGGATTCGCGCCTTGAACAGCGGGGCCAACATTTTTTTCAACAGGGCACTGATCGGCACCACGGTCAGAATCAGGCAGATCAGGAACACGATGTACACCATCAGCCCGGCGCCACGGCGCTTGCTCTGCTGCGGGCCGAGGGCGGCAAGCAGCCGGCTCCACAGCGTGAAGCTGCGATTACCGACCTTTTCGCTGGCGATCAGCTTTTCATCCACCTTCACCGCACCCAGGCCGCGGAGCATCGGTTGCTCGATGGGCTGCTCGTCAGCCAGCAGGCGGCGCGCCATAGCATCACCGAAGCGGCTGGCATCGGCCATTTCCATCTCGTCGATACCGGCGCGCGGCACCCAGCTGTAGGGTTTCTGTCGACCGGTGAACATCCACAACGGCGTGGCCAGGAAACTCGCCGCCGTGCCGCAGGCATCGGTCAGCACCACATTGTCGACCAGTTTTGCGCCCAACGCCTGCAGGCGCGTCTTGACCTTTTCCTGGGCCATCAGCCACATATTGCGGCAGCCGATCAGGGTCACCACGGGCGTATCCTGCAACAGCCGCGCGGCCTCGGGCGTCGCGAGGAAACTGGTGAACGGCAACGACGGCGACAGGAACCACACCTGATAGGCGAGAATCACCAGGTCGTAATCCTTGTCGGCATCGATTGCCAACGGCAACAGGGGCTGCGGCTGCATCAGCACGGTTTCCGGGAAGATCCGGAAGAAGCCGAGAAAGGGCCACGGAAAGGGAAAAGGCTTGGCCGGCTCCAGCGCCAGGAAATCCACCTGGATGCCGTCACTCGCCTGCAGGGGCGCACAGACCGATTGCACCAGGCGGTTCAATTGGCCAGTCTGTGAGAAGTGAACGACGAGAACCTGACGCATTTAAAGCGAATCCCTGCAAAATGGGCGGATTATGCCACAGAGAATTCTTCAAATCGTAACCAAAGGCTGCACGGTCTGCGCAGTGGTTCTCCTGCTCGGCTCTTTGTCGGCGCAGGCGGGCGATCTGCTGATACGCGTGGAGGACAACCAGAGCGACGCCACGCTGTACCTGGCCCTGGTGGCCGCTGAGCAGGAAAGCTGGGAGCCCATGCTGCGTGAGCTGCAGGGCGCAGGGGAGCAACTGATCCTCAAGGACGTGCCGCCCGGACGCTTCGCCCTGCAGTTGTTTCAGGACAGCAACGGCAACGGTCGCCTCGACCTCAGCCCGCGAGGAATTCCCCTCGAGCCAGTCGGGTTTTCCAGCAACCCGTCACTGTTCAAGGGCAAGCCCAAGCCAAAGGACGCTCAGTTCGAGCACGGTGAAGAGGACACTCTGATCGGCGTACGCCTGCACCAGCCCCGAGGTGGACGCCAGGCGGACTGATGCCGGTCAGCGGTGATACTGAGCGGACAGCTCGTGCACGGCCTCGAGGAAGGCGCCGGCATGGGCCGGGTCGACTTCCGGGGTGATGCCGTGTCCCAGGTTGAACACGTGGCCGCTGCCAGTGCCGTAGCTGGCGAGAATGCGCGCGACCTCGGCGCGGATCGCCGCAGGCTTGGCATACAGCACGGTGGGATCCATATTGCCTTGCAGCGCCACCTGGGCGCCGACGCGGCTGCGCGCTTCGCCGATGTCACAGCTCCAGTCCAGGCCCAGCGCGTCGGCACCGGTAGCCGCCATCGACTCCAGCCACAACCCACCATTCTTGGTGAACAGGATCACCGGGATGGTGCGCCCGTCATGCTCGCGAATCAGGCCGTCGACGATCTTCTGCATGTAGGCCAGGGAGAACGTCTGGTAGGCCGCCGAGGACAGGTTGCCGCCCCAGGTGTCGAAGATCTGCACGGCCTGGGCGCCGGCGCGGATCTGCCCGTTGAGGTAGGCGGTGACCGATTGCGCCAGCTTGTCGAGCAGGGCGTGCATGGCCTCGGGGTTGTCGTAGAGCATGGCCTTGATTTTGCGGAAGTCTTTCGACGAGCCGCCCTCGACCATATAGGTCGCCAGCGTCCACGGGCTGCCCGAGAAACCGATCAGCGGCACACGGCCACCCAGTGCCGACTTGATGGTACGTACCGCATCCATCACGTAACCGAGATCCTTTTCCGGATCGGGAATCGGTAGCGCGTCGACATCCGCGGCGTTGTCGATCACCTTGCGAAAACGCGGCCCCTCGCCGGTCTCGAAATACAGGCCCTGGCCCATGGCGTGGGGAATGGTGAGGATGTCGGAGAACAGGATCGCCGCGTCCAGCTGCGGATAACGATCCAGCGGCTGCAGGGTGACTTCGCAGGCGAACTCGGGGTTCATCATCAGGCTCATGAAATCGCCGGCCCTGGCCCGGCTGGCCCGGTACTCGGGCAGGTAACGACCGGCCTGACGCATCATCCACACCGGCGTGACGTCGACGGGTTGCTTGAGCAGAGCACGCAGGAAACGGTCGTTCTTCAGGTCAGTCATGGCACATGGATTCCAGGGACGGCAGACCCGCCATTGTCGCAAAGCACGGCGAAAAAGACACGGCACCCGGGGCCAGCTGCGGCTTTTGGCCACGGCAAAAGGGGTCTTTATATTCCCTGATTAGGTAAAAGAAAGAAAACGATATATCTAAAACAGAGATTAGACGTGATCGTTAGTTCTTTCTGGTTCTATATTGGAGGCCATCTATAACGAATCGAATCTCGGAGTTCAGCATGGCCCGTCACTTCCGCCTCCCCAGCCGCCGCGCCTTCACCCTGGGACTGCTGGCGGCCGCCAGCGCCTTGTGGCTGCCCTGGCAAGCGGCCCACGCCGAGGGCGCCAAGACCCTGCGCATTGGCTATCAGAAGTTCAACAGCGTGAACATTCTCAAGGGCAGCGGCGCCCTGGAGAAGGCGCTCGAGGCTCAAGGCGTGAAGGTGAGCTGGTACGAGTTCGCCGCCGGCCCGCAACTGCTGGAAGCGCTGAGCACAGGCGCCATCGACCTGGGCCACGCCGCCGATGCGCCCTCGGTATTCGCCCAGGCAGCCGGCAAGCCAGTGGTCTACCTGGCGGCCGAGCAGCCCTATCCCAAGGGCATCGGCATCCTGGTGCAGGATCAGGGGGATATCCAGAACATCGCCGACCTCAAGGGCAAACGCGTAGCCACTGGCCGGGGCTGGAATGCCCAGTACCTGCTGGCCCTGGCCCTGCAGGAAGCCGGCCTGAGCTACAGCGACATCACGGCGGCCTACGTCAACAATGCCGCCGATGCCATCGCCGCGCTGCAATCGGGCTCGGTGCAGGCCGCCACGCTGTGGGACCCCTTCCTCGCCGCGGCCGAGAAGACGCTGGCGGTGCGCAACCTGCGCGACGGCCAGGGCCTGACCAACAACCGCACCTTCTACCTGTCCACGGCCGACTTCAGCAAGGCCAACGCCGCGCTGGTGAAAACCTTCTTCGCGCAACTGGCCGAGGTCAGCGACTGGGCCAACAAGAATCCCCAGCAGGTCGCCGAGCTGCTGGCACCGCAACTGGGCATCGCCCCGGACGTGCTGCTACTGGCCACCCAGCGGCGTGACTACGCGGCCGAGGCCATCACCCCGGCCATCGTCGCCGAGCAGCAGAAACTGGCCGACACCTTCCTGGGCCTGGGGCTGATCCCGAAACCACTGCGCGTCGACGACGCCGTCTATCCAGAATCGCTGTTGCCCTGACCCGGGCGAAGCAGGCGCCTGTCCCGAGGACGGCCCGTCCCGCCTGAACGGCGGGGCGCATCGTTCATCCCGCCTGCGCCCTGTCCTTGAACCGCACCACGGTAGAGCCGCCATGACCTCACGCAAACCGATTCGCTTCAATGCCTTCAGCATGAACGCCGCCAGCCATCAGTCACCCGGCCTGTGGCGCCATCCGCGCAATCGCAGCCAGCAGCACAACCGCCTGCCTTACTGGCTGGAACTGGCGCAGCTACTCGAACGCGGGCTGTTCGATGCACTGTTCATCGCCGATGTGCTGGGCGTCTACGACGTCTATCAGGGCAGCCCCGAAGCAGCCCTGCGCGGCGGCGTGCAGGTGCCGGTCAACGACCCGTTGCTGATCGTACCGGCCATGGCCGCCGTCACCCGGCACCTGGGCTTCGGCGTGACCTTCTCGCTGACCTACGAACACCCCTATCCCTTCGCCCGGCGCATGTCGACCCTGGATCATCTGAGCGACGGCCGGGTCGGCTGGAACATCGTCACCGGGTACCTGGACAGCGCAGCGCGCAACCTGGGGCTCGACCGGCAACTGGGCCATGACCAGCGCTACGAGCTGGCCGAGGAATACCTGCAAGTCCTCTACAAACTGTGGGAGCGAAGCTGGGAGGACGGCGCGGTCAACCGCGGCAATCCCCACGGCCCGTACATCGACCCGGACAAGGTGCACCCGATCGGCCACCACGGCGCCCATTACCAGGTGCCCGGCATCCACCTTTGCGAGCCATCCCCGCAACGCACCCCGGTGCTGTTCCAGGCCGGCGCCTCGCCCCGGGGCCAGGCCTTCGCCGCCCGCCATGCCGAATGCGTGTTCATCAGCGGCCCGACCCAGACCGTGCTCAAGGGGCTGGTGGACGGTCTGCGCCAGGCCCTGCACGACGCCGGCAGACAAGCCGAAGAACAATTGATCTACGCCCAGGCGCTGGTCATCGTCGCGCCGAGTCGCGCCGCCGCCGAAGCGAAACTGGCCGACTATCGCCGCTACGTGGACGTCGAAGCCGCACTGGCGCTGCTCTCCGGCTGGACCGGCATCGACCTGTCGAACCTGCGCGGCGACCAGGTGATCGAGTACCTGGAAAACGATGCCGGACGCACCGCCCTGGCGTCCTTCACCCGCAGCGACCCGAACCGCCAGTGGACGGTGGCCGAGGCCGCCGAGTTCGTCTGCCTGGGTGGCCGCGGGCCGGTCATGCTCGGCTCACCCGGCGAGGTCGCCGACCAGTTGGAGGAATGGCTGGACGCCACCGGCATCGACGGCTTCAACCTGACCTACGCCGTCGCCCATGACGACCTCGACGCCGTCGTCGACCTGCTGGTGCCCGAACTGCAACGCCGCGGCCGCTACCGGCAACACTACGAGGCCGGCAGCCTGAGGCACCAGCTGTTCGGCCGGGGCGACCGGCTCGAGCCGCGCCACGCCGCCCATCAGGCGGCTATTTAGCCAGTTCGAGGCGACGCCGCCCTTCGGCATCAGCCGTGCGCATGGCCGCCAGGACACTGCGGGCATCCACCGGGAAGGGTTCGTTGTGGATGCTCTCGCCCACCGCGCAGGCCAGTTCGGCGGCACGCAGCAGGTAGTCGTCGCCAACCTCGCTCAGGCCGATATCGGCCAGGGTCACGGGCAGGCCGATGGCGATGCAGAAGGTGTACACCTCATCGATCAGGGCCGGCTCGCTGTCGCGCAGCATCAGCATGCTCAGCACGCCGAAGGCGACCTTCTCGCCATGCCAGTAGTCATGGGTTTCGTCGAGCGCGGTGAAGCCGTTGTGGATCGCATGGGCCGCGGCCAGGCCACCGCTTTCGAAACCCAGGCCGGACAACAGGGTGTTGGCCTCGATGACATGTTCCAGCGCCGGCGTCACCACCTGCTGCCGACAGGCCTGCAGAGCCAGCGGGCCGTACTCCAGCAGTGTGTCGTAGCACAGCCGGGCCAGGGCATGGGCCGTACGCGGCCCCGGACGGCCGGTCATGTTGGCGGCGCCGCGGATGCGGCAGTCCTCGGCCTCGAACCAGGTGGCCAGGGCATCGCCCATGCCGGAGACCAGAAAGCGCGCCGGGGCCTGGGCGATGACCTGGCTGTCGACCAGTACCAGATCGGGATTGCGCGGCAGGATCAGGTAACGCTTGAAGGCCCCCTCGGCGGTATAGATCACCGACAGCGCGCTGCACGGCGCATCGCTGGAGGCCAGGGTCGGCACCACCGCCACCGGCAGGCCCAGCTCATGGGCCAGGGCCTTGGCGGTATCCAGCGCCTTGCCGCCGCCCATGCCGACGATGACCTGGGGCTGGCTGTCGCCAGCCAGCGTCACCAGGCGGCCGATTTCCTCGTCGCAGCATTCGCCGGCGAAACGTACCTTCAGGCATTCGACATGACCGGCACAGGCCTTTTCCAGGGACGCGCCCAGATGGTCGTCGGCGAAGGGATCGAGCAGCGCCAGCGCCTTGCCGCCGAAACGCGACAGCTCGACACCGAGCTGTTCGAGAGCGCCGCGCCCCTGGACATAACGGGATGGGAAAATGGCAGTGGTAAGCATGGGAACCTCCTGAGAAAAGCTCTGGAGGTAGTGTAGAAGCGGGGCGGGCGCGACCTATTGCCTCAGGTCAGCAAAGTGGCGGAAACGACGAGGCCGGCTGATCGCCGGCCTCGAAGCGGACTGCCGAGATCAGACCTGCAGGTAATCCAGGATGCCTTCGGCGGCATTGCGGCCTTCGAAGATCGCCGTCACCACCAGGTCGGAACCGCGCACCATATCGCCACCGGCGAAGATCTTCGGGTTGCTGGTCTGGTGCTTGAACCGACTCTGCTCGGGGGCGATCACCCGGCCCTGGCTGTCGGTCTGGATCTGCAACGCGTCGAACCAGGGCGCCGGGCTCGGACGGAAACCGAAGGCGATCAGCACGGCTTCGGCCGGGATGATTTCCTCGGAACCGGGGATCGGTTCGGGGCTGCGCCGGCCACGGGCATCCGGCTCGCCGAGACGGGTCTCGACCACCTTCACGCCTTCGACCCGGTCTTCGCCGACGATGGCGATGGGCTGGCGGTTGAAGAGGAATTTCACCCCTTCTTCCTTGGCGTTCTTCACCTCCTTGCGCGAGCCGGGCATGTTCTCCTCGTCGCGGCGGTAGGCGCAGGTCACCGACTTGGCGCCCTGGCGGATCGAGGTGCGGTTGCAATCCATGGCGGTGTCACCGCCACCGAGCACGACGATACGCTTGCCCTTCATGTCGACGAAGTCTTCCGGCGACTTCTCGAAACCGAGGTTGCGGTTGACGTTGGCGATCAGGAAATCCAGGGCGTCGTGCACGCCCGGCAGGTCTTCGCCGGGGAAGCCGCCCTTCATGTAGGTGTAGGTGCCCATGCCCATGAACACGGCGTCGTACTCATCCAGCAATTGCTGCATGGTCACGTCCTTGCCGACCTCGGTGTTCAGGCGGAACTCGATGCCCATGCCGGTGAAGACTTCGCGGCGGTTGCTCAGCACGCTCTTTTCCAGCTTGAACTCGGGGATGCCGAAGGTCAGCAGGCCGCCGATTTCCGGGTTCCGGTCGAACACCACCGGGGTCACGCCATTGCGCACCAGCACGTCGGCGCAACCCAGGCCGGCCGGGCCGGCACCGACCACGGCGACACGCTTGCCGGTCGACTTGACCCTGGACATGTCCGGGCGCCAGCCCATGGCGAAGGCGGTGTCGGTGATGTACTTCTCCACCGAGCCGATGGTCACCGCGCCGAAGCCGTCGTTCAGGGTGCAGGCACCTTCGCAGAGGCGATCCTGCGGGCACACGCGGCCGCAGACTTCCGGCAGGGTGTTGGTCTGGTGGCTCAGTTCGGCGGCGGCGAGGATATTGCCCTCGGACACCAGCTTCAGCCAGTTGGGAATGAAGTTGTGCACCGGGCACTTCCATTCGCAATAGGGGTTGCCGCAGCCCAGGCAGCGGTGCGCCTGGTCGCTGGCCTGAGCCGGCTTGAAGTTGTCGTAGATCTCGACGAACTCTTTCTTGCGCTGACGCAACAGCTTCTTCTTCGGGTCTTTGCGCCCGACTTCGATGAACTGGAAGTCGTTATTCAGACGTTCAGTCATAAAAACCTCTTAACAGCAGCGGCAAGCTTCAAGCTGCAAGCCGCAAGACAATCACGGTGGCCGGCAAGCCCGCTGCTTCTAACTTGCAGCTTGAGGCTTGCCGCTTGCAGCTGCTTCATTGCGGGTTGGCCCGGGTACTGGACAGCAGCGATTTGAGGTTCGCCGCCTTCGGTTTGACCAGCCAGAACTTGCGCAGGTAGTCGTCCAGGTTCTCCAGCAGATTGCGGCCCCACTCGCTCGACGTCTCGTCGACGTATTCGGCCAGTACGCGCTGCAGGTGGCTGCGGTAGGCCTCCATGGATTCGTTGTTGATCCGCTGGATCTCCACCAACTCGTGGTTGACCCGGTCGTAGAAGCTGTTGTCCAGGTCCAGCACGTAGGCGAAACCGCCAGTCATGCCCGAGCCGAAGTTGTAGCCGGTCTTGCCCAGTACGCAGACGAAGCCGCCGGTCATGTACTCGCAGCAGTGGTCGCCCACGCCCTCCACCACCGCATGGGCGCCGGAGTTGCGCACGGCGAAACGCTCGCCGGCGGTCCCCGTGGCGAACAGCTTGCCGCCAGTGGCGCCATACAGGCAGGTGTTGCCGATGATGGCGCTGTCCTGGGTCTTGAACGGGCTGCCCTTGGGCGGCACGATCACCAGCTTGCCGGCGGTCATGCCCTTGCCGACGTAGTCGTTGGCGTCGCCTTCGAGGTATAGGTTCAGGCCGCCAGCGTTCCACACGCCGAAGCTCTGCCCCGCGGTGCCCTTGAAGCGGAAGGTGATCGGCGCCTTGAGCATGCCCTGGTTGCCATGCGCCCGGGCGATCTCGCCGGAGACACGGGCACCGATGGAACGGTCGCAGTTGCAGATGTCCAGGTTGAACTCGGCGCCGCTGGCGCTGGCGATCGCCGCGCTGGCCATCTCGACCATCTTCTCGGCCAGCAGGCCCTGGTCGAACGGCGGGTTCTTCTCCACTTCACAGAACTGCGGCTTGTCCGCCGGGATGTGGTCGCTGCCCAGCAGCGGGCTCAGATCCAGGTGGTTCTGCTTGGCGCTCTCGCCCGGCAGCATCTGCAGCAGGTCGGTGCGCCCGATCAGCTGTTCCAGGCTGCGCACGCCCAGCTTGGCCAGCCACTCGCGGGTTTCCTCGGCGACATAGGTGAAGAAGTTCACCACCATGTCGACGGTGCCGATGAAGTGATCCTTGCGCAGCTTGTCGTTCTGCGTCGCCACGCCGGTGGCGCAGTTGTTCAGGTGACAGATGCGCAGGTACTTGCAGCCCAGGGCGACCATCGGCGCGGTGCCGAAGCCGAAGCTCTCGGCGCCGAGGATGGCGGCCTTGATCACGTCCAGGCCGGTCTTCAGGCCGCCGTCGGTCTGCACCCGCACCTTGCCGCGCAGGTCATTGCCACGCAGGGTCTGGTGGGTCTCGGCCAGGCCCAGTTCCCAGGGCGCACCGGCGTACTTGATCGAGGTCAGCGGCGAAGCGCCGGTGCCGCCGTCGTAGCCGGAAATGGTGATCAGGTCGGCATAGGCCTTGGCCACACCGGCGGCGATGGTGCCGACGCCGGCTTCGGAAACCAGCTTGACCGAGACCAGGGCCGACGGGTTGACCTGCTTGAGGTCATAGATCAGCTGCGCCAGATCCTCGATCGAGTAGATATCGTGGTGCGGCGGCGGCGAGATCAGGGTGACGCCGGGTACCGCGTAACGCAGCTTGGCGATCAGGCCGTTGACCTTGCCACCGGGCAGCTGGCCGCCCTCGCCGGGCTTGGCGCCCTGGGCCACCTTGATCTGCAGCACTTCGGCGTTGACCAGGTACTCCGGGGTCACGCCGAAACGGCCGGTGGCTACCTGCTTGATCTTGGAGCTGCGGATGGTGCCGTAACGGGCCGGGTCTTCACCGCCCTCGCCGGAGTTCGAGCGCCCGCCGAGGCGGTTCATCGCTTCGGCCAGGGCCTCGTGGGCCTCGGGCGACAAGGCGCCCAGGGAGATACCGGCGGCATCGAAGCGCTTGAAGATCGCTTCCAGCGGCTCGACCTCGTCCAGCGGCAGGGGCTGGTCGGCCAGCTTGACCTGCAGCAGGTCGCGCAGCATGGACACCGGACGGGTGTCCACCAGGGCAGTGTATTCCTTGAACTTCTCGTAGCTGCCCTGCTGCACGGCAGCCTGCAGGGTGTTGACCACATCCGGGTTGTAGGCGTGGTACTCGCCGCCGTAGACGAACTTGAGCAGGCCGCCCTGCTGGATCGCCTTGCGGTTGTTCCAGGCTTCGCCGGCCAGCGCCTTCTGCTCGGCTTCCAGGTCGACGAAGCGCGCGCCCTCGAGGCGGCTCGGCACACCCCGGAAGCACAGCTCGGTGACCTCGTCGGCCAGGCCGACGGCTTCGAACAGCTGGGCGCCGCGGTAGGAACCGACGGTGGAGATGCCCATCTTCGAGAGGATCTTCAGCAGGCCCTTGGAGATGCCCTTGCGGTAGTACTTGAACACCTCGTAGAGATCGCCCAGCACTTCGCCGGTACGGATCAGGTCGCCGAGCACTTCGTAGGCCAGGAACGGATAGACCGCCGAGGCGCCGAAACCGATCAGCACCGCGTAGTGGTGCGGGTCACGCGCGGTGGCGGTTTCCACCAGGATGTTGCAGTCGCAACGCAGGCCGGTCTCGGTCAGGCGGTGGTGCACCGCGCCGGTGACCAGCGCCGCGTGGGCCGGCAGCTTGCCCGGGGCGATATGGCGATCGCTGAGTACCAGCAGCACCTTGCCGCCGCGCACGGCTTCCTCGGCCTGATCGGCCATGTTGCGCACGGCCGCTTCCAGGCCGATCGACTCGTCGTAGTTGAGGTCGATGATCTGCCGCTCGAACCCCGGGCGATCCAGGTTCATCAGCGTGCGCCACTTGGCCGGCGAGATCACCGGCGAGCTGAGGATCACCCGCGAGGCATGTTCCGGCGACTCCTCGAAGATATTGCGCTCGGCGCCGAGGCAGATCTCCAGGGACATGACGATGGCTTCGCGCAGCGGATCGATCGGCGGGTTGGTGACCTGGGCGAACTGCTGGCGGAAGTAGTCGTACGGCGAGCGCACGCGCTGGCTCAGCACCGCCATCGGCGTGTCGTCGCCCATGGAGCCGACCGCTTCCTGGCCCTGTTCGGCGAGCGGGCGCAGCACCTGGTCGCGCTCCTCGAAGGTGACCTGGAACATCTTCATGTACTGCTTGAGCTGGTCGGCTTCGTAGAAGGCCGAGCCATGGTCGTTGTCTTCCATGGTCGCCTGGATGCGCAGGGCGCTCTTGCGCAGCCATTGCTTGTAGGGGTGGCGCGACTTCAGGCGGTTGTCGATGTCGTCGGTTTCCAGCACCTGGCCGGTTTCGGTGTCCACGGCGAGGATCTGCCCGGGGCCGACACGGCCTTTGGCGATCACGTCTTCGGGCTGGTAATTCCACACGCCGATTTCCGAGGCCAGGGTGATGTAGCCATTGCGGGTGGTGACCCAGCGCGCCGGGCGCAGACCGTTGCGGTCGAGCAGGCAGACGGCATGCCGGCCATCGGTCAGCACCACGCCGGCCGGGCCGTCCCAGGGCTCCATGTGCATGGAGTTGTATTCGTAGAACGCGCGCAGGTCGGCGTCCATGGTCTCGACGTTCTGCCAGGCCGGCGGAATGATCATGCGCACGCCGCGGAACAGGTCGATGCCGCCGGTGACCATCAGTTCGAGCATGTTGTCCATGCTCGAGGAGTCGGAACCCACGCGGTTGACCAGCGGGCCCAGCTCGTCCAGGTCGGGAATCTGGCCATTGGCGAACTTGGTGCGACGCGCCTGGGCCCAGTTACGGTTGCCGGTGATGGTGTTGATCTCGCCGTTGTGGGCGAGGAAACGGAACGGCTGCGCCAGCGGCCACTTCGGCAGGGTGTTGGTGGAGAAGCGCTGGTGGAATACGCAGATGGCGGTCTGCAGGCGCTCGTCACCCAGGTCCGGGTAGAACTGCTGCAGGTCGGCCGGCATCATCAGGCCTTTATAGATGATGGTCTTGTGCGAAAAGCTGCAGATGTAGTGCTCGCTGTCGCCGGCATTGGCCACCGACGAACGGCGCCGGGCGCTGAACAGCTTGATGGCGAACGCCTGATCGCTGAGGTCGTCACCGGCGATGAACACCTGCTCGATCTGCGGCAGGCGCTCGAGAGCCAGGCGGCCGAGCACGCTGGTATCGATCGGCACCTTGCGCCAGCCGACCAGGGTCAGGCCGGCCGCCTGGATTTCGCGGTTCATGTGTTCGCGGGCCACGTCGGCCTTGGCCGTGTCCTGATTGAGGAAGACCATGCCCACCGCATACTGCTTGGGCAGCTCGACGCCAAAAGTATCCTTGGCCACCGCCCGCAGAAACAGATCGGGCTTCTGGATCAGCAAGCCACAACCGTCACCCGTCTTGCCGTCGGCGTTGATGCCCCCACGGTGAGTCATGCAGGTGAGCGCTTCGATCGCGGTCTGCAACAGGTGATGGCTCGCCTCACCTTGCATATGGGCAATCAGGCCGAAGCCGCAGTTATCCTTGAACTCATCAGGATGGTACAGACCTGCTTTCATAGGGAACTCTCACCAGACTGCCTCTAAATTCAGGCATTTTTTCTTTCTAAATCAGACTATTACCTTGCGCGCAGGACGATGCGCCAGCTTTGCGCAGGCAAAAGGGAGGTCATTGTACATATCCGGACAGGGCGTCACAAATCTATTGTGACGAAACAACAGAAGCCAATGTCGCAAAATTGAAAGAATGCTCGCTACAGCCATGCTAGCCAATACGGCTGCGCGAGCATTATCCAATCAACGCTACGGCGTGATCTCCTGGGTGACGCTGGCGAAGGTGCGCGGCCAGGGCTTGCCCGCCTGCACCTGGGCCGGCAGCGCTTTCAACGCGGCCTGGGCGGCATCGCGACTGGCAAAGCTGCCGTAGGTCACGACGAACAGCGGCTTGCCCTGATGCTGCTTCTTGAAATAGCGGTATTGCCCGCCATTGGCACGAACGAAGGCCTGCGCACTGCTTTCCGAGCTGGTGCCCAGAATCTGCAGGGTGTAATGCGACGCCGTTTGCGTCGAGTACCAGGCCGAACCCGAAGCCGCCTGAGCGGGCGGCGCGGGTGCGGGTGCCGCGGGCTTAGGCGCCTGCGCCACCGGCTTCGGTGGCTGAGCGGCCGGCGCCTGGGCCGGTGGCGGCGTGACCACCGGCGCCGGCTCGGGCGCAGCGGGCGGCAAGACAACGGGTGGCGGTGCATTGGCGATCGGCTCGGCAACCTCGGCCTCGCCATCCCCATCGACCTCGCCGGTCGCCGCCTGCGCCAGAGGCTGACGAATCACCGGCTGAGACTGGCCGACCAATGGCAAAGGCAACGGCTGATTGCTTCCGGCGAACTCGATGGCCGGAGCGGGCTCCTGGGCGTTGCCCGCGGGCGCAGCCGGTGCACTCGGCTGCGCAGTCTGGCCAAGCGGCACCTGCGCCACTGGCTGCGCGACATCGGCCGGGTCGGAGCGCCCCTGCATCAGCCAGGCAGCCACCACGCCGATGCCCACGACGGCCAGGGCCAGCAGGTGTTTCTTCGGCAGGCTGAAGGCGAAGCCGGAGCGCTTGGCCGCGCCACGGCGGCTGGCCATGGCGTCGATCAGCACCTCCCGCGCCACGCGGTTGATCTCGCCCGGCCAGCCGCCGGAACGCTCATGGATCGACTCGATCTGCTCGTCGGAGAACACCTCCAGCCCCTGGGCAGCGCCTTCCAGACGCTGGGCCAGGTAATCGCGCGTCTCGTCTTCCTCGTAGGGCTGCAGTTCGATGACGTGGAAGGCTTCCGCGCCATCGGCCATGGCATCCAGACGTTCGATCAGCTCGCTGTCGGCGAACAGGAACACGTGGGCACGGCCATCGCCATTGCCCTCGGCCAGGGCCAGCAGGGCCTCCAGTGCGGCATCGCTGAGCTCCTCGGCATCGTCCACCAGCAGGTAGACCTCCTGGCCGGTCAGCGCCAACTGGCCAACCTGCGCCAGCAACGCGGCCGTATCGGTCTGCTGAGCGTTCAGGCCCTGGGCGACATGGCGCAGCAAGGTCGCCGGGTCCGCCGCCCCCTGGGCCGAGACCACGACATTGTGTACCGCCTGCTTGTTGGTGCTGGCCACCAGGGCCTGACGCAACAGGGTCTTGCCGCTGCCCTCCGGCCCCGTCACCACCAACAGCAACTGGCTGTAGCGCGCCAGATGATGCAGTTGCCCGAGTACCGGCTTGCGCTGGGCAGGAAAGAACTTGAAGCCCGGCACCCGCGCGGCAAAGGGGTCATGGGTGAACTGATAGTGATCGAGAAACGCTTCGTCGGCATGCAAACTGGTCATTGAACACTCACTGATTGTTAAGCCGAGCCACCAACGCCGCGTAATCGGCGCTCAACGTGGCATTCAAGATGTCCCGCGGGTACTCACTGGTGACCACCGCTTCACCCACTGCACGCAACAGCACCAGGCGCAGTTGGCCATCCTGCACCTTCTTATCGACCGCCATATGCTCAAGAAAGTGCTCCGGCGTCATCTCCGCCGGTGGCACCACCGGCAAACCGGCGGCCAGGAACAGGCGCATGCAGCGATCCCGCTCGTTGCTGTCGATCCAGCCGAGGCGGCAGGACATCTCCAGCGCCATGACCGTCCCTGCCGCCACCGCCTCGCCGTGCAGCCAGACGCCGTAGCCCATATGGGTCTCGATGGCATGGCCGAAGGTGTGCCCCAGATTGAGCGTGGCCCGCACGCCCGACTCGCGCTCGTCGGCGCCGACCACCCGCGCCTTGGCCGCACAGGAACGCTCGATGGCCGCCGTCAGGGCCACCTGATCCAGCGCGCGCAGGGCCGTCATGTTGGCTTCCAGCCAGCCGAGGAAGGGCTCGTCGCAGATCAAGCCGTACTTGATCACCTCGGCCAGTCCCGCCGACAGCTCGCGCGGCGGCAGGGTGACCAGGCTGCGGGTATCGATCAGCACGGCCTGGGGCTGGTAGAACGCCCCGACCATGTTCTTGCCCAGGGGGTGGTTGATGCCCGTCTTGCCGCCGACCGACGAGTCGACCTGCGACAGCAGGGTGGTGGGTATCTGGATGAAATTCACTCCGCGCTGATAACAGGCGGCGGCAAACCCCGCCATGTCGCCGATCACCCCGCCGCCCAGGGCAATGACCGTGGTACGGCGGTCATGCCGGGCACCGAGCAGACCATCGAAGATCGTCTGCAGCGTCTGCCAGTTCTTGAACGCCTCGCCATCGGGCAGGACGATCGAGGTCACCCGGTAACCGGCCAGCGCCGACTCGAGCGCGGCGAGATAGAGTGGCGCGACCGTCTCGTTGCTGACGATGGCGACCTGCCGGCCGACGATATGCTGCGCCAGCAGATCGGCACGTTGCAGCAGATCGGCACCGATATAGATGGGGTAACTGCGCTCAGCGAGATCGACCTGGAGTGTTTGCATGGAGCCCCCGATTGGAAAGGGCTCTAGGATAGCGCAGTTCGGCCCGCGCTTTAACGGGGCGCGAGCGCTTCCAGCCGCTCGAGTATCTCCTGAACGACCATGCGCGGCGGACGCTCGTCGGTTTCCACGATCACGTCGGCGATTTCCCGGTAGAGCGGATCGCGGATCGCCAGCAGGTCGCCCAGCACCTTGCCCGGGTCGGGGGCACGCAAAAGGGGACGGTTGCGATCCCGCGCGGTACGGTCGATCTGCTGCTCCACGGAAGCATGCAGGTAGATGACCCGACCGCCAGCGCGCAGGGCCTGGCGATTCTGCGGGCGCAGCACGGCGCCGCCGCCGGTGGCCAGTACCAGGCCATCGGCATCGCAGAGCTCGCCGATCACCGCCTGCTCGCGCTCGCGGAAGCCCTGCTCCCCTTCGACGTCGAAGATCCAGGGGATATCGGCACCGGTACGCTGTTCGATCTCCTTGTCGGAGTCCTTGAATGGCAACCGCAACTCTTTGGCAAGCAAACGCCCGATGGTGCTTTTTCCAGCGCCCATCGGGCCAACAAGGATCAGATTACGCACAACTCACCGACTCACGGCCACCGCTTGAGTGTTCATGATGCGCGGCGTGATGAAAACCAGCAACTCGGACTTGTTGTCCTGCACGATATCGCGGCGGAACAGCCGGCCCAGGTAAGGCAGGTCGCCCAGGAATGGCACCTTCTCGACAGATTTGCTCTGGGTATTGGAGAACACGCCACCGATGACGATGGTCTCGCCATCGGAAACCAGCACCTTGGCATTAACCTCGTTCTTGTCGATGGGCGGCACGCCGTTGAGCGCATTCTGGAAATTCGGGGCATCCTTGGTGACCTTGACCTCCATGATGATGCGGTTATCCGGGGTGATCTGCGGCGTCACCTCCAGCGACAGCGCCGCCTCCTTGAACGAGGTACTGGTCGCGCCACTGGAGCTGGCCTCCTGGTAGGGAACCTCCTGGCCTTTGAGGATCTTGGCCGTCTCCTTGTCCGAGGTCACCACCTTGGGCTGGGAAACGATCTCGCCATTGCCCGAGCTTTCCATGGCCGATAGCTGCAGATCCAGCACCAGGTTGTCGCTCAGGAAACCGATGCCGATACCGGAGGTGCTGCCCGACACCCCCATGTCGACGAAGGGCACGGGGGCCACCCCGGTCTCGGCCTCGTAATCGCCAATCGTGCTGCTGCCCGGGAAATAGCGAACCCCATCCTCGAAGGTCTGCGCCCCATCCTTGCCGTACACCCCCCAGTTGCCGCTGGTGGCAGTACCGCCCCAACGTACGCCCAGCGCCTTGTCGTAATTGACGTTGGCTTCGACGATGCGCGCCTCGATCATCACCTGGCGCACCGCCACGTCCAGCTGCGCCACGATACGCCGCAGTTCGTCCAGGCGCTCCTGGGTCTGGTAGGCGATGATGCTGTTGGTACGATCGTCGACGGTGATCGAGCCGCGCTCGTCGATTGCGCCATCGGCGCTGGTCACCGACTGGAACAGCTTGGCCATGTCCGCCGCCTTGGCGTAGTTGACCTGAATCAGCTCGCGGCGCAGCGGCGCCAGTTCGGCGATCTGCTTCTGCGACTCGAGTTCCTGACGCTCACGGGCGGCGATCTCCTCGGCCGGCGCGACCAGCAGGACATTGCCGATCTGGCGCTTGTCCAGGCCCTTGGTCTTGAGCACCAGGTCCAGGGCCTGGTCCCAGGGCACGTTCTGCAGGCGCAGGGTGATATTGCCGGCGACCGTATCGCTGGCCACCAGGTTGAGGTCGGTGAAGTCGGCGATCAACTGCAGCACCGAGCGCACATCAATGTCCTGGAAGTTCAGCGACAGTTTTTCACCGCTGTAGGTGAAACGATCCGCCTTGCGCTTGTCGACGTCCTCCTGGGTCAGTGGCTTGATGCTGAGCGTGAGCTTGTTGTCGGTCTGATAGGCCAGGTAATCGTAGGCCCCCACCGGCTCGATGACGATACTGGCGTTGTCACCACTGCCCGTGGCACTGACGAACTGCACCGGCGTGGCGAAGTCCTTGACGTCCAGACGCACCCGCAGCGACTCGGGCAACTGGGTTCTGGAGAAGTCCAGGCGGATCTTGCCGCCCTGGTCCTGAATATCCGGGCTCACCGAGGCATCGGACAGGGTGATGACCACATTGCCCTCGCCCTGCTCGCCACGCTGGAAATCGATATTGCTGATCGCCTTGCCCACCGCGCCGAACACCTTCGGCTTGGGCGCCGCGGCCGGCGTCGTGGAGGCCACCGGAGCCGGGGCGGCGCTGGCTGGCGCCGCGGTCACGCCGGTACCGACCTGCACGTAGAGGTTGTTGCCGTCGGTGCGCGTGTTGTAGGGCGCCAGATTGGTCAGGTTGATGATCAGCCGGGTGCGATCCTTGGCCTCGACCACGGTCACGCTACGGGCGTTGCCCATGCCCAGCTCGCGGTTCTTGACCCCCAGCTTGTTGGCCACGCCCGGCAGATCCAGGGCGATTCGCGCCGGCTGCTCGATGGTATAGCCGCGCGGCGCGGCGACGGGCTCGTCGAAGGAGAGCTTCAGCTCGACGCGATCACCCGGCAGCGCAGCGACATCCAGCGCCTGCAGGTTGGCCGCCAGTGCTGCGGGAGAGAGCAGGATCGCAAGCAGCGAAACGCCGAGACGCGAGAAAGAGCTGTTCATGCTTAGGTTCCGTTTGGCAGACCGGTTATTTCTGTTCATGTTCACCTCGCTCCTCAAGAGCGCTCTTTAAGAGGGAGGGTACGTGGGCGTTCGAGCCAGCCACCGTCACCATCGGGGACGATCTCGATCACTTCGATCTTGGCACTGTCGATGGAGACGATGCGGCCATCGTTGCGCCCCAGGTAATCCCCGACCCGGACGCGATGGACACCACCGGCGCCATTGACCAGCGCGAACGAGCCGCGCTCGTTGGACAGCGTGCCGACCATCTCGAACACCTCGATATTGAAGCCTTCGAGGAACTGCTTGACGCGCGTCTCATCCGGCTTGATCTCCGCCGAGCCCTTGGGGCGGTTGACCACATCGATCTTGACCGGGGGCTGGAACGGACTGCGCAGATTCGCCGCGCTGTAGGTGAAGCTCTCGTAAGGCTGGAACTTGGGCAGCGGCTCGATCGAGCCCTTGGGCCGTGCGCGCACCTCATCCATGTACGCCTGCAAGTCGGCAAAGTCGCCGCCACCGCCACAACCACCCAGGCTGACCAGCACCAGGCACGACAGGAAAGCACGCTTCATGGCTGAACTCCCTTGTCGTTGTAGCGGTAGGTCTTGGCCAGGATGCTCATGCGCAGCTTGGAGGTGCTATCGGCGCTGGCCGGCACCATCTCGAAGTCATGCAGGGTGACGATACGCGGCAAACTGGCCACGCCACTGACGAAAGTCGCCAGATCGTGGTAAGCGCCGACCACCTTGATCTGGATCGGCAGCTCGATATAGAACTGCTGGGTCACCTCGGGCAGCAACCTGATCTCCTCGAACTCCAGACCACTGCCCAGGCCGGTACGGGTGATGTCCTCGAGCAAGCCGGGCACTTCGGTATCGCTGGGCAGTTGCTTGAGCAACGCGCCGAACGACACCTCCATTTCCTTCATCTGCTCCTTGTAGGCTTCGAGGTTGGCGGCCTGGAATGCCTTCGACGAGAACTGCTCCTTCAGCGTCGCTTCCTCGCCACGCTTCTGATCCAGGTTCGCCTGCAGATCCTTCAGGTGAAAGTTGTAGCCCAGCGCCAGTACCAGCACCACGGCCAGCACACCGGCGATGACCTTGACCGCCGCCGGCCAAGAACCGATGTTGTTGAGATCGAGATCGTTGATATCGATCTTGCGCAGGCTTTCCAGCGAATCACTCAGACTCATGGCTTGACCTCCGCATCATCGCCCTGCGGCTGCGTCTGCTGGACAGTCAGCTGGAACACGTTGGCCTGATCCAACGCACCCGCGGTGACGGCCTTGACCTCGGTCAGGTTCGGCGCCTGCAGCCAATCGGAAGCATCCATGTTACGCATCAAGTTCGAAACCCTGTTGTTCGATTCCGCCGCACCGACGATGGCAATGTTCTTGCCGGTCATTTTCACGGCGGTGAAATACACGCCATCGGGCAGGGTTCTGACCAACTGGTCGAACACACGCCCGATGATCGGACGATTGCCCTGCAGGTCCTGAATGATCTTCATCCGCTCGAGCAGTTGCTGACGACGGGTTCTCAACTCGCTGATCTCGGCGATTCGCGCATCCAGCACGGCGATTTCCTTACGCACGAAATCGTTACGCGCCTGCTGATTGCTGATCGCGCCATTGAGGTACTGGTCACCCAGGAACACCAGGCCGGCGGCCACGACCAACAGACCGGCCAAGGACACCAGAAAGCGCTGCTTGCGCTCTTCGCGCAGCTGTTCGCGCCAGGGAAGGAGGTTAATCCGCGCCATCAGTCGAAACTCCTCATCGCCAGGCCGCAGGCAATCATCAGCGACGGTGCGTCACTGGCCAGCGCCCCCGCGTTCACCTTGCCGCTCAGCGCCATGTCCGCGAAGGGATTGGCCACCAGTGTCTGGGTGCCGATCTTCTGCTGGATCAGACGATCGAGATCGGGGATCGAGGCGGTCCCGCCCGCCAGCAGGATGTAATCGACATCGTTGTACTGGCCGGCGGCGAAGAAGAACTGCAGGGACCGGGAGACCTGCTGCACCACGGCATCCTTGAACGGCTGCAACACTTCGCTGTCATAGTCGTCCGGGAGGCCTCCCTGTTTTTTCGCCAGGCCGGCTTCGTCGACCGACAGACCGTAACGACGCTGGATCTCCTCGGTCAGTTGCCGGCCGCCGAACAACTGCTCACGGGTATAGATGGTGCGCCCGTTGTGCAGCACGCTCAGCGTGGTCATGGTGGCGCCGATGTCGACCACCGCCACGGTCAGCTCGTCGTGGCCGCCGCCCAGTTGCTCGGCGAGCAGCCCGTAGGCGCGCTCCAGTGCGTAGGCTTCGACATCGACCACCTTGGCGGTCAGGCCGGACAGGGCCAGAGCGGCCTCGCGCACCTCGACGTTCTCCTTGCGGCAGGCCGCCAGCAGAACCTCCACCCGTTCCGGATTGCGCGCCGAGACACCCTGAACCTCGAAGTCGATCGCCACCTCCTCCAAGGGATAGGGGATGTACTGATCGGCTTCGATCTTCAACTGGTTCTCGAGCTCGTCATCCGACAGACCGGCTTCCATCTCGATGGTCTTGGTGATCACCGCGGAACCGGCGACGGCGACGGCAACCGTCTTCACCCCGGTCTTGGCTTTCGCCAGTACACGCGACAATGCCTGCCCGACGCCTTCGAGCTCGGCGATGTTCTTTTCCACGACAGCATTGGCTGGGAGCGGCTCGACAGCGTAAGCCTCTACCTTGTAGCGGCTTCCTGAGCGACTCAATTCGAGGAGCTTGACGGAGGTCGAACTTATATCGATCCCCAAAAGCGTATTCGCTTTCTTACTGAAGAGCCCTAGCACGACCGATTTCCTATTGGCATCCGCAACTTACGGACTATTTATGTTTTTTCACATTAAATAACAGTCTTGACAGAAGCGCAAATGGCTCTCCGGCAAAAAAAACGCTTATAATGTGAACAGTTTTTGCCTTTTAGCTTTGTCTTCCGCTTAACTCATTCTTTTATCTGGAAATCCAAAAATCTTGATGCGTTTGCTGAAGTTTTTCTGCTGGTCCGGCGTCGCTGTTTTTTGTGCGCTGCTACTCAGTCTGAGCGGTGCCTTCCTGTACTTGAGTCCCACCCTGCCCTCCGTCGATGCGCTGCGCAGCATAGAGCTACAGATTCCGCTTCGCGTCTACAGCAGCGATGGCAAACTCATCGCCGAATTCGGCGAAATGCGTCGCTCGCCCATCGCCTTCGCCGATATCCCCCCCGACTTCATCAGCGCCCTGCTCGCCGCGGAAGACGATAACTTCGCAAATCATTATGGCGTCGACCTTACAAGTCTGATGCGCGCTGCCACGCAATTATTGAAAACCGGGCAAATCCAGTCGGGCGGCAGCACCATCACCATGCAAGTGGCGAAGAACTTCTTCCTCACCAGCGAGCGCAGCTTTTCGCGCAAGATCACGGAAATCCTCCTGGCCCTGCAGATCGAGCGCGAACTGAGCAAGAACGAAATCCTCGAGCTGTACGTCAACAAGATCTACCTGGGCCACCGCGCCTATGGCATCGAAGCCGCCGCCCAGGTCTATTACGGCAAATCCATCCGCGACTTGAGCCTTTCCCAGCTCGCGACGATAGCCGGTCTTCCCAAGGCCCCCTCGAGCTTCAACCCGCTGGCCAACCCGACCCGCGCCAAGGAGCGACGCGACTGGATTCTCGGCCGCATGCAACGTCTGGGCCGTATTGACCAGGAACGTTATCAGGCCGCCCTGGCCGAACCCCTCGGCGCCAGCTATCACGTACCGACCCCCGAGGTACCGGCGCCCTATGTCGCCGAAATGGCGCGCGCGGAAATGGTCGGACGCTACGGCAGCGACGCCTACACCCAGGGCTTCAACGTCACCACCACCGTGCCCAGCGACCTGCAGCAGGCCGCCAACCAGGCCGTGCGCGACGGCCTGATCGACTACGATCAGCGCCATGGTTACCGCGGCCCGGAAAGCCGCCTGCCCGGCATGACCCGGGAAACCTGGCTCAGCGAACTGAACAAACAGACGCCACGCGGCGGGCTCGATCCGGCCATCGTCACCCAGGTGGAAAAAAGCGGCATTCTGGTACTGACCCGCAGCGGCAAGGAAGAAGCCGTGTCCTGGGACAGCATGAAATGGGCCCGCCCCTTCCTCAACACCAACAGCCTCGGCCCACGCCCACAGCAACCGGCGGATGTGGTACAGATCGGCGACCTGATCCGCGTGCAGCGTCAGGCCGACGACAGCCTGCGCTTCGTGCAACTGCCCAGCGCGCAGAGCGCCCTGGTGTCGCTGGACCCGCAGAACGGCGCGATACGCGCCCTGGTCGGCGGCTTCTCGTTCGAGCAAAGCAACTACAACCGCGCCGTGCAGGCCAAGCGTCAGCCGGGCTCGAGCTTCAAGCCGTTCATTTACAGTGCGGCGCTGGACAGCGGCTACACCGCCGCCAGCCTGGTCAACGACGCCCCCATCGTGTTCGTCGACGACTACCTCGATCAGGTCTGGCGCCCGAAGAACGACAACAACACCTTCCTCGGCCCCATCCGCCTGCGCGAAGCGCTGTACAAGTCGCGCAACCTGGTGTCCATCCGCCTGCTGCAGGCCATCGGCATCGAGCACACCCTGAACTACATCAGCCGCTTCGGCTTCAACAGACAGGATCTGCCGCGCAACCTGTCCCTGGCCCTCGGCACCGCCAACCTGACGCCGATGGAAATCGCCAGCGGCTGGACCAGCTTCGCCAATGGCGGGTACAAGATCCAGCCCTACCTGATCCAGCGCATCGACAACCGTCATGGCGATCCGCTGTTCATCGCCAGCCCGCCAACCGTTCCCGAAGGGGCGCAACCGGAGGTGCCGCCGCCGGTCAACGAGGAAGGCGTGATGAGCATTGGCGAAGCGGCGCCGGAGCAATTGCCCGAGGCGCCGCCGAAGGTCGATGCCGAACGCATCATCGACGAACGCACCGCCTACATCATGACCAGCATGCTGCAGGACGTGATCAAACGCGGTACCGGCCGCCGCGCCATGGCCCTGGGACGCACCGACCTGGCGGGCAAGACCGGCACCACCAACGAATCCAAGGACAGCTGGTTCTCCGGCTACAACGCCGACTACGTGACCACCGTGTGGGCCGGCTTCGACCAGCCGGAAAGCCTGGGTCGCAACGAATATGGCGGCACCGTGGCCCTGCCGATCTGGATGAACTACATGGGCGCCGTGCTCAAGGACAAGCCGAGCCATGTGCCGGAAGAGCCCGATGGCATCCTCACCCTGCGCATCGACCCGCACAGCGGCCGCGCGGCCACACCCGGCACACCGGATGCCTACTTCGAACTGTTCAAGAGCGAAGACTCGCCGCCACCGATGAACGAACTGGATCCCGGCATGGGCATCCCCGGCAGCCCGCTGCCCGCCGACGAAGCCGCTCCTATCGATCTGTTCTGAAAGGGCAGCGGCAAGCTGCAAGCGGCAAGTAGAAGCGCGTTCCGCTGTGCGCTTGAAGCTTGAAGCTTGAAGCTTGAAATAGTGTTGATAACTGACGAAAAGTGTCAACGCCATCCACGACAGTAGCCGCTCGCAACCACAGGGTTCGCCTGTAGGAGCCCCGACCTCGGGGCGAATTGATTGCGGCCATCCTGCAAAAACGGCGTCGTGCCCACCATTCGCTGCGAGGTCGCAACACCTACACAAGCCTGGTCATCCTCTGCGCTTATCGCTGAATCCCGTGCAGGATGGGTCGGACCAGCGACATATGCTGGGACACAGCCATGAAAAAACCCGCCGAAGCGGGTTTTCTTCACAGCACCTGAACAGCCGGTCAGCCGTTGAACACCTCGTTCACCGACTGCAGCGGGTAGTGCTTCGGATAGGGCAGCGTCGCCACGCCGCTCTCGATGGCCGCCTTGGCCACCGCGTCGGAGATCACGGTGATCAGACGGGCATCCATCGGCTTCGGAATGATGTACTCGCGACCGAACGCCAGCGAGATGCCGCCATAGGCATCGCAGACTTCCTGGGGCACCGGCAGCTTGGCCAGTTCGCGCAGGGCGTTGGCGGCGGCGATCTTCATTTCCTCGTTGATGCGGGTGGCACGCACGTCCAGCGCGCCGCGGAAGATGAAGGGGAAACCCAGGACGTTGTTGACCTGGTTCGGGTAGTCCGAACGGCCGGTGGCCATGATCACGTCATTGCGGGTGGCGTGCGCCAGCTCCGGGGCGATCTCCGGGTCGGGGTTGGAACAGGCGAAGACGATCGGGTTCGGCGCCATCAGCTTGAGGCCTTCGGCGCTCAACAGGTTGGGGCCGGACAGGCCGACGAAGACATCGGCACCCGACAGCGCGTCGTCCAGCGTACGCTTGCTGGTTTCGGTGGCGAACACCGCCTTGTACTGGTTCAGGTCGTCACGCCCGGCATGCACCACGCCCTTGCGATCGACCATGAAGATGTTCTCGACCCTGGCGCCCATGCTCACCAGCAATTTCATGCAGGAGATGGCCGCGGCACCGGCACCCAGGCAGACGATCTTGGCTTCGGGCAAGGTCTTGCCGGCGATTTCCAGGGCGTTGAGCATGCCGGCGGCGGTGACGATCGCGGTGCCGTGCTGGTCATCGTGGAAAACCGGGATGTCGCACTGCTCGATCAGGGCGCGCTCGATCTCGAAGCACTCGGGTGCCTTGATGTCTTCCAGGTTGATGCCACCGAAGGTGATGGAAATGCGCTTGACCGTGTCGATGAAGGCCTGCGGGCTTTCCGCATCGACTTCGATGTCGAACACATCGATACCGGCGAAACGCTTGAACAGCACACCCTTGCCTTCCATGACCGGCTTGGAGGCCAGCGGGCCGAGATTGCCCAGCCCCAGAATGGCGGTGCCGTCGGAAATGACTGCCACCAGGTTGCCTTTGCCGGTGTAACGGTAGGCCAGCTCGGGATCGCGGGCGATCTCGCGCACCGGCTCGGCCACGCCCGGGCTGTAGGCCAGGGACAGGTCGCGTGCGGTGGCCGTGGGCTTGGTCAGCTCGACACTCAGTTTTCCCGGACGGGGCTTTTCGTGATAGTCGAGAGCGGCAGTTTTCAGATCAGACATAGTGGCATTTCCGCTTTTTGGGGCTGTGAACAGGCAGGCGGCCGAGGATACGCAAGTTGCATAGTGCTGCACAAGACTGTGCGGTCAGCTTGGAGACGCACCTTCAGTGCACCCATTTGAACCAATCGCCGCCACGCGGCTTGCCCTGTGGATCGGGATTATTGAGCAGACGCCAGCCTGCGCCCGCGCAGCAGCATCACGGGATCACGGCAACACCTGCAGCATGGCGCCGTGGCTCAGAGGCAGCATCCAGCGCGCCTGGTCGCCCTTGGTGCCGCCCTGCCGGGAACGGTCGATCATCCAGCCGCGCGCCTCGACCCGCTTGCCCGACAGCCCGCTCAACAGGGCCGGGTCGAAAGTGTCGAGCGCATCCGGCGCGATACGCAGCACCACCGAGTGTCCCAGCTCGAGCCACAGGCCGCCGCGGTTACGCTCGACACGCTGCACACGCCCCTGGATCAGCATGAAGCCGCTGCCCTTGACCCCGGCCACACCCTGCACCCGGCTTCGCTTCCACAATCCAGCCCGGGCGCTGCGCGCCTCGCGTTCCGCCGCGCGATGGCAGTCGACCAGCGCCACGTTCGGCGCGATGGCGACCAGATGGCCCAGCCCCTCGCTCAGCAGTTGCGCTTCCAGGTTGCGGCCCCGGCCGTCGTACAGGTGGGCCAGGGTGCGCCCATAGCGATCACGCCCCTGCTCGCCCACCTGCACCGAGACGCGACCGTCATTGGCCGCCACCAACTCGCCCAGGCGCTGCCGCGCCCGCTCGGCGAAGGGCTCTGCCGCACGCCCCTTGCGCGCCAGCTCCGGACTGTTGAGGCCGATCAGGCGCACGCTGCGGCCATCGACCAGGCGCAGGGTGTCGCCATCGACCACCCGCTGCACCTTGGCCACCGGCAACGGGCCCGGCGCAGGGCAGAAGGCCTGGGCCGGCAGGCAGACCACGGAAACGAAAAAGGCGCCCACGAGGGACGCCTTCCTGATCAGCGCGAAACCAGCCATGAGGCCCGACTTCGCTACTCGGCCGCTTACTTGGCGCCGAACACACCGAAACGCTGCTTGAAGCGGTCGATACGGCCGCCAGCGTCCAGCACTTTCTGCTTGCCGGTGTAGAACGGGTGGCACTCGGAGCACACGTCCAGGCTCAGCGGCTTGGCCAGGGTGGAGCGAGTCTTGATGACGTTACCGCAGCTGCAGGTAGCGTCGATGGCGACGTATTCCGGATGGATATCAGCTTTCATGGGGGTATTCCTCAGGTTTTGTGCCGCCACCTGACCCGATGTCAGGTACCGCACGCAGGTTGGCCGCGGATAATACCAGAGCGCCCCGGCGATGCAAGCCACAGACTCAGCCGGCCGTCGCCAGGGGGCATGCTAGCAGGCCGTTGAAAAACGTTTGCGAGGCAGCCAGCGCAATACCGATGGCGGTCCCGCAAAAACAGGCGAAAAAACGCAATTTACTGGCTGTAAATGAGCATTACTCGCTCCGCTCGCCCTTCGGGCCGCACTAAAGTGCGTTAGCCGCAAGCGGCTTGTTGAGCCTATTAGAACGCAGGGATGGCAACATAGGTGGTTTTCCAAGGGCCTGCTAAGATCGCGCCTCGCCTGCCTGGAACCTCGCCACGTGCCCGACGCCATTCTGCGACTCGCCCTGCCCTCTCCGCTGCGTCGCCTGTTCGACTACCGTGCCCCGCCCGGCGTGTCGGCCCGCGACCTGCAGCCCGGCGCGCGCCTGCGCGTGCCCTTTGGCCGGCGCGAACTGATCGGCGTACTGGTCGAAGTCTGCGAGCACAGCGAGGTGCCGGCCGACAAGCTCAAGCCCGCCCTGCAACTGCTCGACCTGCAGTCGCCGCTCCCACCCGCGCTGTTTCGCCTCTGCCAGTGGACGGCGCAGTACTACCAGCACAGCCTGGGCGACACCCTCAACTGGGCGCTGCCGGTGCTGTTGCGCCAGGGCGAGCCGGCCGAGGCACGCCAGGAGCGCTTCTGGCTGATCGCCGAGGGCGCTCGCCAGGACGACCCGCGCCTGGCCCGGGCGCCGCGCCAGCGTGCAGCGCTGAAGACCATCGCCCAGCATCCCCACGGCGTCGCCCACCAACTGCTCAGCCAGTTGCAGATCAACAAGGACAGCCTGGACCTGCTCCGGGAAAAGGGCCTGGTGCGCCTGGAAGTACGCCGCCAGGCCAGCAGCGAGCGCCACGCCAACTGGCTGGCCCAGCCCGAACTGCCGCTGAACGTCGAACAACGCGCCGCCGCCGAAGCGGTGCGCGCCGGCTTCGACAGCTTCAACGCCTTCCTGCTCGCCGGGGTCACCGGCAGCGGCAAGACCGAGGTCTACCTGCAGCTGATCCGCGAAACCCTGGAAGCCGGCAAGCAGGCACTGGTGCTGATCCCCGAAATCAACCTGGGGCCGCAGACCCTGGCGCGCTTCGAGCGCCGCTTCAACGCGCGCATCGCCCTGCTGCACTCGGCGGTCAACGACCGCGAACGCCTGGACGCCTGGCTGGCCGCTCGCGATGGCGAGGCCGACATCATCATCGGCACCCGCTCGGCCCTGTTCACGCCGATGAAGCGCCCCGGCCTGATCATCATCGACGAGGAGCACGACGCCTCCTATAAACAGCAGGAAGGCCTGCGCTACCACGCCCGTGACCTGGCGGTGGTACGCGCCCACCAGGAAAACGTGCCGATCCTGCTCGGCTCGGCCACGCCGTCGCTGGAAAGCCTGCACAACGCCCACAGCGGACGCTACGCCATGCTGCGCCTGAACCAGCGGGCCGGCGGCGCGCAGGCCCCGCGCTTCCTGCGCCTGGACATCAAGAGCCGGCCGCTCGACGCGGGGATTTCCGGGCCCATGCAGCAGGCCATCGCCCAGACCCTGGCGGCCGGCCAGCAGGTGCTGGTGTTCCTCAACCGTCGCGGCTTCGCCCCGACCCTGCTGTGCCACGAATGCGGCTGGCTGTCGGAATGCCCGCGCTGCGATGCGCGCATGACCGTGCACCAGCGCAGCCATGAGCTGCGCTGCCACCACTGCGGCCACGTCGAACGCCAGCCGAGCAATTGCCCGAGCTGCAACAATGTCGACCTGCGCCCGGTCGGCGCGGGCACGGAACGCGCCGAGGAACGCCTGGAAATCCTCTTCCCCGGCGTACCGGTGTTGCGCGTGGACCGCGACAGCACTTCGCGCAAGGAGGCGATGAACACGCTGTTCAACACCGTGCAGCGGGGCGAGCCGTGCATCCTGGTCGGCACCCAGATGCTGGCCAAGGGTCACCACTTCCCGCGGGTGACCCTGGTCGCCATCCTCGATGCCGACGGCGGCCTGTTTTCCGCCGACTTCCGCGCCAGCGAGCGCATGGCGCAGTTGATCGTCCAGGTCGCCGGGCGTGCCGGACGCGCCGAGGAACCCGGCAAGGTGATCATCCAGAGCCACCTGGCCGACCACCCGCTGCTGGTGCAACTGACCGAGCAGGGCTACTTCGCCTTCGCCGAACAGGCCCTGAGCGAACGCCGCGCCGCCGGCCTGCCGCCGTTCTGCCACCTGGCCCTGCTGCGCGCGGAAGCGCACAAGCCGGGTCAGGCCGAAGGCTTTCTCGACGACGCCTGCAGCGAGGCCGAACAGCTGCTGGGCGACCTGCAACTGAGCGGCATCGAACTGCTCGGCCCGGTACCCGCGCCGATGGAACGCCGCGCCGGACGCTACCGCGCGCAACTGCTGCTGCAGGCCAACGCCCGCGCGCCCCTGCACAGACTGCTCGCCCACTGGCTGCCGATCCTGGAGAGCATGCCCAGCGGCCGCGCCGTGCGCTGGTCGCTGGACGTCGACCCGATCGATCTTTTTTAGGCTGGAGGCTGGAGGCTGGAGGCTGGAGGCTGGAGGCTGGAGGCTGGAGGCTGGAGGCTGGAGGCTGGAGGCTGGAGGCTGGAGGCTGGAGGCTGGACAGCGTTGTGGTCGGCCTTACTCCAGTCAAGCTTTTTCGTTCAGCCCTCAAGCCTCCAGCGTTGTTGTCGGCTTTTCATCCCGCTGGTGGCTTGCCGCTCCCCCCTATAGACCCCGATAATATGCGGTCTTGCCCATGCCTTATGCCGACCGAGTTCCCATGAAAGACAGCATTCGCCACCTGATCCAGCAAGCCCTGACCCGCCTGACCGCCGATGGCGTGCTGCCCGAGGGCCTGAGCCCGGCGATCCAGGTGGAGAACACCAAGGACAAGAGCCACGGCGACTTCGCCAGCAATATCGCCATGATGCTGGCCAAGCCCGCGGCGCTGAAGCCGCGCGACCTGGCGCAGAAGCTGATCGACGCCCTGCCCGCCGACGCGCAGATCGCCAAGGTCGAGATCGCCGGCCCCGGCTTCCTCAACTTCTACCAGAACAGCCAGGCCCTGGCCGAGCGCCTCGACGCGCAACTCGCCGATACGCACCTCGGCGTGCGCAAGAACGGCCCGGCCGAACGCGTGGTGGTCGACCTGTCCTCGCCGAATCTGGCCAAGGAAATGCACGTCGGCCACCTGCGCTCGACCATCATCGGCGACGCCGTGGCCCGGGTGCTGGAGTTCCTCGGCGACGAAGTGATCCGGCAGAACCACGTCGGCGACTGGGGCACCCAGTTCGGCATGCTGCTGGCGTTCATGGAAGAGAATCCGGCCGCCGCGGAAAGCGAACTGGCCGACCTCGAGGGCTTCTACCGTGCGGCCAAGAAACGCTTCGACGAATCCGCCGAGTTCGCCGAGCGCGCCCGCGCCCTGGTGGTGCAACTGCAAGCCGGCGAGCCCGAGTGCATGCGCCTGTGGCAACGCTTCAATGCCATCTCCCTGTCGCATTGCCAGAAGGCCTACGATCGCCTGGGCGTCAAGCTGACCCCGGCCGACGTCAAGGGCGAGAGCGCCTACAACGATGACCTGGCCAACGTGGTCGCCGACCTGCGCAGCCAGGGCCTGCTCAGCGAAGACAACGGCGCCCAGTGCGTCTTCCTCGACGACTACCAGAACGCCGAAGGCAAGCCGCTGCCGGTGATCGTGCAGAAGGCCGGCGGCGGCTACCTGTACTCGACCACCGACCTGGCGGCCATGCGCTACCGCAGCCGGGTGCTCAAGGCCGACCGCTCCCTGTACTTCGTCGACCAGCGCCAGGCCCTGCACTTCCAGATGGCCTTCGAGGTGGCGCGCCGCGCCGGCTTCGTGCATGACGGCATGCGCCTCGAACACATGGGCTTCGGCACCATGAACGGCGCCGATGGCCGCCCGTTCAAGACCCGCGACGGCGGCACGGTGAAACTCATCGACCTGCTCGACGAGGCCGAAGCGCGCGCCTACGACCTGGTCAAGGCGAAGAACGCCGAGCTGGGCGAGGACGAACTGCGGCAGATCGCCCGCGCCGTGGGCATCGGCGCGGTGAAATACGCCGACCTGTCCAAGCACCGCACCAGCGACTACAGCTTCAACTTCGAACTGATGCTCAGCTTCGAGGGCAACACCGCGCCCTACCTGCTGTACGCCTACACCCGGGTCGCCAGCCTCTTCCGCAAACTGGGCCGCAGCTTCGAACAGGTCGAGGGCCGCATCGAACTTCACGCGCCCCAGGAACTCGAACTGGGCGGCAAGCTCGCCCAGTTCGGCGAAGTCCTGGTAAGCGTCGCCGAAAAAGGCACGCCGCACCTGCTGTGCGCCTACCTGTACGACGTCGCCGGGCTGTTCTCCAGCTTCTACGAGAACTGTCCGATTCTGTCGGCCGACGACCAGGCGACCCAGCACAGCCGCCTGCGCCTCGCCGCGCTGGCCGGCCGCACCCTCAAGCAAGGCCTGCAATTGCTCGGCCTGGAAACCCTGGAGCGCATGTAAGTGGCAACCCGCAAGAAGCCCGCCGCCAAGCGCGGCGCCAGCCGCTACAAGGCACCGAGCAAACGCCCCGTACCGGGCTGGATCTGGCTGGCCTGCGGCCTGGTGGTCGGCGTGTTCATCATGCTGCTGGTCAACCTGCAACCGGGCAGCGACGCGATCAAACGCGACAAGGCCCAGCCCGAGCGGGCCGGCACCGCGCCCAAACCGACGCCTTCGGCGACCAGCCAGGAACCGGGCAAGCCCAAGTACGACTTCTACACCCTGCTGCCCGAGTCGGAGGTCATCGTGCCGCCGGACGCCGTACCGCCGCCCGCTCCACCGGCACAACCGACCGTGACGCCCGAGGAGGCGGCGAAGATCGACGCCGCCCGCGCCCAGGCCGCGCTCAACGGCGAAACACCGCCACCACCGCCCCCGGTCGCGCCGGCCGCCCAGGCGCCGCTGACCACGCAATTCTTCCTCCAGGCCGGCTCGTTCCGCCGCAAGGACGACGCCGAAAGCGTACGCGCGCAGATCATCCTGCTCGGTCAGAGCGTGCGCGTGGAATCCGGCACGGTGCGTGACGAAACCTGGCACCGGGTACTGGTCGGCCCCTTCACCAACCGCGAGCAACTGGCGCAGTCGCAGAAGGCCCTGGCCGCCAACGGTTTCAGCAACCTGTTGTTGCAGCAGCGCCAGAGCCGCTGAGAACAGGCCAGACGGCCGATAGGAGCGCTAAAGGCTGGAGGCTGAACGACAAGCAGACCGCACAGGCTCTTTCGTCCAGCTTTCCAGCCCACAGGATGGGTCGGGCCGCGTAGGCGAAACCCATCAATTGCCGATGGGTTGCACCCATCCTACGACCGGCCGCTATCGTCTTGACCCGATCACGAAACGAAAACCGCCTCTATTCGATCGCCCTGTACCCAAGGCCAGCCAGCAGGAAGGGCCGTTTCCCTACCGTTCATGCCGACCGGCTTGAACCGCACGCACGCCATCCCCATATACAGGGTCAACCCCGGAGCTGCCGAAGGAGCACGCCCTTGACCACTATCGTTTCAGTCCGCCGCCACGGCAAAGTCGTCATGGGTGGCGACGGCCAGGTTTCCCTCGGCAATACCGTGATGAAAGGCAATGCGAAGAAGGTTCGCCGCCTCTACCACGGCCAGGTCATCGCCGGGTTCGCCGGCGCCACCGCCGATGCCTTCACCCTGTTCGAACGCTTCGAAGGCAAACTGGAGAAGCACCAGGGCCACCTGATACGCGCGGCCGTCGAGCTGGCCAAGGACTGGCGTACGGATCGCTCGCTGAGCCGCCTGGAAGCCATGCTCGCCGTCGCCAACAAGGACGCCTCGCTGATCATCACCGGCAACGGTGACGTGGTCGAGCCCGAGCACGGCCTGATCGCCATGGGTTCCGGGGGCGGCTACGCCCAGGCCGCCGCCCTGGCCCTGCTCCAGCACACCGAGCAGATGAGCGCCCGGGAAGTCGCGGAAACCGCGTTGAACATCGCCGGTTCCATCTGTGTCTTCACCAATCAGAACCTGACCATCGAGGAACTGGACTCGGCCTGCTGAGCCGCGTCCGGACCGGAGCCGCCCCATGTCCATGACACCCCGCGAGATCGTCCACGAACTCAATCGCCATATCATCGGCCAGGATGACGCCAAACGCGCCGTGGCCATCGCCCTGCGCAACCGCTGGCGGCGCATGCAACTGCCGCTCGACCTGCGCGCCGAAGTCACGCCCAAGAACATCCTGATGATCGGCCCCACCGGCGTCGGCAAGACCGAGATCGCCCGGCGCCTGGCCAAGCTGGCCAACGCCCCCTTCCTCAAGGTCGAAGCGACCAAATTCACCGAAGTGGGCTACGTCGGCCGCGATGTGGAGTCGATCATCCGCGACCTCGCCGATGCCGCGGTGAAAATGCTCCGCGAGCAGGAAATGGTCAAGGTGCGCCACCGCGCCGAAGACGCCGCCGAGGACCGCATCCTCGACGCCCTGCTGCCGCCCGCGCGCAGTGGCTTCAACGAGGAAGCGGCGTCCAGCGGTGATTCCAACACCCGCCAGCTGTTCCGCAAGCGCCTGCGCGAAGGCCAGCTGGACGACAAGGAAATCGAGATCGAGGTCGCCGACACGCCCGCCGGCATCGAGATCATGACCCCGCCCGGCATGGAAGAGATGACCAGCCAGTTGCAGAACCTGTTCTCCAACATGGGCAAGGGCAAGAAGAAGAGCCGCAAGCTCAAGGTCGTCGACGCCCTGAAACTGGTGCGCGACGAGGAAGCCGGACGCCTGGTCAACGAGGAAGAACTCAAGGCCAAGGCCCTGGAAGCCGTCGAGCAGCATGGCATCGTCTTCATCGACGAGATCGACAAGGTCGCCAAACGCGCCAACGCCGGTGGCGCCGACGTGTCCCGCGAAGGCGTACAGCGCGACCTGCTGCCGCTGATCGAAGGCTGCACGGTGAATACCAAGCTGGGCATGGTCAAGACCGACCATATCCTGTTCATCGCCTCCGGCGCCTTCCACCTGAGCAAGCCCAGCGACCTGGTGCCGGAGCTGCAGGGGCGCCTGCCGATCCGCGTCGAACTCAAGGCCCTGTCGCCGGAAGACTTCGAGCGCATCCTGACCGAGCCGCATGCCTCGCTGACCGAGCAATACGCCGCGCTGCTGAACACCGAAGGGCTCAAGGTCGAGTTCGCCGCCGACGGCATCAAGCGTCTCGCCGAGATCGCCTGGCAGGTCAACGAGAAGACCGAGAACATCGGCGCCCGCCGCCTGCACACCCTGCTCGAGCGCCTGCTCGAAGAGGTATCGTTCAGTGCCGGCGACCTCGCCGGCCAGCAGAACGGCGAGGCGATCCGCATCGATGCCGCCTACGTCAACGGCCACCTCGGCGAACTGGCCGAAGACGAAGACCTGTCGCGGTATATCCTCTAAAAGCAGCGGCAAGCTGCAAGCCACGAGCTTCAAGCCAAGAGCGGCCCGCTTTTGACTCCAGCTTGTGGCTTGCAGCCTGCGGCTTGGAGCCGCCCCATGCGTATCCCTACCTCGATCAAGCTGCACAAGGCCTCACGCACGCTGGAGTTGCACTACGGCAGCGACGCCTATGAGCTCTCGGCGGAATTTCTGCGCGTGCATTCGCCGTCGGCCGAAGTACAGGGCCACGGCAAGCCGATCCTGCAGACCGGCAAGCTCAACGTCGCCCTGGTCGGGATCGAACCCGCCGGCAACTACGCCCTGAAGCTGACCTTCGACGACGGTCACGACAGCGGCCTGTTCAGTTGGGACTACCTCTATCAACTGGCCATCCGTCACGACGAATTGTGGCGTGACTACCTCGCCCAGTTGGCAGCGGCCGGCAAGTCCCGCGACCCCGATGAGTCGGTGGTACGCCTGATGCTCTGAACGAAGCCTTGCAGCGGCACACACGACCTCCCCCGCGGCACGCCCGCCGTACGCCCCACCGCGAGCAACTTGCGCAAAGCGCAAAACTCGGGTAACCAAGCAAGAGTCAGGTTCATGTCTTCATCCCCAGCGGATGAAGCACACACCGCCAACCGCAAGCCGTTGCCTGCAATGGCTGTCGGTACCCGACTCGGGACAAGGGAGCGTCGTAGATGAGTGACAAGAACAATGATGACCTGAAACGCCAAGCCTCCGAGAACACCCTGGGCCTCAACCCGGTCATCGGCATCCGCGGCAAGGATCTGCTGAGCTCCGCGCGCCTGCTGCTGACCCAGGCCATCCGCCAACCGCTGCACAGCGCCAAGCACGTCGCCCACTTCGGGCTGGAACTGAAAAACGTCCTGCTCGGCCAGTCCCAGCTCAGACCGGACGACAGCGATCGCCGCTTCGCCGATCCGGCCTGGAGCCAGAACCCCCTGTACCGACGCTACCTGCAGGGCTACCTGGCCTGGCGCCGGGAACTGCACGACTGGGTCGAACACAGCTCGCTGTCGGAGCAGGACGCCAGCCGCGGCCATTTCGTCGTCCACCTGCTGACCGAGGCCCTGGCGCCCAGCAACGGCATGGCCAATCCGGCGGCGCTCAAGCGCTTCTTCGAGACCGGCGGCAAGAGCCTGCTCGACGGCCTCTCGCACCTGGCCAAGGATCTGGTGCACAACGGCGGCATGCCCAGCCAGGTCGACATGAAGGCCTTCGAAGTCGGCAAGAACGTCGCCACCACCGAGGGCGCCGTGGTCTTTCGCAATGACGTGCTGGAGCTGATCCAGTACCGGCCCATGACCGAGCAGGTGCAGGAACGCCCACTGCTGGTGGTGCCGCCACAGATCAACAAGTACTACGTCTTCGACCTGTCGCCGGAAAAGAGCCTGGCGCGCTTCCTCCTGCGCAACGGCCTGCAGACCTTCGTGGTGAGCTGGCGCAACCCGACCAAGGCCCAGCGCGAGTGGGGCCTGTCGACCTACATCGAGGCACTCAAGGAAGCCATCGAGGTGGTCACCGCGATCACCGGCAGCAAGGACCTGAACATCCTCGGCGCCTGTTCGGGCGGGTTGACCACCGCCTCCCTGCTCGGCCACTACGCGGCCCTGGGCGAGCAGAAAGTCCATGCCCTGACCCTGCTGGTCAGCGTGCTCGACACCCAGCTCGATAGCCAGGTAGCGCTGTTCGCCGACGAGAAGACCCTGGAAGCGGCCAAGCGCCGCTCCTACCAGGCCGGTGTGCTGGAGGGCAGCGACATGGCCAAGGTGTTCGCCTGGATGCGCCCCAACGACCTGATCTGGAACTACTGGGTCAACAACTACCTGCTCGGCAACGAGCCGCCGGTGTTCGACATCCTCTACTGGAACAACGACACCACGCGCCTGCCGGCCGCGCTGCACGGCGAATTCATCGAGATGTTCCAGAACAACCCGCTGACCCGCGCCGGCGCGCTGGAAGTCTGCGGTACGCCGATCGACCTCAAGCAGGTGAGCTGCGACTTCTTCGTGGTGGCCGGCAGCAATGACCACATCACGCCCTGGACCTCCTGCTACAAGTCGGCCCTGCTGTTCGGCGGCAAATGCGAGTTCGTGCTGTCCAACAGCGGCCATATCCAGAGCATTCTCAACCCGCCGGGCAACCCCAAGGCGCGCTACATGACCAATCCGGACATGCCCAGCGATCCCAAGGCCTGGCAGGAAGAGGCGACCAAGCACACCGACTCCTGGTGGCTGCATTGGCAGAAGTGGCTGAACGAACGCTCCGGCAAGCTGAAGAAGGCCCCCGCCGCCCTGGGCAACAAACGCCACCCCGCCGGCGAAGCCGCGCCCGGTACCTATGTGCATGAACGCTGAGCCGCCGTCGCGGCTGTTCGTCGAGTTCGCGCGACGGCCAGCGTGCGCATCCAGCATTTCGGCCAATCACTGACAGGGGCAGGCGCATGTCGTTACCTTTCGTGTTTCGCACCATCGACCTGGGTGGCCAGACCATCCGCACCGCCGTGCGTGCCGGTAGCCCCGACAAGGTGCCGCTGCTGATCTTCAACGGCATCGGCGCCAACCTCGAACTGGTGATGCCCTTCGTCCGCGCCCTGGATGCGGACCTGGAGGTGATCGCCTTCGACGTGCCCGGCGTGGGCGGTTCCTCGACACCGGCCACGCCCTACCGTTTCCCCGGCCTGGCGAAGCTGGCGGCGCGCATGCTCGACTACCTGGACTACGGCCAGGTCAACGTCATCGGCGTATCCTGGGGCGGCGCCCTGGCCCAGCAGTTCGCCCATGACTACCCGGAGCGCTGCAAGAAGCTGGTGCTGGCCGCCACCTCGGCCGGCGCGGTGATGCTCCCGGGCAAGCCCAGGGTGCTCTGGCGCATGGCCAGCCCGCGGCGCTACGTGCAGCCGTCCTATGGCGTGCACATCGCCGCGGACATCTACGGCGGCGCCTTCCGCCGCGACCCCAAGCTGGCCCTGGCGCATGCCAGCAAAGTGCGCTCCGGCGGCAAGCTGGGCTACTACTGGCAACTGTTCGCCGGCCTCGGCTGGACGAGCATCCACTGGCTGCACAAGATCCGCCAACCGACCCTGGTGCTGGCCGGCGACGACGACCCGATCATCCCGCTGGTCAACATGCGCCTGCTGGCCTGGCGCATTCCCAATTCCGAGCTGCACGTGATCGACGACGGCCACCTGTTCCTGGTGACGCGCGCCGAAGCGGTCGCGCCGATCATCATGAAATTCCTGGCCGAGGAACGGCAGCGCGCCGTCATGCACCCACCGCACGCCAGCGCCGTGCGCAGCGGACACTGAGCAGACGGACCAGCGCTGTACTAGTGTAAGAGTCGGGTAGTGACAGCCCATGCCTCTCAGCCTGAAGGGAGTGTTGCCCATGCCAGACAGCCGCCGCACCGACAGCCTGCCCGACCCGGCCAGGGCGATGAATGCCCAGAACGCCGTCATCGGCCTGCGTGGCCGCGATCTGCTTTCCAGCGTGCGCACCCTGGCCCTGCAAGGACTCAAGCAGCCCGTACACAGTGCCCGTCATGCACTGGCCCTGGGCGGGCAACTGGGACGCATCCTGCTTGGCGACACCCTGCACCCGGTCAACCCGCGGGATACGCGTTTCACCGACCCCACCTGGCAACTCAATCCCCTCTACAGACGCAGCCTGCAGGCCTACCTGGCCTGGCAGAAGCAACTCAACCGCTGGATCGACGAAAGCGACCTCGGCGCCGATGACCGCGCCCGCGCGCGTTTCGTCTCTTCGCTGCTCGGCGACGCCCTGTCACCCTCCAATACCCTGCTCAACCCACTGGCGCTCAAGGAGCTGTTCAACAGCGGCGGCAGCAGCGTGTTCAGGGGCCTCGGCCACCTGCTCGACGACCTGCTGCACAACCATGGGCTACCCAGCCAGGTCAGCAAGCAGGCCTTCGAAGTCGGCCGCAACCTGGCCAGCACACCTGGCGCGGTGGTGTTTCGCAACGAGCTGCTGGAACTGATCCAGTACAGGCCCATGAGCGAAAAACAGTACGCCAGGCCGCTGCTGATCGTGCCGCCGCAAATCAACAAGTACTACATCTTCGATCTCGGCACCGACAAGAACTTCGTCCAGTATGCGCTGAAGAACGGCCTGCAGACCTTCATCATCAGTTGGCGCAATCCGGATGCGCGGCACCGCGAATGGGGCCTGTCGAGTTACGTCCAGGCCATCGAGCAAGCGCTGGATGTCTGCCGCACGATCACCGCGAGCAAGTCCGTCACCCTGGCCGGAGCCTGCGCCGGCGGCCTGAGCATCGCCGCGCTACAAGGCCATTTGCAGGCCAGAAAACAACTGCGCAAGGTGGGCTGCGCCACCTACATGGTCAGCCTGCTCGATAGCCAGATCGACAGCCCGGCGCTGCTCTTCGCCGATGAGCAGACCCTGGAAGGCGCCAAGCGCCGCTCCTACCAGCAGGGCGTGCTGGACGGCCGCGACATGGCCAGGGTGTTCGCCTGGATGCGGCCCAACGACCTGATCTGGAACTACTGGGTCAACAACTACCTGCTCGGCAAGCAGCCGCCGGCCTTCGACATCCTCTACTGGAACAACGACAACACCCGCCTGCCCGCCGCCCTGCATGGCGACCTGATCGACTTCTTCAAGCACAACCCGCTGATCCGCAGCGGCGGCCTGGAGGTCTGCGGTACGCCGATCGACCTGCGCAAGGTCACTGTCGACAGCTTCAGCATTGCCGGCATCAACGACCACATAACGCCCTGGGACGCGGTGTATCGTTCGACGCTGCTGCTCGGCGGCAAGCGCCGCTTCATCCTGTCCAACAGCGGCCATATCCAGAGCCTGCTCAACCCGCCGGGCAACCCCAAGGCCAACCACTTCGAAAACGGCAAGCTCACCTCCGACCCACGGGCCTGGTACCACGAGGCCGAGCCCGTCGCGGGCAGCTGGTGGCCGCAGTGGCTGAGCTGGATACAGGAACGCTCCGGCGCCCGGCGTGAAACGCAGATGGCCCTGGGCAATGCCGAGTACCCGCCCATGGAAGCGGCGCCCGGCACCTACGTCCATGTGCGTTGAAGCGGCGATACGCATGCCCGCTGACCGCGTCCCACCTGCGCAGCGCAAGAGCAACGGATGAAAACCCGCGAGCGCATCCTCGAAGCCGCGCTGCAACTGTTCAACCAGCGCGGCGAACCCAATGTCTCCACCCTGGAGATCGCCACGGAACTGGGCATCAGCCCCGGCAACCTGTACTACCACTTCCACGGCAAGGAGCCGCTGATCCTCGGCCTGTTCGAGCGCTTCCAGGGAGAACTGTCGCCGCTGCTCGATCCACCCGCCGAAGTGCGTCTTGGCGCGCAGGACTACTGGCTGTTCCTGCACCTGATCGTCGAGCGCATGGCGGCCTATCGGTTCCTCTTCCAGGATCTCTCCAACCTCGCCGGGCGACTGCCCAAGCTGGCGCACGGCATGCGCCTGTGGCTCAACAGACTCAAGCGCGCCCTGGCTTCCCTGCTGGCCCGCTTGCAAGCCCAGGGGCAACTGCCCAGCGACAGCCACTCGCTGGGGCAACTGGTCGAGCAGATCACCCTGACGCTGCTGTTTTCCCTGGACTACCAGCGCATCCTCGGCGGCAAGGTCGATAGCCGCCTGGTGGTCTACCAGGTGATGATGCTGGTCGCGCCGCACCTGCAGCACGAGTCACGCCTCACCGTCGAACACCTGGCCCGCCGTTACCTCGAGCCCTGACAACGAAAACGCCCGGCACTGGGCCTAATGCCGATCAGATAAGGCTTTGTGCGCCTACAGAAGAAGGGCGGCAAACCGCCGCCCGTGTAGGAGCGTCGACCTCGGCGCGATGCAATGGCGGCCATTCCACAAAACCAGTGGTGCGATCCGCAATCGCCGCGGGGTCGCGGCTCCCACAGGGCCAGGGCAAACCGCCGTTTTGCGGGCCAATGCTTAACTGACTGGCATTAGGCACTGGACCGGGCGTTTTCTGTAGCGCAGTGCAGCCTCAGGACTGACTGGTGGACGTCGGCGCTGCCGGAGCGGACGGTGTAGCCGCCGGCACCGGGTTTACCGCAGGCGTGGCCGCTGCCGTCGGAGTCGCCTTGCTCGCCGCCGGTTTCTTCGCCGCGGCGGGCTTGCTCGCAGGCTTGGCGGCCGGTTTGGGCGCCGCTTTCACGGCAGGCTTGACTGCCGCCTTGGCAGCAGGCTTGGCGGCACTTTTGCTCGCCGCCGGTTTGGCCGCGGGCTTGCTGGCGGCCGGCTTGGCAGCAGCAGCTTTCGCCGCTGGCTTGGCCGCAGGTTTCGCGGCGGCAGACTTGGCCGCTGGCTTACTGGCGACTGCCGGCTTGGCGCTGGACTTGGCGGCCGGTTTGGCCGCGGCCGCCTTGCTCGCCGGTTTGCTGGCAGGCTTGGCTGTCTTGGCCGCAGCAGCCGGCTTGGCGGCTGGCTTGGCAACGGCCTTGGCCGAAACGCCAGTGAGTTTCTCCAGCTGCTTGGTCAGCAGGTCGACCTTGTCGTTGAGCGTCTTGACCTCATTACGGCTGGGCACGCCAAGGCGCGAAATGGCATTGTTCAAACGCTTGTCGAACGCCTCTTCGAGCTCGCCCCACTTGCCGATCGCCTTGTCCTTGACCTCGTCGACCCTGGACTTGGCGCTGCCGACCCGGGAATCGATCGACGACTTGACCGACTCGGCCTGCTTGTCGACTCCGCTCTTGGCAGCCTTCTCGGCTTTCTCGCCATCCTTGACCAGCGTGTCGAACAGCTTGGTGCCGTCCTTGCTGACCTTGGAGTAGGCGCCCAAACCTGCCAGCCAGATCTGGCGCGAGTATTTTTCAACCTCGCCGATCCACGAGCCGGTCTGTTTCTCGGTTTTCTTTTTGACAGCCATCCTGCTCTCCTTATTTGGTACGCGCGACGTGCTCGAGCAACGCGCTCAGCTCATCCAGCTTAGCAGAGAGAGTTTCTATATCCTGCCGGGATGGAATGCCGATGCGGTTGAGGGCGCCAGCCACTCGGGAGTCGAATGCCTGCTCGATCCTGTCGAGCTGCGCACCGACTTTGTCTTTGACACTGAAAACACTGCTCTTGACGCTGTCGAGCTGGCTATTCGCTGCCTCGACCTGTTCATTGACCCGTGTCTTGCCCTGCTGTTCAACCCCTTCGCCGATCCTGATCAACTCCCTGAGGTAATCGGCCCCTTCCTGGCCCACCTTGACATACATACCCAGGCCCGCCAGCCAGACCTTCCTGGCATAGGATCTGGCGTCACTGAAGACGGCCACTTGGGTATCGACAAGCGTTTTTTTCCTGATGGCAACGTTCGACATGCTGCACCTCACACAGTGGCTGGGAGATCGCCCACAACGACAGGCTTGGGTGCACCGTAACGGGGAAAACTAGAATGCGCATACTAATCGGGACGCCAGCGCGGATACCGACGGGGTCAGCGCAGAAAGGCGCTCGATGGCGGGAGCGGTATGAACCGGAGCGAGCCTTGCGCTCGCTGGCCGCAGCCTGCAACCAGATAGGCTGGCCACAGACTACAGACAGGACGACTCAGGATGCGCTTGGAGGCGTCACACCATTGGTCGTGGTAGCGGCTGGCGCAGGGCTGGCGGCGGCTTCGCTGACAGGCTTGGCAGCCGTGGGCGAACTGACTGCAGGCTTATCAGCAGCAGCGACTGGCTTGGCGGCGGCTTTAGCGGCAGGCTTGGCAGCGGCAGGCTTGGCAGCGGCCGGTTTGGCAGCAGCTTTAGCAGCAGGCTTGGCGGCAGCCGGTTTGGCGGCAACTTTAGCAGCGGGCTTGGCAGCAGCCGGTTTGGCCGCGGCTTTAGCGACAGGCTTGGCTGCGGCCGGTTTAGCGGCAGCTTTAGCAGCAGGCTTGGCAACGGCCGGTTTAGCGGCAGCTTTAGCAGCAGGCTTGGCAGCAACCGGTTTAGCGGCAGCTTTAGCAGCAGGCTTGGCGGCAGCCGGTTTGGCCGCGGCTTTAGCAGCGGGCTTGGCAGCAGCCGGTTTGGCCGCGGCTTTAACGACAGGCTTGGCAGCGGCCGGTTTGGCGGCGGCTTTAGCAACAGGTTTGGCAGCGGCCGGTTTGGCGGCAGCTTTAGCAGCAGGCTTGGCGGCAGCCGGTTTGGCCGCGGCTTTAGCAGCGGGCTTGGCAGCAGCCGGTTTGGCGGCAGCTTTAGCAACAGGCTTGGCAGCGGCCGGTTTGGCGGCAGCTTTAACAGCAGGCTTGGCAGCAACCGGCTTGGCGGCGGGCTTGCTGCGGCTGGTCAATACCTTGTTGGCAGCTTCACGAACCTTGCCTACGCCCTGAGCCAGCCTGAGGCTTTCCTGAGCATCGCGCTTGAGCTGCACGATGTACTGACGGGTTTCGCTTTGCCGGGCCTGCAGAGAATCGAGCAGCTCTTCCAACTCGCTTACAGCAGACTTGGCCTTGGCTTGCGCCTTGGCCTTGCCGGCAGTTGCAGCGGCTTGCAGCTTGGTGCGGGTCTTGTGCAGTTTTTCCTGGGCGCTGCCACGCTGCTTTTCCAGTTTGGCGAGCACTTTTTCGGCATCGACCAATGCTTGCGAGCAGGCATTTTCAAGATGCTCGAGCAAACTGCCGGACAGTTGTTGCAGCAAATGCAAAGGAGTGGTGACCGATTTCTTTTTCACGTCTTTTTTCGTGGCCGACATAGCGCGCCTCCTGGCGGATGAGATGAGCCCATACTAGACGCCTGAATCTGCGCTCGCCAGAGGCTGTTTGCAAGCATATACGTAAGGGACTCGAGCCCTCATGGCAACGAGGGCTCGGAAAGAAGCGTGGCGAAGGCCCACGCAAAGGGCTGGTAGAACCAGCGGTGCCGCGCAAGGCGGCGCCTATCGGATGCGGCCCCCAGGGTCATGGCCGCCTATAGCGCGGCGGCAGTGGCCTGCTGCTTGTGGGCATTGTGCAGCACTTCGATCAGGCAGTCTTCCAGTTCGAAACGCTCGTGGAGCATCTGTCCCAGGCGTTTGAGCGCTTCGCCCAGCGACGCGCTGTCGCGACAATCGCCCGTATCACAACGATCGTTGAACGACAGCGCCGCCTCGGTGATCGCTTCGATGCGCGGGTAGATCTGCCTGGCCAGTTCGAGACCGCGATGGTCACCGAAGGCCTCGGCTTCGTTGGTCAGTTGCTCGTAGACCTCGAAGTGGCCAGCCGATACGTAATCGACCAGAATCTCGCAGAATTTCTGCAGGGCGGATATGTCGCCGGCATCGTCAATGGCCGCATAGGCTTTGACCAGGTCGGCGCGTTCCTGCAACCAGCGGTCGATCAGCAGGTGGACACCCCCCCATCGTTCCTGGGCGTTCTGACAACTCTCGAGCATGATGACCTCGCTTCCCTTATCGGTATTTCCTGTAGGCATCCAGGCCGCGACAGCTGCTGAATCAGGCCGCGGCAGGCCTGAGTCGAGTTGGACGCCCGGCAGCGCTCTCATCTGCACCGGAGCCAGCGAAAACGTCCATACATCGACCCTTGAGCCTGCAACCTAACATGATTGAGCGCATCTTCCGAACGGTGATTTCGGGCATGGCATGCGCGCCAGATTATGCCCGCTCGCCATGCCCTTCAAGGCATCTTCGTCAGAAACCCGGGCTTGCCGCACCTCGCCTGGCCTGTGGTGCGCCGGCCTGATCGCCAGCGTGGCCGCCCTATACGGCCAGCGGTGCCGGCAAGGCCTGCCCGCTCAGGCGTCGATCGAGCAGCCCGAGCCCTTCCTGGAACAGCTGGTTGCTGCGCTCCACCTCACCCAACTGCGCCAGCAGGCGCGCCAGTTCGGCACAGGTTTCCGGATGCCGTTCGAACGCCAGGCTGCTTTCGAAATACTCGCGGGCCTTGCCCCACAGCTGGTTGTGCAGGCACAGGCGGCCAAGGGTCAGCAACAGGCCGGCGTCCTCGGGATGCTGCTTCAGCCAGCCTTCGGCAGCCTGCAGCTGCCGGGCCGGATCACGCCCCCGCAGCAGCCCGTAGAGGCGCACCAGACGGCTGTCGTACTGGCGGCTCAGGGCCTTGTGCAACAGCTCTTCGGCGCCAGGCTCGGCGCCCAGCATGCGCAGCCGCTCGGCGTACACCGCGAGCAGTTCCGGCTCATGGCGCAAGCTGGAGGACAGGCGCTCCCAGGTCTGCGCCAACGAGGCCAGGGTACTGCCCGTGTCGCCCGCCACGCCGTCGATGCTGGCCAGCCGGCCGCGCCAGGCCTGGCGCTCGAGCTCGTCCAGCTCGGCCGTGCCCAGGGCCTTTTCCTTGCGCAACTCCGGCAGCAGCCCCAGTAGCGCCGGCCAGTCGCCACGCAGCAGGTACAGCTGCTGCAGCTGACGCAGCACCAGAGGGTGTCGCGGATAGCGCTCGTGCATCACCTGCAGGGTTTGCAGAGCCGTGTCGACCTGTCCGCGCGCCAGCTGCAACTCGGCGTGGGTCAGGGCGATGGCCAGCTCGGCGTTCGGCTGGCGCTCGAGCGCCTCGGCCAGCAAGGCATCGCTGTCTTCGTACTGCTCCAGCTGATTGGCGGCACGCGCGGCCCCCAGGTAGTGCATCAAGGGTTGTGGTTCGCTACGCGCGGCCCGGCGCAGATGGGCCAGGGCCTTGCTCCAGCGCCCTTCGGCCAGCTCCAGAAAGCCGTGTTCCGAGGCGTGCCGTACGCGGCGCCGGCGATGCAGGCGCGACCAGGGGTTGACCAGCCCGGCCGAGGTGAGCACGGCGCGCAGCAGCAGGCGCAGCAGATAAATCAGCAGCCAGAGCGCGACGATCAGGACCACGAACGCCCACAACGTCGACTCGTAACGCAAGCCCTGATAGGCGAACAGCACATAGCCCTTGTGTTCGGCGATGGCCAGCCCGAGCAGGGCCAGTGCGCCAACGACCAGCAGACAGACGAGCAGCAGATAGGCCCGCTTCATGGGCGCGCCTCCTCGATCTCCGTCGGCGCATCTTCGCGCTCGAGCCGCTCGCGGGCCGATTGCTTGTGCTGGATATAGGCCTGCACGGCATTCAGGGCCTGGCTCAACTCGGGCGCCTCGACCTCGATCGGCTGCTCGACCAGTTCGCCGATGCGTTTGCGCAAGGCGCGACTGTCCGGGTTGTCACGATTGAAATGGGCGTCGAGCACATCGGCGGCCTGCTGCAGGGCCTGGCGGTAGACCTGGGTCTGGCCGTGCAAGGCCGCCCACTGCGCCTGCTCCAGGGCCAGGCTCAGGGCCAGGCGCACCTGGGTCAGGCTCTGCCCGGCGAGCAGCGGGCGGATGTTCTGGTCGGCATTGAAATCGAGGCGGAAATACTGCGACAGCGTGTGCAGCCCCCGAGCCCACCAGGAGCCCGGCTGGCTTTCGGCGGCCAGTTCCCCCAGCACACCGCCCTCGGCGACGAAGGCCGGGCTCAGCGCGTTGAGCTGTGCCGCCTGCTCGCGCAGTGCCCCGAGCTGGAGGAACAGGCCGGTACGATCCGGATTGTGCGTCGCCCGCAGCGCCTCCAGGCTCTTGGCCAACTGCTCACGGGCGGCGAAGGCGGCCGGGTCGTCCTGATCGCGGAGGATCTCGTCGGCACCCTGCACCAGCGCCTCGGCGCTGTTGATGTCCTGCAGCGCGGACAGCCTCAGGCTGGCCAGGCGCAACAGGTGCTCGGCCTCGGCCAGACGCCAGTCCTGGCGGCTGGCGCCGAGTACGGTTTCCAGACGCTGGTTGAGCAACTGCTGATCGCCCTGCAACTGAGCCACCAGACGCCGCCGGGTTTCCAGTTCCTCCATCGACGGCAATTGCTCCAGGCGACGGTCCAGGCCCTCGGTACGCTGGGACAACGCCGCCGTCTTGCTACGCGCATCCTCCAGTTGGCCAGCCTGCTGGGCGCTGCTGGACTGCAAGGCGCGCAGCTGCCATGCACTCCAGGCACCGACCCCGACGCCGGCCACGGCAATCAGCAGGGCAACCACGGCCAATGCCGTGCCGCGCGAAGCGGGTCTGGCTTCGACGGCGACGGGGGAGGGCTCGGACTCGGAGACTTGCTGCACCGGTTGCTCTTTTGGGGAAGTCGCTTCGCTCACGTATCCATCCTTTGCATCACTAGTCGGGGGAGGCCTGCGCATGCAAGGCCGCCAACAACGCCGCGGCACCAGCGCCACGACAATCCACAACGATCCGTGCGCCCTGCCCCCGGGCCATTTCGGCGACCCGTGGGCTGGGCACGAACAGGGGCATCCGCGCCACCTGCGGCCAATCGTCAGCAGCCAGCTGCAGCAAATGCGCCAGCCCCTGCCCACTGCTGACCACCAGCCCATTCAAGCGTTCCACCTGTAGACGCTGCTGCAAGGCAGCGGCTGGATAGCTCGGCAGGAAGCGCCGGTAGACGGGCAGATAGTCAACCTCCACGCCTTGCTCGCGCAAGCGTTCGGCGAGCAACTCGCGGCCGTCTTCGCCGCGGATGATCAGCACGCGCGGTATCAGCGCCGCCGCCAGCACCTCGCGCAGTTGCGGCAGATCCAGCAGCGCCTCGCTGTCGTCGCCAGCGCTCGGCCAGTGAACCGGCAGGCCGTAATCCGCGAGGATCTGCGCCGTCCCCGCGCCGACGCAGAACCAGGGCTGCTCGGCCAGGGGCTGCGGCCAGTAGCGATCGAGCAGGTCGAGGCCCAGGCGCGCCGCCGGCTTGCTCACCACGATCACCGCACTGTAGCGGTTCAGGTTGCAGAGGGTCGCACTCTGCGCCGGGGTTTCCGCCAGGGGCTCGATGCCCAACAGCGGCAGGCAGCTGCTGTGAATGCCATGCTCGGCCAGGCTGGCGGCCAGGCTCCGGCACTCCGGTTCCGGCCGCGTCAGCAGCAGACGCCAGGCGCTCACTCGGTAGCGGCCTCGCCATAGACCGCCTGCAGGATCGCGCCCGCGCCCTGGGCGAGCAGCGCCTCGGCCACCTCGATGCCCAGCCGCTCGCCATCCCCGGCGGCGGCACGCTGCTCGGCGCGCAGCAACAGCTCGCCGTTGGGCGAACCCACCAGGCCACGCAACCACAGCTGCTCGCCATCGAGCACCGCATAACACGCGATGGGTACCTGGCAGCCACCATTGAGGCGCTTGTTCAGCGCCCGTTCGGCGCTCACCCGCAGGGCCGTCTCGGTATGGTTCAACGGCGCCAGCAGCGCCTGCAGTTCGCTATCGGCGCTACGGCACTCGATGCCCACCGCGCCCTGGCCACCGGCTGGCAGGCTGTGTTCGACGCTGATCGAGGCGCGGATGCGGCTCTCGAAACCCAGACGGATCAAGCCGGCGGCGGCGAGGATGATGGCGTCGTATTCGCCGGCGTCGAGCTTGGCCAGGCGCGTGTTGACGTTACCGCGCAGGAAGTGGATGTTCAGGTCGGGGCGGCGTGCCAGCAGCTGCGCCTGGCGGCGCAGGCTCGAGGTGCCGACCACGCTGCCGGCGGGCAAGGCATCGAGGCTGTCGAAGGTGTTGGAGACGAAGGCATCGCGCGGATCCTCGCGCTCGCAGATGCAGAACAGACCCAACCCCTCGGGGAAGTCCATCGGCACGTCCTTCATCGAATGCACGGCGATGTCGGCCTGATCCTCGAGCAGGGCGGTTTCCAGTTCCTTGACGAACAAGCCCTTGCCGCCGATCTTGGCCAGGGGCGCATCGAGCAGCTTGTCGCCACGACTGACCATCGGCACCAGGCTGACGGCCAGGCCTGGATGCGCCTGCTCCAGGCGGGCCTTGACGTGTTCGGCCTGCCACAGGGCCAGGGCACTCTTGCGGGTAGCGATGCGGATTTCGCGGGGCATGGGACAATTCCAGAAAACGAACTGCCACGGATGATAACAGGCAACTACAGCTGCAAGCTGCAAGCTGCAAGCTGCAAGCTGCAAGCTAGCGTGGCCGGAACCTCACGATCGCAGCAAGCTTCTGCTTTTGCGCTCTTACTTGAAGCTTGTGGCTTGAAGCTTGCCGCTCAAAGATGATTCATCAGCTTGCGCACACCGGCCACATGCCGGCGGCTGACCACCAGCGCATCGCCATTGAGGCCCCTGAGGAACAACTGGAAATGTCCCAGGGGCGTGCGTTGCAGGCGTTCGATGCGTTCGCGGGCGACCAGGGCGTTACGGTGGATACGCACGAAACGGTCACCGAACTCGTCCTCGAGTGCCTTGAGCGGCTCGTCGAGCAGCACCTCGCCACCGTCGTGGCGCAGGGTCACGTACTTGTGGTCGGCGATGAAATAGATGACCTGATCCAGCGGGATCAGCTCGATGCCTTTGCGCGTTCGGGCGCTGATATGACTGCGTGGGCCGGTGCCGCTTTCCGCCGCCGGCCGGGTCAGCGCCGCGAGCTGTATGCGATTGAGGCGCTCGGCTTTCTTCAGCGCCTCGCCGAGGTGTTCGGCGCGGACCGGTTTGACCAGATAGCCCACGGCACTGACCTGGAAAGCCTCCAGGGCGAACTCGTCGTGGGCGGTACAGAAAATGACGGCGGGCGGTGCTTCACGCTCACAGAGTTTGGCCGCCACCTGCAGGCCGTCCAGACCCGGCATGCGGATGTCCAGCAGCACGATATCCGGCTTGAGGCTTTCGATCAGGGTCAACGCCTCTTCGCCATTGCTCGCGGCGGGCTCGAGAACACGATACCCCTCCAGCTCTGCAACCATGCGGCTGAGTCGCTCTCGGGCCAGTGGTTCGTCATCGACGATCAAGACATTCATAATGCTCTGGCTTCCTGCGTGAGTCCCGCACAAGGATAGCGTAGACGGGTGTAATGGCGGCCGTCACGGCGCTCCACGCTGAGACTTGCCAGCGGCCCGAAAAGTGCCGCAAGACGCGCATCAATGTTGGCAAGCGCCTGATGCGTTCCGCGTGAAGCCTGCTGCTCGTCCCCGTCTTCGTATGGATTGCTGACGCTCAGGTTGAATACGCCATCGGCGTAATTGGCGGCTATCTGCACCAGTCCCCCCTCGATGCGCGGTTGGATACCATAGATCAAGGCATTCTCCAGCAACGGCTGCAGCGTCAGCTGGGGAATGGGCAGGTCAGCCGGCACGGCCTCGATCTCCCATTGCAACTGTAGTCGGTCGCCGAGCCGGTAATGCTCGATCGACAAATAGCGTTTGGCCAGTTCCAGCTCCTCGCTCCAGCGCACCAGACTACCGGGCTTGGCCAGGCTGGCACGGAACAGATCGGACAGATCCAGCACCGCCTGTTCAGCCTTTCCAGGATCTATGACCACCAGGCTGGCGATGCTGTTCAAACTGTTGAACAGGAAGTGCGGACGGATCCGTGCCTGCAGCGACTCGATACGCGCGCGCAGCTCGGCCTGCTCCTGCCGCCGCCACTGACTCTGCAGGTAGAAATAGCGCAACAGCAGCGCCGACATGATCAGGCTGATCAGGGCATGGCGCAGGTACAGGTTGACCTCGCCATCGCGCGGCAGCGGTCCGCCGAGGTCGTAGTAATCGGCAATCGCGGTGCAGCCCAGGGTCAGGCCGACCACGATGGCGCAGCACAGGCCGCCGGCCCAGGCGGCACGCAGCCGCGCCAGCAACGGGCGCAGGCGACAGAGCAGGGCCGAGGACAGCAGCACGATCCACTGCACGAACAGCGAGGTCAGGGCCAGGCGCACCCAGTCGAAACCGGGCAGCATCGGTTCGGCGAGCACCAGCACCAGCACCAGCAACTCGGCGAGCAGCACGGTACTGAGCAGGGCTTCGGGTTCGCACAGCTCCGGCACGAAGAAGTCGTTGACCTGGGCGCTGACTGGTTTTTTCTGGGTCATGGGCATCGGCGCAGTTTCCGCGCACGCCGGGGCGGCGACAAGAGAGCCGGCACCCGCCGGGCGAAATAAAGCCCCGAAATGCCGGCAGGCAGAAAAAACTGTGATCGGGACGACACTCGCCCCAGGCCGCCTTGCCGAGCGACCCGACGACGCCATGGCGGCGAAACCCGCCCCGACCCTGTTATTATCGGCGCACGTTTTCCGTCACGACGGTCGCCGCCAGGCCCGTCCGAACCTGCGCACAGTCGAGCCAATTCAATGAGCAACGAAAAAACCAACCAGTCCTGGGGCGGCCGCTTCAGCGAACCCGTCGACGCCTTCGTCGCCCGCTTCACCGCCTCCGTGGCATTCGACAAGCGCCTGTACCGCCACGACATCATGGGCTCCATCGCCCACGCGACCATGCTGGCCAAGGCCGGCGTGCTGACCGACGCCGAGCGCGACGCCATCGTCGACGGCCTGCAGCAGATCCAGGGCGAGATCGAGGCCGGCAGCTTCGACTGGCGCGTCGACCTCGAAGACGTGCACATGAACATCGAAGCGCGCCTGACCGAGCGCATCGGCGTCACCGGCAAGAAACTGCACACCGGCCGCTCGCGCAACGACCAGGTGGCGACCGACATCCGCCTGTGGCTGCGTGACGAGATCGACCTGATCCTGGCCGAGATCACCCGCCTGCAACAGGGCCTGCTGGAGCAGGCCGAGCGCGAAGCCGAGACCATCATGCCCGGCTTCACCCACCTGCAGACCGCGCAACCGGTGACCTTCGGCCACCACCTGCTGGCCTGGTTCGAAATGCTCAGCCGCGACTACGAGCGCCTGGTCGACTGCCGCAAGCGCACCAACCGCATGCCGCTGGGCAGCGCCGCGCTGGCCGGCACCACCTACCCGATCCAGCGTGAAATCACCGCCGAGCTGCTGGGTTTCGACGCCGTGGGCGGCAACTCGCTGGACGGTGTGTCGGATCGCGACTTCGCCATCGAATTCTGCGCCGCCGCGTCGCTGGCGATGATGCACCTGTCGCGCTTCTCCGAAGAGCTGGTGCTGTGGACCAGCGCGCAGTTCCAGTTCATCGATCTGCCGGATCGTTTCTGCACCGGCAGCTCGATCATGCCGCAGAAGAAGAACCCCGACGTGCCCGAGCTGGTGCGCGGCAAGAGCGGCCGCGTGTTCGGTGCGCTGACCGGCCTGCTGACCCTGATGAAGGGCCAGCCGCTGGCCTACAACAAGGACAACCAGGAAGACAAGGAACCGCTGTTCGACGCCGCCGATACCCTGCGCGATTCGCTGCGCGCCTTCGCCGACATGATCCCGGCGCTCAAGCCCCGGCACGCGATCATGCGCGAGGCAGCGCTGCGCGGCTTCTCCACCGCCACCGACCTGGCCGACTACCTGGTGCGCAAGGGCCTGCCGTTTCGCGACTGCCACGAGATCGTCGGCCACGCGGTGAAATACGGCGTGGACAGCGGTAAGGATCTGGCCGAGATGAGCCTCGAAGAGCTGCGCCAGTTCAGCGACCAGATCGAGCAGGACGTGTTCGCCGTACTGACCCTGGAAGGCTCGGTCAACGCCCGTGACCATATCGGCGGCACCGCACCGCGCCAGGTCCGCCAGGCCGTGGCGCGTGGCAGGGCCCTGCTCGCTTCGCGCTGATCATGCGGCCCGGCCGGCGTATCTCGGTGGTCGGCTGCTCGGGCGCGGGCAAGACCACACTGTCGCGCCGCCTGGCACGACGGCTCGGTTATCGCCATGTCGAGCTGGATGCGCTGTATCACCAGCCTGACTGGCAAATCCTTCCCACCGAGCAGTTCCAGGCGCAGGTCGCTGACGCGACCCGCGGCGATGGCTGGGTCATGGAAGGTAACTATTCTTCGGCCCGCCCGCTGGTGCTGGAACGCACGGACATGGTGATCTGGCTGGATCTGCCGCGGCCGACCGTGATGCGCCAGGTGCTGTGGCGCACCTTGCGCCGGCTGTTCGGCCGCCAGGTATTGTGGAACGGCAACCGCGAGCGCTGGACCAACCTGTTCAGTTTCAAGCCCGAGCAATCCATTCTGGCCTGGGCCTGGACACGCCACGCCAGCTACCGGCAGCGCTATGGCGAAGAAATGCGCAATGCGCCCGCCGACCGACACTACCTGCGCCTGGACTCACGCCAGGCCGTCGAGACGTTCCTGGCCAGCCTGCCGGACGACTCGCCCGCTCGTTAGAATCCGATCCATCGTCTTTCTGGAAAACCTGCCTCCATGTCACTGAATATCCGTCCTGCGGTGCGCGAAGACGCCGCCCTGATCCTGCGCTTCATCACCGACCTGGCGATCTACGAAAAAGCCGAACATGAAGTCAAGACCGACGTCGCCGGCATCGAAGCCAGCCTGTTCGGCGACGCCAGCACCGCCCATGGCCTGATCTGCGAACTGGACGGCGAGCCCATCGGCTACGCGGTGTATTTCTTCAACTACTCGACCTGGCTGGGCAAGCACGGCCTGTACCTGGAAGACCTCTATGTCACGCCGCAGCAGCGCGGTATCGGTGCTGGCAAGGCGCTGTTGCGGCACCTGGCCAGACTGGCCGTGGCCAGGGGCTGCGGTCGTTTCGAATGGTCGGTGCTGGACTGGAACCAGCCGGCCATCGATTTCTACCAGTCCATCGGCGCCAGGCCCCAGGACGAGTGGATCGGCTATCGTCTCACCGGCCCGGCGCTGGAAGCCTTCGCCGCGGGTTGATCACCCCGCGAGTCGCGCTCGCATGTGGCTCATGAAGGGGGCCATGGCCTAAACAGATAAGGTTTTGCCTCATCGGCGCCTACATAAGCGCGCAGCATTGCCACATCCGTGTAGGAGATTCTATGTCAACGGAGCTCCTTGTTTGGGGTTGTAGTCGACCTGTTTCTGCATGAGGGCAAAGGCGATGCGGGCGAGCTTACGGGCCAGGATGGTCAGGGCTTCGGTTCGTTTGAGCCCACGTTTCAGGTAGCCCTGATAGGTTTCTTGCCACCGCTGAGTACGGGCAGCAGCCATCGCCGCGTTGTGCAGGAGACGACGGATCTCCGGGTCGCCCTGCTTGGTCAGTTTGCGTTGGCCGCAGTAGCGGCCCGATTCTTTCAGGCGCACGTCCAACCCCAGGAAGGCGATGAACGCATCGCTATTGCGGAAGGTGCCTCTGAGCAAGGCCATGTTCAGGGCTGCTGCCGTCAGTGGACCAATACCTTCAACCGCCTGACAGCGCTTGCTCTGTTCGGCCAGGCCTGATTCGTTCAGGGCTTGGTCGATAAGCTTTTTCAGGCGCTCTTCAAGTGCGCTCATGCGCTTGAGCAACGGCTTGAGGGCATTTTTCAGCAGAGGATCCTGGGAAAAGCTTTGCCGCAATGCACCCGCGCTACGAACCAGGACGGCTCGACGATGCAGCAGGGTTTGCAGGCGTGTGTAGGCCTTGTGGGGCGGCTCCCAAGGTTGCAGTTGCGCCATTTCGTGGGCCAGGTAGCGCGCGAGTAATCGGGCATCACTGCGGTCATCCTTGTTACGTCCACCGATTCCTTTGCGGTAATTGCTGAGTCGGTAGCCATTGATGATATAGACCGAATGACCTCGAGCGTGCGCCAGGGACGCCACGTCCAGGTGGTAGATACCGGTGGCTTCAATGGCGATGGCGCTACGCGCGGGGAGGCTCTTGAGCCATGTTTTGATCGAGCGAGTGTCATTGGGTATCTCAGAGGCCTGACCGGAGTCAGCCCGGTAGAGGCTCAGGGAGTCCTTGGCGACATCGATACCGATAACGGGACGAGGGCTTGTCATGGTGTGCTCCGACGGTGAAGATTGAGCGACCTGTCGGGACTCACGTTGCGCAGGCTTGCCGGTATTGTCGGTTCGGGTTGTCGCTCCGACCGAAGGATTCCTTATCGGCGCTTGTGGTGAGTGTGGGGTGGGGGAATTCTCCTACAGTCTGGCTTTGTCGCTTGCAGAAGCCGCGTATGTCCCTCCACCCCCCGACAGGTTCCTAGCCTAGAACATACAAGCCGCGACCCCGCGGCGAATCGTGACCATAGCGCGATTTCTGCAGCATGGCCGCCAGCGCATCGCGCCGGGGGCGACGCTCCTACAGGCGAGCCCTGATTCCGAACGGACTCTTGCAGGCCAGGGATCAAGACGGTATCTACGGAAGTCCGACAACACGACACTCGCCGCCATTGCACCGCGGCAGGTTCTTTCACGCACTCCCACTCGACAACGATCGCCAGTGAGCGTTCCGGGCTGTTGGCTGCACAGGCTCTGGCCTGATACGCTGCCGCCGCCCCGGGCGCCCGCCATGCAGCCTGCGCGCAGCGGCGACCCGGCAATCCCCACCATGGACTGGAGCGACACCATGAAGAACCTGTTCTTCTTCGACGCGATGCTGACGCCGAAAATCATCACCTTCGTTTACTGGCTGCTGTTGCTCAGCGTGCTGGTCAGCGGGCTGAGCATGATGTTCAGCGGTTATGGCAGCTTCCTCGGCGGCCTTGGCACGCTGATCGGCGGTGCCATTGGCGCGCGGATCTGGTGCGAACTGATGATCGTGCTGTTCAAGATCCACGAGAACCTGCAGAAGATCGCCAACCGCGGTTGACTGCCGGCAGCACGGGCAGCGTGCCTCCCGGGGCGGTGGCGCGCGTTTCCGGCACGATGGCGCTGCCGCCCGGCCACTGGCACACTGCGTATCTCTTTCAGCCACGCACAGACACGCAGCCATGAGCGCCCACGATGAACAAGACGACGAACGCTTCGCCGAACTGACCCTGACCCAGGCCATCGAAAACCAGCTCGAGGCAGGCGAGCCGGCTGCCACCCGGGCGGTGCTGAACAAGCTCGTCCTGGTGGGTTACGAGCGCGACGAGATCGTGCAGATGATGGCGCTGGTACTGGCCGACGAAGTGGATGCCATGCTGCGCGATGACCGTGCCTTCGACGCCGTGCGTTACGAACAGGGGTTGCGCGCCCTGCCCGAGCTACCCGCCGAGCCCGATCCGCAATGACACCATCGTGAAGCCGGCCATTGCGCTGCGCGACGCGCCAGGCTGCTAGCGCCCGCTGCCAAAGAGATCGCTGGAGCCACGCGCCGATGCTCTATCTCGCCTTTTCCCGCTCCTGCATCATGCTCGTGCTGATGGCCACCGCGAGTACCTGGGCCCTGTCGGCAGAAACGCTGCGCATTGGCGCCGAAGATGACTGGTATCCCTATACCGCCTATCGCCACGGCGAAATCCAGGGCATGTCGGTGGACATCGTCAAGGCCGCCTTCGCCGCCAGCGGCACGGCCATCGAGCTGGTGCCCTATCCCTACGCGCGGTGCATGCAACTGACCCATGAAGGCCAGTTGGCGGCCTGCTTCAATACCTCGCCGGACCGGCGTATCGACAGCGAATTCCTGCTCCCGGAAGAGTCGCTGTTCAGCGACGACATCCTGCTCTGGGCCAACCGCGAGGGCGCCCAGCCCGACGAGCACCTGCAACGGCTGGCCAACCGCCGGGTCGCGGTGACCATCGGCTACGAGTACGGCCCGGTGTTCGATAACAACCGCCAGGTGCTGCGCATCCCGGTGCGCCGCGACCTCAGCGGTTTCCTCATGCTGCAGCGCGGCCGGGTCGACTTCGTCGCCGCCTACCGCGGCACCGCCCAGGCGCTGTTTCAGGAAAACCCGCAACTGGCCGGGCAGTTCGTTCCGGTGGCCGTCCTGCACCGACCGCAGCTGTACCTGAGCCTGTCGCGCCGCCACCCGCACGCCCGGGAGCTGCTCGAACGCTTCGACAGCGGCATGCGCACCATCCGCGGCAACGGCCACTATCGGCAGATCCTCGAACACTGGCATCACGACACCGAGCCGGCAGATTGAGGATTGCTTCGCTACACTGCCAGGACCGCCAACAGCGCGGCACCCGATAACAACAAGCAGGAGTCCCCATGGCATTCACCCCGGAACTGGTCGCCGAACTGGAAATCCTCTCGCTGTTCAACCTGGACAACAGCCAGGAGGGGCTGAAAATCCACCACAACGCAGCGCCTTCGGCGATCGCCGCGACCCAGCGGCTGCACGAGAAAGGCCTGATCACCCTCAACGACGGCGGTTACCTGACCAGCCTCGGCCGCGATGCCGCCGAGAATGCCCAGGGGCTGCTGACCATACTCACCGCCGCGCAACCCGCCTGAGCCGGATCGTCCCCCTCGCGCGCCCGCCATCGACGGGGCGCGCGACAGCGCCTGCGGGATCGCAATAACGTCACGCATGCCGGCGGTACTGCCCGCCATCGATGCCGACTGATAGTCTTGGCGCAATTCCCTGCCGAGCTCGAGCATGAAGCGCCACCTGGAAATCCGCCCGGATATCGACGACGGCATCGACCGCAAGGTGCTGAGCCAGTTGCGGGCGCGCTTCATCAAGATCAATCACGGCCGCCTGGCCCGCGCCATGCTGGCCCTCTCGCCGCGCCAGCAACTGGCGTTGAAGCTGCTGCCACTGCTGTTCCACGTCAACCACCCGCTGCTGCCGGGTTATGTCTCGGGGCTGACGCCAGCCGGCCTCAGCGGCTTCGAGCCGGACGCCGGCCTGCTCGCCGAAGCCCAGCGCCTGACCCGCTCCTTCGCCTACAAGCCGAGCCGTGGCCGTGCCCCCGGGCCGATCCACGGCCTGTTCCTGATGGGCAGCCTGGGCACCGTGGCGCAGGCCGAGCAGAGCGACATGGACCTGTGGGTCTGTCATGCCGCGGACCTGGACAACCAGGCGCGCCACGAGCTGCGCAAGAAATGCGACCTGCTGCAGGCCTGGGCCGCGAGCCTGGGCGCCGAGGCGCACTTCTTCCTCATCGACCCGGAGCGCTTTCGCGAAGGCGACCGCGAAGCCCAGCTGACCTCCGACGACTGCGGCACCACGCAACACTACCTGCTGCTCGACGAGTTCTACCGCACGGCGATCTGGCTCGGCGGCCGCACACCCCTGTGGTGGCTGGTGCCGGCCTATGAGGAACAGCGCTACCAGGCATTCACCGAGGTGCTGCTGAGCAAGCGCTTCATCCGCGCCGACGAGGTGCTCGACCTCGGCCACCTGGCCCACGTGCCCTCTGGCGAGTTCATCGGCGCCGGCATGTGGCAGTTGTTCAAGGGTATCGAATCGCCGTTCAAGTCGGTGCTCAAGCTGCTCCTCACCGAGGTCTACGCCAGCGAGCACCCGCGGGTCGAGTGCCTGTCGCTGCGTTTCAAGCAGGCGGTGTACGACGGCCACCTGGATCTGGACGAACTCGACCCCTACATCGTCATCTACCGGCGCCTGGAGGAATACCTCGGCGCCCGTGGCGAAACCGAGCGCCTGGAGCTGGTGCGCCGCTGCCTGTATCTCAAGGTCAACAAGAAGATCAGCCGGCCGCCGCGCAACCGCAGCAAGAGCTGGCAACGCCTGCTCCTCGAGCGCCTGACCCGGCAATGGCAGTGGAACGAGCGCCAGCTGGCCATGCTCGACAGCCGCAGCCAATGGAAGGTACGCCAGGTCAGCGCCGAACGCCGCGCCCTGGTCAACGAGCTCAACTACAGCTACCGCTTTCTCTCGCTGTTCGCCCGTAGCCAGGCCAGCGATCACAGCATCAGCAGTCGCGACCTCGGCATACTCGGCCGCCGCCTGTATGCCGCCTTCGAGCGCAAGGCCGGCAAGGTCGAATTCATCAACCCGGGCATCGCCCCGGACCTGGGCGAGGACACCCTGACCCTGGTGCATTGCCCCACGCCCCGGGAAAACCGCTGGGCGTTGTACAACGGCAGCCTCGGCGCCCAGGAATGGCCGGACTTCGCGCCGCTCAAGCGGGCCCGCGAACTGCTCGAGCTGCTCGCCTGGTGCCACCGCAACGGCGTGATCGACGCCGGTACGCGGCTGTCGCTGCATCCCGGCAGCAGCGACCTCAGCGAGCAGGAGCTGAACAACCTGCGGATCTGCCTGCAGCAGGCGTTTCCCCTGCCCCTGAGCAGCGTGCCGGAGAGTGTCCTGCTGCGCGCCAGCCGACCGAGCCAGGTGCTGCTGCTGATCAACGTCGGTATCGACCCGCTGAAACAGCACAGCCAGATGAACGTGCACATGACCAGCGACCGTACCGACGCCCTGGGTTACTCCGGCGTGCGCGAGAACCTGGTGCTGACCCTCGATCAGATCACCCTCAACAGCTGGAACGAGCTCATGGTCAGCCGTTACGACGGGGCCAACGCCCTGCTCGACTGCCTGAGCGACTTCCTCAACGCCCTGCCCGCCAGTGGCGAGCGGCCCAACCTGCACGTGCGCTGCTTCTGCCGCAATCGCGCCAGCGCCATCGCCGAACGGGTCGAAGAGCTGCTGCGCGATACCCTGGCCAGCCTCGATAGCGGTCGCCGCAGCCGCTACCTGCTGCAGATCACCCAACGCTACCACCTGATCGACCTGGTCCCGGGGCAGGTCAGTCATGCCGCGCTGGACAACCTGCCGTCCCTGCTCGAATACCTCGCCCAGGAACGCCCGGAGTACCGGCCGCTGCAGCTCGACCGCAAGGTCCTGGAGGGCCAGGATCTGGCGCTGATCCTGGCCGAGGGCCGCCCGGCGTGCATCCAGGTGTTCTACCGCCTGCACGAGAACAGCGGCATGGCCGAGATCACCGTGCTCGACGAGCACGATGCGGTATGGCGCCAGCAGGTCGCCTTCCATGACGAACAGAGCCTGCTGACGCCGCTGCAGCGTTTTCTGCAATCGCTGCTGTACCGCCGCAACGCCCTGCTGCCGCTGGACAACCCGCAGCCACCGACGCCCCTGGAAATCCTCTACTACCAGATACTGCCCGCCGCCCCCATGCGCGCCCAGCGCCTGGAACGGCGACCGCCGCCCATGGCCCTGGTCAGCCATCCGTTCTACGACGTGCAGGCCATCCTCGAGCCGGCCCATGGGCAGCGCGTGCATGTCACCCTGTACTGCAACCATCGGGAGTTTTCCGAACTGGAGTACGGCGAGGATCTGTTCAGCACCGTGGCCCGCCACATCCTGGCCCAGCGTCGCGACGGCGAGCGCTACCCCTTCTACATCACCGACCTGGATCTCTCGGCGCTACTGGGCGACGGCCAGCCACAGGTCGTTCATTACCTGCGCCACAAGAGCAGGCTGGAAGCAGCGCTCAACCAGGCGCTGCTACAGGCCTGAACAGCACGCGCAACATTTGATAATGATTATCAACAAGCGCTAAGATAGCGCACACCCCAAGGGGTCGTCCCATACCCGCAGTCATCGGTAGTGGCAGTCGTGCCCGAACACAGCGACAACCTCGAACTCTATCTCGCCCATCGCGCCGCCCTGGTGGACTACGCCGCACCCATCGTCGGCTGCCGCGCCCAGGCCGAGGACGTGGTCCAGGAAGCCTGGCTGCGCTTCAACCGCAGAAGCCCGCATAACCAGCCCCTGAGCCAACCGGTCGGCTATCTGTACCGTATCGTGCGCAACCTGGCGCTCGACCTGAATCGCCGCCTGACCCTGGAAAAATGCCAGCCAGACGGCGACCAGATGCTCGACGAGCTCGCCGCACCGACCCCCTCGCCGGAGCGCGAAGCGCTCTATCGGGACGAGTTGCGGGTTCTGCAGGAGGCGCTCGCACAACTGCCCGAACGCACCCGCAGCGCCTTCCACATGCACCGTCTGCTTGGGCTGACCTTCCAGGACATCGCCGCACGGCTCGGCATCTCCGTCAGCCTCGCCCATCAACTGGTCAGGGATGCCCTGACCCACTGCGCGGAGCAATTGGGCGATGACGACTGAATGCACACAGCGCCTCCCGCACCCGGCCACGCCTTACCCGACAGGGTCGATATCTGGAAGAATGCGCTTTTCGGCTCCAGCGAAAACCGGGCAGACGGAACCGGGACAACGCCGTTCGCCATTTTGCCCCGAGCCTTCGCGACTCTTCTACGGGAAACCTTCTGTTGCCAGATCCTAGACCCACCTCGTCCGCCAGCCAGGATCAGCCCGGCATGCCGCGGCTGAGCGGCGATCCCGTCTGGGAAGCGGCGCTGGACTGGCTGCTGCGTCTCTCGGCGGAACCGGACAACGCCGAACTGCGCGCGGCCCTGGCCGCCTGGCTGGCGCAGAGCGACGCGCATGCGTGCGCCTATCGCAAGGCGGAAAAAGTCTGGCGCATGACCGCCGACATCAAGCTCGCGCACACGGCGCCGGCCCCAACCCCGCCTGTACCGAGTCTTGTCCGCTCGCCCTCGCGCGGAAACCGCCGAGCCTGGCGCGCCCTCGCTGGTGGCGCCCTCGCCGCCTGCCTGGCCCTAGCGATTTTCCCCGACTGGCAAAGCCTCGCGGCGGACCATGCCAGTGCCGTGGGCGAACACCGGCAGGTCGCCCTCGCAGAGGGCAGCCTGATCGACCTGGACAGCGACAGCGCCATCGACGTACACCTCACAGATAGCAGCCGCGAGGTGACACTGCTGAAAGGACAGGCGTTCTTCAGCGTCAGCCATGATCCGCACCGCCCCTTCAAGGTTCGCACGGGCGATATCCAGGTCACCGTCACCGGTACCGCGTTCGATGTCAGCCTGGCTTCGCGCGACATCAGCGTGGCCGTGCAGAGCGGCTCGGTCCAGGTCCGCGACCTGCGCCAGCCCGAGGCGGTCGCCGAACTGCGGCCCGGGGAACGCATCCGCTACCGACGCGACACGGCGCACGCGCAACGCGACACACTGCCGCTCAACCAGATTGCCGCATGGCGACAGTGGCAGTTGCTGATCGACGACCGTCCTCTCGCCGAGGTGATCGACGAACTGCGCCGCTACCAGCCCGGGCTCATCCTGCTGAACGACGAAGCCCTGGCCTCGCGGCGCATCACCGCCAGCCTCGACCTGCGCGCGCCCCACACGGCTCTGCAAGTGGCCATCGAGCCCCTGGGCGGCAGGTTGCGCAGCTGGGGTCCCTACCTGCTGATCGTTTCGGGGCGCTGACCCCGCGCCCCCGGATACCTGCCTGTCCGCTCTTTCAGGGGTGGCGGGCATGCCTGGAGAAATATTTCACGATCTTCTGGAAATAGCGCTCCCCCGTTCGTTATTTGCTCATCGAAAGAGACTGATATCGATTTGCATTCATTGGCGCACCCCTTTGTGCGCCCCATCCGGGGATCCAACCATGACGACCAAAGCGCTTCCGCCGCGTACACCTTTGCGACGCCTGCTGAAAGGCTCCAGCCTGTTGCTGCTGCTGGGCCTGCCCACCCTGAGCAGCGCGGCCGAACCGGCCACCAGCGCCCCGGCGTCGGCCCATGAAACCGTCCGCGATTACGATATTCCCGCCCAACCGCTTTCCAGCGCCCTGCTCGCCTTCGGCCAGCAGTCCGGCCTGCAGATCAGCGTCGACAGCCAGATTCTCGCGGGCCACCAGGCCCCCCGCATACAGGGTGCCCTCAACACCGAGCAGGTCTTGAGCCGGCTACTGGCGGGCAGCGATATCGTCTGGCGTTATACGGCGCACAATGCCCTGCTGCTGGAAGGCGCGGCGCAAGCGCCCTCCTCCGGCGTCCTGCAACTCGAGGGCACCCAGGTGCGTGGCCAGGCCATGCTGTACCAGGGCGAAACCGTCATCGGGCGCAGGACCATCGAAGCCCTGCCGGCCGGCAATGGCGACATCACCAGCCTGCTGAAAACCCACCCCAACGTGCAGTTCAACGACAACCAGTTGAGCAGCAAGACGCCCGGCGAGATCGATCCGGCCGATATCAGCATCAACGGCGCCAAATACTGGCAGAACCTGTTCCTGGTCGATGGCATGAGCATGAACAATGACATCGACCCGGTAGCGAGCAATGCAACCAGCATGACCGACGTGCCCGGGCGCAGCCAGGGCCTGGCGCTGGACAGCGACTTGCTGGAGGAAATCAAGGTTCTCGACAGCAACGTGCCGGCGGCCTATGGCGGCTTCAACGGTGGCGTGGTGGAAGCCAACACGCGCAAGCCGAGCAAGCAGTTACACGGCAAGGTATCCGTACAAATGGCGCGCTCCGAATGGACGCAATACCATATCGACGACAGCCAGGAAGAAGATTTCGAAAACTCCACCAACGCGTCGAACCAACCTGAATTCGAAAAGCTGATCACCCGGGCCACGCTCGAGGGCCACTTGACCGAGAATTTCGGCCTGCTGGCCAACTTCTCGCGCAAGACGTCGGAAATCCCTCTCAAGGGATACAACCCCAGCACCTACACCGACCCCGTAGACGGCATGGACAAGAATCAGGAACGGCGGATCGACAACTATTTCCTCAAAGGGGTCTGGAAAGCATCGGATAACCTCGATATCGATTTCAGCCTGACCCATGCGCCACAAACCAACCGCTACTTCATCACCAACAGCAAGGACTCCATGGTCGACATCGACTCCGGTGGAGACATGGCCGCCTTGCGGGTCAACTGGCAAACGGCCTATGCCCGCCTGAGCCATTCCTTCTCGTGGAGCCGCCTGGAAAACTCCCGGGACAGCGAGAAAAACTATTACAAAGGCTGGCGCTGGTCGGAAACCACCAACTGGAGCGCCTCCACCCCCTCCACGATATTGGCCTCGGAAGGCAGCTACGGCGACATCGAACAGCGCCAGACCCGTTACGGCTACACACTCAATGCCGACTGGAACAGCTTCCACTTGCTGGGCAGCGAACACCAAGTACAGACAGGCCTGGAGTTGAACAAGCAGAACGCTTATTACGAGCGCCTGGAAAGCTTCAGCTACGGTAGCCTCCTCACAGGCGCCAGCGCCTGCACCGAGAACGAATGGTGCTCGGTCGGTTACACCCCCCAGTTCGGCACCGACGCACAGGCATTCCGGCGCCAGTACACCTACGATGCCGGCAAGATCGAAATCGATAGTGAATCCTGGAGCGTCTACCTGCAGGATGAAATCACCCTCGGCAAATTGACCCTGCGCCCCGGTTTGCGCCTGGATGGCGACGACTACATGGATAAGGAGACCCTGGCACCCCGTTTCGCCTTCGAATATGACTTCTTCGGCAACGGACAAACCCGTCTGATCGGCGGGGTCAACCGCTACTACGGACGCAACCTGTTCGCCTACCGCCTCAACGATGGCCGCGCCACGCTGGAGTCCTACCGGGCCCGAACCATCAGCAATGGCATCGTCGGCGATTGGGGCGCGCCTGTCAGATCGGTCAACTCGACCAAATTCAGTCAGCTGGACATTCCCTACGACGACGAGCTGACCCTGGGCCTCAGCCATATCCAGTGGGACACCGAGTTTGCGGTCAAATACGTCAACCGCAAGGGCCGCGACCAGATCATCCGTACCCAGGGACGCTATCTGGGTCAGCCCTCCACAGACCTGACCGAGCTGACCAACAACTATTACACCTATACCAATCGTGGCGAAAGCGAAACGGATGTCTACACCTTCACCCTGACCCCACTACAGGAACTGAACCTGTGGGGAACACGTACCAGCGGCCAGTTGGCCGTGGACTGGACCGACGTCACCAGCTCACATACCGACTACGCCACCAGCGTCAGCGAAACACTGTTGCTGGATCCCATCATTCAGTACGAGGGCAAATTCATACGCTATTCCGAGCGTCCGGCGAACAACTTCAACCGCCCCTGGACCCTTCGCCTCACGACCATTACCGAGATACCATGGTGGAATCTGACCTGGAGTAATTTCCTGCGCCACCGGGACGGCTACCGGCGTATCGCGGATACCGGCGATAACATCAATTACCAGGGCACCCCTGTCGATGTCTGGGCAGAGCAGTCCTACGGCTCGTCGTTGGTCTGGGATACCCGGCTGGCATGGGCGCTCCCCCTCGGCGGCAGCCAGGCAGCTTTCGTCAATTTGGATGTGAGCAATCTGCTGGACAAGGTCGTGGTGAACAACCTGAGCAGCAGCGATATCCCCACCTACGAAGTAGGCCGCCAGTTCATGGTGGAAATTGGCTACCGCTTTTGATCCCGACCCTTGTTGCGCAGGCTGGCACCGAGCCGGGCGCACCCTGGAGTTACCGCACGACAAGGTACATCGGCAACCTGCTCCTCATCCTGCTGCTGATCGCCGCACCCTGGTCAGCCGGTGCCCAGGCCGACGACTGCCGGCAACGCCTGGCCGCCGAATCGCTGGGCGAAAGCGACCACGCCTGCCTGCGCCTGGTCTACAGCCAGCCGCCGCAACACTGGCCGGCGCCCCATGTCGATGCCGACGTGGCCTGGCAGGAGCTCGGGCCGCTACCGGAGCGTGCGCCGTCGCCGGCCGGCAACCCGTTCAGCGAAGTCAGGGCCGCGCTGGGCGAAAAGCTGTTCTTCGATCCGCGCCTGTCGCGTTCCGGGCAGATCGCCTGCGCCTCCTGCCACGAACCGGACCTGGCCTTCGCCGACGGCCGCCGGGTGTCCTTCGGCCACGACCGCGCCGCAGGCCGGCGCAACGCGCCCAGCGTGGTGATGAGCGGCTTCAGCCAGGCGCTGTTCTGGGATGGCCGGGCAGCGAGCCTGGAAGCCCAGGCGTCGATGCCGGTGGCCGATCCGCTGGAAATGGCCTTCAGCATGGATGAACTGGTCGAGCGCCTGCGCACCAGCGGAGACTATCCCGGCCTGTTCGCCGAAGCCTTCGCGAAGCGCCCTCTGGACGCCGGGCAGATAGCCGCCGCCCTGGCCACCTACCAACGCAGCCTGGTAAGGGTCGCACGCAATACCCGCTTCGAACGCTTCCTGCACGGGCGCCACGAGCAGCTCAGCGACCGGCAACTGCACGGCCTGCACCTGTTCCGCACCCGGGCGCGCTGCATGAACTGCCACTTCGGCCCGTCATTGAGCGACGATCGCTTCCATAACGCCGGCATGACCTACTACGGTCGCCAGTATCAGGATCTCGGCCGTTACGAAGTGACAGGCGAGGCGGAGGATGTCGGACGCTTCCGCACCCCGTCGCTGCGACTGGTCAGCCGTACCGGTCCCTGGCTCCACAACGGCCTGTTCGCCGACCTGATGGGCGTGCTGAACGTCTACAACGCCGGCATGCCACGCCCCCTGCCTGCTCCCGGCATGGAGAAGGATCCGCTGTTCCCGCGCACGTCTGAACGTTTCCAGGCACTCGGCCTGAATGGCGATGAGTTGCTCGCCTTGCGGGCTTTCCTCGAGACGTTGTGATGGCCGGATCGGCGGGAGGATCGCCTCCAGGCCCCCGCGCGCGCCCCGTTCAGCCGATCGCGGGAGGCATACGCCAGACAAATTTGATAACAATTCTCATTTCATAGCAAAATAGATCCAAAGCCCAGGAACGCCTCGTATCCGGGCTATGGATGCCTCCATCGTGACCAAGCTCGAACTCTATCTCGCCCACCGCGCCGCCCTGGTGGACTACGCCACCCCCATCGTCGGCTGCCGGGCCAGGGCCGAGGACGTGGTGCAGGAAGCCTGGCTGCGCTTCAATGGCCACGGGCAGGACGCGGTAGTGATCGACAAACCGCTCAATTACCTTTATCGGATCGTCCGCAACCTGGCCTTCGACCTGACCCGCCGTCTCGCCACCGAACGCCGCCAGCCTGGCGGCGAAGCCCTGCTCGAGGAACTCTCCGACCAGACGCCGGGGCCGGAGCAACAGGCCAGCAGCAGCGACGAGTTGCGCATCGTCAACGCCGCCCTCGACGAACTGCCCGCACGTACGCGCCAGGCTTTCGAAATGCACCGCCTGGGCGGGCACACCCTGCAGCACATCGCCGCGACCCTGGGCATTTCGGTGGGCCTGGCCCATCAACTGGTGCATCAGGCGCTCTGTCATTGCGCCGACCGCCTGGAGCAGGCCAATGCCTGAAGATCCTCTGAAAAATCCACCGTGTGATACGTCCTTTGCTCAGAGCATTGACTCTGTGCGACCCTCTGCACCTCGTCCAACCCACGCCAAGGCGCCCATGCACGGCAACCTCAGACACATTGCACTGGACTGGCTGCTGCGCATCCAGCAGAGCCCCGAGGATGCCGACCTGCGCATCGGTCTGGCCGCCTGGCTGGCCGCCGACGCCAGCCATGTCGAAGCCTACCGCAAGGCCGAACGGGTCTGGCGCCTGACCGGCATGGCGCAGGCCGCCGAGCAGGAACAGGCCCCTGCCGACACGCCGGGAGCGTTGCCCGCGGCGGCCATTCCAGCCAGACCTGGGCGGCCACGCCGCCGGCACCGCTACGCCCTGCTGGCCGGCGCCCTCACCGCCTGCCTGGTGGTGTTCATCGCACCGTCGGGCTACCTGGCCTACCAGAGCGACTACCGCACCGCCCAGGGCGAGCAGCGCACGGTCGAACTGGCAGATGGCAGCCGTGTGCGGCTGGACGGCGCCTCGGCGATTGCCGTGGCGTACGCCGCCGGCCAGCGCGAGGTACGCCTGCTCGCCGGCCAGGCCTTCTTCGAGGTAACGGCTGACGAGACGCGCCCCTTCACCGTACAGGCCAGGGACCTGCGTATCACCGTCACCGGCACCGCCTTCAACGTCAGCATCCGCCCCACGCAACTCGCCGTGGCCGTGCAACATGGCTCGGTCCGCGTGACCGACGGCAGCACCACCCTGGCCGAAGCCCTGGGCCAGGGCGAACGCCTGCGCTGGCGCAGCGACACCCATGCGCTGACCCGCGACAGCCTGCCCGTCGCACAGATCGCCACCTGGCAGCAGGGGCAACTGGTGGTCAAGGACGCACGCATCGCCGATGTGCTGGACGAGTTGCGTCCCTACCTGCCGGGCCAGCTGACGCTACGCGATGCCCAGCTCGGCGAGCAGCGGGTCACCGGCGTCTACGACCTGCGTGACCCTGACGCCGCCCTGCGCGCGGTGATCCAGCCCTATCAGGGCGAAGTCCGCACCTGGACGCCCTGGCTACGGGTGATCGGTCGCAACGCCGAATAAGCCAGGCTGCACTCGCTCCCCTGAAAAATAATTCATGAATTTCTGAAAATTCATCGAGCCAGCGCGTCATTGCCCCGGAGCCGAATCGATACGGATTCGCATTAGCTTTCATATTGGGTCGTTGGCCCACTCGGGGAACCTCATGAACAAGCAGTCGCAGCGACTCGAACGCCCTTCCACCGCCCCCCAGAAACTGGGCCGGGCCATCGGCCTGGGGCTTCTCGGCCTCTGCGGCGCGCTGCCCCTGTCGCCCAGCCATGCCCAGGAAGCGCCCAACCCCGGCAGCACCCTGCTGCAGCGCCAGCACAGCTTCGCCATCGACGCCCAGCCCCTGGCCGACGCGCTGATCGCCTTCGCCCAGCAGAGCGGCTTGCAGGTCAGCGTCGATGCGAGCCTGGTGGGCAACCTGCGTGGTAATGCGGTACACGGACAGATGAGCAGCGAACAGGCGCTGGCGCGGCTACTCGCCGACAGTGGCGTCAGTTGGGACTACCAACAGGGCCTGGTGACCTTCCGCGCCACGGCGGAGTTGAGTAACGGCGCCGCGCTGGAACTGGGCAACACCGTGGTGCTGGCTCGCGAGGCGGACCAGTTCCCTGGCGAAACCACCATCGACAGCCGCGCCATCCAGGCCTTCCCCGGCGCCAACGGCGACATCACCACCCTGCTGAAGATGCATCCCGCGGTGCAGTTCAGCGGCCAGCAGCAGAGCAGCAACACTCCCGGCGAGATCGACCCGGCGGATATCAGTATCAACGGTGCCCGCTACTATCAGAACAACTTCATGATCGACGGGATCAGCATCAACAACGACCTCGACCCCGGCTACCACACCTATGGCAGCATCCAGGCCTACGACGGCGCACCCGGCCGCTCCCATGGCATCGCCCTGGACGCCGACCTGCTGGAGAAGGTCAAGGTCTACGACAGCAACGTGCCGGCCGAATACGGCGGTTTCAACGGTGGCGTGATCGACGCCGTGACCCGCCGTCCCAGCAAGGAGCTGCACGGCAAGCTGTCGGCCTCCATGACCCGTTCGGAGTGGACCAGCTACCACATCGACGATGACGACGCGGACAGCTGGGAATATCCGAGCACCGGCGAGTACCAGCCGGAATTCCTCAAGACCACCGTGCGCGGCACCCTCGAAGGCCACCTGACCGACGACTTCGGCGCCATTTTCCATTTTTCCCAAAAGCGCTCGACCATCCCGCAGTATCGTTTCGAAAGCGGCTACGTCAGCCCGGGCCTATCGGAGAAGAAGGATCAGACGCGACGCATCGACAACTACCTGCTCAAGACCTACTGGAACGTCAACGAGCGACTGAGCCTGGATACCTCGCTAGTCTATGCGCCCCAGGACAACTACCACTTCGTACGCAGCCGCCTCAATTCCGGCTTCAACCTGAAAAGCGGCGGCTGGCAGGGCTCGCTGAACGCCGTATGGCAAGGCGACCAGGCAACCTGGACGCACAAGCTGGCGCTGACCCAAGTGGAAAACTCGCGCAAGGCCGAAGCCGACCACTACATCAACTGGTATTACTCGGCCAGCAAGAACTGGGGCTATCCCGGCAGCACGACCGCACGCAGCGCCGAGGGCAGCTTCGGCGACATCTATCAGGAACAACGCGGGGCCGAATACAGCCTCAAGGCCGACTGGCAGCCACTGTTCCTGCTGGGCAGCGAGCACAATTTCACCAGCGGTCTGGAGCTGTCCAGCAAGGACGCCGTGTGGGAGCGTCCGACCGATGCTTCAGGAACAACGGGCTTCCGCCGTGACAACGGCACGAATTGCAACGGCGTCAGCGACCTCTGCTCGATCGGCACCCAGCTCAACGGCAACACCCGTCAGTACTCGAGCCTGAAGGTGCTCTACGCCGCCGGCAAGATCGAGGCCAGCGAGAACAAGTACGCCCTGTACCTGCAGGACCGCCTGCATTGGGGCCGCTTGACCCTGCGCCCAGGGCTGCGCTTCGAGGGCGACGACTACATGGACAAGAAGACCTTGGCACCGCGCTTCGTCGCCAGCTATGACGTTTTCGACGACCGCAACACCATCCTCACCGCCGGCGCCAATCGCTACTACGGACGCAACCTGTTCAAATACCGCCTGGCCGACGGCCGCCAGGCCCTCAACACCACCATGTCCCGCACCAGCGCCACCGGGCAATGGACCATGACCAGCCAGGCCAATACCAACAAGTTCTCCTCGCTGAACATCCCCTACGATGACGAACTGTCGCTGGCCATCGAGCAACGCTGGCTGGATACCGACTTCCGCCTCGGCTACGTACGCCGCTACGGACGCGACCAGGTGGTCCGTGCCTACGGCAGCACCGCGGGACTCGGTCAGGGCGATAACGTCACCTACGCCAGGAACTACTACACCTACACCAATGCCGGGCGCAGCGACAGCGACAACGTCAGCCTGACCATCACCCCGCAACCGACCCTGAACCTCGCCGGCAGCCGCACCAATTTCCAGTTCGCCGCCGACTGGTCGCGAACCCTGAACGCCAACAGCAACTACGAGAGCATCGTCGACAACAACGAATTCGTCGACAACGAGGTAGTCTACGACGGCTCGATCATGCGCTACAGCGAACTACCGACCGCCGACTTCAATCGACCCTGGACGCTGCGCCTGACCAGCATCACGGAAATCCCCGCGCTGCATCTGACCTGGAGCAACTTCTTCCGCTACCGCGGTGCCTACGACCAGCTCTACAGCACCGACGACACCGTGGAGATCGACGGCTCCATCTACGAGCTCTACGCCAATTACCGGGTCAAGGCCGCACCGACCTGGGACACCCGCGTCCACTGGGAACTGCCCACCGGCAAGGATCAATCGGTGTTCGTCGCCGTCGACGTGACCAACGTCGCCGACAAGATCAACCGCACCTCCTACAGCCGCAGCGGCACCAACTACACCTCCTACGAGGCAGGCCGCCAGTACTGGCTCGAAGTCGGCTACAAATTCTGATGGCGGGTACCTGGACAAGCAGGCTGGCGGGTCTGCTCGGCGCATTGCTGCTCGGCGCCTGCGCCAGCCCGCCGCCGCCCGACACGCCACTGCGCTGGGACGAACGCGTGATCCGCGGCGAACTGGCCAATGGCCTGCAATACAACCTGGTGCGCAGCGACGCCCAACCCAGGCGACTGGATCTGCGCCTGACAGTGCACGCGGGATCGGTGGACGAGGACGACGATCAGGTCGGCGTCGCCCATATGCTCGAGCACCTGGCCTTCTACAGTCATGGCGGCGATCCGCTCGATGTACGCCAACGCCTGCAGCAGGCCGGCTGGCAGCAGGGCCGCCACTACAACGCGGTGACCAGCTACGACCGCACCCAGTATCTGTTCAGCCCGCCCGAAGGCAACGTGCACACCGGGCTGGCCCTGCAGGCCCTGGCCGATCTGGTGTTCGCCGCGGATTACAGTGCCGCCGACCTCGACCGCGAGCGCCCCATCGTCATCGAGGAATGGCGGGGCGGCCTCGGCGTGGCCCAGCGCATGAACGCCCAGCGCACCGCCGCCCAGCGCACCGGCTCGCGCTACCCGGCGCACCGCACCATCGGTAACCGCAAGGCCATCGAGCAGGCGCAACTGGCCGCCCTGCAGGCCTTCCAGCAACGCTGGTACCGGCCGAACAACATGGTGCTCAACATCGTCGGCGATTTCGCTCCCCAGCAGATGAGGCGCCAGATCGAGCAGGTCTTCGGCCAGGCGGCTCCGGCTGCGCTGGGCCCGCGCGAACAGCTGGAGCTGCCACTGGATCGACGGCTCAAGGTGTTTCGCGTGCAGGACAGCCAGAGCGGCAGCAACCAGGTCGCCCTGCTGTTTCGCTTCCAGGAAACCGATCGCCGCCAGCAGGATCTGGCCGCCAGCCGCGAGCGGCTGATCGATCGCCTGGCCCTGGCCGTGCTCACGCGCCAGTTGCGCCACCAGCCTCGAGAAGAAGGTGTCAGCAGCCTGACCGCGGTGAAAACCCAGATCGGCCGGCGTAGCGGGGTCCTGGCGCTGGCCGCCGGGGTCGACGGGCAGCACCACGACGTGGCCCTGGATAGCCTGCTGCGTGAACGGCAGCGCCTGTATCGGCATGATCTGCTGGCCGCAGACGTCGAGGCGGCCAAAGGCGAGATCCGCCGGATTGCCGAGCGCATGCTGGCAACGCCCGAACCTCGTGACTTCGACGGCTGGGTACGCCAGCTCAACGACGCCACCCTGGCCGAACGCGTGCTGCAGGATCCCCGGGACATCGCCCGCCATGCCCTGGCCAACCTGGACAGCATCGGCGCCGCCGACTTGCAGCAGCGCATCAGGCACTGGCTGAACAGCCGCGACCGCGTCCTGCAACTTAGCGCCCCGGGCGATACGCCGCTGCCATTGCCGTCGGCAGCGGCCGTCGAGCAGCGCTGGCAGCACTGGTCGCAGGCCAGGCTGGAAGCACCGCAGGCGCCGCGTGCCGAGGTCGAAGCGCAGCCCCCCGAGCTGCTGGCCACGGCGCCGAGCGGCAGCATCGGCGAGCGTCGCACGTTCGCCACCGAGGGCGTCGAGCACTGGCACCTGAGCAACGGCGACCGCCTGGTCTGGCTGCGCCGCCCCGGGCTCGACGGCAAGGCGCAGTTGCGCGTCGATTCCAGCGCCGGCTTCATGCACCAGGGCGCGTTGCCGTGGCGGGCGCAGATCGCCAATCAGTTGGCCCTGCAGACACCGCCTTCCGGCTGGAGCGACGAGCAGCTACGGGCCTGGCGACAAAGCGAAGGCGTACAGCTGTCCTTCGAGCAGGGCCCGCGGCGCCTGGAAGCCAACGGCAGCGCCAACCCCGCACAGCTGGCCAGCCTGCTGGCCCTGTACCAGCTGCGGCAGACCCGCGACGAACTGGACGAGCAGGCCTATCGCGCGGCCCTGGACGACCTGCGCGAGCGGCTGTCGCGTCAACGCGACAGTGTGCGCAGCGAACAGGACGCCACCTGGCGGCAACTGAAACAGGGCCGTGAAGACTGGCAGAGCCCCACGGCCGAGGCCATCGATGGCCTGCAGCGCGCCACCCTGGAACAGGACTGGCGACGCCAGGCCGCAGCCCCGGTGACCTACTACCTGATGAGCGACCTGCCGGCGACCGAACTGGAACCTCTGGTTCGCCGCTACCTGGCCGGAATCCCCCGTGCTCAGGCGCTGAGCAGTGCACAGCCGGAGCGCCAGCCCGGTCGCCGCCAGGCGGTCCTGGCCATCGCCCTCGAGCCGCGGGCCAGCCTCTACGCCAGCAGCTTCCGGCCCCGCCCCTGGAATCCCGGCGATGCCGCGCGGGTCGCGGCGCTGCGCGAGATTGCCAACAGCCACTTGAAACAGCGGCTACGCGGCGAAGCCGCCGGGGTCTACCGGCTGAAATTCGACAGCGAGCTGAGCCCCGAATACCAGCGCATCGACAGCGAACTGCACTTCAGCAGCGATCCGCGGCGCCTCGATGAACTGTGGGCACTGGCCCGCCAGACCCTGGCCAGCCTGCCCGACCACCTCGACGAAGCCACTATCGCCCCGCTGCGCGCCGAACTGGCCCGCCAGGAACAGCGCCGGCGCCAGGACCCGACCAGCCAGTTGCACCGCCTGGTGCTCAGCGAGCGCGCCTGGGGCGATCCGCGCTACCTCAGCGAGCAGCGCGACCTGCCGGCCGCCCTCGAACTGGAGGCGATGAGAGGCCTGGCCCGGCAATTGTTCGTCACGGAAAACCGCGTGCTGCTGCGCGTTCTGCCGCAACAAGCGGAGGCGGTGCGATGAAACTGCTGCGCACCTTCTTCGCCCTGGCCCGGCCGTTCTGGCTGAGTCGCGCCGGCTGGCCGGGCTGGGCCCTGCTCGGCGGGGTGTTCGCCATGGGCCTGGGCATCGTCCAGGTCAACGTCTACATCAATGAATGGAGCAAGACCTTCTACGACACCCTGGCGACCTTCGACGGCCAGGCGCTGCTCGGCCTGATGGGCCAGTACGCCATGGCCATCGCCGCGCTGGTCGGCGTGATCGTCGCCAAGAACTGGCTGACCAAGGCGCTGATCCTGCGCTGGCGCCAGCACCTGAACGCGCACCTGCTCGCGCAATGGCTCGGCGAGCGCCGCTACTACCGCCTGGGGCTGAACGGCGAGCCGGATCATCCGGACCAGCGCATCGCCGAGGATGCCTACCTGCTGACCGACAAGACCGTCGGCCTGGTGGTCTCGCTGTTCATCAACACCCTGCAGCTCGGCGCCTTCGTCAGCATTCTCTGGCACTTGTCCGGCACCCAGACCTTCACCCTCGGCGGCTACAGCCTGACCCTCGACGGCTACCTGGTCTGGGCCGTACTCCTCTATACCCTGGTCGGCACCCTGGCCACCCACTGGCTGGGGCGACCGCTGCACGGCCTCAACTACGAGCGCCAGCGCAGCGAGGCGGCCTTTCGCGCCGACCTGCTGCGCAAGCGCGAGCATGCCGAACAGATCGCCCTGTATGACGGGGAACAGGCCGAGCGCCACAGCCTCGGCCTGCGCTTCGCCGCGATTGCCGACAACTGGCGAGCGCTGATGCGCCGCGAATTGAAGCTGGGAACCTTCACCGTCGGTTACGACCGCGTCAGCCTGATCGTGCCGGTGTTTCTCGCCCTGCCCGCCTTTCTCGCCAAGACCATCACCCTTGGCGGGCTGATGCAGATCCGCACGGCCTTCGGCGCGGTACGCGAATCGCTGAGCTGGTTCATCAACTCCTACCGGACCCTGGCCGAATGGAGCGCCACGGTGCAGCGCCTCGGCCAGTTCCAGCGGGCCCTGGAACAGCTGCAGCCGATCGAACTCGGTCGCGGCGAAATCCTCAACACCTGCGGGCTGGACGTGTTGCGACCCAATGGCGAAGCACTGTTATGCGGTCTGGCGCTGCATGCCCGCCCGGGCGAATGGCTGCACCTGGCCGGCGCCAGCGGCCTGGGCAAGTCGACCCTGCTGCGCACCCTGATGGGGCTCTGGCCCCATCATCGCGGCACCTGGCAACTGCCCGGCGGGCGCAGCCTGCTGCTGCCACAGAAGCCCTACCTGGCCAGCGACCGGCTGGATCGATTGCTGGCCTACCCGGCGCTGCAGATACCCGCGGAGCCAGAGCTGCGCCAGGCCCTGGCGGATGTCGGCCTGGATCACTTGCAGAACCAGTTGCAACGTGAGGCAGAGTGGGCGCGGGAACTGTCGGGCGGCGAACAGCAGCGCCTGGCCCTGGCCCGCGCCCTGCTCTACCGCCCGGACACCCTGTACCTCGACGAAGCGACCAACCAACTCGACGAACAGGCGGCCTGCCGCCTGCTCGAACGCCTGCGCCAGCGCCTGCCGCACTGCACCCTGATCGGTGTCAGCCACCAAGCCGCGGTACAGCGCCTGTTCGAGCGCAGTATCGACCTCCAGGAATGCACAGCGGACTGCAAACCGGCCAGCCTGGAGAACGCTCCGGCCTAGGTGGCCGATGCGCCTGAGACGGCGAACGGAACACGCGCAATGCGGGATGCGGCCATAAGGCGCAAGCGGACGTAGGATGGGTCGGGCCGCGTAGGTGGAACCCATCGGCATATCGATGGGTTCCACCCATCCTACGAACTTGCTTTCGTGGGAGGGGCTTTAGCCGCGAGCTCTTCGCGCTTTATCGATCCCATCGCGGCTAAAGCCCCTCCCACAGTCACAGGGCGCGTAGGGTGGATTGGGGCGCGTAGCCGAAGATTCTTTCATCCACCATTGCAATTGCAGAGCGGTGGACAGGTCGGGCCACGCTGGTGAAACGTCGCCTACCAACGGCCGGACACAGACGCTCCCTAGCGCGCGTACTCACCCGCCGCTTCCGGCTGGTATTCCACGGCCAGCAGGGTCAGTTTCAGCAACTTGCCACCGGGGGCGGCCCAGTCGATGTGCTGGCCGACGCTCAGGCCGAGCAAGGCGCTGCCGACCGGGGCGAGGATCGAAACGGTGCCTTCGGCGCCGGCATCCTGCGGGAAGACCAGGGTCAGGTGGTAGTCCTTGCCGCTGCTCTCCTCGCGACAATGCACCCGGGAATTCATGGTCACCACACCGGCCGGCACCTGGTCATGGCCAACCACGTCGGCACGATCCAGCTCGGCCTGCAGCGCCACGGCGCCCGGCCCGAAATCGTCCAGGCTGTCGAGCAGTTGTTCCAGACGCTGCAAGTCGGTACGGGTGATGGTGATGGGCGGTGTACTGGTCATGGTACGTGCGTGTCTCCTTTACTGGGCGCCAATAAAGCAAAACCCCGTCTGAACGACGGGGTTTTGCGTAGGTTTCCTCGACCGTACCACAGTCACTCAAATAAACAAGGCCGGCTCATCCGTACCCCGGCCGGGGTACGGATGGCCCGGCGCCGGGCTCAGAGTTCTTCGAACTCGAGGTGCGCGCCGGACTGTTCGAAGACGATGCGCTCGAGCATTTCACCGAGTTGCTCGTCACTGCTGTCGCAGATCCAGCGCTCGCTGGCCTGGTCGTAGTCGAAGTGGAAACCGCCGGAGCGGGCAGCCATCCACAACTGGCGGATCGGTTCCTGACGGCTGAAGATCAGTTGCGAGCCATTGTCGAACCGAACCGTCAGTACACCGGCGGAGTTCTCCAGGTCGAGGTCCAGGTCGCTGTCGTCGAGAATGTCCTCTACCGCCTGCTGCGTGGCGTCGACCAGGTCGTGGAAACGGGCTTCGCTCAAACTCATTGCACTTACCTCAAGAAAAATTCAGCACCATCGAAAGAACGGATCGGCTCACAGCAAGTGGCCCGTGCAACGGCGCAACGCCCGACTCGCTGCCGCCGGCACGCAAGCCGATTTCGCCCGGCCGCAGAGCCGGATCGCGCAGATAATGCAGCAACCCTTGCCGCCGCGTCTCGTCCAGCAGTGGCGAGCAGGATAACCCGGCTTGCCGCAGGCGCCGCTGCAAAAGTGCGCGGAGCGAGCTGCAGGCTGCGCGCCAGAGCATGCCGAGCGGCGGCGGACAGGGACGGATCAGGCGGCACGATGCCGTTCATCGCACCCGCCCGGCATGAGGCCGCAGACCGGCGGCACGCGGCAAAGCCCCGCCGGACGGGAATCCTGGCGCATAGGCAAGGTGCCGGGGGGCCGGTATACTCCCGGACAATGATGCTTTATTACAAGGATTCCACCATGAAGCGGCTGTTCACTGCCCTCGTCGCGCTCGTCGCCGTCGCCACCCTGCTCGCCGGCTGTGGCCAGAAAGGCCCGCTGTACCTGCCGGACGACACCCAGTCCGCGCCAGCGCAAGACGAATAAGGACGCCCCATGAACACCTTCAACTACCGCGACGGCGCGCTGTTCGCGGAAGGTGTGGCGTTGTCCGCCATTGCCCAGCGTTTCGGCACGCCGACCTATGTCTACTCGCGCGCCCATATCGAGGCGCAGTATCGCGCCTACGCCGACGCCCTGGCCGGCATGCCGCACCTGGTCTGCTTCGCCGTCAAGGCCAACTCCAATATCGGCGTGCTCAACGTCCTGGCCCGCCTGGGTGCCGGCTTCGACATCGTTTCCCGGGGTGAACTGGAGCGCGTCCTGGCCGCCGGCGGCGAGCCGTCGCGCATCGTCTTCTCCGGCGTCGGCAAGAGCCGCGACGACATGCGCCGCGCGCTGCAGGTCGGCGTGCACTGCTTCAACGTCGAGTCCAGCGACGAACTGGAGCGCCTGCAGCAGGTCGCCGCCGAGCTGGGCAAGACCGCGTCGATCTCCCTGCGGGTCAACCCGGACGTGGACGCGGGCACCCACCCGTACATTTCCACCGGCCTGAAAGAGAACAAGTTCGGCATCGCCATCGCCGATGCCGAAGCGGTCTACGCCCGCGCCGCCGAGCTGGGCAACCTCGAGGTGATCGGCGTCGACTGCCACATCGGTTCGCAGCTGACCAGCCTGCCGCCCTTCCTCGATGCCCTCGACCGCCTGCTGGCGCTGATCGACCGGCTCGGCGAGCGCGGTATCCGCATCCGCCACCTGGATCTGGGCGGCGGCCTCGGCGTGCAGTACCGCGACGAGCAGCCACCGGCAGCCGGCGACTACATCGGCGCCGTACGCGAGCGCCTCGGCGCGCGCGATCTGAGCCTGGTCTTCGAGCCGGGCCGCTCGATCGTCGCCAACGGTGGCGTGCTGCTGACCCGCGTGGAATACCTCAAGCACACCGAGCACAAGGATTTCGCCATCGTCGACGCGGCGATGAACGACCTGATCCGCCCGGCGCTGTACCAGGCCTGGATGGACGTGGTGCCGGTACAGCCGCGCGATGCCGCCAGGCGCCGCTACGACATCGTCGGGCCGATCTGCGAGACCGGCGATTTCCTCGCCAAGGAGCGCGAGCTGGCCCTGGCCGAGGGCGACCTGCTGGCCGTGCGTTCGGCCGGCGCCTATGGTTTCGTCATGAGTTCCAACTACAACACCCGCGGCCGCGCCGCCGAGGTGCTGGTGGATGGCGAACAGGCCTTCGAAGTACGCCGTCGGGAAACGCTCGCCGAACTCTTCGCGGGCGAAAGCCGCCTGCCGGAGTGATGCCGATGTTATTGCGCTTTACCAAAATGCATGGCCTGGGCAACGACTTCATGGTGCTCGACCTGGTCAGCCAGCATGCCCACATCCAGCCGAAGAACGCCAAGCAGTGGGGCGACCGCCACACCGGCGTGGGCTTCGACCAATTGTTGCTGGTCGAGCCGCCACAGCGCCCGGACGTCGACTTCCGCTACCGCATCTTCAACGCCGACGGCAGCGAAGTGGAGCAGTGCGGCAATGGCGCGCGCTGTTTCGCCCGCTTCGTGCTGGACAAGCGCCTGACGGTGAAGAAGCAGATCCGCGTGGAAACCAAGGGCGGCATCATCGAGCTCAACGTCCGCGCCGACGGCCTGATCACCGTGAACATGGGGGCGCCGCGCCTGGCACCGGAGGAAATCCCGTTCGTGGCCGACAGCGAGGCCCTGAGCTACAGCGTCGAGGTCGAAGGCCAGGCCCATGAGCTAGCCGCGGTCTCCATGGGCAACCCCCATGCCGTGCTGCGCGTGGACGCTGTCGACAGCGCCCCGGTGCACGAGCTGGGGCCGAAGCTGGAACACCACCCGCGCTTTCCACAGCGGGTCAATGTCGGCTTCCTGCAGGTCATCGACCGCCAGCGTGGCCGCCTGCGCGTGTGGGAGCGCGGCGCTGGCGAGACCCAGGCCTGCGGTACCGGCGCCTGCGCCGCCGCGGTGGCGGCCATCCGCCAGGGCTGGATGGACTCGCCCGTACAGCTGGAACTTCCCGGCGGCAAGCTGTCCATCGAGTGGGCAGGCCCGGGCCAGCCCGTTATGATGACAGGCCCCGCGGTTCGTGTGTATGAAGGACAGGTTCGCCTATGACTGACCAGCAGGATTCGCCCAAGCCACTGGACTCGGAAACGGTCGCCGCCTACCTGCGCCTGCACCCCGAGTTCTTCATCGACCACGACGAGCTGATCCCCGAACTGCGCATTCCGCACCAGCGTGGCGACACCGTGTCGCTGGTCGAACGCCAGGTCAAACTGCTGCGCGAGCGCAACATCGAGATGCGCCACCGTCTGTCGCAACTGATGGACGTCGCCCGCGACAACGACCGCCTGTTCGACAAGACCCGCCGCCTGGTGCTCGACCTGCTCGATGCCACCAGCCTCGAGGAAGTGGTCAGTTGCGTGGAAGACAGCCTGCGCAGCGAATTCCAGGTCCCCTTCGTCGGCCTGATCCTGTTCAGTGACACGCCCTTGCCGGTCGGCCGCACGGTCAGCAGCGCCGAAGCCCACCAGGCCATCGGCGGCCTGCTCGCCGGCGGCAAGACCATCTGCGGCGTCCTGCGCGAGCACGAACTGAACTTCCTGTTCGGCGAGGCCGCTGGCGAGGTCGGCTCGGCCGCCGTGGTGGCCTTGTCCTACCAGGGCCTGCACGGCGTACTGGCCATCGGCAGCGCCGACGCCCAGCACTACAAGAGCTCGCTGGGCACCCTGTTCCTCGGCTATATCGCCGAGGTGCTGGCACGCGTGCTGCCCCGCTTCGCCACACCGCTGCGTTCCGTACGCTGAAGCAGCGGCAAGCTTCAAGCCACAAGCGTCAAGTTGAAGCAAAAGCGCTGTCACATCGCATTACTTGGAGCTTGAAGCTTGAAGCTTGCAGCTAGCCTTGACGCCTACCTCGAACACCTGCGCAGCGAGCGCCAGGTTTCCGTGCACACGCTCGACGGCTACCGGCGCGACCTGAACAAGCTGCTGGCCTACTGCGAACGTGAACAACTCGACGACTGGGCCGCGCTGGACGCCGCGCGCCTGCGCCGTCTGGTCGCGCGCCTGCACATGGACGGCCAGTCAGCGCGCAGCCTCGCCCGTCTGCTCTCGGCGACACGCGGCCTGTACCGCTACCTGATCCGCGAAGGCCATTGCCGCCACGATCCGGCCAGCGGCCTGACACCGCCCAAGGGCGAGCGCCGTCTGCCCAAGACCCTGGATGCCGACCGGGCCGCGCAACTGCTCGACGGCGCCCTGGAAGACGATTTCATCGCCCGCCGCGATCAGGCCATGCTCGAACTGTTCTATTCCTCCGGGCTGCGCCTGTCAGAGCTGGTCGCCCTGGATCTCGACGGCCTCGACCTGCCCGCCGGGCTGGTCCGGGTACGCGGCAAAGGCAACAAGACCCGCGAGCTGCCGGTGGGCCGCAAGGCCCGCGAGGCGCTGCAGCAGTGGCTGCCCCTGCGCACCCTGGCCAACCCGCCGGACGGCGCCCTGTTCATCAGCCGCCAGGGGCGCCGTATCGGCCCCCGCGCCGTGCAACTGCGCGTGCGCCAGGCCGGCATCAGCGAGCTGGGCCAGCACGTTCACCCGCACATGCTGCGCCACTCCTTCGCCAGCCACATGCTCGAGTCCTCCCAGGATCTGCGCGCCGTTCAGGAACTGCTCGGCCATGCCGACATCGCCACCACGCAGATCTACACGCACCTGGACTTCCAGCACCTGAGCAGTGTCTACGACAGCGCCCACCCGCGGGCCAAACGCCGCAAAGCCGAGGAATCATGAGTATTCGCCTGATCACCTTCGACCTCGACGACACCCTGTGGGACAACCGCCCGGTGATCGCCGGCGCGGAAAGCGCGATGCGCGACTGGCTCGGCGAACACGCGCCACGGCTGGCCGCCCTGCCGGTGGAACACCTGGGCCAGATCCGCGGGCGCCTGCTCGAAGGCGAGCCCACCCTCAAGTACCGCCTCAGCGAATTGCGCCGGCGTACCCTGCGCCACGCGCTGCAGGGCATCGGCTATGCCGAGGACGAGGCGTCGCAGCTGGCCGAAGGGGCGTTCCAGGCCATGCTCGAGGCGCGCCACGCCATCACCTTCTACCCCGACACCGTCACCACCCTGGAGCGGCTCGCCAACCGCTACCAGCTGGGCGTGATCACCAACGGCAACGCCGACGTGCGCCGTCTCGGCCTGGCCGATTACTTCAGCTTCACCCTGTGCGCCGAAGAGCTCGGTGTCGGCAAGCCCGACCCCAGGCCCTTCGCGGAAGCCCTCAGTCGCGCCGGCATCGCCGCAAACCAGGCCGTGCATATCGGCGACCACCCCGGCGACGACATCGCCGGCGCCCAGGCCGCCGGCCTGCGCGCGGTCTGGTTCAACCCCCAGGACAAAGCCTGGAGCGGCGCCAGCGCGGCCGACGCGCAGATCCGCCGCCTCGCCGAATTGCCGGCCCTGCTCGAGCGCTGGGGCTGAAAGGCAGCGCGACTGAAGCCCCGACCAACCCATCGATAATTGATGGGTTGGCACCCATCCTACGGCCTGAGGCTGAAGCCCCTCCTGCAAACTCGAAGCCAGCTCCGTGGGAGGCGCTTTAGCGGCGATCGCTCCTGGAACCGCCACCGCATAAACGCAAAAGCCCGCCTGGAGAGGCGGGCTTTTGCCTGTGGCGTTCGGGTCTATCAGATCGGGCGGCTGCCGTACTTGCTGTCCGGCTTCTTGGGCGGATCGGATACCACATTGGGCTCCACCTCCTGCACCTTGCCACCGCGCGACAGGAACTCTTCCATGGCACGAGCCAGGGCATCACGCTCCTTCTGTTTCGCTTCGACGCTCGGCAGTTCCTCGACCTCTACGGCCTTGGCCTTGGCTTTCTTGCCGGGCGCGGCAACATCGGCATCGCCGTCGTCATCGCTGACTTCGCCGTCCGCTGCCGCCAGCTCTTCGCCCTCGTCCTCGTCAGCCCCTTCCAACTCGTCTTGTTCCAGATCTTCGTCGCTCATGTTCAACCTCATGACTTGCGAAAAGCAGGTTAGTTATAGCCCAGTCGCCCGGTGTTGACCGGGCGAGCGGAAAAAATTCAATTCGCCGTACCCTGCAAGGTCGCCAACACCCCCCGAGATCCGCCATGCTCGCGATGCTCGCCGAGGTAAATCCCCTGCCAGGTGCTAGGGTCTGTTAACGTTTCAGCGCAAGCCGCGTTGCTGCGCAAAATCTCGCCAGGCTAGGCGGAGGACGCCGGGAATGGCGTTCCCTTGCCAAGTCCTCCAACAACGCATGGCGAGATTTTTCGCGCAACCCGCAGGGCCGGGCCCGTTTTGCCGCGAATGCTACGTTTCTCGACGCTCATTTGGAACACCAAACTTCGCGTCTCGTGCCTTGCCTCGCGGCACAACGGGCTCCGGCGCGGTCGTGCTGAAACGTCAATAGACCCTAAGCCAACTGCCCATCGTGTATCGGCAGCTGCAGCTGAACGCCCAGCAGACTCGCCTTGAAATGCGCCGGCAGGTCGTCCGGGCCTTCGTCGCAGTGCTCGAATCCATCGACGTCCTGGGGGACGAGACGATTGAAGAACCGCTCGAAGTCCCGGCGCACGGCCGGATCGGCATTCTCGTTGATGCTCAGGGACGCCCGGTTAGGGATGCCGACGTGTGCTGCAGCCACAGGTGCAACAGACCCACCCGGTAGCTCGCCAGTTCCGGTAACGCATCCTGCAGTTCATCGGTTACCAGGTGAAAGCCCCTTGGCCGCGGACGCAGGCTGATCACGTCGACTCGCTCATTGCTTCAACGCGCGCATTCTAGCGCGCTGCGCAAAAAAGCAAAGGGCGCCGAAGCGCCCTGTGCAATCGATCCAGGCGCCGTCTGGCGACGCCCTTGGCGGCGCACTCCGCACAGGGAGAAACCGCCCCTGCGCAGAACCGCCCCCGTGCATCACTTCTGGCTGGTGAACTCCGGATAGGCTTCCATCCCACACTGGGAAAGATCCACACCTTCGTATTCCTCTTCCTCGCTCACGCGCAGGCCGAACAGCGCCTTGATCACGGCCCAGACGATCAGGCTGGAGATGAAGACCCAACCGAAGATGCCCAGGATACCGATGATCTGTGCGCCGAAGCTGGCTTCGGCATTGGTCAGCGGCACCGCCAGCACACCCCAGATACCCACGACACCGTGCACGGAGATGGCACCGACCGGATCGTCGATCTTGATCTTGTCGAAGGCCAGGACGCTGAACACCACCAGGGCGCCACCCACGGCACCGATCAGGGTGGCCTGCAGGCCGCTCGGCGACAGCGGGTCGGCGGTGATGGCCACCAGGCCGGCCAGGGCGCCGTTGATCATCATGGTCAGGTCGGTCTTGCCGAACAGGATGCGCGAGACGATCATCGCCGCGATCAGACCACCGGCGGCCGCCATGTTGGTATTGACGAACACTTGCGCAACGTTGTTGGCCGAGTCGATATCGGAGATCTTCAGCTCGGAACCACCGTTGAAACCGAACCAGCCCATCCACAGGATGAACATGCCCAGGGTCGCCAGCGGCAGGTTGGCACCCGGAATCGGATTGACCTGGCCGTTCGGGCCATATTTGCCCTTGCGTGGGCCGAGCAGGATGACACCGGCCAGAGCCGCGCTGGCACCCGCCATGTGCACGATGCCGGAACCGGCGTAGTCGGAATAGCCCAGCGCGTCCAGCCAGCCCTCGCCCCAGCTCCAGGAGCCCTGGATCGGGTAGATGAAACCGGTCATGACCACGGCGAAGGCCAGGAAGGGCCACAGGCGCATACGCTCGGCCACCGCCCCGGAAATGATCGACATGCAGGCGCCGGCGAAGACGATCTGGAAGAAGAAGTCGGAACGCGCCGAGTAATAGGGCGCATCTTCTTCACCGGTCACCGCCTCGGCGAGGTTCTCGTCGCCGATCAAAAAGCCCAGGCTGGGGAACACCATGCCATCCGAGGAGTACATGATGTAGTAGCCGACCAGCAGGTACATCACCGAGGCGATGGCGAACAGGGAGATGTTCTTGGCCAGGATCTCGGTGGTGTTCTTGCTGCGCACGAGCCCTGATTCAAGCATGCAGAAACCTGCCGCCATCCACATGACCAGGGCGCCGCAAATCAGGAAGTAGAACGTGTCGAAACCATATTGCAATGCAGTCAATGCTGTGTTGTCCATTTTTCACCTCTAGCCGTCGCGCTTGTTCATGCGCTATTCGGTCGAGGCGCCCGGGTTGGCTCCGGACGCACTCCGTGTGCTTCGCGCTCGCCACGGGTGTGGCGAACCCCCAAGACTTACAGGATGTAGCCGCGCTCGTTGTGCTGAGCCAGGTCGAGCCCGACCGACTCTTCCTCTTCGCTGACACGCAGGCCCATGACCACGTCGATCACCTTGAGGATCACGTAGGTGACGATGGCGGTGTAGATCACGGTGAAGGCAACGCCCTTGAACTGGATCCACACTTGCGCAGCGATGTTTTCCACCTCGCCGAAGCCACCCAGCGCCGGCGCCGCGAACACACCGGTGAGCAACGCCCCGATGATGCCGCCGACACCGTGCACGCCGAACACGTCCAGGGAGTCGTCGTAGCCCAGCTTGCGCTTGAGGCTGGTGGCACAGAAGAAGCAGATGACGCCCGAGGCCAGGCCGATGATCAGTGCGCCCATCGGGCCGACCGTACCGGCGGCGGGAGTGATGGCGACCAGGCCGGCGACCACGCCGGAGGCGATACCCAGCGCACTCGGTTTGCCGTGGGTGATCCACTCGGCGAACATCCAGCCCAGCGCCGCGGCGGCGGTGGCGATCTGGGTGACCAGCATGGCCATGCCGGCCGTGTCGTCAGCCGCGGCGGCGGAGCCGGCATTGAAGCCGAACCAGCCGACCCAGAGCATGGCGGCACCGACCAGGGTGTAGCCCAGGTTGTGCGGCGCCATGGCCACGCTGGGGAAGCCCTTGCGCTTGCCGAGCACGATGCAGGCGACCAGACCGGCGATACCGGCGTTGATGTGCACCACGGTGCCCCCGGCGAAGTCCAGCACGCCCCAGTCCCACATCAGGGCGCCGTCGCCACTCCAGACCATGTGCGCGATCGGCGCATAGACCAGGGTGAACCAGACGGTCATGAACACCAGCATGGCCGAGAACTTCATGCGCTCGGCGAAGGCCCCGACGATCAGTGCCGGGGTGATGATGGCGAAGGTCATCTGGAAGGTGACGAACACGCTCTCCGGGAAGGCTTCGGTCAGCGATTCCTTGGTCAGGTTGCCGAGGAACATGTTGCCCAGGCCGCCGACGAAGGAACTGAAGTTGGTCACCCCCGCTTCCATGCCGGTGGTATCGAAGGCCAGGCTGTAGCCGTAGACGAACCACAGGATGCTCATCAGCGCGGTGATGGCGAAGCACTGCATCATCACCGACAGGACGTTCTTCGAACGCACCATGCCGGCGTAGAACAGCGCCAGGCCCGGAATGGTCATGAACAGCACCAGCGCGGTGGCGGTCAGCATCCAGGCCGTGTCACCGGAATTCAGGGTCGCTTCCTGGGCCACGGCGAGCCCTGGGGAAAGCAGAGACAAAAGGGCTCCGAGCCCTGCGACTTTTCGCAGAGTCATGATTTAACTCCTGGGACGATGGGGTGGGGGCGCTGGCGCTTAGATCGCGTCGGTATCGGTCTCGCCGGTACGGATGCGGATCGCCTGTTCCAGGTTGACTACGAAAATCTTGCCGTCACCGATCTTGCCGGTGTTGGCGGCCTTGGTGATGGCCTCGATGACACGATCCAGTTGATCGTCGGCGATGGCCACGTCGATCTTCACCTTCGGCAGGAAGTCGACGACGTATTCGGCACCGCGATACAGCTCGGTGTGACCCTTCTGACGGCCGAAACCCTTTACTTCGGTAACGGTGATGCCTTGCACGCCGATTTCCGACAGTGACTCACGGACGTCGTCCAGCTTGAACGGCTTGATGATGGCAGTGACTAGTTTCATGAAACTCTCTCCCGTGTAAGGTGGACTTGCCCCAGGAATTTCTACCCCGAACCAAGTCTAAGCGCAGTGTCTGGCTTTTGTAATGCACCGACCCGCCATCGCTGGCAGACGCCGATACCACCAACCGCTCCTGGCGAAACACTTCCCCGCCGCGCACAACGCAGCGGAACTGCATCGGTGCATGCGTCATGAGCGACTAAGCAGAAAGCTTGCCAACCCCCGTAAAAAGCTTTTTTTCATGAAGTTACGGGAGCTGCGCATGGGCCGGCGCCAGCTCCCCCACAGCGCTCGCACCATAAAGGCGCAAAACGGCGTGCATGGACGCACAAATGAGGTGCAAAGACCTCGAACAGCTCACGGATTGCGCCGTGCTACACTGCCGCCAATCGTTTTCGGAAGGTTCCCATGCTGCCACCCAAAGCCCTGCTCGATGCCCTAGGCGATCACGCCTCGCGCCTGTTCAATGGCGAGACGCCGCTGCCGCGCAACGAGTTCGAAACCCAGTTCAAGGCCTTGCTGCAAAGCGCTTTCAGCAAGCTCGATCTGGTCAGCCGTGAAGAGTTCGACAGCCAGATGGTGGTGCTCGCCCGCACCCGCGCGCGCCTCGAAGCCCTGGAGGCCAAGGTCGCGCAAATGGAGTCGCACACCGAGCCGGCGCCGCCACCACCCGCCGAGTAACTCCACTCGGCCGCCGGACGATCAAGGAGGATCGATGTCCCTGGCCATAGTCCACAGTCGCGCCCAGGTGGGCGTTGACGCACCCGCGGTCACCGTCGAAGCGCATCTGGCCAATGGCCTGCCGTCGCTGGCGCTGGTCGGCCTGCCGGAAACCGCGGTCAAGGAAAGCAAGGACCGCGTGCGCAGCGCGATCCTCAACTGCGCCTTCGATTTCCCGCCGCGACGCATCACCCTGAACCTGGCGCCCGCCGACCTGCCGAAGGACGGCGGGCGCTTCGATCTGGCCATCGCCCTGGGCATTCTCGCCGCCAGCGGGCAGGTGCCCGCCAGCGCGCTGGACGCGCTCGAATGTCTCGGGGAGCTGGCCCTGTCGGGGGCGCTGCGGCCGGTGCAGGGCGTCCTGCCCGCCGCGCTGGCGGCGCGGGCGGCCGGACGCACCCTGGTGGTGCCCAAGGCCAATGCAGAGGAAGCCAGCCTGGCCTCCGGCCTCGAGGTCCTGGCCGTCGACCACCTGCTCGAACTGGTGGCGCACCTCAACGGCCATACCGTGCTCGAGCCCTACCAGGCCCAGGGCCTGCTACGACGCTCCCAGCCGTATCCGGATCTCGCCGAGGTACAAGGCCAGGTCGCCGCCAAGCATGCCCTGCTGGTGGCCGCCGCCGGCGGCCACAACCTGCTGTTCAGCGGTCCGCCCGGCACCGGCAAGACCCTGCTCGCCAGCCGCTTGCCGGGCCTGCTGCCAGCGCTGGACGAACAGGAGGCCCTGGAAGTGGCGGCCATCCAGTCGGTCGCCAGCCACGAGCCCTTGCAGGCCTGGCCGCAGCGACCGTTTCGCCACCCGCACCACAGTGCTTCCGGGCCGGCGCTGGTCGGCGGAGGCAGCCGCCCGCAGCCGGGCGAAATCACCCTGGCCCACCATGGCGTCCTGTTCCTCGACGAGCTCCCCGAGTTCGATCGCAAGGTATTGGAGGTGCTGCGCGAGCCGCTGGAAAGCGGGCATATCGTCATTGCCCGCGCCCGCGACAAGGTACGTTTTCCGGCCAGGTTCCAGCTGGTCGCGGCCATGAACCCCTGCCCCTGCGGCTACCTGGGCGACCCCAGTGGCCGTTGTCGCTGCAGCACGGAGCAGATCCAGCGCTACCGCGGCAAGCTGTCCGGGCCACTGCTCGACCGGATCGACCTGCACATCACCGTGGCCAGGGAAAGCACGGCGCTGAGCGTCCCGCAGGCAGCGGCGGAAGATACCGCCACGGCCGCCGCACGGGTGGCCGCCGCGCGCGGCATACAGTTCGCGCGCCAGGGCATGGCCAATGCGTTTCTCGATCTGGCGGGTCTGCGCGAACACTGCACGCTCGCCAGCGCGGACCGGCAATGGCTGGAAAACGCCTGCGAACGCCTGACCCTGTCCCTGCGCGCCGCCCACCGTGTGCTCAAGGTGGCGCGTACCCTGGCCGACCTGCAGGCGCAGCCCGACATCGCCCGCCAGCACCTGGCCGAGGCCCTGCAATACCGCACCAGCCTCTGAGCACCCATGCCCCATCTGCTGCCGCGCTAAACACAGGCTCCGACGCAGAAATAGGTGGAACGAATGCATGAGCAAAGCTATCGATAGCCTGCGTACTCAAGGACGTGACTATCGATGGTGCTACACTGCCCGGCCTTCCGCTCTTGGCGGCCATCCGATAAACCGAGTCCACGTCCTTCATCCGGCTGCATGCTCGATTTGGCCTACGCTGAAACGACATGCGTGCACGCCATCATGGACAGCGTCTGACCAAGGAGAGCTAGCTCAATGGAAGCACCTCAGTCTTCCCGCTCCACCCTCAACCCGCCGGTATTCTTCGGCTCCACCATTCTGATCGCCTGCCTGGTGGTCTACAGCACCCTGTTCCAGGGTCACGCCCAGCGCGTGTTCGAATACACCCAGGCCTGGATCATCGACAACGCCAGCTGGATCTATGTACTGGCCGTGGCGCTGATCCTGCTGTTCGCCGTGTTCCTCGCGGTCAGCCGCTACGGCGACATCAAGCTCGGCCCCGATCACAGCGAGCCCGAATACAACAACACCACCTGGTTCTCCATGCTGTTCTGCGCCGGCATGGGCATCGGCCTGATGTTCTTCGGCGTGGCCGAGCCGGTGATGCACTTCATCGCGCCGCCGGTGGGCGATCCACAGACGGTGACCGCCGCCAAGGAAGCGATGAAGCTGACCTTCTTCCACTGGGGTCTGCACGCCTGGGCGATCTACGCCATCGTCGCGCTGATCCTGGCCTACTTCAGCTACCGGCATAACCTGCCGCTGACCCTGCGCTCGGCGCTCTACCCACTGATCGGCGACCGCATCTACGGCCCCATCGGCCATGCGGTGGACATCTTCGCGGTGATCGGCACGGTGCTCGGCGTGGCCACCTCGCTGGGTTACGGCGTGCTGCAGATCAATACCGGCCTCAACCACCTGTACGGCCTGCCGACCACCACCACGGTGCAGATCGGCCTGTTGATCTTCACCATGCTGCTGGCGACCATCTCCGTGGTCAGCGGCCTGGACAAGGGCATCCGCCGTCTCTCCGAGCTGAACATGCTGCTCGCGGTCGGCCTGCTGCTGGTCGTGCTGGTGCTGGGCCCGACCGTGTTCATCCTGCAGACCTTCGTGCAGAACACCGGCGCCTACCTGTCGGAGATCGTCAGCAAGACCTTCAACCTCTACGCCTACGAACCGACCGACTGGATCGGCGGCTGGACCCTGTTCTACTGGGGCTGGTGGCTGTCCTGGTCGCCCTTCGTCGGCCTGTTCATCGCGCGCATCTCGCGCGGGCGCACCATTCGCCAGTTCATCAGCGGCGTGCTGGTGGTGCCGGCCGGGTTCACCCTGCTGTGGATGACGGTATTCGGCGACACGGCGATCCACATGATCATGGTCGAAGGCATCAGCGATCTGGCCGAGGCCGTGGAAAAGGACAGTTCCCTGGCCTTGTTCGCCTTCTTCGAGCACTTCCCTTTCTCGATGATCCTGTCGCAGATCGCCGTGCTGATGATCGTGGTGTTCTTCGTCACCTCGGCGGATTCGGGCGCCATGGTGGTCGACATGCTGGCCTCCGGCGGCAAGGACCGGACACCGGTCTGGCAGCGGATCTACTGGGCCGCGCTGATGGCCGTGGTGGCGATTTCGCTGCTCCTGGCCGACGGCCTCAAGGCGCTGCAGACCGCGACCATCGCCAGCGCCCTGCCCTTCGTGGTCGCCCTGCTGGCCTCGATGTGGGGCCTGCTGCGCGCCCTGCAGCTGGATGCGGCGAAACGCGGCCTGCGCCAGCAGGTCGCGCTGAGCCCACGCAGCGCCAGCAGCCCGGGCGGCTGGCAGCGCCGCCTGCGCAGCATCGCCATGCTGCCGCGCCGCGCCCATGTCACGCGCTTCATCAACGACACCGTGCTGCCGGCCTGCCAGCAGGTCGCCGAGGAGCTGCGCAAGCAGGGCCGCGAAGCCAGGGTGGAAAGCGGCGAGGACGGCCGGGTGAGCCTCTCCGTCAGCCATGGCGACGAGGCGGACTTCCATTACCAGGTGCGCCCGCGCGCGCTGATCCAGCCGAGCTTCGTGATGCGTGACACCCGCGACGATACCAGCGAGGAACGCAAATACTTCCGCGCCGAAGTGCACCTCGACGAGGGCGGCCAGGATTACGACGTGATGGGCTGGAATCGCGAGGAAGTGATCGGCGACATCCTCGACCAGTACGAACGGCACATGCACTTCCTGCACATGACGCGCTGACCGGTCGCGCAACGCACACGCCCGGGCCGATGACCCGGGCGTTTTCGTTCAGGCAGGAGTAAGGCGATAGCGGCCGTTCGTAGGATGGGTGAAACCCATCGGCAATTGATGGGTTTCACCCATCCTACAGGCTGCCTCGCTTCTAGCTTGAAGCTTGTGGCTTGCAGCTCAACGTCCGCTTGCGCCTTGAAACCGCCCGATCGACTAACGGAAGCGCTCGACTTCCCGGTGCAGGTCGCTGGCCAGCTTCTCCAGTTCCTCGGAGGTGTGGGCCAGGTTGGCGATCACTTCGCGCTGCTCGCCATTGGCCTGGGCGATGCTCTGCAGGTTGCTGCTCAACAGCGTGGCGGTGCTGCTCTGCTCGCTGGTGGCGGTGGTGATGGCGGTGAACTGCTCGCCGGCGGCGCTGCTCTGCTCGGCGATCTGGGTCAGCGCCGCCGCGACCTTGGCGTTCAGGGCCAGGCCGTTCTGCATCAGCGCCCGGCCTTGCTCCATGGTGCTGATGGCGCTGCTGGTTTCACCCTGGATGCTGCCGATCATGCTGGAAATCTCGGTGGTCGCTTCACGGGTTCGCCCGGCCAGGCTGCGCACCTCGTCCGCCACCACGGCGAATCCACGGCCCTGCTCGCCGGCCCTGGCCGCCTCGATGGCCGCGTTGAGCGCCAGCAGGTTGGTCTGGTCGGCGATCGAGGTGATGACACTGAGGATGCCGCCGATTTCCTGGGAACGCTGGCCGAGGCTATCGATCACCCGGGCCGTGCTGTCCAGCGAGCCGGCGATCTGCTCCAGGGCATTGGACGCCTCTTCCATCGAGGCGCGCCCGATGCGCGTCTGCTGGGCATTGTCGCTGGCCATGCGCTCGGTATTGCGCATGTTGTCGGCGATGTTCAGCGACGTGGCGCTGAACTCCTCCACCGCACCGGCCATGCTGCCGATCTCGCCCGATTGCTGCTCGATGCCTTCGTAGGCACCGCGCGACAGCCCGGACAGGGCTTCGGCGCGCTGGCTGACATGCTGGGCGGCGCCGCGAATGCGCTCGACCATGGTCGACAGTGCCGCACTCATCTGATTGAAGTTGCGCGCCAGTTCGCCGATCTCGTCGTCGCTGGTCACCGCCAGGCGTACGCTCAGGTCGCCGGCGCCCAGCGCCTGGGCCTGGCGTACCAGCTCACCGAGAGGGCGCAGCTTGCGCCGCAGCAGCCAGATGACCGCGACCACCGCCAGCAGCAGCGTGAGCAGGCTGCCGATCGCCAACTGGCTGCCGACGCGCCAGGTCACCGCCTGGATCTCCTGCTCCGGCATGCTCGCCACCACGGTCCAGGGGCCACCGGCAAAGGGCACCGCCACGCTGTAGAACTGTTGCGCACCATCGCTCCAGAAACCGCCCTGGCCCGGCGTGCCCAGCACCGCGCTCATGCGGCTGGTGAGTTGTTCCGGTTGCTGTGCGGCGAACGGCGGCACCAGCCAGTTGCCCTGATCGTCGAGCAGCGCCAGGGAACCGGTAGTACCGATGCGGAAGCGTTGCAGGTTGGCGAACTGGGCATTCTGCGCATCGGTGTAGTCGAAGCCGACGAACAACACCGCGATCACCCGCCCGCTGCTGTCGCGCACCGGGGTGTACTGGGTCATGTAGAAGCGGTCGAACAGCAGGGCGCGGCCCACGTAGCCGTCTCCGCCGAGCAGACGGCCATAGGCCGGATGCTTGCGGTCGAGCAGCGTGCCGATGGCGCGGCCGCCATCCTGCTTGGTCAGCGAGGTGGTGACACGAACGAAATCATCGCCATCGCGCACGAATACCGTCGCCACACCGGCGGTCAGTTGACGGAACTCGTCGACCTCGGCGAATGCGTTGTTGAGCAGGGTCGACCCCAGATACAGCCCGGGCGCCTGCAGCGAACCGACGCTGACGCGCTCTTCGGGGCGCACGCTGAGTCCGTCACTGAAGCGTTGTTCGAACAGCCCGGCCAGGCGCTGGGTGCTTTCGCGCAGGCTGTCATGGAAGGTGCTCAACTGGTCGGCCAGCAACCGCGCCTCGCTGCCGAGGTGCTCCTCGCGCGTGACCAGGTTGGCGCTGCTCAGCGAGCGCAGGGCGAACAGCGTGCTGACGCTGATCAACAGCACCAGCACCACGGCAAGGGCGGTTGCCAGTTGCCAGGCGATACGGGAACGGGGTTGGGCCATGGGGCGGTCTCCAAAAGACCCACGGCTGGCTGCGTGAAGACGCTGGCACAGAGGCATGGGTGAGGCAAATAGTGATCAGGTATTTCGGCGAGCGCGGAGAATACTTGAGCGATTTAGTACGTCAATCGCCATAGCGACAGAATCCAGCCAATACGACGAAAATGTCGCTTTTAAGAACCTGTCTCGGCGCAACTTTGCCCCAAGGGTGGGACTCCGTGGGCAGCAGCCTGTCGCTCTGCTATAGCCGCGCCCGCGTCGATTGGCGCGCCGCGAATCCTGCTAAATGGCCGCCATCGCTTCGCGCCGGGGTCGACGCTCCTACCGGGGCGATGACAGGCGCATCTGTGTGGGAGCCGCGCCCCCGCGGCGATTGGCGGCCGCGACGCGGTATGGCGACGATCAACATGCAGGGCGTCAGCGCCGCTGTTGCACCGCCGGCAACTGCATGGCGGCCACCTCGTCCAACAGGAAGTCGCGCAGGCGCTGGAAGCGTTCCTGTCCGCGCCGGGCCCTTGGCCACACCAGGTAGTAGCTATCGCCACTGGCCACGGCACAGGGCCAGGGCAGGCCGATTCGTCCCTGGGCGACATCCTCGGCCACCATCACCAGGTCGCCGATGGCCACCCCGTAACCCCTGGCCGCCGCCACCATGCCCAGTTCCAGGGTGTCGAACACCTGCCCGCCCTTGAGCGGCACCGCCTCGTCCAGCGCCACGGCCTGCAACCAGCGGCGCCAGTCACGCCGGTCCGGCGTGGGGTGCACCAGCTCGGCCTGCTGCAGCCGTGGCAGATCCCAGGCATCCCCTGCCGCCAGCTCGGGGGCGCATACCGGAATCAGCCACTCCTCGAACAGCAACGCATGCTCCCATTCGTCGCTGAACACGCCGTCGCCGAGCAGCACCGCACAGTCGAAGGGCTCGTGGAGGAAATCGACCCTGTCCACGTCCATCCAGGCACTGGTCAGTTGCACTTCGATATCGGCATGCAGGCTGCGAAAGCGTGACAGGCGGGCCAACAGCCAGCGCATGGTCAGGGTCGAGGGCGCCTTCAAGCGCAGGATGCCGTCGTCGACCCGCAGCGTGGCGCAGGCGCGCTCCAGCGCATCGAAGCCCTCGCGCAGGCCGGGCAGGAGCATGCGCGCCGGCTCCGTCAGTTGCAGGTGACGGCCGCGGCGCTCGAACAGGCGACAGGCGAAGTAGTCCTCCAGCGTACGGATGTGCCGGCTCACCGCACTCTGGGTGATCGCCAGTTCCTCGGCCGCCCGGGTGAAGGAGGATTGCCGCGCCGCCGCCTCGAAGGCACGCAGGGCATACAGGGCGGGCAGGCGTCGGCTCATGACAACGAACCATGAGTATTTATCATGCCAGGCATGGCTTTTTTCCTTTTGTGGAGTTCACCGGCGATACCGAGAATAGCGCCTGTTCCTTCGCTGTAAACACCTTCAAACCTGAACCCTTGGAATGACACCGCGGCCGCCCTAGTTTCCGCCTGGGCGCCCCATGGATTTTCCTTTGACTGAGCATGACTCATGAATCGCCATAGTGCCCGCGCCGAACTCCGCGCCATCCTGCGCCTGGCCGGCCCGCTGATCGCCGCGCAACTGGCCCATGTGCTGATGGTCTTCACCGACACCCTGATGATGGGCCTGCTCGGCCCGGACGAACTGGCCGGCGGTGGCCTGGGCGCGGCGAGCTACGCCTTCGTGTCGATCTTCTGTGTCGGGGTGATCGCGGCGCTGGGCAACCTGGTCGCCATTCGCCACGGCGCAGAGGATGTGTCCGGGGCGGCCCGGCTGACCGGCACCGGCGTGTGGCTCGCCTGGGCACTCGCCCTGGGCGCTGGCCTGATCCTGTACCACCTCGCCCCGCTGCTGCTTTACGCCGGACAGGCGGCGGACAACGTCGAGCGGGCCATGGCCTTCCTGCATACTCTGGTGTTCGCCCTGCCCGGCTACCTGACCTTCATGGCGTTGCGCGGCTTCACCGCTGCCATCGGCCGCCCCGGCCCGGTGATGGCCATCAGCATCGGCGGCGCCCTGGCCAACCTGATCCTCAACTACGCCCTGATCGAGGGCCGGTTCGGCCTACCGAGCCTGGGCCTGGGCGGCATCGGCCTGGTGACCGCCATCGTCAGTAGCGCGATGGCGGTGCTGCTGGCGCTGCACACCCGGCGTCACCGTGCCTATGCCGCCTACCCCTGGTGGCAGGGCCTGCGCCGACCCGCGCGCCAGGAGCTGGGGGAACTGCTGCGCCTGGGCCTGCCGATCGGCGCGACCTATGCCGTGGAGTCGGGGCTGTTCGCCTTCTCCGCCCTGTGCATGGGCGCGCTCGGCAGCACGCAGCTGGCCGCCCACCAGATCGCCATCCAGTCGGTGTACGTGGCGTTCATGGTGCCGGTGGGCATTTCCTATGCGGTGACCTTTCGCATCGGCCAGCACTTCGGCGCCGGCCGGCTGCGCGAAGCGCGCTGCGCCGGGCGCCTGGGCATCGCCTTCGGCGCCCTGTGCATGCTCGGGTTCGCCGCGCTGTTCTGGCTGGCGCCGCAGTGGGTGGTCGGCCTGTTCATCGAGCGTTTCGATCCGGCCTATGCCGAGGTGGCCCGTCTGGCGGTGGGCCTGCTGGCCATCGCCGCCTGGTTCGAGCTGTTCGATGGCATCCAGAGCATCGCCATGGGAGCGATACGCGGCCTCAAGGACGCCAACACCACCTTCTTCGTCGGCCTGGGCTGCTACTGGCTGATCGGCGCGCCACTGGCCTGGCTGCTGGCCTTCCACTTCGGCTGGGGCGCCGAGGGCGTGTGGTGGGGGCTGGCCAGCGGCCTGGCCTGTGCCGCCGTGGGCCTGACCCTGGGCTTCGAATACAAGACCGCGCGCCTGCTGCGTCCCCTCGGCCAGCCTGCGCAGCGCCTGCTCGGGGCCTGATGCCTACCTAGCCTGGCGAGATTTTGCGCGGCAACGCGGCTCGCGCTGAAACGTCAACAGACCCTAGCGCCCGTCCAGCGACTCCGGCAAGCGCAGGCGGCCAGCGGCCAGAAACCCGGCCAGGTCGTCCAGCGGCAGCGCCCGGCTGATCAGATAGCCCTGCACCTGATCGCAGCCGAAGCGGCGCAACAGTTGCAGTTGCTCGGCAGTCTCCACGCCCTCGGCCACCACCTGCAGGTCGAGGTTGTGCGCCAGGTTGATCATCGCCTGCACCAGTTGCTGGCGCTGCGGGCAACGCTGCATGCCATCGACGAAGCTTCTGTCGATCTTCAGCAAGGCGATGGGCAGGTTGCTCAGGTGCTCGAAGGAGGAGAAGCCGGTGCCGAAATCGTCGAGCGAGAAGCGTACCCCGAGCTGGCCGAGCCGGCGCATGGTCTGCTGCACCTGCTCGCTGCGGCGCATGACCGCGGTTTCGGTCAGCTCGAACTCCAGCCAGCGCGCGTCGATGCCGCGCTCGTCGATCAGGCGCTCCAGCGTCGGCAGCAACTGGCTGTCCTGGAACTGGCGGAACGACAGATTGACCGCCATGTGCAGCGCCGGCTGACCGCGCTCGCCCAGCCACTGCATGTCGCGCAGGGCACGGGAGATGACCCAGTAACCGAGCGGCACGATCAGCCCGCTCTCCTCGGCCAGGGGCACGAACTCGCTGGGTGCGAGCAGGCCGTGCTGGCCATGCTGCCAGCGCACCAGCGCCTCCAGCCCGACGACGCCTCCCGTGTGCAGACACAGGCGCGGCTGGTAGTGCAGTTGCAGCTCCTCGCGGCGCAGCGCCCGGCGCAGCTCGCGCTGCAGGTCGGCCTGGCTGCGCATGCCGCGATCCAGACGCTCGTCGTACAGGTGATAGGTGCAGCCCTGGCGGCCCTTGGCCTGTTGCATGGCGATATGGGCGTGCCACATCAGGGTGTCGGCGCTGTTTGTCGCTTGCGCCTGGGCCACGCCGAGGCTGCAACCGAGTAGCAGGCTTTCGCCATCGACCCAGTAGGGTTCGCAGAAGGCATCGGCCATACGCCGGGCCCAGGCTTCGGCGCGGCCAGGCTCGCCACGGGTGTCGAGCAGCAGGGCGAACTCGTCGCCCCCCAGGCGCGCCAGTTGATCGGCGTGCCCCAGGTGGGCCTTGAGCCGCGCCACCACCTGCTGGATCAGGTGGTCGCCGGCCCGATGGCCGAGGGTATCGTTGGCCTGCTGAAAGTTGTCCAGATCCAGGTGCACGAGGGCCAGGCCACGGCTGCCACGTTCGCCCAGGCGCGCGGCGAGCAGGGTCTGGAAGCCCTGCCGGTTGGCGATGCCGGTCAGCGCATCCAGTTCGGTAAGGCGTTGCAGGGTGTCGCGCAGGTTCCCCTGCTCGCGCACATAGCGCAGGCAGCGGCGCAGGACATCCTCGGTCAGGCGCTCGCGCACCAGCCAGTCGCCGGCCTCGGCGGGCGGCTCGGCGGGCTCGTCTTCGAGCAACAGGATGATCGGCGCCGCGCACTGGCCGGGCTCGGGCAGGCGCTCGCGGGTGGTCAGCAGCACGCTGTCGGGACTCTCGGCCAGCAGCTCGCGGGCCATCGGCCAGGACGATGCGCAGATCAGCGCCGCCGGGTAAGCCAGGGCATTCAGGTGCTCGCTCAGCAGCTCGCGCCATTGCGGCGTCCCGGCCAGCAGGATCAGGCGCAAAGGCCCGACGAATGCGCTCAAGAAACCTCCCCGGTGCACGACAGTATGGACGGACGAAGAGCCGCGGTTGCGCCATATCTGGCGTCAAATCAAGCACTTCCATATGAATCGACGAGCATCCTGCGACAAACGCGCAGAACCGACAAGCCCGCAGGCCAAACGAAAATCCACAGCGTCGAGCCCGTCAGACCGTGCGGCGCCCCGCATTACATGGCCACGGCCACGCCAGGAAGCCCGTCCCGGAAGCGCCGCCCGGGGTTCGCCCAGGCAACGCCACAAAGAGGACATGGGCGCACGACTTTCACGCTAAAATGCCCGGCCATTCCCTTCGCGATAGACACGATGTCCCGACTGAACCCCCGGCAGCAGGAAGCCGTGAACTACGTCGGCGGCCCACTTCTGGTGCTCGCCGGCGCCGGCTCCGGCAAGACCAGCGTGATCACCCGCAAGATCGCCCACCTGGTGAAGAACTGTGGCATCCGCGCCCAGCACATCGTCGCCATGACCTTCACCAACAAGGCCGCGCGCGAAATGAAGGAGCGCGTCGGCAGCCTGCTCAAGGGCGCCGAGGGTCGCGGCCTGACCGTGTCGACCTTCCACAACCTGGGCATGAACATCATCCGCAAGGAATACGCGCGCCTGGGCTACAAGCCGGGTTTCTCGATCTTCGACGACGGCGACATCAAGGCGCTGCTGTCGGACATCATGCAGAAGGAGTATGCCGGCGACGATGGCATCGACGAGATCAAGGGCTACATCGGCAGCTGGAAGAACGACCTGATCCTGCCCGACGAAGCCCTGGCCGCTGCCCGCGGGCCGAAGGAGCAGACCGCGGCCATCGTCTACCTGCACTACCAGCGCACGCTCAAGGCGTACAACGCGGTGGACTTCGACGACCTGATCCTGCTGCCGGTCAAGCTGTTCCAGGAACATGCCGACATCCTGGAGAAATGGCAGAACCGCATCCGCTACCTGCTGGTCGACGAATACCAGGACACCAACGCCAGCCAGTACCTGCTGGTCAAGCTGCTGGTGGGCATGCGCAACCAGTTCACCGTGGTCGGCGACGACGACCAGTCGATCTACGCCTGGCGCGGCGCGCGCCCGGAAAACCTGATGCTGCTCAAGGAGGACTACCCCTCGCTGAAGGTGGTGATGCTGGAGCAGAACTACCGCTCCACCAGCCGTATCCTCAAATGCGCCAACATCCTCATCGCCAACAACCCCCACGTGTTCGAGAAGCAGCTGTGGTCGGAGATGGGCGTGGGCGACGAGATCCGCGTGATCCGCACGCGCAACGAGGATGCCGAGTGCGAACGGGTGGCCCTGGAGATCCTCACCGAACACCTGCGCACGGAGCGGCCCTACAGCGATTTCGCCATCCTCTATCGCGGCAACTACCAGGCCAAGCTGATGGAGCTGAAGCTGCAGCACCACCAGATTCCTTATCGTCTCTCCGGCGGCACCAGCTTCTTCGCCCGCCAGGAGGTGAAGGACCTGATGAGCTACTTCCGCCTGCTGGTCAACCCGGACGACGACAACGCCTTCCTGCGGGTGATCAACGTGCCACGCCGGGAAATCGGCTCGACCACCCTGGAAAAGCTCGGCAACTACGCCACCGAACGCAAGATCAGCATGTACGCCGCCAGCGACGAGATCGGCCTCGGCGCCCATCTGGACAGCCGCTACACCGAGCGCCTAGCGCGCTTCAAGCGCTGGATGGACGGGGTGCGCCAGCAGTGCGCGCAGAACGACCCGATCGCCGCCATCCGCAGCATGGTGATGGACATCGACTACGAGAACTGGCTGCGCCAGAACGCCTCCAGCGACAAGGTCGCCGACGCGCGCATGGGCAACGTCTGGTTCCTCGTCGACGCCCTGAAGAACACCCTGGAGAAGGACGAAGACGGTGGCATGACCATCGAGGACGCCATCGGCAAGCTGGTGCTGCGCGACATGCTCGAGCGCCAGCAGGAAGAGGAAGAAGGCGCCGAAGGCGTGCAGATGATGACCATGCACGCCTCCAAGGGCCTGGAATTCCCGTCGGTGTACATCATCGGCTTCGAGGAAGAGATCCTCCCGCACCGCTCCAGCATCGAGGCCGATACCATCGAGGAGGAGCGGCGCCTGGCCTATGTCGGCATCACCCGCGCCAAGCGCAACCTGGCGCTGACCTTCGCCGCCAGGCGCAAGCAGTACGGCGAGATCGTCGAGTGCTCGCCGAGCCGCTTCCTCGACGAGCTGCCGCCCGAGGACCTGGTCTGGGAAGGCATGGAGGAAGCGCCGGTGGAGGTCAAGGCCGCCCGCGGCAACGACGCCCTGGCCAGCATGCGCGCCATGCTCAAGCGCTGAAACGACGCCCTCCTATGTAGGCCCGGATCGAGCGCAGCGTTATCCGGGAAATGGCACCTGGGGATCGCTCTGCTCAACCCAGGCCACGGGCTTGCAGGCGATCCCCCTTAACTGCCGATGCCGCGACGAACACCGCTTTCGTAGCCCGGGTCGAGCGCAGCGACACCCGGGGAATGGTACCTGGGTATCGCTCTGCTCAACCCAGGCTACGGGCTTGCAGGCGATCGCCCTCAAACTGCCGATGCCGCGACGAACACCGCTTTCGTAGCCCGGGTCGAGCTCAGCGACACCCGGGAAATGGCACCTGGGGATCGCTCTGCTCAACCCAGGCCACGGGCTTGCAGGCGATCCCCCTTAACTGCCGATGCCGCGACGAACACCGCTTTCGTAGCCCGGGTCGAGCGCAGCGACACCCGGG
>NZ_QJUM01000050.1 GCF_004327355.1 Phytopseudomonas dryadis
GCCCCTACCACCCTGGCTCAGGCCAGACCGTAGCCTGTGGTTGAGCGCAGCGATACCCAGGGCACCGTTCCCGGGTATCGCTGCGCTCAACACCGGGCTACCGAGCCGAACGCTCGCTCGTGAGGCCACTTCAGCGGCGATAGGGCCCAAAGGCATCGCGGTTAAAGCCCCTACCACCCTGGCTCAGGCCAGACCGTAGCCTGTGGTTGAGCGCAGCGATACCCAGGGCACCGTTCCCGGGTATCGCTGCGCTCAACACCGGGCTACCGAGCCGAACGCTCGCTCGTGAGGCCGCTTCAGCGGCGATAGGGCCCAAAGGCATCGCGGCCAAAGCCCCTACCACCCTGGCTCAGGCCAGTTCCTTGCGCAGTTGCCGGGCCGCGGCAACCATATTGACCAGCGCCGCTTCGGTTTCCGCCCAGCCGCGGGTCTTCAGGCCGCAGTCCGGGTTGACCCACAGACGCTCGGCGGGGATGCGGCGTGCCGCCTTGCGCAGCAGCTTGACCATCTCGCGGGTGTCCGGCACCCGGGGCGAGTGGATGTCGTAGACGCCCGGGCCGATCTCGTTGGGGTACTCGAAGGCTTCCAGCAGTTCCATGTCCGACCGCGAGGTCTCGATGGTGATCACGTCCGCATCCATGGCGGCGATCGATTCGATCACGTCGTTGAACTCGCTGTAGCACATGTGCGTGTGGATCTGCGTCTCGTCGCGCACGCCACTGGCGCACAGGCGGAAGGCTTCGGTGGCCCAGTCCAGATAGCCCTGCCAGTCGGCCTGGCGCAGCGGCAGCCCCTCGCGGAAGGCGGCCTCGTCGATCTGCACGATCCTGATGCCGGCGGCTTCCAGATCCAGCACCTCGTCACGGATGGCCAGGGCCAGTTGCCGGGCCTGCACCTCGCGGCCGACATCCTCGCGCGGGAACGACCACGTCAGCATGGTCACCGGGCCGGTCAGCATGCCCTTCATCACCTTGTCGGTGAGGCGTTGGGCGTAACCGATCCAGTCCACGGTCATGGCCCTGGGCCGGCTCAGGTCGCCATAGATCACCGCGGGTTTGACGCAGCGCGAACCGTAGCTCTGCACCCAGCCGAAGCGGGTGAACAGGTAGCCGTCGAGCTGCTCGGCGAAGTATTCGACCATGTCGTTGCGCTCGGCTTCACCGTGCACCAGCACGTCCAGGCCCAGACGTTCCTGGATCTGGACCGCGTGGCGGATCTCGCCGTGCATGGCCTCGGTGTAGTCGCCCAGCGACAGCTTGCCCTGCTTGAAGGCCTGGCGCGCCAGGCGGATCGCCGAGGTCTGCGGGAAGGAGCCGATGGTGGTGGTCGGCAACGGCGGCAGATCCAGGACGGCGCGCTGCTTGCCGATGCGCACGGCGAATGGCGAGGCGCGCTGGCTGTCAGCCGCGCTCACCGCCGCCAGGCGCGCCTGCACCGCGGGCTTGTGGATAAGTGGCGAGGCGGCGCGGCTGGCCTGCACCGCGCGGCTCTCGGCCAGCGCGGCGAGCACCTCGGGCGCCTCGGGCTGGTTGACCGCCCGGGTCAGCACGGCGACTTCGGCGCATTTCTGCGTGGCGAAGGCCAGCCAGCTTTTCAGCTCGGCATCCAGTTGCTCTTCACGCGCCAGATCCACCGGGCTGTGCAGCAGCGAGCAGGACGGCGCCAGCCACAGGCGCTCGCCCAGGCGTTCGTGGGCGTGGCGCAGCACCGTCAGGGCGCTTTCCAGGTCGCAGCGCCAGACGTTGCGGCCGTCGACCAGGCCCAGGGACAACACCTTGTAGGCCGGCAGGCGGTCGAGAATGGTCGGGTACTGCTGCGGCGCCCGAACCAGATCGATGTGCAGACCATCGACCGGCAGGTTCGCGGCCAGACCGAGGTTCTCTTCCAGGCCGCCGAAGTAGGTGGCGATCAGTTTTTTCAGCGGCTCGCGCTGCAGGATGTTGTAGGCACGTTCGAAGGCGTTCTTCCAGTCCTGAGGCAGGTCGAGTACCAGGATCGGCTCGTCGATCTGCACCCACTCCACGCCCTGCCCGGCCAGGCGCTGGAAGATCTGCCCGTACAGCGGCAGCAGGCGTTCGAGCAGTTCCAGTTTGTCAAAACCCTGGGCGTCGCTGCCCTTGAGCTTGCCCAGCCACAGGTAGGTCAGCGGGCCGATCACCACCGGCTTCACCGCATGGCCCAGGGCATGGGCCTCGTCCACTTCCTCGAACAGCTGCTCCCAGCTCAAGGCGAACTGCTGGTCGACGCTGAACTCGGGCACCAGGTAGTGGTAGTTGGTATCGAACCACTTGGTTAGCTCCAGTGCATGAAGGGGTTGCGCATGGGTACCCCTACAGCAGGCATCGCCGCTCACGCCGCGGGCCATGGCGAACAGCGTATCCAGGCCCGGCTTGCCGCTGGCGGGGCGGAAGCGCTCGGGAATCACGCCGAAGCTCAGGGAATGGGCCAGCACCTGGTCGTACCAGGCGAAGTCGCCGACCGGCAGCAACTCGATGCCGGCCTCCTTCTGCACCTGCCAGTGACGGGCACGCAGTTCGCGGCCCACGGCGCGCAGGCCGGCTTCGTCCAGTTCGCCTTTCCAGAAGGCTTCCTGCGCCTTCTTCAACTCGCGGTCACGGCCGATACGGGGGAATCCGAGACTGTGTGCCAGGGCCATGGTGAAAACCTCCAATGCATAAATGATGACGAGCATTGTCGGGGCCGATGATTCATGAAACAAACTCAATTCACTAACACTAAAAACAAATTTAATTCATGTCAGGTAAAGATGCCTCGATGGCACCCCACTCCCCCTGAGCGCCTTCTACGGCAGCTCCCAGCACACCGGACTGTCCCCGAAAACCTGTACACGCGGACACGCGCGCAAGACAACGTCCGATTGGGCTTCTAATCTTGCTGCATACATTCTGTGTGGAAGCGGTGCATGAACGACTGGCGCAATATCAGCCTGTGGATGGATCAACTGGATGAACCGCTGACACCACGCCCGCCGTTGCCCGGCGACGTGCAGGCCGACGTCGCCATCATCGGCGCCGGCTACACCGGCTTATGGACGGCCTACTATCTCAAGCGCCAGGCGCCGCAGTTACGCATCGTCATCGTCGAAGCCAGGATCGCCGGCTTTGGCGCCTCGGGTCGCAACGGCGGCTGGCTGATGGGCAACCTGCTCGGCGAGGACCGCCTGCTCGCCGGCCTCTCGCCCCAGGCACGCCGCGAGTCCTACGACCTGCTGCACGGCATTCCCGATGAAGTCGGCCAGGTGCTGCAGCGCGAACAGATCGCCTGCGACTACCGCAAGGGCGGCGTGCTGTACTGCGCCGCACGCTACCCCGAACAGGAACTGCGCCTGCGCGACTACCTGCGCGGCTATCGCGAAGAGGGCCTGGGCGAGGACGACTACCGCTGGCTGCCGGCCGACGAGCTGAGCCAGCAACTGCGCATTCCCGGCGCCTACGGCGCGCTGTACACGCCGCACTGCGCGACCATCCAGCCGGCACGCCTGGTACGTGGCCTGGCTCGTTGCGTGGAAGCCATGGGCGTGAACCTCTACGAAGGTACCCCGGCCCTGGGCTGGCAGGCCGGCAAGGTGCGCTGCGAGCACGGCGAGGTGAAGGCCGACTGGATCGTCCCGGCGGTCGAGGGCTACGCCCCGAGCCTGGCGCCTCTGGGGCGCTACCAGATACCGGTACAGAGCCTGATCGTCGCCAGCGAGCCGCTACCCGCCTCGACCTGGGCGGAGATCGGCCTGGAGCGTGGCCAGGCCTTCAGCGAAACCAGCCGCCAGGTCACCTACGGCCAGCGCAGCCTCGACGACCGCCTGGTGTTCGGCGCCCGGGGCGGCTATCGCTTCGGCAGCCGCCTGCGCAGCGATTTCAACCTCAGCGACGCTGAGCGTGGCCTGCGCCGCTACCTGTTCAGCGAGCTGTTCCCGCAACTGCGCAACGTGCGCATCACCCACGCCTGGGGCGGCAACCTGGGCATGGCCCGACGCTTCCACCCGCACATGCTCCGCGACCGCGCCAAGGGTATCGCCCTGTCCGGCGGCTACGGCGGCGAAGGCGTGGGCGCCAGCAACCTCGGCGGGCGCACCCTGGCCGACCTGATCCTCGGCCGCGACAGCCTGCTCACCCGCCAGCCCTGGGTTCGCCACGACAGCCGCGTGCAGGATCTGCCGCGCTGGGAGCCGGAGCCCTGCCGCTGGCTCGGCTACAACGCCATCATCCGCAGCTTCGTGCGCGAGGACAGATTGCTCGCCGACCCGTCCAGCCGTCCCTGGCAGCGCTACATGGCACAGCGTGTGGCCGGCCTGATGGAAAGCTTCATGCAATGACGCCCTCTTCCAGCGCCCAGGTCCAGCCCATGAGCATCCCCCATGTGCGCGACACCGCCACACACGTGCTCGCCCTGTACCGGTCTTCCGAGCACGGCCGCCACCCCATCGAAAACACCCGTCGAGGTCTACCATGCTGAAAACGCTCATCCCGCTGCAGATCGACCGCCTCCGCACGCGCATCTGGAGCCGGGTCAAGAGCGGCACCTGAGCGGGTATCTACTGGCGGCAGTGCCCGGCGCGTACCAGCAGGCGGCCCAGGTCGCTCGGCACCCGCCCGGTCCAGCGCTTGAAGGAGCGCCGGAAGTTGGTGGTGTCGCTGAAGCCCAGGTGCCGGGCCACGTCTTCGTTGCTGTAGCCCTTGACCTGGTACAGGTACAGGGCGATGTCGCGGCGGGTCTGGTCGAGTTGCTCCTGGAAGTGGGTGCCGTGCTTGCCGAGCTTGCGTTTGAACGACGCCGGGCTGGTGTCGAATGCCGCGGCCACCCGCTCCAGGCTCAAGGGCTGGCGGATGTGCTGGCCCAGGTGCTCATGCAACCGATCGAGAAAGCTGGCGCGCCAGCCCCAGGCGCGCAACTGCTCGTTGCACGCCTGGCGGGCGACCAGCGCGCCGGTGGAGCCGGCGCCCGGCCAGGCCTGCATCAGGTACTCGCGCGGCAGGCTCATGACCGATGACGGCCGATCGAAGGTCACGGCCTCGCCCAGGTGCACCCAGTACTGCTCGACATAGGCCGGCTCGCCGTAGGCGAACTGGAAATGCCAGGGCAGGCGCTCGCCCTGCTGGCGGCGAGCGAGGGCGACCACGGCGGTCATGCAGGCTTCCAGGAGGAAGGTCTTCTGCTCGGCCGCGCCGCAGCTGTCGCGCCAGTACAGGTGCAGATGGTGATCGTCCAGTTGCACGACGGGCGTCAGCAGCGGCGACAGCAGGGCCCGGTACTCGGCGATCAGTTCCAGTGCCTGCAGCAGGTTGTCGGCCTGTTCCAGCACATGGCTGCTGGCGCCGTAATGCCCCGGCCACAGGCGCTGGCCGAAGAGAAAGCTGGTGTCCGGCGCGGCGAGCAGGCGCCGGGCATTGCCGATCAGGCGCAGGAACTGCCGCGGGCTGATCAGCGCCTGGCCGGTGATGACATCCTCATAGAACAGCTCGCAACCGCGCAGCAGATGGTGGCTGTCGATCTGCCGCGAGCGGGCCAGATCGATCAGCAGCGCCGGCAGCTGGTGGGCGGCGATGAAGCGGCTGTCGCATTCGTAGCCCATGGCCGTCATGCGCTGCGCGCCAGGCGGGGCTTGGCGTTGGCCAGGGCGACGTTGAGGCGCTTGAGCAGTTGCGCCTCATCCTCTTCCAGGGCCATGACCGTGGCGACCGTGGCCCGCAGTTGCAGGCGCTCACCGTGGCGCTGGGTACGGTGGGCGACGCTGGCGATGCTCTGGCGCATGTCCTCGGCCATGGCGCGCGCCTGGCCTTCGCCAGTAGTGGGCAACACCGCGACGAAGCGGTCGCCGGCCAGACGGCAGAGCATGTCCTGCTGGCGCAGGTTGAACAGCAGCAGTTGAGCGACGACCTGCAGCACCTGATCGCCTTCGGCCTGCCCATGACGCTGGTTGATCTGGCTGAAATCATCCAGGTCGATGGCCACCAGCGACAGCGGTTGCTGCTCGGCCTCGGCGTGCGCCAGCGCCTGCTGCAGGTGCTGACGCAGGTACTGGGCGCCGGCCAGCGGAGTGAGCTTGTCGAACAGCCGGTGTTCGCGGAACAGCTGTTCGCGCTTGCGCATCTGTTCGCTGATGGCGCGTTGTTCCTGCTGCAGGTGGTACATGCCCAGCGTGAGCAACAGCATGCCCACCGGCATGGGCGCGGTTTCCAGCCAATTGTCCCAGAGCGCCTCGGCGGGCAGGCGGATGAACTCGTCGAGCGTATCCATCCACATCGAGAAGGCGGTGAAGCACAGGCCCAGCGACAACAGGCGGGTGACCCGTCCGGCCGGACGCCCGCGCAACAGCATGCATAGCCAGCCGCAGAGGATGAGGCAGGTGCCGCCCTCGCCGACCACGTCGGTCCAGTTGATCTCGGCCCAGGACTTGATATCGCCGGCGGCCAGGTAGATCAGCAGGCCGCTGTTGGCCGCCAGGAACAGGCCGCCGAGGGTCAGGCGATGCATCTTCAACAGCGACTTCATGGCAGTTCTCCTGCAGCGGGCTCCCGGCTGGGCGAGCATGCCGGGCGAATATCTCAGAACGATGACACGCTCACTTGCCCCTGGCGGTGCAGGGCAGGCCGTCGGGACCGGTGCCGTTGTCGCACAGCCGTTCGTTCGGCTTTTTCAGGTCGGGGCTGTGCAGGTACTTGTCGCCCTTGTCGTCGCGCTGGATATCGAAGGCGTCATACAGCTCGTCGGCGGCGCTGTAGGTGCGCACGCGCAGGCGGTTCCGCTCGACGGCGACGGTCTGGTACAGCTGGGTGTCTTCGGCCGCCCGGTCGGGCTGCGTGCGTGCGCGCTCGCTGAGGCCATACATCTTCGAGCCGGTCACCGAGACCAGGTACAGCGGACCGATGGCTTGCCTGGCCTGCTGCGCCTTGCGGCTGGCGTCGCGGCCATCGGCATGGCTCAGGCGGCTGTAGCAGTGATCGTGGCCCTGCAGCACCAGGTCCACCCGGTAGCGCTCGAGCAGCGGCTTCCAGGCGGCCTTGAGCTCTTCGCTGTCCTCGGGGCGGGAACAGCTGTAGATCGGCTGGTGCATGACCACGATGTTCCAGGTCGCCCGGCTGCTCTGCAGAACGCTCTCCAGCCAATCGGCCTGCGCCTGCAGCGTGCCGAGTTCCAGGGCCGAAGTGCCGTCCAGGACGACGAAGCGTACGTTCTGGTAGTCGCTGAAATAGCTGGTGTCGGCCACGCCTGCGGCGCCGTTGCGCGGCAAGGCGAACTGCGCGGGAAAGTACGGGCTGAGGCGGCGGCTTTCCGAGCCATCCGGCAGCCGGGTATCGAGGTACTCGTGGTTGCCGGCGGCGATCAGTTGCGGAATGGCGGCATAGGCCCAGCCGCCGGCCTGGTTCCACTCGCCCCATTCGTCGTCGTGGGCGAGCGCGTCCCGCGAGGCCACCAGATCACCGGCATGCACCACCAGGGCCGGGCGCGCGACGCTGCGCAGCGCCTGGCGAATGGTGCGCGAGGCGATGGCCAGGATGTCGTTCTGGGTGTCGCCGAGATAGAGGAAGGTGAAGGGAGCGAAGTCCGCCCTGGCGGTGCGGAACTGGTGCCACTCGCTCCAGCCGGCGCTGCCCTTCACGCGGTACACGTAGGCGGTATCCGGGGCGAGCCGTTCCAGACGCACCTGATGGTAGTTGGCCGGGCCGTTCTCGCCGTCCAGGCGCCGGGTGCTGCCGGACACCAGCCTGGCCCGTGCGTCCAGGGCCGGGCCGGCGAGCGCCGGGCCCAGCTCGAGCATGGCACTGGCTTGCCGCAGATCGGTGCGGAAGGCGATCGCCATCTGTGTCGCCGCGTTCTGCCCCGGCGTGAGCACGATGCGGTCGGCCAGGTTGCCCGCGGCATAGGGCAGGCCGGCAGAGCGCGGCAGCGCGGTGTCGTTGGCCAGCGTGGGCTGGGCGAGCAGCGCAGACGCGAGCAGGGATGCAAGCAGTAGGGGGCGATACATTCCACGATTCCTCGATGAGCCGGAGCGTCAAGGAAACAAAGCCGTATGACGGTTCGGTGACTGGCTGGGGGGTCGATTCGGCTCAGGGAATCTGCTTCGCCGAGGGCGATTTTTTCAGGCTGGATTCAGCCTGGCATGCGTGCACGGGCACCCGTAGCGGATCGCCGGCAAGCCGGCTCCGGCGAGGCGCTGGCCGGGCTGGATTCAGCCGATCCAGCGCGTAGCAGACGCGGGCGCGGCCGCCCGGGGCGATCGGGGGTCAATTCAGCTCAAAAGGCCTTGGTTGGGGCTGGAAAACGCCGCTTCAGGGGCGTCACCGGCAACCGGTGTCACGCAAGTGCCACAAAGGATTTCTAACGTCCGCTGCCATTCCTGGTATCGCCAGGGGCCATTGAAGCGAGGGAATCAGGATGGCAATGCCTTTTCGTCAAACCCGTAATGCGCGGTTCAGGGTCAGCCTGCTGACCGTCGCCATCGCCACGGCTCCGGCCTGGGCGGAGGAAGAAGCCATCGAACGCGTCGACGTGGTCGGCCAGGCCGCCAGCATCGACAAGGCGCTGCGCGAGCAGAAAAGCTCGGACAGCATCAAGAGCGTGGTGCACGCCGACGGCGTCGGCCAGTTGCCGGACGACAACGCCGCCGAAGCGCTGCAGCGCATACCCGGCCTGTCGGTCGAGCGCGACCAGGGCGAAGGCCGCTTCGTCAGCGTGCGCGGCATCGCCCCGGACCTGAACAGCGTGACCATCAACGGCACCCTGGTGCCCGCGCCGGAGGGCGACCGCCGCGCGGTGGCGCTCGACGTGCTGCCGGCGGAGCTGGTGCAGTCGCTGTCGGTGGTCAAGAGCCTGACCCCGGACATGGATGCCAACTCCCTCGGCGGTACCATCGAGGTACAGAGCCTGTCGGCCTTCGACCACGATGGCCTGTTCTACACCTTCTCCGCCGAAGGCAGCCACGACACCAACGTCAGCAAGAACAGCCCGAAGTTTTCCGGCGCGATCAGCGACCGCTTCAGCCTCGGCGACGGCACCGACAATTTCGGTATCGCCGCGGCGTTCAGCTGGCAGAAGCGCAAGTTCGGCTCGGAAAACGTCGAGACCGGCGGCGCCTGGGATTTCGCGGATGGCGCGCGCCTGGAAGAGGTCGAGCAGCGCGATTACCAGATCACCCGCGAGCGCACCGGTTTCGGCCTGAACTTCGACTACCAGCCGGACGATTTCTCCAGCTACTACCTGCGCACCCTCTACAGCAAGTTCAAGGACACCGAGATCCGCAATGCCGCCGGCGTCGAGTTCGCCGATGCGCAGGCCTCCGGCGAGCGTGGCGATGCCGAGGGCTGGCGCGACCTGAAATCCCGGCAGGACACCCAGGAAATCCAGTCCTACGTGATTGGTGGCGAGCGCCTGATCGACCTGTGGACGCTGAGCGCCCAGGCCGGCTACAGCCAGGCCACCGAGAAGGATCCAGGCGGGATCGCCGGTGCCGAGTTCGTCGGCGACTTCGAAAACGTCGGTTTCGATGGCACGCGCAAACCGCGCCTCTCCCTGGGCGGCGCGTTCTACGACCCGGCCTCCTTCACCCTCGACGAGGTGGAGTGGGAAAAGGTCAAAGGCAAGGACAAGGAGAAGAACATCCGCCTCGATCTGGCCCGCGACTATGACTTCAGCGGCAACGCCGCTCAGGTCAAGTTCGGTGGCAAGCTCAGCCGCCGCGACAAGACCAGCGATACCGAAGTCTGGGTCTATGACGATTTTTCCGGTGTCGGGCTCGATGGTTTCCAGAGCGGCAACGTCGATTATTCCCTGGGCAACTACGGCAACGGCATCAGCCCCGGCGCCATCAAGAATCTGATCGGCGGCCTGGATCGCGCGGCGTTCTACGACGAGGAAAACTCGCGCATCAACGACTTCGACATGCGCGAAGACATCAACGCCGCCTATCTGATGAACAGCCTGGATGTGGGCGACTGGCGCTTCATCGCCGGCCTGCGTTACGAAGGCACCGAGTTCGAAGCCAAGGGCACCGGGCTGCGCGACGGTGTGTACGAGGACAGCCAGAGCAAGAAGCGTTACGACCACTGGCTGCCCGGCCTGCACGCCCGCTACCAGCTCTCGCCCTCCACGGCGCTGCGCGCGGCCTGGACCAACACCGTGGTGCGTCCGACCTTCGGCCAACTGGCGCCGGGCTTCGCCATCGATGGGGCCGACGCCTCCTTTGGCAACCCCGATCTCAAACCGCTGGAATCGATGAATTTCGACCTCGGCATCGAGCATTACATGGGCCGCGCCGGCGTGGTGTCGGGGTTCCTGTTCTACAAGGACATCGACAATTTCATCTACAACACCGATCTCGCCGGCACGGGCGCCTGGGCCGATTTCGACGAAGCGCTGAGCTTCGAGAACGGCAGCAGCGCCAAGCTCTACGGTGTCGAGCTGGCCTACTCACAGAAATTCGACTGGCTGCCGGCCCCCTGGAACGGCGTGCTGCTCGGCGCCAACCTGACCCTGAGCAAATCCGACGCGACCCTGTCAGGTCAGGGCGCCAAGCGCTCCATCGAAATGCCGAACCAGTCCGACACCGTCGGCAACTTGATGGTTGGCTGGGAGAACGACCGTTTCAACGTGCACGTGGCCGCCAACTACAAGTCCAGCTACTTGTACGAAATCGGCTCCATCGAAGACAAGAACCAGGATCTGCACGTCGACGACCAGCTGTTCGTCGACTTCAAGGCTGGCTACTTCATCACCCCCGACCTGCAACTCACCTTCGAGGCGCAGAACATCACCGACGAGTCCTACTACGTCTACACCGGGCGCCACGGCTACAACGCCCAATACGAAGAGTACGGCCCGACCTACAAGATCGGCCTGACTCTCACTCACTTCTGACCACGATCCTGTAGGAGCTGGCTTGCCGGCGAGGCGCTACGCAGTCGAAGACTGGCGTGAGCTTCGCCAGCCTAATCGCCAGCAAGCCGGCTCCTACGCAATGACTGCTGCAGGACACTCTTCATCCATGCGTATGTTCAAGCTGTCCCTGTTGGGACTCTGCGTCACCCTGGCCGCCTGCCAGAGCCCCGCACCGGAGAAAGCGCTCTCCGCTGCCGCTCCAACGGTAAAGATCGGCCGCTCTCCGATCGCCACTGAAAGCACTCAGTGGCTGGCGCCACTGCCGTCTCTGAGCAACGCCGAACGCCTGCAGATCGGCCGCAAAGCCCTGCAGGTGATCGATCGCAGTGGCCAGGTGGTAAGCGAGTTATCCGGCCGCTTCGAAACCCTCGACCATCGTGCGGATGACAGCGGCCTGCTGGTCGCCACCCTCGACAAGAAGCGTCAGCAGGCGTTGCTGGTGCGGCTGCAAGGCGATGCCTGGGGCGGCGCGCACTACCTGCCGAAAACCCGTTTCGCCATCGAAGGTCTGTGCCTGTACCGCGACAGCGCGCGCAACGACTACCTGTTCCTGCTGGGCGAAGAGGGCATAGGCGAGCAATGGCTGGTCGCCGAGAATGGCCGGCCGCTGGCTGACGCACGCCTGGTGCGTGCCCTGAGCCTGCCGCCGGCAAGTGGCTTCTGCCAGGTCGATGACCGCAGCGAAAGCCTTTACGTCAACGAAGAAAATGTCGGTGTCTGGCGTTACCCGGCTGGCGCCGAAGCGCCGCTGGTGCGTGAGCCGGTGGAGTTGCTCGCGCCTTTTGGCGCCCTGGCTGAAAGCGCCGCGGGTATGGCGGTGTTGCCCGATGCCCTGTTGCTGCTCGATTCAGGCGCCGCGAACCTGCACCTGTATCAGCGTGGCGCCGAGCAGTGGCAGCGCGCTGGCGTGGTGAGGCTCGACGGTCTCGACGAGCCGGAACAGGTCAGTGCCCGCGCCACGGCCGAGGGCCTTGAGCTGCTGCTGATCGACGATGACGGTGCACGTAGCGCGACCCTGGATTGGACGCCGAAAGCGACGCCGCGAGCGACAGTCATCCCGCAGATCGCGCCGCTGGTACAAACCGATGGCGTGCCCAGCCTGGGCGATGCGGCGGACGATCCGGCGATCTGGATCAACACCCGCTATCCCGAGCGCAGCCGCGTACTGGGCACCGACAAGAAAGGCGGGCTGCTCGCCTACGACCTGGCCGGCAAGCAGGTGCAGAACCTGCGCGCCGGCCGTCTCAACAACGTCGATATCCGTCCGGGCTTCACCCTCGGCAAGCGCCAGGTGGATCTCGCCGTGGCCAGCAACCGCGATCACAACAGCCTGCACCTGTTCGCCATCGATCCGGCCAGCGGTGAGCTCAGCGATATCGGCCAGATCGCCACGCCGCTCGAGGACATCTACGGGCTGTGCCTGTTCAAGGATCGCCAGGGCGCCATTCACGCCATCGCCAACGACAAGGACGGCACCTTCCTGCAATACCGCCTCAGCGGTAAGAGCGGCCAGGCGACCGGCCAATTGGCAAGGCGCTTCAAGACCGAGACCCAGCCGGAAGGCTGCGTGGCCGACGACCGCAACGAGCGCCTGTATATCGGCGAGGAAGACGTGGCCGTGTGGGCGCTGGATGCCCGTGGTGATGCGCAGGCAGAGCTGGAGAAAGTCATCGCCGTCGGTGGCCCACTGCAGGACGACATCGAGGGCCTGGGCCTCTACCACGGCAAACAGCGCGACTACCTGGTGATCTCCAGCCAGGGCAACGACAGTTACGTGGTGGTCGAGGCCCAGGCGCCGTACCGGCTGCGCGGCAGCTTCCGGGTCGGCCTGAACGCCCGGCTCGGCATCGATGGCGCCTCCGAGACCGATGGCCTGGACGTCACCTCGGCCAACCTCGGCGGCCCGTGGAGCGCCGGCCTGCTGGTGCTGCAGGACGGCCGCAAGCGCATGCCCGAAGGCAACCAGAACTACAAGTACGTGCCCTGGTCGGCGGTCGCCGACGCCCTGGGCCTGGAGTGATACGCCGGACGTTGCGCCTGTCACGAGAGCGCAACGTCCCTGCCTTCCAATGTGAGCCGTAGGGCTCGACCGATTCAAGGGGAATCGTCATGCACGACCAAGCCAATCTCGAACACATGAGCGTCTGGGGCCTCGTCAGCGAGGCCAGCATCGTGGTCCAGGCGGTGATGCTCTGCCTGGTGCTGGCCTCGCTGCTCAGCTGGTACCTGATCATCCAGCGCGGTGGTGTGCTGCGCCGCAGCGAGCGCCAGGCGAAGACCTTTCTCAAGCGTTTCCGCAGCGACGAGATCGGCCAGCTGTACCGCGAGGACAGCCAGCAGGCACTGCCGGCGGATGCCGCCCTGCAGCGCATCTTCCTCGCCGGCTACCAGACCTTCAGTCAATTGCGGCCCCATGCGGGCGAGCACCCGGATGCGCTTCTCGACGGTGTCGAACGCAGCCTGCACGTGGCCATCGCCGAGCAGGAGGAGCGCCTGGAAAAAGGTCTGCCGTTCCTCGCCACCGTGGGCTCGGTCAGCCCCTACATCGGCCTGTTCGGCACCGTGTGGGGGATCATGAATTCCTTCCTCGGCCTGTCCCAGGTGCAGCAGGCCACCCTCTCGACCGTGGCGCCGGGTATCGCCGAAGCCCTGATCGCCACCGCCATCGGCCTGTTCGCGGCGATTCCCGCGGTCATGGCCTACAACCGTTTTGCCGCCCGCAGCCAGACCCTGATCGCCCGCTACTACGCCTTCGCCAACGAGTTGCAGGGGCGCCTGCAGCGCAGCCTGCACGGCGCGGCGCCAAGCATGGCCGCGGCGGCCTGAGGAGGACTTCACGATGCTGCTCAGACCGATACGCAAGCATGGCCTGAAGGCCGAAATGAACGTGGTGCCCTACATCGACGTGATGCTGGTGCTGCTGGTGATCTTCATGGTCACCGCGCCGATGCTGGTGCAGGGCGTGCAGATCGAACTGCCCAAGGTAGCCGCCGAAGCGCTGCCGACGCCGAACCAGCAACGCATCGTCACCCTGTCGGTGAAGCACGACGGCGGCTACTACTGGAACCTGGGCAGCGAAATCGATAGCGAATCGCAGACCGACAGCGCCGTGGACAAGGAGCAGATGGCCGAGAAGATCACGACCCTCGTCGCCGCGCATCCACAGACCCAGGTCTATATCCGCGCCGACCAGCACGCCGACTACGGCGCCGTGGTGGCTGCAATCGCCGAGTTGCAGCGCGGCGGCGTCAGTCGTCTCGGGCTGATCACCGAGGCGCCCTGATATGAGCGCCCTGACATTTGCACGGCATGAGCCGCGCCTGTTCTGGCCGGCCTGGCGCGAGCACGGCGTTGCCCTGGGTGTGGCGCTGGCCTTGCACATGGGGCTGGGTTTCGTCCTGTTGAACCTGTCTAACAGCGCGCCCCTGACGCCGGCCACGCCGGCCGTGATCAAGACCCAGCTGGTCTCGCTGCCGGCCCCCGTCGAGCCACCTCCCGTTGCCGCGCAAGCACCGGCGCCGGCCGCCCCGCCACCGCCCGCCCCGGCGCCCGAGCCGGTGGTCGAGGCGCCCAGGGTGGAGCAGGCGGATCTGGCCCGAAAACGTGTGCAGCAGGAACGTCGCGAACAGGCGCAACGCAGCGAAGCTGAACGCCAGCAGCGTCGGGAAGCCACTCAACGCCGCGAGCAACTGGCCCGGGAAGAGCAGCAGCGTCAAGCGCACTTGCAGCAACAGCGACTCGCCCAGGCTCGGGCGGCCGAAGCCGAGCGCCAGACGGCGGCCGCCGCGGCCCGGGCGCAAGCGGAGGCTGCCAGCCGGCAGTATCTGCCCATCGCCAAGCAGGCGCCGGACTATCCGCAACGCGCCCTGGATCGGCGTATCGAAGGCGAGTGCACCGTCGTGTATACGGTGAACGCCCAGGGCCGCGTGGAAGAACCCCAGGTAGCCGGTACCTGCCATCCGTTGTTCATCAAACCCTCGCTGGCCGCGGCGAAGAGCTTTCGCTATCAGCCCAGGATCGTCAACGGGCAGGCGGTTGCGGTGGCCAACGTGAAGAACACCTTCAGCTATCGGATCGAATAAAGGACCAGCCTAGGCATTTTTACCGTGCGCTTGCCGCTGGAACGCCGCTAGCGCCGCCGGTCCAGCAGATTGACCACCAGTCGATCCAGCCAGCCCCACAGGCGCTGGCGCAGGCGCGTCCACAACGGGCGCGCCTGCCACCTGTCCAGGTCGACCTCGCGGCTCTGGGCGAAATCCGCCTCGAAACTGCCTTGCACCGCGCGGGTGAAATCCGCATCCAGGACCTCGACGTTGGCGTCCAGGTTGAAGCGCAGGTTCCAGTGGTCGAAGTTGCACGAACCGATACTGACCCAGTCATCGACCAGCACCATCTTCAGGTGCAGAAAGCGCGGGCGGAACTCGAAGATGCGCACGCCGGCCTTGAGCAGGCGCGGGTAGTAACGCTGCCCGGCGAAGCGCACCGGCGGGTTGTCGGTATGCCGCCCACTGAGCAACAGACGCACGTCGACACCGCGCCCGGCGGCCTTGCGCAGGGCGCGGCGCACCTTCCAGGTCGGCAGGAAATAGGGCGTGGCCAGCCAGACACGCTGCTCGGCGCCACTGATGGCGCGCACCAGCGACTGCAGGATGTCGCGGTGCTGGCGGGCATCGGCGTAGGCCACACGCCCCCAGCCCGGCCCCGGCGCCGGCAGTCGCGGCAAGGGTTTGCGGTGCGGCGTGAGGTAGGGCCGCCAGGCGAAACGGGCGTTGTTGGCCTGCCACTGGCGGTCGAACAACTGCAGCCAGTCGGCCACCAGCTCCCCCTCGATCTGCACCATCACCTCGTGCCAGGCGCTCAGCGGCTCGCCGGGAATCCAGAAATCGTCGGTCGAACCGGTACCGCCGACGAAGGCCACCCGGCCGTCGACCACCAGCAGCTTGCGGTGATCGCGGTACAGGTTGCGCACGCCGCGCCGCCATATCAGCGGGTTGTACCAGCGCAACTGCACACCGGCCTCGAGCAGGCGCTGACGGTCGCCGGTGTTCAGCGCCTGGCAGCCAAAGGCGTCGAACAGGCAGCGCACGGCCACACCACGCCGGGCGGCATCGCACAGGGCGCGCAGCAGGGCATCGGTACAGGCGCTGCTGCTGACCAGGTACTGCTCGAGTTCGAGCTGATGGCGCGCGGCATCGATGCACTCGATCATCCGCGGGAAAAAGGCCGGGCCATCGTTGAGCAGGACGAAGCGGTTGCCGCTGCGCCAGGCGAATACGGTACCGGGCATCAGCCGACCAGGAACGGCAAGGGGAACGATGGAGTAAGCATGGGTTCTCGGCACGCAAGGCGATCAATGCGCCACGATAGCCGCCCACGTGTGCCTTGCAAACCCTGAGCTGGAAAGCCCGCTCACTGCGGCAGGCGGTAATCGTCCTGGCCCAGCAGATCCAGGCCGCACTCCAGGTTCTCGATCCAGTGCAGAAAGGCGCTGATCATCTCCTGGCCGAAAAAGGGCCGGCCGTGCTGCGGCACGACCATCGCCACGTCCATGTCGCGCACCATGGCCGCCCACAGCCGGCAGACCTTGTTGCTGGCCATGTAACGGCGGTGGAAACCGGCCATGCTCGGCACATGGTTGACGAAGTCCTGCACCGGGCTGGCGTCGTCGAGCATGGACGCGCCCATGTCGCCGGAGAACAGGATCTTGCTGATGGGGTCGTAGAGCTGGAAGTTGCCCACCGAGTGCAGGAAATGCGCCGGCACGGCTTTCAGCTTGCAGCGCCCGAGGCTGAAGCTCTGGCCGCGATCCGGCAGGGCGATGATGCGGTCGTAGGTGGTGATGCCATGGCTGATGGCCAGGTAGTTGGCGGTCAGGTGCGGCAGGAACCGCGCCCACAGCTTGGAGCAGATCACCTTCGCCCGGGTGTGCAGCAGCCACTTGTCCAGCGAAGCGATGATGTCCGGGTCCTGATGCGAGGCGAAGATATAGGTCAGATCCTGCACCGGAATATGCTTGGACATCTCCAGCGACAGCGGCGTGTAGGTCAGATCGCCGCCCGGATCGAGCAGCAGGTACTGATCATGGTCGATGATCAGAAACTGATTGGACTGCACCCCCTCGCCGCTGACCAGATCGTCGAACATCATGCACTTGTGGGTACCGTTGTCGAACAGCACGATGGGCTCGCGTCGCATGAAGGCAGGCTCTATGTCCGAAAAGCACGGAGTCTAGGGCATGGGCGGGTCAGGGATAATGATATGGGTCAAGGGCGTGACATGGCCGGGGTCAGCTGCGAGACAGCGGCGGCCGCTCGAATGAAGCGCAGAAAGGCCAGGCCGGGGGTTAATGCCAGTCAGTTAAGCACTGGCCCGCAAAACGGCGGCCTGCCCTGGCCCCGTGGGAGCCACGACCCCGCAGCGATTGCGGGTCGCCCACTGGTTTTGTGGGATGGCCGCCATCGCATCGCGCCGAGGGCGACGCGCCTACCCGGGCGGTGGCTTTGTGCAATTCCGTAGGAGCTGCGACCTCGCAGCGAATGGCTGTCGCACCATGGATTTTGCGGGATGGCCGCAAGCGCATCGCGCCGAGGGCGACGCGCCTACACGGGCGGTGGCTTTGTGCAATTCCGTAGGAGCTGCGACCTCTCAGCGAATGGCTGTCGCACCATGGATTTTGCGGGATGGCCACAAGCGCATCGCGCCGAGGGCGACGCTCCTACACGGGCGGCTGTTTGCCGCTCTTCTTCTGGAGGCGGCCACATGCCCGCCGAGCA
>NZ_QJUM01000051.1 GCF_004327355.1 Phytopseudomonas dryadis
TAGTGGTAATGAGGCGGGGGGCCACTCTACAGACGAGGTCACGCAAGGTGCCTCCAGGAGCGAACGGCCTCCCCGGTAACTGCTTCCGTCATGGTTGTTGACAGACAAGCTCAACATACAAGGAGCGCCGACCCCGGCGCGATGCTGGTGGTCATCACGCAGAATCGCGGGTGTGATCGATAATCGCTGCGGGGGCGCAGCTCCTGCAGGTGGGCAACACAGCTCTATCCAGATCGCACTGATCCGCATCCAGCAGGAGAGGCATTGATGAGCGAAACAACCAATCTGCAACTGGCGCTGATCCAGAGCGACCTCGCCTGGCATGATCCGGCGGCCAACCGCGCGCATTTCCAGGCGCAACTGGCCCAGGCCGCAGGCGCCGATCTGGTGATACTGCCCGAGATGTTCAGCACCGGTTTTTCCATGCAGTCAGCCGATCTGGCCGAGCCGGAAGACGGCCCCACCAGCCGCTGGCTCAGCGAGCAGGCACAGCGGGTCGGCGCGGTGATCACCGGCAGCCTGATCATCCAGGCGGCTGGCGGCAGCTATCGCAACCGCCTGCTGTGGGCGCGTCCCGACGGCTCCATGGGCCACTACGACAAGCGCCACCTGTTCCGCATGGCCGGTGAGCACCAGCACTATGCCGCCGGTGACGCGCAGGCGCTGTTCGAGGTCAAGGGCTGGCGCGTGCGGCCGCTGGTCTGCTACGACCTGCGTTTTCCGGTGTGGAGCCGCGACCCGCAGGGCACCGATCTGCTGCTGTACACGGCCAACTGGCCGGCAGCCAGGCGCCAGCACTGGAACCGCCTGCTGCCGGCGCGGGCCATCGAGAACCTGTGCTACGTGGCGGCGGTGAACCGGATCGGCGTGGACGGCAAGGGTCACCCCTACAGCGGCGATTCCCAGGTGCTGGATTTCCAGGGCGAGACCCTGCTGGATGCCGGCGAGCGTGCCGGTGTGTTTCGCCAGCGCCTGGACAGCGAAGCGCTGGCGGCCTATCGCGAACGCTTCCCGGCCTACCAGGATGCCGATCCGTTCGAGTTGCGTTGATCGGGGAAAAGCAGCCGCAAGCTTCAAGCTTCAAGCGGCAAGTTAAAGGCGGGAGCGGCCGTTCGTAGGGTGGACGACGCTTCATCCGTCCACCGCTCTACAATCGCAATGGTGGATGAAAAGAGCGTCATCCACCCTACGCGCGCCCTCCCACAAAAGCATCGCGCCCACTGGCCGCTTCCGCCTTTGAACTGCCCAGGCCTGCCAGGGGCGCTTGGCCCTGGTGTCGACCGGCTTGTGTCATGGCCGAGCGAGGGCGCGTTGGGCGCCGCCGCTCGCTGTCTGCTCAGGCCGCCTGGCCTTCCTCCCTGAGCGAAGCCATGTCGATGACGAAGCGGTATTTCACGTCGCTCCTGAGCATGCGCTCGTAGGCGTCGTTGATCGACTGGATGGGGATCATCTCGATGTCCGAGACGATGCCGTGCTCGGCGCAGAAGTCGAGCATCTCCTGGGTTTCGGCGATACCGCCGATCAGCGAACCGGCCAGGCGGCGACGCTTGAAGATCAGGCCGAACACTTCCGGCGACGGGTGCGGCGAGTCGGGGGCGCCGACCAGGGTCATGGTCGCGTCGCGCTTGAGCAGGCCGAGGAAGGCATCCAGGTTGTGCGGCGCGGCGACGGTGTTGAGGATGAAGTCGAAGCTGTTGGCATGGGCGGCCATCTCGTCGGCGTTCTTCGACACCACCACTTCGGCGGCGCCCAGGCGCAGGGCGTCGTCCTTCTTGTTCGGCGAGGTGGTGAAGAGCACCACATGGGCGCCCATGGCCGCGGCGATCTTCACCGCCATATGGCCGAGGCCGCCGAGGCCGACCACGCCGACCTTGTGCCCGGGCTGGACATTCCACTGCCGCAGCGGCGAGTAGGTGGTGATGCCGGCGCACAGCAGCGGCGCCACCGCGGCGAGGTTGTCGCTGTGGCTGATGCGCAGGACGAACTGCTGCTTGACCACGATGCTGTCGGAATAGCCGCCGAAGGTGTTTTCGCCACCGAACACCGGGCCGTTGTAGGTGCCGGTGAAGCCACTCTCGCAGTACTGTTCCAGGCCTTCGGCGCAGGACGGGCAGCTCTGGCAGCTGTCGACCATGCAACCCACGCCGGCGACATCGCCGACCTTGAAGGCGCTGACATTGCTGCCGACCGCCGTGACCTTGCCGATGATTTCATGGCCGGGAACGGACGGGTAGAGGGTGTTCTTCCATTCATTGCGCGCAGTGTGCAGATCCGAGTGGCAGACGCCGCAGTAGAGAATCTCGATCTGGACGTCATCGGCGCCGACGCTACGGCGCTGGAAGCGGTGAGGGGCCAGGGGCGTGCTGGGGTCTTGTGCTGCATAACCGAGGATCGTGGGCATGACGCAACTCCTGTGGGGGTATCTGCCTGCTGCGAGGCGGGAACGAAGAAAGGGCCTGCATCCAGCTCGGCGCATCGCTCAAGGCTGGACCGCGCTCGGCTCCCGGGCGGTGGCGTGCGGGCGACGCGGTGAGCCCTTTCCGTGGCAAGTCGAGAAGGGCGTGCGCCGCTGGCGCCGGCCCGGTCATCCACAGATCCTAGACCATATGGGCGGCCCCGCGTTTGCACGATCCTGCCGCTGTCTGTCCTGATCCTGCGAGTCCGCGTCAGTTGTCCCGAACCAGCGGCTCCAGCCTGGCGCGCAGCAGCGGCGTCAGTTCGTCGAACAGGGTCTGCACCGAGCGCAACGCCCGGCAGTCGGGGCGGGTCAGCAGCCAGAGCTCGGTGTTGCAGCCGGGCAGCGCTTCGCTCAGGCGCTCCACCCCGGGCAGGCTGCGGGCCATGAAGTCGGTGAGGGCGGCGACGCCGAGGCCGGCGTGCACCAGTTTGGCCACTGCCGACATGCTGCTGCAGCGGTAGCGTGGCACCAGGCTCGGATGCGCCTGCCGGCGCCAGACCACGGTGGCGTGATCGGGCATCGAGTCGTCCGGGGCGATCCAGGGCACCGAGGCCGGGGCTTGCAGAAAGCGTTCGCGGTGTTCGTCACGACCGCAGATGACATAGGCGGCGCTGCCCAGTTGCCGCCCGACCAGGTGTTCGGGCGGGGCATTGGACAGACGCAGGGCGATGTCGGCATCGCGCCGGCTGAGGCTGGCGAAGGTGTTCGAGGTCGCCACTTCCAGCGTCAGGGCGGGGTAGGCCGGCATCAGTTCGGCCAGGCTGGGCAGCAGCAGGCTCTGCAGCACGGCGTCGGTACAGGTGATGCGCACGGTGCCGCTGATCACCTGTTGCCCCTGTTCCAGCGCGATCCGCGCCGCCTCCAGGGCCTGTTCCGCGCGCTCCGCCTGTTCGGCCAGGGCCTGGGCGCTCTGGGTCGGCATGTAGCCGCGCCGGCTCTTCTCGAACAGGGCCACGCCCAGGCTGGTTTCCAGCCGGCGGATGGAGCGGAACACCGTGGATACGTCCACATGCAGTTGTTCGGCAGCCCTCGCCAGCGAGCGGCCGCGCACCAGCGCCAGCACCAGCGAGAGGTCGGCATGACTGATCTGATATTGCATCGCTGCACTCTTAGTTTGTCTGAATGCCAATATCTGTTGCGTGTATGCCTTCTTATACTGCAGTGGCCCAGTCGCTTCAATTGGGCGCTGACAGTATCGCGCCGATGGTGGATTACGGCGTGAGGGCGACCCGGCCCGATCTGCGGACGGCGTCGAATCGATCGCGCGTCCAGCCACTGAGGTCCGCTCGATGACCCAGGGACACCCAGAACAAGAACGGCTTCCCGCCACCGTTGCCTCTTCAGCCGCTGCCGTACCACCCACATCAAAGGATGCACCCCGCCATGACGTCGGTTTCCCCGCGTGTCGTACAGCTCAACGAGGCGAACGCCTTTCTCAAGGAACACCCCGAAATCCAGTTCGTCGACCTGCTCATCACCGACATGAACGGTATCGTGCGCGGCAAGCGTGTCGAGCGCGCCAGCCTGCACAAGGTCTACGAGAAGGGCATCAACCTGCCGGCGTCGCTGTTCGCCCTGGACATCAACGGCTCCACCGTGGAAAGCACCGGCCTGGGCCTGGATATCGGCGACGCCGACCGCATCTGCTATCCGATTCCCGGCACCCTGTGCAAGGAACCCTGGCAGAAGCGCCCCACCGCGCAACTGCTGATGACCATGCACGAGCTGGACGGCAAGCCCTTCTTCGCCGACCCCCGTGAGGTATTGCGCCAGGTGGTGCAGAAGTTCGACGAACTCGGCCTGACCATCTGCGCGGCCTTCGAACTGGAGTTCTACCTGATCGACCAGGAGAACGTGAACGGCCGTCCGCAACCGCCGCGCTCGCCGATCTCCGGCAAGCGCCCGATCTCCACCCAGGTCTACCTGATCGACGACCTCGACGAGTACGTCGACTGCCTGCAGGACATGCTCGAGGCGGCCAAGGAGCAGGACCTGCCGGCCGACGCCATCGTCAAGGAAAGCGCCCCGGCGCAGTTCGAGGTCAACCTGCATCATGTCGAGGATGCGATCAAGGCCTGTGACTACGCCGTGCTGCTCAAGCGCCTGATCAAGAACATCGCCTACGACCACGAGATGGACTCGACCTTCATGGCCAAGCCCTATCCCGGCCAGGCGGGCAACGGCCTGCACGTGCACATCTCGCTGCTGGACAAGAAGACCGGGCAGAACATCTTCGCCACCGACGATCCCGAGCAGCATGCGCCACTGCGCCATGCCATCGCCGGCATCCTCGAGACCATGCCGGCGTCGATGGCCTTCCTCTGCCCCAACGTCAACTCGTATCGCCGTTTCGGCGCGCAGTTCTACGTGCCCAACGCGCCGAGCTGGGGCCTGGACAACCGCACCGTGGCGGTCCGCGTGCCCACCGGCAGCGACGATGCGATCCGTATCGAGCACCGTGTGGCCGGCGCCGACGCCAACCCGTACCTGATGATGGCGTCGATCCTGGCCGGTATTCACCACGGTATGACCAACCAGCTGGAGCCGGGCGAGCCGATCGCGGGCAACTCCTACGAGCAACTGGAGCAGAGCCTGCCGAACAACCTGCGCGACGCCCTGCGCGAGCTGGACGACAGCGAAGTGCTGAATCAGTACATCAGCCCGGACTACATCGACATCTTCGTCGCCTGCAAGGAAGCCGAGATGCAGGAGTTCGAGACCACCATCTCCGACCTCGAATACAACTGGTACCTGCACACGGTCTGACGGAGCGGCGAGCATGCCGGACATCACCCGCCAGGGCTGTGAACGGCGCTATCGCAGCCTGGTGGCGCCTTGCATGGCTCCAGCTCGCTAGGTCTCGATAGGGTTCATATCCAGAGCGGAAACTTTGGAGTTTTTAGGGAGTTTCACATGACTCAACACGTCGATAGCTACTACGCCGCCTCGCGCAACCCGCGGGTCGATTATCCCGTGCTCGCCGAGGCCGTCGAGTGCGACGTCTGCGTTATCGGTGCCGGCTATACCGGCCTGTCCACGGCGCTGTTCCTGCTGGAAAACGGTTTCAGCGTGACCGTGCTCGAGGCGGCCAGGGTCGGTTTCGGCGCCTCGGGGCGCAACGGTGGGCAGATCGTCAACAGCTACAGCCGCGATATCGACGTCATCGAGCGTCAGGTCGGCGCGCGCCAGGCACAGTTGCTCGGCGAGATGGCTTTCGAAGGCGGGCGCATCATTCGCGAGCGGGTGGCCAAGTACGGCATCCAGTGCGACCTCAAGGACGGTGGCGTGTTCGCGGCCATCACGGACAAGCAGCTGGGCCACCTCGAAGCGCAGAAGAAACTCTGGGAGCGCTACGGCCATACCCAGCTGGAGCTGATGGATGCCCGGCGTATCCGCGAGGTGGTGGGCAGCGAGCGCTACGTCGGCGGCATGCTGGACATGAGCGGCGGGCATATCCACCCGCTCAACCTGGCCCTGGGCGAAGCGGCCGCGGTGGCATCCCTGGGCGGCGCCCTCTACGAGCAGAGCCCGGCTACCCGTATCGACCGTGGCCCGCAGCCCGTGGTGCACACGCCGAACGGTCAGGTGAAGGCGAAGTTCGTGGTGGTCGCCGGCAACGCCTACCTTGGCGGTCTGATGCCGGAGCTGGCGGCCAAATCGATGCCCTGCGGCACCCAGGTGATCGCCACCGAGCCGCTGTCCGAGGAGCTGGCGCGCAGCCTGCTGCCCCAGGACTACTGCGTGGAGGACTGCAACTACCTGCTCGACTACTACCGCCTGAGCGCCGACCGGCGCCTGATCTATGGCGGCGGGGTGGTCTACGGCGCCCGCGATCCGGCCGATATCGAGGCGATCATCCGGCCCAAGCTGCTCAAGACCTTCCCGCAACTGGAGAAGGTGAAGATCGATTACACCTGGACCGGCAACTTCCTGCTGACCCTGTCGCGCCTGCCCCAGGTCGGCCGCATCGGCGACAACATCTACTACTCCCAGGGCTGCAGCGGCCACGGCGTGACCTACACCCACCTGGCCGGCAAGGTGCTGGCCGAGGCCCTGCGCGGCCAGGCCGAGCGCTTCGATGCCTTCGCCGGCCTGCCGCACTATCCCTTCCCGGGCGGGCAGTTGCTGCGGGTTCCTTTCACCGCCCTGGGCGCCGCCTACTACCAGTTGCGCGACCGCCTGGGGATTTAACCAAGTGGGAAGCTTCAAGCTGCAAGTCAAAAGCGGATCGAGAGACCCTGAGCGTAGGGCGTACCGGGGCGCGTAGTCGTCCACCGTATCGCCCGGGTGGACAAGAAGAGCCTTGTCCACCCTACGCCTGAAGTCGCTGCAAGCAGCAAGACGACGCCACGCTTGCCGCTTGCAGCTCGGAGCTTACCGCTCAAAAAATCATTTCGCGGAGAACACCCATGTCTCGAATCCCCCTGATCGGCGTCACCGCCTGCCGGCAGCAGCTCGGCAAATACGATTCGCACACCGTCGGCGACAAGTACGTCGAGGCGGCGGCCTTCGCCGGCATTCCCCTGTTGCTGCCGGCGCGCAGCACGCCCAGCGACCCGCGCGCGTTGCTCGAACGTCTGGACGGCATCCTCTTCACCGGTTCGCCGTCGAACATCGAGCCGCACCACTACCAGGGGCCGCCCAGCGCCAAGGATACCCAGCACGACGCCTACCGGGACGACACCACCTTGCCGCTGCTGCGCCTGGCCATCGACCAGGGGGTGCCGGTGTTCTGCATCTGCCGTGGCTTCCAGGAACTCAACGTGGCGCTCGGTGGCACGCTGCACCAGCGCGTTCACGAACTGCCCGGCTACCTGGATCACCGCGAGCCGCCGAGCGACGCGCTGGCCGAACAGTACGCCCCGCGCCACGCGGTGAGTGTGCAGCCCGGAGGCCTACTGGAACTGATCGGGCTGCCCGCGAGCTTTCAGGTCAACTCCCTGCACAGCCAGGGCATCGATCGCCTGGCCGGCGCGCTGTTCGCCGAAGCCCTGGCGCCCGACGGCCTGGTGGAGGCCGTGTCCGTGCGCGATGCCCAGGGCTTCGCGGTCGGGGTGCAGTGGCACCCCGAGTGGCGCTTCAGCGAAAACCCGGTGTCGCTGAGCCTGTTCCAGGCCTTTCGCGACGCCTGCCTGATCCTGGCCGGCAACCGACAGCGCCTGCCGAGCCGCCGCTGACCGCCTGCCAAGCGAACGACGGTATCCCTCGCCATGGGGCCGCGACCGACGCCGGGGCGGCCCTGAACAACAATTCCAATACGACGGCAGAGTTTCATGAGCGAATACACAGAAGCGAGGGCGTACAGCCGTGCGTCCGGGTGTTCCACGCAGTCGGCAGGCGTTGCCGGGGCGGTTTCCGCCAAGGGCCTGGCGCGGGGCAAGGTCGGGCTGCTCGGCTGCGTGGTGCTGGGCATTTCCACCATCGCCCCGGTCTACACCCTGACCGGGGCGCTCGGCCCGACCGTGCGTGAAGTCGGCGTGCACCTGCCGGCGGTATTCATCGTCGGCTTCCTGCCGATGCTGCTGGTGGCCCTGGGCTACCGCGAACTCAATGCGGCCGAGCCGGACAGCGGCACCTCCTTCACCTGGTCGGCCCGCGCCTTCGGGCCGATGATCGGCTGGATCGGCGGCTGGGGCCTGGTCACCGCGACCACCATCGTGCTGTCCAACCTGGCCGGGGTGGCGGTGGACTTCTTCTACCTGTTCCTCGCCCAGCTCACGGGGCGGGCGGAACTGGCGGCGCTGAGCCAGAACCTGCTGCTGAACATCGTTACCTGTTGCCTGTTCATCGCCCTGGCGGTGTGGATCTGCTGCCGGGGCATCGGCATGACCATGGGCGTGCAGTACGCCCTGGTCGGCCTGCAACTGCTGGTGCTGCTCGGCTTTTCCCTGGCCGCCTTCGCCGGGGCGCCGGCCAGTTCGCCGGTGCTGTTCCACCCGGACTGGTTCAATCCGTTCAATATCCCGTCCTTTTCCGCCTTCGCCGCCGGGCTGTCGCTGTCGATCTTCATCTTCTGGGGCTGGGACGTGTGCCTGACGGTGAGCGAGGAGTCGGTGGGCAGCGACAAGGTGCCCGGCCGCGCGGCGACCATCACGGTGTTGCTGATCCTGGCCCTGTACCTGTTCACCGCGGCGGCCACCCTGCAGTTCGCCGGGATCGGCGACAGCGGCCTGGGGCTGGGCAACCCGCAGATCCAGGAGAATGTCTTCGCCCACCTGGCCGGCCCGGTCATGGGGCCGCTGGCGATCCTCATGTCCATCGCCGTGCTGGCCAGCACCGCGGCTTCGCTGCAGTCCACCTTCATCTCGCCGGCGCGCACGCTCCTGGCCATGGGGTACTACGGCGCGGTCTCGGAACGTTTCGCCAGCATCTGCCCGCACTCACGCACGCCGCGCTACGCCACCCTCTGCGCCGGCGTCGCCGCGGGGGCGTTCTACGTGACCATGCGCACCCTGAGCGAGAACGTGCTGGCCGACACCATCACCGCCCTGGGCATGATGATCTGCTTCTACTACGCGCTCACCGCCTTCGCCTGCGTCTGGTATTTCCGCCACAGCCTGTTCGACAGCCTGCGGCATTGCCTGCTGCGCGGCCTGTGTCCACTGCTCGGTGGGGCGATGCTGTCGGTGATCTTCTGGCAGACCGCCTTCGACAGCATGTCGCCGGATTTCGGCAGCGGCTCGCACGTGGGCGGCCTGGGCCTGGTGTTCGTCATCGCCGTGGTGATCCTGCTGCTGGGCCTGGTGCTGATGTTCATCGCCCGCTGGCGCGCCCCGGCATTCTTTCTCGGCGATACCCTGCCGGCGAAGGTGCAATAGAGCATGCGTAGCCTGGGTTGAGCCTGGCGATACCCAGGGCATTTTCCCGGGTGTCGCTGCGCTCGACCCAGGCTACCGATCGTGGCCGTTGTAGGCGCGAGCAATGACAAAGGGACGGCAGCTTCGTAGCCTGGGTTGAGCCTGGCGATACCCAGGGCATTTTCCCGGGTGTCGCTGCGCTCGACCCGGGCTACCGGTCGTGGCTGTTGTAGGCGTGCGCAATGACAAAGGGACGGCAGCTTCGTAGCCTGGGTTGAGCCTGGCGATACCCAGGGCATTTTCCCGGGTGTCGCTGCGCTCGACCCAGGCTACCGATCGTGGCCGTTGTAGGCGCGAGCAATGACAAAGGGACGCCGAAGCGTCCCTTTGTCATTGCTGCGTGAGGCGTCAGGCGGCCTGGGTTTTCGCCTCGGCCTGGCGTACCGCGCGATTCAGGGCGCTGAACAGGGCGCGGATGCTCGCCGTGGTGATGTTCTCGTCGATACCGATGCCGTGCAGCGGACGCTGGCCGTCCAGGCGGATTTCGATGTAGGAGGCGGCCTTGGCGTTGGCGCCGGCACCGATGGCATGTTCGTGGTAGTCCATGATCTCCACGGCGACCGGCAGGCTGGACACCAGCGCTTCCAGCGGTCCCTTGCCGGCGCCTTGCCAGCGCTGGATCTGCCCGTCGACCTGTACCTGAACCTCGACCCTGCTGTCGCCGTTCTCTTCCTGCAGGCGATGGCCCTTCAGTTCATAGGGCGCAGCGGCCTGCAGGTATTCGCGCTCGAGCAGGCCATGAATCTGCCCGGCGCTCATTTCCAGGCCGAGGCGATCGGTTTCGCCCTGTACCACCTGGCTGAACTCGATCTGCATGCGCCGCGGCAGGCTGATGCCGTATTCCTGCTCGAGCAGGAAGGTGATGCCGCCCTTGCCCGACTGGCTGTTGACGCGGATCACCGCCTCGTAGTCGCGGCCGATATCGGCCGGATCGATCGGCAGGTAGGGCACTTCCCACAGGGCATCGGCCTGCTGCTGGGCGAAGCCCTTGCGGATGGCGTCCTGGTGCGAGCCGGAGAAGGCGGTGTGCACCAGATCGCCGACATAGGGGTGGCGCGGGTGCACCGGCAACTGGTTGCAATCCTCGACCACCTTGCGCACGGCGTCGATGTCGGAGAAGTCCAGTTGCGGGTCGATACCCTGGGTGTAGAGGTTCAGGGCCACGGTCACCAGGCAGACGTTGCCGGTACGCTCGCCGTTGCCGAACAGGCAGCCTTCGACCCGGTCGGCGCCGGCCATCAGGCCGAGCTCGGTGGCGGCCACGCCGGTGCCACGGTCATTGTGGGTGTGCAGGCTGATCAGCACGCTGTCGCGCTTGTCGATGTGACGGCCGAACCACTCGATCTGGTCGGCGTAGTTGTTCGGCGTGGCGTTCTCGATGGTCGCCGGCAGGTTGAGGATCAGCTTGTTCGCCGGGGTCGGCTGGAACACCTCGATCACCGCGTTGCACACCTCGACGGCGAAATCCACTTCGGTGGAGCTGAACACTTCCGGCGAGTATTCGAAGCCCCACTGGGTTTGCGGCGCGGCCTCGGCCAGGCGCTTGATGGTCTTGCCGGCGGCCACGGCGATGGCTTTGACGCCGGCCTTGTCCTGGTTGAAGACGATCTTGCGGAAGCTCGGTGCACAGGCGTTGTAGTAGTGGACGATGGCCTTCTTCGCGCCCTTGAGCGATTCGAAGGTGCGCTCGATAAGGTCGTCGCGGGCCTGGGTCAGCACCTGGATGGTGACGTCGTCGGGGATATGGCCGCCTTCGATCAGTTCACGGACGAAGTCGAAGTCGGTCTGCGAGGCGGACGGGAAGCCCACTTCGATTTCCTTCAGGCCGACCTGCAGCAGGGTCTTGAAGAAGCGCATCTTCTTCTCGGCATCCATCGGCTCGATCAGCGACTGGTTGCCGTCGCGCAGGTCGGTGGACAGCCAGATCGGCGCCCGATCGATGATCTTGTCCGGCCAGGTGCGATCCGGAATGACGATGGGGGTGAAGGCGCGGTATTTCTGCGAAGGGTCTTTGAGCATGCTCATGGGAAAATCCTGAAGGCGAAGGCCATCGGTGGCCGAGCTGAAAAATGCAGGTGAAGAGCGATGAGGACGTGCGCTTCAGCCACGCAGTCGCTGGGCGACCAGGCAGAGATTGGCGTGTTGCCGGAGGAGGATGAGAGTTTGCGAGGCGTTCATGGAGCTAACCCTACCCAGTGAGGGGAAAGCTGGCAAGCATGTTCGGAAAATTGGTGGAAACCACCAGGGTTGCGTTTCTGGTGGTTTTTTATTGCGTCTGCTACGGGTTTTTTGCGGTTCCATTGCTAAGAAAGACCCGGCGCGAGCGCGTCGGGTCGATGCCGCTCAGCGTTCGGCGTGCAGGCTCGGGCGCAGCTCGCGCATATCGGCACCGCTCGGATGCTGGAAGACGCGCAGGCCGAATTCCGGGAGGATCGCCAGCAGGTGGTCGAAGATATCCGACTGGTAGCCCTCGTAAGGCACCCAGGCCACGGTGTTGGTGAAGCAGTACAGCTCCAGCGGCAGGCCGTCGGCGGTGGGCTGCAGCTGGCGGACGATCTGCGTCATGTTCTGGTTGATGCCCGGGTGCTGGCGCAGGTAGTGCTCGACGTAGGCGCGGAAGGTGCCGAGGTTGGTGACCCGTCGCGTATTGGCCGGCTCCTGGGCGGCTTCGGCCAGCTCGGCGTTCCAGCTGAGCAGTTCGCTCTGCTTGTTGCTCAGGTACTGGCCGAGCAACAGGAAACGTTGCAGGTGGGCGATCTCGTCGGGGCTGAGGAAACGTACGCTGGTCTGATCCAGGTACAGCGCGCGCTTTATCCGGCGGCCGCCGGACTCCTGCATGCCGCGCCAGTTCTTGAACGGGTCGCTGATGAAGCGCTTGGTCGGGATGGTGGTGATGGTCTTGTCCCAGTTCTGCACCCTGACCGTGTGCAGGGCGATGTCGATCACGTCGCCGTCGGCATTCAGTTGCGGCATCTCGATCCAGTCGCCGACGCGGATGATGTCGCTGGAGGAAATCTGCACGCTGGCCACCAGCGACAGCAGGGTGTCCTGGAAGATCAGCATCAGCACCGCGGCCATGGCGCCGAGACCGGACAACAGGATCAGCGGCGAACGATCGATCAGCGCGGCGACCATGAGGATCGCGGCGATGGCGTAGACCACGATGGAGATCACCTGCAGGTAACCCTTGATCGGTTTCAGGTGGGCATTGGGGCGGCGCTGGTAGAGGGTGTTGATCAGGTTCAGCACCCCGCCGATGGCCAGGGCGATGGTCAGGATGATGAAGGCGCTGCAGACGTTCTCCACCACCGTGACCACGGCGGCGGGCAGGTGCGGCACCACCTTGATGCCGCTGGCCAGGATCAGCGCCGGTACGATATTGGCCAGGCGCTTGACCACGTGGGAGTCGGCCAGGGCCTTGTCCTGGCCGAGGCTGGTCGACTTCATGGCCCGGTACAGGCCGCGCACCAGGATGCGCTTGACCACCCAGTTGGCGATCCAGGCCCCGAGCAGCAGCAGGGTCAGGCTGATCAGGGTGTGCAGTTCGGGGTAGTTCTGCAGCCACTCGAGCGTGGACTGGTACTGTTCTTTCATCGCGTTCCTCGCTGGTTTCATGACGCTCGCCCCGGCCCGGAAGCCGATGTTCCGGCGCGGCGGGCGCCTACCATAGCAAACGCGGGCTGCAGGTGGTCACACACGCACCTTCGGTTACCATGCGGGTCTATGCTGAAGACCCTTTGCAGGCGAGGAGCAGAGACATGAAATGGCGCGGATTTGCAGTGGTACTGGGCGCCGGGCTGGCGCTGGCCGCCTGCTCGCCATCACCGCTGCGGGACGAGAGCCTGCCGCTGGCGGAGCGTCTCGCCAGCCTGGGATACCGCCAGGGCGAGCCGGTGGAGGCTATCCAGGGCTATCGGGTCGACGGCTGGCAGTATCTGGACAAGACCCACATCATTCTCGACGACGGCCCCGGGCGGGCCCACCTGCTGACCTTCTCGCGGCCCTGCCGCAACCTGAGCTTCAGCAATACCCTGGGCTTCAGCACCACCGTGGGGTCGCTGACGCGCCTGGATCGGATCGTTTCCCAGGATGGCAGCGGCTTCCCCGAACATTGCCTGATCGGCGAGATGCATCGTCTGGAGAAGCTGCCCAAGCCGGGCAAATGACCCCGGGCGGACGCCGATGAAGAGCGCCTTCGCGTGGCAGCGCGGAGGCGCACGGTGCTCGAACGGTCGCTTTCAGTCGGTAAAGCGTTCGAGCCGGCGCCGCAAGCGCTGGTTTTCCGCACGCAACGTCTTCACTTCGGCGAGCAGATCCAGGGCCAGGGCCGTCGCCGCCCAGTCCAGCTCCAGTTCGCGGCGCAGGCGGGCGGCATGCCGCAGCACACTGAGTGCCTCGCTGTCGAAGCGCCAGTGACGGGGCTCGGGCCCCTGGGGCTCGACGATGCCGTGCTCGACCAGTTCGATCAGGGTCTCCACGGAAAGGTGAGTGGCCTGGCAGCATTCTTCCAGGCTCAGCTGTACGATCAGGACGTCGTTCATGCGCGTTTGCTCCAGTCGGCCCGTGGGTTGAAGGAGGCGGCGTCGGCCAGTTGCCTCCACAACGCCTGGGTGGCCGCATCGGCCGATTTCGGCATGACCACCTTGAGCACCGCGTAGAGGTCGCCGGTGGCCTGTTTCTCCGGCAGGCCCTTGCCCTTGAGGCGCAGGCGCTGCCCGGTCTGGCTATTGGCCGGGATGCTCAGGTTGAGACGCCCGTCCAGCGTGGGTATTTCCACCTTGGCCCCGAGCGCTGCTTCCCACGGCGCCAGCGGCACGGTGAGCAGCAGGTCCCGGCCTTCGACGTCGAACAGCGGATGCGGCACCAGGCGTATCTGCAGGTACAGGTCGCCGTTCGCCGCCCCGCCAAGGCCCGGGGTGCCTTGCCCCTTGAGGCGGATTCGCTCGCCGTTGGCGACACCGGCGGGAATCCTGACGTTCAGGCTCTTGTCCTGGCTGCCGACGCGGCGGCCGAATTCATCGTATTCGGGCAGCGTATAGCGGATGCTCTTGTTCTGCTCGCCGAGAATCTCCTCGAGGAACAGCGGCAGTTCCATTTCCACATCCTGGCCCCGCTGCGCCTGGTGCGCGCCGCCACCCTGGCGGCGGGCGCCGAACAGGGATTCGAAGAAGTCGGAGAAGTCGCCGTCGAAGTGCTCGCCAGCGCCGCCCGGATTGCCGCGAGGCTGCCAGCCCGGCGGCGCTTCGAAGGGCTGGCCGCTTTGCCCATAGCGTTTCAACTGGTCGTACTCGGCCCGTTTCTCCGGGCTGCGCAGCACCTCGTAGGCTTCGGCCACTTCCTTGAATTTCTCTTCGGCGTCGCTTTCCTTGCTGACATCGGGATGGTACTGGCGCGCCAGTTTGCGATAGGCCGTCTTGATGGCTTTCTCGTCGGCATCCTCGGCGACACCGAGTACGGCGTAGTAATCCTTGAAATCCATTGCATGCTCCCGTTGCTATTGATGCCGCTCTTCACCTCGCATCGGGTGGGGACGGCATAGCGAACAGTCTAGGGTCTGTTGACGTTTCAGCGCGAGCCGCGTTGCCGCGAGAAATCTCGCCAGGCTAGGCGGAGGACGCCGGTAATGGACTAGCCGTCCGCGTGTTCCCTTGCCAAGTCCTCCAACAACGCATGGCGAGATTTCCCGCGCAACCCGCAGGGCCGGGCCCGTTTTGCCGCGATGCGGCGTTTCTCGCCGGCTCATTTAGCCCGCTAAACTTCGCGGCTCGTGCCTTGCCTCGCGGCAAAACGGGCTCCGGCGCGGTCGTGCTGAAACGTCAACAGACCCTAGAACGCATGGGCCGGGTCCGTCTTGGTCGAGATCAAGGCATCAGGGCTTGAACTGGCCAATGAAGATCGCCGGGTCGACCCGGGCATCGTTGAGGCTGACGTTCCAGTGCAGGTGCGGCCCAGTGGCGCGGCCGGTGGCGCCGACCTTGCCGAGTACGCCACCGCGTGGCAGCTCGTCGCCGACCTTCACGCCGATCTCGGACAGGTGGCAGAACATGCTGATCAGCCCCTGGCCGTGGTCGACGAAAACGGTCTTGCCGTTGAAGAAGTAATCGCCCACCAGGATCACCTTGCCCGCCGCAGGTGCCTTGATCGGCGTGCCGCGGTTGGCGGCGAAGTCCAGCCCTGAGTGCGGGTTGCGTTCCTCGCCATTGAAGAAGCGGCGCAGACCGAAGGGGCTCGACAGCGGGCCGTTGACCGGTTTGTCGAACAGCAGGTTGCTCGGCTGGCGGGAGCTGAACTGTTGGTAGGCGCGGGTCTGTTCGGCCAGTTCCCGTTCGATGCGCGCAAGGTTCTCGGCGTTGGGATTGACCTGTTGCTGGTTCTTGATGGTGATGCGCTGCTCGACGTACTTCTTGCTGCCCACCTGGAAGCTCAAACGCTGGCCGGCCGATTCGATCTGCTGGGTGCCGGATTTCACGCTCAGGGGAATGCCGACGATGGCGATCCAGCGTTGCTGGTCTTCGTGGATCACCAATACCGGCTTGCCCTGGTAGGTAGCGCTGGGCGCGCTGGCCGAGGCGCCCAGGTCGACCACGGCGACACCGCCGGGCACCGGCTTGTGCAGCAGACGGCTGATGAAGCCTTCGGCGTGGGCGGGCAGGGCTAAAAACAGGGCGAAACAGAGGATCAGATGGCGCATGGGAAACCTATTTCTTTACAGGGAGCCGAAAAGAGCGCTGGAGGCTGGAAGGCTGTACGGCCTTTGCGTCCAGCTTTCCAGCCTCGAGCGCCTTTATCGACAGAGGCTTTCAATCCAGCAGCGACAGCGTCGCAGGCGCCACATGGTTGTCTTCGACGCGAACGTCCAGCTCGCCCTCGGCGAGGCGCGCCTTGAGGCGTTGCCCCGGCTGGGTGGCGGCGGCGCGGCGAATGGCGCGGCCGCGGTCGTCGAGCAGAATGCTGTAGCCGCGGCCGAGGGTAGCCAGGGGGCTGACCACGTGCAACGTCTGCACCTGGCTGTGCAGCAGCAGGCGGCGGGCCTTGAGGCCTTCGTTCATGGCCCTTGGCAGGCGCTCGGCGAGGCTGTCCAGGCGCTGGCGCAGCAGCTGCAGGTGGCGGCCCGGATGCTGCCCGGCCAGGCGTGCCTGCAGTTGCGCCAGCCTGTGGGCGCGCTGCGCGGTCTGCTGCCGATAGGCCCGGCGCAGGCGCATGTCGAGATCGTCGAGACGTTGCGCCTGCTGGCGCAGCCGTTCGCCGGGATGGCGTATGCGCCGGGTAAGGCCGTCGAGGCGCATGCGCTCACGGGCCAGGCGGCTGTTCATGGCCAGCGCGAGGCGGCGCTGCAACACCGTGAGCCGTTGCGTCAGGTCGTCGCTGTGGGGGGCGAGCAGTTCGGCGGCGGCAGATGGCGTCGGCGCACGCACGTCGGCGATGAAATCGCTGATCGACACATCGGTTTCGTGGCCCACCGCGCTGACGATGGGCGTGACGCAGGCGTCCACGGCACGGGCCACGGCTTCTTCGTTGAAGCACCAGAGGTCTTCCAGGGAGCCGCCGCCACGGGCCAGGATCAGCGCATCGAAGCCCTGGGCGTCGGCCAGCTTCAGGGCGCGGACGATCTGCGCCGTGGCCTCGCGGCCCTGCACGGCGGTGGGGATCAGGGTCAGCTCGACCTGCGGCGCGCGGCGGCGGAACACACTGATGATGTCGCGGATCACCGCGCCGGTCGGCGAGCTGACGATGCCGATGCGCCGCGGGTGGGCGGGCAG
>NZ_QJUM01000052.1 GCF_004327355.1 Phytopseudomonas dryadis
CAAACCGCTGTCAACCGCCTCATCATCACCTTCGATCCAACCCGATCGAGCCACCGACAGAACCACTCGAACCGCCCTGTCAGCGCCGGCGCATTCTACTCGAATTCGCCGTCCGTGCAACCCTTATCTTCTTCTAACCCCTTGTTTAACAAGAGGTTTTCAGATCAGGCCGCGCCGGAAGTGGTGCGCATTATAGGCAACCTGGTTTTTACGTCAACGATTAATTGCACGGAGTATCGCCGCCAGCCTTTCTTCTTATGCAGGCAGCATGAATGGCTACACGCCCGATAATCGAACGCTTTGTCCCGCCATTGGGCGCCCCTGACGAGCCGGCGTATTGACCAAATTAACCAGTTAGTACATTTTCCCCGAGTCACCAAGAACTTGTTCAACAATAACAACAGGACGCCCCATGCCCCCTATCGTACTGATACTCAACGGCCCCAATCTCAATATGCTGGGTACCCGTGAGCCGGCCACCTACGGCCATGAAACCCTCGCCGATATCGCCAACCTTTGCGCTGACACGGCTGCCGAGCTTGGCCTGGCCAGCGAATTTCGCCAGACCAACCATGAAGCGGAACTGATCGACTGGATCCACAAGGCTCGTGGTCGCTGCGCCGGTATCGTGATCAACCCCGCCGCGTGGACCCATACTTCGGTCGCCATTCGCGATGCGCTGGTGGCCAGCGAGGTGCCGGTGATCGAGGTGCATCTGTCCAACGTCCATAAGCGCGAGGCCTTCAGGCACCACTCCTTCGTATCGCCAATAGCCGTCGGGGTGATCGCCGGGCTGGGTAGCAATGGCTACCGGGCCGCTCTGCAGCACTTCAGTCTGCTGATAAAAGGGTGAGCACAATGACGGCAAACAAGAGCATTCTGGCCGGGCTGATCGGTGCCGGCATCCAGGCTTCACGCACACCGGCCATGCACGAACACGAGGGCGATGCCCAGGGCATGCGCTATCTGTATCGCCTTATCGATCTGGATCAGCTCAAGCTGGACAGCGCTGCCCTGCCCGATCTGCTGAGCGCCGCCGAACGCACGGGCTTCACCGGCCTGAACATCACCTTCCCCTGCAAGCAGGCGATCATTCCGCTGCTGGACGAGCTCTCCGACGAGGCGCGGGGCATCGGCGCCGTCAATACGGTCGTGCTGAAAGACGGCAAACGTATCGGCCATAACACCGACTGCCTCGGTTTCTCCGAAGGGTTCCGCCGCGGCTTGAAGGATGTCGAGCGCACCCATGTCGTCCAGATGGGCGCCGGCGGCGCTGGCGCAGCGGTGGCGCATGCCCTGCTGAGCGAGGGTGTGCAGCAGCTGACCATCTTCGACGTGGAGAATGAACGGGCTCAAGCCCTGGCAGCCAACCTCAATCAGCACTTCGGCTTCGCCCGCGCCCAGCCGGGCAGTGATCTGCCGGCGGCGATGGCGGTGGCCAACGGACTGGTCAACACCACGCCGATGGGCATGGCCAAACTGCCGGGCATGCCGGTCCCCAGGGCGCTGCTGCGCAAGGCGTTATGGGTGGCGGAAATCGTCTACTTCCCGCTGGAAACCGAGCTGCTGCGTGAGGCCAGGGCCATTGGCTGCAGAACCCTGGATGGCGGCAACATGGCCGTGTTCCAGGCAGTCAAGGCATTCGAGCTGTTCAGCGGCGCGGCCGCCGATGCGCAACGCATGCTCGATCACTTTCACAGCATGAACGCCTGAACGGGCGGGCCGGCTGCCACCTGGTACCCGGCCCACTCAGGAACGTCACACGGTGATATAGCGCAGCACCGCCTCGCAGATCATGGTCTTGTGCCGTTGCTTGACCTGCTCGTCCGGCAGGTCGATCTGGAAGATCTCGCCAAAGGTATGGCGGTTGGATACCCGGTAAAAGCAGAACGAGCTGATCAGCATGTGCACATCGAGGGTATCCAGCCCGGCGCGGAACAGGCCCTCGGCCTCGCCACGCTTGAGCGTTTCGCCCAGGGTGAGCAGGACCACGTTGCTCATGCGGCGAATCTCCGGGGACTGCTTGACGTATTCGCCGTAGTGGATGTTCTCGATGCTGACGATGCGCACGAAATCGACGTTGCGATCATGGTGATCGAAGGTGAACTCGACCAGCCGGCGAATCGCATCGGGTGGTGACAGCTCATCCAGGTGCAGGCGACGTTCCGTGCTGCGAATATCGCCATAGAGCTTGCACAGCACTTCGACGTACAACTGCTCCTTGCTGCCGAAGTAGTAGTAGATCATGCGCTTGGAGGTCGCCGTGCGCTCGGCGATGGCATCGACCCGCGCGCCGGAAAGCCCCTGACGCACGAATTCGCCGATAGCGGCCTGCAGGATGTTTTCCCGGGTCTTTTCCGGGTTGTTCTTGCGCGTCTTGCGGGGGACTTCCAGCGGTTCGGCCGAAAGTTCTGCGGTAACGGTCATATGGGTACTCACCATGGCCTTTCTTATTGTTTGCTCATTTCAAGCCGGCAGGCAGCAGGTGCGCCCTAAAGCCGAGCATGCCGCGCCGCGCCGCTACGGGCCTTGGCCATCGCCGCCAGACGCACGGCGACGTTGGCCGCACCGTACCCCACATAGCCGTTCTTGCGCTGGATGATCTCGAAGAAGAAGCGCTCCTCGAAGGCTTCGGTGTAGACGTGGAACAGCTCGCCCCCTTGCGCGTCACGGTCATACAGGACGTTGTAGTAGGCCAGTTCGCTGAGGAACTCGTCATCGAAGTCGAAACGCGCGGCCAGATCGTCGTAGTAGTTGAGCGGAATGTCCAGCAGCGGCACCCCCGCCTCCTTGGCCCGCGCCACTTCCTTGAAGATATCCTCGCAGGAGAAGGCGATATGGTGCACCCCCGAGCCACGGTAACTGGATAGCGCGTGGGCGATGGCGGTGTTGCGGTTTTCCGAGATGTTCAAGGGCAGGCGCACCGAACTGCAACGGCTGCGCAACGCCCGGCTTTTCACCAGGCCGTAGGGGTCGGGCAGCACCACTTCGTCGTCGGCCTCGAAGTCCAGCAGGCTCTTGTAGAACAGCACCCAGCTGTCCAGCGCGTCGGCCGGCAAGGCCAGTGCCATGTGATCGATGCGCTGCAGACCGCCAGTCTCGGTGGCTTGCGGGTCGAGGATGAAGTCGGTGTCGTAGATGGTCTGCCCTTCGCCAGCCTGGTCGACCAGGTAGATCAGGCTGCCGTCGGGGGCGCGCATCGCCGGGATTTCCCGCTCGTTCGGGCCGACCAGGCCACGATAGGGATGACCGCGATAATCGCAGGCGCGTTGCAGCGCCGATGCGCCATCCCTGACCCGCAGGGCCGTGGCGCACAGCGAAGCGCCATGGGCCTCGAAGAAGCTGTGGGCGAAGGAATAGGGCTCGGCGTTCAACACGATATTGATATCGCCCTGGCGCAGCAGGCTGACATCCTTTGAGCGATGCTGCCCCGCCCGGGCGAAACCCAGGCGTTCGAGCCAGTTGGACAGTTTGGCGCCGACCGCCTCGCTCACCGCGAATTCGAGAAACTCGACGCCGTGATAGCGGCTTGCCGCTGGCGGCGAGAAGAGGATATCGAGATTGGGCGGGGTTTCGTCCTTGGCCAGCAGCACCCGGGTCTTTTCTTCGAGATAGAGCAGCGAGCGCAGGCCATCGACCGCATTGGCCCTCGGCGGCGCGGCGCGGAAACCGTCGTTGAAGATTTCCAGCGACAGCGGGCCGGTGTAACCGGTGCGGATGATCGGCGCCAGGAAACCCGGCAGGTCGAACTCGCCCTGGCCGGGAAAGCAGCGGAAGTGGCGGCTCCACTCCAGTACATCCATGGCCAGGATCGGCGCATCGGCCATCTGCACGAAAAATATCTTGTCGCCGGGAATCTCGGCGATGGCAGCGGGATCGCCCCCCAGGGACAGGGTGTGGAAGCTGTCGAGAATCACGCCTACGGCGGCATGATCGGCCTGACGCACCAGGTTCCACACCTGCTGGTAGGTATTGACGTGCCGGCCCCATGCCAGGGCTTCGTAGCCGATCCGCAGCCCGCGTGCGCCAGCGCGTTCGCCCAGCAGGCGCAGGTCGTCGACCAGGATCTCTTCATCGCCCAGGGAGTCGGCGGCGACGTTGCTGCAGACCAGCACCAGATCCGTACCCAGCTCCTGCATCAGGTCGAACTTGCGCTCGGCGCGATCGAGGTTGCGTTGCAGGCGATCCCGACGGCAGCCCTCGAAATCGCGAAATGGCTGGAAAAGGGTGATGGCGATGCCCAGGTCGGCGCACATCTTGCGTATGTCGCGCGGGCTTCCATCGTAATAGAGCAGGTCATTTTCGAAGATTTCCACACCGTCGAAACCGGCGGCGGCAATCGCCTCGAGTTTTTCAGGCAGGGTGCCGCTCAAGGAAACGGTGGCAATTGAACGCTGCATATCAGCTCCTGGTTATTGCGCCGGCCCGCGCAGACACGGCCGTGCCTGCACTGAATTTGTTATACGAGTCAGGTACCTGAACCGAGCGACGGATCAGGCGCTGCCGGGATGAAATCATTATTGGCCGCAGGCCTTGCCACGGCAACCGCAGTGTACGAACCAGTTAGTTTTTTGTTCGATTATCGAACGAATGACAGATGATCGAATTGACGATCGCCGGCTAGCTGCGCACCATCGATCCCACATTGCAGGACAGCAACGAATGCCGTCTACCACGGTACTTCGCCAACGTTCTCTGCGATCAACGAACAGAAGCCATAACAAATTCAAGAACGGTACACCGCCATGCGCTCACTGAATGCCTTACCCGCCTGCATCGTCTTCCTCCACCCAGCGCCTGAACACGCCTTCCTTTGCGCTTTCCCCGCACCGCCCCCGCTCGACCACGACGACTATCCGCCTTTGCCTGAGTCCGTCGCTGACGCGTCCGAGAAAAACTGAACGCGCCAATCAATCCGGTATTGATGATTACCTGCACCTAATTCGCGCGCAGCGCGTAGCCGTGTTGGATAATCACCAGCTATCCGAAAACGATCCTAGTCCAGACCGTGGCGACCTGCCCGGTCAACAAAGGGATGGCCGTAATAAATGACCGAATTACAGAACACCCACAGTACCAGTCAGGCGCCTGTTTCCGGCGGCGGCATAGGCGACAAGTTCCGCGGCGCCATGGCGGTGGGTAAAACCCGCTGGGGCATGCTGGCGCTGGTGTTTTTCGCCACCACGCTGAACTACATCGACCGGGCCGCGCTTGGCGTCATGCAACCGATCCTGGCCAAGGAAATGAGCTGGACGGCGATGGACTACGCCAACATCAACTTCTGGTTCCAGGTCGGCTATGCCATCGGCTTCCTGCTGCAAGGCCGGTTCATCGACAAGGTCGGCGTCAAACGCGCCTTCTTCCTCGCGGTACTGCTCTGGAGCCTGGCCACCGGCGCCCATGGCCTGGCCACCTCGGCGGTCGGCTTCATGGTCTGTCGTTTCATTCTCGGCCTCACCGAGGCGGCCAATTACCCGGCGTGCGTGAAGACCACACGCCTGTGGTTCCCGGCCGGCGAACGCGCCATCGCGACCGGGGCCTTCAATGCCGGCACCAATGTCGGGGCCATGGTCACGCCGGCCCTGCTGCCCCTGATCCTCAGCCTCTGGGGCTGGCAGGCAGCCTTCCTCGGCATGGCCGCCCTGGGCCTGGTGTGGCTGGTATTCTGGGCGCTGAACTATCACAACCCGGAAGACCACCCGCACGTCAAACGCAGCGAACTGGAATACATCCAGCGCGAAGTCGAGCCGGAAGAGGTCAAGGTCGGCCTGGCGCAGATCATGCGCATGCGTGGCACCTGGGCATTCGCCCTGGCATTCTCGATGACCGCTCCGGTGTTCTGGTTCTACCTGTACTGGCTGCCGCCGTTCCTCAACCAGCAGTACGACCTGGGCATCAGCGTTACCCAGATGGGCATCCCGCTGATCCTGATCTGGCTGACCGCCGACTTCGGCAGCATCGGTGGCGGCGTGCTCTCATCCTGGCTGATCGGCCGTGGCGTACGCCCGGTCAACGCACGCTTGATGTCCATGCTGCTATTCGCCTGCACCATCGTCTGCGTGGTGTTCGCCGCCCATGCGGCGAATATCTGGATCGCGGTACTGGCCATCTCCCTGGCCGTCGGCGCCCATCAGGCCTGGACCGCGAACATCTGGAGCCTGGTCATGGACTACACGCCCAAGCACATGATGAGTACGGTATTCGGCTTTGGCGGCATGTGCGCCGCCGTCGGCGGCATGTTCATGACCCAGATCGTCGGCTACGTGCTGACCGTCACCAACAACAACTATGCCGTGCTATTCACCATGATCCCGACGATGTACTTCATCGCCCTCGTCTGGCTGTATTTCATGGCACCGCGCAGCGTCAAGGCCGCACCTGCCGACTGATAGCTGGCGCTGACGGAAAAGCCCATCCCGGTGATGGGCTTTTTCATGCCCGCCGAACGTGGGGCGGCGCCTTCAACGGCGGTTCTGCCAGGCCGCCGCCAGACCGCTGAGGCAGATCACGACGATGCCGACCAAAGCGGCGGTTTCCGGCGTATGGGAGAACACCAGGTAGCCGAGCAATCCGGCAAAGACGATCTGGCCGTAGCCGAAGGGCGCCAGCAAGGCTGGCGCGGCGTGACGGAATGCCTGGGTCAGGAACAGATGGGCGCACATGCCACAACCGCCCAGGGCGAGCATCAGCAGGCCGTGGCCAACCTCCGGAAGCTGCCAGAAGAACGGCACCAGCGCGCTCATGATCAGGGTATTGAACAAACCGGCGAAGAAGTTGCTGGTGGTCGGGCTGTCGACCTCGCTGAGCCTGCGGGTGAGCAGTTGATAGCAGCTGAAGCACAGCGCCGAGCAGAACGGCAGCAGGATTGCCGGTGTGAACAGGTCGCCGCCCGGATGGACGATGATCAGCACACCGATGAAGCCGGCGATAACCGCGATCCACTGGCCACGGCTGACCCGCTCGCCGAGCAGCGGTACCGACAGGGCCGTGACGATCAGCGGCGTGAGGAAGTTGACCGCGGTGGCCTCGGCCAGTGGGATGAACAGCAGCCCCGTGGTGAAGAACAGGCTGGTGCCCAGCAGGCACATCGCCCGCAGCGCCTGCAAGAGCGGGCGCTTGCTGCGCAGGACGCGCAAGCCGGACTGCGGCAGGAAGATACCGGCCATCAACAGGGTATGCACCAGGTAACGCACCCAGACGATCATGATGATCGGGTAGAAACCGGACAGGTACTTGGACAGTGCATCGTGGCTGGCGAAGAGAAAGGTCGCCAGCACCACCAGGGCGATCCCCTTGAGCGGATGACTGGCGCCTGACAACGGTGAACTTGGGGTACTCATGGGGGTTCTCGTGATTCAACGAACAGCATCTTAATCGATAGCCGGCTAACTAGGGTCTGTTGACGTTTCAGCACGACCGCGCCGGAGCCCGTTTTGCCGCGAGGCAAGGCTCGAGCCGCGAAGTTTAGCGGGCTAAATGAGCCGGCGAGAAACGCCGCATCGCGGCAAAACGGGCCCGGCCCTGCGGGTTGCGCGGGAAATCTCGCCATGCGTTGTTGGAAGACTTGGCAAGGGAACGCCATTCCCTGCGTCCTCCGCCTAGCGGATCGCCGCCCGGCCTGGCGAGATTTCTCGCGGCAACGCGGCTTGCGCTGAAACGTCAACAGGCCCTCGATAATCAACATTGCCCCAGACTCATGGGCTCTGCCCACTATAGAAGTGGGTTGGCCCAGGTACCCGACGGGTGGCAGGCGATCAGAGCCGGGCCAGCAACGCCCGCGTCTTGTCGATGGCCATCTGCGCCCTTTGCTGGGCGCTGACGCCCTGCTCCAGCAGTTGCCGGGTCGGGATTTCCAGGCTCAGGGGAATGCCCGACGGTAGACTGCGCAGCAGGCCTGGCAAGTCACAATCGCCGTCACCGGGAAAGCGCCGCTCATTACGGGCCTGGCGCAGAATTTCCGCCATGTCGTGCGGACGCGGCCCGGCCACGTCACACAGCTGGGCATAACGCATCCGTGACGGCGGCAGGGCCTGAAGATCTTCCAGGCGCGAAGCCGAACGGTCGAAATGGAAGGCGTCCACCAGCACGCAGCCATTGGCCCGCCCCGCCCGCTCGACGATGCGCGAAGCCTGCTGCAGGTTGGCGGCATCCGTCCAGGGCATGAACTCCAGATGCGGAAACAGGCCGTAGCCCTCGGCCAGCTCGCACAAGGCGGCGAAATTATCGGTCAGACGCTGTTCATCGGCATCGTTGCCAGCGACCAGCACTTCACTGGCACCGAACTCGGCACCGGCCTCGAGCACCGCCTTGAAATCGCTGCTGCGGGTTGCCGGCTGCAGACGCAGGATCTCGATATCCAGCACCCCGATACCGGTATCACGCAAGCGTTGCAAGGTCTGCCGACGCAGACCGGCGTCGGCGACCAGAGGGAAATGATGCTCATCCGGCGTGGCTGGAATCAGGCGCAGGCCGACATGGCTATAGCCGGCACGGGCGGCGACATCGACCATATCCGGCGGGGACAGCTCGAGGACGGTCAGGCTGGCGAGGGAGATGACGCGTTCATTCATGGCATTCACTTGGGCGGCACAGTGCCGCGGCAGATGGAAACAAGGTCGTTCAAATGGCTGCCGGGCGGCAGGCACGGCCACTTTCGGCGGCAGCGCGAATGGCCTCGTACAAGGCCAGCGTGCGTCCGGCATCGGCAGCGCTGACCAGCGGCGCGGCCTGCCCGCGGGCTACCTCGACGAAGTGCACGAGTTGCTGACGCAGCGCTTGCTCGGCAGCGTAAGGCTCAGGCTGCTGCAGCAACGGCTGATGCCAGCCGGCGCCGTCCTCGGCATAGTGCCAATGCTTGAGCTGGGGGATGCTCAACGCGCCCCGGGTGCCGGCCAACAGGTAGCAGGGCTGATCGGGCTGGCGCGGATAAACCGGGTTCTCACCGGCGCTCAGTTCCCAGCTCCAGGGGGCGGCCACCGCATCGGAACCGGTGAGGCTGCCCAGGGCACCATTGGCGAACTGCAGCAACACCACCGCGCTGTCTTCATTGGCGAAACCGCGCACGCCGTTGCTGGTCATGGCCTGCACCTGCTCGACCTCGCCACACAGGTGACGCAGCAGGTCGAGATCGTGGATCAGGTTGGTCAACAGCAGCCCGGCACCCGGCTCGCGGCGCCAGGCGACGTCGTAGTAGCTGTCCGGTTTCTGCAACTGCCACATGGCCGTGACCGTGGTCAGCCGGCCCAAGGCCCCTTCGCTCAACAGTTGGTGCGCCCGGACGATCAACGGATTGTGCCGCCGATGATGGCCGACCAGGACCGGAACGCCGTTACGCTGCGCGGCAGCGACCAGTTCGCGCACCTCGTCCAGATGCACACCGACCGGCTTTTCCAGCAACACCGGCAAACCGGCCTCGATGCACATCAGGGCGCTACGTACATGCTCGGTATTGGGATTGGCGATGATCACCGCCTGCGCAATCCCTTGCTCGAGCAGTGGCCGCAGCTCGCCGAAACAGGGTACCTGGCATTCGCCGGCGAAATCCGCCGCCTGCGGCCCCGGATCGACGATGGCGCACAAGCGGGCCTGCTCCACCGTATGCAGATGCTGAACATGCTGGCGGCCCATGATCCCGGCGCCGACCAGGGCGATACGCAACGGCTGCTTCAAAACGCGGTTCCTTTTGTGATTGTTCTGCGGCGAACGCGTCGCCTTTTAAATAATTTAGAACCCAGTTCCATATTATTGCAATAGGCATAAGGCAAATCGACGACGCGAGCGGAAGCAGCGCGCAGAACCTGCGAGAGCGGTGAACCATCATGTTTGTGTGGTGAGGCAGGCGCCTTCCAGCGGCCTGCCGGGAGGCTCAGGCGAACAGGTCCGAGGCCTGGCTGGCCGCGGAGAGTTCCTCGGCAGCGTCGAGCAACAGGGGAACCAGTTCCTGCATGCGGGCCTCGGGCAGGCGCGCGCTGGGGCCGGCGATGCTGAGCACGCCGATGGCGCGCCCGTGCAGTGGATGGCCGATCACGGCGGCCAGCGCACAGGTACCGATCGACGAGGTTTCCACGACACTGGCATACCCCCGCTCACGGGCCCGCTGCAGATACTGCAGGAGCTGCTCGTCGCTATGCGGGGCATTGGGGCCGAACGCCGTCTCCTCGGCAATCGCCTGGCGCGCGACCAGCGCCAGCGCTTCGGCATCGCCCAGGCTGGCCAGCCAGGCATGCCCGGAGGCGGTGTAGCGCAGAGGGGCATCGCGGCCCATGTCCGGGTCGTAACGCAGACCGGAGCGGGCGCCCTGGGATTTGGCGATCCAGGTCTGCCGCTCGCCCTCGATCACGCCCAGGCGCACCAGCTCACCGCTTTCCCGGGCCAGGCGGTCGAGAATAGGCTGGACGCTGTCGGCGCCACTGCTGGCCAGGTAGCGAAAACCCAGGGCGACCAGCTTGGTCGACAGCCGATAGCGGCTGGTCTGCGGGTCTTGGCGTACGTAGCCCAGGCGAATCAGTTCGGCGAGCATGCGGTGCGTGGCGCTCTTGGGAATGTCCAGGCGCTCGGCCAACGTCTGCATGGGCACGCCACCGGCCTCGCCCGGCTCGCCAGCAAGGCTCTCGAGTAGGCTCAACGCCCGTTCTATCTGACTACCGGCCATGGAGCGGTTCCTGAATGATTTGGCGCGATTCTAAAAGACATCGCGGCGAAGGCGTAACCGAAATACATCGTCAGTTCCGCACGCCGACCAGGCTGGCCGGACGGACGCCCCTGCCACGCCCGGTCACAGGCTCTGCCGTGCGGTGATTTTCGCTGCAGAGGCACTGGCTGAGTGACCACGGACGCGCCATAATCGGGCAGCGAATTTTATGTACTAACCAGTCCGTTCTTGTTCGGTTATCGAACAGGAACATGATTAGTGAATTGAAATGCCGTGGCTCACGGAACACTATTCGATCCACGTTCGCTGTCGCTTGCATTGTTCGACGCCATGCAGGCCAATGCAGCGCCAGCATCATTGAACCTATAAATATAAGAAGGTCGCCCTCCATGTCACAGCCCACGTCTGTGTTTGCCCGCGCACAGCGAATGACCGCCCAGGTCGTTCGTCTGCTCCGTTCCTCGTCCGAGGACTGGTCTTCCCTCTCTCCCGCCGCGATCGGCTTGCTCACGCCCGCCATGACGCGCCGCCAGGACGATCCCACCCGGCAGCCGATCCTGAGCCCCGGTCGCTGAGCCCGCGCTCCGCATGCCCGACGTGACGACCTTCTTCCCAGGAGCTGTGCATGAATACGCGTAAAAAAGTGCCGGTTGGCGAACGTACCTTCTGCGTGCTGCTGTTGATCTTCAGCATCACCGTGCTGTACCAGGCCTATATGATCGCCGGTTTCTCCTCGGTCAGCTCACCCGGCGCCTTCCCGCTGGGCATCAGCGTGGTCTTGCTGCTTTCGTCCATTCGGGTGCTTTTCGAGCTGCGTGGCAAAGACACTCACGGCGAGGGCTGGCTCGCCTCGGCGAAGCGTTTCAGTCACGAGCATTTCCCACGCCACATCGTGGTCTTCACCCTGCTCGCCGTGGCCTATCTGGCAGCGATCCAGTGGGCCAGCTTCTATGCCAGTACCTTCGTGTTCCTGATGCTTTCCATCGTCTACCTGCGACGCGGCAAGGTGCTGTCGGCGCTGTTCGCCAGTTCGCTGTCGGTACTGGCGATCTATCTCCTGTTCACCCTGGCGTTCAGCGTCTATCTACCCTGACCCCGCCCCTGAGACGAGATTTCCATGAGCGATACACTCTCTTACCTGCTGTTGGCCTGGATGGATCCGAACCTGCTGATGCTGACGGCACTCGGCACCTTCGCCGGTATCTACATCGGCGCGATTCCCGGGCTGTCGGTAACCATGGCGGTTTCGATCCTGGTGTCCTTCACCTTTTCCTGGGAGGTCAATCAGGCACTGGCGCTGATCGTCGGTATCTTCATCGGCGGGGTTTATGGCGGAGCACGCAGCGCCATTCTGCTGAACATTCCCGGCGGCCCGTCGTCGGTGGCCACGTCGTTCGATGGTTACCCGCTGGCCAAACTCGGCGAGGCCGGACGCGCCATCGGTCTGAGCACGGTGATGTCGGTGATCGGCGGCCTGATCGGCACCGTGGTACTGGCCTGCGCGGCGCCCATCCTTGGCGACCTGGCGCTGAAATTCGCCCCGCGCGACTACTTCCTGATCGCCGCCATCGGCCTGATGCTGGTTGGCAGTCTGGCCGACGGCAGCCTGGCCAAGGGTATCTTCGCCGTGGCGCTGGGCGCGGTCATCGGCATGGTCGGCATGGACCCGGTCACCGCCGAAGGGCGCTTCACCATGGGTCAGATGGAGCTGATGGGCGGCATCCACTATGTGGTGGTGATGATCGGCCTGTTCGGCGTCGCCGAGGCGCTGTACCAGTTGCACAACCTCAACACCCAGGTGGTCAAGCAGAAGGTCGACAAGATCATTCCATCCCTGGCGATGATCCTCAAGTTCCTGCCGCTGTCGCTGCGCACCTCGATCATCGGCGTACTGGTCGGCGTGCTGCCGGGCGTCGGCGGCGAGATCGCCGCGCTGCTGGCCTACGACCACGCCAAGCGCACCGTGAAGAACCCCACCCGTCCCTTCGGCGAAGGCGCCTACGAAGGCCTGGTGGCGCCGGAAACCGCCAACAGCGCGGCGGTCGGCAGCGCCTATGTGCCGATGCTGACCCTGGGCATGCCCGGCGACGCGGTGACGGCGGTGATCATCGGCGCCCTGGTGATTCACGGCCTCAACCCCGGCCCGATGCTGATGGTGGAGAATCCGCACATCTTCTGGTTCACCGTTGGCAACCTGGCCCTGGCCAACATCTTCCTGCTGATCTTCGGCCTGATGGGCATCAAGCTGTTCGCCAAGGTCGTGGAAATGCCCAAGGCCGTATTGATCCCGCTGATCCTGGTGCTCTGCACCGTGGGCTCCTACTCGCTGAACAGCAGCATGACCGAGGTCTACTGGATGCTTGGCTTCGGCCTGCTCGGCTACTTCCTCAAGGCCTTTGGCTTCCAGATGGGGCCGATCATCCTCGGTGTCATCCTCGGTCCGCTGATGGACAATTCCTACCGCCAGGCCATGGCGTCGGTCGGCGACAATCCGCTCGAGTTGCTCGGCGAACTGGTCAGCAGTCCGTTGTCGTTGATCCTCAGCTGCGCCCTGGTACTGGTCGTGCTGAGCAACACCCCGCTGTTCGGCTGGCTCAAGCGCAAGGCTAAAACGACACCGATTCAACCTTGATACACCGCGTCACGCATGCCCCGGAAACGGATAAATAACAACAACCAATGGAGACTCTCCACATGCTCAAGCAACTACTTACCGGCGTCGCATTTTCCCTTAGTGCCTTGACGCTGGCCCTGCCCGCCCACGCCGACTATCCGGAGCGCAGCATCCAGGCCGTGATCCCCTGGGGCGCCGGCGGCGCCACCGACAACGTGATGCGCAGCCTCGCGCCCTACGTCGAGAAGGAGCTGGGCACCAAACTGATCCTCAACAACCGTCCCGGCGGCACCGCGGTGATCGGCAGCAGCTACGTGCTGCAGCAGAAACCCACCGGCTACACCCTGCTGCTGGGCGCCGAGAACCCGCAGCTGTACCCGGTACTGGGCCTGGCCAAGTTCGACTACAGCGACTTCTATCCGGTCAACATCATCGGCCAGAACGTCGTGGTGATCGCCGCCAACGCCGACAGCCCGTGGAACTCCATGGCCGAGTTGCTGGCCGACGCCAAGGCCAAGCCGGACACCCTGCGCATGGGCTCCACCGGCGCCGGCGGCCTGCCCAGCACCGTTCACGCCATGGTCAACGCCGTCGGCGAACTGAAGGTGCGTGAAGTGACCTTCGGTGGCGACGGCCCCGGCATCACCGCGCTGATGGGCAAGCACATCGACTTCATGCCCCTGAGCCTGGCGGCCGCCAAGGAACTGGTACGCACCGGCAAGCTGAAGGCCCTGGCCGTACTGGCCGCCGAGGAAACCCCGGAGCTGCCGGGCGTCGAGCCGATCACCGCGGCACTGCCGGATATCGCCGAGTACCTGCCATGGGGGCCGTTCTGGGGCGCCTTCGTGCACAAGGACACGCCGGATGACATCAAGCAGAAGCTGGTCGATGCCTATGCCAAGGCCGTGGCCAACGAAGAATTCCAGGGCTTCCTGAAGAACTATGGCGCGCAGAGCCTGAACCTCAGCGGCGCCGAAGCCGAGGCATTCCTCAAGCGCTGGCAGTCGGTCACCGCCTGGTCGATGTACAAGGCCAAGGCCATCGAGATCTCACCGGACAGCGTCGGTATCGAACAGCCCTGAGCCAGACGACCGGTAGCCGCGTGCGTTACCGGTCCGCAGCACCCGCTTCACCCCCCCAGCGACTCAAGCATCCGCTCACCCGGAGGGAGCTCTTCATGCCAACGATCGAGCAACAGAGAGGGATAACAACAATGAAACTCTTGAACGCAACCCGCAATCCGTTACTGATTCCCAGTGCCCTGACCCTGGCCGTCGCGGCCAGCATGCTGCCCCTCGTCGCCCAGGCCGAAGGCTTCGTCGACGACGCCAAGGTCAGCCTCAACCTGCGCAACTTCTACATCAACCGCAACTTCACCGACCCGGACAACGCCCAGAGCAAGGCCGAGGAATGGA